>CAVQEY010000025.1:0-175215 GCA_963711615.1 uncultured Actinomycetota bacterium | reverse complement strand
CGAGACGCTCGGTCATCTCGTTGACGGCGCGACCCAGCACTGCGAGCTCGTCCGCGCTGGTGATGGGAACCCGCGATCGGAGGTCACCACTGGCGACTCTCCTGACACCCTCGATGAGATCGTCGACCGGACGCAAAGCCGCCCCGGTCAAGGCGAATCGGAGAATCACGGCGAACACGGCGGTGAAGACCAGGCTGACCGCGATGGCGGTTCCGACCTGGCCGATCGGTTGATCGGACAACCCGGCCAAGCCCGCAGCGCAGATGCCGGTCGTCAAGGTGACCACCGGGACAGGGAGGAGTGCCTTGGTGCGCAAAGACATGCCGTGTCTCGCAGGAGCCTGCACCTGGGGGAACTCGGCGCAGATCCTGGCGACCAGCGGACGGGTGCCGAGCTCCACCACGAACAAGACCACCACCCAGCTCACCGTCGTCGCGCCAAGAAGTCCTCCGACACAGATCAAGAACGCGAACGCCAGCGGTTCCACCGTGGCGATAATCCATGCGAAAGCGGTCGGGATCGCTACGAGGACATACGTTCCCAGTCCCCAATTGGCGAATCTCACAGGAGCGGTGAGGGCGAGCCGCAGTATTCGCGATGCCTCGACAGACGGCCGGCCGGCTGCGTCCCAGGCTTCCAGCGTGGCGACGTCCCGAAAGACGACCCGGGCCGCGACGCCGAGACCCACAGCAGCAGCACCCGCG
This sequence comes from uncultured Actinomycetota bacterium, assembly GCA_963711615.1. Classification (GTDB taxonomy): domain Bacteria; phylum Actinomycetota; class Actinomycetes; order Propionibacteriales; family Nocardioidaceae; genus Aeromicrobium. Next base: position 174,511 of record CAVQEY010000025.1, on the reverse strand, counting down.
TTGATGACCGCTCCCCGGAAAAGCTCCGTTCCTGACATCCCGCCGGCCAGTCCGCCGATGATCATCGAGGCGACGGCCCAGGGCAACCCGCCGCCGATCACCACAGCCATCATTGGTCGAACGACACCACGCGAGCCCGAGCGTTCGAACGAAGCAGTCAGCCATCTCTCGATCCGTCCCGCCGACGTGTGCGGAGGCCCGCGCTCATTTCTCCACCTCGATCGGGACGGCGCCGCGCACCGTCGTGCCATCACCCTGCGCGGAATCGATCCGCAGCTCACCGCCGAGGGCACCGATCCGGTCGGCCATGTTCTGCAGGCCGGCGCTCGGACCCATGGCGGCGGCGTCGTAGCCGCGGCCGTCGTCGCTGACGTCGAACTGAACCTGCCCGTCGACCTGGCTGAGCCGCACCGATACCTTCGCCCCGTCGCCCGCGTGCTTCGCCGCATTCTGCAAGGCCTCCAGGCAACAGAAGTAGATCGCCGCCTCCAGCTCCTGGGCGTACCGACTGACCCCGTCGGAGTCGACGGTCACCGGCATCGAGGATCGCTCCGCCGCCGCCTGCAAGGCCCCTGGCAGGCCGTCGCTCTCGAGCACCGCCGGATAGATGCCGTGTGCGAGGTCCCTCAGCTCCGCCAGCGCATGGTTGAGCTCCTCGATCGCCTCATCCATGGCGGAGGCCGCCTCGTGTGGATTGGTCTCCAGCATCCGCCTCGCCTGTCCGAGCCTCAGCTGGAGCAGGACCAGATACTGCTGGGCGCCGTCGTGGAGGTCGCGCTCGACGTTACGCCTCGCCTCGTCCGATGCGGCCACGATCCGAGCCCGGGATGCGCGCATCTCCGCATCGTGCGCAGCGAGCCGCTCGGACATCTCGTTGACCGCGCGTCCCAGGACCGCCAGCTCGTCCGCGCTGGTGATGGGAACCCGCGCGTCGAGGTCGCCGCCCGCAATCCTCTCGACGCCCTCGATCAGGTCGTCGACCGGGCGCAGGGCGGCCTCCGTCACGACGAACCTCAGGATCAAGGCGACCGAGCCGGTGAAAACCAGGCTGATCAGGATCGCGGCGGTGAATCTGTTCGACGGGTTCGTCGAGGCGTCCGGCCAACACACCGACGCCGAGACCGGTCGTCAGCGTCACGGCAGGGACGGGGAGGAGCGCCTTGGTGCGCAGCGACATGCCGTGACCCTCTGGGGACGTCAGATGCGGGAACTCGGCACAGATCCGGGCGACCACCGGGCGAGTGCTCAGCTCGGCGGTGAACACCCCCACTGGCCAGGCCACCACCCCCGAGTAGAGAAATCCACCGATGCACCACAAGATGGCGTAGGCCAAGGGATCCATGACGGTGAATACCCATACATAGACCGTCGGGAGCGCCAGGAGGAAGAACGATCCGAATCCCCAGTTGACCATTCTGACCGGGGAGGTGAGGACCAGTCGCAGCATCTGGCCGGCCTCGGCCTGCGGGCGACCGGTCGCTTCCCATGCTTCCCACGCGGCCACGTCCCTGAAGAGGACCCATCTCACGGCAACAATGCAGCCGATCAAGGCGAGCCTCAGTCAGAGCGACGGCCACAGAGCTGCTCACGTCCCGACATCTGGCTGGTCAGACCCCCGAGGCCGATTGCAGAAGTCCCCCAGAGCACCAAGCCAATAGACCGCCGAGCAGATACCTCTGAGCGACACCGCGCCAGCCCGCGCGCTCGAACGGCTCGGTGAACCATCGCTCGACAGACCCCGCCGACGAAGCAACGGACGCGGCGGATGGACGGTGACCGGCTGGACGGACCATCCGCACCACCTCCTGCTGTTCGCATCATCGTGCGCCTGACCTGGCGCGGTCCACATCCGTGGGCTCACCGGTTTCCCGCGATGCCATCTCAGTGTGCGCACTGATGACCGTGACCACGCCGAACGGCAAGACTGGATCGTGATGACCATGAGCGTGCTTGATCGTGGATGACCACACCCCGTTCCGGACCTTCGCCCACTCGCTGCTCGAGGCGGAGGGTCTGAAGGTTGCCGGCGAGGCGGCCGACGGCGACGCCGCTCTGGTGGCTGTCGAGCAGCTCCATCCCGACGTCGTGCTCCTCGACATCAACTTGCCGACGATCGACGGCTTCGAGGTGGCCCGGCGGCTCGCCATGGCGAGCGGACCCAAGGTCGTGCTCACCTCCAGCCGGCCGGCCACGGACTACGGGACGAAGATCAGCGAGGCACCGGTCGCCGGCTTCCTGCCCAAGCAGGAGCTTTCCGGAGAGGCGATCCTGCGTCTGGTGGCGTGATCCCGACTAGGGTCACACCGATGCGCGTTTACGTCGCCGACGACTCGCTCCTGTTTCGCGAAGGACTGGTCCGGCTCCTCGGCGAGGCGGGCCTCGACGTGGTCGGGCAGGCCGAGAACGCCGACGATCTGGTGACCGGTGTCAACGAGATCCGGCCGGACGTGGCGATCGTCGACATCCGGATGCCGCCCACCCACACCACAGAGGGCCTCGACGCCGCCCAGCGGATCGGCGAGAGCCACCCCGAGATCGGTGTGCTCGTCCTGTCCCAGTACATCGAGGCCGGCTACGCGCAGCGCCTGTTCGAGGAGGGCACCGCCGGTCGCGGCTACCTGCTCAAGGACAGCGTCGGCGACCTCGATGCTTTCGCGGCCGCGGTCCGCCAGATCGGCGAAGGCGGCTCCGTCGTCGATCCGGAGGTCGTCGCCTCGCTGGTCGGACGCAAGTCGCGAGCCGAGTCCCGTCTCGACACCTTGACCGAGCGGGAGCGCGAGATCCTCGCGCTGATGGCCGAGGGAGCCTCCAACGCATCCATCGGCGAACGGTTCTTCCTCAGCCAGCGCACCGTCGAGAGCCACGTGCGAGCGATCTTCCAGAAGCTCGACCTCGCCCCCACCGACGAGGGCCATCGCCGCGTGCTCGCCGTGCTGGCCTATCTGCGTTCCTGAGTCAGCCCAGACGGGCGACGACGTCGGGAGCAATCGCCGATCCGCCGCTGGCGACCGTGCGCACGGCCGCGGCCAGCTCAGCGATGTCGCCGACGCTGTCCTTGAGCAGGTAGCCGATCCCGCCTGTCGCCGCCTCGAGCAAACGACGCGCGGAACCCTCCTGAAGCGTGGCCGAGAGAACCAGGACACCGATCTCGGGGTGATCCGCCTTGATCTGCTCCGCGGCGTCGATCCCCTCGGTGGTGTGGGTCGGCGGCATCCGGACGTCGACAACGACCGCGTGCGGGCGGGCTCCAGCCAACCCGGCCAGCAGCTCCTCGGCATCGGAGGCCTGGAGGACGACGTCGATGCCCTCCGCCGTGAGTGCTCGCGCGATCCCCTCACGCAGGAGACCCGAGTCGTCCGCCAACGCCACGCGGAGGGTGGAATCGTCGGTGGACTCCCAACGCACTTCCCAGGCCGCCATCGGGTCGGGCAGCCCCTTGAGGCTGAGCTCGCCGACCGGGTCCAACCGGTGAACACCACGAGGGGCCACCACCGACCTCATCAGGTCGGACACCAGGATCTGGCCGGTATCCGCCGCGGCACACAGCCGGCTCGCCTCGACCACCGGAACGCCGAAGTAGTCGCCGTCCTCGACGGTGGCTTCCCCGACGCTCAGCCCGACCCGGATGTCCTGCCGCGCATCCGGATCTCGCCGACCTTGTGCGGCTGCCGCTTGCTGCATCGTCACCGCGCAGGCGATCGCGTCGGTCGCGCTCTCGAAGACCGCCATCATGCCGTCACCCAGCGTCTTGACCTCGGTGCCGCGGTGGACGGCGAGCGCGCTGCGCATCTCGGCGAAGTGCCGGTCGCGGAGCTCGTCGGCGGCAGTACGGGCCGATGCGGGTCAGCAGCTCGGTCGACCCCACCACGTCGGTGAAGAGGGCGGCGACGATCTGGGTTCTCGGCACGCTTCGATCATGGCGCGGCAGACGTACGGCGCACCACCGTGCGAGCACCGGACTTGCTCAGGGCTGGCACTGACGCGTGAGCGTCAGTCCGTCCTGGCCTTCTTGCGCCGACGGATGAACATCGGGTCGAACTTGAGGTCGACGACGCGCTCCTTGAGCGGGATGAGCGCGTTGTCGGTGATCTTGATGTGCTCGGGGCAGACCTCGGTGCAGCACTTCGTGATGTTGCAGTAGCCCAGGCCGTGCTCGTCCTGCGCGGAAGCCTTGCGGTCGAGGCCCTCCTCGGCCTCGGCGGCGTCGAGCGGGTGCATGTCGAGCTCGGCGATCCGCATGAGGAAGCGCGGGCCGGAGAACGCGACCTTGTTCTCCTCGTGGTCGCGGACGACGTGGCACGTGTCCTGGCACAGGAAGCACTCGATGCACTTGCGGAACTCCTGCGAGCGCTCGACGTCGACCTGCTGCATCCGGTAGTCGCCGGGCTCGAGGTCCGACGGCGGCACGAACGCCCGCACCTCGCGCGCCTTCTCGTAGTTGAACGAGACGTCGGTGACGAGGTCGCGGATGACCGGGAACGTCCGCATCGGCGTGATCGTGACAGTGGTCTCCGGCGGGAGCGTCGACATCCGGGTCATGCAGAGCAGCCGCGGTCGGCCGTTGATCTCCGCGCTGCACGACCCGCACTTGCCGGCCTTGCAGTTCCAGCGCACGGCCAGGTCGGGCGTCTGGGTGGCCTGGAGGCGGTGGATGACGTCGAGCACGACCTCGCCCTCGTTCACCTCGACCTCGTACTCGGCGAAGTCGCCGCCCTCGTCGTCGCCACGCCAGACACGGAAGTTCTGCTGGTAGCTCATCAGGCGTTCCCTCCGAGTTCTGCGCCGGTGTAGTACTTCTTCAGCTCGTCCATCTCGAACAGCTCCATCAGGTCGGGACGCATCGGGATCTGCTCCTGCTTCTCGACGGACACCGAGCCGTCGTCGGCCTCAGTGCAGACCAGCAGGATGTGGCGCCACTCGGCATCCATGGCCGAGAAGTCCTCGCGGGTGTGGCCGCCGCGACTCTCCGTGCGGGTGAGGGCGGCCTTGGCGACACACTCGCTGACCAGCAGCATGTTGCGGAGGTCGAGCGCGAGGTGCCAGCCCGGATTGAACTGGCGGTGGCCCTCGACGACCATGCTCTTGGCCCGCTCCTTCAGCTCGGCGAGCTTGTCGAGCGCTGCCTGGATCTCGCTCTCCTGGCGGATGATGCCGACCAGGTCGTTCATCGTCTGCTGGAGCTCCTGGTGCAGGGTGTACGGGTTCTCCGCACCTTCCTGTGACCCGTCGCCGAACGGTGCCACCGAGCGCTCCTGCGCCTCCTTGACGTCGACGTCGTTCAGCGACGGCCGGGTGGACAGGCCGTCGAGGTACTCGACTGCACCCGCGCCGGCCCTCCGGCCGAAGACGAGGAGATCGGACAGCGAGTTGCCGCCGAGACGGTTGGAGCCGTGCATGCCGCCGGAGCACTCACCGGCTGCGAACAGACCTGGCACGGAAGCGGCGCCGCTGTCGGGCTCGACCTCGATGCCGCCCATGACGTAGTGGCACGTCGGGCCGACCTCCATGGGCTCCTTGGTGATGTCGACGTCGGCCAGCTCCTTGAACTGGTGGTGCATCGACGGGAGCCGCTTGATGATCGTCTCGGCCGGCATCCGGCTGGAGACGTCGAGGAAGACGCCGCCGTGCGGTGAGCCACGGTCGGCCTTGACCTCGGAGTTGATGGCGCGGGCGACCTCGTCACGAGGCAACAGCTCGGGCGGACGACGGTTGTTGTCGGCGTCGGTGTACCAGCGATCGGCTTCATCCTCCGAGGTGGCGTACTGCGCCTTGAACACGTCGGGGATGTAGTCGAACATGAACCGCTTGCCCTCGGAGTTCGTGAGCACGCCGCCGTCACCGCGGACCGACTCGGTGACGAGGATGCCCTTCACCGACGGCGGCCAGACCATGCCGGTGGGGTGGAACTGCAGGAACTCCATGTTGATCAGGGTGGCGCCGGCCCGCAGTGCGAGGGCGTGACCGTCGCCGGTGTACTCCCACGAGTTGCTGGTGACCTTGTACGACTTGCCGACACCGCCCGTGGCCATGATGATCGCCGGCGCGTCGAACAGGATGTGCCGGCCGGACTCGCGCCAGTACGCCAGCGCCCCGGCCATCGCGTCGCCGTCCTTGATGAGGTCGGTGACCGTGCACTCGGCATAGACCTTGAGCATCGCGTCGTAGTCGCCGTGCTCGGCGAAGTCCTCCTGCTGCAGGGAGACGATCTTCTGCTGCAGGGTGCGGATGAGCTCGAGCCCGGTGCGGTCACCGACATGGGCGAGGCGCGGATACGTGTGGCCACCGAAGTTGCGCTGGCTGATCTTGCCGTCGGGCGTGCGGTCGAACAGCGCGCCGTAGGTCTCCAGCTCCCAGACGCGGTCGGGCGCCTCCTTGGCGTGCAGCTCGGCCATGCGCCAGTTGTTGAGGAACTTGCCGCCGCGCATGGTGTCGCGGAAGTGGACCATCCAGTTGTCGTGGGGGTTGACGTTGCCCATCGCGGCCGCGCACCCGCCCTCGGCCATGACGGTGTGCGCCTTGCCGAACAGCGACTTGGAGATGATGGCGGTCTTCTTGCCCGCCAGGCGGGCCTCGATGGCCGCGCGCAGGCCGGCGCCGCCGGCGCCGATGACGATGACGTCGTAGGAGTGGGTCTCGATGTCGGTCACGTGGTCACTGCTCTCAGTTGATGAGTCTGGGGTCGGAGTACCACTCGGCCGCCAGGCCCCAGATGTAGAAGTCGGTGATCGCCAGCGTGCCGAGCGTGATCCAGGCGAGCAGCATGTGGTGGCCGTTCAGCTTCGAGACCCAACCCCACAGCTTGTAGCGGACGGGGTGCTGCGAGAAGTGGTTGAGCTTGCCGCCGATGATGCTGCGACAGGAGTGGCACGACGCCGTGTAGAGCCACAGCATCACGACGTTGGTCACCAGGATCACGTTGCCGAGCCCGAGCCCGAACTCACCGTCGGCGGTACCGAACGCCAGGATCGCGTCGTAGGTGTTGATCAGCGAGATGATGACCGCGGCATAGAAGAAGTAGCGGTGCAGGTTCTGGCCGAGCAGCGGGAACCGGGTCTCGCCGGTGTACTTCTGGTGCGGCTCGGCGACAGCGCATGCAGGCGGTGACAGCCAGAACGCCCGGTAGTACGCCTTGCGGTAGTAGTAGCAGGTCAGGCGGAAGAGCAGAAGGAACGGCAGGCTCAGCACCGCGTACGCCGGGATGAACCACCAGTCGGGCGTGAACTGGCCGAAGTGGGAGGCATCGGGGATGCAGCCGGTCGACGTGCAGGGCGAGTAGAACGGTGTGAGGTAGTGGTACTGCTCGACCCAGTAGTTGTCCTTCATCGCCGTGCGGGACACCGCATAGATGACCCAGGCGGCGAGTCCGGCGGCCTGGATCGCCGGCGGGAACCACCAGCGATCGGTGCGGAGTGTGCGGGCGGCGATCGCGGCGCGGCCGGCGCCGGCGTCGCCCGACGAGCCGCGCAGGAGCAGGTGTGGTGGTCGTCATGCCTCGTCGATTCACTCAGTGGCTGCAGCCACAACGGGGGTGGTGATGGCGTCACCGTATGCCCGTCCGGCGTAGGGGCGCAAAGTCATTGTGAGGTAGCCATTCATAGACAAAAGCTATGGTGATTCCATGCAGGTCCAGCAGCTCGCGTACTTCGCGGCCGTCGCCCGAACGCGCCACTTCACCCATGCCGCCGACCTCGTCGGCGTCTCCCAACCGACGTTGTCGAAGCAGATCCGGGTGCTCGAGAACTCACTCGGGTCACCGCTCTTCGTCCGCACTCGCGGGCAGATCGAGCTGACCAGCGCCGGCGAGGCGCTGCTCCCCCACGCGCAGCGCATCCTCATCGACGTCGAGAGCGCCCAGCGTTCCGTCGACGAGGTCGCCGGGCTGCGTCGGGGGCGCGTACGTCTCGGTGCCACCCCGTCCCTGTGCGAAGGACTGCTACCCGACCTGCTCACCCGGTTCCACGCGCGGCATCCGGACATCGAGCTGGAGGTTCAGGAGGCCGGGTCGCGGGTGCTCACCAGCGAGCTCGGACGGGGTCGGCTCGACCTCGCCCTGTTGATCGTGCCGCTGCCTCCGGACAGCACCAGAGAGACGGGCGCCATCGAGACGACGTCCATCCTGCGGGAGCGCCTCGTCCTGGCGAGCCCGGCCGACGCCGACCTGCCTGACGTCATCGGTGTTGCCGCGCTGCGCGACCTGCCACTCGTCATGTTCCGCGAAGGCTACGACCTGCGCGAGGTGACGCTCGGGGCTTGCCGCGCCGCGGGCTTCGAGCCGCGGCTCGCGGTCGAGGGCGGCGAGATGAGCGCCGTGCTGCGCTTCGTCGAGGCCGGCCTCGGCCATGCCGTCGTGCCCGAGATGGTCATGCGCAACCGTCCTCGGCTGCGCGGCTCGCGGCTGCAGAAGCCGGCGCTCAGTCGTGAGATCGCCCTCGCCCATCGCTCGGACGCGCTGGAGCTGGCCACGCTCGCGTTCCGCGATGAGCTCCTCGCGTCTTTCCCGGCGGTGCGGACCCGCGGCTGAGTCAGCGCCAGGGGGCGGCCGGAGCCAGGGAGAAGCTGCGTTGTGGCTCCCAACCGGCGGCGTCGTCGTGCACGTAGAGCGCGAACTCCTCGACCTCGAACTCGCACTCGAAGCCGCGCAGGGCGTCGTCCGCGCGGTCGAGCGCAGGGTCGTCGAGGTGGTGCGCCACCGTGACGTGCGGATGGAATGGGAACTCGGCCCGCGGCGCGCCGATGGCGAGGCGCAGCTGACCCGCCAGCACACCGGTCGCGACGTACCCCGCGTTCACTCTGACGTAGACGACCGGTGACACCGGCCGGAAGGTGCCAGTGCCCTGCAAGCGCACTCTGAACGACGGCACGGCGCCGGCCGCCTTGTCGATCCGACCGCAGATCTCGTCGAGATCATGGACGTCGACGTCGAGAGGCGGCAGCAGCGTGATGTGGCTCGGCACGGTACGGGCGAGCTGGTCGCCGAACCCGGCGCGCATCTCGCGCAGCAGTGAACCGTGCGGCTCCGGAACGGCGATCGCCACGCCCATCGTCAGACTCGTCATGTAGCCGGCACGAACCCGGAGCGGTCGTAGACGGTGGCCAGGGTCTGGGCGGCGACCTCGCGGGCCTTGGCCGCGCCGTCTGCGAGGACGCGGTCGAGCTCAGCCTTGTCGTCGAGCAGCTCGCGGGTGCGCGACCCGAAGGCGTCGACGAACTCGGCCACGAGGTCGCCGAGAGCCACCTTGAAGTGTCCGTACTGCTGGCCCTCGAACTCGGACTCGATCTCGGTGATCGGTCGATCGGTGAGCGCGGAGTAGATGAGCAGGAGGTTGGAGACGCCGGGCTTCTCGACCGGGTCGAACCGGACCTCGGTGCCGGAGTCGGTGACCGCCGAACGGATCTTCTTGGCCGCCTTTTTCGGGTCGTCGGTGAGGTTGACGACGCCGGAGTGGGTCGTGGCCGAGCCGCTCATCTTCGCGGTCGGGTCCTGCAGGTCGTAGATCTTGGCGGTGGCCTTCACGATGTAGGGCTCGGGCACCGTGAACGTCTCGCCGAATCGATGGTTGAAGCGCTGCGCGAGATTGCGCGTGAGCTCGATGTGCTGACGCTGGTCCTCCCCCACCGGCACCTTGTCGGCTTGATAGATGAGGATGTCGGCCGCCATCAGGACGGGATACGTGAACAGTCCGACGCTCGCGGCGTCGCGTCCGCTCGTGGCGGTCTTGTCCTTGAACTGCGTCATGCGGCCGGCCTCGCCGAAGCCCGTGACCCCGCCGAGCACCCACGCCAGCTGGGCGTGCTCGGGCACGTGGCTCTGCACGAACAGCGCGCTGCGCTCCGGGTCGACGCCGGCCGCGAGCAGCTGGGCCGCGGCAACATACGTGCGTTCGCGCAGCTGCGCCGGGTCGTACTCGACGGTGATCGCGTGGAGGTCGGGGATGAAGTAGAACGCCTCGAACTCGTCCTGCAGCGCCACCCACTGCTTGAACGCCCCGAAGTAGTTGCCCAGGTGGTAGGAGTCGGCCGTCGGTTGCGCGCCGGAGAGCACGCGCTGTCGCTGCGTCGGGCCGGGCATGGTGTGCATTGTGCCAGCAGGTCAGCGGTGCCTCTGACCTAGGCTCGGGGGGTGGTCGACGTTCAGAAGTGGCAGGTTCCCGAGGTCGTCCATCTGCTCGGCGAGCAGCTCGACCACAACGGTCCGCCGGCTCTCTCGGTCGCCACCGGACGCACGCTCACCGTGAAGGCACGGCCACGCGACGACGACATCGTCAACGTCTGGGTCGACGGTCAGCGTTCCTCGTTGCCGCCGACGGTTGCTGCGACCCTCGACGACCACGGGATCGCGGCAGGCAGCGCCGACATCGTCATCGAGTCCGATGCCACGCCAGCGCTCGTCGACGGCCTCGCGCTGATGATCGTCGACACCGGCGTCGCGGCACCGCCCGACCGAAGCGCCGAGTGCCGCCGAGCCGCTGATGCGCTCGGACTGGACGACCTCAGTGCCGCCGGCCCCGATGCCGTGCTGAAGCTCGACGACGAGTCGCTCAAGGCCCGCACCCGGCACGTCATCACCGAGACGGCCCGCGTCCGCGCCGCGACACGGGCCATCGAGTCCGAGTCGTGGGCCCAGCTCGGAACGATCCTCACGGCGTCGCACGCGTCGCTCCGCGACGACTTCGAGGTGACGTGCGCCGAGCTGGACGTGGCCGCCGAGGCCGCGCTCGAAGCTGGAGCGCTCGGCGCCAGGGCGAGCGGAGGTGCCGTCATCGCGATCACCTGGCCCGACCGGGTGGCAGCCGTTCGCGAGCTCATGGAGCAACGCTTCGACGGGGCCGGGTGGCCTCCTCCAGCGATAGTCGACACGCAGGCGACAGCGTGGCACCTGTGAGTGCGGTGGCCGGACTTTCAGCCTCTTCGAACGGCGTCCCCGGACGTCGGAGCGGTGCCATACTCATCGCATGATCCGCACGCCGCGCGGCGTTCTCCCGGTCGTCGCGCTCGTCATGTCCCTCATGCTGACCGCTTGCGGCGAGCAGAAGTCCACTCCGGAGCCGGACGAGTCCGCAACGCCCTCACCGACCGCAGCGGAGAAGCCGACCGACATCGTCATCGACGTCGCCGACCTCGAGAAGGGCGCCGCTCCGAAGATCGGCTGGCGGCAGAACCTGACCCTGCACGATGCCGACCGGACCGTCCGGCTGGCCGGCAACGAGCTCGCCGACGTGGCCGTCCTCGGCAACCGCATCATCACCCGCGGCCCGGGTGAGTCTGGGGACACCGAGGTTCAGGTGCGGGACAGCAAGGGGACGATCACCGATCGCTATCCCAACCCGCTCAGCCGGTTGGTCACGAACAGCGAGCGCACGATCGTCGCCTGGATCGCCGAGGACAACACCCCGAAGGTGTTGCAGGCCGGCCACCGCGAGCCGCTGGACCTACCCCGGGTGTCGAAGAAGAAGGGTGACCAGGGCGACGCCGTCGCCGTCCTCGGCAACGACTGCTTCCACGGGCCGGAGGAGGTCGAGGGTGCCGGTTGCTCGGTGTTCTTCACGCTGACGAGCAAGGACAAGCGCGCTCCGTTCGCGGCGTCCAACCACGGGTTCGTCCAGGAGGCCGACTCCACGATCAGCGACTTGCTGGACGTCTCCGACGACCAGGCCCTGATCGGCATCGTGGACCCGACGGCAGCCAGTCTGTGCAGCCGGTACGAGAGCGAAGCCAAGGCATACCGCACCTGCGACCACGTCCTCAACGAGTTCTCGCCAGACGGCGGGAGCATCCTCGGCTACTCGTCGGAGATCACCGAAGGACCCGCCCTCGACGCGATCGACGTGCTCGACGCCGCCACCGGCAAGACTCGCCTCACCGCCCGCAGCCCGGCCGACTCGGCCACGATCTGGGAGACGGCCTGGGAGGACGACGAGCACGTGCTGGCGATCGTGAACCAGGACGAGACGACCTGGGCGATCGTCCGCATCGGCATGGACGGGAAGGCCGAGCTCGCGGTGGGTCCGGTGAAGGACGCCGAGAGCACCACGGTCTTCGGCTTCGCCACGCAGCCTTGAGGCCGCACGCCGGGTACAGGGTGCCCGCGTGACCCGTGGGAAACTGGGCTGGTGACGACTCGACGCATCGCGTACCAGGGCGAGCCTGGTTCCAACTCCCACCTCGTGTGCAAGGAGCACTACTCCGACTGGGAGGCGGTGGCCTGCGCGTCGTTCGAGGACGTCTTCGCGGTGGTCGAGAGCGGCGACGCCGACCTGGCGATGATCCCGATCGACAACTCGATCGCCGGCCGAGTCGCCGACATCCACCACTTCCTGCCCACGTCGGGGCTGCACATCATCGCCGAGCACTTCCTGCCCATCGAGTTCACGCTCATGGGCGTGCCGGGCTCGAGCCTCGACACCATCAAGACGGTGCACAGCCACGTTCACGCACTCGGCCAGTGCCGTCGCATCATCCGCGAGCACGGGCTGACGCCGATCATCTCCGGCGACACCGCCGGAGCCGCTCGCGAGATCGCCGACGCGCAGGACATCACCCAGGCCGCCATCGCACCGCCGCTGGCCGCCGAGATCTACAACCTGCAGATCCTGGCCGACGACGTCGAGGACGAGGACCACAACACCACCCGATTCGTGGCGCTCTCCTCCGAATTCGTCGAGGCACCCGCGAACAACGGCCCGATCGTCACGAGCTTCATCTTCAACGTCAAGAACCTGCCCGCCTCGCTCTACAAGGCGCTCGGCGGCTTCGCCACCAACGGCGTCAACATGACGAAGCTGGAGAGCTACATGGTCGGCGGCGAGTTCACCGCCACCCAGTTCCTGGCCGAGGTCGACGGGCACCCGGACGACCTCCCGGTCCGGCGGGCGCTCGACGAGCTGGCGTTCTTCACCACCGAGGTGAAGGTGCTGGGTGTTTACCCGGCCGACCCGTTCCGCGCCGAGAACGCATGACCACAGGCCTGACCTGGCCGCTGTCGGTGCCCGTGCTGTCCGACGGCGTGGTGACGCTGCGCGCCCACACGCACGCCGACGTCGGCGACATGCTCGAGATGTGCCGCGACCCCGAAGCCCTGCGCTGGACCTCGATTCCGCTGGACAGCACACCGGAGTCGGTCGAGGACTATGCCTTCGCCGTGGTTCCGCGCGGATGGGACGAGGGGAACCATCGCGGCTGGGCCATCGAGGTCGAGGGCCGGTTCGCCGGCAACGTCGACGTGCGCGACGCACCCATCGCCGACATCGGGTTCGTCCTGCATCCGTGGGCTCGCGGCCGAGGCCTGATGGTTCGCGCCGTGCGACTGGCCACCGACTGGGCGCTGGTCGAGGGTGGCGTCGAGATCGTCCATTGGCGCGCGAACATCGGCAACGTCGACTCGTTGCGGGTCGCCCATGCGGCGGGGTTCATCCTGCACGGAGTCACCCCTGGCATCGTGCAGCAACGTGACCTCGTCGTGGACGGCTGGACCGGCTCGCGCCGGTTCGGCGACCCGCCAGTCCCCCGGACGCCGTGGGCCGAGTCGACCGTCATCGAGACCGAGCGGTTGCGGCTCCGAGCGTTCGTCGAGACCGACATCCCGCGCGTCGTCGAGACCTGCTCCGACGCGACCACGCGGCACTGGCTGAACGGCCTGCCGAATCCGTACGTCGAGGCCACCGCGCGCGGCTATCTGGCCGATTGTGTGTGGCAGGCCGCGACCGGCGCGAAGGCCACCTGGGCGGTCGCCCACCGCGACACCGACGTGCTGCTCGGCAACATCGCCGTCATGGACATGCGCGGCATCAACGCCACCGGCGGCGAGGTCGGCTACTGGACCCACCCGGCCGAACGCGGTCGCGGCGTCATGACCGAAGCGGTCCGCGCCGTCGTCGAGCACGCCTTCGACCCAGCCGGCCTCGACCGGGCCCGGCTCACCCTCTACGCGGCCGCCGGCAACCCGGCGAGCAACGCCGTCGCCGTCGCGGCCGGGTTCCGACACTTCGGCACCCAGACTTCCGCCGAGCTGCTCGGCGACGGATCGACCGACGACCTCCACGGCTACGAGCTGCTGCGTACCTAGCTACCCGTCGAGCGCGGGCGTTCGACGGAGCCACCACTCGCCGATCGCCACGTGCATCGTGAAGGCCAGCCAGAACGCCACCCCGAACATGGTGTGGTCGGGCGCTGCCGGCGTCGTTCCGCCCGACATGCCCTGTTCGATGCCTTCGAAGATGCCCACCCAGATCCGGATCGTGCCGATGCCGACCGCAACCGCGAAGGCCCGGATCATCCACCGCCGGTGCTGCGGCACGTTGTCGCCCCGGATGGCGCGGAAGGCCAGCAGCAGGCAGGCCAGGAACCAGGTTCCGAAGACGACCGTGGCCAGCGACTCGGCGGCGCCACCCCACGCGAACGGGATGCCGAACAGCATCGCGAAGACGGCGCTGACCAGCGCACAGGTGAGCAGCACCCTCCCGAGCCGCCGATGCACGTCGTAGTGCTTCGTGCGAAACCGTCGGCTCAGCTGGAGCGGCGCGCCCAGGAGGTAGACGACGCCGGGCGCGATGTGCAGGTAGCCGCGCCACGGGTTCTCGACGTAGCGCTCGGCGAACTCGTCGTCGGGCATCGTGCCGGCCAGGATGCTCGGCCAGTCGGACACCACCCGGATGGCGGCGAACACCAGCACGATCGCGATGAGCGTTCCGATCGCCACGGCGGCCGAGCGCACCAGCCGCGGGCGAGCCGACTCCCCGTGCGTCGTCAGGACCACGTTCGAATCCTGCCGGTCGTCGAGGTCATCCGGCAAATGCGCATAGGCTCGGCGTGATGAGTCACGATGCGATCGTCGTCGGAGCCGGTGTTGCCGGCCTGACCGCCGCGGACCGCCTGGTCGCCGCCGGCCGGGACGTCATCGTGCTCGAGGCCAGAGACCGGGTCGGCGGCCGGACGCTGACCGTTGACGTCCCCGGGGTACCGGGTCTCCGTGTCGACTCCGGCGGCCAATGGGTGGGCCCGGCCCAGCATGCACTCCTGGCTGAGCTCGAGCGGTTCGAGCTGACCACGATCGACCAGAGCGGCGGCGGAGAGGACCTCGTCAGCCTCGGTGGCCGGCCTCGGCGATACACCGGGTCGACTCCCAAGCTCGGTCTGGTGACCGTGATCGACGTGGGCGTCGCGTTGCAGCGTTTCGAGAAGCTGGCCGCCGGCGTCGACCTGGACCGCCCGTGGGCGACCCCGAACGCCGACGAGCTCGACGGCCAGACCTTCGAGTCGTGGATCCGCCGCCACTGCCGCACGAGGAACGGCCGGGAGTTCTTCCGGATTTGCTGCGAGGCGGTGTTCGCGACCGAGGCGGCGAACGTGTCCCTCCTCCACGCGCTGTTCTACAGCCATTCCGGCGGCGGGCTGGAACACCTGATCAGCACCGAGGGCGGCGCCCAGCACGCCCGCGTCGACGGCGGGATGCAGCAGGTGGCGGAGCACCTGGCCGCGGGGCTCGGCGACCGGGTCCGCCTGGAGGAGCCGGTCACCGCCGTCGCCGTCGAGGGCACCGTCGTCCGGGTCACGACGGAGCGCGGCACGCATGAGGCATCCCGTGTCATCGTGGCCGTCCCGCCGACCTTGGCCGGGCGCCTCCGGTTCGATCCGGTGATGCCGGGCACCCGCGACGCGCTCACCCAGCGAATGCCGCAGGGCTCGGTCATCAAGTGCCACGCCGTCTACGACCGACCGTTCTGGCGCGATGCCGGTCTCAATGGCGAGGCGGTGGGCGACACTGCTCCGGTCAAGGTCGTCTTCGACGGCACGCCACCCGGGGACGGCTCTCCCGGAGTGTTGGTCGCATTCATCGAGGCCGCCGACGCGATCCGGCTCTCAGCCGCGACGCCGGACGAGCGACAGGCGGAGGTCCTCGACGTCCTCGCCCACTACGTCGGCGACGACGCCCGCCGGCCGATCGCCTTCGTCGAGCGTGACTGGAATGCCGAGCCGTGGACGCGCGGCTGCTACGGGGCACACCTGCCGCCCGGGGCGTGGACCCAGGTCGGTGCTGCTCTGCGCGAGCCGGTCGGTCCGATCCACTGGGCCGGCACCGAGACGGCGGAGCGCTGGTGCGGGTACATCGACGGCGCGATCACGTCCGGCGAACGTGCGGCCGACGAGGTCGACGCCGCCCTTCCTCGATCCGCGACGACGTCCGAAGAACTACGCTGACGGCCTGGAGGTGCGACGGTGGACGGCGTTCACGACATGGGCGGCATGCACGGGTTCGGCGCGGTCCCCATCGATGACGACGAGCAGGTCTTCCACGAGCCCTGGGAGGGGCGGACCTTCGGCCTCATGATCGCCACCGGCGCGGCCGGCCTCCGCTCGGGTTCGATCCGGCCAGGCATCGAGGCGATCGACCCGGCCACGTATCTCGCTTCGAGCTATTTCGAGCGCTGGGCGCGGTCGGTGGAGTCCGGTCTCGTCGACGCCGGCACGCTCACACCTGCCGACATCGACACCCGCGTCGACGCTCCCGAACCGCCAAGGGAGCACCAGGACGACACCAACCCCGAGATCGCTCGCCGTCTCACCGGCGCGCTCGTCGACCGCCCACGTTCACCGAGCGGCGACGATGTGCCTGCCCGCTTCGGGGTCGGCGACAACGTCACCGTCAAGCGGATGGGCCCGGCCGGACACCACCGCTGCCCGCGCTACGTCCGTGGTGCCACCGGCACGGTCACAAGGTTGCCGGGTGGCTGGCCGCACGCGAGCTCCGACGAGCCACCCGAGGCGACCTACACGGTTCGCTTCGCCATGGCCGACCTCTGGGGCGCCGACGCCGAGCCCGGCTGGCTGTACATCGACCTGTGGGAGCGATACCTCGAATGAACGACTCACACGGACACCACCCGAAGCCCAAGACGCCTGCTGAGCAGCGGGTCGAGGCGATCGAGGCGTTGCTGGTCGAGCGCGGCCTGATCACGTCCGACGTGGTCGACGCCATCGTCGAGACCTACGAGCGTGACGTGGGTCCGATGAACGGCGCCCGCGTCGTCGCCCGTGCCTGGGTCGACCCCGAGTACCGTGCCCGGCTGCTCGACGACGGCACGAGCGCCGTCGGTGAGCTCGGGTTCGGCGGCGCCGAGGGCGAGCACCTCGTCGTGCTGGAGAACACCGAGGACGTCCACAACGTCGTCGTCTGCACGCTCTGCTCGTGCTACCCGTGGCCGGTGCTCGGCCTGCCGCCGCAGTGGTACAAGAGCTTCGCCTACCGCTCGCGCATGGTGCGCGAACCACGCGCGGTGCTCGGCGAGTTCGGCACGACGGTGAGCGACGACATCGAGGTGCGGGTCTGGGACTCCAGCGCGGAGGTCCGCTACCTGGTCCTTCCGCTCACCCCGGACATCGAAGGAAAGAGCGAGGACGAGCTGGCCGGCCTCGTCACCCGCGACCACATGATCGGGGTGGTCCGGTGACCGCCGATCAGCCGCCGGAGGGCATCCCCCGTCGCAACGGCGAGCTCGTGTTCGACGCGCCGTGGGAGAGCCGCGCCTTCGGGCTCACCGCTGCGTATCTCGAAGCGTCCGGCCAGGACTGGGAGTCGTTCCGCAAACACCTGATGGCCGCGATCGCAGACCTACCGGACACCACGCCGTACTACGAGGCGTGGGTCCTCGCCCTCGACCGCCTACTGGTGGCCGACGGGCTCGGTCGTACGGCGTGACTGCGCGAGCCCGACGGCGAAGATGACCAGGCCGCCGACAGCGAGGGCGGCGCCGACCATGCTGGGGGCGCGATAGCCGAACCCGGCCGCGATGACGACGGAGCCGACCCACGCACCGAGGCCGTTCGCGATGTTCAGGGCCGAGTGGTTGAGTGCCGCGCCGAGCATCTGGGCGTCGCCGGCCACGTGCATCAGCCTGACCTGCAGGTTGATCGCCAGCACCGAGCCGAGGGCGCCGACGGCCATGACCAGTGCGAATGCCGGCACGGCGAGTCCGGCGGCCAGGGCGAAGGCGACGAGGGTGACCACGAGCACCGCGAACCCGGCGAGGATGGATCGCTCGACGTCCCAGTCGGCGAGCCGTCCGGCCAGCCAGGTGCCGGCCACCGAGCCGACGCCGAAGGCGAACACGAAGGCGGGGATCGCGCCGCGGGACAGATCGGTGACGTCGGTGACGACCGGCGCGATGTAGCTGTACATCGCGAACACACCGCCGAAGCCGACCATGCCGGCCGACACGGCGAACAGCACCTGCGGTCGGCGCAGCGCCGCGAGCTCGGCCCGCACGGTGGCGTCCGGATTGCCCGGCTGGTGCGGCACGAACAGCAGTACGAGCGCGGCCGCGAGCACGGCGATGCCGAGCACCGCCCAGTAGGCGGTGCGCCATCCGAGCTGCTGCCCCAGCACCGTTCCCGCCGGCACGCCGACGAGTGTGGCGACCGTGAGACCGAGCATCACGCCGCTGACCGCGCGGCCGCGACGCTCCGGCGCGACGAGGGAGACGGCGACCAGCGAGGCCACGCCGAAGTACGCACCGTGCGGAAGGCCGGAGATGAATCGGGCTGCCATGACCTCCCAGTACCCGTGCGCGAGGGCGGTGATCGCGTTGCCGACACCGAGCGCCAGCACCAGGCCGATCGCGAGCTCGCGTCGCGGCAGGCGCGCCGCCAGCGAGACGATCACCGGTGCGCCGACGACCACGCCGACGGCGTAGGCGGAGATGATGTGGCCGGTGGTCGGGATCGACTCGTCGATGCCCGCGGCGATGTCGGGCAGCAGGCCCATCGTGACGAACTCGGTGGTGCCGATCGCGAATCCGCCGAGGGCGAGCGAGAGGATCGCCAGACCGACGTGGGACGTGCGCGTACGCGGTGCCGACTGGAGCGATGTCACACTTCGGTCAAGTCGGCGGGTGCACCCGCTATTCCGTGGAGCGCGCGTTCCGTGGGCGGGCGATGACAGGCTGGGACCATGCGCCGCATCTCCGTGGACGAGCGACGTGTGCGTCTCGGTGTCCGGCACGCGCTCGCGGGCGCGGGTGCTGCTGACGTCGTCGGTTCGGCTCGGGCCGTCGTGGCCTTGCACGGCACCGATCCGGCCTCCACCGTGCTCGCTGCGCTGGCTCGCGCACCAGGCTCGACGCCCGGCGACGTGGCCACGGCTCTGTACGACGACCGCACCCTGGTCCGCGTCATCGCCTTCCGTCGCACGGTGTTCGCCGTGCCGCTCGACTTCGCGCCGGCATGCTTCGCCGGCGCCGCCGACACGGTGGCCCGCAACGAGCGCAGGGTCTTCCACAAGCTGCTGGTCGACACCGGCGTCACCGACGACCCCGAGGCCTGGCTCCTGCGCGCCGAGGCGGCGGCGCTCGAGGTCGTCCGCGCACACGACGAGGTCACGTCCGCCGACCTGGCTGCGGCCGATCCCATCCTCGCCACGCGTCTGGAGCTGGCGCCTGGCACCAAGTACGCCACCAACCAAGGGGTGGGCAGCCGGCTGCTGAACCTGTTGTCCGCGCAGGGTCACGTCGTCCGGGCGCGCCCCAAGGGCGGCTGGACGTCCACCCAGTTCCGGTGGGTCGCCGTCGAGCGGTGGGCGGCGTCGCTCGCCGAACGCGTCGACCCCGCCAAGGCCACCACACGGATCGCGCGCGCCTGGCTGCACGCGTACGGGCCGGCGAGCCCGGACGACCTTCAGTGGTGGACCGGCTGGACCAAGACGCGCATGCGGGAGGCTTTGGCGTTCGTCGACACCGTCGAGGTCGACCTCGACGGCCTGCCGGGCCTGATGCTCGCCGACGACGCCGAACCGGTGCCCATCCCCGACTCGTGGGTCGCACTGCTGCCCGCGCTGGATCCGTCGGCGATGGGCTGGAAGCACCGCGACTTCTGCCTCGGCCCGCACCGCGAGCAGCTCTACGACGTCAACGGCAATGCCGGTCCCACTGTGTGGGCCGACGGGCGGGTGGTCGGCGGCTGGGCCCAGCGCGACGACGGAGAGGTGGTCGTCCGCCTGCTCGACGACGTCGGCACCGAGACATCGGCTCGCATCGGCCAGCGCGCTGCAGAGCTCACGACCATGCTCGGTGACGTGCGGCTCAAGGCCCGTGCCCGCGGCTGGACTCCCGTCGAGCATGAGCTGCGAGCCTGAGCGCGATCACTCGAGCGCGTAGCGCAGCAGTGCGGTGTTCGAGTCGGGAAGCTGGCGTGCCTCGGCCAGACGAAGGGTCTGGGTCGGCAGCTGCGAGAACGCGGGTACACCGTCGACCAGCACTCCGGCACCCACCAGAACTTGCAGCTCGTCGACCAGACCAGCTGCGAGCAGGTCGTTGACCAGGGTGATGCTCCCGAAGGTCAGGATGTCCTCGGTGCCGTCGCGCCGGAGCCCGGCGATCTTGTCGTGCGCCTCGGCTCTGGAGACGATCGTGGTCGTCTCGCGCCACGGCCCGGTGTCGTCGCTGGTCAGGGAGTCGGACACCACCACCTTCTCCATCTCCTGGTTCCGCCGTGCGATGTCGCGCTCCAGCTGTGGCTGGCTCTGGTCATCGAGGACGGACGGCCAGTAGTCGCGCATCCCGGCGTACGTCGTGGCTCCGTAGAGCATCGTTCCAGCAGCCTGCATGAGTCCGAGGTTGTGGGTGCTGAAGGAGTCGTCGAACGGCAGGGCCATGACATCGCCTCCTGGTCCCGCCACATAGCCGTCGACGGTCATCAGGTTGCTGACGATCACCTTGCTCATCCGAAACGCCCCCGCTCGCTGGTCCCTGGAGAGAGGTCACCGACGCTACACCGGAACTACGGTGTGACCATGCAGCCGACGCAGCCGGGCTGGTACTGGGACCCGCAGGGGATGCCGAACCTGTTTCGCTGGTGGGACGGCGAGAACTGGACCGACCATGTCAGCCCGATCCGCAACGTTGGACCGCCGATGGTGGTGACGGCTCCGGCGCCGTCCGAGGACGGCCGATTCCACGCCGGCGGCCTCTCGTGCGCCGCCCAGCCGGAGCCGTGGACGTGGTGCCCCGACTACCCGCACATCGACGACGCGATCGGCCAGCAGGTGGTCGTGGGCCACACTCCGCGCGGCGACTACATCGGCTGCCTGTTCATCGGCAGGCTGCCGGACGAGTACGTGGGCGACGACCTCGCCGCCATGGGGACGGCCTTCTCGTCCGCGATGCTGGACACGTTCTATCCGGCGGAGAAGCCGCACGATCCAGCGACGCCGGAGACCGGGATGCTCGACGGACACGAGACGTGGCGTCTCGTCGTCCCGCTCGACGTCACAGACGATCACCTGGGCTTCGCTCGAGAGAACGCCGTCTTCGTGCTCGTCGCACTCGACGGCCGGCCAGGTGTCCTCTACGCCAGCCTCCCCGACGTCCCGGACGTCGCGATGCCGACCGCCGACGAGCTGATCGCCGACCTCGCCGTTGACTAGCGCCGAATGGCGCAAAGTGGATGCCGAGTGGCGCAGATTGGCGCGACACGCGGTCCCAGAACGGCCGAACTGCGCCACTCGCGGGTTATCAGCCGAGCTTGGCCAGCACCTCGTTGAACGTCTTCGACGGGCGCATGATGTCGGACGCCCTGTCGTCGTCGGGGCGGTAATAGCCGCCGATGTCGACCGGCGAACCCTGCACGGCGAGCAGCTCGTCGGTGATCGCCTGCTCGTTGGCGGCGAGGTCGCCGGCGATCTCGGCGAACGCCGCTGCCAGCTCGGCGTCCTCGGTCTGGGCCGCAAGCTCCTGGGCCCAGTAGAGCGCCAGGTAGAAGTGGCTGCCCCGGTTGTCGATCTCGCCGGCCTTGCGGCTCGGCGACCGGTTCTCCATGAGGAACGTCTCGGTGGCGCGGTCGAGGGCGTCGCCGAGGAGCTGGGCGCGGGCGTTGTCGTCCGACGTGGCCAGGTGGTCGAGGCTGGCGGCGAGCGCGAGGAACTCGCCCAGGCTGTCCCAGCGCAGGTGGTTCTCCTTGAGCAGCTGCTGGACGTGCTTGGGGGCGGAGCCGCCGGCGCCGGTCTCGAACAGGCCGCCGCCATTGATGAGCGGGACGATCGAGAGCATCTTGGCGCTGGTGCCGAGCTCGAGGATCGGGAACAGGTCGGTGTTGTAGTCGCGCAGGACGTTGCCGGTGACCGAGATCGTGTCCTCACCGCGACGGATGCGCTCGAGCGAGAACGCGCAGGCCTCGGCCGGGGACATGATCTCGATCTGCAGACCATCCGTGTCGTGCTCGGTGAGGTACTGCTCGACCTTGGCGATGAGGTTGGCGTCGTGGGCGCGGCTGGAGTCGAGCCAGAACACCGCGGGCGTGCCAGAGGCGCGGGCGCGGGTGACGGCGAGCTCGACCCAGTTGCGAATCGGCACGTCCTTCGTCTGGCAGGCCCGCCACACGTCGCCGTCGCCGACCGTGTGCTCGAGCAGCACCTGGCCGGAGCCGTCGACGACCTGCACGGTGCCCACCTTCTCGATCTCGAACGTCTTGTCGTGGCTGCCGTACTCCTCGGCCGCCCGCGCCATGAGGCCGACGTTGGGCACCGAGCCCATCGTGGTGGGGTCGAAGGCGCCGTTCGCGCGGCAGTCGTCGATCACGGCCTGGTAGATGCCGGCGTAGCTGCTGTCGGGGATGACGGCGAGGGTGTCGGCCTCCTTGCCGTCGGGTCCCCACATGTGGCCCGACGTGCGGATCATGGCCGGCATGGACGCGTCGACGATGACGTCGCTCGGCACGTGCAGGTTGCTGATGCCCCGGTCGGAGTCGACCATCGCCAGCGGCGGTCCGTCGGCGAGACCCTGCTCGATCGCGGCCTTGATCTCGGCACCGTTGGGCAGCTCGCCGAGTCCGGCGAGGATCGAGCCCAGTCCGTCGCTCGGGCTGAGGCCGGCGCGGGCGAGGTCGCTGCCGTACTGCGCGAACACCGTGGGAAGGAAGGCCCTGACGACGTGGCCGAAGATGATCGGGTCCGAGACCTTCATCATCGTCGCCTTCAGGTGCACCGAGAACAGCACGCCCTCGACCTTGGCTCGGGCGATCTGGACAGCAAGGAACGCATCGAGCGCGGCCGCCCGCATGACCGTGCTGTCGACGACCTCGCCGGCCTCCACCGGGAATGCCTCCTTGAGCACGGTGACCGTGCCGTCGTCGGCCACGTGCTGGATCGCGATCGTGCCGTCGGCGTCGATGACGACAGACTTCTCGTTGGAGCGGAAGTCGTCGGCGCCCATCGTCGCGACGTTGGTGCGTGAGTCGCTGCTCCACTCCCCCATCGAGTGCGGGTGCGAGCGGGCGTAGTTCTTGACCGACGCCGGCGCGCGGCGGTCGGAGTTGCCCTCGCGGAGCACCGGGTTCACGGCGCTGCCCTTGACCTTGTCGTAGCGAGCGCGGACGTCCTTCTCCTCGTCGGTCGAGGGGCTCTCGGGGTAGTCGGGTAGGGCGTAGCCCTGCGACTGGAGCTCGGCGATCGCGGCCTTGAGCTGCGGGACCGAGGCGCTGATGTTGGGCAGCTTGATGATGTTGGCCTCGGGGGTCTTGGCCAGGTCGCCGAGCTCGGCCAGCGCGTCACCGATCTGCTGCTCCGGAGTCAGGTGGTCGCCGAACAGGGCGATGATGCGGCCGGACAGGGAGATGTCGCGGGTCTCGACGTCGACGCCCGCCGTCGAGGCGTACGCCGCGATGACCGGCAGGAAGGAGTAGGTGGCCAGGTGCGGTGCTTCATCGGTGTGTGTGTAGATGATCGTGGCCATGCCGAAGGGCCTCCCAGAGTTGGCAGAGCTGGCGGTCGATGGGGTTCGATCTCAAGATATCGGAGCACCGGGTAGGCACACGCGCGGCCTTATGCTGGCGGCCATGTCCTCCGAGCGACCTCACTCCACGCCATCGTCCACGCTGTCCGCGCGATTCGGCGCCGAGGCCCTCGGCACGTTCTGGCTCGTGCTGGGCGGCTGCGGCACGGCTGTGCTCGCCGGTGACGACGTCGGCAATCTCGGCATCGCACTGGCCTTCGGGCTCACGGTGCTCACCGGTGCGTACGCCTTCGGGCACGTGTCGGGCGGCCACTTCAACCCGGCCGTCTCGATCGGGCTGGCCACGGCGGGACGATTCTCCTGGCGCGACGTCCCGTGGTACGCACTCGCGCAGATCGCGGGCGCCACCGTCGCCGCGGCCGTGCTGTTCGTGATCGCCTCCGGTCGCAGCGGCTTCGACGCCTCGGCGTCCGGATTCGCGTCGAACGGCTACGCCGAACGCTCCCCCGGCGGCTACAGCCTGCTGGCGGTGATGATCGTGGAGATCGTCCTGACGGCGTTCTTCCTGTTCGTCATCCTCGGCGCCTCGGCCAAGCGGGCGGCGGTCGGGTTCTCCGGCCTCGCGATCGGCCTGGCCCTGACCCTCATCCACCTCGTGAGCATCCCCGTGAGCAACACCTCGGTGAATCCGGCGCGCTCGCTCGGCGTCGCCTGGTTCGCCGGAGGCGAAGCGCTGGGGCAGGTCTGGCTGTTCATCGTCGCGCCCGTCATCGGCGCCGCCATCGCCGGCATCAGCCACGCGATGATCGTCGGCGACGCGGACTGACTACCGAAGGTCGAACCGGTCGAGCTCCATCACCTTGACCCAGGCGTTGACGAAGTCGTGCACGAACTTCTCCTTCGCATCGTCGCTCGCGTAGACCTCGGCGATGGCACGGAGCTCGGAGTTGGAACCGAAGACCAGGTCGGCCCGGCTTCCCGTCCACGTCTGCCCGGACGCGGTCGTTCCCGTGAACGTCCCGGCCGCTTCGTCGGTCGATGACCACGTGGTCTCGTTGTCGAGCAGGTTGACGAAGAAGTCGTTCGTCAGCGTGCCGGGGGCGTGGGTGAGCACGCCCAGCGACGACCGGTCGAACGTGGCTCCCAGGACCCGCAGGCCGCCGAGGAGGACCGTCATCTCCGGCGCGCTCAGCGTCAGCAGGTTGGCGCGGTCGAGCAGCAGGTACTCAGCGGGGAGCTGGTTGCCCTTGCCGAGGTAGTTGCGGAACCCGTCGGCACGCGGCTCCATCCACTCGAACGACTCGACGTCGGTCTGCTCGGCGGATGCGTCGACACGGCCAGGCGTGAAGGGCACCTTGACGTCGTGGCCCGCGGCCCTCGCGGCCTGCTCGACGCCGACACTGCCGGCGAGCACGATGACATCGGCGAGAGAGGCGTGAGTTCCGTCGGTCTGCGCCGCGTTGAAGTCGGTCCGCACGCCATCGAGCACGCTGAGCACGCGTCGCAGCTCGGCCGGGTTGTTGACCTCCCAGCCGACCTGGGGATCCAGACGGACCCGCGCACCGTTGGCACCACCGCGCTTGTCGCTGCCGCGGAACGAGGCCGCCGACGCCCACGCCGTCGCGACGAGATCGGTGACGCTCAGATCCGTGGCCGCGATGCGCGCCGTGAGGTCCGCGACGCTGGCGCCCTCGAGGGCCTTGCCCTCGGGCTCGGGAAGCGGGTCCTGCCAGATGAGGACCTCGCTCGGGACCTCGGGGCCCAAGTAGCGCGCCACCGGACCCATGTCACGGTGCGTGAGCTTGAACCACGCCCGGGCGAACGCGTCGGCGAACTCCTCCGGGTTGTCCTTGAACCGCCGTGAGATCGGCTCGTAGATCGGGTCGAACCGCAACGACAGGTCGGTCGTCAGCATGGTCGGGAGCCGGTTCTCGCCGCCGTGCGCGTCGGGGATGATCGCCTCGGCGTCCTTCGCCACCCACTGGTGGGCCCCGGCAGGACTGCTCGAGAGCTCCCACTCGTGGCCGAAGAGGATCTCGAAGAAGCCGTTGCCGAACCTGGTCGGCGTCGTGGTCCACGTGACCTCGAGGCCGCTGGTGATGGCGTCGGGTCCGGCGCCGGTGCCGAACGAGTTCTTCCACCCCAGGCCCTGCTGCTCGATCGGGGCACCTTCGGGCTCTGCACTCACGTGGTCGTCGGGATTCGCCGCGCCATGCGTCTTGCCGAACGAGTGCCCGCCGGCGATGAGCGCCACGGTCTCCTCGTCGTTCATCGCCATGCGGGCGAACGTCTCGCGGATGTCCCGCGCCGCTGCAAGGGGATCGGGAGTGCCGTTGGGGCCCTCGGGATTGACGTAGATCAGGCCCATCTGGACGGCTGCCAGCGGCTTCTCCAGGTCGCGCTCGCCGGTGTAGCGCTCGTCGCCGAGCCATTCGGTCTCGGGACCCCAGTAGACGTCGTCGTCGGGCTCCCACACGTCGGGACGTCCGCCGGCGAAGCCGAACGGCTTGAAGCCCATCGACTCGAGGGACACGTTGCCGGCGAGGATCATCAGGTCCGCCCACGACAGGCTCCTGCCGTACTTCTGCTTGACCGGCCACAACAGGCGACGTGCCTTGTCGAGGTTGCCGTTGTCGGGCCAGCTGTTGATCGGGGCGAACCGCTGCTGACCGGCCCCGGCGCCTCCGCGGCCGTCCCACACGCGGTAGGTGCCGGCGCTGTGCCACGCCATGCGGATCATCAGGCCGCCGTAGTGGCCGAAGTCGGCGGGCCACCAGTCCTTGGAGTCGGTGAGGACCTCGGCGATGTCGGCCTTCACGGCGGCGAGATCGAGCGCGGTGAACGCCGCTGCGTAGTCGAAGTCCGCGCCGAGCGGGTTGGCGACGTCGGGGTTCTTGGCGAGCACCTTGAGGTTGAGACGCTCAGGCCACCAGGTGCGGTTGGCGTCTCCGGCCGTGGGATGGGCCAACCGCTCGTGGGCGGCGGGACGTGCTCCCTTGGCCTCCTCCGGCTCGTTCATCTCGCCGACGCGGGCATCAGGCTGTTCGTGGTCAGACATGCGCTTCCCTCCGTGTGGTGGTGGAACAGGCGGGGCACAGGCCCCAATAGGTGACTTCGGCCTCGTCGACGATGAAGCCGTGGCTCTCGGACGGGTCGAGACACGGGGCCTCGCCCACGGCACAGGCCACGTCGGCGATGGCGCCGCACGACCGGCAGACGACGTGGTGGTGGTTGTCGCCGACGCGCAGCTCGTAGCGCGCAGGGGATCCCGCCGGCTCGATGCGACGCACGAGGCCGGCGTCGGTGAGTGCGCGCAGCACGTCGTACACGGCTTGGATCGAGACCGCGCCGAGCGAGGCGCGAGCCAGCTCGGCCACCCTGTCGGTGTCAGCGTGTGGCGCGCTCTCGAGGGCGGCGATCACCGCGAGTCGCGGACGCGTGACACGCAGGCCGCGGGCGCGGAGGACCCCCTCGACGGCGAGCGAACTCGTGTCGACCGTGGCCATGAGCCCAACCTATCTGGAACCGTTCCAGATCAGTCAACCCTCCCTGCCCCGACCGGCGGGGCCGACTCGAGGTGGGTAACGTTCGGACCGTTCTTCCACCGCGTCATCCCAGGAGCATTCGTGAGCAACCCGCCAGTCAAGGTCGCCGTCACCGGCGCGGCCGGCCAGATCGGCTACAGCCTTCTCTTCCGCCTCGCCAGCGGGGCACTGTTCGGCCCTCACACCCCCGTGCAGCTGCGTCTGCTCGAGATCACTCCGGCACTCAAGGCACTCGAGGGCGTCGTCATGGAGCTCGACGACTGCGCGTTCCCCACGCTCGACTCGGTCGAGATCGGCGACGACGCCAACCACATCTTCGACGGCGCCAACCTGGCCCTTCTCGTCGGCGCCCGCCCCCGCACGAAGGGCATGGAGCGCGGCGATCTCCTCGAGGCCAACGGCGCGATCTTCACCGCACAGGGCAAGGCACTCAACGAGGTCGCCGCCGACGACATCCGGATCGGCGTCACCGGCAACCCGGCCAACACCAACGCCCTCATAGCGATGACGAACGCCCCCGACATCCCGAAGGAGCGCTTCACCGCCCTCACCCGCCTCGACCACAACCGCGCGCTCTCGCAGCTGGCCGCCAAGACCGGTGCGAAGGTCGGCGACATCCGCAAGATGACGATCTGGGGCAACCACTCGGCCACGCAGTATCCCGACGTCTTTCACGCCGAGATCGGCGGCCGCAACGCCGCCGAGGTCATCGACGACCAGGCGTGGATCGAGAACGAGTTCATCCCGACCGTCGCCAAGCGCGGTGCGGCCATCATCGAGGCGCGTGGCGCCTCGTCCGCCGCTTCGGCGGCGTCGGCCACCATCGACGCGGCTCATGACTGGCTCACCGGCACACCCAGCGACGACTGGGCCTCGATGGCGGTCGTCTCCGACGGCTCCTACGAGGTGCCAGAAGGCCTCATCTACTCCTTCCCCGTCACCACGTCGAACGGCGACTGGGAGATCGTCCAGGGCCTTGAGATCGACGAGTTCAGCCGGGGCAAGATGGACGCCACCGCCGCCGAGCTCATCGAGGAGCGCGACGCCGTCACGGAGCTGGGGCTGATCTAGCCCTCAGAACGCCGACACGATGTCCGGCGCACGCTGAGGTCGGCTCAAGGCGCGGACCACGGCCACCTGCCCGTGGCGCCGCGCGGCCACGCCGGTGAGCAGCGTGAAGACCGGGCCGAGCACGTCCTCGGGGAACTCCGGGGTCGGGACGCCGACACTCGCAGCGAGGTCGTCGGAGTGGACGACCATCTCCATCAAGCGGGTCGTCAGATAGTCCTCGGTGGACAATGACCAGCCCTGCCACGGGATCAACACCGCATCGGCCGACCGTGCCAGCAGATCGGGCAGGTCGGCGAGGGCGCCCTCGATGACGGACGACAGTCCATCGGGACCGCTGGACGCGTCGCCGTCCGCATCCTCCCTGATCCGGACGTTGACCTCGTCGTCAAGGCTCGCGGTGACCCAGGCCGCCCGTTCGTAGTGCTCGAGCAGCGGGATGGGTGCGTCGTCGCGCGGCTCGGCCGCCAGGATGTGCACGGTGTTGGTCAGCTGCTGCACGAGATGGTGGGCCAGGCCGCCGACGGACATGCCGGCACACGCGCTCTCCTCGGTCCAGTGCTCGGCGACCTCCGGACGCCGAGCCAGGTCAGCAGAGATCTGCGCGGCGGTCAGAAAGGTCTCGGCCATGCGTTCGTCGTCCATGCTGCGACTCTACGTAGGTGGGGCCTTGCGCCGCTGCAGAGGCTCACGCGGTCTCGATTCCCCCACTCACTGGCGCTCGCGGGAGGTGCCCCCATCCGGACGCGCTCCGCGCGTGCACACTCGACCTGGTCCGCCGTTCGCTCGCAGAGCTCGCTCAGGCGGCCTCACGACGGGCCCGGGGGCACCAAGAGCGCAAGCAGGCAGAGGCTGATGCCGAGCGTCGCCGTCCAGAAGATGTCGAAAGCCTTGCCGCGCACGCGCAGCATGCCGACGTGCTCGGCAGAGACGACGACCCGCGCCAGTGCCGCGACCACGAACGTGCCGCCCACGAGCATCAGGCCGGCCCGCCAAGGCCCGCTGACAACCATCAACAGCCCCACGAAGACTCCGAGCAGCAGCAGCAGGTAGATCTGCGAACCGCGGCTGCGCGGCATCCGGACCCTCACCTGTCGGCACCGGCCAGGCGCCGCTCGGCGACCTCGACGACGTTGGTCAGCAGCATCGCGCGTGTCATCGGTCCGACGCCGCCGGGGTTGGGCGCCACCCAGCCGGCCACCTCGCGCACCGACGGATGGACGTCGCCCTGGATCGTGCCGCCGTCGTCGCGGCTCACGCCGACGTCGAGCACTGCCGCACCCGGCTTGACCATCTCGGCGGTGATGATGCCCGGCACTCCGGCCGCGGCCACGACGATGTCGGCGCGCCGGACCTCGGCGGCGAGGTCGCGGGTGCCGGTGTGGCACAGGGTGACCGTGGCGTTCTCGCTGCGGCGGGTGAGGAGCAGGCCCAAGGGGCGTCCGACCGTGATGCCGCGTCCGACGACCACCACTTTCGCGCCCGCGATCTCGACCTCGTGGCGGCGCAACAGCTCGACGATGCCGCGCGGCGTGCAGGGCAGCGGAGCCTCCTGGCCGAGCACGAGCCAGCCGAGATTCGTGGGATGCAGCCCGTCGGCGTCCTTCGCCGGGTCGATGCGGCCGATGATCGCGTTCTCGTCGATGCCTCGCGGCAGTGGCAGCTGGACGATGTAGGTCGTGCAGCTGGGGTCGTCGTTGAGGCCGTCGACGGCCTTCTCCACGTCGGCCTGTGCGGCGGTGGCGGGCAGCTCGACGCGGATGGACTCCAGCCCCACCTCCGCGCAGTCCTGGTGCTTGGCATTGACGTACCACCGGCTGCCCGGGTCGTCGCCGACGAGCACCGTGCCGAGCCCGGGAACCACGCCCCGCTCGCGGAGCGTGGCGAGTCGCGTGGTCAGGTCGGCCTTGATCGCGGCCGCCGTCGCCTTGCCGTCGAGGATCTGAGCCGTCACGGGAACGAGTCTCGCACGGCAGGTTGGGCGCATAGACTCCCCGTACTCCCGAACCGTCGGACGACAGGGACTCCATGGCCACCAGAGCCCAGCTCACGCAAGGACGCAGCCGTCAGCGCCGCGACGTGCTGCTGGCGGCGGCGCTCGAGCTGTTCGCCGAGGGCGGGTCGCGTGCCGTCACGCACAGGGCCGTCGCCCGCACGGCGGGCCTGCCGCCGGCCACCACCACGTACTACTTCGCGTCCATCAAGGATCTGCTCCGCGAGGCGCTCGCGTCGCACATGGAGCAGTGGATGACCGACCTCGAGGCGTTGACCCGCATCGACCCGGGCGACCTGGGCTTTGGCCTCGACGACGGGACCACGGTCGTGAGCGAGGTCTTCGGTCGGCGCACCCCCGAGGTCGCCCGACTCCACCTGGCCATCTTCCTGGCCGCGACCCAGGACCCGGCCCTGCGCGACACCGCCACCGAGGCGCTCCGGTCGTTCGAGCAGCTCGCGGTGCGGGTGCTGTCCCGCCTAGGGGTCGAGAACCCAGAGGCACTTGCGGCCGCCGTCATCGCCCTCATCGCCGGGTCCGCGTTCCGGCGACAGAGCGACCAGTACTCCGACCACGAGGAGGCCCGCATCATGACCACCGCGATCCGTGGCCTCATCGCCGCTCACCTGCTCGGCGAAGAGAAGGTGACCAGAGCCCTCAAGGGCTGAGGTTCGCACGCCTCAGTGGAAGAAGTGCCGAGTCCCGGTGACGTACATCGTGACGCCGGCCTTCTGAACGGCCTCGACGACGTCGTCATCACGGATCGAGCCGCCCGGCTGGACGATGGCTCGCACGCCAGCGGCCATGAGGATCTCGGCGCCGTCGGGGAACGGGAAGAACGCGTCGGACGCGGCCACGGCGCCCTGCGCACGCTCCGCACCGGCCCGCTCGACCGCCAGGCGGCAGGAGTCGACGCGGTTCACCTGGCCCATGCCGACCCCGACCGAGGCGCCGTCCCTGGCCAGCAGGATCGCGTTGGACTTGACCGCGCGCACCGCCGTCCAGGCGAAGGCGAGATCGGCGAGCGTGTGGTCGTCGGCGGGCTCGCCGGCGACGAGCGTCCAGGCGGATGGGTCGTCGCCCTCGGCATCGATGTGGTCGACCTGCTGGATCAGGAGGCCGCCGTTGATCGGGCGCATCTCGATCGGCTCCGGATGCGCGGCAGCAGGCAGCCGCAGGATGCGGATGTTCTTCTTGTCCTGAAGCACCTCGAGGGCGCCGGGCTCGTACTCCGGCGCCACGATGACCTCCGTGAACACCTCCGCCACCTGTTCGGCCATCGCGACCGACACGGGCCGGTTCGCCGCGATGACGCCGCCGAATGCCGACACCGGGTCGCACGCATGGGCACGGGCGTGGGCCTGCGCGATGTCGTCGCCGGTGGCGATGCCGCAGGGATTCGCGTGCTTGATGATCGCCACCGCCGCGGCGTCGAAGTCGTGGGCCGCGCGGTGTGCAGCATCGGTATCGACGTAGTTGTTGTACGACATCTCCTTGCCGTGCAGCTGCTCCGCCGCGGCCAGCCCCCCGCGCCAGTTGCGGTAGAGCGCGGCAGCCTGGTGCGGGTTCTCGCCGTATCGCAGCACCGCAGCCTTGTCCCAGGTGGCGGCGACGAAGTCCGGGAACACCGAGCCGTCGTCCGGCACGGTGTAGCCCGAGGCGAACCACGAGCTCACGGCGACGTCGTAGGCCGCGGTGTGCGCGAACGCATGAGCAGCGAGCTTCTTGCGCTGCTCGAGGGTGAACCCGCCCGCATCGATGGCCGTACGGATTTGGTCGTAGGCCTGCGGAGAAACCACCACGGCGACACTCGCGTGATTCTTCGCACCAGCGCGCACCATCGACGGCCCGCCGATGTCGATCTGCTCGACGCACTCGTCAGGAGACGCACCCGACATCACCGTGTCGAGGAATGGGTACAGGTTGACGACGACGAGGTCGAACGGCTCGATGTCGAGCTCGGCCAGCTGCTCCACGTGTGACTCGAGCCGCAGGTCGGCGAGGATGCCGGCGTGCACGCGCGGGTGCAGGGTCTTGACCCGGCCGTCCAGGCACTCGGGAAATCCGGTGAGCTCCTCGACCGGCGTGACCGGGACACCGGCGGACTCGATGGTCTTCGCCGTCGAGCCGGTCGACACGATCGAGACACCGGCGGCATGCAGGTCGCGGGCGAGCTCGTCCAGTCCGGTCTTGTCGTACACCGACACGAGGGCGCGGCGCAGCGGGCGGATGTCGGTCACGGGGTCTCCTCAGGGCTGTCTCTGTGGTCCAGAGCTTCATGGACGAGTCGGCCCACCCACTCGACCAGCATGGCTCGCTCGCTCACCTTGATGCGTTCGTGCAACGTCTCGACGTCGTCGTCGTCGAGCACGGCCACGGGAACCTGGGCGATGATCGGCCCGGTGTCGACGCCGTCGTCCACCACCATCAGCGTGGCTCCGGTGACCTTGACGCCGTACTCCAGCGCGTCGCGCGGCGCCTGCATGCCGGGAAAGGACGGCAGCAGCGACGGGTGGGTGTTGACGGTGCGGCCGCCGAACAGACCCAGGAAGGCCGGTCCGACGAGCCGCATGAAGCCTGCGAGGACCACGAGGTCGGGCTCGTGGGCAGCCACTGCCTCGGCGAGCTCGAGGTCCCAGTCCACCCGGTCGTCGAAATCGGCGGGCGTCACGGTGAAGGTCGAGATGCCGGCCCGCTCGGCTCGGGCGAGACCCTCGATGCCTACGCGATCGGCACCGACGGCCACGATCTCGGCCCCGTAGTCAGGATTCGTCGTCGCGTCGATCAGGGCCTGGAGGTTGGTGCCACCACCGGAGACGAGGACGACGAGTCGCGCCGTCCTGCGGTTGTTCTCGTTGCTGGGGGGCACGGGCGCCACGATAGTGCGCCACCACCGCTCCGAGGGCACCACCCATCGCCAGCACGGGCACCGCGACGAGCAGCGGTGTGAGCACGGGCGGGCCGGCGTCGGCCATGCGTCCGGGACCGATCCCGCCCCCTGACACGGCGACGGCCAACCCCACCACCAGGCCGGCCACGGCGCCGGCGGAGGCTCCGTGGCCGAGGCGGTGCAGCAGCGCTGAGTCCGAGTCGCCGGGCCTGGGCGGCTCCGTGCGGAAGCCGGCCACGATGCCGGCGAGCAACGGCACCAGGCCGAGGACGAACACCCAGCCGGAGAACTCCCCCGGCGCGGGCAATGCAGCGAGGGGCGGGAACCCGGGCACGGCGCCGAGGTGGGAACCGGTGAGATCGACCGACGTGTCCGTGCCCAGCACGAACCCCGGGCCGATCAGCACGGACGTCGCCCAGAGCACGAGGGTCGGCACTGACAGCAGGCACGTCGCCGCGAGGGCCAGCCCACCGCCGACATCGGGGTCGAGGAGCGCCCACAGGTCGGCCGCGCGATCGAGGTGGATGGTGAGCAGCACGACGAGGAGCGTCGCGGCCGCCCCGAGCAAGGTCGCCACCCCCCACCACGCCCCGCGGACGACGGCACGGACGTCGGCGCGGTCGGTGAACCACAGCATCGACGTGCGTTGGTGCTTGCGGGCCGCACCCACGGCGCTGCCGATGCCCCCTACGGCGAACGCCCCGAACGCCGCGCGGACGACAGACGTGTGGAGCTCGCCGGTGTTGGTGACTGCCGACAGGATCGCCGCCACCGCCCCGCACGAGCCGGCCACCGTCGCGGCGTAGGGACCGAGCTCCTCGACGGGGTCGGGGACGGTCCAGCGCGCAGCGAGCGCCGTCACGAGGACGACGAGCGCGGTGGCGCCCAGCGGGACCAGCCGGATGGACGTTCCCTCGAGGTCGAGCCCGGATCCCTGGGCGATCAACCAGCCCTGGACCGCGCCGCGCAGCAGGGCGGGCATCGACGAGGCGCCGCCTTGGGCGAGTAGCGTCACCGTCGCGCTGATGGCGATTCCGAGCGTCATGGCAAGGGCCGCGGTGAGGAAGGCCGGCCTCAGGTAGGGGCTCGCGGGAGGCTCGGGCACCCCATCATCCAACCTGTAAAGTTGCGCTGTTGCACCCAGGCACGCCGGACCACGAGTGGGTCCGGGTCCTGACCACCGTTGGCCCGGAGGGGTGCCGGGTCAGGAGGCAGACGGAGCCGAGAGGAGGAGAGCGAATGACGCGCGTCGACGAGTTCAACAACTTCTACTCCTCGACCTCGGCCACCGCTCTCAAGGCCACCTATGCCGTGTGCGGCGACCGCCAGGTCGCCTACGACGCCACCGTCGACGCCTACCGCCGCGCATGGCGCGACTGGACCAAGATTCGCAACCACAACCCGCTCGGCTGGGTTCGCAACGAGGCCTGGAAGCTCACGTCCATCACCCGCTCCACCCACCTCCTGCGTCGTAAGCACGAGGAGGACGCGGACGTGGAGATGCTCGACGCGCTCGCCGAGCTTCAGGCCGACAACCGCCGGCTCATCGTGCTGCTCACGCTCGGCCAGTCCGACCTCGAGGAGGCCTCACGCGAAGTCGGCATCCCTGCGCAGCAGGGCATCGAGGCGGTCACGGCATCCCTGGGGAGGCTCGAGAGCCGTCTTGGCCTGTCCCTGGGCGAGATCGAGGAACGGATGCACGGCCTCGGCGCCGTCACCGGGCGCTTCGAGATGCCGCGGTCCGAGGTCGTCCGACGTCGAGCCCAGACCGGCCGCCGGCGCAACACCGTCCTGCTGGTCGCCGCCGCGCTGCTGATGGTGATCGGCGGAGGGTTCGTCGTCACCGAGGGCGACGCCCTCGAGACCGCCGCCGTCCCGCACCGCGAGAAGATCGGCTCCGAGGGGCCCGATCTCGTGCTGCAGGCCCAGAAGATCGGCACCGACGACCTCCTCACCATGAACCAGGTCAAGCGGCTCGACCCGGAGGGCACCTGGAGGGTCGTCGACACCGACGACGACACCCGGTCCACGACTCCGTACGCCACCTGTCCCACCAAGCGCTTCGCCAACAGCGATCCGCTTCGCGCGTTCGTCCGCACCTACGAGGTCGGCGGGGAGGGCGAGGAGCGCGTGGCCCAGGCCATCGAGGTCGCCCGCAGTCCCGAGCAGGCCGAGGAGGCCTACCAACGCCTGGTGCGCTGGTACTCCGACTGCGAGCATCCGCGGGTCCAGCTGGTGGGCTCCTACGTCGTGCAGCGGCCGTTCGGCGACTTCCGCATCCTGCGGTTGCGCTCGCACCGCTCCCCTGAGCGCACGTTCACCGTCGGGTTCAGCCACTCCGGCACGGTCACCAGCACGCTCGTGCACGAGGTCGACGGCCCCACCGGTCCCGACATCGACGACTTCGCCCTCACTCTGAACGACTCCGTCAAGCAGGTCTGCACCGAGAGCGGCGGCAAGTGCACCGACGACATCGACGTCGTCTCCACCGATCCACCCCGCACGTCGGAGGCACCGGCATTCCTCGGCATCGTCGACCTCCCGCCGATCGCCGACATCGACAAGGTGTGGGCCGGCGTCGAGCCGTTCCGTCCCAAGGTCAACCCGGCGGCCACCCAGTGCGACGCCGCGAACTTCCGCGAGAAGCCCGTGCGGGCGACCCAGTCACGCATCTTCGTCATCCCGGGAACGAGTGACCTCCCACAGGCGTTCGGGGTGGCCGAGACCCTCGGCCGATTCGGGTCCGAGGACGACGCGAAGGGCTTCGTCAAGAAGGTCGAGAAGCGCATCGCCAACTGCCCGGACGCCAACCTGTCCGCCGAGGTCGACCAGAAGCGTTCCATCGAGTCCGGCGAGACCCGCGGCACCGCCTGGCGGGTCGGGCTCGAGGTCAACAAGAAGTCACGCGTCTTCTACCGCATGGCCATCGTGCGGCAGGGTGCCGACGTCGCGCAGGTGACGTTCACCCCGGCGGGTCGCTACGACATCAGCCAGAAGGATTTCGCCGACCTCGTCACCCGAGCGGCGCAGCGCCTCGTGTATCTGGAATAGCACCGGTGGTTGAGGAGCCGCTGGGGGTCCCCCCACGAGCGTCAGCGAGTAGGGGGCGGAACCAGTGCTGGGGGCACCACCCGCGAGCGCCAGCGAGTGGGGGAATCGAAACCACATCTCGGGCGAGCATCTCGTCTCACCCGGTTTCGTCACCCTGACGGCTTCGCCGTGGCGCGCTCAACCTCCTCCGACGCTCCTCGCTGCGCTCGTCGGTCTACGGAAGGTTCTTGAGGATGTCCCTCATGAGCTCGGCGGTCTCGGACGGCGTCTTGCCGACCTTGACCCCGGCGGCCTCGAGGGCCTCCTTCTTGGCGGCCGCCGTGCCCGACGAGCCCGACACGATGGCACCGGCGTGGCCCATCGTCTTGCCTTCCGGGGCGGTGAACCCGGCCACGTAGCCGACGACGGGCTTCGTGACGTTCTCCTTGATGAACTCGGCCGCACGCTCCTCGGCGTCGCCGCCGATCTCGCCGATCATGACGATCGCCGTCGTCTCGGGATCGGCTTCGAACGCCTCGAGTGCGTCGATGTGCGTGGTGCCGACGACGGGGTCACCGCCGATGCCGATCGACGAGGAGAAGCCGTAGTCGCGCAGCTCGAACATCATCTGGTAGGTCAGCGTGCCCGACTTGGACACCAGGCCGATCGGGCCCTTGCCGGCGATCGTGGCCGGCGTGATGCCGGCGAGCGCCTCACCCGGCGTGATGATGCCGGGGCAGTTGGGACCGATGATGCGGGTCTTCTTGCCCTGCGCATGCGCCCAGAACTCGGCGGTGTCCTGCACCGGGACACCCTCGGTGATGATCACGAGGAGGCCGATGCCCGCGTCGATGGCCTCGATGACGGCGTCCTTGGTGAACGCCGGCGGAACGAAGGCGACCGACGTGTCGGCGCCGGTCTGCTGCATGGCCTCCTCGACGGTGCCGAAGACCGGCAGCTCGACGTCGCTGCCGTCGGCGGCGACGTGGCTGACCGTCGTGCCCGCCTTGCGAGCGTTGACGCCGCCCACGATGTTCGTCCCCGCCTTGAGCATCAGGGCCGTGTGCTTCGAGCCTTCACCGCCGGTGATGCCCTGGACGATGACCTTGGAGTCCTTGTTCAGGTAGATCGACATGATTCCCGTCCTCAGGCGTTC
Organism: uncultured Actinomycetota bacterium; assembly: GCA_963711615.1. GTDB lineage: Bacteria > Actinomycetota > Actinomycetes > Propionibacteriales > Nocardioidaceae > Aeromicrobium. The sequence goes on along the minus strand of CAVQEY010000025.1, from coordinate 137,115 downwards.
GCGAGCTCGGCGGCCTTGTCGGCCGCGCCGTCCATGGTGTCGACGAGGGTCACGAGGGGATGGTTGCGCTCCTCCAGGATCCGACGTCCTTCGTCCACCGCGTTGCCGTCCAGGCGGACGACCAGCGGCTTGGTGGCGGCGTCGCCGAGCAGGTCGAGCGCTCCGACGATGCCGTTGGCCACCGCGTCGCACGACGTGATGCCGCCGAACACGTTCACGAACACCGCCTTGACCTGCTCGTCGCCGAGAATGACGTCGAGACCGTCGGCCATGACCTGGGCGGACGCTCCGCCGCCGATGTCGAGGAAGTTGGCGGGCTTGACGCCTCCGTGCGCCTCACCGGCGTACGCGACGACGTCGAGCGTGCTCATGACCAGACCCGCGCCGTTGCCGATGATGCCCACGGCGCCGTCGAGCTTGACGTAGTTGAGGCCCTTCTCCTTGGCCTTGGCCTCGAGCGGATCGGCCGACTCCTTGTCCTCGAACCGCGCGTGGTCCTCGTGCCGGAAGTCGGCGTTGTCGTCGAGCGACACCTTGCCGTCGAGCGCCTCCAGCACGTCGCCCTCGAGCCGGGCGAGCGGGTTGACCTCGACGAGGGTGGCGTCCTCCTCGACGAACACCTTCCACAGGGCGAGCACCATGGTGACGGCCTGGTCGGTGAGCTCGGCGGGGAACTTGGCCTCGGCGACGATCTCGCGGGCCTTCGCGTCGTCGACGCCGGTGCCGGGGTCGATGGGGATCTTCTTGACGGCGTCGGGGTTGGTCTTGGCGACCTCCTCGATCTCCACACCGCCCTCGACGCTGGCGATGCAGAGGTAGCGACGGTTGGCGCGGTCGAGCAGGTAAGAGAAGTAGTACTCCGCCTCGATGCTGGCGCCGGGTGCGATGAGCACACGCTTGACCGTCAAGCCCTTGATCTGCATGCCGAGGATCGCCTGAGCGTGCTCGTAGGCCTCGTCGGGAGTCTTGGCGAGCTTGACGCCGCCCGCCTTGCCGCGGCCGCCGGCCTTCACCTGCGCCTTGACGACGACGACTCCGAGCTGCTCTGCAGCGGCCTTCGCCTCGTCAGGCGTGGTGGCGACGATTCCCTCGGTGACAGGGACGTCATGCTTGGCGAAGAGCTCCTTCGCCTGGTACTCCATCAAATCCACGGTGATGTCCGTTCTCCCGGCAAGGGGTGCCGGCCGCGGGACGACCGGCGCAGAGAATTGGTGGTTCGTGACTCTAGCCGCTCAAGCCCGGCTCAACATCCTGGGGTCCAGCGGCATACGGTGACACCAGAACTGTCATGGAAGGAAGCCCATGAGCGCCACGCGGATCGCCACCACTGATGTCGAGCTCAGCCTGCAGGACAGCGGGACGGACGGTCCGGTCGTGGTGCTGGTGCACGGGTTCCCCGACAATCGCACCGTGTGGGACCACGTCGTCGACGACCTCCAACGCGACCACCGGGTGGCGACCTACGACGTCCGCGGTGCCGGGGAGTCCACCGCGCCCTCGTCGCGCGCCGGCTACAAGATGAGTCGCCTCGTCGATGACCTGGTGGCCGTCCTCGACGAGGTCGCGCCAGACGGTCAGGCCGTCCACTTGGTCGGACACGACTGGGGCTCGGTGCAGCTGTGGGCAGCGGTGATGCGGGAGACCGCCGACGCACGGCTGCGCGGCCGGATCGCCTCGTTCACCTCCGTGAGTGGCCCGGGCCTCGACCAGTACGGCCACTTCGTCCGGGATGGTCTGCGGCACCGGCGCTTCGGCACAGTCGGGCGTCAGCTGCTCAACTCCTGGTACGCCGCGATGTTCCAGGTGCCGTTCCTGCCCGAGCTGGTTTTCCAACGGCTTGGCGGGCGCATTCGGGAGCGCATGGAGAAGCTCGAACGCGTGAGCCACTGGGACGACCGCACCTTCCGCTCCGACGCGCGCAACGGCGTCAACCTCTACCGGGCCAACCGCCTGAGCTTTCGCCGCTCGACCACCAAGGTGCCCGTACAGCTCATCGTGCCCACCAAGGACGCGTTCTTGATGCCGGCGATGTACGGCGAGATCGAGACCTTCGCGCCCGACCTGCGCCGGCTGGACGTCGTCGCGAAGCACTGGGTGGTCCAGACACAGCCACAGATGGTGGCGGATGCCGTTCGAGCCTTCGTCGCGGACATCGAGGCACGCTGACCTCGTCATTCACACGGGTCTGACCGTGACGTGAGCCACCCCACGCTCGTTGAGCCACCCATGCAAGCGATCGGCCTGGCTCTCACTGCCGACGACCACCTCGGTGGCGTCCTCGGCGATGACGGCGTGACCGAGCTCATCCAGGTCGAGGTCGGCACCGAGCAGAACGACCTCGTCTCCCACGTCGCGCATCCGCCGGGCGGTGTCACGTGCGAGATCGGCGTCGAACCCACCCACCACGACACGTCGTCTGGCCATGTCCTCAGTGTGACGCCATGGGGCGAGAGCCCTCACACCATGGCGCTCAGAGGGCTGAACAGCCCACATGTGCAGGGTCTCCACTTTGACGTTACTCGCGAGTCCCTTAGACTCGACGAGTTCCTGCACTCCACCCGGAGGTTTCCTGCGTGAGTTCGTCTGCGCCCAAACGCCGACTGGACGTACGCCAGCAGACCCCTCAGAGGGCGAGCGGCAGACGTGCGGCAACCCGCCGCCGACGCCGCAGCTTCCGTCCCACGCCCGCGATTGCCGGGGCATTTGCCCTGGTCGCGGCCGGAATCGGGTCCTCCGTCGCGTCGTCGCACACCGACCGTGACGTGCTGAGCGCCAACTACCAGACGATCTCCGCCAACTACACCGGTGGCGACGGTGATGCCGGTGCCGGTGCCACCGTCGACGTCAGCCGCGACTTCGACCGCGAGCTGCTCGAGAAGCAGGCCAAGGAGCAGGTCGCCCAGCGTGCGGTGGCCCTCAAGAACCTCGCAGCCAAGACGCAGGAGCGCGCCAACGAGCTCAAGAAGAACCAGTGGGTGCTCCCGGTCACGGGCTACCGCCTCTCGGCTCGCTTCGGCGCCCAGAGCTCGCTGTGGTCCAGCGGCATGCACACCGGCCTCGACATGTCCGGGCCGTCCGGCTCCACGATCGTGTCGGTCGCCTCCGGCACCGTGAAGGAAGTCGGCTACGAGGGCTCGTACGGCAACCGCATCATCGTCACCCATCTGGACGGCACCGAAGTCTGGTACTGCCATCTGAGCCGCTTCGCCGCCTCACCGGGCGACAAGGTCGATCCCGGCCAGGTGATCGGCTACACCGGCTCCACCGGCAACACCACCGGCCCGCACCTGCACATCGAGGTCCACCCGGGTGGCGGCGACGCCGTCGACCCGATCCCCGTGCTCCAGCAGCACGGCATCAACCCCTGATCCCGTCCGTCGTGCACGGACGTCCTCGCGATTTGTGACGTAGTTCGTCACGGTTCGGGGATCGGCTGGCGAATTTCGTCACGAATCTTGGATGCACAGGCTCCCCGCGTCCACAGCAATGCGCGGAGGCGTGGTGGTGGGCGACTGCTGGTTGTGGGATGGGCTCGTGCCCCGGCCGATGGAGATTCCCGATTCACTCAGAACAGGCCCATTCACCACCTCCCAAGCCGCGCGAGCTCACGTTTCGATCCATGTGCTCCGCGGCGATCGGTTTGTGCAGATATTCCGTGGAGTCTGGGTTTCCGCCGACCTGGCCGTCGACGAGTCCGTACGCATCGCGGCTGCTCGGCTACTCCTCCCTGCCGATGCCGCGCTCAGCCATGTGTCCGCCCTTCGTCGACTCGGCGTCGGGCTCGGCACTGGGTGGCCGCTGCATTTCTCCACGAACACGGTGTGCCAGACACGACTTCCGGGGGTCACACTCCACCGTCGCAGAGGGAGGCTGAGCTCGAACGACGTCGATGGCGTTCCAACTTTGGGCCCCGACCGCACATTCGTCGACTGCGCAACGCTCTTCGGCCTGCGCGACCTGGTCCGGGCCGGCGATTGGCTGGTGCGGCTCGGTCTCACGACTCCGGAAACTCTTCGGGCTTACGCGGCTGAGCGGCATCTGGACGGTGTTCTCCGGGCCCGGCGAGCATCCATGTTCGTTGCCAGTCGCGTCGACTCCGTCACGGAGACCGACGTTCGCTTGCTACTGCGATTCGCTCGGTTTCCGCAGCCTGAGGTGAACGCTTGGATCACGGACGCGGCAGGGAACGTGCTGGGACGCGGCGACCTCCTCTTTCGCGAGTACTGGGTCATCGTCGAGTACGACGGATGGCATCACGAGCGGGATGCCCGACAGCGCCAGAAGGACCACTTACGGCGCGAGCGGCTTGAGGCAGCCGGCTGGCGGCTCATCGTCATCACCTCCGCGGACATGTCCAACCCGTCGGGGATCGTCAAGCGAGTCAACGCCGCACTCGTGGCCGGTGGTTACCGCGGCTCCGAACCCGCCATGAGCATCACGTGGCGTCGCTGGTTCGCCGCTGCGTGATCCAACCTCGAGATTTGTGACGAACCTCGCGACTCATGGAGGAGAACGTTACGACTTTCGTCACAAATCGCGAGGACTGACGGGCTCAGAGCTTGTCGACGGGTGCGTAGCGGAGCAGCAGGCGCTTGACGCCCTGGGAGCCGAAGTCGACGGACGCCACGGCGTTGTCGCCCTGACCCTCGAGGGCGATCACGGTGCCCAGGCCGAAGCTGTCGTGGCTGACGCGGTCGCCCGGGTCGAGCGACGGGATCTCCCGCGAGCGTGAGGAACGCGCGGCCACCGTGGACGAACGGAACCCTGCCGACGCGGCCGGACGACGAGGCGTCCACTGCGTGGGCGGCTGGGCCTCGCGGCGCCAGTCGAGCAGGTGGTCGGGCAGCTCGTCGAGGAAGCGCGACGCCGGGTTGTACGACGGCGCACCCCACGCGGAACGGGCCGTGGCCCGCGTGACGTACAGCCGCGTGCGTGCTCGGGTGATGCCCACGTAGGCGAGCCGGCGCTCCTCCTCCAGCTCGGCGGAGTCGCCCAGCGAACGCATGTGCGGGAAGACGCCGTCCTCGAGCCCGGTGAGGAAGACGACCGGGAACTCAAGCCCCTTGGCCGTGTGCAGCGTCATCAGGGTGACGACGCCATCGCCCTCATCGGGCACGGAGTCGGCATCGGCGACCAGCGAGACCTGCTCGAGGAAGGCCGCCAACGACCCGCGCGTGAGGTCGTCCGCCTCGGCTCCGGCTTCCTCGTCCGACATCGTTCCGGCACCCACCACGAACTCCCGCGCCACGGCGACGAGCTCGGCAAGGTTCTCGACCCGCGTCTCGTCCTGCGGGTCGTTGCTCTGCTCGAGCGTCGCGAGGTAACCGCTGCGCGTGAGGGCTGCCTCGAGCACGGCGTCGGCCGGTTCGCCCGATGCCGCCATCTCCATCAGGGCGCTCATCATCGTCGCGAACGCCTGCACCGCCGCCAGCGAGCGGGTGGCGAGATCGCCGGACTCCTCGGCACGCTGCATCGCCTCCCAGAACGAGATGTCCTCCTGAGAAGCGAGCCGCTCGATGGCCGCCTGAGCGCGATCGCCGATGCCGCGCTTGGGCTCGTTCAGGACGCGGCGCAACGACACGGCGTCGAGCGGGTTGACGAGGACGCGCACGTACGCGAGCGCGTCCTTGACCTCCTTGCGCTCGTAGAAGCGCACGCCACCGACGACGCGGTACGGCAGGCCCACCCGGATGAACACTTCCTCGAACACACGGCTCTGCGCGTTGGTGCGGTAGAACACCGCGACGTCGGACGCCTTGGCATCGCCGGAATCGGTGAGGCGGTCGACCTCGTCGGCCACGAACTGCGCCTCGTCGCGCTCGTCGTCGCCGACGTAACCGACGATCTTCTCGCCGTCTCCCTCGGCCGACCAGAGGTTCTTGTCCTTGCGGCCCTCGTTGCGGCTGATGACGGCGTTGGCCGCGGCGAGGATGTTCTGGGTCGAGCGGTAGTTCTGCTCGAGCAGGATGGTGGACGCGTTCGCGAAGTCGTCCTCGAACTCCAGGATGTTGCGGATGCTGGCCCCGCGGAAGGCGTAGATGGACTGGTCGGAGTCGCCCACCACCATCAGGTCGGTGTCGTCGTCGCACAGCTCTCGGATGAGGGCGTACTGCGCATGGTTGGTGTCCTGGTACTCGTCGACGAGCACGTGGCGGAACCGGCGGCGATACGTCTCGCGGACGTCGGGGAACGCCTGGAACAGGTGGACGGTCATCATGATGAGATCGTCGAAGTCCATGGCGTTCGCCGCCTTGAGCCGACGTTGGTAGTGCCCGTACGCCTCGGCGTAGAGCTCCTCGGTCGGGTTCTCTGCCTTGCCGACTGCAGCCTCGTGGTCGACGAGCTCGTTCTTGAGGTTCGAGACCCAGTGCAGCACGGCCCGCGGGTTGACCCGTTTCGGATCGAGGTCCATGTCGCGGCACACGAGCGTCATGAGGCGCCGCGAGTCGGCCGCGTCGTAGACCGAGAACGACGAGCTGAAGCCGAACCGGTTGGCCTCGCGGCGCAGGATGCGGACGCAGGCGCTGTGGAACGTCGACACCCACATCGCCCGTGAAGCACCACCGACCAGCTGCGCGACGCGGTTCCGCATCTCGGCCGCCGCCTTGTTGGTGAACGTGATGGCCAGGATGGAACCCGGGTGGGCGCCCCGGGCCGCGATCAGCCAGGCGACGCGACGCGTGAGCACACGGGTCTTGCCCGATCCGGCCCCGGCGACGACGAGCAGCTGGCCGATCTGGTGCCCGACGGCCTCGCGCTGGGCGTCGTTGAGGCCCTCCAGCAGCGTCTCGGACCGGGGGGTGCGTTTTCCGGACTTGGGACGCTCGCGGCCAGGGGGTGGGGCGGCCTTCTCGGGCACGGGAAACGGCAACGTCATCGTCGTCCTACTCTACTTTCCCGAGCCGACACGGCCGACATGTGGCCGCCCCCTTGTCGTGCTAGAAACGCATGATGGAACTCCTGCGTATCGACCCCGCGAGCAGCGAGGCGCCGTACGAGCAGGTGCGGCGACAGATCGCCGAGGCAGCCGCTGCCGGGATGCTCGCACCCGGGCACAAGCTGCCCACTGTTCGCAGCCTGGCCACCGCCCTGGGCATCGCTGCCAACACCGTTGCGCGTGCCTATCGCGAGCTCGAGGCCGATGGTGTAGTCGAGACGCACGGACGCAACGGCACGCTCGTCGCCACCCGCCGCATCGGCGACGCCGACGCCGGCGACGCCGCCATGGCCTACGTACGAACGGCCCGCAACCGCGGCCTGTCGCTCGACGAGGCGCAGCGGCTCGTCCAGACCACCTGGCTGCGCTAGGACGTCAGACGTCGAGCGTCCCGATCTCGGGACGGTCGGGTCCGAAGTGGCGGTACATCACCCGCTGCGGAACCTTGTCGCCCCACCTCTGCAGGTACCGCTCGCCCCAGGCCGTGCGGCCGAGGATGCGATAGCGCAGACCATTGAGGACGATGATGTACGCCACCGCCCACGGCGGCCGCATGGGGAGCCCGAGCTCGCGCATGCTGCGAGGGCCGAGCAACGTCGTCAGCATGCTCAGCATGCGTTCCCGCGTCAGCCATCGCCCGATGCGCGCGAACCGGTCGAAGTGCAGGTCGTTCTGAGCCGCGACGATGGACTGCGCCAACTGGGGGCCGGCTTCGCTGATGCCGGCCTGGGCCATCAGCACGTGGTAGTTGAGCCGGTGCTGCTCCTTCTCAGTGTCCACCAGCCAGGCGTCGTCGACGCCCATGAGCCAGCCGATGTACTTCCACAGGTGCATGACCGCCCGCGACTCGTCCCGGGTCGTCCGGACGTTCAGGGCGCGCGACCCCAGCACCAGCACGCCGCTGAACAGTCCCAGCGTGGCCGCCTGGTCGCTCTGGTTGATCGGCACGCCCCACTTGGCGACATCCCACCGCGGGGAGAAGGACTCGTTGACGAGGGCGTGCATGACCCGCACGTGCACCGTCAGTCGGAAGCCCTCGCCGTCACGTCGCATGCCGTGGGGCTGGGCCACGGCCACCGTCCACTTCTGCGTCTCCCCGAGTCGTCGCCTCGTCATGTCGCCGGCGAGGCCGCCGGTCGCCACCAACAGGTCGGTCGGTCCGCCGAAGCGGTATCCCCCGAGCAGCGAGAGCTGCGTGAGAATGTCAGCGGCGTTCTGCCCATAACGTCGCGACACGCGACCGCCCTCCTCGACCAAGTCCCAGTCCACCCAGTCGGGAACGGAGTCGACGACGTCGAAGAAGGCGCGCAGGGCAGAGGGCGGGTCGTCGACGGCAGCGATGCCCTCGGCGCTCGCGAGCTGGAGCTGGGCCATCGTCACGCGCTCAGGGTCGTCGGCGGGAAGCCGCATCGCACGGGCGAGATCGGCGCCGAGCTCGTCCTTCTGCATGAAGCCCTCGGCGAGGCGCTGCATGAGGTCCTCGTCGAGCTCCTTCACACCCGCGAAATGGCGCAGTACCTTGCCGAGCCGCGCGCTGCGCTTCTCGTCCGAGCGGTAGCGGCTCGGGACGGTGGGTGGCGGTTCCTGGCGGGCGACATCAGTCGTCAACGTCATGTCCCGAGTATGACACGAGCGATCGCTCGCATACAATTCGCGTCATGACACGCACCACGCCGTCCGGAGCCCGCAAGGTCCCGCAGCAGGAGCGCTCGCGGCTCATGGTCGAGCGCATCGTCCAGGCGGGGCGCACGGTGCTGCTCCGCGACGGATACGACGCGGCATCGACCAACCGGGTGGCGGCCGAGGCCGGCATCAGCCCGGGCTCGCTCTACCAGTACTTCCCGAACAAGGACGCAGTGATCTCGGCCGTGGTCGAGCACTACTCCGACACCCTCGGCGAGCGCATCACGGCCTCGCTCGCGGACCGCTTCGACGAGTCCGGCCCGACGATGGTGCGGGCGACGCTCGAGGCCCTGCTCGATGCCCTCGAGGAGAACGCCGAGTTCCTGCGCGTCGTCAGCGACGAGCTCCCCCGCGCCGAGAACAGCAGCCGCGCCGAGGCCCTGGAGCAACGCATCGTCGGACTCGTCGGCGCCTACATCGCCGCACGTCGCCACGAGGTCCGCGATGTCCTGCCGTCGACGGCCGCGTGGGTGCTGGTGCGCTCGATCGAGCACCTGACCGTGCGGTACGTGCTCGAGCGTCCGCCCATCGATCGCGACGTGTTCGTGTCCGAGCTCGTGCTCCTCGTCGCCGGTTATCTCCCGGAGGCCTGAACAGAGGGCGTGGCGCATGAGACTCGTGGGGTCCTACGTTGGATCACATGACACAGATGAGCATGAACAAGGTCATTCACGGTGCCGTCCGGCGTGATCTCGAACGGTTCGTGGGTGCGTTGTCCGGCTTTCCCGCAGGCGACCAGAAGCGTGCCGACGAGCTGGCCGCCGCGTGGATGAACTACGACTTCCAGCTCACGTACCACCACGAGGGCGAGCACCGCATCGCCTGGCCGGCACTGGAGTCCGTCGGCGTCAGCCGTGAGCTGCTGAACACCCTCGACGGTGAGCACGACGCGATGGCCGCCGCCCTCACCGAGGCCCGCGCCGCGGTGGGAACCTTGCGCGCGTCGCCCACCGCGGAGGCCGCAGCCGACGCACTCGCGGCGTTCACGAGCCTGCGCACGGTCACGCTCCAGCACCTCGACCACGAGGAGGCCGAGATCGAGCCGGTCTACCTGGCCAAGGCGGACACGCCCGAGCTGATCGCGATGGGCAAGCAGTTCGGCCGGGACGTCGGGCCCAAGCAGGCCGGGATGTTCTTCGCCTGGCTGCTCGACAACGCCTCCGACGCCGAACGCGAGACGCTGCGCGGCTCCCTCCCTGGTCCCGTCCTGGCGATCCTCACCGGGCTCTTCGGCCGCCGGTACAAGCGCGAAGTCGCGTCCGTCTGGACAGCCTGAGGCTAGTCGGCCCGGCTCAGATCAGGCGGCGGTCGTTGGCCCAGCGGGTCAGCTCGTGGCGGCTCGACAGCTGGAGCTTGCGCAGCACGCTCGACACGTGCGTCTCGACCGTCTTGATCGAGATGAACAGCTCCTTCGCCACCTCCTTGTACGCGTAGCCCCGCGCGATCAGCCGCATGACCTCACGCTCGCGCTCGGTGAGCCGATCGAGGTCCTCATCGACCTGGGCGATCTCGATCGTGCCGGCGAAGGCGTCGAGCACGAACCCGGCCAGACGCGGTGAGAACACGGCGTCTCCCCCGGCGACGCGTCCGAGCGCGTCGATGAGCTCAGGGCCGGAGATGTTCTTGGTGACGTAGCCGCGGGCGCCGGCCCGGATGACGCCGATGACGTCCTCGGCGGCGTCGCTGACCGACAGGGCGAGGAACGTGGTCTCGGAGCCGAGCTGCTGGAGGCGGCGCAGCACCTCGAGCCCGCCGCCGCCGGGCATGTGGACGTCGAGCAGCACGACGTCGGGGTGATGCTCGGTGATCGCTGCGACGGCCGTGTCGACGTCCTCGGCCTCGGCGACGACCTCCACGCCGTCACCACGCTCCAGCTCCGCACGCACCCCGGTGCGGAACATGGCGTGGTCGTCGACGAGCACCACCTTGAGCGTGCTCATGCAGGGGCCTCCTGACCGATGTCGAGCGGCAGCTGCATCCGCACTTCAGTGCCCTCGCCGGCAGCGCTGCGGATCGTGACGGTTCCGCCGTGCCGCTCCACCCGTCCCACGATCGAACCACGAAGGCCGAGACGGTCCTCGGCCACCTGATCGGGGTCGAACCCGACACCCCGGTCACGCACGAACACCTCTGCCGTGCGCCCGTCGCACTCGGCGTAGACGTCCACGCGTCCGACGTGCGCGTGTTTCGCGGCGTTGACCATGGCCTCGCGGGCTGCTCTGGCGAGTGCCGCGACGTCGGAGTCGAGCGTGGCGTCACCGACGCCGACCACCTCCACCGTGACGTGATGGGCCTCCTCGACCTCTGCGGCAGCGGTTCGCAGCGCGGCCAGGAGCGAGTCGCCGTGCTCGCCCTCGTCGCCATACAGCCACGCCCGCAGGTCGCGCTCCTGGCGGCGGGCCAGCGTGGCGACGGCCGCGGGGTCGCCGGCGTTCTTCTGCAGCAGCGCGAGGGTCTGGAGCACCGAGTCGTGCAGGTGTGCCGCGACGTCGGCGCGCTCCTGCGAGCGGACGCGCTCACGTCGCTCGGCGGTGAGGTCGCTCAGCAGCTTGTTGATCCACGGGCCGAGGATGAGGAAGACGCCCACGAGGGCGATGCCGGTGGCCGAGGCGACGTCGACGAATCCGCTCAGTCCTCGCTCCTGGGTGAGCACGTAGATGCCGGCGAGCAGCACCATCACGACACCGGCCGCGATGCGAGCCGCAAACGCCCAACCCGACGTCTGCCGCATCCAGCGCTGCCAGGCGACGTCGTCGAGCTGTCGCCAGATGACCGCGATGCCGAGCAGCCCGACCAGCACCGGCAACAGCAGCGAGCCGTTGATCCCGTGTCCGGTGGTCTGGAGCAGGATCAGCACCCCGACCCCGATCGCGCAGATGGCGACCGTCTGGAGCACCTCGAGCGGTCCGATACGTCCGCGGCCGGAGCGCAGGCCGCGTCGCGACGCCGACTCCAGGCCGGCCGGGAGCGCCGGTTCGGCGAGCGGGAGGAGCCGCCACAGGATGAGGTAGGCGATGATCCCGGAGAGGTTGAAGAACGTCGCCACCACGAAGGCGGCTCGGACCACCACTACCGGAGCCGAGAAGTGGTCGGCGAGTCCTGCCGCGACGCCACCCACCAGCCGGCGGTCGGCCGGCCGGCTGGCCCGTCGATACGTCAGCGCTCGCGGCGGGGGTGCCGGGCCGCGGGCGGCTGACGATGCTGGCAAGCTCACGCTTCGATCGTCACACGCGCGTACGTGCGTGCGCCAGCAAGGACGACCCTTGCCTCACCCTGAGTGGCGAGTCCGCAGAACCAGGGTCCTACCCGATGGTGGTTCCCGGCGTCGCCGCCGACGATGGATGCATGGAAGAGACCAAGGACCAGCAGAACGACACCAGCTCGAGCGAGAGGTCGACCACTGACGACGACTTCGATCCCCGTCGGTTGCGCACCATCGCCGACATGCGCCGCTCCAAGGACGACCGCATGCTTGCGGGCGTCTGCGCCGGGGCGGCCAAGTACCTGAACGTCGATCCGGTCGTCATCCGGGTCGTCATCGCCGTGCTGACCTTCGTGGGCCTGTCCGGGCTCATCCTCTACGTCGCGGCCTGGTTCTTGCTGCCGGCCGAGGGCGAGCAGAGCATCGCGGCCGACTGGTTCAACCTCGACAAGAACGAGCCACAGGTCCGCATGGTCGGGCTCGTCGGCGCCGCGGTGCTCGCGGCCTTCGCCATCGTCGGCAACAGCCAGTGGGACTGGTGGGGTGTGCCGTGGATCCTAGTGCCCGTCGCCGTCCTCTACTGGCTCTTCATCGTGCGCCCGCGGAACCGCGAGCGCGACAGCGAACCCACCGGCCCCCCTGACTCGGGCGGCACGGACACGCTGGTCCTCGACGAGGGCGGCGGCCCACCGCCGGAACCCACGCCGACCCGCACGGTGAGGTCGGGGGCTCTGACCGGCCTCACCTTGTCCGTGACGGCGATCGCGATGGCGATCACGCTGATCGTCGCCGAGGCGAACAACGGAGCCACCTGGACCACGTACGTCGCCGTCGCGCTCGGCATCGTCGCGGCCGGCGTCCTGGCGGGGACGTTCTACGGTCATCCCGGACCACTCGTGCTGATCGGCCTCCTGCTCACCGTGGCTCTGCTCATCGGGTGGATGCTCCCCAGCGGCGCCAGCGGCCAGCGCAACGTCACTCCGACGTCGGCCGCAGCGGTCGAGGGAGCGTATGAGCACGGGATGGGCGAGTTCGTCCTCGATCTCACCGACGTCGAGGACGCCGAGCAGCTGCTCGGGAGCACCGTCAGGGTCGACACCGGCTGGGGTCAGACCACGGTGATCGTGCCCGACGACCTCAACGTCGGCCTGGACGCCCGGGTCGATGCCGGCGACATCCACGCCTTCGGACGCCAGTCGAACGGCACCTACTCCAATCTGGACCATGCGCCGGATGATCCCGACGCTCCCGCGTTGACCGTGCGCATCCGCCACTCCCTGGGCGGCGTGGATGTGATCGAGCGATGAAGCGCCACGCCTTCCGCTGGGACGGAGTCGCCTTCGGTCTGTTCTTCCTCGCCGTGCTCGGCCAGTGGGCCGTCTGGGAGCACCAGCTGCTCTCGCCCGACGACCTGGCCTTCGTCGCGGCAGCAGTGCTCATCGTGCTCGGTGTGCTGGGCATCGTCGGCACCGCCGTCTCGGCGAGGTCCGACCGCCGTACCGCACCGTTCACCCCTCAAGAAGCCACCACCCCTGACGACCCGACCGACGACCAACCGAACGAAGGAAGCCCCGCATGACCACCCAGAAGCGACTCCAGCGCAGCGACGACGACCGATGGATCGGCGGGGTGTGCGGCGGACTGGCCGACTACACCGGCGTCGACGCCGGGCTCATCCGCCTGGTCGTCGCCGTGGCCACCATCCTCGGCGCCGGCTCGCTGATCGTGATCTACGTGGTCGCCTGGATCATCATGCCGAAGGCCGAGTGGCGGCCCAGTCCGCCCGCGCCCGCACCGCCGTCTGAGTGAAGTCGGAGAACATCCCGTCGATGCCGGCCTCCAGGAAGGCGCGGTACTCCGGGAGCATGTCGCCGTAGGCGGACTTCTCGGTGCCGATCCGCAGGTCGACCGGCAGGAATGCGTTCTCGTCGCGCATCGTCCAGATGTGGACGTCGAGCCCGGCCGCGTGCGCCCGATCGACCAGGCCGGTCGGCTCCTCCAGGTTGCCGTCGTCGTCCAGGCCGATCACCAGGTTCTTGAACGGACCGATGGCGTCGGCGTAGCCGGCCACGAACGCGAGTCCCTCCTCGGACGTCAGGTCGGCATAGGTGCGCGGGTCGCCCGCCGCGAGGAAGTCCGCCGGCGCTCCCTTGGGAGACATGAGCTGGACCAGGAAGAGCGGTGAGCGCCGCCTGAAGTCCTGCAGGTTGCCCGACTCGAAGGACTGGATGATCACCGGAGCGTCCTCGTGGTTCAGGCCGAGGCGCTCGAGCGCGTCGAGGAGCAGGTCGTTGAGGTCCAGGCCGATGCCGGCGAAGTACGTCGGGTGCTTCGTCTCGACGTAGATGCCGACGGGGCTGCCCCGCCGCACGTGGCCCTTCTCGGCGATGGCCACCACCTCGTCGAAGGTCAGGATCTCCTCGGTGCCGGCGAGCGCGACGTTGCCGGGCCGGACGTCGGGGATGCGTTCCTTGGCCCGCAGGGTCTTCAGCTCGGCGAGGGTGAAGTCCTCGGTGAACCAGCCGTCCTTCTCCACGCCGTCGACGGTCTTGGTCGCCCGTCGGTCGGCGAACTCGGCATGGTCCGCCACGTCGGTCGTGGACCCGATCTCGTTCTCGTGCCGCACCACGAGGTGCCCGTCGCTCGAGGCGACGACGTCGGGCTCGATGTAGTCGGCGCCGTCGTCGATCGCGAGGTCGTACGACGGACGGGTGTGCTCGAGCCGGCGGCCGGGACAACCGCGGTGGGCAATGACAAGGGGGTGGGCGAATCCGGTCACCCACACATCATGCCGGTACCTTTTGTCCGTGAAGCCGTTCCTGCTGCTCGCGACACGCGCCGAGGACCTGGCCGCCGACGACGAGTACGCCGAGTTCCTCCGCTGCGGCGGGCTGGACGAGCGCGACCTCGAGCGGCGTCGAGTCGAGCGCGACCCGCTGGGCGAGGTCGATCTGGATCGGTACTCGGGCGTGATCCTCGGCGGGAGCCCGTACACGATCACCGACCCGGAGCACGGGAAGTCATCCGCACAGGTCCGGGTCGAGGCCGAGCTCCTCAGCCTCATGGACGAGATCATCGAACGCGACTACCCGTTCCTCGGCGCCTGCTACGGCGTCGCGATCGTCGGTCGCCACGAAGGCGCGGTCATCGACCGCACGTACGCCGAGCCGGTCGGTGCGGCAGAGCTGCGCCTGACCGAGTCGGGCCGCGCCGATCCGCTCTTCGGCATCCTTCCGGACGACTTCGAGGCGTTCCTCGGGCACAAGGAGGCGATCTCGAAGCTCCCCGACCACGCCGTCCACCTCGCGTCGTCGGCGGCGTGTCCGGTGCAGGCGTTCCGGGTGGGGGCGAACGTCTATGCGACCCAGTTCCATCCCGAGCTCGACGTGCCCGGCATCCAGACCAGGATCGACATCTACCAGGACTACGGCTACTTCGCCCCCTCGGAGGCCCAGGGGCTGAAGGACGCCGCCGCACAGAGCAACGTCGTGCATCCGCCGACGATCGTGCGGCGTTTCGTGGAGCTGTACGCACGCTGAGGTCTACGGATCACGACCGGTAGCGTGGACCAATGAGTGATCAACGGCTGTTCGCGCGAGGCAGCTGGCCGGAGACGTCGCGCATCGCCGAGCTGCTGCGACAGGAGACGCTCGGTGGCGTCTTGCTCATCGGGGCGGCCATTCTTGCGCTGGTCGCGGCAAACGTCGGCGACCTGTACGCCGAGGTCCGCGACACCGTCGTTGGGCCGTCGGTGCTGCACCTGGACCTCACCTTGGGCACCTGGGCGGCCGACGGGCTCCTGGCCGTCTTCTTCTTCGTCGTCGGCCTCGAGCTCAAGCGCGAGTTCGTGGCCGGAGACCTGCGCGACCCGCGCCGTGCTGCCATTCCGATCGTGGCGGCGGTGGGCGGCATGGTGGTGCCGGCCGCCATCTATCTCGTCGTCAACCTCGGTGCGGAGGACGGGGCGCCACGCGGCTGGGCCATCCCGATTGCCACGGACATCGCCTTCGCGCTGGCGGTGCTCGCTGTCATCAGCACGCACCTCCCGTCCGGCCTCCGCACGTTTCTCCTGACCCTCGCGATCGTCGACGACCTGCTGGCCATCATCATCATCGCGTTCTTCTTCACCGACGACCTCGAGATCGTCTGGCTGCTCGCTGCCCTCGTGCCGATCGCTGCCTTCACTGCCCTGGTCCAGAAGCGGGTGCGAGCCTGGTGGTTGCTGATGCCGCTCGCGATCGTTGCCTGGGGCCTGGTTCACGCATCCGGCGTGCATGCGACGGTCGCCGGGGTGCTCCTGGGGTTCGCCGTTCCGGTGCTCCGTCGCGACGGCCAGGACGGCCCCGGCCTGGCCGAGCATCTCGAGCACGTCTTCCGGCCGCTGTCGGCGGCGGTTGCCGTGCCCGTCTTCGCCTTCTTCTCAGCCGGAGTGGCGATCGACGGGTGGGGCGAGTTCAGGGACGCGCTCGACCATCCGATCACCCTCGGCATCGTGTTCGGCCTGGTCGCCGGCAAGACGATCGGCGTCTTCGCCACCACGTGGCTGACTGCGACGCTCACCCATGCCGAGCTCGACGACGACCTGTCCTGGTGGGACGTGTTGGGCGTCGCGGCGCTGAGCGGCATCGGCTTCACGGTGTCGCTGCTCATCGGCGAGCTGGCATTCGGCATCGGAAGCGAGACCGACGAGTACGCCAAGATCGGCGTCCTCGTGGGCTCGCTGATTGCTGCATCGGTTGCGGCGGTCGTGCTGCGCGCCCGAAACCGTGTCTACCGCCGCATCGAGGCGCTGGAGACCGCTGATCCCGATCACGACGGCATTCCGGACGTCTTCCTGGAGGGCGGCTGAGGAGCACGGTGAGGGGCCACCTGTCCACCCGGGGATCACCCCGTACGATGCCAGCATGCACGCCGAGGACATGGCCGAGGACTATCCGGTCGTCGCGCTCGACTCCGACGCCCTCGAGGCCGCGCGCCTGCTGGCCGAGCACCGCCTGCCCGGGCTCGTGGTCACCGACGCCGACGGCCCCCGCTCGGTGCTGCCGGCCTCCCAGGTCGTCAGGTTCCTCGTTCCCGGCTACGTGCAGGACGACCCGTCCCTCGCGCGGGTGCTGGGCGAGTCGATGGCCGACCACGCCGCCGATGCCCTCGCCGGGAAGTCGGTGGGCGACCTGATCCACTCCGACGGACCGGAGCTGGCCGTCGTCAACGCCGACGACACCATCCTCGAAGTGGCCGCGATCATGGCGCGGCTGCGCTGCCCGCTGGCAGCGGTGCTGAAGGGAGACCGCCTGATCGGCGTGGTCACCGCTTCGAGGCTGCTGGAGCTGGCCCTCGAAGTGGATCAGGCCTGAGCGGGTACGTGACATGACCGCATGGATCGCCGTTGCCGTCTTCGTGGCGGCCTATGTCGCCATCGCGACCGAGTGGATCCACAAGACGCGGGCCGCGCTGATCGGCGCCGGCATCGTCGTCGGCCTCGGTGTCGTGGGCTCGGAGGAAGTGTTCTACTCCCACGACACCGGCGTCGACTGGGACGTCATCTTCCTGCTGCTCGGCATGATGATCATCGTCTCGGTGCTGCGCCGCACCGGGGTGTTCGAATTCACCGCGATCTGGTCGGCGAAGCGGGCCAAGGGCTCGCCGCTGCGGGTGATGGTCCTGCTCGTGCTGATCACTGCGGTCGCCTCGGCGATGCTCGACAACGTCACGACGGTGCTGCTCATCGCCCCGGTCACCTTGTTGGTCTGCGACCGGCTCGCCATCAACCCGATCCCGTTCCTGATGGCGGAGGTCTTCGCGTCCAACATCGGCGGCGCCGCCACCTTGATCGGCGACCCGCCCAACATCATCATCGCCAGCCGGTCGGGCCTGACGTTCAACGATTTCCTGGTGCACATGCTGCCCATCGTGGTGGTCGAGATGATCGTGTTCGTGCTGATCCTCCCGTGGCTGTTCCGTGGGTCCTTCGACTCCGATCCGGAGCGGGCAGCCGAGGTGATGGCACTGAACGAGCGTGAGGCCATCGAGGACACCGGCCTGCTCATCAAGTGCGGCGTCGTCCTGCTGGCGGTGTTCGCCGCGTTCGCGAGCCATGCCGCCCTCCACATCGAGCCCTCGGTGATCGCCATGCTGGGTGCCGGCGTGCTCATCCTCATCTCCAGGAGCACGCCCCAGCAGTACCTGGCCAGCGTGGAGTGGGAGACGCTGCTGTTCTTCGCCGGCCTGTTCATCATGGTCGGAGCCCTGATCCACACCGGCGTCATCGGAGACCTGGCCAGCCAGGTCTCAGCAGCCACCGACGGAGACGCGCTGCTCGCGTCGATGCTGATCCTGGGGGTGTCGGCGGTGATGTCGGGCATCATCGACAACATCCCGTTCGTCGCCACGATGAGTCCGCTGGTCCTCCAGCTCGTCGACGGGATCTCCGACCCCGTCCAGGGCGAAGCCCTGTGGTGGTCGCTCGCCATGGGTGCCGACTTCGGCGGCAACCTCACCGCCGTCGGGGCCAGCGCCAACGTCGTGGTGCTCGGCATCGCCTACCGCAACGGCACGCCGATCTCGTTCTGGGAGTTCACGAAGAAGGGCATCGTGGTCACCGCGATCACGATCGCGATAGCCGCCCCGTACATCTGGCTGCGCTACTTCGCCCTCGCCTGAAAACCCGGTCCGTCACTCCCACTCGATGGTGCCGGGCGGCTTGCTGGTGATGTCGACGACCACGCGGTTGACCTCTTCGACCTCGTTCGTGATGCGCGTGGAGATCCGCTCCAGGACGTCGTAGGGCAGCCGGCCCCAGTCGGCGGTCATGGCGTCCTCGCTCGTGACGGGGCGCAGCACGATCGGGTGGCCGTAGGTGCGGGCGTCGCCCTGCACCCCGACCGAGCGCACGTCGGCGAGCAGCACGACCGGGAACTGCCAGATGTCCCGGTCCAGCCCTGCCGCCGTGACCTCCTCGCGGGCGATCGCATCGGCCTCGCGGAGGATGTCGAGCCGCTCGGCGTCGACCGCGCCGATGATGCGGATGGCCAAGCCGGGCCCGGGGAACGGATGCCGCCACACCATGGCCGGCGGAAGCCCCAGCTGCTCGCCGACGTGACGGACCTCGTCCTTGAACAGGGTACGGAGCGGTTCGATCAGCCGGAACTGCAGGTCGTCGGGCAGTCCTCCGACGTTGTGGTGGCTCTTGATGTTCGCCGCGCCCTCGCCGCCACCGGACTCGACCACGTCGGGATAGAGCGTGCCCTGCACGAGGAACTCGACCGGGGTTCCTTCTGCCTCGGCGACGATCTCGCGCTCGGCCGCCTCGAACACCCGGATGAACTCGCGACCGATGATCTTGCGCTTGAGCTCGGGGTCGATGACGTCGGCGAGGAAGCCGAGGAAGCGCTCCTGGGCGTCGACGACCTTGAGGTCGACGCCGGTCGCCTCGACGAAGTCTCGTTCCACCTGCTCGGCCTCGCCCAGCCGCAGCAGGCCATGGTCGACGAACACGCAGGTCAGCTGGTCTCCGACCGCCCGCTGGACCAGGGCGGCTGCAACGGCAGAGTCGACGCCGCCGGACAGGCCGCAGATGACGCGCTTGTCGCCGACCTGCTCGCGAATGGCCTCGACCTGCTCCTCGACGATGTTGGCACTCGTCCACGTCTGCGTGCAGCCGGCGATGTCGACGAGGAAGTGCTCCAGGACGGCCTGACCGTGCTCGGTGTGCATGACCTCGGGGTGCCACTGCACGCCGGCCAGCCTCCGCTCGACGTGCTCGAAGGCGGCCACCGTCGCACGTGGCGACCGCGCGTTGACCGTGAATCCCTCGGGCGCCGAGACGACCTCGTCACCGTGCGACATCCACGACGTCAGGACGTCGGGGAGGCCGGTGAGGAGCGTGCCGGGCTCGAGGACGGAGACGGCGGTGCGGCCGTACTCGCGCTGACCGGTGCGGGCGACGCCGCCCCCGAGCGCCTGAGCCATCGCCATGAAGCCGTAGCAGATGCCGAACACCGGAACCGAGCCGTCGACGATGGCCGCATCGAGCTGCGGCGCACCCTCCTCATAGACGCTGGACGGACCTCCGGAGAGGATGATCGCGGCCGGCTTGCGAGCGAGCATCTCGGCGGCCGGCATGGTGTGCGGAACGATCTCGGAGTACACCTTCGCCTCGCGGACGCGGCGGGCGATGAGCTGGGCGTACTGAGCCCCGAAATCGACGACGAGAACGGTGTCATGCTCGGCCACGGTCACATGACGATCCTACTGTCGGACAACTCAGCCATAGCGAGGGCGGGAGCCCGAGTAGGGCGCCGTATCGCGTGCCGAACAACACAGAGCCCGACCTGGAGGGAGCTCACGGGTCGGGCCCTGTCGTGCCACGAGGAGCGGGCACCTGATCTAACGGGAGGGAGTGTAGTTAGATCCATTCGGTTCAACGAGGTATATCCCGATAGGTTACTACCAGTTTCGGATATTTTCCGGGGTGTGACCAAGGCCTCGTTCAGGCGCGGATCCGGTCCCCGAACAGGCCAAATCCGGTCGTCTGGAGTCAGCTGACGCCGACGATGGGCAGGCGGAGCGCGGCGGGGGCGTCGTCGGGGACGATGGGGCTCTTCGGCTGCACGGGTTCCACGACGCGGTAGGCCTCGCCCACGGCGGGACGCGTGTCGGTCTCGCCGCGGTTCGGCCACATGGCCATCGCCCGCTCGGACTGGGCGGTGATCGTCAGGGACGGGTTGACGCCCAGGTTCGCGCTGATGGCCGAGCCGTCGACCACGTGCAGGCCGTCGTGGCCGTACAGGCGGTGGTACGGGTCGATGACCCCGGCGTCGGGGTTGTCGCCGATGGCGCAGCCGCCCATGAAGTGCGCCGTCATCGGCACGTTGAACGGCTCACCGATGGTGCCGCCTGCCGTGCCGCCCATGTGCCGTGCCATGTGCTGGACGGCCTCGTGCGCGGGCTGGATGAACGACGGGTTCGGGGCGCCGTGGCCCTGACGTGACGAGAGCTTGCGCCGGCCGGTGATGCCGCGCTTGGTGTACGTGGTGATGGAGTTGTCGTGGGTCTGCATCACCAGGGCGATGATCGTGCGCTCCGACCAGTGCCGCAGGTCGTAGAGCTTGAACAGGTTGCGCTTCTCACGCCACAGCTCCCGGAGCCACACCCGCCACCGCGGCGTGTCCGTGCCGCCGTCGGTGAGGACGGTCTGCATCAGCGACATCGCGTTCGAGCCCTTGCCGTAGCGCACCGGCTCGACGTGCGTGTGCTCGTCGGGGTGGAACGACGACGTGATCGCGATGCCGTGGCTGTAGTCGACGTCGCGCTTGTCGGCGATGGCTCCGAGCAGCGCCTCGGAGTTCGTGCGCGTGAGCAGGCCGAGCCGTTGCGAGACGGCCGGCAGGATGCCCCGGTCGCGCATGCGGTGCAGGAGCTTCTGGGTGCCCATCGTGCTGGCCGCGAACACGACCTGCTGGGCGGTGATCTTGCGGTGCGGGCGGAAGCGCCGGTTGGTGCGACGCGTCTCGATCTCGTAGCCACCACCGGCCAGCGGCCGAACCGCGACCACCGTCGTGAGCGGGTGGATCTCGGCACCGTTGTTCTCCGCGAGGTACAGGTAGTTCTTGACCAGCGTGTTCTTGGCGTTGTGACGGCACCCGGTCATGCACTCGCCGCACTGCAGGCACGCGTTGCGGGACGGGCCGACTCCGCCGAAGTACGGGTCACCGACGTCGGCGCCCGGGTCGTCGCCGAACACGACGCCCACCGGCGTGTGGTGGAAGGTGCCCTCGACACCCATGTCGGCGGCCACCTTCTTGATGATGCGGTCGGCCGCGGTCTCCAGCGGGTACGTGGTGACGCCGAGCATGCGCTTCGCCTGGTCGTAGTAGGGCGCGAGCTCGCGCTTCCAGTCGGTGATGTGCCCCCAGGCGGGGTCCTTGTAGAACGGGTCGAGCGGCTCGTACAACGTGTTGGCGTAGTTCAGGGAGCCGCCGCCGACCCCGGCCCCGGACAGGATCAGCACGTCCTTGAGCTTGTCGATGCGCTGGATGCCGTAACAGCCGAGCTGCGGCATCCAGAGGAACTTGCGCAGCCGCCACGACGTCTTGGCGAAGTCCTCGTCGCGGTACCGCTTGCCGGCCTCGAGGACGGCGACCTTGTAGCCCTTCTCGGTCAGCCGCAGCGCCGCGACGCTGCCGCCGAATCCGGAGCCGATGACGATGACGTCGTGGTCGAACTCGCTCATGGCACCTTCTTACGCTCTGGGAGTACGGCGGAGAACCTTGAGGCCGATGGTCAGGAGCTTCGCGTACGTCTCGGGCCGGAGGAAGGCAGGGCCGGCCATCGGGAAGCCCCGCTGCACGGCCACCGACTGCGGCTCGGTGTAGCGGTGGATGCCTTCCGCACCCTGCCGCCGCCCGAGTCCGGAGTGACGCATGCCGCCCATCGGGGCGTCGATGCTGCCGAAGGAGGCCGAGAAGCCCTCGTTGATGTTGACCGTGCCGGCCTTGATGTCGGCGGCCAGTCCACGGGCCTGGCGTACCGGCCCCCAGATGCTGGCGTTGAGGCCGTACTCGCCGGCGTTGGCCAGCTCGACCGCCTCGTCGACCGTGCCGTACCGGTACAGCGAGACAAGCGGGCCGAATGTCTCACCGGCGAAGCACTCGGCGGCCGCGGTGACGTCCTCGAGCACCGTGGGCTCGTAGAAGTACGGGCCGAGATCGGGACGCGCCTTGCCGCCGGTGAGCACGGTGGCCCCGTTCGCGATGGCGTCGTCGACGTGCTTGGCGACGGTCTCGAGCTGGGCCGGTGAGACGAGGGACCCCATGTCGGCGTCCCATTCCAGGCTGGCGCCGAGCGAGAGCGCGTTGACCCGACGGACGAAGGCGTCGCGGAACTCGTCGTAGAGGCTGTCGGGCACGTAGAGCCGCTCGATCGAGACGCACAGCTGGCCGGCCGAGGAGAAACAGGCGTTCACGGCGCCGGCCGCGGTCTTCTCGACGTTCGCGCCGGGCAGCACGATCATCGGGTTCTTGCCGCCGAGCTCGAGCGAGCAGCTGACCAGCCGGTCGGCGGCCTGCCGTGCGATCAGCGAGCCGGTGGCCGTGGAACCGGTGAAACAGATGTAGTCCGCCCGCTCGATGATCGCGGTTCCCACCACCGAGCCGGCACCACTGACGACCTGCCACACGTCGGGTGGGAACCCGGCGTCTCGCATCAGCTCGATGCCGGCCAGGGCGATCAGCGGGCTCTGGCTGTCCGGCTTGTGCACGACGGTGTTGCCGGCGGCGATGGCCGGCAGTCCGTCGGAGATGGCCATCGTGAGCGGGTAGTTCCAGGGGCTGATGATGCCGACGACGCCCTTGGGCACGTGGTTGACCCGAACCGAGGTGAGTCCCGGCAGGGCGCCGGAGCGTCGCTCGGGCTTCAGCTGGCGCCGGAGCCGCCGCGCGTAGAAGCGCGCCGTGAGCGCGACGTGGGCGATCTCGTCGAACGCGTGGGTGCGGGCCTTGCCGGACTCCAGCTGGATGAGGTCGAGCAGCTCCTCACGCCGTTCGAGCACGAGGTCGTGCAGGCGGAGCAGCGCGCGCCGGCGTTCGCGCAGGGGCGTCTGCGACCAGGTGAGCTGGGCCGCGCGGGCGGCATCGAAAGCGGCCTCGACGTCGTCGATGCTCGACTTCGGGATCTCGGCGACCGGCTCGCCGGTCAACGGTGAGGTGGTGGTGCGGGTCTCACCCGTGGTGCTGCGGATGAGGCCGGTGAGCTCGGCGACGCGGGCCGGCGACACCGCGTCACGGGCCGTGCGCACCGTCGTGGTGGGAGTGGGCATGGAGACACGATACCGCTGGTATGACAACGGCAGTGACGCGTTCCAGCCCAGGCACTACGGGAGGGGCGGCGGATCCTTGCTGAGCTCGGCGTCCATCCATTCAAAGCGTTTGGCGAACCAGCTTCGGAGCCAGGCGAGCTCGCCGCTGTACGTGGACGACTTCGCCTGGTAGCGACTGCCGAAGCTCTGCCAGACCGCCCGGTCGTTGGCAGCCACCTGCTTGCCCAGGGCGTAGTCGTTGGCACCGCCAAGCTTGCTCACCGCAGCGCTGACGCCATCGGGTCCCACGGGCCGGAAGTACTGCTTGGTCGCGGCCCACCGCTGGTGCACGGCGTTCAGGAAGCGTGGGTCATCGGTGATGCGCGTGTACCAGTGGATCTTGTTGGTGTTGTGGTTCTTCGAGCCGTTGCCACGCATCCACCAGCCGGTCGGTAGGTGGATGTTCGTGTCACTCGGGTCGTGCGCGCCGGCGCTGCGGTCGAAGTCCCAGATCGGACCCATGAAGAACTTGTCCGTCGAGCTCGGGTCGACGTTGTTGGTGTAGAAGTAGTTGCTGCGGTACATGTCCGCGTCGTTGTCCTTCGTGAACTCGCGGGCGAGGTAGTAGTCGACCGCGGAGCTCATGTCCAGGTAGGTCGTCCAATCATCCGCCGGAGTGGGCGGGTCGTAGGTGTGCCAGTCGCGGTTTCCCGACGGACCGTAGAGGACGTCCTCGAAGGCGCGGATCCGCTGCTTCATGGCGGTGATCTTCGCGTTGGTCAGACCCTCCGGGTCGTTGCCGCCGTCCTTGAACTCGTCGGGGTCCTTCCAGGCGTAGTTCACCCCGGTCTTGCCGACCATGCCCGGCACGCCGTCTTCCTTCCAGTGCGGGTCGAACTCGATGACCTGACCCGTGGTCTTGCTGACGTTCACCCGGGTCTTGTCGATCTTGATCGACTGCACCATCTGGTAGCTGCCGACGTACTTGCCGTTGACGAAGAGCTCGGCGAAGGTGCTCTTCGGCGTCCACCTGAGACCGTCAAGCATCGCGCCGAGGTCCCAGGCGACCATGCTGCGGACGAGCGTCCAGTCGCCGTAGTTGGCCAGCAGGATCCACGTCTTGTCGGAGGGCATGCCGAACGGCGACCGCTTGTCCTCGAACTTGATCTTGTACGGCTTCTTCGGCTTGTCGGCCGAAGAGTTGCCACGCACGGCGAACTCGTCGACGTCGAACGTCGAGGTGGGCACGTCGTTGGTCTCGAGAACGGCCTTGCCCTTGTAGTTGACGCCCTTCGTCTTGGGGGTGGCACCAGAGTCGGTCGTCACGTAGACGACGTTCTTCCCGAGGGTCTTGGGCCCGCCGGTGACGACGTTGGGCGGGATCGTCGCAATGTTTCTGACGCCGGTCCGCTGACCAGTGCTCGTCGCCGCGAAAATCGTCTCCGTGCCGTCGAACTTGTGGCCGGTGATGCTGGCGTCTCCGGAGGAGTTGCTCCTGGCCGAACCGATCGCCTCCCACGTACCATCCTTCAGCTGGAAAGCTGTGACGTCGTAGGTGCCGGAGGGAAAGTTCGCCACGATCGTGGCCGTCCGACCTTCCCTGATCGACGTGGGGTTGGTCGTGAGGGTGCCGGTCTTGGTGAAGCCATCGGGTGTGACCACGGTGGGCTTCACGGTGACCGTCGGAGTGCAGGTGCCCTTGCTGTTGAGCGCGAAGATCTGCTGCTCGTCATCGACCTGGTGGCCGGCGAGGTAGGCGTTGCCGGAGGAGTTGGCGTCGTCGGCGCCAAGACTCACCGACTCCGCCCCGACCTTCTGGTAGAACGTGACGTTGCTTCCCGCTTGGTCGCTGGCGAAGTTGGCGGTGAGCTTGACGTCCTGACCGGCGGTGAAAATGGCTGGACTGGCATACAGGCTCCCGGCCTGGGCGCAGCTGCCTGCGTCGATGGTCTTGGGCTCGAGCATGCGGAGCTCGGTCACACCTGCGTCGCCGGCTCTCGCGAAGATCTCCTGCTTCTCGTTGACCTGGTAGTCCGTGATGTAGGCGTTGCCGTACTTGTTGGCCTGATCGCTGTCGAACTCCTCGTAGTCACCGGAGCCGGGAGAGGTCTCCCGATAGAACGTGACGTCGGCGAGGGCAACCTCATTCGAGAAGTTCGCCGTGAGCTTGACCTTTTCGCCCTCGAAGAACTCCTCGGGAGCGACGTAGAGACTCCCGGTGTCCTCGCCCGCGTAGGCGATGCCGGCCAGCTGGGGTGCTGACGGCATGGCCGCGCCAGGGGAGCCACCGAGAGCTGCGAGCAGTGCCGCGAGGACGGTGAGCACGACGGCAAGGACGGATCGACGCATGAAGGGTTCCCCCGGGACTGTTCAGGACGGCGAGGCGTGCGAGCGCAACGCCTCGGGCCAGAAGATCGTACCCCGCCGCTGAGAAATACGAGGAAAACCTCAGGATTCTCCCGGGTGTTCGAAGTCACCGGAGCTGGCTGTCCATCCAGGCGAACCGCTGCTGGTACCAGTTCTTCAGGAACGCGATCTCACCCTTGTAGGTCGAGGCCCGGGCCGGGAGACGCTGCGGGGACTCGGGGCCCCATCGGTCCCTGTCGTTCTTCGCGGCGACGCCGACCTTCGCGGCCTCGCGCTCCACTCCGTGGTCGGCGAGGTCCTTGAAGAACCCGCGCTTCTCGGCCCACCGCTTCTCGAGCGCGTCGAGGAACACCGGATCCTTGGTCATCTGGACGTACCAGTGGGTCTTGTCGGTGCTGTGGTTGGGCGAGCCGTTGCCACGCAGCCACCAGCCCTGCGGGCTCGCGACGGTGGTGCCGCTCTCGGTCTCGTCCGGCTTGGAGCCCGCGCTGCGGTCGAAGTCCCACACCGGACCCATGAAGAACGGCGTGTCCGCGCTCGTGTAGTCGGGGATGTAGAAGAAGTTGCTGCGGTAGAAGTCGCCGTCGTTCTCCTTCGAGAACTCCTTGACCAGGTAGTAGTCGACGGCCGAGTCGAGATCGAGGTATCTCGTCCAGCCGGTCTCCGGGTCCTTGAAGTCCGCGCCGTACAGCACCTTCTCGAAGTCGAGGATGCGTGACTTGAAGGCGGCGACCTTGTCGTCGGTGATGCCCTCGTCGGCGTCCTTGCCCTTCTTGCGCTCGTCGGGGTCCTTCATGGCGTACGGGAGCTTGTGGTCGCCGAAGAAGCCGGGGATGCCGTCCTCCGCGTAGTGCTTGTCGATCTCGACGATGACGCCCTTCTCCTTGTCGATGTTGACGCGGTTCTTGTCGATCTTGATCGACTCCGAGAGCTGGTAGCTGCCCTTGTAGTCGCCGTTGACGTACAGCTCGGTGAAGGTGCCGCGAGGGGTCCAGGTAAGGCCATCGAGCCCGGCACCCATGTCGTAGCCGAGCGCGGTGCGGACGAGGGACCGGTCGCCGTAGTTCGCCAGCAGGATCCACGTCTTGTCCTCGGGGAGGTTGAAGGGTCGACGCGCCTTCTTGAACTTGATCTTGTACGGGTGCTTGACCTTCGACGCGGACGAGTTGCCGCGCACCGCGAACTCGTCGACCCGGAACGGCTTGGTGGCCTGGCCGTCAGTGACCATCACCGCATTGGCCTCGTAGTCGGCACCCTTGACGACCGGGTCCTTGAAGTCGTCGACGGTCACGTAGAGGACGTTCTGGCCGAGCTTCTTCGGTCCCTTGGTGAATCGCGTGGCCGGTGACGTCGCGCCCTCCGTGCCCCCGATGACGTCGCCGACGAGGCGGTAGAAGCGCGAGCCCTTGACGTCGAACTGGATGCTGACCCGGCCGTGGTCGTCCTCGGTGTCCGAGCCCAGCTTCTTCCACTTCGAGCCGTCGAGCCACTGCAGCTCGAAGTTGCGGCCGGCCTTGCGGTACTTGGACTCCCCGATCGCCGTGCCCGACGTGCCGGCCCGCACGACCGAGAGGTGGACCTCGTCCTCCACGGACGTGACCTTCACCGATGCCGTCTCGTGCTGCTCGAGCTCTTCCGTCGCGGCAGCGAACACGCGATAGGTCATCACGGGCTCGTCCTGGGACGTCGTGAACGAGTACTCGCCGTCCGCCGTGGTCTCGGCCTCGGCGACGGCGTCCCAGCCCCCGTCGTCGAACTCCTGGAGCACGACCGACCGTGCTCCCTTGGCCTC
This sequence comes from uncultured Actinomycetota bacterium, assembly GCA_963711615.1. Lineage (GTDB taxonomy): Bacteria > Actinomycetota > Actinomycetes > Propionibacteriales > Nocardioidaceae > Aeromicrobium. Next base: position 109,340 of record CAVQEY010000025.1, on the reverse strand, counting down.
GACGGCGCCGTCGAGGGTGAACTTCTCACCCACGAACGGGGCCTCGTTGGAGACGGTCGGCGCGTCGGCACTGGTACCGCAGGCGCTGAGCATCAGCGTCATCAGTACGGCCACGACGGCCAAGAGGGAACGCTGCATGATGAGCGATCCTACCTGAGAACTTGGCGCTCAATTCACAGGAGGCTGATGGGGCAGCTCAGCGAAGCTTGCTGTCCATCCAGGCGAATCGCTTCTGGTACCAGTCCTTCAGGTAGGCGATCTCTCCGGCATACGTCGGGGCACGTGCCGCCAGCCGCCCACTGTCGATGCCACCGAACAGGTCGCGATCGTTCTTGGCGGCGACGCCGACTTCCCTGGCTTCACGTTCCACGCCGTGATCGACGAGGTCCTTGAAGAATCCGCGCTTCTCGGCCCACCGCTTCTTGACCGCGTCGACGAACACCGGGTCCTTGAACAGCTGGACGTACCAGTGCGTCCGCGTGGTGCTGTGGTGCTGCGAACCCTTGCCGCGCAGCCACCATCCCTTCGGGCTCGCGATCGTCGTCCGCGTCTCGACCGCATCAGGCTTGGCGCCCGCACTGCGGTCGAAGTCCCAGATGGGGCCCATGACGAACTTGGAGGATGGCGAGGTGTAGTCGGGGATGTAGAAGAACGTGCTGCGGTAGAAGTCGCTGTCGTTCTCCTTCGTCAGCTCCTTGGCCAGGTAGAAGTCGACCGCCGAGTCGATGTCGAGGTACTTCGTCCAGCCCTCGTCCGGGTCATCGAAGTCGCTGCCGTACAGCACCTTCTCGAATGCGAGAATCCGTGACTTCATCCCGGCGATCTTGTCGTCGGTGATGCCTTCCTCGAGCTCCTTGCCCGTCTTGCGCTCGTCCGGATCCTTGAACGCATAGGGGATCTGGTGGTCACCGAAGAAGCCGGGGATCCCCTCGTCCTCGTAGTGCTTGTCGACCTCGACGACGATGCCCTTCTTCTGGTCGATGTTGATCCGGTTCTTGTCGATCTTGATCGACTCCGAGAGCTGGTAGCTCCCCTTGTACGTGCCGTTCAGGTACAGCTCCACGAAGGTTCCGCGGGGGGTCCAGTTGAGGTGGTCCAGGCCGGCGCCGATGTTGTAGGCCATCTGGTTGCGCACGAGCGTCCGGTCCTGGAAGTTCGCGAGCAGGACCCACGTCTTGTCCTCGGGCAGGCCGAAGGGCCGCCGGTTCTTCTTGAACTTCATCTTGTACGGCTTCTTGATGCTCTTGGCGCTCGTGTTGCCGCGCACCGCGAACTCGTCGACGCGGAACGGCTTGGTGACCTGCCCGTCGGTGACCATCACGGCGTTGGCCTCGTACGGAGCCTTCCGGACGACGGGATCCTTGAAGTCGTCGGTGTTGACGTACAGGACCTTCTGGCCCAGCTTCTTCGGGCCCTTGGTGAATCGCGTGGCCGGCGAGGTGGCGCCCTTGGTGCCGGCGATCACGTCGCCGACGAGGCGGTAGAAGCGCGAGCCCTTGACCTTGAACGGGATGCTGACCCGACCGCTTCCGTCCTCCTTGGCCGAGCCCAGCTTCTTCCACTTCGAGCCGTCGAGCCACTGCAGCTCGAAGCTGCGTCCGGCCTTGAGGTACTTCGACTCACCGATGGCGGTGCCTCCGGAGCCGCCGGCTCGGACCAGTGCGAGGTAGACCTCGTCGACGACCGTGGTGACCTTCACCGCCGTGGAGACGTGCTGCTCGAGATCACCCGTTGCAGCGGCGATCACGCGGTAGCGAACCGACGGCGCGTCCGTGGACGTCGTGAACGTGTACCCGCCGTCCGTCGTCGTGTCGGTCTTGGCCACCTCGCTCCAACCCTCGTCGTACGACTGGAGCACGACCGACCGTGAACCGTCGGCGTCGACGGAGCCGCTCAGGGTGAACTTCTCACCCACGAACGGGGCCGAGTTCGAGACGGTCGGCGCGTCGCTGCCACCGCCGCAGCTGACGAGCGTGAAGCTCAACAGCGCGACTGCGGTGGTGACGCTGACGATTCGGCGCATCAATGAGGTTCCCGGTGGTCTATCGCTTGCGTGGGAATCACCCTAATCCGGTTTGACGGCTCCGTGGGCCGAACAACGGGTTCGGGTCTACAGGTTGGCGTCCAGCCAGGCGAATCGCTTGTCATACCAGTCGGCCACGTAATCGATCTCGTCCTGGTGGGACCCACGATCCTTGTACCGCCGGCTCTGTGGCCAGCGCTTCTGGTCGTTCTCGGCTCCCGGGCCGAGGGCGTCGTCGGCATCCCGGGCGATCTGGGAGGCCGACTCGAACACGGTCCGCTTGGCGTCCCATTGAAGCGCAGCCGCGGTCTTGAAGGACTCACTCTTGAAGAGCTGCACGAACCAGTGCGTCCGGTACGTCGGGTGCTCGCTGTGGGTGCCGGTGCCACGGAGGTAGAACCCTTGTGGTGAATCGACGTACACGTGGACGGCATCGGTCTCGCCGGTGATGCCGGCGCTGCGGTCGAAGTCCCAGGCCGGACCGAAGTGGAGCTTGTTGTCGCTCAGGGACTCAGAGCCGAAGGAGGGGTCCCAGGACACGTAGTTGCTGCGATACATGTCGCCGTCGCGCTCCTTGGTGAACTCCCTGATGAAGTAGAAGTCGATGGCCTTGTCGACGTCGAGGAAGTCGACGTACTGCTCCCGCGTCGCGTCGCTGTACAGCTTCGACTCGAAGGCGTTGATCCGGTCCTTGATCGCCGTCTTCTTGGCATCGCTGACCTGCTCCGGATCACTGGGCTCGTAATTGTCGGGATCCTTGAACGCCCAGACGATGCCCTTCGACGACGTGAAGCCGAGCTTGGAGTCCTCCACCGTCTTCCCGTCGGTCTCCATGATCATGCCTTGCTTCTTGTCGACGTCGACGCGGTCGCCGTCGATCTTGACCGACTCGGTCATCAGGTAGGCACCTTGATAACGGTCGTTCAGGAAGAGCTCGACGTAGCGGCTGTCAGGGGTCCACCCGTTCTTCATCTCTGCGACCGAGCTCGAGTCCGACCTTGTCACGGACGAACGAGCGGTCGAGCCAGTTGGCGAGCAGGGTCCAGCTCTTGTCCGCTTCCATGCCGAAGACGCCTGGTGGCGATTGGGGCTGTCCTCGAACTTGAGCTTGAAGGGCTTCTTCGGGTATCCGGCCGTGGAGAAGCCACGGACACCGAACTCCTCGACCTTGACGTTGTTGAGGGAGACCTGGCCGTCCGTGCTCAGGGTGGCCTTGGCCGGGTACTCGGGGCCCTTCGTGGCGGGGAAGACGCCCTTGTCGACGTCGACGCGCAGGACGTTGTGCCCCAGCTCCGTGGGACCGGGCATGAACTGGATCGTGTTCGACGTCACCGCGGGATTCGATCCGTCGGCCGCACTCGTCAGGCGGTAGGAACGGCTCGCCCACTGGGACAGGCTGCCCACGGGGAAGTTGATGGTGACCTTGCCGTCGGCGCCGGACGTTGCCGGCGACGCGCCGACGACCGGCACCCAGGATGAACCGCTCAGGTACTGCAGCGAGACCTGGCGACCCTCCTGCGCGGGGTCGAGCTCGCCGTAGGCGGTCGCCGTCGATGCGCAGTTCTGCACCGGGCAGTCCCGCCGGATGCTCAGCGTCAGCTTCGGTGACGGCGCGATCGGGTCGACCTCGGTGCGCTCGTTGTTCGCCTTGCGCGCGAAGACGTTCTGAGTCGTGCTGGTCACCGGGAAGCCGGTGAACGTGGCGTTACCGGAACTGTTGCTCGTCTTGGTGGCGATGGCCGTCCAGACGTTGGCCGCGCTCTCCCGGTACAGGGTGATCGGGAAGGTGCCGCTGGGGAAGTTGGCCGTCATCGAGATGACGTCGCCTTCGGAGTAGGTTTCCGGAGCCTGGTACAGGCTTCCGACGTCAGGACCAGTGGGCCCGACGACGGGGGCCGGAACCGGCGTCACCGTCTTCACCTCGGTGCGACCCGAACCGCCTGAGGTGATCCGGGCGTAAAGATCCTCCTGCTCGTTCACCACGTGGGTGGTCAGATACGCGTTGCCCGACGTGTTGCTCTGATCGGTGCCGATGGACGCCCACGTGTCGGCCCCGGTCCGCTTGTAGAACGTCACCATGAACGTGCCGGAGGGGAAGTTCCCTGTCAGCTTCACCGGCTGACCTACCGTGGGCGGATCCGGAGCGACGTAGAAGCTCCCGGTGTCCGGCGTAGTACCCGGCGGAGTCGCCGTCGCCGACGTGGTGATACCGACGACGGACGCGACGAGCGCCAGCGTCAGCGTCAGCGTCAGCAGGAGGGCAGAAGGACGGCGCACAGAATCTCCTCGAGTGAATGGATCCCCTCCGGAAAGGATAGGTTCGCGGTTCTCGATTGTCCGACGATTGCAGGAACAGTTGAGTACCGGGCTGCCGCCAGGGTGTCCCCCGATGGCGAACGAGCGGCAGGTGAAAGCGACGCTTCTTCTCATCGATCGGCCTGCTCCGGTCCACGCAGGTTCAGGTGAGCGTGGCTAGCTCCGACGCAGGTAGCTCCTGGCGCGCCGGAGCAGCCCGGTCCCCTTTCGCTCGCTGGACGGAACCACGACCAGCTCGCGCAGCATGTCCAGGTATTGCTGCGACACCTTCTCGGGTGCCAACCGCTCGGAGAATCGCGCCATCGACTCCGAGTGGTCGGTCTCGTCCGGATGGGCCAGGAGATCGGCCAAGGAGCTTGCCGCGTCCTCCGGATCGTAGAAGCGAACCCAGGGTTCGTCGCGGAACTGGCTCCTCAGATGTGGCTCGCCGGGAAGAATCACTGGCACGCCGAGGGTCGCCGAGAGATGGACGCTCCCGGAGTTGAGAATCGACCGGAAGGGAAAGACCGCCACGTCGGCAGCCCCGAACCACGTGGGGATGTCATCGTCGTCGACGTGTTCGAAGTGCGTGACCACACGCGAGTCCACGGGAAGCATCGCCTCGATCTCTTCTCGCTCAGCCCGGAACTTCGGCTTTCCGGCGAGCAGCAGCGAAGGTGCCGACATCCCACGGTCGCCCATGATGGCGATCGCCTTGAGCAGGGTGTCTACACCCTTGTAGGGATGCATGCGTCCGAAGAACAGGACCGTGGGCTCGTCGTGCGGGACCCCCAACAGGTCTCGTGCGCGTTCGCGCGAGACCGACGCATCGTGCTCACCCTTGTAGCTGGGATGCGGGATGCGCAGCAACCTTTCCGGCGGCAGCTGGTAGAGATCTTCGACGGCTGCCGGGGTCTCCGGAGACATGATGTGGATGCGGTCCGCGCTGTCGGCAAGAAACTGGCTGAGGGCGAGCTCGGGCTCCAAGAACCTCATCCGATGCGGTAGGCGATTGTGCACGGTCCACACGATGCGCACCCCGTTGCCCTGCATGCGTTCAACGAACTGCATGAACGCGGCCACCGACGCCCACGCCTCTTCCTCGCTGTCAACCTCTTGCGCGATGGGCTGAGTCCAATGGATGTGCAACACATCACCGCGTCTGAGGCGCTCTCCCTCGGCTTCCAGGTCCTTGACCTTGGTCGGCACGATCTCGAATCCGGCCTCGATCGGTGCCTGGTGCAGCATTCGGAGGTACTGAACGCCCCTCTTCCCGGGATACACCAGTACGCGGTGAGCGCCTGCGCGGTTGCGCATCCCTAGACCCTCCTCGCCCGTCGCGGACCGTTCAACCCACGACGACTTCGACGCGCTGGAACTCCTTGAGGTCGGTGTACCCCGTGGTGGCCAGGGCGCGGCGCAGAGCGCCGATGAGGTTCATGGTGCCGTCGGGGACCGACGACGGCCCGAACAGCACGGCCTCCAGCGAGCCGACGCTGCCGATCTCGACCCGCTCGCCGCGGGGCAGCTCGGCGTGCCACGCCTCGGCACCCCAGTGGAACCCGCGCCCGGGCGCCTCGACCGCTCGCGCGAACGGCGAGCCGATCATCACGGCGTCGGCACCGCACGCGATGGCCTTGGCGATGTCGCCGCTGCGGCCGATCGAGCCGTCGGCGATGACGTGCACGTACCGGCCGCCGGACTCGTCGAGATAGTCGCGCCGGGCGGCGGCGACGTCGGCCACCGCCGATGCCATCGGCACGGCGACGCCGAGCACGGAACGGGTGGTGTGCGCGGCTCCCCCGCCGAAGCCGACGAGCACGCCGGCGGCGCCGGTGCGCATGAGGTGCAGGGCCGCCTGATGGGTGGCGCAGCCACCCACGATGACCGGGACGTCGAGCTCGTAGATGAACTCCTTGAGGTTCAGCGGCTCCATCTGTCCTGAGACGTGCTCGGCCGAGACGGTGGTGCCGCGGATGACGAACAGGTCGACGCCGGAGTCGACCACCACGTCAGCGAACTGCTTGGTGCGTTGCGGCGAGAGCGCGCCCGCCACCGTGACGCCCGCGTCACGGATCTGCTGCAGTCGGGCCGTGATCAGCTCGGGCTTGATCGGTTCCGCGTAGATCTCCTGCAGTCGGCCGGTGGCCTGCGCGGCGTCGATCGACACGAGCTCGTCGAGCAGCTTGTCCGGGTTCTCGTACCGGGTCCAGAGACCCTCGAGGTCGAGGACGCCCAGACCGCCGTGACGACCGAGGGCGATGGCGGTCTCGGGGCTCATGACCGAGTCCATCGGCGCGGCGATGACCGGGAGCTCGAAGCGGTATGCGTCGATCTGCCAGGCGGTCGAGACCTCCTCCGGATCGCGGGTTCGGCGGCTGGGCACGATCGCGATGTCGTCGAAGGAGTAGGCGCGGCGACCCCGCTTGGCCGTGCCGATCTCGGTGTCCATGCGCTCAGGGTACGCGGCTCACAGGTGACCCGACCCACGCTGGGATGGGTGGACACCGGTGACGGCGGATGGAAGTATCCGCTTCAAGAGGGTGGATTTCGGTGATCCCCACGGGTTGCCCTGAGCAGGAAGTTCCCGGTGCCAACATGCGCAAAGATCGCTTCGCCCCTGACCCGGCGACCATTGCCCGGCTCAAGGAGCTGTCAGGCCTCAGCGACAAGGAAGTCCAGCAGATGGCCGAGACCGGCCGGCTCGTTCACCTGCCGGAGAGCTGGACATTGATCCACGAGAGCACTCCCGCCGACGCCGCGTACTACCTCCTCGAAGGTGAGGTCTCCGTTCGTCGTCACAAGGAGGAGGTCGCCACCGTCGGTCCCGGCACCTTCATCGGCGAGGCCGCGATCATGAACCACGCGCTCCGCTCCGCCGCCGTGGTCACCAAGACCAACGTCACGGCTCTCAACTTCACGCCGGACGCCGGCCGCCAGCTGACCGAGGACATCCCGGCCATCCGCGAAGCGATTTCCGCCGCCGACAAGGCGCGACTCGAGGCCAACCAGGGCGAATGACCGACCCCGAGGAGTCGGCCCTCGACTCTTCCGAGGTCGTCCGCGCCATCTCCGAGATGGTGCTCGGCGAGCAACCGCACCTGACCCGTGCCGAGGTCAGCGAGCTCTCCGGAGTCGATGCCGACGTGGCTCGTCGGCGCTGGAAGGCGCTCGGGTTCCCCGAGGTCGATGACGACGACGTCGCGTTCACGACAGCCGACGTCGAGGCCCTCCGCGTCACCGAGGAGCTGATCGGGCTCGGCGTCATCGAGCCCGAGAACGAGCAGGCGATCATCCGGACGATCGGACGTTCGTTCGCCCGACTGGCCGACTGGCAGGTCCGCGCGTTCCTCGGCTCGCTGACGGCCGAGTCCGAGGACGAGTTCGCGGCCGGCGACCTGGCGGCGCTCCAGCAGGTGATCCCGCTGGGCGAACGGGTGCAGTCCCACGCATGGCGCCGGCACCTCGTCAACGCCACCACACGGCTGCTGCTCACCGAGTCCGATGACGTCGACGCCCTGCCCCAGTGCGTGGGGTTCGCCGACATCGTCGGCTACACGTCACTCAGCCGCACGATGACCCGGGACGAGCTCACCGCGATGGTCGAACGGTTCGAGGAGGTCACGGCCGAGCTGATCACCGACCATCACGGGCACGTCGTCAAGACGATCGGTGACGAGGTGCTGTTCCTCGTCGACGAGCCCAGGCAGGCGGCACTGCTCGCCTTGGCGCTGCTCGGCGAGCACGAGGCCGACGACGACTTCCCGGCGGTCCGGATCGGGATGGCCTACGGCAAGGTCCTCAACCACATGGGCGACGTGTTCGGGCCCGTGGTCAACATCGCGTCGCGCCTGACGTCCGTGGCGAGGCCGGCCAGCGCGGTCATCGACCGGGCGATGGCCGACGAGGTGCGCGACGACGACGACCTGCGCGTCAAGCCCATGCGTCGGACGTCGGTCAAGGGGTACGAGCACCTGCAGCCGTGGTCGCTCAAACGGCCTCGGGACCAGACCGCGAGCGACTAACGGCCGTTGTAGTTGGGTGCCTCGACGGTCATCTGGATGTCGTGCGGGTGGCTCTCCTTGAGCCCGGCCACCGTGATGCGGACGAACCGGCCGCGCTCCTGCAGCTCGGGGATGGTGTTCGCGCCGACGTAGAACATCGACTGGTGCAGGCCTCCGATGAGCTGGTGGGCGACGGCGCCGAGCGGCCCGCGGTAGGCCACCTGGCCCTCGATGCCCTCCGGCACGATCTGGTCGTCGCTGGTGACGTCGGCCTGGAAGTAGCGGTCCTTGGAGTACGACTTCTTGCCGCGTGAGGCCATGGCGCCGATGGAGCCCATGCCGCGGTAGCTCTTGAACTGCTTGCCGCTGACGAAGATCAGCTCGCCCGGGCTCTCATCGCAGCCGGCCAGAAGCGAGCCGACCATCACGGTGTCGGCGCCTGCGACCAGCGCCTTGGCGATGTCGCCGGAGTGCTGCAGGCCGCCGTCGGCGATGACCGGGATACCGGCCGGCTTGCAGGCCAGCGACGCCTCGTAGACGGCCGACACCTGCGGCACACCCACGCCTGCGACGACTCGGGTGGTGCAGATGGAGCCGGGCCCGACGCCGACCTTGACGGCATCGGCTCCGGCGTCGACGAGAGCCTGGGCTCCTGCACGAGTCGCGACGTTGCCGCCGATGACCTGCACGTCGCCGAAGGCGGGGTCGGCCTTGACCCGCTTGACCATGTCGAGCAGCAGCCGGGCGTGGCCGTGCGCGGTGTCGACCACGAGGACGTCGACGCCGGCCTCGCGCAGGGCGTTGGCGCGGTCCCACGCGTCGTCGAAGAAGCCGACCGCGGCACCCACGAGCAGACGACCGTCGGCGGCCTTGCTGGCCAGCGGGTACTGCTCGGACTTCACGAAGTCCTTGACGGTGATGAGGCCGCGGAGATGGCCCTCGTCGTCGATGATGGGCAGGCGCTCGCGCTTGTGGGCCCGCAGGAGGGCCGATGCGTCCTCACGGCTGATGCCGACTGGTCCGGTGATGAGCGGCATCGGCGTCATGATCTCGCCGACCGTGCGGGTGCCCCATTCGGCCACGGGGACGAAGCGCAGGTCTCGGTTGGTGATGATGCCGAGCAGCTTGTCGTCCTGGTCGACGACCGGCAGGCCGGACACGCGGTACTCGCCGCACGTCTCGTCGAGCTCCTCGAGGGTGGCCTTGGGGTGGATGGTGACGGGGTTGGGGATCATGCCCGTCTGGGTGCGCTTGACCAGGTCGACCTGGTACGCCTGGTCGTCGATGGAGAGGTTGCGGTGCAGGATGCCGATGCCACCCTCGCGGGCCATCGCGATGGCCATGCGGGCCTCGGTGACTGTGTCCATGGCGCTGGAGAGGAGCGGAATCCGCAGGTCGAGGCCGCGCGTGAGGCGGGACGTGGTGTCGACCTCGCTCGGGATGACGTCGGTCTCCCCCGGCAGCAGCAGGACGTCGTCGTAGGTGAGCCCCAGGGCGGCGAACTTGTCGGGAACGGAAGGCTGCTCCATGCACCAATGCTACCCGCGAGCCTGGGCGTCCCCAGGAGGCGTGGCTGCGTCGACGGTCACACCGGCCCGATCGCCGAGGGTGGAACGCCCAGCGACGAAGGCATCCTCGAGTCGAACCCGATCGCACAACCGGGCTGGACATCACACTTAGTCGACCAGGCTGACGCGCAGGTCGGCGGGCAGGAGCCGGCGCGCCTCGACGAGACGCTCGGCGACCACCACCGTGATCGCCTGGGCGGCCATGATGCCGAACAGCACGAGCACCTGCACGGTGGCGGCCTGGACCGGCGACCCACCGCCGAGCATCACGCCGATGAACGCGCCGGGCAGGGTCACGAGCCCGGTGGTGCGCACCTGATCGAGCCCGGGCAGCAGCGCCTCCGGCGCCCGGCGATGGACGATCTCACCGATCGCCTGGGCGGGAAGCAGACCGAGCGACAGGGAGGCTTCGTACTGCGCGTTCTCCTCTCGCAAGGCGTCGAACGTGCGTCGGCCGGAGATCGTGTGCGCCGTCATCGCGTTGCCGACGATGATGCCGGCGATCGGGATGACGGCGATGCCCTCGGCGGGGACCGCGCCGCTGAGCAGCACGATGGCGAGCACTGGAACCGCGCCCGCGCCCACGGCGACCGCCACCCAGACCCAGGCGTGCGCGGCCTCCACGCGGCGCCCCGTGGTGAAGACCGCGACCGCGAACATCACGACGACGAGCGCAGCCGACAGCCTCAGGTCGTCGACGACCGCACGGATGACGAGCGCGATCAGCGTGAGCTGGACGAGGGCGCGGATGGCGGCGACCAGCACGGAGCGGTCGAGGCCGTAGCCGCCGACCCGGTGCGCCCCGAGCGCGAGCAGGAGGAGAGCCGCGAGCGCGAACGCGACCGGCCAGCCCGGTTCGATCGTCACGGTCCCACGCTAGTCGGGAGACAGCGCGACGCCCGCCCCTCGAGAGGGACGGGCGTCGCGGCGATCGTTCGATCAGTGCGAATGACCGGCGTGGGCGTCTTCCTCCTCGGCCGGCTTCTCGACCACGAGCGTCTCGGTGGTGAGCAGCATGGCGGTGATCGACGCGGCGTTGGCGAGCGCGGAGCGCGTCACCTTCACCGGGTCGAGGACGCCCTGGGCGACGAGGTCGCCGTACTCGCGGGTGGCCGCGTTGTAGCCCTGGCCCGACTCGCGGACCTTGGCCACGACGACCTCGCCGGACTCGCCGCCGTTGCGGGCGATCCACTCGCACGGTGCGTCCATGCCGATGCGGACCACACGGACGCCGACCGCCTCGTCGCCGGTGAGTCCGAGGTCGTCGTCGAGGACCGACGCGGCGTGGACGAGGGTTGCGCCGCCGCCGGCGACGATGCCCTCTTCGATGGCCGCGCGGGTCGCCGAGACGGCGTCCTCGATGCGGTGCTTCTTCTCCTTGAGCTCGACCTCGGTGGCCGCGCCGACCTGGATGACGCAGACGCCACCGGCCAGCTTGGCGAGACGCTCCTGAAGCTTCTCGGTGTCCCAGTCGGAGTCGCTGAGCTCGATCTCGGACTTGATCTGCTTGACCCGGCCGTCGACCTCGGCCTTGTCGCCGCCGCCGTCGATGATCGTGGTGTCGTCCTTGGTGACGACCACGCGGCGCGCGGTGCCGAGCACCTCGAGGCCGACCTGGTCGAGCTTGAGGCCGACGTCGGGCGTCACGACCTGGGCGCCGGTGAGCGTCGCGATGTCTTGCAGCATGGCCTTGCGGCGGTCGCCGAACGCAGGCGCCTTGACGGCGACGGACGTGAACGTGCCGCGGATCTTGTTGACGACCAGCGTCGACAGGGCCTCGCCCTCGACGTCCTCGGCGATGATGAACAGCGACTTGCCGGCGCCGATGACCTTCTCGAGCAGCGGCAGGAGGTCGGAGACCGACGAGATCTTGCCCTGATGCACGAGGATGTACGCGTCGTCGAGGACCGACTCCATGCGCTCGGTGTCGGTGACCATGTAGGGCGAGAGATAACCCTTGTCGAACTGCATGCCCTCGGTGAACTCGAGGTCGGTGCCGAGGGTGTTGGACTCCTCGACGGTGATGACGCCGTCCTTGCCGACCTTGTCGAAGGCCTCGGCGATGAGCTCGCCGATGCGCTCGTCGCGCGAGGAGACGGTGGCGACGGCGGTCATGTCCTTCTTGTCGTCGACGTCACGGGCGAGCTCACGGAGCTTGGCCGTGACGGCGTCGACGGCGGCCTCGATACCCTTCTTCAGGCCCATCGGGTTGGCGCCGGCGGCCACGGCACGCAGGCCCTCGTGGACCATCGCCTGGGCCAGCACGGTGGCGGTGGTGGTGCCGTCACCGGCGACGTCGTTCGTCTTGGTGGCGACTTCCTTGGCGAGCTGGGCGCCGAGGTTCTCGAACGGGTCGTCGAGCTCGATCTCGCGGGCGACGGTGACGCCGTCGTTGGTGATGGTCGGCGCGCCCCACTTCTTGTCGAGCACGACGTAGCGGCCACGGGGGCCGAGGGTGACCTTGACGGTGTCGGCGAGGCGGTCGACGCCACGCTCGAGGGCGCGGCGGGCGTCCTCGTCGAACTCGAGGATCTTGGGCATACGGTTTCCTTCTGGGCTCAGATGGTGTGAGATGAGGCGTCCCGGCCCCCGCGAAACCGGGAGCCGGGACGTCAGATCAGGAGACGACGGCGAGGACGTCGCGGGCGCTGAGGATGAGCAGGTCCTCGCCCCCGTACTTGACCTCGGTGCCGCCGTACTTGCTGAAGATGACCTTGTCGCCGACGGAGACGTCGAGCGGGACGCGGTTGCCGTTGTCGTCGATGCGGCCAGGGCCCACGGCGATGACTTCGCCCTCCTGCGGCTTCTCCTTGGCGGTGTCCGGGATGACGAGACCGGACGCGGTGGTCTGCTCGGCCTCGACCGCCTTGATGACAAGACGATCCTCGAGCGGCGTGATGGTGACCGACACTGGTCGACCTCCCCTTTCAACGGGTGAACGTGGTTGGCATCCGCTGCGGGACGCCACATCGAAATCTAGCACTCGCCCCAACAGAGTGCTAACGGTGTTCGCTGCAGGGAGAATCAAGCTGTGGATGTCACGACACTGGAGCGCTTGCTCGCCCCTGAAGGCCAGGACTTGCTCGCGGAGGTCGAGGCCCGCGCCGGTGTCGAGTCCGACCTGGCGCTGGGCACGCGACTGCGTCGTTCGCACTCGGCCGAGCTCGTGGCGGCGGCCCTCACCCAGCACGAGCTGCGGACCAAGGCCAACAGCAAGTTCGGCGACGACGCGGCCCGGATGTACTACTCGCATGACGCGCTCGAGCAGGCCACGCGCGCGACGGTGGCCCGCACACGGGCCCGTCGCCTGAAAGCCGCAGGCGTCACAGCCGTCGTCGACCTTGGCTGCGGCATCGGCGGCGACCTGGTGGCGCTCGCGCGGGCGGGCCTGCGGGTGCGGGGCGTCGAGCGCGATCCGGTGCGAGCCGCCATCGCGCGGGCGAACCTCCGTGCACTCGGGCTCGACGGGGAGGTCGTCGAGGCCGATCTCGCCGACGTCCAGCCGATGTCGGACGAGGTGCCGTTCCTCGACCCGGCGCGGCGTGACGGCCACGGGCGCGTGTTCGACCCCGCGTCGATGACCCCGTCGTGGGACGTCGTCTCGCGCTACCTGGTGCAGCCGGCCGTGGTGAAGACGCTGCCGGGTTTCCCGCACAGCCTGCTGCCCGAGGGGGTCGAGGCGCAGTGGGTCAGCGACGGCGGCGACCTGGTCGAGGCATGCCTGTGGGGTCCCGGCCTCGCGACGGCACCGCGACGTGCCACCGCGTTGCCCTCTGGCGCCGAGATCATCGGCTTCGGCGAACCCGGCGAGGTCGGCGAGGTCGGCGGCTGGCTGCACGAGCCGGACGACGCCGTCATCCGGGCCGGCCTCGTGGGCGAGCTGGCATCACGCATGGGCGGGCGCCTCGTCGACGCGCACCTGGCCTACGTCACGACCGACGAAAGGAGCAGCGACCCGCTTGCCCGCTCGTTCCACGTCGTCGAGGAGCTGCCCTACCGCGAGAAGCCGATGCGCGCCGCGCTCGCAGCCCACGACGTCGGGACGCTGACGGTCAAGAAGCGCGGCGTCGACGTCGTTCCAGAGCAGCTGGTGAAGCGACTGAAGCTGAAGGGCAACCGGTCGGCGACCGTGATCCTGGCCCGCATCGACGACGGCGCCCGGGCCTTCCTCGTGGAGCGCCTCTAGTCCTCCAGATTCGCGGACTTGTGCAGGCCCAGGGGGAGGCAAAGCCTGCAGAAGTCCGCAAATCTCGCAGCCCGAGTGGCCTAGCCTCGTGGCATGCGCATCGACCTCAACGCCGACCTCGGTGAGTCGACCGAGCGATGGGCTTCGGGTGAGGACGGTGCGCTGCTCCATGTCGTGACCAGCGCGAACGTCTGCTGCGGTGCGTACGCCGGCGACGACGAGCTGATCTCGGCCACCTGCGCGGCAGCCGTCGAGCACCACGTCGCCGTCGGCGCACAGGTCGGCTACCCGGACCGCGAGGGGTTCGGCCGGGTGCCGATGGACATGGAGCACGACGCCCTCCGCGACGAGGTCGCCCAGCAGATCGCTCACCTCGCCGACCTGGCCCAGCGAGTCGACGGGAGCGTCACGTACGTCAAGCCGCACGGGGCGCTCTACAACACGATCGTCCGCGACGAGGCACAGGCCGCCGCCGTGGTCGAGGCCGTCCGCGATGCCGGCCTCCCGCTCGTCGGCCTTCCGGGTGCCGCGTCGTTGCGGCTGGCCGAGGCGGCCGGCGTGCCGGCGGTGCTCGAGGGGTTCGCCGACCGCGGTTACACCGACGAAGGCACGCTCATCCCGCGCTCCGAACCAGGGGCGCTGCTCGACGACCCGCGTGACGCGGCGCTGCAGGCAGTACGGCTGCTGCACGAAGGGGTCGACTCGATCTGCGTGCACAGCGACAGCCCCGGAGCCCTCGACATGGTGCGAGCGGTCCGGGTCGCCCTGGAGTACGCGGGCGCCGAGGTGCGGCATCCATGAAGCTCCTGCCGTGCGGTGACCGTGCCGTGCTGATCGACTGCGCGTCGCTCGATGAGGCGCAGGGCTGGTTCGCGGCGCTGCACGACGAGGTCGACGCCGTGCTGGGTGCCCGCACGGTGCTGCTGCGCGGTGAGCCGTCGGAGCTACGTGCGCTCGTCGACCACAGCGAGCCACGGGACATCACCGCCGCGAAGGACGCCGAGGAGATCGAGATCCCGGTGACGTACGACGGCGCCGACCTGGCCGACGTCGCGAGCCACACGGGTCTGTCCGAGGACGAGATCGTGGCCGCCCACATCGGCGCGCCGTGGACGGTCGCGTTCGGCGGGTTCGCGCCGGGGTTCGCCTACCTGGTCGGAGGCGACGAGCGGCTCGTCGTGCCGCGCCGCGACTCCCCCCGCACCAGCGTCCCGGCCGGGTCGGTGGGGCTCGCCGGGGAGTTCAGCGGCGTCTATCCACGGTCGTCGCCCGGTGGCTGGCAGCTGATCGGACACACGGACGCCGTGATGTTCGATGTCGACCGTGACCCGCCGGCCCTCCTGGCGCCGGGAGCCCACGTGCGGTTCGTGGCGGCCTCATGAGCCTGCTCGTCGTCGACCCCGGACACCTGACCCTCGTGCAAGACGCGGGGCGCCCGGGGCTCGGGTGGCAGGGCGTCGGCGACTCCGGGGCCTTCGACCGCGCCGCCATGCGTCAGCTGCACACCCTGCTGGGCGACCCTGCCGACGCCGCTGTCCTCGAAGTCCTCGCCGGCGGGCTGAGGCTGCGCGCCGAGGCCGACCACCGGCTCGCCGTCACCGGCGGCATCGGACCGGTCCACGTCGACGGAGAGCACATCGAGCACGGACGCGCGTTCGTCGCGCATGCCGGCCAGGAGGTGGTGGTCGGTCCGGTGGAGCTCGGCCTGCGGGCGTATGTCGGTGTGGCCGGTGGCGTGGATGTCGACCCCGTGCTCGGCTCCCGATCGGCCGACACGATGAGCGGCCTGGGGCCGCCGCGTGTGGCCGCCGGCGACGTCATCGAGGTCGGCACGCCCGCGCATCCCGCCGAGGTCGAGGACGTCCCCGCCCTCCTGACCAGCGGAGTGACCACGGTGTCAGCCGTCCCAGGCCCGCGCGACGACTGGTTCACCGACGACGCCGTCAGGGCGTTCTTCTCCGCCCAGTGGAGCGTCTCGGCGCGCTCCGACCGCATCGGCGTCCGCCTCGAGGGCCCGTCGCTGGAGCGCCAGGTGACTGACGAGCTGCCGAGCGAGCCGTGCGTCCGCGGCAGCGTGCAGGTCGTGTCCGCGGGGATGCCGGTGGTGCTCGGACCGGACCACCCGGTCACCGGTGGCTATCCGGTGATCGCGGTGGTCCTGGACGACCACGTCGATCGGCTCGCCCAGGTACGCCCGGGCGACATCGTCCGATTCACGCGTAAGCCCTCCTCCTGAGCCGGGTCGCTGTCAGGATTCGGGCATGAAGGATTTCCGTCGCATCGTCGTGATCCTCGTCATCGGCTCGTTCTCCGTCGCCGCCCTGCTCGGCATCATCGCGCTGCTCGGGGGTGGCGAGCTCGGTGAGACCGAGGGCCGGGTCCTGCTCACCACCGTCATCGTGGGCGTCGAGTCGATCGCCGTGCTCTGCTACCTCGCCGTGGCAGGGCACCGGACGTCGTTCGTCGGTTTCATCGGTGGCCTCGTGTCGTTGGTCCCGTTCGGCCTCGCGCTGTGGCTCACCTGGGGTGGCGCCGACTTCGAGTCGGACACCCTCTGGGACGCCTTCGGAGTCGGAGTCACGATCGCGGCGACCCTGGCCCATGCCTGCCTACTGCTCGCCCTCGACCGCGGGCGCCTCCGCCTGTTGCTCATCGGCACGTTGGTCGCGATGGCGATCGTCGCCGCGATGATCTGCAACGCCATCCTCAACGGCGAGAACCTCGGCGACGGGTACTGGCGCACGTTCGGCATCGTCGCCATCCTCGACGTGCTCGGGACCGTCGTGTTCGCAGCGCTCGGCATCTTCGGTCGGCGCGCGAAGGCCGACGGGGAGCCGGACCTGATGACCCCGGCCCTGGAGTCGCGGGTGCTCGACGCGGCCAGGTCGCGCGGCGTCCCACCGGCCCAGCTGATCTCCGACGCCCTCGACAACTTCCTGACTTAGCCGCCGAGTGGCGCAGATCGCTCATCGAGTGGCGCAGATAGGCGCAACACGTCGTCTCGAAACGACAAGGTTGCGCCACTCGCGGAAGCGGCCGGCAGCTAGGCGGCGACGACCTCGGTGACCGGCATGCTCGAGTCCGCCCGCAGGTCGAGCGACGACGGCGGCAGGCCCCGGCGGACGACCTCGGCACCCAGCGCGGCGACCATGGCCCCGTTGTCGGTGCACAGGCCCGGCCGCGGCACCCGCACCGTGAGACCGGCGGCGGTGGCACGCTCCTCGATGAGCTCACGCAGGCGACCGTTGGCGGCGACGCCGCCGCCCACGAGGAGTGTGTCGACGCCCTGCGCCTGGCAGGCCTCGATCGTCTTGCGGGTCAGCACGTCGCACACGGCGTCCTGGAACGACGCGGCGACGTCGGCGACGGCCACCGGGCGTCCCATGCGCTCCTCGTGCTGCACGTGCCGCGCCACCGCGCTCTTGAGCCCTGAGAAGGAGAAGTCATAGCGATGCTTCTCGAGGTCTCGCGCGCGGGTGAGGCCGCGTGGGAAGGCGACCGACGTCGCGTCGCCGTCCCGCGCTTCGCGGTCGATGTGGGGCCCGCCGGGATACGGCAGGCCGAGCAGCCGCGCGACCTTGTCGAACGCCTCCCCCGCCGCGTCGTCGATCGTGGAGCCGAGCATCGTGACGTCGGCGGCGATGTCGTCGACGAGGAGGATCTCCGTGTGTCCGCCGCTGACCAGCAGCGCGCCCACGCGCTGCTCGAGACGTCCGTGCTCCAGCTGGTCGACGGCGACGTGCGCGACGAGGTGGTTGACGCCGTAGAGCGGCTTGTCGTGGGCCAGCGCGAGCGCCTTGGCCGCCGCGACACCCACGAGCAGCGCACCGGTGAGGCCAGGCCCGCAGGTGACCGCGATCGCGTCGACGTCCTGCACCCGCAGACCGGCTTCCGCATAGGCCTGCTCCAGGGTCGGCACCATCGCCTCGAGATGCGCCCGGCTGGCGACCTCCGGCACGACCCCGCCGAAACGCACGTGCTGGTCGACGCTCGATGCGACCGCATGGGCCAGCAGCTCGGTGCCCCGGACGATGCCCACACCCGTCTCGTCGCACGACGACTCGATCCCCAGGACCAACGGCTCACTCACAGGGATCAGTGTGTCAGGGTTGGCGGATGACTCGGCGTGACCGGCCCGGTGAGGGCGAGAGCTGGGACGAGCGCAACCTGCTGCTGACGATGCTGCGTCACACGCAGGAGACCGCCGTCCGAAAGGTGCAAGGGCTCAGCCAGGAGCTGGCCCGCAGCACGCCACTGTCGACGTCGCCACGCATGGCGCCGGCCAACGTGCTCAACCACCTGCGCTGGGTGGAGCGCTCCTGGGTCAGCGATCGTCTGCTGGGCGGCGAGGACGACGGCCCATGGACGAAGGAGAACCCCGACGCGGAGTTCGACGAGGGCTCGGCGCTCCCGCTGGATGAGGTCATCCGGCTCTACGAGGAAGAAGCGGCGCGCACACGGGCCGTCTTCACCGAGCACGACCTGGATGCCCTCATGGCGAAGGCCACGCCTGAGTATCCGCTCACCGCGAGATGGATCCTGCTGCACCTGATCGAGGAAACCGCGCGGCACAACGGGCATCTCGACATCCTGCGCGAGATGGCCGACGGCTCCGTCGGCACCTGAGCGCTACCGGTTGCGCTCGGCCTTCTTGGCGGCGCGGGCGGCCTTCTCCTCGTCGTCGAGGCGACGAGCTTCGTCGGGAGTCGGGGCAAGTCCGCCGTGGCGCGCAGGCGCCCACCACTGGCCCTCGGGCGCAATGGGGTACTCGGCGATGGCCTTGTCGAGCAGCGCCGACATCGCCGATTTCAGCCGCTCGGTCTCGGCCACCGGGTCGGCGCCGGTGACCTCGAGCGGTTCACCGACGTGCAGCCCGATGGTCTTGCCGCGGCCCTTCAGGTCGGACGGGTGATCCTTGGTCTTCAGCAGCTGCGTGCCCCAGGTGACCATCGGAATCAGCGGAACCCGGGCCTCGGCGGCCATCCGCACGGCTCCGGTCTTGAGCTCCTTGATCTCGAAGGAGCGGCTGATCGTGGCTTCAGGGAAGATGCCGACGATCTCGCCTGACCGGGCGTACTCCACGGCGTCCCGGTACGACTGCTCGCCCTGCTCGCGGTCGACGGAGATGTGGTGCAGGGAGCGCATGATCGGCCCGCTGATCCGGTGGTCGAACGCCTCCTTCTTGGCCATGAAGCGCACGAGCCGCTTGCTCGGCTGCGCGGCGAACCCGTCGAAGACGAAGTCGACGTAGCCGATGTGGTTGGCCGCCAGGATGGCGCCGCCCGTGCGCGGGATGTTCTCTGTGCCCGACATCTGGAAGGTCAGGCCGAGGACCTTGAACAGCGTCTTCGCGGTGAGGATGACGGGCGGGTAGGTGATGTCGCGCATCTGCCGAGACTAGTTCACACGTGTGGTTCCTGAGCCTGTCGAAGGGCACTCAGTCTTCGTCGGGGACGACGTGGACCGCGGCCTCCTCGGCGCTTGCTGCCGCGCCGTCGATGCCGACGTCGTCGCCCACGAGGTCCTTCTCGATGTCCTCACCCGAGCCGCCGCCCGGGTCGACGAGGCGGCCGGACCTGGCGTCGCCCACTTCGTCGTCGACCGGCGACTGGGCGTACTCGTAGGCGTACGGATCGGCGTCGGGCTCCTCCTGCGCGAGGCGCTGGTCGAGGGTCTCGCCCTGCACGGCCTCGTCGGACGTCGAGCCGAACCCCTCCCCCGGACCCCAGTTCTCGGCGGGCGAGTAGCCCTCGTCGAGGACATCGTCGACGCCGCGGTCGAGGAGGGTGTCGTCGCGCTGCAGCTGGTCGAGGTTCTCCGACGGCTCGAAGCCGTTGTCATCGGGTCCGATGCTCATGCACCCACACTGTCACGCCCCACGAGCGGTGCAAGCTCCATGACGACCGCGTCCACGCCGCGGGCGTAGTAGTCGCGGCGACGCGCGATCTCGACGAATCCCGACACGACGTAGAAGGCGAGCGCCGGCTCGTTCGTGTCGGCGACCTCCAGCATCATCCGCTCCGCACCCCGCTCGGCGGCCGAGTCCAGCAGTGCGGCGAGGAGCGCCGTGCCCACCCCCTCCCTCCGATCGGCCCACTTGACCGCGATGCGGGTCAGGTCCGCCACATCGGCGATCACCGCAGCCGACGCATATCCGACCACCGCGCCCTCGTGCTCGGCGACCACGACCACCCGGCCCGGAGCGACGAGCTCGAGATCGACCAGGGAACCGCTCCAGGCGTCGGATTCGAATACTTCGCGCTCCATCGCGGCGATCGTGTCGACGTCGTCCGGAGTCGCGGCGCGGATCATGCCTGTTTGGGTAGCACCAGAGGGGTGGCATCCGGGCGGCGAAGGTAGAGCGGCTCGAGCGGGAGCTCGCGCACCGATCCCGCGACCACTGCCCGGGCGAGCGCCGCCGCGGACGGGTCGAGAGGCCCGTCGAGCACCGACAGGGCGTCCGGGTAGAGGGCTGCACCGCGTCCGACCACAGGCATGCCGGCGTGCAGCTCGGCGAGGTCGACGGGATAGGAGACGTGCGGGCCGTCGAGCCGCTCGGCACGCCGCTCTGCCGGCCGGTAGTGCGCCCAGTAGACCTCCTTGCGGCGAGCGTCGGTGGCGACGAGGAACTCGTCGTCCATGGCACTGCCGTGGGTCAGCTCGGCCGCGAGGATGTCGAGCGTGCACACGCCGTGTGTCGTGATGCCCAGGGTCGACCCGAGCGTCAGGGCGGTGACGACCCCGACCCGCAGCCCGGTGAACGGACCTGGACCGACGCCGACGGCGACGTCGGTGAGGTCCGACATGGCGGCGCCGGCGTCGGCCATCGCAGCGTGGATCGCGGGCGCGAGCAGCTCGCCATGGGCCATTGACCCTTCGCCCGACGCATGGGCCACGACGTCGGACCCGTCGTGCACGGCGACCGTGACGGCCGGTGTCGCCGTGTCGAACGCGAGCAGGAGCATGGCTGGACCTTACGAGAGGAGGGTGGAACGGAGGGGGACGCCGGCCCAGCGGGGGCCGTTCGGCTTGATCGTGACGACCCGCGGCTCGACGTCGTCAGTGTCGAGCTCGTCGTCGTCGATCGCGGTGCCGAGCGGGTCGATCGGACGGACGCCTCGCACCTCGATGGTCACCGACAGCCAGCTGTCGTTGAGCTGCTCCGCCACGCCGGCGCCCCACTCGACGACGGTGACCGAGTCGTCGGCGGATGCGTCGAGGTCGAGGTCGTCGACCTCCTCGGCGCTGCCGAGCCGGTACGCGTCGACGTGCACGAGCGCCGGGCCGTCGACGAGCGACGGATGGGTACGCGCCAGGACGAACGTGGGCGACGTGACCGGACCGCGGACCCGCAAGGCCTCCCCCAGTCCTTGGGTGAACGTGGTCTTGCCGGCGCCGAGGTCGCCGGAGAGCACGAGCAGGTCGCCAGGCCGAACCAGCTCGGCGGTCCGGCCCGCGATGTCGTGCATGGCCTCGGGTGTCGGCACTTCCCGGGCGAGCCACAGCGTCTTGCCGAACTCGATGAACGCGCCTTCGCGGCGAAGAGGGTGGTAGCGGCGACGCGACCAGAACTGCACGGTGTCGGGCAGCTCCTCGCGCACTCGCAGCCAGATGCCGTCCTTGCCGCGCTCCTCGGCCGTGTCCTCCGCGACACCGACCATGGCCGACGCCACGCCTCGCGACTGCAGGTCGGGATCGACACTGACCCGGCGCAGGCCGAGCAGACCGGGCCGCGACTCGTCGAAGAGCAACGCGCCCATCGGCATGCCACGACGCTCGACCAGCAGGCCACCCGGACCCGCCAGCACCTCGGCGATCGACTCGACCGTCTCGTCGAGCGCGGTGCTCGGCGGATCGAGCGTCGGGCGGGCGCCGAACGACCGGTGGATGATGTCAACGACGGCCTGCGCGTGCTCAGGCCCGGCGTCGATGACGTCGAGCGCGACACTCACCGGGCGGTCTTCTCCACGAGCTCGAAGATCAGCTCGGTGACTCGTCCGTGCTCCTCGAACATCGCCATGTGACCGGTGTCCTCGAAGATCACCAGCGTCGAGCCCTTGATGCCGTCGGCGATCCGGCGGCTGTGGCTCAGCGGGGTGACCGCGTCGTGCGTGCCGGCCATGACGATGGTTGGGACGTGCGACAGCGCCTCGAGCGCATGCCGCACGTCGAGCTCGGCGAACATCGGGTGGAAGTCGGTGAGCACCCGGGTGGGAGCGCGCAGGATCATCTCGTTCGTCATGTCGACGTGCCGCTCCTGGGCGTTCGGCCCCAGACCCCAGCGGCGCACCACGGAGAAGCTGTTGAAGCCCTTCCCCCAGTCGACGGCCGGAGCCGCGCGGCGGGCGAACGGGACGATGCGACGCATGAGCGGTGACGACACCAGAGGCAACCGGCTGCTGGTGCTGAGGAGCACGACGCCGACGACCTGGTCGCCGAACATCTCCGGGTGGTCGGCCCCCATCTGCATGATCGTCATGCCGCCCATCGAGTGACCGACCAGCACGACCGGCCCGTCGGTGCAGGCCTCGATGACCGCGTAGAGGTCTGCGGCGAGGTTCTCGATCGTGCTGCTCTCGCGATGGGCGACGTCGGAGGCGCCGTGCGATCGCTGGTCCATGAACACCATGCGGACCTGGCCGCGCAGGCTGAGCCGCTGGTAGTGCCAGGAGTCGAGCGTGCAGATGACACCGTGCACGAACACGATCGTGGGCAGGGGCGGCGCTGAGCCATTCGCCGCCCGCGGCCCGGCACCCCCGCCAGGCGGATCGGCCTCGTCGATCTCGACGTTGATGCGGATGCCGTCGGCCGACACCACCGTGCGGGGTGTGGAGTGCACCGAGCCGAACGGGACGTCCTCGCCGCGGCGGAGCCTACGGCGCTCGGTCTGCCGGTTGTTGAGGAGCTTGGCCGCGACCCCTGCGGCCACGAAGGCTCCGGCGGTGGTCGCGATCTTGGTGGCTGTGCCGATCTGCCGCCCCTGGCCCGGCGTCCCCGCCATCATCGAGCTCCTCGGTAGGTGCGTGCAGTGCGGCCGCCGATGCGCGTGACGACCTCGTAGTTGATCGTATCGGCGGCGTCCGCCCATTCCTGGGCGCTGGGTTCGCCGTCGTCGCCCGGGCCGAACAGCGTGACGACGTCGCCGCGCTCGGCCGGGAGGTCTCCGAGGTCGACGACGACCTGGTCCATGCAGATGACACCCACCAGCCGGACGCGCTGCCCGGCGATGGCCGCCTGGACGCGGTTGGAGGCGTTGCGGGGCAGGCCTTCGGCATAGCCGAGCGGGACGAGGCCGAGCGTCGTCTCGCGGTCGGTCGTGAAGCGATGGTTGTAGGAGACGCTCGTGCCCGGAGGTACCCGCTTCACGCTCGCCAGGCGCCCGCGCAGCGTCATCACGGGGCGCAGAGGCGTGTCGAACGACATGCGGGCGGCGGGAGCGAGCCCGTACGACGAGATGCCGACGCGCACGAGATCCAGGTGTGCGCTCGGACGCGTGAGCGTGGCGGCCGAGTTCGAGAGGTGGCGCAGTCCCGGCGCGAGCCCGGCGGCCTCGAGCTCCTCGACGGCGAGGGTGAACGCCTTCTCCTGCGCGTCGTTCGCGGGATGACGAGGTTCGTCGGCGCACGCGAAGTGCGACCACGTGCCGGTGTGCTCGAGCCGCCCGGCCGACTGGGCCTGCGCGGTGGCCTCCACGAGCCGGCTCCACTCCGCGCCGAACGCACCGTTGCGCGACAGGCCGGTGTCGACCTTCAGCTGGACCTTGGGGCGGGTCGGTACCGCGGCGAGGATCTCCTCGAGCTGCTGGACGGACGACGCAGTGATCTCCACGTCAGCTTCGATGGCCGGCGCGTAGTCGGCGCCGGGAGCGGCGAGCCAGCACAGCACCGGACCGGTGTCGCCCAGCGACCGCAGGGCCAGGGCCTCCGCCGGGGTGGCGACGCCGAGCCAGTCGGCGCCTGCCTCACGGGCGGCGCGGGCGCACTGCTCCATGCCGTGCCCGTAGGCGTTCGCCTTGACGACGGCCATCAGCGCGGAGCCGGGCGCGCACGCGGCAAGGGCCTCGATGTTCGTGCGGTACGCGTCGAGGTCGATGACCGCCTCGGCCTGCGGCTCGCTCATGCCGGGTCGCCCCAGTCGCTGATGTCGTCGAGCGACCCGTCGAGGAAGGCCGCCACGGTGCCCGGCAGGGCCTCAGCGACATCAGACGCCCTGACGGGACCGCCACGGTTGGCCCGGACGCTCGCGGCGCCGTGCAGGAAGGCCGCCAGCGACCCGGCGTCGTGCGGGTGCAGCCCGGACGCCATCAGCGAGCCGGCGAACCCGGCCAGCACGTCTCCGGCGCCGGCCGTGCCCAGCCACGAGGATCCGCTGAGGTTGACCCTGGTCGCGCGGCTCTGCGTCGCGACGAGCGTCCGTCGGCCCTTCAGCAGCACCGTCGCGCCCCAGCGGTATGCGGCTTGTGTGGCGTGGCCGAGCGGGTCGGCCTCCACGTCGTCGCGCTCGACGCCGAGCATCGCGGCCAGCTCGCCGGCGTGCGGGGTGAGGAGCGCGGGGACGAGGAACGTCACGGGCAGGTGCTCGAGGGCGGCCGCGTCGACGACGACCGGAACGCCGTCCTCGAGCGCCCGGGTGAGCTGGTCGCCGACGTCGTCGCCACCGCCCGGGCCGACGACCCAGGCCTGCACCCGTCGGGCGCCGGCGACGACCTCGGGCGCACGATCGACGACGCGCGCGCTGAGCTCAGGCGTGCCGACGAAGCGCACCATGCCCGCGGTGCCGGCCTGGGCGCCCGCGACCGCGAGGTGCGCGGCGCCGGCGTACTCCTCGGAGCCGGCCGCGATGCCGACGACGCCACGGGTGTACTTGTGGCTGACGGGGCTGTCGAGCCAGCTCAGCGCCGGCCCGAGCAGATGTCGGTCGTCGGTCTCGATGGCCTCCAGCACGGGATCGGGCAGGTGCGGATCGAGGCCGATGTCGACGAGCTCAGCCACGTCGACACCTGCCCTGGTGGCGGCAGGGCCACACAGCAGGGCGGGCTTGTGGGTGCCGAACGTCACCGTGGCGTCGGCGCGCACGCTCGGACCCGGCACCGTGCCACCGTCGACGTCGACCCCGGACGGCACGTCGACGGCCACGGTGTGCGGCCGTCGCTCGTCGATCCAGGTGGCCCATTCCTCCGCCCGGCCACTCAGGCCGGGTCGGGCGCCGATGCCGAGCACGGCATCGAGGCACCACCGCTGCTCCGTGGGCGCCTCGACGACCTGGGCGCCGGCCTCGACGGCTGCAGCCAGGCCCTCGCGGTGAACCTTCTGGTCGTCAAGCAGGCAGAGATCGACCCGCACCCCGCGGTCGAGCAGGTGCGTGGCTGCGTAGAGCGCGTCGCCGCCGTTGTTGCCGGGACCCACGAGCGCGACGACCAGATCGCCGGCCGGTACGACGTCGAGCGCGTCCGCCAGCCCCCGGGCGGCGCGCTGCATGAGCTCACCCTCGGGCACTGTCGCCATCAGCGCTTCCTCCGCGGCCCGGATGTCGGCGACGCTGTGCGCCCTCAGCACTCGGCCACCACGAAGGCCGTCGCCACGGATGTGTCGTGGCTGATCGATACGTGCGCAGCCGAGATCCCCAGCTCCTTCGTGCGCGCTTCTGCTGCTCCATGGAGCTTGAACGAGGGCGCACCATTCGGATCGGTGACGACCTCGATGTCCTGCCACGACATGCCGGCCGGCGCCTTGAGCGCCTTCACGAACGCCTCCTTGGCCGCGAACCGGCCCGCCATCGACTCCAGCGACAGAGCGGCCTCGGCGTCGGTGAACAGCCGCGAGCGCAGCTCAGGCGTCCGCTCCAGCGTCTTCTCGAAGCGGGCCAGGTCGACCACGTCGACGCCGATGCCCCAGATGGTCATCGCGTCACTCGACGGTGACGGACTTGGCGAGGTTGCGCGGCTGGTCGACGTCGTGGCCGAGCTGGCCGGCGAGCTCGCAGGCGAAGACCTGCAGCGGCACCGTGGCGACGAGAGGCTGCAGCAGCGTCGACACCTTGGGCAGGCGGATCAGGTGGTCGGCGTACGGCACGACGTCCTCATCGCCGTCCTCGGCAAGCACGATCGTGCGGGCGCCGCGAGCACGGACCTCCTGGATGTTGCTGACGACCTTGTCCTGCAGCTGGTCGCGTCCGCGGGGCGGGACGATGACGAAGACCGGCGTGCCGTCCTCGATGACGGCGATCGGGCCGTGCTTGAGCTCTCCCGCCGCGAATCCCTCGGCGTGGATGTAGGCGAGCTCCTTGAGCTTGAGCGCACCCTCCAGCGCCACCGGGAACCCGACGTGCCGGCCGAGGAACAGGATGGAGCGCGACTCGACCAGGTCCCGGGCCAGCTTGCGGACGGCGTCGCCTTCGTCGAGCATGCGCTGGATGCCGGCGGGCACCTTGGCGAGCTCGTCGACGACGCGGTTGATCTCGTCGCCGTACTTGGTGCCCTTGACCTGAGCGAGGTAGAGCCCGAGCAGGTAGCAAGCCACGACCTGGGCGAGGAAGCCCTTGGTGGACGCAACAGCGATCTCCGGGCCCGCGTGTGTGTAGATGACGGCGTCGGACTCGCGCGGGATGGTCGACCCGTTCGTGTTGCAGATCGACAGCACCTTGGCCCGTTGCTGCCGGGCATAGCGGACCGCCATCAGCGTGTCCATCGTCTCGCCGGACTGGCTGATGGAGACCACGAGCGTCGTGCGGTCGAGGATCGGGTCTCGGTAGCGGAACTCCGAGGACAGCTCGACCTCGCACGGGGTGCGGGTCCAGTGCTCGATCGCGTACTTCGCGACCATCGCCGCGTAGAACGACGTGCCGCAGGCGATGACCACGATCTTGTCGACTTCACGAAGCTCGTCGTCGGACAGTCGCATCTCGTCGAGCTGCAGGGTGCCGTCGGGGGCGTGCCGACCGAGCAGCGTGTCAGCGACGGCCTGCGGCTGCTCGGCGATCTCCTTGAGCATGAACCAGTCGTAGCCGCCCTTCTCGGCAGCGGAGACGTCCCAGTCGACGTGGTAGGGATTGGTCTCGACGGCCGCGCCGTGGAAGTCGGTGATCGTGATGTCGTCGGGAGTGATCGTCACCACCTGGTCCTGGCCGAGCTCGATCGCCTCGCGGGTGTACTCGATGAACGCCGCGACGTCGGAGCCGAGGAAGTTCTCTCCCTCTCCGCGTCCGACCACGAGCGGCGAGTTGCGTCGCGCGCCCACCACGACGTCGGGCTGACGTGCGTCGGCGATGACGAGCGTGAACGCCCCTTCCAGCCGCAAGCACACCGCCCGGACGGCGTCGGAGAGATCGGGAGTCTCCTTGAGCTGGTCGTGCAGGAGGTGGGCCACGGTCTCGGTGTCCGTCTCGGAGACGAGCTCGTGACCGGCCGCCTCGAGACTCGGCCCGGAGCTCGGCGAAGTTCTCGATGATGCCGTTGTGCACGACGGCGACGCGACCGTCACTGTCGAGGTGGGGGTGCGCGTTGACGTCGTTGGGTGCGCCGTGCGTGGCCCAGCGGGTGTGGCCGATGCCGGTGTGCGACGTGGGCATCGACTGTTCCGCGAGCAGTGCGTCGAGGTTCGCGAGCTTGCCGGCCTTCTTCGCCGTGACCATCGTGCCTCCGGCTTGGGCGGAGTCGACGAGGGCGACGCCGGCGGAGTCGTAGCCGCGGTACTCGAGACGTCGCAGCCCGCCCATCACGACGTCCAGGGCCGACCTGTGGCCCACGTACCCGACGATTCCGCACATGGGGATCAGCGTAGCGAGTGAGGCCGGGGGCCCGCGTGAGGCGGCTTGCTCGCGGACCCGGCAGGATGGATGAATGGCCAACGGTCGCGAGGGTCGCGAGCAGTCGCCCTACGTGGAGCTGGAGCGTTCCACGTGGGCCGATCTCGCCGACGACGTCCCGCAGCCCCTGACAGCCGAAGACATCGACCGCCTGCGCGGTCTTGGCGACGAGCTGGACGTGGACGAGGTCCGCGAGGTCTACCTGCCGCTCACCGTGCTCATCAGCATGCGCATCCGCTACGCAGCCGAGCTCTGGCGCGCGACGGAGAAGTTCCTGCACGAGCCCCAGCCCGAGCGCACGCCGTTCGTCATCGGCATCGCCGGCTCGGTGGCGGTCGGCAAGTCGACCATCGCGCGCCTGCTGCGCGAGCTGATGGCCAAGTCGCCGGAGCACCCCCGGGTGCAGCTCGTCACGACCGACGGCTTCCTGTGGCCGAACAAGGAGCTGGAGCGGCGCGGCATCCTCGACCGCAAGGGCTTTCCGGAGTCCTACGACCTCAAGTCGCTGCTGCGCTTCGTGATCGACGTGAAGTCCGGCGTCGAGCGGGTCGACGCTCCTGTCTACTCACACCTCACCTACGACCGCACCGACGAGGTCGTCACCGTCGACAGTGCCGACATCGTCATCGTCGAGGGCCTCAACGTGCTGGCGCCCGCCAGGCGGCGCGGCGATGGCTCGCCGGGCATGTCGGTGAGCGACTACTTCGACTTCTCCATCTACGTCGACGCGCGGAGCAGGGACATCCGCAGCTGGTACATCGAGCGGTTCCTCAAGCTGCGCCAGACCGCGTTCGCCGACTCGGCCTCGTACTTCCACCGCTACAGCGCCCTCACCGACGACGAAGCCGCCGCGAAGGCCGCAGAGATCTGGGACACCATCAACTGGCCGAACCTGCGCGAGAACATCCAGACCACCCGTGGCCGGGCGTCCCTCGTGCTGCGCAAGGACGCCGACCACTCGGTCAAGTGGGTCCGGTTCCGGAAGCTCTGACCGTCAGCCGGACGTCTTGACGCTGATCCGCGGGCTGTACGACGAGCGCGAGTTGCCCGACCCCTCGAGCGACGCGATGTCGATCGTGTAGGTCTTGCCGGCACTGAGCCCGGTGAGCTTCACGGTCTCGGTGTCGCCACCACTGACCTCGACCTTGGTGCGGGTGCCGCTACCGATGCCTCGATAGATGCGGTAGCCGTTCGCACCCGCTGCCTTGGTCCAGGTCAGCGTGATCGTGGTCGACGTGCGCGTCACCTTGGCGAGGTTCGTCGGCGCCCGAAGGTTGGACGTGCTCGCGATCAGGGCCGAGGAGTACGGCGACTGGGTGCCGTTCGACGCGATGGCCGCGACCTTGATGCCGTAGGACTTGCCTCGCAACAGGCCCGTGATGTTCGCCGAGGAGACGTTGCCGACCGTCAGGTACTTGTAGGTCGCAGCACCCTCTGGGGTGTAGCGGACCTTGTACTTGGCCGAGCCCGACTTCTTCGTCCACGCGACCGTCATGCTCGTGGCCGTCCGCGACGTCCAGCGGACGTTGCTCGGCCGGTCGCTCGGCGCGGCCGACGTCGTGACCTTGAGGGGTGATGAGGCCTCCGACTGCGTGCCATCGGACTTGACTGCGGTGATGTCGAACGTGTACTCGGTGCTCGCCGCGAGGCCCGTGAACGAGGCGGACGACACGTCGCCGACCTGCTTGGTGGTCGGGCTTCCATCACCGACGCGTTGGCTCAGGATGTAGCCGTTCGCCCCGGCCACCTTGGTCCAGGCCAGGGAGACCGACGACTCGGTCTGCGACGGGGAGCTCAGGTCCGATGGCGGCGAGAACTCCGGCGCGGTGGGGTACTCGGTGAACGAGCTGGTCGTGAACTCATCGACGTAGGACTTGCGGAGGTTCTTGCTCTCGTTCGCGCCGACCGTGCTGTCGCCGTAGAACTTGGTGTCGCCCGAGTCGGAGATGAGCGTGACCGAGCCTCCATCGGTGAGCGGGTGCGGCACGGACACGATCGACTCCCACGACCCCGTGCGCACCGGGTCCGGATTCGGGAGGTCCTTGACGGAGACGGGCGTGCTGTCAGGGTTGCCGTTCCAGGCGAACAGGGCCCACTCCGGTGATCCCGCGTCGAACTTCGAGGCCGAGATGAGGTAGTCGTCGTCGCTGTTCTTGCGGATCTCGCGGATGGTGCGGCCGCCGAGGTCGAGGTAGATCGGGTCGCCGAACTGTGGTTCGGCTCCGCCGAGGACGAGGGCGTTGGCGTTCTCGACCGGGACGATGACGGCGCTGGGCTGGCCGTCGTGGGTGACCTTCGGCGCACGGAACGCGAGGTAGGCCGTCGACGTGCTGCCGGGCGCGAACTCGATGCCCTCGATGTTGAACCCGTTCGGGTCGTTCGCTGGAACGCCGCTCGCCTGGCCGGCGGCGAAGCCGAGACGGTTGCCGTTCGCCTCGTCCCACGTGCGCAGGTCGTCCCAGAGACCGTTGTCGCGGCCGATGTAGGTGAGCGCGGTGTCGGCACCGGACCCGGTGATCGCGACGGTGAAGAGGACGCGTCGGGCCGGCTTCGCCTCGCCGCTGCTGTTGTTGCCGTGCGAGCCGAGCACGTACAGCGTGTTGTTGACGCGGGCCATCGACTCGAGGTCGGCGTTGGTCGGGCCGATGCCGGTGGTGCCGTCGGTGAAGTCGAACGTCTTCACCGGACGTCCGGACTCGTCCTTCTTGTACAGCCGGATGACGTTGTCCTCCGAGCTGACGGCGATCGCGTGACCATCCCCGACGTCGACGGCGCTGGACAGGTCGGACGACTCGTAGAGGTAGCGGCCGCTGGCCGACGTGGGCGCGCTCGAGGCGGCGTAGGAGACCTGCGCGGTGCCGGTGTTGCTGTTGTCGTCGGTCACCGTGAGCGTGATGGTCGCGCGGCCCACGCCGGCCGGCGTGAACGACACGGCCCGCTCGAGTCCGCTGCCGGTGACGTCGATTCCCGCGTCGGCGATCACGTCGGTGTTCGACGACTGGGCCGTGACGGTGAGGTCGGCGGCGTCGGTGTCGTCGTCGGCCAGGGTCAGCGCCGTGCTCGGGTTGTGGCCGTCGCCGAGCGTGCCACTGACCTTGCCGTGGGCCACCGAAGCGGTCGGGGCCGAGCTGGAGATCGTGCCCGGGTTCCATCCGGTCGGTGCGAACGCGAGGCCGCGGAAGGCGTGGCCGTCGGCGGCCGTGGCGACCGTCGTGTCCGTCCCGAAGCTCGCCGCTCCGGCGCCGCCGGCGTCGTCGAGCTTCACGATGGTG
Source organism: uncultured Actinomycetota bacterium (assembly GCA_963711615.1). Lineage (GTDB taxonomy): Bacteria > Actinomycetota > Actinomycetes > Propionibacteriales > Nocardioidaceae > Aeromicrobium. Next base: position 78,189 of record CAVQEY010000025.1, on the reverse strand, counting down.
TTGGCCGGCGCGGTGCTGCCCTTGCTGGCGAACAGCTGCACGGTGTCGCCGCTGACCCGCGCGGTGATGAACGGGTAGTCACCGGTCTTCGTGCCGTTGAGCGTCCAGGTGGTGCCGTCGGACGTGTACTTGCGGATCTCCTCGTTGGTACCCGCTGGGCTGTCGTCGGTGTCGACCGACACGTACGCGGTGTCGACGCCTTCGACGGCGGGATTGGCGTCGACCATGGCCACCGAAGTGGGGACCGGGAAGTCGACGACAGCGGCCTTGGAGCCCAGACGGGTGATGGCGGACTTCCCGGTGGGCAGGCCGGTGCCGATCTTGCCCAGGCCCTGGAGGGTCGCCTTCTCGGAAATGGTGTAGAGGCCGCCACCGGCGATCTGGACGTTCCGGGTGTTCCGCTGGTCAGTCGTCGCTTCTCCGCTCACGCCTCCGGCGATCGGGGTCTTGGTGCCACCGCCGAACGGGATGGAGAACACGCCGGTGTCGGTGGAGCCGCCGTTGCCGCTGAGGTAGAACGAGGATCCGGTGTCGGTGGCCACGCCACGTGGGTGGCTGCCGGACAGTGCAGCGGTGCCGAGCAAGGTCGAGGTGTCGACCGTGCCGGTGTTGTCGACGCGGGCGACCATCCGCTGGATCCCTGGGCCTTCGGCGGAGGGGGCCGTCTTGGTGTCCTTGGGCTTGACCGGGGCCCCGGCCTTGACCTCTCCCGTTGCTCCGGGCACGTGGTGGTAACCGGCGACGGCGAGGTAGTTGCCGTCGGCGCTGCGTGCGAGGGAGCCGTTGCCGTTGGAGCTGCCGGCGAGCGCGAAGGCGTTGGCCGTGCCGCTGTCGGCTGCCGGGAGCTCGACCGGCGAGGCGAACGAGTTGGTGCCGTCGGCATTGATCGTCTTCAGCGAGCTGGACGAGAAGTCGCCCGTGGAGGCGTCGTTGACGTCGACGACCACGAGCTGATCGGCGACGGCCGCAGTGGCGGTCTGCGGCGCCATGGCCACAGCGGCCATCGTGCCGATGACGAGGGTGACGGCGAGGAAGCTGCGGCGCACACGAGCGCCTGGGTCGAGATGACGGGCCATGGGGGGAGGAGTCCTTTTCCGAGATGAAGGTGCCGGCCGCGAGTCGTCCAGACAAACCTCCATGAGGATACGGGAATGGACCTGCCGGGTCTGGGATTTCGACATTTCGTGACCCAGTTCACCGAACGTTCACCGAGACACCCTCACAGCTCCTTGACGTACTCCCCCACCCAGGCCGTCTGGCGGAACCCGAGCGCCTCGTTGACGCGGATCATCGGCTCGTTGCCGGCGGCGTTGTAGGTCGTGATGCGGCGGCGGCCGTCGAGCAGATCGGCGGCCTCCTGCATGGTGGTCACCTTGAGCGCGAGACCAAGACCGTGGCCCCGGTGGGTCGGCAGCACGAGGGTGTCCCACTGGTACACCTCGTCGCTGTCGTCCGGGAACAGCAGCTGGGTGTGACCCACGACCTCGCCGTCGTCGCTCACCGCGATGCTCACCTGTGGCGTGCGACCCTGCTCGTTCCACTGCGCCTCCTCCGCGCGAGCACGCGCGACGTCCCAGAACTCGTTCTCCAGCTCCGCGTCTCCGCCTGGAGCCTCCTCGTTGATCAGCTGCCGGACGTCGACGTACCCCTGGGCCCACTCCTCGGGGCAGGCGCCGCGCCACGAGTGGATCGTGTACCCCGTGGCGACCTCGAGGGGTGGGAGCGTGGCCGGGAGCGTGAGCACCCGCATCGCGTCCATGAGGTCGAGCCGGAACCCGACCGCCTCGGAGAACGCCTGCGGCGCCGGGTCGACGGCGTCGAGCTCCCAGACGGCCTCGCCGTACAGGATCGATCGGTCCGCGTCCCGGCCGATCTCCTCGAGGGCCTCGACCACTGCGGCGCCGTGTCCACGACGACGCTGCTCCGGCAGCGTGAACACGTCGACGTAGACGAAGCGCGTGTTGTCGCGCAGCGGCAGCTCCGCGGTGCCCGCGGCCACCGGCGCACCGTCTCCGTCGCGGGCGAGCAGCACGACCTTGTCCACGTACTCGTCCGGGCGCAAACCGACCCGCTTCTCCCTCGCCGAGTACGGCTGGTCGACGTCGCGATCGAGGGCCCGCCGGTAGATGTCGTGGAAGGCGGCGAACGCCTCGTCATTGTCGAGATCGATGCGTTCGGTCGTCGTCACGAGTCGATGCTAGGCGGCATTGCAGGACCAATTCCCGACCTTGTGCCCTCATGGGCGGCTGAGTTCGGCAGAATGGGCGTCCATCCCCCATCTCCCCGAGGTGCAGTCACGCCATGGCCGAACGACCCAGCGACCCCGACGTGTCCACCGTCGAGCCGCTGCCGCATGACCCGGGCGGCTCCGGCATCACCTGGATCGTCGTCGCGGCGACCGTCATCGGCATCCTGACCGTGCTCCTGGTGGGCACCACGGTCGCCGTCACGAGGTCCGGCCCGCCGGAGGCACCGAAAGCCTCGGCACCGGCCGCGACGGCCACCCCGACCGTGGTGGAGCCGACCGCAGCAGAAGGCTCGACCAACATCGAGTGCGACGGGTCGTTCATCGTCGAGCTCGGGCGGAGCACCACGGCCTCGGCCGACGCCGACGTCGAGAAGGCCGCTACGGAGCAGCAAGGCGGCAAGTTCCTCGACGCCACGGCTTCGTGCTCGACCTACGAGTCCGAAGGCGTCCGACGCGTCGCCTACCTCGGACCCTTCGACAACCTGGCAGCAGCCTGCGATGCGCGCGTCGGGACCGGCGACCTGGCTGCAGTGACGCGCAAGATGGACGCCGACCAGGTCGGCCCCAACTACTGCATCTGCCGGAAGTCGGCGAAGGCGAGGCCAGTGCTCCGGGCGGGCGCCGGATCGGACGGCGACGTCGCCACCCTGCTCACCATCGGCGATCTCCAGAGGATGCTGAAGGCGCTCGGGTTCTTCAAGCCGAAGATCGTCGGAGATCCGTACGGCCCCAGGACCGTCACGGCGGTGCAGGCGTTCCAGACCGACCAGAATCTGATCGCCAGTGGCGTCGTGGATCAGCCGACCTGGGCCGCGTTGCGTCGCGGGACGGCCGAGAACGGCAACTCCTTCTGCTGAGCCGCTCGTCGAGCCCGCACGACGTCTCCCACGAGCCGAGCGACCTTCTCGATGGTCGCGATCCCGTCCTCGAGCGTGGCGTTCCGATCGGTCATGACCGAGATGAGCACCGGTGCATCGTCGACGAGGATCCGGCCCGAGCTGTTCACGACCCATCCGTCGGATTCCTCGACCCAGCCGACCTTCGTCTGCACTGGGCTTCTCCGATCGGCCAGCGCCGAGACTCCCCAGCGCTGTTCTGCCACGACGCGTGACATGGCGTCTTGCATCAGCTCGTAGGGCGTGTCGTGCTCGGTGTCCAGGACCTCGTCCAGCAAGGCGACGACGGCGCGAGGCTTCGTCAAGGAATGACCCCAGTGAGACTGGTCGCCCACCTGGATCCGCGGCGGAACCGAAAGCCTTCTTCAGGCCGTCCTCGATCTCGGTCGACCCACCCAGGGCGGCGTAGGCACGGTTCGCGGGATCGTTCTCGCTGCGGGTGAGCATCTGCTCGGCGTCCTTGCGCTGCGCGTCAGTCAGCTCTACACCATCTCGTTCGGCGCGCCACAGCATCAGCGCGACGAGATGGACCTTGATGAGACTGGCCGTCGCGAAGCTGCCCGATCCGTAGTCGAACGCGGACCCCGACGCCTCGTCGCGAAGACTGACCGCGACGTGGGCGTGCTCGGAGACCTGGCGCAGCCGCGCCCGGACCCGATCCTCCGCCTGCTGCGCCACGGTCGCCGGGTCGGGCTCGGTGGTTGATGCGGACGGGTCAACAGTTCTGACCGGCGGCGTCGGCGTCTGCGCAGTCGATGCGGGCATCGGACCCTGAACGGACAGGGCCACCAGCGCGAGCGCGACGGCGACCAGGCACACCAGTCGCGCGACGTCGCGGGCGGTCACAGCGCCAGCGTCGCGCGCACCACTCCGGCCAGGTGCTCGGCGACCTCCTGGGCGAGCTGGGCGGTCGGCGCTTCAACCATCACCCGCACCAGCGGCTCGGTGCCCGACTCACGCAGCAGCACCCGGCCGGTGTCGCCGAGCCTGGCCGAAGCCGCGGCGATCTCGCCCTGCAGCACCGGATCGGTTCCGGCTCGCGTCTTGTCGACGTCGGGAACGTTCAGGAGCACCTGCGGCAGCCGGGTCATGACGGCGGCGAGGTCGGCGAGCGGCCGGCCGGTGGCGGCCATGCGGCCGGCAAGGTGGGCGGCGGTGAGCACGCCGTCGCCAGTGGTGGCGAAGTCGCTCATGATGACGTGACCGGACTGCTCGCCTCCCAGATTGAACGAGCCGGCCCGCATCGCCTCCAGCACGTAGCGGTCGCCCACCGCGGTCTGCAGGACGGTGATGTCGGCCCGCTGCATGGCCTGCACGAAGCCCAGGTTGCTCATCACCGTGGCGACCACGGTGTCGTCGTGCAGCCGGCCCTCGTCGCGCGCGGCCAGAGCGAGGATCGCGAGAATCTGGTCGCCGTCGACGACGTTGCCGCCGGCGTCGACGGCCAGGCACCGGTCGGCGTCGCCGTCGAACGCGAACCCCGCGTGGGCACCGTGCTCGACCACGGCCTTCTGGAGGTCGCCCATGTGCGTGGAGCCGCACCCGGCGTTGATGTTGTGGCCGTCGGGCTCGGCGTGGATCGCCAGCACCGTGGCGCCGAGACGGTTGAAGACGTCGGGCCCGACTTCGTACGCCGCGCCGTTCGCGCAGTCGAGGACGATCGTGAGGCCGTCCAGCTGTGCGGGTACCGAGTCGACGATGTGCTTGACGTAGGTGGTGACGCCGGCCCGGCTGTCGCCGATGCGACCGACGTCGGCGCCGGTGGGCCGGGCCCATGGCTCCTCGAGGCGGTTCTCGATGAGGAGCTCGATGTCGTCGTCGAGCTTGTGTCCGCCGCGCGACAGGAACTTGATGCCGTTGTCGGGCATCGGGTTGTGGCTCGCCGAGATCATCACGCCCATGTCGGCGGCGAGCTCCGCGGTGAGGAAGGCTGCGCCGGGGGTGGGCACGACACCGAGCTTGTGGACGTCGACCCCGGCGGATGCAAGCCCAGCCACCACCGCGGCCTCGAGGAACTCTCCCGAAGCGCGAGGATCGCGAGCGACGACGGCGGTCGGCCGCCGGTCGGCGAAGGCCCCGGCCTCGCCGAGCACGTGGGCGGCCGCCACCGAGAGGTCGAGCGCGAGCTCGGCCGTCAGGTCGCGGTTCGCTAGCCCACGGACTCCGTCGGTGCCGAAGATGCGGCCCACGGTCAGGACCGGATCAGCGCTTGCTGTATTGGGGAGCCTTCCGGGCCTTCTTGAGGCCGGCCTTCTTGCGCTCCTTGATGCGCGAGTCGCGGGTGAGCAGTCCGGCCTTCTTCAGCGTCGGACGGTTGGCTTCCTCGTCGACGGCGTTGAGCGCGCGGGCCACACCGAGGCGGAGCGCGCCGGCCTGGCCGGTCATGCCGCCACCGGTGACGCGGGCGACGACGTCGAACCGACCGTCGAGGCCGGTCTCGGCGAAAGCCTCCTTGGCGATCTGCTGGTGCAGCTTGTTCGGGAGGTACTCCTCCAGCGGCTTGCCGTTGACCGTCCACTCACCGGTGCCAGGCACGATGCGGACCCGGGCGATGGCCTCCTTGCGGCGGCCGGTGGCCGCGGCGGGAGCGATCGTCGCCGGCTTGTCGGGCATGTCGGCGGACGGGCTCGTCTCGGACGTGTAGACGCCATCGTCGTTCAGCTCGACGTCGGCATCGGTCGCGACGTCGTTCGTGGGGGTCTCGGTCGTGTCTGGCACGGTGGTCTCTTCTGTCGTCACTGGGAGATCTGCTTGATCTCGAACGGCTGGGGCTTCTGGGCGGCGTGCGGGTGCTCGGGCCCGGTGTAGACCTTCAGCTTCCTGATGAGCTGACGGCCCAGACGGTTCTTGGGCAGCATGCCCCGCACCGACTTCTCGATGGCCTTGCGGGCGTCCTTCTCGAGGAGGTCGCCGTAGGCGATGGTCTTGAGCCCACCCGGGTACCCGCTGTGGCGGTGCGCCAGCTTGTCGGTGCGCTTCTGGCCCGACAGCGCGACCTTGTCGGCGTTGACGATGATGACGAAGTCGCCACCGTCGACGTGGGGGGCAAAGGTCGGCTTGTGCTTGCCGCGCAGCAGCGTGGCAGCCTGGACGGCCAGACGGCCGAGAACGACGTCGTCGGCGTCGATGACGTGCCACTGACGGGTGATGTCAGCTGGCTTGGGGCTGTACGTGGGCACGGCGTGACCTTCTCGTGGTGGTCTGTGGTTTCGATTCGGAACGTTGTCGTCGGTCGGGACAGCGTGAATCCGCTGGGTACGACGACGTACAAGACTAACCGGCAGCCGCCCCCGGGGTCAAAACGGCGACCGCCAGCCGGACCCCCCTCTGTGCAGGACCCGAATCCCCGCACTAGGTTGGAACGGCTCGCGGAAACCCCGCGAGAAACCCGAAAAAACCGGCACAGCCAAGCCGGCTCAACGGACCGGCGCAGGAGATCCATCGTGACCGACAACCCGACGCTCACCGTGCGGGACAACCGCACCGGCGAGGAGTACGAGCTTCCCATCACCGACAACACCGTCAGCGCGGCCGACGTCGGCCAGATCGGGAAGACCGACGACAAGGCGGGAATCGCCCTCTACGACCCCGGGTTCACCAACACCGCGTCGTGCCGCAGCGCCGTCACGTTCATCGACGGCGACGAGGGCATCCTCGAGTACCGCGGCTACCCGATCGAGCAGCTGGCGGAGTCATCCACGTACCTCGAGGTCGCCTACTTGCTCATCCACGGAGAGCTGCCCACCGAGTCCCAGCACGACCAGTGGGTCCACGAGATCACGTTCCACACGTTCGTCCACGAGAACCTCAAGAGCCTCATGCAGGGCTTCCGCTACGACGCCCACCCCATGGGCATGCTGCTGTCCAGCGTGGGCGCCCTGTCGACGTTCTACCCCGAGTCACGCGACATCAAGGACCCGGACGTCCGCCACGAGCAGATCGTCCGCATGATCGCGAAGATGCCGACCCTCGGCGCGTGGGCCTTCCGCCACGCGCAGGGCAAGCCGTACATCTACCCCGACAACGAGCTCACCTATGCCGAGAACTTCCTCTCGATGCTGTTCAAGATGAGCGAGCACAACTATGACGCCGATCCTCGCCTCGCGAAGGCACTCGAAGTGCTGTTCATCCTGCACGCGGACCACGAGCAGAACTGCTCCACCAACGCGGTGCGCTCGGTCGGCTCGAGCCAGGTCGACCCCTACTCGGCGGTCAGTGCCGGCGTCGCGGCCCTCTACGGCCCGCTGCACGGTGGCGCGAACGAGGCAGTGCTCCGGATGCTCACGCGCATCGGCAGCAAGGACAAGGTCGGCGACTTCATCGAGGGCGTCAAGAACGGCGACGAGCGCCTCATGGGCTTCGGTCACCGCGTCTACAAGAACTACGACCCTCGCGCCAAGATCATCAAGAAGGCCACCGACGACGTCTTCGAGGTCACCGGCGTCAACCCGCTGCTGGAGATCGCGCAAGAGCTGGAGAAGATCGCGCTCGAGGACGAGTACTTCGTCAAGCGCAAGCTCTACCCGAACGTCGACTTCTACTCCGGGCTCATCTACGAGGCGTTGCAGTTCCCGCCCGAGATGTTCACCGTGCTGTTCGCCATCCCCCGCACGTCCGGCTGGCTGGCCCAGTGGCTGGAGCTGGTCGACGACAAGGAGCAGAAGATCGCCCGGCCGAAACAGATCTACACCGGCGACCGTCAGCTCGACTTCGTTCCGGCCGCGCAGCGCTGGGCGTAGGCACGGCCTCATGGCCGTCTCGCCGGCGCCTCCGCAGGGGCTGCCCCTGGTGCGCACCGGCGGCCTCGTGGTGTCCGTCGCACTGCTGGGCGTCGGGCTCGCGTGGACCTACTTCGGCATGCGCGCGATCATGGACATCGGCGGAGCCTGCGCAACCGGCGGCCCGTACGTACCCGTCCAGCCCTGCCCCGAGGGCGCGTCCACGTTGCTCAGCGTCGGCATCCCGCTCCTCCTGCTGGCGACATTCGCCGCCTCGGGTCTCGCCCTGTGGATCAAGGCGCCCACGCTGCTGTTGCTGATGTGGTTCCTGCTGTTCGGCTCGCTCGGCTGGAATTTCCTCGAGTACGCCCTCGCCGAGGACGACATCGTCATGGGCTGGCTGATCCCGGGCATCATGTTCGAGCTGATGGCGCTCCCCGCGCTCTTGCTCTGGTTCGGGTCCAGCCGGCTCCGCGAGTTCGTGACGAAGCGTCCCGCGTCCGGCAGCATCCGCTGGAAGCTCGTATATGTCGCGCTGGTCGCGGTGGGCGCCTGGCTTGGCCTGCAATCGTTCGACGCCTGGACCTGACATGCGGCTGCGCCTCGATCTCTCCTACGACGGTGCCCAGTTCCACGGGTGGGCCGCGCAGCCGGGACTTCGCACCGTGCAGGGCGAGACAGAGACGGCTCTCGCCACCGTCCTGAGGCTGGAGTCACCCGCTCCCCTGACCTGCGCCGGACGCACTGACGCGGGCGTGCACGCGCGCGGCCAGGTGGCTCACGTCGATCTCGACGACGCCACCGACATCGAGCGCCTCACCCACCGCTTGCGCAGCCTGTTGCCGGACGACATCCGGCTCCGTGCCCTCTCCCCGGCGCCGGCAGGCTTCGACGCCCGCTTCTCCGCCGTCGAGCGGCGCTACGTGTACCGGCTGCGCGATCTCGGACCGGGCGACCCACTCGCTCGCGGCCACGTCGTGGACTGGCCGCGCGAGCTCGACGTCGACGCCGTGAACGCCGCCGCCGGGCCACTGCACGGCGAGCACGACTTCGCGGCCTTCTGCAAGAAGCGCGAAGGAGCGACGACCATTCGGACCCTCCTCGCGCTGACCAGCGAACGCCGTGCCGATGGCGTGCTGGAGACGACGGTCCGCGCCGACGCGTTCTGCCACTCGATGGTCCGATCCCTCATGGGCGCGCTCGTCGCCGTGGGCGAGGGCCGGTTCGCCCCCGACTGGACCACGTCGTTGCTCGCCTCCGGCGTCCGCGACGGGCGGGTGAAGGTCATGCCCGCTCACGGCCTGGTACTCGAAGAGGTCGTCTACCCGCCCGACGTTGCCCTGGCCGCACGAGCTTCCGAAGCACGGCAACGCCGCGAGAGATGACCATCGAAATCGTGTCACACTTCCTGTCCAGGCAACTCCCGGAGACAAGTGGTGCCACGATGTCGAATCTGTCCTCCGCAGCCGACACGCCCTCGCACCGATCGGCGGAGAGCCTCGCTCCGGTCGAGCGGTTCATCCTCGAGGTGCTGCCGACCATCCCCGGACCGCATCAGGTGGCAGTGGCCCATGAGGTACGCCGCCTTGATCCGTCGGGCAGCGAGAAGGACCGCGGGCTCTCGATCAGGACGATCGAAGACGTCGAGTACCTCTACGACGGGCGGATTCCCGTGGGTGGTGTGAAGCCCACGATGAGCACTCTGAACAGTCCTGAGGCCAAGTCGATCTCCTGGCGCAAGCACCTGACCAAGGAGATGCTCACGGCAAGCGGACTGCCCTTCCCCTCCGGCATCATTCTGGGCCCTGACCAGTTCGACGAGGCACTGGCACACATGCAGGCCATGGGCAGGCCATCGGTCCTCAAGCCGACGACGTCGAAGCAGGGGCGCGGCGTGACGTGCGGGATCGTCACGGAAGACGATCTCAGGGCGGCATGGACGTCGGCCGGGCAGGCTCGGGAGCAACCGGGCGACTTCGTGCTGGAGGAGCAGATCGAGGGGATCGATCTCCGGGTGTGTGTCATCGGGCGACGAGCCGTCGCCTCGGCCGTTCGCCTCCCGTCCTACGTCCTCGGCGATGGGCGGTGCAGCCTGGCCCAGCTGGTCGACCAGAAGCAGCTCCAGCGAGACCAGAACGCGTACCTTGCCAAGGCACCCTTGTCGGTGGACACCGCACGCCTGCGTCGCGACGGTCGCACCCTCGACGATGTCCCGGTCGCCGGCGAGGTGGTCGTTCTCACCGGTCCGGCCAACGTTGCCGCCGGCGGAGTGAACGTCGACGTCACCGATCTCGTGCATCCCGACTTGTTGAGGCTTGCCGTCGACGCCGCACGCGCCGCCCCGGGCTTGCGTATCGCGGGCGTGGATCTGATCGCCCCGGATCTCGAAACGGTTGATGGAGCCGCGATCCTGGAGCTCAACCACACGCCGGACATCCGGATGCATCACTACCCTGCCTACGGAACGCCACAAGACGTCGCGGGAGCGATCGTCGACGAGATGATCGCGGCGGCCGGTTTACCCGACCGGTCGCCGCGCCGCCGGACTCCGGGGAAGCCGAGCATGACCCGGCGGCTGGTTCGAGCGGCGCGACGCCGCAGGCTCGCCGACTGAGCGGGGCGGACTGAACTGCCGCGGGCATTAACCATCATGAGCTCGTGAGTGCGACACTGGACCGTGACCGAACACTATTTCAGCAACAAGCCCACGGCCGAGGATCGCCGCCGCCGCGTCCGGTTCTCCGCGTGGGGGAACGATCTTGAGCTCGCGACGTCGAGCGGTGTCTTTGCCGGCGAGGGGCTCGACAAGGCGACGGCCATCCTGCTGCGCCAGACGTCGCCACCGCCGAAGGACGCCACCGTGCTCGACCTCGGAAGCCACTACTCAGACCCCACCTCCGAAGGACGCCACCGTGCTCGACCTCGGGCGGATGGGGCCCCATCGCCTGCTCCATCGCCGTCGCCTCCCCCGACAGCACGGTGTGGGCCACCGACGTCAACGAACGAGCCGTCGAGCTCACCCGACTCAACGCCGAGTCGATGGGCGTCGACGTGCATGCCGCGATGCCCGACGACGTGCCCGACGACCTGCAGTTCGACGCCATCTGGTCCAACCCACCGATCCGCGTCGGCAAGGCCGCCTTGCACAAGATGCTGCTGCACTGGCTGCCCCGCCTGACTCCCGACGGACGCGCCCACCTGGTCGTCGGCAAGAACCTCGGCGCCGACTCGCTGCAGCGCTGGCTCATCGAGCAGGGCTGGCCCACCGACCGCATGGCTGCGGAGCAGAGCTTCCGGGTACTGGCCGTCCACCGCCCGTAGCATGCGGTGGACCCTCACGAGACGCTCCCAACCGTCGCTTGCGACAGCGCCGAGCCTCGCGCCGATCGAACGATTCGTCCGCGAGGTGATGCCCGCCATCCCGGGTGGTCGCCAGCGGATCACGAACACCACCGGTCACCGTGACCTGATCCGGGCGGCGGCCGAAGATCGAGGCCTGACGATCAGAACGATCGGCGCAACAACGTACTTCTTCGACGGGCGGTGGCCGGTCGGCGGGATGACCGGATGGGTGCCCAGCTTGGTCGGTCGCGAGGCGCTTGCCGTCAGCCACTCCAAGGACCTGACCAATCGGATGCTCGAGGCGGCCGGCGTCCCGACGCCCGCGGGTATCACCGTCGATCCGGATCGGTTCGATGATGCCTTGACGCATCTCCGTGCCGCCGAGCGGGCGATGGTGCTCAAGCCCTCCCGGGGATCCGGTGGTCACGGCATCACCTGCGGCATCACGAGCGAGTCCCACCTGCGCACGGCCTGGGAGACGGCCAGGGCGACTGGTAAGAAGACCACGTTCCTGCTGGAGGAGCACGTCGAGGGCCTCGACATCCGCGCGTTCGTCGTCGGCCGACGAGTCGTGGCAGCAGTCACCCGCGTCAACGCTCATGTGGTCGGCGACGGCGTCCGCACCCTGGCCGACCTGATCGACGAGAGGCAGCGCCTGCGCGACGAGGCCAACCCGCGGCTCGCCAAGTCCCCGATCATCGTCGATGCCGAGCTGCTCAGGCGCGGCGGACACGCCTTGCGCGACGTCCCGGCCCACGGCGACATCATCGTGCTGAACAGCGTGTCCAACAACCACGTCGGTGGAGACTCCGTGGATGTCACGGACCTCGCACACCCTGACCTGTTCCGGCTGGCTGTCGATGCCGCTCGGGCGATTCCCGGCTTGGGCCTCGGCGGCATCGACCTGATGACGCCGGATCTCGGCACGGCCGATCAGGCGGTGGTCCTGGAGGTCAACGTCGAGGCCAACATCAGGGTGCATCTCTGCCCTGCGTACGGGAAGCCGCGGGAAGTGGCCGGTGCCATCATCGACGAGATGATCGCGACGGCTGCTCGGTGACCTGTCGACAGCCCGTAGCATGCGGTGGACCATGACGAATCGCTCCCAGCCTTCGCCGGTGGCAGCACCGAGCCTCGCACCGATCGAGCGATTCGTCCGCGAGGTGATCCCGTCCGTCCCGGGCGGTCGGCAGAGGAGCACTGACGGTACCGGGCACCTCGCCCTCATTCAGCAGGCTGCCGCCGACCGTGGGCTCTCGATCAAGACCATCGGACGTACGACCTACTTCTACGATGGCCGGTGGCCCATCGGAGGCATGACCGGCTGGGTGCCCACTCTGGTCACCGCGGAAGCACTCGCCGTCGCCCGCTCCAAGGACATGACGAAGCAGATGCTCGACGCGGCCGGCGTGCCGACACCGGCCGGCATCGCCGTCCGGCGTGACGAGCTCGACCACGCCATCGCGCACGTGGCCGCGTCACGTCGGCCGCTGGTCCTGAAGCCTTCGGCGGGCGGGAAGGGCGTGGGCATCACCACCGGCATCACGACCGAAGACGATCTCCGTGCGGCCTGGGCCATCGCCGAACGCGCGGCCAAGGACGATCCCTGGTTCGTGCTGGAGGAGCAGCACGAAGGAGTCGACATCCGGGCCTTCGTCGTCGGACGTCGGGTGGTCGCGGCGACCACCCGCATCCATGCCCATGTCGTCGGCGACGGCCGCCAGACCATCACCGAGCTGGGCGCTGAGAAGCAGGAGTGGCGCGACGAGCACATCATCTTGCGGAAGCGGCCGTGGACGATCGACCCCGCCGTGCTGGCACGCGCAGGACGCACGGTCGACTCCGTCCCGGCTGAGGGAGAGGTCGTCGTGGTCAACGGCCTGGCCAATCTCCACGTCGGCGGCGAGAGCGTCGACGTCACTGAGCTCGCCCACGCCGACCTTCTCGAGATGGCGGTCGACGCCGTCAGGGCGATCCCCGGCCTGGGTCTCGCTGGTATGGACCTGCTGGCGCCTGACATCGGATCCGCCGACGGAGCCGTGGTCATCGAGGCCAACGTCACGGCCAACATCAGGGTGCACAACTGCCCGGCCTACGGACGGCCGCGCGACGTGGCCGGAGCCATCATCGACGAGATGATCGCCACGGCCCGGCACCCCTGAGGGGTACCGGGCCGTAGACGGTTGACAGCTACTTGTCGGTGTCGGCTTCTGCCTCGGTCTCGATGGACTCGGCAACCTTGTCGGCAGCCGCCTCGACGTCGGTCTCGGTGACCGGCTCGTCGGCCGGCTCCTCGGTGACGTCGGTTTCCGGCTCCGCTGCCTCGGGCTCGGACGACTCGTCGGTGCTCTCGACGGGCTCGGCGACGGCTTCGTCCTCGACCGGAGCCTCTTCAGGCTCGGTGGCCTTGGGCGCTGCCTGCTCTGCCTTCTTTTTCTGGGCCGGCTTCGAGGATGGGGGCACCCCCTGGACGGAGTCCTTGGGGGACTGGTTCTGCGCGCCGAACTCCTTGGCCTCGACGATCTCGATGACGGCCATCGGGGCGTTGTCGCCCTTGCGCGGACCGATCTTCGTGATGCGCGTGTAGCCACCGGGCCGGGTCGACATGGCCGGTCCGATCTCGGTGAACAGCATGTGCAGGACGTCCTGGTCACGGATGACCTTGACGACCTGACGGCGGTTGGCCACCGTGTCGATCTTGGCCTTCGTGATCAGCTGCTCGGCGTACGGACGCAGGCGTCGGGCCTTGGCCTCCGTGGTCGTGATGCGGCCGTTCTCGAACAGCGCCTGCGCCAGGTTGGCGAGGATCAGGCGCTGGTGCGAGGGGCTGCCGCCGAAGCGTGCTCCCTTGGTGGGCGTGGGCATGAAATCTCCTCTAGTACTGCTCGTCCTCGGCGAAGCTGGCGTCGTCGTCATAGGCCTCGATGGCAGCCGTCGGATCGAACCCGGCTGGGCTGTCCTTGAGCGCGAGGCCCATCTCCGCGAGCTTGGCCTTGACCTCGTCGATGGACTTGGAACCGAAGTTGCGGATGTCGAGCAGGTCCTGCTCCGAGCGGGTGATGAGCTCACCCACGGAGTGGATGCCCTCGCGCTTGAGGCAGTTGTACGAGCGGACCGTGAAGTTGAGGTCCTCGATCGGCAGCGCGAGGTCGGCGGCCAGCTGCTCGTCGACCGGCGACGGACCGATGTCGATGCCCTCGGCCTCGACGTTGAGCTCACGGGCCAGACCGAACAGCTCCACCAGGGTGGAACCGGCCGACGCGATCGCGTCACGCGGCAACAGGGACTTCTTCGTCTCGACGTCGAGGACGAGCTTGTCGAAGTCGGTGCGCTGCTCGACACGAGTGGCCTCGACCTTGTAGGTCACCTTGAGGACCGGCGAGTAGATGGAGTCGACGGGCATGCGGCCGATCTCCTCCTCACCGGTCTTGTTCTGCGTGGCGGAGACGTAGCCGCGGCCGCGCTCGACGACGAGCTCGATCTCGAGCCCGCCCTTCTCGTTCAGCGTGGCGACGTGCAGGTCGGGGTTGTGCACCTCGACACCGGCCGGCGGCTCGATGTCGGCCGCAGTGGCCGCACCCTTGCCGTTCTTGCGCAGGTACATGACGACCGGCTCGTCGTTCTCGGAGGAGACCACGAGGTCCTTGAGGTTCAGGATGATCTCGGTGACGTCCTCGGTGACACCGGGGACGGTCGAGAACTCGTGCAGGACGCCATCGATCTTGATGGACGTGACGGCGGCACCCGGGATCGACGACAGCAGCGTGCGACGCAGCGAGTTGCCGAGGGTGTAACCGAATCCCGGCTCGAGAGGCTCGATGACGAACCGCGAACGGAACTCGTCGACGACCTCTTCGGACAGGACGGGGCGCTGGGCGATCAGCATGTTTTCTTCCTTTCCGGACCAACCTCTATTTGATGGACCGGGTAGATGTGACGATCAGATCTTGGAGTAGAACTCCACGATCAGCTGCTCCTGGATCGGAACGGTGATCTGCTCACGGACTGGGTTGTCGTGCACGAGGATGCGGCCACGATCCGGCGAGACGTCGAGCCAGCCGGGGACGGTGTCCTGGTCGTGGGTCTCGCGGGCGACGATGAACGGCGTCGACTCCAGCGACTTCTGCTTGACGTCGATGATGTCGTGCTTGCTCACCTGGAACGACGGGATGTTCGTCTTGACGCCGTTGACCATGAAGTGACCGTGGGTCACGAGCTGACGGGCGTGCCGACGCGTGCGGGCGAGACCGGCACGGTAGACGACGTTGTCGAGACGGCTCTCCAGGAGCGAGAGCAGGTTGTCGCCGGTCTTGCCGGGCTTGCGGTGCGCGAGCTCGTAGTACTTGCGGAACTGCTTCTCGAGAACGCCGTACGTGTAGCGCGCCTTCTGCTTCTCCTGCAGCTGCGTGCGGTACTCGGACTCCTTGACGCGGGCGCGTCCGTGCATGCCGGGCGGGTAGGGACGACGCTCGAAGGCGGCGTCACCACCGACGAGGTCGACGCCGAGGCGACGCGACTTCTTGGTGAGGGGGCCGGTGTAGCGAGCCATGGTTCAGAGCCTCCGGTGCTTGGGTGGGCGGCAGCCGTTGTGCGGGCTGGGGGTCACGTCGGAGATGGTGCCGACCTCGAGGCCGACGCCGCTCAGCGAGCGGATCGCCGTCTCGCGGCCCGAACCTGGGCCCTTCACGAAGACGTCGACCTTCTTCATCCCGTGCTCCATCGCCTGACGGCCGGCCGACTCGGCGGCCATGCCAGCGGCGAACGGCGTGGACTTGCGCGAGCCCTTGAACCCGACGGTGCCGCCGGAGGCCCAGGCGATGACGGCCCCGGCAGGGTCCGTGATCGTGACGTGGGTGTTGTTGAACGTGCTCTTGATGTGGGCCTCGCCCTGAGCGACGTTCTTCTTCACCTTGCGGCGCGTCTTCTTGGCGCCAGTAGTGGTCTTGGGGGGCATGTCAGACGGCCTTCTTCTTTCCGGAGACGGTGCGCTTCGGACCCTTGCGCGTACGGGCGTTGGTCTTGGTGCGCTGGCCACGGACGGGCAGGTGCGCGCGGTGGCGACGGCCCTGGTAGCTGCCGATCTCCATCTTGCGGCGGATGTCAGCAGTGACCTCGCGACGCAGGTCGCCCTCGGTCTGGTAGTTGGCCTCGATGTGGTCGCGTAGGGCCACCAGCTGGTCGTCGTTCAGCTCGTGGACCCGGAGGTCGGGGCTGACGTCGGTGGCGGCCAGAGTCTGTTGGGCACGGGTACGACCGATCCCGAAGATGTACGTGAGAGCGACCTCGATGCGCTTGTCGCGCGGGAGGTCTACTCCGATGAGGCGTGCCATGTAGGCAGTTCCTTCCGTTCGGCAGAGGTGTCGGCGTCTGGGGCGTCCCGACTGCCTCCAGTCGGGCCCCGGCCTCTGCGCCGGGGGTGGCACCTGATGCGAACCAGGTGAGCCGTCAAACGTTGGTGGTGCTGGTGAAGAGGTCTCTAGCCCTGCCGTTGCTTGTGTCGTGGGTTCTCGCAGATCACCCTGACCGTGCCGTGGCGACGAATCACCTTGCACTTCTCGCAGATCCTCTTCACGCTCGGATTGACCTTCATTGCGCTACTACTTCCGGTCTCGTTGCGTGGGCGTATTCACTTGTATCGGTAGACGATGCGACCGCGGCTGAGGTCGTACGGTGAGAGCTCGACGACCACCCGATCCTCCGGGAGGATACGGATGTAGTGCTGGCGCATCTTGCCGCTGATGTGCGCGAGGACCTTGTGACCGTTGGCCAGCTCCACCCGGAACATCGCGTTGGGCAGCGCCTCGACCACGGCGCCCTCCATCTCGATGACGCCTTCCTTCTTCGCCATAACCTCTTCTTCGCTCGCTGTGTCTGGTGCCTGCCTGAACGGCGCGCGCGGATCCCGCCCGCTGGAAACGGGCCCCATCAGGTGCGGGACAGGGAAAAGCGCGGCTGAACAAGCCGACAGGCAAGTCTACGCCGCTCAGGGCGCTGGATTCAAATCGCCCCCTCGGTCAGGGACGCGGGACGAACCCCTTCACACCGCCCCCGCCGGTGACCGCCGCCCCCGCGCGGGTGCGGATCGCCGTCGGGAAGTCGAAGAGGTCGACCGTCCAGCCGAGGTCGATCGTTGCCACCAGGCTTCCCTTGCTGGTGTCGATGACGTGCAACGACGACGGCACCGGCTCGTTGGGCTCCTCGTCGTAGCGCGTGGTGACCAACAGGACGCCCGCGCCACCACCGAGGCTGTCGCTCAGGTGGTCTGCCCGGACGTTGACGGTGCCACGCCTCTGAACGGGGTCGGCGCCCCAAACCTGGTAGGAGCGCTCCCCGTCCTCACCGTGCATGCTCCCGGCGGGCTCGGTCACGGCCGCGTGGCCGTCGTCGGCGTACTCGAGGACCTGCTGACCCTCCGGAGCTTCGAACACGCTGCGGCCGGTGGCCTGCTCGCGCACGTGTCGGCCGATCGACACCAGCCGATGATCGTCCAGATCCGGATACAGGAAGGCGGACGTCCGATCTTCGGCCACCGGCTTGCCCGACGGATCGAACAGGGTCGCGGTCGCCTCATCATCGGTGCCGTCGCCGCTGTCGGTCACCAACCAGCCGCCGCCGCCGAGCGACTGCTCGAATCGACCGTCGTCCACCTTGTTCAGGAGGCGTCCCGTCCGCCGGTCGACGATGACCTCCCAGGACGCGGAGTAGGCGGCCACACGCTCCGCTCCGATGTCGAGCCCCTGGGCGCCGTCGTGGCCCCAGCCCTCGATCGCGAACGAGGTCTCCTGACGCCAGACGGTCTTGCCGCTCGATATCGACCGTCGGTCGATGACGACGTCCAATCTCGCGTCGTTCGCCTTCGGCTCGAAGGTGGTCACGTACAGCTGGTCGCCGCTGAGGGCGATGGATTTGTCGGACGCGAGCTGCAGACGGTTCCGGATCTTGCCGGTACGGTCGTCGACGAACACGATCTCCTGGGTCTTGGCGTCGAAGTCCTTGACGGAGCACACGACCATTCGGCCGCCGCCGTCGTCCTGGCAGTACGCGCCGTAGTCCTCCTTCAGGGGCAGGTCACGACGCCAGGCGATCTCGCCCGACTTCGCGTCGATACCGGCCAGCGTCAGCTTCTTCTTGCTGTCGGCCGCGGAGATCACCAGACCGTCGGAGGCCACTGAGTCGACCGACTGGAAACCGCCGATCGTCGACATCGTGGCGCCCTTGGCACCGGCGATCTCTTCTGCCGTGACGGTCCAGGCCGCCTCGCGGACGGTGGACAGGTCGGGTTCCTGCGACGGACCGTCCTCGTCCCCGGACGTGCACCCGGTGAGCAGGACGAACGATGCGAGAGTTGCCGCGAAAGCACGCGTGGGAGTCATGGCCGGAATGTAGCGGCCCGTTCCCCTTCAGCGACGCGAAATCAACGGTTTCAGTCGTTGTTGTCGAGCTGACCGTTCATGTAGATCCACCGCTTGTCGAGCCAGTCGGCGAGGTAGTCGACGTCGGCGCCCCAGCTGCTCTTGATCACCTGGTACTGGCTGATCTTCGCGTTGTGGTTCCACTTGGTGTAGTTGTCGCTGGCGGAACCGTCGATGAGGTTCTCCTGGTGGCGCACATAGCCGACGACATTGTCGAGATTCTGGTCGATCTGGTTCCAACGCGCCTTCGCGGCCGCCCGGAAGGTCGGGTTCTGGTTCATGCGGTTGAACCACGTGACCTCGGTTTGCTTGGCCGATACGTTCAGCGGGTTGCGCAGGTACCAGCCGCTCGGGCTCACGACGTTGCCGGCGCGGTTGGCCGAGCCCATCGCCATGTCGAAGTCCCACAACGGACCGAAGTGGATCTTCTCGCCGCGCGGCTTGTACATGTAGACGCTCGCCCACATCTGGCCGTCGACCGGCTTCAGGAACTCCATCGCGAGGTAGTAGTCGACGGCCGACGCCAGGTCGATGCTCGACATCCAGTCGTTGCTGTCGGCGGCACCGTCGTAGAGATCGCGGTCGGCTCGATCGACGTAGTCGTTGATGTAGGCGCCCATGTTCTGGCAGTAGTCCTCGTCCTCGGGCTCCTTGAGTCCCACCCAGCCGTGCGTGTTGGCGCCGAAGTTGAAGTTCGCGCCCTTGCGGAAGTCCCACTCCAGCAGGTAGGTGCCGTTGATGATGCTGGTCGTGTCGACCGAGGGGTCGGGGCCGGAGCAGATCTCAGGCGTGTCCTCGGCCTTCAGCTCGGGGCGGTCGATGCGGCCACCCTCGAGGTTCACCCGCTCGATGAGGATGTACGACCCGCGGAAGGACCCGTTGACGTAGAGGTCGACCGCCGAGTCCTTGGGCGTCCACTCCAGGTTGGTGAAGATCTTGCCGACGAAGCCGGCGGCGGAGTTGCGCAGCAGGGAGCGATCGTAGTGGTTGGCGACGAGCGCCCACTTCTTGCTCTTGCCCATGCCGCAGAAGTCGAGCGAGTCGTCGAACTTGAGGTTGAAGCCCTTCTTGGCGAACGACCACGAGTAGTTGCCGCGGCCCCTCATCTCTCCGTCGACCTTGTTGACGGCGCCACAGTTCTCCAGGCCAAGGTCCTTGTTCTGGTCGGTCGTGCCGCTCAGGATCGAGAACTCGCCCTTGAACCACTTGTCGCGGGTGTTGACGGACTCGCCGTCGTTGCTGTTGAAGTTCACCGTCGGCACGTCGTTGTTCTTGTCGACCAGCGGTCGGGAGTACTTGACGATGTTGGAGTTGTAACCGCCCTCCCCCACGGCGCGGTACTCGTGCTCCACCTCGAGCGGGTCGGCGATGTCGAAGGTGGTCGTGCCGTCCGAGCGCTGGGTGCTGGTGTCTGCCGACTTCCAGGTGCCGTCCTTGATGGTCTTGTACTGCAGCCTGGTGAGCGCGCCGGGGTTGGCGGGCGTGTACTTGGCCGTGGCCCTGGCCGCGGAGCCGTTCGACGTGATCGGGTTGAGCACGGCGGTGTTGGCCAACGCCTGCACGGACCCGAGGCTGTCGACCTCGCCCGAGCCGGGCAACGCCCCATCTGCGCCGGGCGACGCCGGATCGCCACTGAGATCGCCGTGGCCACCTCCCGGAACAGGGGGGGTCGTCGGCTTGACGGCCGACGTGCCTGCGCTCGCGGTGCTGCTGGCGCCGAGGAGCGGCACCATGAGCACGGCGGACACGAGCGCGACGAAGAAGGACGTGGTGGGCTTGGAGTTCATGTTTCCCCGCTGACATGGTCGCTTCGGCACCGTTGGTGACATCCGCAAGCGTTGGCCCCCGGACGACTCATCGATGGAACCCTAGCATCGGTCACTTTCCATTTGAATGAGTGCCCTCGTGAGTCCCGCGGATTCACTGGTGGGAGGCCGTAGGCGTCCATGGACGTGCCAAGACCCCGGAACTCGGGTTCCGGGGCCTTGGCTCGGGATGCTGCGCGGATCAGAACTGGCCGTTGATCCACGACTTGCGGGATGTCGCCCAGGACCGCAGGTAGCTGAAGTCAGCATCGAAGTTGCTCTTGATGATCTGATATGGGCTGATCCGGTAGCCATGGCTGCTCGGCGACGAGGCGTACGTCTGCTCGGCCGAGGTCTTGATGATCGACTTGTGCGTGTCCAGGAACTCGGAGACGTTGAAGCCGTTCGCCACGACCTCCTTCCAGCGAGCCGCCTTCGCCGCCTTGAAGGAGCTGTTCTTGTTGAGCTGGTTGAACCAGGTGTTGTACTTCGTGCAGCTGTTGGAGCACTCGGGCTGCATCGCGGAGACCTGCAGGTTGTCCCGCAGGTACCAGCTCGACGAGCTGACCACGTTGCCGGCACGGTTGGCCGAGCCGGCCGCGAGGTCGAAGTCCCACATCGGCCCGAAGTACAGCTTGCCGTTGCGCGGCTTGTACATGTAGACGCTGGCCCACATGTGGCCGTCGACCGGCTTCATGTACTCCATGGCCAGGTAGTAGTCGACCGCCGAGTCCTCGTCGATGTAGGTCTTCCAGTTGTTGTTGCTGGCCGCGCTGAGGAGCGCGTTGTCCGCCTGGCCGAGGTAGTTGTCGATGTACGTGACCTGCTGTGGGCTGATGCCGGCATCCGTGAGGGCGTCCTCACGATCGCGGTCGTCCTCCGGATCCTTGATGCCGACCCAGCCTCTGCCCGCCGGCGGTGACGTTCCTGTCGCCACCCTTGCGGAAGTCCCACTCGAGGATGTAGCCGCCCGTCACGCATGGCTGGGTGTTGTTCGGATGGTTGGAGTTGTTCACTTGGTCGTCAGCCGTCTCGACGCCTTCGCACATCTCGCCGCCCTTCAGCTCGTCGATGTCGACCCGGTCGCTGTCGATCGCGATGCGCTCGACCAGCATGTAGTTGCCCAGGTACGTGCCGTTCAGGTAGAAGTCGACCGGCACCGATTCAGGCGTCCACGCCATGTTGGTGAACTTGCTGCCGACGTACTGGGCGAGGGCGTTGCGCGCGAGCGCCTTGTCGTAGTCCTGCGACACGAGCGCCCACTTCTTGCTCGAGCCCATGCCGCAGAGGTCCTTGTCGGATGCCGAGCTTGAGTGTGTACGACTTCCGCGGAACGACCACGAGTAGTTGCCGCGGCCCTTCATCACGGAGAGCTTGGTCTTCGGGACCGCAGCGCAGTTGAGGTTCGAGTTGTTGTCCGCCGTCATCTTGAACTCGCCCTCGAAGTACCGCGTGCGGGTGTCGACGGCGTGCCCCTCGTTGGTGTTGAAGTACACCGCGGAGAGGCCGCTGTTCTTGGGCGTGGTCAGGGGCTGGCCGAAGACCCGGCAGGTGGTGGCAGCGCTGTGGTCCGTTTGCTCACACGACTTCGCCGTCCCACTCACCGCGCGGTACCTGTGCTCGACCCGGTATGGGTACGGGCTGGCGAGGGTGAAGTTCGAGTTGCCGTTCGTCGTCCTGCGTGCTCGTGGCGATCGTCTTCCACTCGCCCACTCGCTTGGTCTTGGAGACCGAACGGGTCCACGGCGTCGACGTCGCTCACCTCATGGGTGTAGATCCGCTGGATCTGGAGCTGCGTGGCCTTGCCGGGCACTGCCGGACCGCCGAAATGGGCCGTCCAGTTCTTGCCGCCGTTGGTCGGGGGATCCAGGGTCGCCGTGGTCGACTGCGGCGTCGCGGTGCCTGTGATCGTGCGGGTGTTGGTCTCCAGGTCGGTCGATGTCTCCGCGAAGATCGTCTGGTCACCGGAGGTGATCGTGTAGTTCGGGTAGTAGGCGTTTCCAGAAGAGTTGCTCGCCACTTGGCCGATCTTCGTCCAGCTGGCGCCGTCCTGCTTGTAGAAGCTGACGGTGAAGTTGCCGTTGGGGTAGTTCGCATAGAGCTGGACGTGTCTGGCCCTCCTCGAACGGTCCGTCGAGCTTGACGGTTCTGTCCGTAGGCGGGGTGAAGTACAGGCTTCCGGACACGGTTGCCTGGTCGTCCGTCGCCGGTGGCTCGCCGACGACGGCGTGGCAAAGAGGGCCAGCGGCAACGAGGCTGCGATGAACACGGCGAGGGCGGTCTTGAAATTCTTCATGAGTCTGAATCCCGGGGGGTAGGAGGCGGCCACAGGAGCCATCCACCGATGGCGCCACACGACGGACCAATCATGCCCCAGTCAGGCGGAATTGTGGGCCGAATCAGGGGAATCCCGGGTGAAGGGAGGGTGTCCGGGAGTCACGGTCCGTATCGGTCGATCAGCCGGGACAGCACGATCGACGTGTTCGTGTGGCCGACGTTCGCCGTCTCGTCCCGGACGCGTTCGAGCGCACGCTCGAGATCGCTGACGTCGCGGGCGACGATGTGCAGGATGGCGTCGGCCGGGCCGGACACCGTCGCGGCGACGTGGACCTCCGGCACCTTGGCGAACGAAGCCCGGAGCTCCTCGGGCGAGACGGCACCCTGGCAGTGCACCTCCACGTACGCCTCGGTGGTCCAGCCCATGTGTTCCGGATCGATCACCACGGTGAATCCGCGGATCACTCCGTCGCTCACCAGCCGGTCGACCCGGCGCTTCACCGCCGGCGCGGACAGGCCGACCTGGTCGCCGATCGCGGCATAGCCGGCGCGGCCGTCCTCCAGGAGATGGTCGAGGATCTTGCGGTCGAGAGCGTCCATGCCTCCATCGTGCAACAAATCGCCAAAAGTGGACCAATGACGCAAGAAATCACGCGCATGATGAGCGATTTCGGGTTCGCGTTGCGGCGATCCGCCGAACTAGCATTGATTCGTTGCACACATCACGAGGGAGGCTCCGTTGACGATCATCGACACCCGCGCACATCTGAAGCAGGGCTCCAAGACGCGGCGCCGAGCGCGCACGCGCCACTACGTGATGTGCACGCCCAGCCACTTCGCCGTCGAGTACGCGATCAACCCGTGGATGGACCCGTCGGTTCCGGTCGACGCGGATCGCGCGACCGCGCAGTGGGACGTCCTGCGCCAGGCCTTCCTGGCCCTCGATCACCGCGTCGACGTCATCGCCCCCGTTCCCGGGCAGCCGGACATGGTGTTCGCCGCCAACGGCGGGATCACGGTCGGTGGCCGCACCTACGGAGCCAGGTTCCGGCACGCGCAGCGTGAGTCCGAGGCTGCGGCGTTCGCGGACTTCCTGCGCGCCCAGGGTCTCGACGTCACGGAGCCGACCCATGTCAACGAGGGCGAGGGCGACTTCCTGGCCCTCAGCTCGGTCATCCTGGCCGGCACCGGGTTCCGCACCTCTCTCGAGTCGCACATCGAGGCGGCCAAGACGCTCGACCGCCCTGTGGTCTCGTTGCAGCTCGTCGACCCGCGCTTCTACCACCTCGACACCGCGCTGGCCGTGCTCGACGACGGTGGCGGCGACGCCCCTGCCGACATCGCGTACTACCCCGGCGCGTTCAGCGCCCACAGCCGGCGCACCCTCCGCGACCTGTTC
The DNA here is from genome assembly GCA_963711615.1 of uncultured Actinomycetota bacterium. GTDB lineage: Bacteria > Actinomycetota > Actinomycetes > Propionibacteriales > Nocardioidaceae > Aeromicrobium. Next base: position 54,092 of record CAVQEY010000025.1, on the reverse strand, counting down.
CCCGATGCCATCGAGGTCTCGGAGATGGACGCGCTGGTGCTCGGCCTCAACGCGGTGAGCGACGGGCTCAACGTCGTGCTGCCCACGGCGGCCACCGAGCTCGCCGCGACCCTGAAGACTCGCGGCTACAACCCGGTTCCTGTCGAGCTGGGCGAGCTGCTCAAGTCCGGCGGCAGCGTCAAGTGCTGCACCATGGAGCTGCACGCCTGACATAGCGAGCCTGGCCGGAAGCCGCCTCCTGTCGGCGTCCCGATACGTTGGAACGCATGGCCAGCGACCTCGAGGCGCACCTCCCCACGTTCCTGATCATCGGTGCCATGAAGTCCGGGACGACGAGCCTGCACCTCCACTTGAAGAAGCACCCGGACATCTCCATGTCGAAGAAGAAGGAGACCGACTTCTTCCTCGGACCGGACGTGCACGACAACTCTCTGGAGTGGTACGCGAGCCAGTTCGATCCCGAGAAACCCGTCCGGGGAGAGACCAGCACCAGCTACACGAAGGACGTGCTCTACGGCGGCGTCCCCACGCGGATTCACGACCTGCTTCCGGGCGTCAAGCTGGTCTTCACCGCGAGAGACCCGATCGCGAGGATCGCGGCGGACTGGATGCACAACCGGGCCCATGGACGAGAGACGCGTTCGTTCGCCAAGGCCATCCGACAGGACCCGAAGTACGTCGACACGTCGAGCTACGCCCACCAGCTCATGCCCTATGTCGAGCTGTTCGGTCGTGACAACCTGCTGATCCTGGACGCCGTTGCGCTGCGTGAGGAGACAGCCGAATCGGTGCGGGCCGTGGTCGACTTCGTGGGCGCCCGGCCGGACGTGCCTCTGGACACGACGAAGGTCTACCACGTCACGGAGAAGAAGACCGAGCCTGCGCCGGTGCACCGTCAGATGCGCCGGCTCGGCCTGGACGAGGACGGACGCACGGCCAAGCTCGTGAACCGACTGCCCGAACGCTTCCTCGCCCGTCGGCCGGTGGTCCGGCCGGCGGTCGAAGAGGCGGACCTGGAGCTGCTGCGACAGGCGCTGGTCGACGACGCCGAGGAGTTCCGCAAGCTCAGTGGACTCCCCTTCGACCACTGGCAGGTGTGAACGCGCCGTACGGCTGACCTTCGGAGGCCCTCCGGTCAGGCCATCCAGTCGATCATCCGGCGCGCCAGCTCCGGACCGGCGTCCTCCTGGATGAAGTGGCCGCCGCGGATCCGGTCGTGCGGCTGACCCTCGGCCCCCGGGATGTGCTTGATGAGCGGGCGGTCGCCCTTGCCGAGGAGCGGATCGTTCTCGCCGAAGATCGCCAGGAACGGCTTCTCGAACGTCCCCAGCGCGTCCCACGCGGCACGGTTGGCTGGAACGGCGACGTCGTCCGGATCAGTCGGCACGAGCCGCGGGAACGCGCGGGCGCCGGCTTGGTACTTCGAGGACGGGAACGGTGCGTCGTAGGCGGCGCGCACGTCTGCGGGAACCGGGTTCACTGTGCCGGCCTGCACGAGTCGGCCCGCCGGGAAGACCGGCGTCCATCGAGCGAACGCCCGCCACGCCTTGAACGCGATCGGCGTGCCGCGGTCAGCAGTGGGGAGGAAACCGTTGGCGATGACGATGCCGGCGAACCGCTCGGGCTGATTCCCGGCGATCCTGAGCCCGATGAGCGAGCCCCAGTCCTGGCCGAACAGGGTGACGTCCTGCAGGCCGATCGCGTCCATCCAGGCCACGATCCAGTCGACGTGACGCTGATAGGTGTAGTCCGCCATGGCAGCGGGCTTGTCGGACTTGCCGAACCCGATCAGGTCGGGTGCGAGCACGCGGTAACCGGCATCGACGAGCGGCGGGATCATCGTGCGGTAGAGGTAGCTCCAGGTGGGCTCGCCGTGCAGCAGCAGGATGACGGCTCCGTCTCGCGGCCCCTCGTCGACGTAGTGCATCCGGAGGGTTCCGTCGTCGGAGTCCAGCGTGGCCCAGTGTGGTTCGAACGGGTAGCCGGGCAGGTCGGCGAACCGCTCGTCGGGAGTGCGGAGGGCATACATGAACGTCACTGTAGGGCGGTCAGCCCCTCCGCTCCCCCATCGAGCGCGGTGAGCACCCAGATTCCGGTGTCGGTGATCGCGAAGGTGTTCTCGAAGTGCGCGGACCAGGAGCCGTCGGTCGTGACGACGGTCCAGCCGTCGTCGAGCACGCGGGTCGCCGGGGATCCGAGCGTGATCATCGGCTCGACGGCGAGCGCGAGGCCACGCACGAGCCTGGGACCGCGGCCGCGGCCGCCGACGTTGTGCACGTCCGGAGGCTGGTGCATCGCCGAGCCGATGCCGTGCCCGGTGTAGTCCTCGACGATGCCGAATCCACCCTGCCCGCGGACGTAGGACTCGACCGCGACGCCGATGTCGCCCACCCGACCGAGGGGCGATGCCGCGGCGATCCCCTGCCACATCGCCTGCTCCGTGACCCGGAGGAGCTCGGTGATCTCGTCCGGCGCGTCCCCCACGGCCACCGTGATGGCGGCGTCACCATGCCATCCCTGCACGATCGCGCCGCAGTCGATGCTGATGACGTCGCCGTCGCGCAGGATGCGGCGCCCGGGGATGCCGTGCACCACCTCGTCGTTCACCGAGGTGCAGATGACCCCCGGGAAGCCTCCAGCCCCGGAGGCGCCGTGCGCTCCGTAGCCGAGGAAGTTCGACGTCGCACCCTGCTCGCGGATGGCGTCGCGAGCGAGGGCGTCGAGCTCGGCCGTGGTGACACCGGCGGAGACGGCACCCTTGAGGAGCTCGAGCGTGCGTCCGACCACCAGTCCGGCCGCGCGCATGAGCGCGATCTGATCGGGCGTCTTGATCTCGACGCCCCGGCCGAACCAGCCCACCGATTCAGACTTCTTCCAACGCCCTGTCGATGCGTCCGGCGATCTCGTCGACGCCGCCCATGCCGTCGACCTCGCGGAGCAGGCCGCGCTCGCCGTAGATCTTGAGCAGCGGTGAGGTCTCGGCGGCGTAGACCTCCTGCCGGTGGCGGATGACCTCCTCGGTGTCGTCGGCGCGGCCGCTCGTCTCGGCCCGCTTCAGCAGCCGGCCGATGAGCTCCTCGGGATCGACGACCAGCGCGATGACGACATCGAGAGGACGGCCGAGCTCGGCCAGCATGGCGTCGAGCGTCTCGACCTGGTCGACCGTGCGCGGGTAGCCGTCGAGGATGAACGACTCTGCGTCCTCGCGGGCGATGCGGTCCTTGACCATGGCGTTGGTGACCTCGTCGGGCACGTACTCGCCGGCGTCCATGTAGCGCTGCGCGGTGCGACCGAGCTCGGTCTGCTCCTTGACGTTGGCCCGGAAGATGTCGCCGGTGGAGATGTGCGCGGCGCCGATGCGCTCGGCGAGGGATTCCGCCTGCGTCCCCTTGCCCGCTCCTGGCGGGCCCATGAGGACGAGGCGAGTCATCGCAGGAACCCCTCGTAGTTGCGCTGCTGCAGCTGGCTCTCGATCTGCTTCACGGTGTCGAGTCCGACGCCGACGATGATCAGGATGGTCGCGCCGCCGAAGGGGAAGTTCTGGCTCGCGCCGAGCAGGGCGATGGCGATCATCGGGATCAACGCGATGAAGCCGAGGTAGAGCGAACCGGGCGCGGTGATGCGGCTGAGCACGTACGCCAGGTAGTCCTGCGTGGGGCGGCCGGCCCGGATTCCGGGGATGAAGCCGCCGTACTTCTTCATGTTGTCGGCGACCTCTTCGGGGTTGAAGGTGATCGCGACGTAGAAGTACGTGAAGAAGATGATCATGGCGAAGTACAAGGCCATGTACAGGGGGTGGTCGCCGCGCACGAGGTAGGAGTTGATCCAGCCGGAAGCCGGGCTCTCGGGCTGGAACTGCGAGAACAACGCCGGCAGGTACATCAGGCTCGAGGCGAAGATGACCGGGATGATGCCCGCCTGGTTGACCTTGAGCGGGATGTACGTGGAGGAACCGCCGAACATCCGCCGGCCGACCATGCGCTTGGCGTACTGCACGGGGATGCGGCGTTGCGCCTGCTCGATGAAGATGACGCCGGCGACCACCACGAGGCCCACCATCAGCACGATGATGAACGTCGTCCAGCCCTTCTGCGTCTTGATGAGCCACAGCGCACCCGGGAACGTCGCGACGACCTGGGTGAAGATCAGGATCGACATGCCGTTGCCGATGCCGCGGTCGGTGATGAGCTCGCCGAGCCACATGATGACCGCGGTGCCCGAGACCATCGTGAGCACGATCAGCAGGTACTGCGCGATGGAGTCCTTGTCGTACATCAGGTCGCCGCACTCGGCGCCGCCGAACAGCTGGCCGCTGCGGGCGAGCGCCACGATGCCGGTGGCCTGCAGGATCGCGAGTCCGAGCGTCAGGTAGCGGGTGTACTGCGTGATCTTGGTCTGGCCCGCCTGACCTTCCTTCTTGAGCGCCTCGAGTCGCGGAATGACCACGACGAGAAGCTGCAGGATGATGCTCGCCGTGATGTACGGCATGATGCCGAGCGCGAAGACCGTCAGCTGCAGCAGCGCACCACCGGAGAAGACGTTGATGAGCGCGAACAGGCTGCTGTTCTCGCCCTGCGAGGCGATCGCGACGCACTCACGCACGTTGGCGACGTCGATGCCCGGTGCCGGCATCGTGGATCCGATGCGGAACAGCAGGATGATGCCGAGGACGAAGAGGATCTTCTTGCGCAGGTCCGGAGTCCGGAACGCGTTGGCGAATGCGCTGAGCACGTGCCGGTCCTCCTTGGGGCCGTCGGGACTGTGCGGACTGTCGGTGCTGAAAGGGTTCGGCTACCGCGACGGGGCGACTCTAACAGCCGCCCCGCAGCGGCAGACGGGCGTCACAGCTCGGTGACGCTGCCGCCGGCGGCTTCGATCTTGCTCCGGGCGGACCCGGAGAAGTGGTGCGCTGAAACCTGGACCGCGACGGAGATTTCGCCGCCACCGAGCACCTTGACGGGACGGTCCTTGCGGACCGCACCAGCGGCGACCAGCGCGGCGACGTCGACCGTGCCGCCCTTGGGGAACAGCGCGCCGAGGCGATCGACGTTGACCACCTGGTACTCCTCGCGGAACGGGTTCTTGAACCCCTTCAGCTTGGGCAGGCGCATGTGGATGGGGATCTGCCCACCCTCGAACCCGGCGGGCACCTGGTAGCGGGCCTTGGTGCCCTTGGTGCCGCGTCCGGCGGTCTTGCCTCGTTTGCCGCCCTCGCCACGACCCACACGGATCTTGGCCTTCTTGGCTCCGGGGGCAGGACGCAGGTGATGGAGCTTGAGCGTCATGTCAGTTCGCCTCCTCATCAGGCAGAGTCTCGACGTCGACGAGATGCGGGATGGAATCGACCATGCCGCGGATCTCGGGGCGATCGTCCTTGACGACGACGTCGCCGATCCGCTTCAGACCCAGCGAGCGCAGCGTGTTCCGCTGGTTCTCGTGGCGACCGATGCCGGACTTGATCTGGGTGACCTGGAGCTTCGTCATGAGGCTCCCGCCCCGGCCTTGGCGCTGTCTTCGGCCTTGGCTGCTGCCTCGGCGATGCCTTCCTTGCCGGCGCGAAGCAGTGCCGCCGGAGCGACCTCCTCGACCGTCAGGCCGCGGCGCTTGGCCACGTCCTCCGGGGACTCGAGCGTCTTGAGTGCTTCGACGGTGGCGTGGACGATGTTGATCGCGTTCGACGAGCCGAGCGACTTGCTCAGCACGTCGTGCACACCGGCGGCCTCGAGCACGGCGCGCACCGGGCCACCGGCGATGACGCCGGTACCTGGCGACGCGGGGCGCAGGAACACGACGCCGGCGGCAGCCTCACCCTGGACCGGGTGCGGGATGGTGCCCTGGATGCGCGGGACGCGGAAGAAGCTCTTCTTCGCCTCTTCGACACCCTTCGCGATCGCGGTGGGCACTTCCTTGGCCTTGCCGTAGCCGACACCGACCTGGCCGTCGCCGTCACCGACGATCACCAGGGCGGTGAAGCTGAAGCGACGTCCGCCCTTGACGACCTTGGCGACACGGTTGATCGTGACGACCTTCTCGATGTAGTTGGACTTGTCGCCGCCCCGGTCGCCTCCGCGACCACCACGGCGGTCTCCGCCTCCGCGGCGCTGTTGAGTACTCATCAGAACTCCAGTCCTCCTTCACGGGCGCCGTCGGCGAGGGCCGCGACACGTCCGGCGTACTTGTTGCCGGCCCGGTCGAAGACGACCGTGGCGATTCCGGCGGCCTTGGCGCGGTCGGCGACGAGCTCGCCGACCTTGCGGGCCTTGGCGGTCTTGTCGTCGGACGACGCGCGCAGGTCGGCTTCCATCGACGAGGCCGACACCAGGGTGCGGCCCTCCAGGTCGTTGACGACCTGGGCGACGATGTGCTTGCTCGAGCGGGTGACGACCAGCCGGGGACGGTCCGCGGAGCCCTCGAGCTTCTTGCGGCCTCGCACCTGGCGACGCAGGCGCGATGCCGTGCGTCCGGTCGTGCTCTTGTTGTGCCTGATCGAGATGGCCATCACTTACCAGCCTTTCCGGCCTTGCGCAGGACGCGTTCGCCGGCGTAGCGCACGCCCTTGCCCTTGTAGGGCTCGGGCTTGCGGAGCTTGCGGATGTTCGCGGCGACCTCGCCGACCAGCTGCTTGTCGATGCCGTGCACCGCGAACTTCACGGGCGACTCGACGGTGAACGTGATGCCCTCGGGCGCCTCGAACTTGACGGGGTGGCTGAAGCCGAGGTTGAGCTCGATCGCGTTCTGGCCGCGGGCCATGACCCGGTAGCCGACGCCGACGATCTCGAGCTTCTTCTCGTAGCCATCGGTGACACCGAGGACCATGTTGTTGATGAGCGAGCGGCTCAGGCCGTGCAGGGCCTTGCTCTCGCGCTCGTCGTCGGGACGGGCCACTTCGAGGCTGCCGTCCTCACCACGGGCGACCGTGATGGGGTCGGCGACGGTGTGGGCGAGCTCGCCCTTGGGGCCCTTGACGCGGACGTCCTGGCCCTCGATGAACACTTCGACACCCATGGGAACGGTGACGGGCATCTTGCCGATTCGCGACATGTGCTTTCCTTCCGTTCTCACCAGACGTAGGCGAGAACTTCTCCGCCTACGCCTGTCTTGTTGGCCTGTCGGTCGGTGAGGAGGCCATTGGACGTGGAGATGATCGCCACGCCGAGGCCACCGAGCACCTTGGGCAGGTGGGTGGACTTCGCATAGACCCGAAGGCCGGGCTTGCTGATGCGCCGGATGCCGGCGATCGAGCGCTCGCGATGCGGGCCGTACTTGAGGTCGATGGTGAGCGACTTGCTCACTTCGCCCTCGGCCGGTTCGGCGACCGAGAACCCCGTGATGTAGCCCTCCTGCTTGAGAATCTCGGCGACGCCGGCCTTCAGCTTGGAGTACGGCATGCTCACGGAGTCGTGGTACGCCTGGTTGCCGTTGCGGACACGCGTCAGCATGTCGGCGATCGGATCGGTCATGGTCATGGTTCTGAGTTCCATTCCTGCCGTGGTTTCGCCTCGGTATCGAGTCCGAGGGACCTTCGGCCATCGGGTGGTGTGGTTACCAGCTGCTCTTGGTGACGCCGGGGAGCTCGCCGCGGTGCGCCATCTCGCGCAGGCAGATGCGGCAGAGGCCGAACTTGCGGTAGACCGACTTCGGCCGACCGCAACGCTGGCACCGGGTGTACGCGCGCACGGCGAACTTGGGCTTCTTCGCTGCCTTGTTCCTGAGTCCGGTCTTCGCCATCTCAGTTCTCCTTGAACGGGAAGCCGAGCCGCTGGAGCAGCGCGCGTCCCTGGTCGTTGTCCGTCGCCGTGGTGACGATGGTGATGTCCATGCCGCGCGAGCGGTCGACCTTGTCCTGGTCGATCTCGTGGAACATGGCCTGCTCGGTGAGACCGAACGTGTAGTTGCCTGCGCCGTCGAACTGACGCGGGCTGAGCCCACGGAAGTCGCGGATGCGGGGCAGGGCCAGCGAGAGCAGGCGGTCGAGGAACTCCCACATGCGGTCGCCGCGCAGCGTGACGTGCGCGCCGATCGGCATGCCCTCACGCAGCTTGAACTGCGCGATGGACTTGCGGGCCTTGGTGACCTGCGGCTTCTGGCCGGTGATGGCCGTGAGGTCGCGGAGGGCACCCTCGATGAGCTTGCCGTCGCGGGCCGCCTCGCCGACGCCCATGTTGACGACGATCTTGGTGAGGCCCGGGACCTGCATGACGTTCTGGTAGCCGAACTCCTCGCGCAGCGCCGGGATGATCTCCTCGCGGTACTTTTCCTTCAAGCGAGGGGCCTTGAGGGTTGGGGCATCGATGGTGTCAGCCATGGCTAGATCTCCTTCCCGGTCTTGGTGGCGATGCGCACACTGCGGTGCGCCGCGTAGGTGGTGCCGTCTGGACGGCTCTTGGTGACCTCGTCACGGCGGAAGCCGACGCGTGAGGTGGTCTTGTCGCCGTCGGCCTCGACGATGAGCATCACGTTGGAGATGTGGATCGGGGCCTCGCTGGTGATGATGCCGCCGGTGGTGGCGCCACGATCACCCTGGCCGATCCTCGTGTGCCGCTTGACGCGGTTGACGCCCTCGACGATCACGCGGTCGGCCTCGGTGAGGACCTCGATGACCTTGCCCTCGACGCCCTTGTCGTTGCCGGCGATGACGCGGACCTGGTCGCCCTTCTTGATGCTGACCGACTTGTTGCTGGATGCCATCTCAGAGCACCTCCGGAGCGAGCGAGATGATGCGCATGAACTTCTTGTCGCGCAGCTCGCGGCCCACCGGGCCGAAGATGCGGGTTCCGCGCGGGTCGCCGTCGGGCTTGAGCAGCACGGCTGCGTTCTCGTCGAACTTGATGTACGAGCCGTCGGAACGACGACGCTCCTTGACGGTGCGCACGACGACGGCCTTGACGACCTCGCCCTTCTTGACGTTGCCGCCGGGGATTGCGTCCTTGACGGTGGCGACGATCGTGTCGCCGATACCGGCGTAACGACGACCTGAGCCACCGAGCACACGGATGCAGAGGATCTCCTTCGCACCGGTGTTGTCGGCGACCTTGAGTCGCGACTCCTGCTGAATCATCGGTCGTCTCCTACTTGGCCTTCTCGAGGATCTCGACGATGCGCCAGCGCTTGGTGGCCGACAGGGGGCGCGTCTCCATGACCCGCACCCGGTCGCCGACGCCGGCGCTGTTGTCCTCGTCGTGGACCTTGAGCTTGATGTTGCGGCGCAGCACCTTGCCGTAGAGGGCGTGCTTGACGCGGTCCTCGACGTTGACGACGACGGTCTTGTCCATCTTGTCGCTGACGACGAGGCCCTCGCGGACCTTGCGGGCCGTGCGTGCGGCCGCGGTGGCTTCGCTCACTGTGGTGTCCTTCTTGTCGGTCATGCTTCGACCGCCTCGATGATGCCGAGCTCGCGCTCACGGATCACGGTGTAGATGCGCGCGATCTCGCGGCGCACGGTCTTGAGTCGGGCGGAGTTGTCGAGCTGGCCCGTGGCGTTCTGGAACCGCAGGTTGAACAGCTCTTCCTTGGCGTCCTTGAGCTTGCTTTCCAGGTCTTCGGCGTCAAGGGCGCGCAACTCGGCGGCAGATGTCGATGCCATCAGAGCTCACCTGTCTCTCGGGTGATGAAACGGGCCTTCATGGGGAGCTTGTGGATCGCGCGCCGCATGGCCTCGCGGGCCGTGTGCTCGTCGACACCCGACAGCTCGAACATGATGCGGCCGGCCTTGACGTTGGCGACCCACCACTCCGGCGAGCCCTTGCCCGAGCCCATGCGGGTCTCGGCGGGCTTCTTGGTGAGGGGACGGTCGGGGTAGACGTTGATCCAGACCTTGCCGCCACGCTTGATGTGACGCGTCATGGCGATACGAGCGGACTCGATCTGACGGTTGGTCACGTAGTGACCCTCCATCGCCTGTATGCCGAAGTCGCCGAAGGCGAGCTCGGTTCCACCCTTCGCCATGCCGCGGCGCTTGGGGTGGTGCTGCTTGCGGTACTTGACCCGTCGTGGCATCAACATCAGCTCGTGCCTCCCTCGGCTGCGGGCGCCGGCGCTGCCGATGCTTCGGCAGGCTCGGCGGCCTTCTCGGGCTGGGCCTTCTCGGGCTGGGCCTTCTCGGCGGCGGCAGGTGCGGCGGCAGGAGCGTCGTCGCGGCCCGGGCGACGTCCGCGGGTGGGGCGGGAGCGACCGGGAGCGGCCGCACGCTTGGCCGCCTCGGCCTCACGCTCGGCGCGGGTGCCGGCGACCTCGCCCTTGTAGATCCAGACCTTCACGCCGATGCGGCCGAAGGTGGTGCGGGCCTCGTAGAAGCCGTAGTCGACGTCGGCGCGGAGCGTGTGCAGGGGCACGCGGCCCTCGCGGTAGAACTCCGACCGGCTCATCTCGGCGCCGCCGAGGCGGCCCGAGCACTGGATGCGGATGCCCTTGGCGCCGCTGCGCATGGTCGTCTGCATCGCCTTGCGCATGGCACGGCGGAACTGCACACGACCCGACAGCTGCTCGGCCACGCCCTGCGCGACGAGCTGGGCGTCGAGCTCGGGGGCCTTGACCTCGAGGATGTTGAGCTGCACCTGCTTGCCGGTGAGCTTCTCCAGGTCGCCACGGATGCGGTCGGCCTCGGCGCCACGGCGACCGATGACGATGCCGGGACGCGCCGTGTGGATGTCGACGCGGACGCGCTCGCGCGTGCGCTCGATCTCCACGCGGCTGATGCCGGCGCGATCCATGCCCTTGGTGAGCATCTTGCGGATCTTGACGTCCTCGCCGACGTAGCTGGAGTAGAGCTTGTCGGCATACCACCGGCTCTTGTGGTCGGTGGAGATGCCGAGTCGGAACCCGTGCGGGTTGATCTTCTGTCCCACTATCGGTTCCCGCCCTTCTTGCTCGTGGTTGATGTCGATGTCGGGAAGGCGTCGGCCGGAGTGACGACGACCGTCAGGTGGCTCGAACGCTTGAGGATGCGGTTGGCCGCACCCTTGGCTCGCGGGCGCCAACGCTTCATGGTCGGGCCTTCATCGACCTGGACCCGGCTGATGACGAGGCTCTCGCGGGAGAGGCCCTCGGTACTCTCGGCGTTCGCGACGGCGGACTCGACGAGCTTGTAGAAGTTCGCGGCCACGGCCTGCGGCGCGAACTTGAGCAGCGCGAGCGCCTCGTCGACCTCGAGGCCACGGATGAGGTCGCCGATGCGGCGAGCCTTCTGCGGGGTGACGCGGACGAAGCGGGCCACGGCGAACGCACCGGGCTCTCCGCCCAGCAGTCGCTCGCGGCGGGCGCTCACGCCCTCACGGGTAGCTGCACTCATCGCCTTGTCGCCTTTCGGTCGTCCTTCTCGTGACCGCGGAAGGTGCGGGTCGGGGCGAACTCGCCCAGCTTGTGACCGACCATCGCGTCGGTGATGAACACCGGCACGTGCTTGCGGCCGTCGTGCACGGCGATCGTGTGTCCGATGAAGGACGGCACGATCATCGAGCGCCGCGACCAGGTCTTGATCACGTTGTGGGTTCCGGCTTCGTTCTGGGCGTCCACCTTCTTGGTGAGGTGGTCGTCCACGAAGGGACCCTTCTTGAGACTGCGTGGCATTGGTCAGGCCTTCCTCATCGTCCGGACCGGCGGCGGCGGACGATCATCTTGTCGCTGGGCTTGCTCTTGCGGGTGCGGCCCTCGGGCTTGCCCCACGGCGAGACCGGGTGACGGCCACCGGAGGTCTTGCCCTCGCCACCACCGTGCGGGTGGTCGACCGGGTTCATCGCCACACCACGGACGGTCGGGCGCTTGCCCTTCCAGCGGTTGCGGCCGGCCTTGCCCCAGCTGATGTTGGACTGCTCGGAGTTGCCGACCTCGCCGATGCTGGCGCGGCAGCGGACGTCGACATAGCGCATCTCGCCGGACGGCAGCCGCAGCTGAGCGCGCGTGCCTTCCTTGGCGACGAGCTGGACGCGGGCGCCGGCGGAGCGACCCATCTTGGCGCCGCCACCGGGACGGAGCTCGACGGAGTGGATCACGGTGCCGACCGGGATGTGGCGCAGCGGCAGGTTGTTGCCGATCTTGATGTCGGCGCCGACACCGGCTTCGACCGTCTGGCCCTGCTTGAGGCCGTCGGGGCAGAGGATGTAGCGCTTCTCGCCGTCGGCGTAGTGCAGCAGCGCGATGCGGGCGGTGCGGTTGGGGTCGTACTCGATGTGAGCGACCTTGGCCGGCACGCCGTCCTTGTCGTTGCGACGGAAGTCGATGACGCGGTAGGCGCGCTTGTGCCCGCCACCCTGGTGACGGGTGGTGATGCGGCCCTGGTTGTTGCGGCCGCCCTTCTTGGGCAGCGGCTCCACCAGGGACTTCTCCGGCGTCGAGCGCGTGACCTCGGAGAAGTCGGCGACGCTCGAGCCGCGACGACCCGGGGTGGTCGGCTTGTACTTGCGAATGGCCATGTCTACTCAGTCCTCAGCTCGGGCTCGAGAAGATGTCGATGCTCTGACCGGCAGCAACGCTGACGATCGCGCGCTTGGTGTCCTTGCGCTGGCCGAGCCCGTTGCGGGTACGGCGCGCCTTGCCCTTGCGGTTCATCGTGTTGACCGCGGTGACCTTGACGCCGAAGATCTTCTCGACCGCGATCTTGATCTCGGTCTTGTTGGCGTCGGGGTGCACCACGAACGTGTACTTGTTGTCGTCGAGGAGGCCGTAGCTCTTCTCGCTGACGACCGGGGCGATGAGGACGTCGCGGTGGTCCTTGTGCACGGTGCTCACTTGTCGTCCCCTGTCTTCTTCTTCGCGGCCTTCTTGGCGGGAGCCTTCTTGGCCGCCGGGGCCTTCTTCGCGGCCGTCTTCTTGGCAGGTGCCTTCTTGGCGGCAGTCTTCTTGGCAGGTGCCTTCTTGGCGGCAGTCTTCTTGGCCGGAGCCTTCTTCGCGGCGGGTGCCTTCTCTGCCGCAGCCGTCTTGGCCGGAGCCTTCTTCGCCGCCGGGGCCTTCTTCGCCGGAGCCTTCTTCGCGGCCGGGGCCTTCTTCGGCCGGAGCCTTCTTGGCGGGAGCCTTCTTGGCGGGTGCCTTCTCGACCTCGGTGACGGCCTTGCTCAGCGTGATCGTGTCGACGCCCTCACCGGAGCGAGCAGCCACGAACGCGTCGTAGGCGGCCTTGGTGAAGACGAGGTCGTCGCTGCGCAGGACGTCGTAGGTGTTGAGCTGGTCGAACGGCAGCAGCTCGACGTTCGGGACGTTGCGCAGGCTCTTGACCGTGAGGGTGTCGCCGGTGTTGACGACCACCAGCACGCGTGGGCGGCCGGTGAGCTCACGCAGCGTGGAGAGCGCCGCCTTGGTGGAGGGCGCGCTGCCTCCGGCGAGGGACTCCACGACGTGGACGCGTCCGCTGCGCGCCCGGTCGGAGAGGGCACCGCGCAGGGCGGCGGCCTTCATCTTCTTGGGGGTGCGCTGGTCGAACGAGCGCGGCGTGGGGCCGTGCACGACGCCACCGCCGTTGTACTGAGGCGCGCGGATGGAGCCTTGGCGTGCGCGGCCGGTGCCCTTCTGGCGGTACGGCTTGCGGCCACCGCCACGGACCTCGCCGCGCGACTTCGTGTCGGCCGAGCCCTGGCGCGCCGCGGCGAGCTGGGCCACGACGACCTGGTGGATGAGCGGGATGTTGACCTGCACGTCGAAGATGTCGACTGGCAGCTCAACGTCGATGCCCTTCACAGATGATGCAGTCGCCATGTCAGGCCTCCTTCACAGGTGACTTGGCGGCGCTACGGATGACGACGAGCCCGCCCTTGGGGCCGGGGATGGCGCCCTTGACGAGAATGACGCCCTTCTCGGTGTCGATCGCGTGGACCGTGAGGTTCTGGGTGGTCACCGTGTCGGTGCCCATGTGGCCGGCCATGCGCAGGCCCTTGAACACGCGACCCGGGGTGGCGCAGCCGCCGATCGAGCCCGGCTTGCGGTGGTTGCGGTGGGCGCCGTGCGAAGCACCGACGCCGTGGAAGCCGTGACGCTTCATGACGCCGGCGAAGCCCTTGCCCTTGCTGGTCGCGGTGACGTCGACGAGGTCGCCCGCGGCGAAGATCTCCGGGGAGATCTCCTGGCCGAGCGTGTAGTCCTCGATGGCCTCGGTGCGGATCTCGACCGAGTGGCGGCGCGGCGTGACGCCGGCCTTGGCGAAGTGGCCCGCGGCGGGCTTGTTGACCTTGCGGCCCTCGATCTCACCGAAGCCGAGCTGGACGGCGCTGTAGCCGTCGACCTCTCGGGTGCGGATCTGCGTGACGACGTTGGTGTCGGCTGCGACAACGGTGACCGGAACGATCTGGTTGTCGGCGTCCCATACCTGGGTCATGCCGAGCTTGCGACCGAGAAGGCCGCGCGACGTGACGTGTGTGCTGGTCATGCTCGGTCTCCCCTCAGAGCTTGATCTCGATGTCGACGCCGGCCGGAAGATCGAGTCGCATGAGCGAGTCGACGGTCTTCGGTGTCGGGTCGATGATGTCGATGAGCCGCTTGTGTGTACGCATCTCGAAGTGCTCGCGGCTGTCCTTGTACTTGTGCGGCGAACGGATCACGCAGAAGACGTTCTTCTCCGTGGGCAACGGCACCGGGCCGGCGACCGTGGCGCCCGTGCGCGTGACCGTGTCGACGATCTTGCGCGCCGAGCTGTCAATGACCTCGTGGTCGTAGGCCTTGAGCCGGATACGGATCTTCTGTCCCGCCATGCTCTCGTCGTCCTTCTCTCGGTACCGCTGGGCTGTGTCATCTTCTTGGGTCTCGCCCCCGGTCGGGGGAGCGATTCGCCGCTCCTACCGCCGACCCCCGAGGTCGGGCGTGTCGCGGCGCACCAGCGCGCGAAACACATCCAGATCTCGAGTTGGGTGGTTGGACCCTCAGTGGGCGCCGGGTTCCATCGGAACCGACACGCGTCGCGGGTCAGGCTGGACCTCAGGTTCGGTGCCACTCGATTCCCATTGCTGGGTGCCCGGCGTGAGTTCCGGACGAGCGACGCCCCAGCGGTCCGGCCGGAGCAACCGCACTAGTCTGACAGACGCACCGTGGCCGTGACAAATTGGCAACCAGTAGCCGTTCACGACACGGTCACCGGTCGGTGTGCAGGTGAGCTGAACAGGCTCATCGGGCGCTTCTGCGGGACGCCATCGAGCGTGATGTCGACCATCTCGTTGTAGAAGGC
Source organism: uncultured Actinomycetota bacterium (assembly GCA_963711615.1). Classification (GTDB taxonomy): domain Bacteria; phylum Actinomycetota; class Actinomycetes; order Propionibacteriales; family Nocardioidaceae; genus Aeromicrobium. Next base: position 38,950 of record CAVQEY010000025.1, on the reverse strand, counting down.
CACCATGCCGGCGACCTTGCCGACCGCAGGGTACGGGGACGCGTAGGACCAGGCGACGTGCCGGGCCTCCGCGTGGTCACGCACGCTCCAGTACTCGTCGGCGGCACCCTTGTACGGGCACCGGGTGCGGTTGCCGCTCGGCTCGAGTGCGTCGAACCGGATGTCCGACCGCGGCAGGTAGTAGCGGGTCGGCAGGTGGGTCTCGAACAGCAGGACCGGGCGCATGGAGTCGGCGAGCACGACGCCGTCGATGCTGATCTGCACGTGGCGTGAGCTCGTGATGGCCTCCACGCGCTTGTGCGGGTCACGCGGGTGCTCGAAGACCACTTCGTCCTCTTCCATCCAGCGGTCGAGGACTCCGGGCTGCCAGCTGAGAACCAGACGGTCCGCGATCGCCGGATCGCCCCGTCGCCACGCGGCGTGCCGCACCGCTCGGCCGTTGACCTCCAGGTCGTACCACTGCGCGACCGGTCCCTTGGGTTGGTAGAAGAACGGCCCGTCGGGTGGCGGCTCGGTCGTCGGCCGCAGGAGGTCTGCCCGGACGTCCTCGTCGGCGAAGGCGTAGGCCGGCACCGGGAAGGAGTCCTCGTAGAAGAGGATCGGCGCACGACTGTCGACCACCGCGGTGTCGCCGACAAAGGCGCGCACCCACTTGTTCGAGGCTTCGGTTCGCATGGGTCCTCCTGCTGTAATGTAAGGTTGCCTGTCATATATTGGAAGGAATCCTTACGAATGTCAAGCCCCATCCCCTTTCCGGACCGTCCCCCGCTCATCGCCTTGGTTGATCGAGCGAACCGGACGCTGCAGGCGGACATGGTGCGCCAGGCACACGAGCGCGGCTACCCGCAGGTCAAGCAGGCTCACAACGCGGTCTTCAGCACTCTGGGTGGTGGCGGTGCCAAGGCCTCCGACATGGCGGCTCGGGCCGGCATCACCCGACAGTCGATGGGTGAGATCGTGCGCGAGATGACAACCCTCGGCATTCTCACGACGGCGCCGGACCCTCTCGACCGCAGGGCCAAGCTGGTCACGTACACGCCGGAGGGAATCGAGCTCACCAGGGGTGGTTACCAGCACATCCTCGACCAGGAGGAGCTCTTCGCCGAGGAGCTCGGAGCCGACAACTACGACCTCGTCCGCACCGGACTGGAACGCATCGTGGCGCTGATGTCGATCGGCGATCAGTGATGGATGTGCGGCTCGGTGTCGGCGTGACCGGCCGGCTCGATCTGGAAGGTCGAGTGCTCGACGTCGAAATGGTCGGCGAGACAGTCGCGGAGCCGGTCGAGCACGTCGTGGGCCTCCCCCATCCGCGTCACGGTCTCGTCCACGACGACGTGGGCGCTCATCACCGGCATGCCGGACGTGATCGTCCAGACGTGGAGGTCGTGGACGTCGATCACCCCCTCCGTCGAGAGGATGTGGGTACGAAGCTCCTCGAGGTCGACATCGCGCGGCGTGCCCTCGAGCAGCACCTCGGCGACTTCACGCAGCAGCGAGATCGCTCGCGGCACGATCATCACCGCGATCAGCAGCGAGGCCACCGGGTCGGCGGCGTACCAGCCGGTCGTCAGGATGACGGCGGCTGAGACCAGCACCGCCACCGAGCCGAGCGCGTCGCCGAGCACCTCGAGATAGGCGCCGCGGACGTTCATGCTCTCCGCGGCGCCGGTACGCAGCAGAAGGAGCCCGATGACGTTGATGACCAGGCCCAGTGCGCCGGCGGCGAGCACCGGACCAGCCTCCAGCTCCGGCGCGTCACCCAGCCGGCGGACGGCGCTCACCACGATCCAGCCGGCCAGGCCGAGGAGCAGCAGCCCGTTGAGACCGGCGGCGAGCACTTCCGTGCGGTGATAGCCGAACGTGCGGCGCGATCCGGGCCGTCCCGCGCGCTGGGCGGCTGAGATGGCGGCCAGCGCCATCACGATGCCCGCGGAGTCTCCGAGCACGTGTCCGGCGTCCGCGAGCAGGGCCAGGCTGCCGGTGATCCAGCCGACGACCGCCTCGACCACCAGGACGACCAGGGACATGGCCAGGACGAGCGCGAGGCGCCCGCGGTGGCGGACGCCGGTGCCCTGCCCGTGCTGGTGCCCCATGCTGTCGAGGCTAGCCGGGATAACGGGATTTGGTGCATGTGCACCATGCGCACCCACGTCCCGAGAACTCATGCTCGGCCCATGACCACTTCATCGCATCCGTCCCCGTCCACCCTCACGTCGACCGAGCGCGACCCGGCCCCGCTGTCGCGCGGCATCCAGATCATTGTCGGCGTCAGCTTGGTGACCGCAGGCCTCACCAACGGTCTCGCCCAGTACCTCGGCAGCCTGCTGATGCCCTCGCTGGACGACTTCACCGCGCAGATCCGCTGGGGTGCTGACCACCCCACCGTGCACGTCGCTGAACAGACGGCCCTCCTGGTGAGCATGCTCGTGCTGCCGATCGGGCTGATCGGTCTGGCCCAGGTCACCCGTTGGGGTGCTCCTCGGCTGACGGCTGTCTCCGCCGTCCTCTTCGTGTGGGGCATGTGGGGGTTCCACAACGTCGTGGCCCTCGGGTACGCCGCCGGAACGGTCGGACCTGACGCGATCGGCGTGGACGCGGCCGCCACGCTCAATGAGGCCTACCTCGGCCACGTCGGGACAGCGGTCACCGCCCTGGTCCCCCACCTGGTGGGCTCTTTCTTCGGCCTCCTCCTGCTGGCGGTGGCCGGCTGGCGCGGCGGGACCCTTCCGCGCGTCCCCCTAGGGCTGCTCGTGGCCTTCCTGTTCTGGGACTTCGGGCTTCCGGCCTCTGGCCCCTTCGAGCCCCACCTCCTGCTAGCGGTCGCGCTCGGCTGGCTGGGTGTTCACGTCATTCGGATGCCGCACAGCCGCTGGCGTGGTCGAACTGCCTGACAGACCCGGCACCCGGGCCCAATACTGTCCCCGTGAACTCTCGGGGACCACAGGGCCCGGCGCTGGTCGTGGGAACGGCGCTCGCCATCGTCCTCCTGCTCCTCCTCACGATCTCGGTCAGTGCCGACACCACCTTGTGGAAGCTCGTGCTCGTCCCGATCGCCTTTGGGATTCCCGGGACGGTTGCTGCCGGCCGGCACCCGAGAAACCCGGTCGGTTGGCTGTTGCTCGGAGTCAGCCTGCTGTTCGGATGCTCCGCACTGGGAACCCAGTGGGTCGAGTCCGGACATCTTGATGGTGCCAACTGGGCGATCTGGTTCGCCGACCGCGCCGGGGCGTCGTTGGTCCCCCTGACCGTCCTGGCCCTGGTCCTCGTGCCTGACGGACATCTGCCCTCGCCGAGGTGGAGGGTCCCAGTCGCGGCCGTCGTGGCAGTCCAATCCATGGTCGTACTCATCTGGGCGCTCATCGCCGGACCCGCCGCAAGCCCCGACTCCGAATGGCCGGTGGACCCGCCCAATCCCGTCGGGATGCTGCCGACCTCGTGGTCCGGCCCGCTCATCCAGGTGGAGGACTGGATCCTGCAGGCTCCTTTGCTTCTGGGTGTGGCAGCCGTTGCCGTGCGTATGCGTCGCACGGAGGACCGCCGGCGACTGGCTTTCCTCACGTTGGCGACCGCCGTCTTCGTCCTGCTCGTGGTGACCGGGCATGCGTGGTGGCCGGCCTCCACGGACATCCTCGACGTGCTCGGGGCACTCCTGTTCGCCGCTGCCCTGACCGTGACGCTCGACGGCGCGGCGACGGCCGAATCGACGCCGAGTGTCGAGGCGCCGGAACTGTCCGACCGCGAACGGGAAGTGCTCGCGCTCGTCGCACGGGGCCTCACGAACAAGCAGATCGCGGCGGTGCTGGTGATCTCGCCCATCACGGCGCGCAACCACGTCAGCAGCATCCTCACCAAGACCGGTCTGGAGAACCGGACCCAGGCCGCTGCCTGGGCCGAGACCCGCCGGCGCGATCGCTGACGCTGAGTCGACGAGACCCCGGGCCGAAGCCCGGGGTCTCGTTCTGCCTGCTGCGTCAGTCGGTCACTGAGCCTGTCGACGTGTCACTTGTTGATCTTCGTCACGCGACCGGCGCCGACGGTGCGGCCGCCCTCGCGGATGGCGAAGCGCAGGCCCTCTTCCATGGCGATCGGCTGGATCAGCTCAACGCTCATCTCGGTGTTGTCGCCCGGCATGACCATCTCGGTGCCCTCGGGCAGCGTGACGACGCCGGTGACGTCCGTGGTGCGGAAGTAGAACTGCGGACGGTAGTTGTTGAAGAACGGCGTGTGACGGCCACCCTCGTCCTTGGACAGGATGTAGACCTGACCCTCGAACTCGGTGTGCGGAGTCGTCGACCCGGGGGCGATGACGACCATGCCGCGCTCGACGTCCTCGCGCTTGGTGCCGCGCAGGAGCAGTCCGACGTTCTCGCCGGCCTCGCCGGTGTCGAGAAGCTTGCGGAACATCTCGATGCCGGTGACCGTCGTGGTCTGCTTGTTCTCACGGATGCCGACGATGTCGACGGTCTCGTTGACCTTGACGACACCACGCTCGATGCGACCGGTGATGACGGTGCCACGACCGGTGATCGTGAAGACGTCCTCGACCGGCATGAGGAAGGGCTTGTCCTTCTCGCGCTCGGGCAGCGGGATGTACTCGTCGACCGCGTCCATGAGCTCGAGGACCGACTGGCCCCACTTCTCATCGCCCGAAAGCGCCGGCTGGGCCGCGACCTTGATGATCGGGACGTTGTCGCCGTCGAACTCCTGGTCGTTGAGCAGCTCACGGACCTCGAGCTCGACGAGCTCGAGGATCTCCTCGTCGTCGACCATGTCGCACTTGTTGAGCGCCACGACCATGGCCGGCACGCCGACCTGGCGGGCGAGCAGCACGTGCTCACGCGTCTGCGGCATGGGGCCGTCGGTGGCGGCGACCACGAGGATCGCGCCGTCCATCTGGGCCGCGCCGGTGATCATGTTCTTGACGTAGTCGGCGTGACCGGGGCAGTCGACGTGGGCGTAGTGACGGTTCTCCGTCTGGTACTCCACGTGCGCGATGGAGATCGTGATGCCGCGCTGCTTCTCCTCGGGCGCCTTGTCGATCTGGTCGAACGCGTAGTCCTCGTTCAGATCGGGGTACTTGTCATGCAGCACCTTGGTGATCGCCGCGGTCAACGTCGTCTTGCCGTGGTCGATGTGACCGATGGTGCCGATGTTCATGTGCGGCTTCGTCCGCTCGAACTTCGCCTTAGCCACTGGGGGCTCCTCCTGTTGATGATTTTGCTTGAGATTGCTTGAGATTTGACGCCATAGGTCCGCGGGGAACCTCAGGCCACCTTAGGGGATGGTCTTCCGGTCACTCTCCCCGGACCTTCTTGATGATCTCCTCGGCCACGGCCTTGGGGACCTCGGCATAAGAGTCGAACTGCATCGAGTACGACGCGCGGCCGGAGGTCTTGGACCTCAGGTCACCGACGTATCCGAACATCTCGGACAGCGGCACGATCGCCTGGATCATCTTGGCGCCGCCGTAGCCCTCTTCCATGGCCTGGACGTGTCCGCGCCGCGAGTTCAGGTCGCCGATCACGTCGCCCATGTAGTCCTCGGGGGTGTGCACCTCGACCTCGAACACGGGCTCGAGCAGGACCGGTTCCGCCTTGCGGGCGGCCTCCTTGAAGGCCATGGAGCCGGCGAGCTTGAACGCCAGCTCGGAGGAGTCGACGTCGTGGTACGCGCCGTCCTGGAGCGTCACACGCACGTCGACCATCTGGTAGCCGGCGAGCACGCCGAACTGCATGGCGTCCTGCGCTCCGGCGTCGACCGAAGGGATGTACTCCTTGGGGATGCGGCCGCCGGTGACCTTGTTGACGAACTCGTAGCCGCCCTCGCCGCCGGCCGCGACGCCGGTGGGCTCGATGTCGATGATGACCTTGGCGAACTGGCCCGAGCCACCGGTCTGCTTCTTGTGGGTGTAGCTGACCTTCTCGACGGCGCGCTTGATCGTCTCGCGGTACGCGACCTGCGGCTTGCCGACGTTGGCCTCGACGTTGAACTCGCGCTTCATGCGGTCGACCAGGATGTCGAGGTGCAGCTCGCCCATGCCGGCGATGATCGTCTGTCCGGTCTCCTCGTCACCGTGGACCTGGAACGTCGGGTCCTCCTCGGCGAGGCGCTGGATGGCGGTGCCGAGCTTCTCCTGGTCGCTCTTGGTCTTCGGCTCGATGGCGACCTGGATGACCGGTGCGGGGAAGGTCATCGACTCCAGCACGATCGGCTTGTTCGGGTCGGCGAGCGTCTCGCCGGTGGTGGTGTCCTTGAGGCCCATCACGGCGACGATCTGGCCGGCGCCCACGGACGCGATCTCCGCACGCTTGTTGGCGTGCATCTGGTAGATCTTGCCGATCCGCTCCTTGCGGCCCTTGGTGACGTTGAGCACCGAGGAACCCGCCTCGAGGCGGCCGGAGTACAGGCGGAGGTAGGTGAGCTTGCCCAGGTGAGGGTCCGAGGCGATCTTGAACGCCAGCGCGGCGAACGGCTCGTCCTCGGAGGCCTCGCGGGAGTCCTCGAGGTCCTCGTCCTTGGCGTCGTGGCCCTTGATCGCACCGACGTCGATGGGCGAGGGCAGGTAGTCGATGACGGCGTCGAGCAGGGGCTGGACACCCTTGTTCTTGAACGCCGAGCCGCAGAGCACCGGAACCAGCGAGGCGGCCAGCGTGGCCCGGCGGATGCCGGCCTTGAGCTGGTCGGGCTTGAGGTCGTGCTCGTCGAGGTAGAGCTCGGCGACCTCGTCGTCATGGTCGGCGAGGGTCTCGATCAACGTCTGATGGGCGAGCGCGGCGGCGTCGGCCATGTCGGCCGGGATCTCCTCGACCTCGTAGTCCTCGCCGATCGCGGTCTCACCGCGCCACACGAGCGCGCGCATGCCGACCAGGTCGACGACGCCGATGAAGTCGCCCTCGGCGCCGATGGGCAGCTGCAGCACGAGCGGCACCGCGCCGAGGCGCTCACGGATGGTCTTGACGCAGTAGTCGAAGGACGCGCCGGTGCGGTCGAGCTTGTTGACGAAGCACATGCGCGGCACGCCGTACTTGTCGGCCTGACGCCAGACGGTCTCGGACTGCGGCTCCACTCCGGCGACACCGTCGAACACGGCGACGGCGCCGTCGAGGACGCGCAGGTTGCGCTCGACCTCGACGGTGAAGTCGACGTGACCGGGGGTGTCGATGATGTTGATCTGGGTGTTCTTCCACCAGCAGGTCGTGGCCGCGGACGTGATGGTGATGCCGCGCTCCTGCTCCTGCTCCATCCAGTCCATCGTGGCGCCGCCGTCGTGGACCTCACCGATCTTGTAGTTGATACCGGTGTAGAAGAGGATCCGCTCGGTGGTCGTCGTCTTGCCGGCATCGATGTGCGCCATGATGCCGATGTTCCGGACGCGAGTCAGGTCGGTGGTGATGTCGGTTGCCACGGGCTAAAACTTCTCTCGGAAAGTCGATGTGGGGGCGGTGAGGCGGGAAGCGCCGATCACCAGCGGTAGTGGGCGAAGGCGCGGTTGGCCTCGGCCATCTTGTGCGTGTCCTCGCGCTTCTTGACAGCGCCGCCGAGGCCGTTGGAGGCATCGAGGAGCTCGTTCATCAGGCGCTCGGACATGGTCTTCTCGCGACGCTCCGCGGAGTACTTGACGAGCCAGCGCAGGGCGAGGGTGGTCTGGCGCGAGGCGCGGACCTCGATCGGGACCTGGTAGGTGGCGCCACCGACGCGACGGCTCTTGACCTCGAGGCTCGGCTTGACGTTGTCGAGCGCGCGCTTGAGCGTGATGACCGGGTCGGTGCCGGACTTCTCACGGGTGCCTTCGAGGGCGGTGTAGACGATGCGCTGCGCGGTCTGCTTCTTGCCGTCGAGCAGCACCTTGTTGATCAGCTGGGTGACCAGCTGGCTGCTGTAGACCGGATCGGTCTCGATGGAACGCTTCGGCGCGGGACCCTTGCGAGGCATTAGCTCTTCTCCTTCTTCGCGCCGTACTTGCTGCGGCCTTGCTTGCGGCCCTTCACGCCCTGCGTGTCGAGTGAGCCACGAACGATCTTGTACCGCACGCCCGGGAGGTCCTTCACGCGACCGCCGCGGACGAGCACGATGGAGTGCTCCTGCAGGTTGTGCCCCTCACCGGGGATGTAGGCCGAGACCTCCGTGCCGCTGGAGAGCTTGACACGGGCAACCTTGCGCAGCGCGGAGTTCGGCTTCTTCGGCGTCGTGGTGTACACGCGGGTGCACACGCCACGTCGCTGTGGCGAACCCTTGAGGGCCGGCGTGCTGGTCTTGACCACCTTGGTCTGACGGCCCTTGCGGACCAGCTGGTTGATCGTGGGCACTACACAACTTCTTTCGTTTGGACTGATCGGGGTGCTGCGCGACGGCAGCCACCACGAGAATCCAAGGGCACGACCGTCAGCCTGAAAGAGTCCAGGCACAGCGCTTAAGACTACCGAATGTGCACGTCTGACACAAAATCGATCCCCGCGGAGCACCGAGTGGCGCAAACCGTCCGCCGACTGGCGCAAATTCGTCGTCTCAGACACCCGAATGTGACGAATCTGCGCCACTCGCGGATGTGCGGACGAGGAGCTGGGCGAGGTGCAGGGCCTGAATGTCGGCGAGGTCGTCGAGCTGGGTGCGACAGGAGAACCCGTCAGCGAGGACGACCGCCTCGGGGCCGGCATCGCGGACGGCGGGCAGCAGCTGGTGCTCCGCGATGGCCACGGAGACGTCGTAGTGACCCTTCTCCACACCGAAGTTGCCGGCCAGACCGCAGCACCCCTCGAGCCGTGTGACGGTGGCGCCGGAGCGCTCGAGCACGGCCAGGTCCGCGTCGAATCCCATCACCGACGCCTGGTGGCAGTGCGGCTGGACGACCACCTCGGTGCCGGTGAGATCGGGGGCGTCCCAGCCTTCGGTGCTGGTCAGGAGCTCGGCGAGCGTCAACACTCCCTCGGCAACGTCGACGGCCCGTGGGTCGTCGAGCAGCTCGACCGCGTCGGAACGCAGCACCGACAGGCAGGACGGCTCCAGCCCGACGACCGGGACGCCCGCGGCGACGTAGGGGTGCAGCTGCTCGACCGCGCGTCCCACCAGCTCGCGGGCGGTGTCGAGCTGACCGGTGGTGATCCAGGTCAGGCCGCAGCACTGCGGGCGGGCGAGCGTCTCGACCTGGTATCCCGCCGCCTCCAGGACGTCGATGGCGGCCAGGCCAGCCGCGGTCGAGAAGTACTCGGTGAACGAGTCGGCCCAGAGCAGCACGGTCCCATGGGCCGTACGCGGGACCAGGCGGGAGAAGCGCTTGGTGGCGAACATCGGCAGGCTGCGGCGCTGGTCGACGCCGGCGATCCAGCGGGCGATCGATCGCAGGCCCGGAGTGCGCAGGCCCAGGTTGGCGAACCAGGCGATCGGCGCCAGCAGCCGGGCCCAGAACGGGAGCCGCCCGAGCACGTAGTGGCTGCGCGGGCGTCGCCGTCCGCGGTACGTCTGGTGCAGCACCTCGGACTTGTAGGTGGCCATGTCGATGCCGGTGGGGCAGTCGTTCAGGCACCCCTTGCACGACAGGCAGAGATCGAGCGCCTCGTGCACCTCCGGGGCCGCGTAGCCGCCGGTGACCAGGCGTCCGTCGACCATCTCCTGCAGCACCCGAGCACGGCCGCGCGTGGAGTCCTTCTCGTCGCGCGTCGCCTGGAACGACGGGCACATGACGGCGCCTGACCCGCGGCCGTCGGCGAGGCACTTGCCGACACCGGTGCATCGGTGCACGGCCTTGCCGAAGTCGCCGTCGTCGTGCAGCAGTCGCAGGCCCTGCCGCTCGGGCGCCAGGCCTGGCGCCCAGCCGCGACCCGATCCGCGCAGATCGGCGTCGAGCGGCGCCGGCTCCACCAGGACGCCGGGGTTGAACAGGTTGGTGGGGTCGAAGACGTCCTTGACCGCACGGAACAGGGCGATCGTCTCGGCCGAGTACATCAACGGGAGCAGCTCGGACCTCGCCCGTCCGTCGCCGTGCTCGCCCGAGAACGACCCGCCGTACTTGGCGGCGAGCCGGGCCGCGTCGGTGATGAAGTCGCGGTAGACGGCGTGGCCGCCGGGCTCGTCAAGAGGAAAGTCGATGCGAATGTGCACGCAGCCGTCGCCGAAGTGTCCGTACGGAACGCCGTGCACCCGATGCTGCTCCATCAGCGCGTCGAAGTCGCGCAGATAGGCGCCGAGGTTGGCCGGTGGCACGGCGGCGTCCTCCCAGCCGGACAGCCCCGGAGGATCGAGGGCCCGCGCGGCCAGTCCCGCGCCCTCCTCGCGGACGCGCCACAGGACGGCCTGCTCGTCGCGGTCGGCGACATGACGATGCGCCAGGGCGTCCGATGCTGAGACCACCAGCTCCGCGGTGGCCGCCAGCTCGGCGGCATCCTCCCCCGCCAGCTCGACGTAGAGGAAGCCGTCGCCGGTCGGCAGGTCCGGGACCGAGCCGGGGCCGTGAGCCAGCTGATAGACCTCGACGACACGGGAGTTGAGCCCTTCGCAGGCCACGGGCCCGAACGGCAGCATCGTCGGCACGTCGTCGGCGGCCTCGGCCATGCTCGGGTAGCCGAGAACCACCAGGTGCCGGACGCTGGCGTCCTGCACCAGGTCGACGGTGGCGCCGAGCAGCACTCCGAGGGTGCCCTCGGTGCCGGCCATGAAGGACGCGACGTCGAAGCCACGTTCGGGCAGCAGGTGCTCGAGGCTGTACCCGGACACCTGTCGGCCGAAGGTGCCCATCTCGCTGCGCACGGTGGACAGCCCCCCGGAGACGATCGTCCGCAGGCGCTCGAGGACCGGTGACGCCGGCGCGACGTCGCGGCCCAGCGTCAGCCGCTCCCCCGCCGCGGTGACGACGTCGAGACCGGCGACGTTGTCGGCGCTGCGTCCGTAGCCGAGCGCGCGGTTGCCGCAGGCGTTGTTGCCGATCATGCCGCCGACCGTGCAGCGCGTGTGGCTCGACGGGTCCGGCCCGTATCGGAGGCCGTGTGGCGCCGCCGCCCGCTGCAGCGACGCGTGGACGACACCGGGGTCGACGACCGCCGTCCGCGCCTCCGAGTCGATCGCGTGGATGCGGTTGAGGTGCTTCGAGAAGTCGACCACCACCCCGGCTCCCACGGAGTTGCCGGCGATGGACGTGCCGGCGCCTCGTGCCGTGATCGGCACACCGGTCGTCGCACAGGCCTCGACGACGGCCAGCACCTCGTCGACGTGCCTGGGCCGCACCACGACCTGAGGCACGACGCGGTACAGCGAGGCGTCCGTGCTGTAGAGCGCACGCGTGAGGGTCGAAGCGTCCACGTCCTCGACGCCATGGCGGCGAAGCTCCGCGACGACGTCCGAGGTGGTGCTCGCGGCAGCCTCCCGAGTTACCACAGCTCGATCGACTGGTCGAGGATGCCCGCGACGTCGTCCTCGGTGACCTCCCGCGGCGCCGTGGCCAGCAGGCGCTGCTGCTTCATGGTGCCCTCGACGAGCGCGTCGATGTCGCCGGCACCGTACCCGACCGCAGCCAGCCCGGACGGGATGCCGACCTCGCGCATGAGGCCGGTCAGCACGTTGGGGAGGTGGTCGGCGGGATCGTCGGGACGCTCGGCCCAGGAATCGGTGGAACCTTGCGACAACAGCTCGGCGGCGCGCACGTGCCGTTCGGGAGCTGCCTCGAACGTGAATCCGAACGCCGCCGGCGCCGTGAGCGCGACGGCCATGCCGTGCGGCACCATCGCGTGGTCCGCGTCGTAGCCCTCGGGGCGGAAGTCACGGACCTGGCCGGCGATCGGGTAGGCGTTGGCGTGGGGGATGTGCACGCCGGCGTTGCCGAAACCCAGCCCGGCGAACGTCGCGGCCATGGCGACCTGGGTGCGGGCATCGAGGTCCTTGCCATCGTGCACCGCGGTGCGGAACGCGCCCGACATCAGCACGAGCGCCTGCTCCGACCACAGGTCGGCGATCGGGTTCGACCCGCAGTACGGCACGCGCTCGTCGGCGTTCTTGTGCTCGTACGACGCAAAGGGTCGCGCGGTGTAGCTCTCCAGCGCGTGGCACAAGATGTCGAGGCCCGCGGCGGCCGTGACTCCGGCCGGTTGGGTGACAGTGAGCTCGGGATCGACGACGGCCAGGGTCGGACGCAGACGAGGGTGCGAGATGCCGGTCTTGACGCGCTGGGCCAGGACGTCGAGCACGCAGATGGTGGTGCTCTCGCTTCCGGTGCCGGTGGTGGTCGGGACGGCCACGAGTGGGAGCAGCGGGTTCGTGGGGGCCTGGCCACGACCGACCGGGGCGTTGACGTAGTCCATCAGGTCGCCGTCGTTCGTGACCAGCAGGTTCACCGCCTTCGCGGTGTCGATGCTGCTGCCGCCCCCGATCGCCACGATCGCGTCGAACGGACCCTCGGAGCGTGCGAACTCGATGGCCTCGATCATGCTGGCATCGGTGGGCTCGACCCGGGCACCCTCGAAGAGGATCGGTTCGACGCCGTCCGCGCGCAACGTCTCGGCGATCTCATCAGGTGCTCCGGTGGCCGCGACTCCCGGGTCGGTGACCACGAGCACCCGCGTCGCACCCAGCTGACCGAGGTCGAAGGCGAGCTCGTGCCGCGCTCCGACTCCGAACTTGAGCCCGGGTGCACCATAGGTGAAGACCGTCTCGGGACGCTCGGGCCGGAAGCCTGACACGTGACCGCCCTCCTCGTGATGGAAGAATGTCGTCGACAGAGCCGAGGATACGGCGTCCACTCTTCACGAACGGACTGCGTCGACCGATGGGGAGGGAACCGATGAGAAGACGTGCCGCCGTCGCTGTGGCAGCAGCAGCGCTCGTCCTCCTCACCGCCGGATGCGACCAGGCCGGTAGCGGTCTGTCGCCCGATCCGTCGAACACGTCGGACCAGCCGGGCCCCACGGACGTCTCCGAGCACGAGTCCGGGCCGGAGAGCCCGATCGCGTACGGCCTGCAGGTGCCGCAAGGCGCGACGCAGATCGGCCCGCTGGTGCGCTACCGCAGCGAGAGACTCATCAAGGCGTACAAGCCCGAGCTCGCCGCCGCCCAGGCCCAGCGCGACGCGGAGCAGCAACGTCGCCGCACCGAGGCCGAGGCCAACGGCACTCCCTTGCCACCGCCGACGCCGACGCCCACCACCGAGCCGAGCGACGACACGTTCAACCTGCTGGAAAGCCCGCCGAAGCCCGACAACACGATCTCGCTGATGCGCGTCGACGGGTCTCCGACGACGACCGTTCGCAACATGGTCGCCCAGATCGACACCGTGCTGCCCGACGCCGGCATCATCCGCAGCGACATCACCACGTACTGCGACGAGCGCAACCGCCGCATCGTCGGATGCCACCTCGAAGCCGAGGGCACCACCGCCAACGGCCGCGACCTGAAGATCAGGCTCGACGTCGATCCGGGCGACGTGAAGACCCGCACGTCCCCACCCGCGACCAACCAGAACCCGGTCATGACGCTGAAGATCGAGTACGTCGGCGACCCCCGGCGCGGTCAGGTCGACCGCCGCGGCGACGGCGACGTCGACGTCCCGCGCAGCGTCTCGGCGCCGGACACCTCCGGACTCATCTGGCCGCGGATGGACGAGGACGCTCCGCCCACGACGACGCTGCTCAACGACTGGAGTGCGCCGTTCGGCTCGACCATGCTGCTCAGCGGATTCGATCCGGACTTCGCGGGACTGGCGACCACCAAGGCGCTCGACGCCGACCGCATCGCGTCGTCCTTCGCCGAGTCGGTGGCCGAGGAGCCGGCGAAGGACGTCGTCGAGGACCTCAACGAGATCACCACGACGTACATCGCCGAGGGCAAGAACGGTGAGGTCGCCATGGCCAGCTACGTGCTCTCGGCCCGCGGCTACTACGCGATGCTCTTCTACACGCCGCCGGACAAGAAGTAGTCGAGATGGTCGAGCACGTGCTCGACCACGGGCAGCAAGGGGCCGAGTGCGCCGTCGGGGTTTCTGGGTGGCAGCTCGTCGAGCGGCACCCAGCGCACCAGGTCGGTGGTGCCGCCCTGCTCCACGACGCGAGGCGTGACGGTCGGGTCGACGTCGATCGCGTAGAGCAGGTGGACGCCATGGAAGTCCTCGTACTGGTCGTCCCTTCCGTGGTCGACGATGTGGATGTCGTGGACGTCCACCAGGCGGCGTGAGCGAGCCCGAAAGCCCGTCTCCTCGTACAGCTCGCGCTCGACCGCGTCGTGCGGCGACTCCCCATGGTCGACGCCACCGCCGGGCAGCGCCCACCAGCCGACCGGGAACCCGATCTTGGAGATCCGGGTGAGGAGGAGCGCGTCGTCCTGGACGACCACGGCGTAGGCGCCGAGCCGCTGCGTTCGACGGTGCTCGTGGGCACCCTGCGCTGTCGTCTTGTCCACGTCCCTCCACAGGTCGCTCTCAGGCGGAAACCACTAAAGTCAATCACGATGACCGCACTGGAACCGTTGCCCGTGATGACGGCCCCCGCCAAGGAGCGGGTGGCCTATCTCGACAACGCGCGCTACTGGGTGATGCTGCTCGTCGTGATCGGGCACTCACTCACCCAGTTCGGCACGATCGAGTCCGCGCGTGCCGTCTATGTGTGGATCTACGCCTTCCACATGCCCTTCTTCGTCCTCATCTCGGGCTACACGGCGCGCAACTACCGTGGAGAAGCACGGCAGGTCCGTCGCATCGTGAGCACGCTCGTGGTGCCGTACCTCATCGTCGAGACGTCGATGCAGTTCATCACGCGGCACTACACCGGCGAGCCCGACCCGATGTTGATCCTCTCGCCTCAGTGGCTGTCGTGGTTCCTCGCGGCACTGTTCGTGTGGCGCCTCACGACGCCGATCTGGCGGGCGCTGAAGTACCCGATCACCACATCGATCCTCATCTCGCTGACGGTGGGACTCTTCGAGCTGCCGAACGTGCTCTCCCTGCCGAAGATCCTCGGCTTCCTGCCGTTCTACGTCATCGGGATGCACATGAGCCGCGAGCGGTTCGAGCGCCTGACCGAGCGTCCCACCCGGATCGTCTCGGGCATCGTTCTCATCGCCGCATTCGTGATCTGCTACCGCTACTCCGCCGGCTGGGAGACCGACTGGCTGCTCTGGAAGCAGCGCTACGACGAGTCACCGCTGAGCGCGACCGCCCTCGAGGGAGTCATGCAACGGGCAGAGCTGCTGGCCGTCGGGCTGGTGCTCACGTTCGCGGCCTTGTCGCTCGTCCCCAAGCGCCGCTCATGGACCACGCGACTCGGGGGCCGCACGATCTACACCTACCTGCTGCACGGCTACCTGGTGCTGATCCTGAGTCTCCAGTTCGACGTGTTCAATCGCGTCGAGCGCTTCGGCGTCCTCGCGGTGATCCTCACCATCGTCGGGGCCACCATCGTGGCCAACCTGCTCATGACGGCGATCGTCGCCAAGGTCTTCCGGCCGGTGTTCGAGCCCAGGCTCACCTGGTTGTTCCGGGAGATGCCGCCGGCCGAACCCGCGAAACCAGCGGAGGCGCCGGAGCCGGCAGAGAAATCGTCCTCATAGCCCAGCCGGACAGACGAAGGCCCCCGCCACTGGCGGGGGCCTTCTGCTCGCTCCTCAGCTGTTCACTCGTACGACGTGAAATCGAAGTCGTCGAGCTGGACCGGTGCGGTCTCCGGCGAACCGAAGCCGTAGTCATACGACTCGTAGCCAGTGACAGCGTACGCCGCCTGGCGGGCTTCTTCAGTCGGTTCGACCCGGATGTTGCGGTAGCGCTCCAGGCCGGTGCCGGCCGGGATGAGCTTGCCGATGATGATGTTCTCCTTGAGACCGCGCAGCGAGTCGGACTTGCCGTGGATCGCCGCGTCGGTGAGGACCCGGGTCGTCTCCTGGAAGGACGCCGCCGACAGCCACGACTCGACCGCGAGCGAGGCCTTCGTGATGCCCATGAGCACCGGACGACCGGAAGCGGGCGTGCCGCCCTCGGCCACGACGCGACGGTTCTCCTCCTCGAACCGGGCCCGATCGGCCAGGTCACCGGGGATGAGCAGCGAGTCGCCCTGCTCGATGACCGTCACGCGACGGAGCATCTGGCGAACGATGATCTCGATGTGCTTGTCGTGGATGGCCACACCCTGGCTGCGGTAGACCTCCTGGACCTCGTCCACGAGGTGCTCCTGTGCCCGACGGACGCCGAGGATGCGCAGAACCTCCTGCGGGTCCGGGGTGCCGTGGGTGAGCTGGTCGCCGACCTCGACGGTGTCGCCGTCCTGCACGAGCAGGCGGGAACGCTTCGTGACCGGGAACTCCAGGGCCTCGGACCCGTCGTCGGGGGTGACGACGATCTTGCGGGTCTTGTCGGTGTCGTCGATCGTGACGCGTCCGGCGACCTCGGTGATCGGCGCCTTGCCCTTGGGCTGGCGGGCCTCGAACAGCTCGACGACGCGCGGCAGACCGTGGGTGATGTCGTCACCGGCCACACCACCGGTGTGGAAGGTACGCATGGTCAGCTGCGTGCCGGGCTCACCGATCGACTGGGCCGCGATGGTGCCGACCGCCTCGCCGATGTCGACGAGCTTGCCGGTGGCCAGTGACCGTCCGTAGCACTTGGCGCAGGTTCCGGCCTTGGCCTCACAGGTGAGGACCGTGCGGACCCGCACCTCCTCGATGCCCGCTGCGACCAGCTTGTCGATCTCGACGTCGCCGAGGTCGCCACCGGCCTCGACCAGCACTTCCTTGCCCTTCGGGGCGGTGATGGCGGTGGCCGCGTTGCGCGAGTAGGCCGAGGTCTCGACGTTCTCGGCGGCGACCAGGGTGCCGTCGTCGAGACGCGTCGCGATGACCTTCGGCAGGCCACGCTCGGTGCCGCAGTCGTCCTCGCGGATGATGACGTCCTGGCTGACGTCGACGAGTCGACGCGTCAGGTAGCCGGAGTCGGCCGTCCGGAGCGCGGTGTCGGCCAGACCCTTGCGGGCGCCGTGGGTAGCGATGAAGTACTCGACCACCGACAGGCCCTCACGGAAGTTGGCCTTGATCGGGCGCGGGATGATCTCGCCCTTCGGGTTGGCGACCAGACCTCGCATGGCGGCGATCTGACGCACCTGCATCATGTTTCCGCGGGCACCGGAGTTGACCATCATGTAGATGGGGTTGTCCTCGTGGAAGGTCTTCTCCATCTCGGCGGAGACCTCGGCGGTGGCCTGGGTCCAGATCTCGATGAGCTCCTGGCGACGCTCGTCCTCGGTGATCAGGCCCTTGTCGAACTGCTGCTGGACCTTGGCGGCCTGAGCCTCGTACGTGGCGAGGATCTCGGGCTTGCGCTCCGGCGTGACGACGTCCTCGATGGAGATCGTGACGCCCGAACGGGTGGCCCAGTGGAAGCCGGTGTCCTTGAGCGCGTCGAGCGCGACGCCGACGTCGACCTTGGAGTAGCGCTCGGCGAGGTCGTTGACGATGACGCCGAGCTGCTTCTTGCCGACCTGATAGTTGACGTACGCGTAGTCCTCGGGCAGCGCCTCGTTGAAGATCGCGCGGCCGAGCGTCGTGTCGATGGTCTCGACCGTGCCCTCGGCGTTGGCGATGCGGATCTTGATCTTGCTCTGCAGGCTGATCTCGCCATGGTCGAACGCCATGACGGCCTCGGCCACCGAGCTGAACCCGCGGCCCTCGCCCGGCTGGCCGTCACGGTCGAGCGTGAGGAAGTACAGCCCGATGACCATGTCCTGGGTGGGCATGGTGACCGGACGGCCGTCGGCCGGCTTGAGGATGTTGTTCGTGGAGAGCATGAGGATGCGGGCCTCGGCCTGCGCCTCGGCGCTCAACGGCAGGTGCACGGCCATCTGGTCGCCGTCGAAGTCGGCGTTGAACGCCGAGCACACGAGCGGGTGGATCTGGATGGCCTTGCCCTCGATGAGCTGCGGCTCGAACGCCTGGATGCCCAGGCGGTGCAGGGTGGGTGCGCGGTTGAGCAGCACCGGGTGCTCGGTGATGACCTCTTCGAGGACGTCCCACACCTCGGCGCGGACGCCGCGCTCGACCATGCGCTTGGCGCTCTTGATGTTCTGCGCGTGGTTGAGGTCGACGAGCCGCTTCATGACGAAGGGCTTGAACAGCTCGATCGCCATCTGCTTGGGCAGGCCGCACTGGTGCAGCTTGAGCTGCGGGCCGACGACGATGACCGAACGGCCGGAGTAGTCGACGCGCTTGCCGAGCAGGTTCTGGCGGAAGCGACCCTGCTTGCCCTTGAGCATGTCGGAGATCGACTTCAGCGGGCGGTTGCCCGGTCCGGTGACCGGACGGCCACGACGGCCGTTGTCGAACAGCGAGTCGACGGCCTCCTGGAGCATCCGCTTCTCGTTGTTGACGATGATCTCCGGCGCACCGAGGTCGAGCAGGCGCTTGAGCCGGTTGTTCCGGTTGATCACCCGGCGGTAGAGATCGTTGAGGTCGGACGTGGCGAAGCGGCCTCCATCGAGCTGGACCATCGGGCGCAGCTCCGGCGGGATGACCGGGACCGCGTCGAGGACCATGCCCTCGGGGCGGTTGCTGCTGCCGAGGAACGCCGAGACGACCTTGAGGCGCTTGAGCGCGCGGGTCTTCTTCTGGCCCTTGCCGGTGGCGATGATCTCGCGCAGGTTCGTGGCCTCGCCCTCGAGGTCGAAGCTCTGCAGGCGCTTCTGGATCGCCATCGCGCCCATGTAGCCCTCGAAGTACTTGCCGAAGCGGTACGTCATCTCGCGGTAGAGCAGCTCGTCGCCCTCGAGGTCCTGGACCTTGAGGTTCTTGAAGCGGTCCCAGACCTCGGTGAGGCGGTCGATCTCGCGCTGCACGCGGTCGCGACGCTGGCGGGCCTCGCGCTCGGCGGCGTCCTTGACCTTGCGCTTGGCGTCGGCCTTGGCGCCCTCGGCCTCGAGCGCCTTCATGTCCTCCTCGAGCTTGGACATGCGCTCGTTGACCTCGTTGTCACGACGCGTCTCGAGCTGCTTGATCTCGAGGTCGATCTTGGTCTCGAGCGAGGAGAGGTCGCGGTGACGCGCGTCCTCGTCGACGTGCGTGATCATGTAGGCCGCGAAGTAGATGACCTTCTCGAGGTCCTTCGGGGCGAGGTCGAGCAGATAGCCGAGCCGGCTCGGGACACCCTTGAAGTACCAGATGTGCGTGACCGGGGCGGCGAGCTCGATGTGGCCCATGCGCTCGCGGCGCACCTTGGAGCGGGTGACCTCGACGCCACAGCGCTCGCAGATGATGCCCTTGAAGCGCACGCGCTTGTACTTGCCGCAGTAGCACTCCCAGTCGCGGGTCGGGCCGAAGATCTTCTCGCAGAAGAGGCCGTCGCGCTCAGGCTTGAGCGTGCGGTAGTTGATCGTCTCAGGCTTCTTGACCTCGCCGAACGACCACGCGCGGATGTCGTCCGCGGTGGCGAGGCCGATCTTGAGCTGATCGAAGAAGTTCACGTCGAGCACGGTGTCTTCTTTCCCTTACCTAGTTCTCGAAATTCTGGGTTGAGGTCCGAGCGTGTGCTCAGACCTCTTCGACGGAGCTGGGCTCGCGACGGGACAGGTCGATGCCGAGCTCCTCGGCGGCCCGGAAGAGATCCTCTTCCGCATCGCGCATCTCGACGGCGGTGCCGTCGGAGGAGAGCACCTCGACGTTGAGACACAGGGACTGCATCTCCTTGACCAGCACCTTGAACGACTCCGGGATGCCGGGCTCCGGGACGTTCTCGCCCTTGACGATGGCCTCGTAGACCTTGACCCGGCCGAGGATGTCGTCGGACTTGATCGTGAGGAGCTCCTGCAACGCGTAGGCGGCACCGTAGGCCTCGAGGGCCCACACCTCCATCTCACCGAAGCGCTGGCCACCGAACTGGGCCTTACCGCCGAGCGGCTGCTGGGTGATCATGGAGTACGGACCGGTCGAGCGGGCGTGGATCTTGTCGTCGACCAGGTGGTGCAGCTTGAGCATGTACATGTAGCCGACCGAGATGGGGTCGGGGAACTGCTCGCCGGAACGTCCGTCGAACAGCACCGCCTTGCCGTCGGCGCCCACCAGGCGGTCGCCGTCACGGTTGGGCAGCGCGGACGCCAGAAGGCCGGTGATCTCGTCCTCACGAGCACCGTCGAAGACCGGCGTCGCGATGTTGGAGTCGGCCGGAGCCTTGAGGGCACCGATCTTCTTCAGTCGCTTCTGCCAGTCCTCGGTCTGTCCTTCGACCTGCCAGCCCTGCTTCGCGACCCAGCCGAGGTGGGTCTCGAGGACCTGGCCGACGTTCATGCGTCCGGGGACGCCGAGCGGGTTCAGGACGATGTCGACGGGCGTGCCGTCCTCGAGGAACGGCATGTCCTCGACGGGGAGGATCTTGGAGATGACGCCCTTGTTGCCGTGGCGTCCCGCGAGCTTGTCGCCGTCGCTGATCTTGCGCTTCTGCGCGACGTAGACCCGCACGAGGTGGTTGACGCCCGGGCTGAGCTCGTCGCCCTCTTCGGCGTTGAACACGCGCACGCCGATGACGGTTCCGGACTCGCCGTGGGGAACCTTGAGCGAGGTGTCGCGCACCTCGCGCGCCTTCTCACCGAAGATCGCCCGGAGCAGACGCTCCTCGGGGGTCAGCTCGGTCTCACCCTTGGGCGTGACCTTGCCGACCAGGACGTCGCCGTTGTTGACCTCGGCGCCGATGCGGATGATGCCGCGCTCGTCGAGGTCGGCCAGCATCTCCTCGGAGACGTTCGGGATGTCGCGGGTGATCTCCTCCGGGCCCAGCTTCGTGTCGCGGGCGTCGACCTCGTGCTCCTCGATGTGGATCGAGGTGAGGAGGTCGTCCTGGACGACACGCTGGGAGAGGATGATCGCGTCCTCGTAGTTGTGACCCTGCCACGGCATGAATGCCACCAGCAGGTTCGTGCCGAGAGCCATCTCGCCCTCGTCGGTGCACGGACCGTCGGCCAGCGGCGTGCCGATCTCGACCCGGCCACCCTCTTCGACCAGCGGACGCTGGTTGGTGCAGGTGCCCTGGTTGGAGCGACGGAACTTCGCCAGGCGGTAGGTGGTGTACGTGCCCTCGTCCTCCATGATCTCGATCGCGTCGGCCGAGACCTCCTTGACGACGCCGGCCTTCTTGGCGACGGTGACGTCGCCGGCGTCGACGGCGGCACGGAACTCCATGCCGGTGCCGATCAGCGGCGCGTCGTTGCGGATGAGCGGGACGGCCTGACGCTGCATGTTGGAGCCCATGAGCGCACGGTTGGCGTCGTCGTGCTCGAGGAACGGGATGAGTGCCGTCGCGACCGACACCATCTGGCGCGGCGAGACGTCCATGTAGTCGACCTCGGCGGCCGGCCGGAGCTCGGCCTCGCCACCACGCTGACGCACCAGCACCATCTCGTCGACGAACTTGCCGGCGTCGGTGAGCGGCGAGTTGGCCTGCGCGATGATGAAGCGGTCCTCGTCGGTGGCGGTGAGGTAGTCGACCTGCTCGGAGACCTTGCCCTTGACGACCTTGCGGTACGGCGTCTCGACGAAGCCGAAGGAGTTGATGCGCCCGTACGACGCGAGCGAGCCGATGAGGCCGATGTTCGGGCCTTCCGGCGTCTCGATCGGGCACATGCGGCCGTAGTGCGACGGGTGGACGTCACGGACCTCGTAGCCGGCGCGCTCACGCGACAGACCACCCGGGCCGAGAGCCGACAGACGGCGCTTGTGCGTCAGGCCCGCGAGCGGGTTGTTCTGGTCCATGAACTGGCTCAGCTGCGACGTGCCGAAGAACTCCTTGAGCGCCGCGACCACCGGGCGGATGTTGATGAGCGTCTGCGGCGTGATGGCCTCGACGTCCTGGGTGGTCATGCGCTCGCGGACGACCCGCTCCATGCGGGCCAGGCCCGTGCGGAGCTGGTTCTGGATCAGCTCGCCGACCGTGCGCATGCGGCGATTGCCGAAGTGGTCGATGTCGTCGGCCTCGACGATCGTGGACCCGGCGGGCGCGTCGATCTCCGTCTCGCCGGCGTGCAGCGCGACGACGTAGCGGATCGTGGCGACGATGTCGTCGATGGTCAGCGTCTGCTGGTTGAAGACTTCCTCGACGCCGAGCTTCTTGTTGATCTTGTAGCGACCGACCTTCGCGAGGTCGTAGCGCTTGGAGTTGAAGTAGTAGTTGTCGAGCAGCGTCTGCGCGGCCTCGCGCGACGGCGGCTCGCCCGGACGCAGCTTGCGGTAGATGTCGAGGAGAGCCTCGTCCTGGCCTGCGACGTTGTCCTTCTCGAGGGTGAGGCGGATCGACTCGTACTGGCCGAACTCCTCGAGGATCTCGGCCTCGCTCCAGCCGAGCGCCTTGAGCAGGACCGTGACGCTCTGCTTGCGCTTGCGGTCGAGGCGGACGCCCACGAGATCGCGCTTGTCGACCTCGAACTCCAGCCAGGCACCGCGCGAGGGGATGACCTTGGCGGTGAAGATGTCCTTGTCGGACGTCTTGTCGGGCGTGCGCTCGAAGTAGACGCCCGGCGAACGCACGAGCTGGCTGACCACGACACGCTCGGTGCCGTTGATGATGAAGGTGCCCTTGTCGGTCATGAGCGGGAACTCGCCCATGAACACGGTCTGGGACTTGATCTCGCCGGTCTCGTTGTTCATGAACTCGGCGGTGACGAACAGCGGCGCGGCGTACGTGACGTCGCGGTCCTTGCAGTCCTCGACCGAGTACTTCGGGGGCTCGAAGCGGTGGTCGCGGAACGACAGGCTCATCGTCTCGGAGAAGTCCTCGATCGGGGAGATCTCCTCGAAGATCTCCTCCAGCCCGGACTTGGACGAGACGTCGTCACGTCCGGCGGCAAGCGCTTCCTCGACCTCGGCCTTCCAGGCGTCGGACCCGATCAGCCAGTCGAAGCTGTCGGTCTGCAGCGCAAGGAGCTCAGGAACCTCGAGAGGTTCGGAGATCTTGGCGAAGGAGATGCGGCGGGGTGAGTTCTGAACAGGTACGGCGGTGGTGCGCGAGGCGGCCAAGTGGGGATCCTTCCAAGGGCTCGCTGGGTGTCACGGGTGGGGCGGCACGAGTGTGAACTTGAGTGCGCACGCCAATTGACCCCGGTCAAGGGCACCGAAAGCAGACGGGCGGGCGCGAAAGTTCAGTCTAGCCCCGCATACCGAACGAATGCAAGCCGGGTGCTTGACAAACACGCATTCGGTAGGGAACGCTATTTGGCTTTGTCTGCAATGCCAGTGTGCTTGCGGGCGTCAGAGGGCCTTGATGTTGTTCGACGAGCCAGCGACCGTCCCGCTCGACCATCATCAGCTCGATGCGGTTGCCGAAGACCGTGGGCTTCTCCGCGCCGTCGGCCACGCGCGCCTGGTCGATGAACACCAGGATCGTGGCACGGTCCGAGCGGCAGTTGTCGCCGCACTCGATCGCGGCGGCGTTGCGGACCGTGGCCTTGACCTGGATCTTGCGCTGCGGTGCAAGGTTCCGAAGTGCCGGCGCGATCGACTCGAACTTCTTGCCGAATGACGGCGTCATGATCGCCTTGGAGTCGCGGAGGTGGTCGTCGAGCTGGTTGTACTGGTACGTGAAGATCGTCTCGCCGGCCGACGCCGCCGAGGTGGCGGCCTTCTCGTGAGCCTCGACGACGCCGTTGTCATCACGCCACTCCATGAATCCCCTGATGCCGAAGATCGCACCGAATACGACGGCGGCCGCGGTCAAGGCGACCAAGGCTCCGAACCGTGCGGAGACCCGCGGAACGCTGAACCGGCGCGTGCGCGATGCGGCGGCCGCAGGCGGGGCCTCGGGAACCCCCGGCCGTGACGGCGCTTCTGGTGCACGAGGCTTCGGGGTCGATGGCTTCTGCGGCTGTGTCTTCGCTCTCGGGGCCCTCGCCGTCGGGCGGAGCTTGGCGCCCTTCTTGACCGACGGCTTCGGCGCGGCGACACCTGGCTTGGCCTCGCCCGCGATGCGGCGGCGGCGCGGCGGCTGTGGCGTGCTCACTGGTCGCCCCCCTGGGTGTCCGGGCTGGGCGATCGGCTGCTCGAGCTCCGCATCCAGCGTGGGAACGGCGTCGAACTCGCGAACACGCCACTCGTCCTTGTAGCGGCCGAAGGTCACCGTCCACCGGAAGCGACGCTCGACGGCAGTCTTGTCGCCGGTCGCCTTCACCGCGGCATTGACCGCCACCAGGACGACGGCGGAGTCCTCGTCGATGGAATCGACGGCCGTGGCGAGCACCTTGGCGTCGCTGCTGGACTGCTTCTTGTCCTCGATGGCGCCGAACATGGCGTCGGTGATCTTGGTGAACTCCTTGAAGTACGACGGCGTCATCAGCGACTTCATCCGCTGCTGGTAGTCCGCCTTGTCCTCGACGGTGTACGTGTTGAACGTGACGGCGAAGTCGCTCGCCTTGCGGACGACCTCCTGGCGTTCGCCGCGCGAGTCGTCACCGCTCGCGAAGGCGGGGACCAGCAAGCCGGCCACACCCACGAGCACGCCGACGACCGTGAGGATCGACAACAGACGAATGGTCGTGGCAGAGGGGTTCAGTTCGCGGCCGGACCGAGCAGAAGCCACTTCCATGAGTCCTTTCCGGGTGCCGACGCCACCGGCGCGCGGGGTTCACCGTGGTGGGTGTGCTCGTAATCGTCGTGGTACGGGTGATTGATGGCGCCCCCGCCGTTCTTGTAGAACTCCACGAACCCCGGGTTGAACGGCACCTTGTCCTCATTCTTGCAGTCGGTTCCAACGTCGAACTCGATGTCCTCGAGCGCGTTCGGCGGACGGCGTTCCCGATAGCCCTCGGCATCGACGCCACCGTTCTCGAACAGGCAGGCCGTGTGCATCTGACTTTGGTTGTGATCGGGGGAGCGGGGGGATGGTCGTAGATCAGGCCGATCCGGCCGGCCCAGTTGCCGGGTTCGGTCTCGCTCGTGGCGGTAAAGGACCCGTGCACGAGGTACGGGAACAGGATCGAGATGACCTCGATGCCCTTGTGGAACTCGTCGACCGACTCGGTGAAGGTGTTGAAGTCGTTGAAAAAGGACTGCAGGTTCCTGTTGTTCTCCTTGAAGACGTCCTTGACCAGGCGTGCGCTCGACGACCCTTCGTCGAAGAGCCGGCGAATGTCCTTGTCGGACCGGACGAGGGTGTCCGTCAGCAGGGCCAGGTCGTTCGTGAAAGAAGAGAACTGACCACGCTTGTCGAGGAATGTCTGGAGGACGCTCGACGAGCCGCGGATCAGCGAGCGAGTGACTTCGAAGTTGTCGTCGGCAGTCTGGATGAACGACATCTGCGCGTCGATGATGGTCGACAGGTCCCGACCGTCGCCCGCGAACGCGAGGCCGAGCTCGTTCACGAGTGTGCTCATCGCCTCGGTGTCGATCGACCGGACGAAGGCGTTCGTGTCCAGCAGGAACTTGGTCGTGTCGATCGGCACCACCGTGCGTGACAGCGGGATGTTGCTCCCGCCCTTGAGGTACGGCGCGCTGTTGCTCTGCGGCTGCAGGTCGATGAACTGCTCACCAACTGCCGACTTGTTGGCCACGGTGGCCGTCGCGTCATCGGAGATCTTCGGCGCATCGTTCTCGATGTCCAAGGTGGCGCGGACGCCGGACTCGGTGAACACCAGCTTCCCCACCTTCCCGACCGCGATGCCACGATAGGTCACCTCGGCGCCGGCAAAGATCCCGCCGGAGTCCCTGAAGTCCGCGGTCACCGGGAACGACCGGTCGATGACCAACCGGTCGAGGTTGGCGTAGCGGCCCCCGACGAAGGCACCGCCCAGCACGGTGACGATGGCGAAGATCATGAGCTGGATCTTCGTGAGTCGAGTGATCATGAGGCCACCGCCGGTCCGAGCAGGAGCCTGCCCACGTCGCTCTGCTGTGCGTCGGCCAGGCTGGATGCGGGAACCCGGCACAGGCCGAGCAGAGAGCAGGTCACCGCTGGCGCCCGCTCGGTCGACTCAGAGCTCTGGCTCTGCGGCCCCTCAGGGACCAGGCCGTTCAGAAGCTCCGGCAGCTTCTGGCCCTCGGCGTTGGTGCTGGGCCCGGCTGCCGAACCAGACGGGAGTTCCGGGCCCGACGACAGAAGCCCCGCGACGAGCTGAGCGACCTGCTCGGCGTTCATTTCCAGGTTGATGTCGAGGTTGATGTAGTCGCCGAAGCAGGCGCCGTCGCGGACCTCGTCGAGGTTGCTGGGGGTGGAGCAGCTGGACATGACCCGACCCACGCCGCCCACCAGGCTGTCGGGGAACGGGTATGTCAGCAGGGTGAAGGCGTTGGCGATGCTGTCGCCGGCGTTGGCCAGTTCCCGAAGGAGAGGCTTGAGTCGCCGCAGGTCGGTGATCGTGTCCTTCTTCGAGCGGCGGATGACACTGGTCGCCACGTTGCTGAGCCGTTCGAAGGCCTTGAGCATCGCCACGAGGTCGTCGCGCTGCTTGTCGAGGATCTTCAGCGCCGGCGGGATGTCGTCCAGTGCCTGGGTGATCGACTTCCGCTGGTTGAGCGTGGCGACGGACAGACGGTCGATCTTCTCCAAAGCGGCCAGGATCGCCTGCTTGTTGTCATCGAGTACGCCGATGAACGTTTCGGAGTTCTTCAGCAGCGCCTTGATCTCCGGCTCGTTGCCCTCGAGCGCAAGGTTGAACTCGCGCACGATCGTGTTGGTCTTCTCCAGCCCGCCACCGTTGAAGAGCAGGCTCGCGGCGCTCAGGATCTCCTCGAGCTCGGGGTTCTTGCCGGAGCGTTCGAGCGGGATGACGTCGCCGTTGCTGAGCCGTCCGGATCCACCGTTCTCTGGCGGCGCGATGGAGACGAACTTCTCACCGAGGAGGCTCGTCTGCCGGATGGTCGCCCGGGCATCGTCGGGCAGGCGCGTGTGCGCCGTTGATCTGCAAGGTCACGACGGCATGCCAACCCTTGAGCTCGACGTCGGTGACCTTGCCGACCGAGATGTCGTCGACGCGGACGCCGCTCTGCGGCACGAGGTCGAGCACGTCGCGGAACTCCACCTTGATGGTGTACGGGTTGTCACCGAGGTCGGCGCCACCGGGAAGCGGGAGGTTGTACGGCGAGAAGCCGCAACCGCTCACGACGATCGCCACAACCGTGGCGAGTATGCCGAGGCGAACCCGCGCCCGCGCTGTGAAGGTCGTCATGGGTTCACCCCCAGCAGATCGGTCAGGTCCTGGACCGTCTCCTCTGGCTTGGGCGTGCCGGAACCGCCGGTCGCGGCGCCGCCCGGAGCATCCGCGGCCAGGGCCCCCGGCAGAGCCAGACCTTCGAGGAGTTCGTCAAGGCCCGGGCATGTCCCATCATTGAGGGGCTCGAGCAGCAGGCCGCAGATGATTCCGGGAAGGTCACCTGGTTCGATGCTCTCGAACAGCTTCGCGAGATCGGATCGAGCGTCCAGCGTCCCGGTCTTGGAGCTGCCGCCCGCGATGCCGAGGTTGCTGAGGGCCACCGGTGCGTCGATGAGCGTGTGCTCGATGTCCTCGTTGTGCTCCGCCAGGAGTTTGGCGAGTCGCTGAAGGTTGTCGACGTTGTGGCGCAGCGTGGTGCGGTTGTCCTTGATCAGCTTCCGCACGTCGATCAGGGCCTTGCTGAGGAACTCCAGCGTCTTGGCGAGATCGTCGCGTTCGCCCTCGAGCACGTTGGAGACGCGTGCCGTGCTGTCGAAGAACGACCGCACGGACGAGTCGTTGCGGTTCAACAGGTCGACGAACTGCTCGATCTCCTTGATGCTGCCGAAGAGCTCTTCCTTGTTGTCGGACAGTGTCGTGCTGAGCTTCGCGAAGTTGGACAGCGTCTCGTTCAGCTGTTGGCCCTGCCCGTCGAGCTGCCTGGCCGAGTCCTCGATCAGGCTGGACAATGCGCCGTCCTTGTTCGCTCCTTTGGGCCCGAGCGCGATCGCCAGGTCGTCGAGCGACTTGAAGATCTCGTCGAGCTCGACCGGAACCTCGGAACGGTCGATGCCGAGCTTGGCGTTGTCGGGCAGCACAGCACCGCCGGAGTAGGCCGGCGCGAGCTGCACGAATCGGTCTCCCACGATGGCGGGAGAGATGATGACGGCCTTGACGTCGGCCGGGAGCCGGACGTCGGTTTCGTACGTGAGCGTCACCTCGACGTGATCGCCCTGCGCCTTCAGCTCCTTGACCTCACCGACGGGCACGCCGAGGACCCGAACGTCCGAGCCCTTGTACAACGAGTTCGTGCGCGGGAAGTCGACCGTGAGCGTGCGCTCCATGTCGTTCCTGGTGAAGACGAGGACGACGGCGAGCGATCAACGCCAGCACGACGAAGACGGTGAGGACCTTGGCCAGCCCTGCGAAGCGAGAGAAGAAGTTCATCAGCCGCCTCCCACTTCGATGTAGACGTCCCACCACGGGCCGATGGCCAGCGAGTTGCCCAAGGCGTGGGCGAAGCCGGGACGATGCGCAGAGCCTCGTCGAGGCTCGCCTCGTTCCGGCGCAGCATGTCGGTGACGATCTCCAGCTGTTTCAGGGCCGGCTTGAGGTCGGACCTCACGTCCTTGACCAAGGCACGGAGCTCCCTGGAGATCGCCGTCGTGGAGACGAGCAGGCGGTGCACGGCTGCGCGCCGCGCGCTGATCGCGTCGAACAGGACGGTCGCGTCCTTGAAGAGGCGCACCAGGTCCGGCCCGGTGGCGTTGAGAACGGTGGAGACTCTCTTGAGGTTGACCAGCAGCGTGTTGATCTGCTGGTCGCGGGCCGCGAGGTTGGCCGAGAGGTCGGAGACACCCTTGATCGCGCCGCGGAACTCCCTGGGAGTCCTCGCCGCGATCTCCGCCAAGGCCTCGAAAGCCTTCGAGACCTCATCAACGTCGAGCTCGTCGGTGGTGGTGCTGAGGTCGGAGAACGCCTCCACCACGTTGTACGGGGGCACGGTGCGCGAGAGCGGGATCGTCGCACCCTTCTCGAGCTCACCGGCTCCGGATGGGGTGAGCGCGAGGAACTCCGAGCCCAGGAGGGTGCGGACCTTGATCGCGGCGCCGGTGTCCTTGCCCAGCTCGGTGCCCTTGTCGAGCTTGAACGTCACCTCGACGTGGTCCCCCTTGAGCTCGATTCCACGGACGTTGCCGACCGCGACTCCGGCAACGCGAACCTCGTTGCCCTCCTTGAGCCCACCGATCTCGGCGAAGCTGGCCTTGTACGTGTCGCCGGCTCCGATGATCGGCAGGCGATCGGCCCGGAACGACGCGAGCAGCACCAAGGCGATGACGACGAAGCCGATGAGGCCGATCACCACCAAGTTGCGTTCGCGGAACGGCTTCATGGCTGCTCCCCCGGCAAGGTGTCGCACCGGACTCCGCTGGGCGTGACCGCGGGAAAGAGCTGGTCGAAGATGGTTTGCACTTCCGGCGGGATCGGGGTGTTGTCATCGTCGGCCACAAGCTTGGGCGTGAAGTTGCAAAGGTACTGGTTGAAGATGCTTCCGCTCTCCACGAAGTGTCCGATCTTGACCATCTTGATCGGCATGATCTGGAGCGAGTCCTCGAGCTGGCCCAAGGTGTCGTCCTCGCTCAGGTTCTTGGTGAGTCGGCGCAGCTGCTTGATGTCGTCGCGGATGAGCGGTCGGCCGTCGACCAGGAGACTCGCCGTCTCCTCGGTGAGCTCGGAGATCGAGTCGAGCGAGTTGAGGATGGCCCGCCGGTCCTGCTTCAGGCCGCCGATGAACTGGCGAAATGTCGTGATGGTGTTCTTGAGCTCGGCGTCCCGGTCGCCGAGCATGTCGAGGACCTCGGACAAGTTCGTGATGACGTCACCGATCAGCTTGTCACGTCCCGCGAGCGTGTTGGTCAACGACGAGACGCGGCCCAGGAGGCTCTGGACGTTGCCGGCCTCACCCTGCAGTGTCTGGACGATCTCGAACGCGAACTTGTTGGTGTCCTCGGGCGTCAGCGCCTCGAACACCGGTTTGAAGCCGTTGAGCAACACGTTCAGGTCCAGCGCGTCCTGCGTGCGCTCCAAGGGGATGGTGCTCCCCGGCCTCAACGCGGCGGTGGCGCCCTCGGGTCCTTGGGCCAGGGCCATGTACCGCTGCCCGACGAGGTTGCGGAAGCGCAGGGTGGCGGTCGTGTTCTGGGTGAGCTGTACGTCCTTCTCGACGCTGAAGGTGACCAACGCCTTGTCCTTCTGGACGACCTCGACCTCGTTGATCGCACCGACGGACACGCCGGCGATCCGGACGTCGTCACCCTTGGCCACGCCGGTGACATCGGTGAAGACCGCCTTGTACTCGTCGCGTGCCCCGAACCCGCCGTTGCTGAGGGTCAGGGCCAGGACGAGTGTGGCCATGCCGGTGAGGGCCATGAACGCGAGCAGCTTGATGAGGGCCGAGAGGGATTCGCCATCGAGTTTCATCGGGCCGTCACCCCCGCTCCACGGACCACGGGGCTGAGCAGGAGCGAGGCGACGTCGGGCACATCGGCCACCGGCACCCCGCTGGTGGCGGCAGCCATACGGTTCAGCTCGGCGCGCTGGCCCGGCGAGTCGACACCACGCAGGCTCGGCTCGAAGTAGCCGGCGTCAGCGAGGCTGGCGACAGCGGCCCGGTTGTAGTCTTCTTCGGAACCGAGCTTGCCGTTGTGCGAGTTCTGGACACCGGCCATCTTGAAGACGCCCGGGTCGGGGCCTGGCCACGGGTTCTCCTGGCTCCACGGATTCTGCCCGGCGGCGAACTTGCACAGGTCATCGGTCACGGTACCGAGGCCCTCTGGTCCGCCGTCATCCCGGACGCCGTGCTCATTCGGATCGGCTGCCGGCTCGGCGTCGATCACGGACTGCTTCGGGACGACCGGGTGCTCGCCGGGAGGACTCGGCCGTCCTCGCCCGTCGGCGATCTCGTACTCCGTCGGCTGGGGCGAGACCGTCTCGAGATCAATGTGCAGGATGCGCCCACGGAACACGCTGTCGAGTCGCTCGTCGATGAGTCGGTCGTAGGCCTTGAAGAAGCACGGGAAGGTGGAGGAATACTTCTCGGCCACGCCGAGCGGTGCGACGCTTTGCTCGGCGACCGCCACCATGTCGTCCCCGCTGGCCCTGAAGAGGACAGTCAGCTGATCCGCCAGACGCCGGCTCTCGTCGAAGAACGCGGCGAGCTCCGTGCGCTTGGCGACGACGGTGCGGCTGTTGAACGCGGAGTTGCGCAGCAGCCGACCGAAGGTGGGCATGTCGTTGGCGTAGGAGTCGGAGAGCTGGCCGAACTTGACGATGTCGTCGACCGCACCCTGCGACTCGGGGTTGAACTTCTCGAGGTAGTTGTTCATCGTGACCAGCGTCTTGCCGAAGGCCTCACCACGACCTTCGAAGGTGGTGGCCAAGGCGGACAACGTGGTGGCGAGCTTCTCCGGCTCGACCGCCGTCAGGAGCGGGTAGAAGTCGTTGAGCACCTTCTCGAACTCGATCGGGACGACGGCGCCCCGGATGGTGTCACCCGCTCTCAGGGAACGGCCGCCGGTGGCGTCATCGTCCGCGGGGATCAATGAGATGTACTTCTCGCCGAACAGTGTCTTGGGGACGATCTGGGCCGAGACGTCGGCCGGCACGTGGTCGATGAACTCCGGTTTCATGCCGAGGGTGAAGTTGATCTCGTCGTCGACGACCTTCACCTCACGCACCTCGCCGACGATCATTCCGCGCAGCTTGACGTCGGCGCTCTCCGGAAGGTTCAGGCCTGCCTTCACGCCGGTCAGCGTGACGTTGTCGTAGTTCACGAAAGCCTTGCTGAAGAACGCCCACGTCAGCCACACGAAGAAGACCATGAGCGCGATCAACCCCACGCCCAGGGCGCGCCTTGAGCCTGTGCGTTCGGCGAACGGAGTGCGAGCCACCGATCAACCCGCCAATCTGACGGTCACGGTGGTGCCCCAGATCGCCATCGACGCGAGCAGGTCGACGACGTTGATGGCGACGATCGAGGTGCGCACCGCGCGACCCACGGCCACACCGACACCGGCGGGTCCACCGCTGGCGTAGTAGCCGTAGTAGCAGTGGATGAGGATGACGACGACCGCGAATATCAGCACCTTGCCGAATGACCACAAGACGTCGCCTGGTGGCAGAAACGTGTTGAAGTAGTGGTCGTAGGTGCCAGGGCTCTGCCCATTGATCTGGGTGATCGTGACTCTGGTGGCGAAGTAGGAGGACAGCAGGCCGACGATGTACAGCGGCACGATGGCGACGAGTCCGGCGAGCACGCGGGTCGTGACGAGGTACTGCATCGAGGGGACCGCCATCACCTCGAGGGCGTCGACCTCCTCGGAGATCCGCATGGCGCCGAGCTGCGCGGTGAAGCCGCATCCCACGGTGGCCGCCAACGCGAGGCCGGCGACGATCGGGGAGATCTCGCGGGTGTTGAAGTAGGCCGAGACGAACCCGGTGAGCGCGGCGGTGCCGAGCTGGTCGAGCGCCGCATAGCCCTGGATGCCGACCTCGGTGCCGGTGAAGAAGCACATCGAGACGACGACGCCGATCGTGCCGCCGATGACCGCCAGGGAGCCACTGCCCAGCGTGACCTCGGCCAGCAGCCGGTAGATCTCGCGGCTGTAGTTCTTGATCGCGAACGGGACCGCCTTGAGGACCCGCAGGTAGAAGAGCATCTGCGTGCCGGCGTCGTCGAGCGACGCCAGCGGCTTTTTGTACAGAGCTGTCCCGTTGGCCATGGCTACTACATCCCCTTCGGAGGAACGAGCTGGATGTACACGGCCGAGATGAAGAAGTTGACGATGAACAGCATGACGAACGTGATGACGACCGCCTCGTTGACTGCGTCACCGACACCCTTCGGGCCGCCCTTGGCGTTCATGCCCTTGTAGGACGCGACGATGGCGGCGAGGTAGCCGAAGATGACGGCCTTCACCAACCCTTGATACATGTCGGGCAGCTGGGCCAGAGCGGTGAAGGACGCGATGTAGGCCCCCGGCGTTCCGTCTTGCAGGACGACGTTGAAGACGTAGCCGCCGGCCACACCGACGATGGAGACCAGGCCGTTGAGGAAGACCGCGATGAGCATGCAGGCGAGGACACGAGGCACGACGAGACGCTGGATCGGGTCGATGCCGAGCACCATCATCGCGTCGAGCTCTTCGCGGATCTTGCGAGCACCGAAGTCGGCGGCGATCGCGGAGCCAGCAGCACCCGCGATCAGGAGTGCCGTCGCGATGGGGCCGGCCTCACGCACCACGGCGAGGACGGCGGCGGAGCCGGTGAACGACTGGGCGCCGAACTGCTTGATCAGTCCGCCGACCTGGAGGGCGATGACCGCGCCGAAGGGGATCGAGACCAGCGCCGTGGGGACGATGGTGACCGTGACGATGAACCAGGCCTGCTGGAGGAATTCCTTGAGCTGAAAGGGTCGTTTAAAAAGGGCGACCGTCACGTCCAGCATGAACGCGAACAGACCGCCCGCGACCCTCGCGGGTGCGGCTATACGAGCCGCGCTCACTCAGAGCCACCAGACCCCGACCCCGTCAACGCCATGTTCTCGGCGAAGGACCCGGGAGGAGGTGTGACGCCGTTCTCCCGGCACCACGAACCCGGCTCGCGAGCGGCTCGACGGGGACGGCCGTCGGACGTCTCGATCTGCCGCGGGATCGGGGGCAGCGGCGGCATCTCGATGTCCTTCTCAGCCTCGAGCTCGTCGGCGTCCTTCTCCTCGCTCATGCCGATCGGGCCGACACGCTGGGCGTTGAGGAACTGGGCGACGACGGGCTCCTCGCTGGAGAGGAGCATCTCGCGGGGGCCGAACATGGCCAGGTGCTTGTGGTACAGCAAGCCGATGTTGTCGGGCACGGTGCGGCAGCTGTTGATGTCGTGGGTCACGATCAGGAACGTCGCGTCGATCTGCGCGTTGAGGTCGATGAAGAGCTGGTTGAGGTAGGCCGTGCGCACTGGGTCGAGGCCGGAGTCGGGCTCGTCGACGAGCAGGATCTCCGGGTCGAGGACGAGGGCGCGGGCGAGGCCGGCGCGCTTGCGCATACCACCGGAGATCTCACCGGGGAGCTTGTTCTCGGCACCGAGCAGGCCGACGAGCTCCATCTTGTCCATGACGACGTCGCGGATCTCGGACTCGCTCTTCTTGGTGTGCTCGCGCAGGGGGAAGGCGACGTTGTCGTACAGGTCCATCGAGCCGAACATGGCGCCGTCCTGGAACAGCACGCCGAACAGCTTGCGGATCTCGTAGAGGTCCTTCTCGGAACAGTTCGCGATGTCGGTGCCCTGGATCCAGACATTGCCCTCGTCCGGCTTGAGCAGCCCGATGAGGGTCTTCAGAAGGACGGACTTGCCGGTGCCGGACGGGCCGAGCATCACGGAGATCTCACCGGCGGGGAGCGTCAGCGTGACGTCCCTCCAGATGACCTGGCTCCCGAAGCTCTTCGTCAGACCCTCGATGACAACCTCTGTTCCCACGGAGGCCCTCCTTGACCGCGGCTCCGACCCACGTTGGAGCGGATGCTGAAACTGTGACCCGAGACACTCATGCTAACGAAACCCGGGGACCGAGGTTACGACTTCGGCACGCGGGGGCGACCGGGTCGTGACCTCGGGGATCGCACGACCGTACCAGCAGGTAACTCGGTGTGACGAACGTGACCCCTGTCACGGGTCGCGAGATGCGACGACGCCCACCCCCCGAGGGATGGGCGCCGTCGTGCTCAGACTAGCGGAACGTCACTTGACGGTGACGGTGGCACCGGCGGCCTCGAGGGCCTCCTTGGCCTTGTCCGCGGTCTCCTTGTTGGCCTTCTCCAGGACCGGCTTCGGAGCACCCTCGACGAGGTCCTTGGCCTCCTTGAGGCCGAGGCTCGTGAGCGAACGGACCTCCTTGATGACCTGGATCTTCTTGTCGCCGGCGGCCTCGAGGACGACGTCGAACTCGTCCTGGTCGGCGGCGGCGCCACCGGCGTCACCGCCGGCAGCGGCGGGGGCGCCCGCAGCGGCCACGGCGACCGGAGCGGCGGCGGTGACCTCGAAGGTCTCCTCGAACTCCTTCACGAACTCGCTGAGCTCGATGAGGGTCATTTCCTTGAATGCATCCAGCAGGTCTTCGGTCTTGATCTTCGCCATGGTGGCGTCCTTCCTTTGGTGAGACCCCGGTGGTCTGCGGGCCTTCGGCCCGGCTGCCCCTGGTCTCAGGTCGTGGGCTCGGTGTCTGTTTCCTGGTTGTCGGTCTCGGCGGATGCCTCGACCTCGGGTGCCGCATCGGCGTCGGCAACGTCGGACGTGGTGTCGTCGGCTGCCGGTGCCTCTTCGGCGGGTGCCTCTTCGGCGGGTGCTTCCTCGGCGGGTGCTTCTTCGGCAGGTGCTTCTTCGGCGGGTGCCGCGTCGGCGGGTGCTTCGCTCTCGACCTTCGCCTGCAGGGCCGCTAGCAAGCGCGCGGTCTGCGAGAGCGGGGCGTTGAACAGTGAGGCCGCGTTCGAGAGGCTCGCCTTCATGCCGCCCGCGAGCTTGGCGAGGAGGACCTCGCGCGACTCGAGGTCGGCCAGCTTGTTGATCTCGCCGGGCTCGAGGATCTTCCCGTCGAGGAAGCCCCCCTTGATGATGAGCGGCGAGTTGGCCTTCGCGAAGTCACGCAGACCCTTGGCCGCCTCGACGACATCGCCGGTGATGAAGGCGATGGCGGTGGGACCGACGAGGAGTGTCTCGTCGAGGTCGATCCCCGCCTCCTTGGCGGCGATCTTGGTCAGCGTGTTCTTGGTGACGGCGTAGTTCGCGCTCCCACCGAGTGAGCGACGCAGCTCTTGCAGCTGCTTGACGGTGAGACCGCGGTAGTCGGTGAGGACGGCGCCGTTCGACTCGCGGAAGCTCTCCACGAGCTCGGCGACGGCTGCGACCCTGTCCGGGCTTGCCATGTGTCTCCTTCTTCCGGGTGCGGAACCGGAGTCCGGATGGTCGAGCCATGAGAAACGCCCCGGCGCAGGAGCACGGGGCGTGAGCACGTCGAGATGACGTTTCGTGTGTCCTGCGCGGGCCGCCCTGACGGACTCTTCGGGTTCCCCGGGTGGGGATCCGACCAGCGGTCTTCGGTGCCGTCAGTCTAGAGGACGCCTGTCCGGGCGACCAAATTGAGGTCGGCCGAGCGAGCGCAGCGAGTGAGCGCCGAGCCAGGTCGAGTGTGCACGGGCGGAGCCCGTCCGGCGTATCGAGACCGCGTGAGAGGACCGGCTTGGCCGATGTGGTTTCGATACGCGCCTCGTTCCTCGGCGCTACTCAACCACCGAGTGGTACCTACAACCACCGAGTGGCTACTACGCCTCGGGCGTCGGGCTTCCGAGCTGGCTGAAGATGTCCTTGTCGGTGATCTCGGACGCCTTGGGCTTGGCGATCGAGATCTCCTCGCCCCACTTCGAGAAGTCGATGGTCGACGTGCCGCCGCCACTCCCCGCGACGGCGGGCAGATCGCTGACGATGCGACGCGGCAGGTCGTCCGGGCCGACGTACATCGTGTACTCGAGCGTCTTCGGCAGCGATCCACCGGCCTTCTTGGCGTCGGGGATCTTCGAGGTGTCGATGGTGACGACGTACGGCTGTGCCTGCACGCCGTCGAGCTTGATGGCCTTGCCCTTCTGGTCGAAGCTCTTCACCGCACCCTTGAGGTCGCGGAGCTGCTGCGAGGGGTCGACGTTGCCGATGATGTCGCCGAACTGCTTGCCGATCGGGTTGCTCTCGTCGGTGAGGTCGATCCTGGCGAACTTGTTGCTCGTCATCGGGCCGAAGTTGAGGTAGAAGACCTCGTCCACGAGACGCATCTCGAGCGAGCCCATGCCGGCCTGGCCGGTGTCCATGGTCATGGCCATCGCGGTGTCGGTGGCGGTCTCCCCGACCTGGATGTCGCCGTCGGCCTTGATCGTCTGACCGCCGACGTCCATGGCCATCGCCATGTGGCTGGTGCCGGCCTCCGCCTGGGCCTGGAGAACCTTGTCGAAGAAGTTCGTCTGGGTCAGATCCGTGCCGCCCGAGCTGCCCTCGTCGACTTCGGATCCTTGGTCGCCGCTGCAGGCGACGAGGGACGCGCCGGTCACGAGGACCAGGACGGAGACGGCGGTGAGCTGCTTCAGTCGTTCACGCATGCGGCGAGCATACGTGGGGCGTGGTCGCCCTTCAGTTCTCGTCCGGTGAGGCGAATCCCTTGGTGTGGCTCGGGTCGACGGGGACGCCGGGACCGTTGGTGGTGGAGATGACGACCTTCTTGACGTAGCGGCCCTTCGAGCTGGCCGGCTTGAGCCGCAGGATCTCCTCGAGTGCCGCACCGTAGTTCTCCGCCAGCTGCTCGGCCGAGAACGAGGCCTTGCCGATGACGAACTGCAGGTTCGAGTGGCGGTCGACGCGGAACTCGATCTTGCCGCCCTTGATGTCGGAGACCGCCTTCGCGACGTCGGGGGTCACGGTGCCGGTCTTGGGGTTCGGCATCAGGTTGCGCGGACCGAGCACGCGGCCGAGGCGGCCGACCTTGCCCATCATGTCGGGGGTGGCGACGACGGCGTCGAAGTCGAGCCAGCCCTCGTTCACCTTGTCGACGAGCTCGTCGGCGCCCACGTGGTCGGCGCCGGCCTCACGGGCGGCATCGGCGTTGGCGCCGGTGGCGAAGACCAGGACCCGGGCGGTCTTGCCGGTGCCGTGGGGCAGGTTGACGGTGCCGCGCACCATCTGGTCGGCGTTGCGGGGGTCGACGCCGAGGCGCATCGAGACGTCCACGGTGGAGTCGTAGTTCTTGCTTCCCGACTCCTTGGCCAGCGTCGTGGCCTCGAGCGGCGTGTATACGGCGTCCTTGTCGATCTTGTCGGCGACGGCGCGGTACGCCTTGCTGTGCTGTGTCATGACTGGTTCCTTCTGTCGGTTGTTGCACCAGGTGTGGTCGGACGGGCCCAGCTGGCCCTGCCACGTGGTTTCGATACGGCCTCGTTCCTCGGCCTACTCAACCCGAGGTTGGATTAGTCGGTGGTGACGCCCA
This sequence comes from uncultured Actinomycetota bacterium, assembly GCA_963711615.1. Lineage (GTDB taxonomy): Bacteria > Actinomycetota > Actinomycetes > Propionibacteriales > Nocardioidaceae > Aeromicrobium. The sequence continues at coordinate 1,048 of CAVQEY010000025.1, read as the reverse complement.
TGGAGCGGGCCGTGCCCTCGACGATCTTCATGGCCTGCTCGATGTCGTTCGCGTTGAGGTCGGGCATCTTGGTCGTGGCGATCTCGCGGATCTGGTCCTTGGTGATCGACCCGACCTTGTCGGTGTGCGGCACGCCGGAGCCCTTCTTCACACCGGCGGCCTTCTTGATGAGCTCGGCGGCCGGCGGCGTCTTGGTGATGAACGTGAAGGAGCGGTCCTCGTAGATCGTGATCTCGACGGGCACCACGTTGCCGCGCATGGCCTCGGTCTCGGCGTTGTACGCCTTGCAGAAGTCCATGATGTTGACGCCGTGCGGGCCGAGCGCGGTGCCCACCGGGGGCGCCGGGTTGGCCATGCCGGCCTGCAGCTGCACCTTGACGACGGCTGCGACTTTCTTGCTCTTGGGAGGCATTGTTCAGGGTCCTTGTTTCGTTGGGTTGGTGTCGGTCTGTCTCAGACCTTCTGGATCTGGGTGAAGCTGAGCTCGACCGGCGTCTCGCGGCCGAAGATCTCCACGAGGGCCTTGACCCTCTGGGCATCGACGTTGATCTCGGTGATGGTGGCGTGCAGCGTGGCGAAGGGGCCGTCGACGACCATGACGGAGTCGCCGGCGCTGAAGTCGGCGAACTCGACCTTGGGGGCCTTCGTCTGCTGCCCCTCCCCTGATCCTGCGGCTTCGGTCGACGTGGCGGCGACTTCCGCCTCCACGGCCGGGGCGAGCATCTGCTCGACCTCGACCAGGCTGAGGGGCACCGGCTGGTGGGAGTTGCCCACGAACCCGGTGACGGACGGCGTGTGCCGCACGACGCCCCACGACTCGTCGGTGAGGTCCATGCGGACGAGCACGTAGCCCGGCAGCACGGTGCGCTTGACGAGCTTGCGCTGACCGTTCTTGATCTCGGCGACCTCCTCCGTGGGCACGACGACCTCGAAGATGAAGTCCTCGGCGTTGAGCGAGGTGATGCGGTTCTCGAGGTTCGCCTTGACCCGCTTCTCCATGCCGGAGTAGGTGTGCACCACGTACCAGTCGCCGATCTGGCTGTGCAGC
>CAVQEY010000024.1:0-95118 GCA_963711615.1 uncultured Actinomycetota bacterium | reverse complement strand
TGATTAGCATGGGTAATGACCTATGCTAAAGACATGCCTTCGGACTCGCAGCGACTCGCACGCTCGGTCGTCCGCCTCGCCCGGCGCCTGCGCCAGGAACGTCACACCGAGCTGACGCCCACGCAGCTCACCGTGCTCAGCACCGTGATGGTGATGGGACCGGCGACGCCGAGCGCGATCGCCAACCGTGAAGGCGTTCAGCCGCCATCCGTGACACGCACCCTCAACTGCCTCGCCGACGACGGCTATGTCATCCGCGAGGACCACCCTGACGACCGTCGGCAGGTGCTGGTACGCCTCTCCGACAAGGGCGAGGCCCTGATGGCCGAGGAGCGCAGCCGCCGCAACGCCTGGCTCGACGGTCGCCTGTCCGCCCTCACGGTCGAGGAGCGCAGCACGCTTCGGGAGGCCTCTGACCTCCTGGAGAGGCTGGCCACCGAGTGAGTCCCACGTTCCGTTCGCTGCACGTCCGCAACTACCGCGTCTACGCCATCGGCTCGCTGATCTCCAACACCGGCACCTGGATGCAGACCACGGCCCAGGCGTGGCTGGTGCTGATGCTCACCGGCAGTGGTACGGCACTCGGCCTCACCGTCGCGCTCCAGCTGTTGCCGACTCTGCTGCTTTCACCTCTCGGTGGTGTCCTCGCCGACCGGGTCTCCAAGCGCAGGGTGTTGCGCATCATGCAGGTGATGATGGCCTTGCCGGCCGCGGTGCTGGGCGCGCTCGCCGTCACTGGAACCGTCGCCACGTGGCACGTGTTCCTCCTCGCTTTCGTGTTCGGCATCGGACGCGCTCTCGAGGCGCCCGCCCGTCAGTCGTTCGTGCCGGAGATGGTCGGTCGTGAGAACCTCGGCAACGCCGTCGCCCTCAACTCGGCCTCGCTCAACGCAGGTCGCCTCATCGGACCTGCTGTCGCCGGCGTGCTCATCGCGGCGCTGGGCGGCGGTGTGGAGGGCACGGGCTGGGTCATCTTGGCGAACGCTGCCAGCTATGGCGCTGCGTTCATCGCCTTGAGCATGCTCGACCCCGACCGGTTGACGCCGTCGACCGTCATCGCCGCCGGTCCCGGTGCGATCCGCGACGGTCTTCGCTACGTCCGTTCGCGACCCGACCTCGTCCTTGTCCTGAGCTGCGTCTTCTTCATCGGCGGGTTCGGGATGAACTTCCAGATCACGAGCGCCCTGATGGCCACCGAGGAGTTCGGCGTCGGCGCCCGCGAGTACGGCGTGCTCGGCTCCGTCCTGGCCGTCGGCTCGCTTGCCGGGGCCCTGCTGGCTGCGCGGCGGACGGCGCCACGCCTGCGCTTCGTCGTGCTCTCCGGCTTCGCCTTCGCCGTCGTCCAGGTCGCGTCGGGCCTGATGCCGACGTACTACTCCTACATGGCGGTGTTGCCGCTCGTGGGACTCAGCATCCTCACGATGGCGACGACCGCGAACGCGATGGTCCAGATGACGTCGGCTCCTGTGATGCGCGGCCGCATGGCGGCGCTGTACGTGATGGTCTTCATCGGCAGTGTGCCCCTCGTCGCCCCGGTCGTCGGCTGGGTGGCCGAGGCGCTGGGCGCACGTACGGCTCTGGTGAGCACGGGAGTGCTCGCCGGCCTGGGCATCGCCGTCGTCACGGCCTGGTACGTGCGTCAGACCGAGGGGGAGACCGACCACTTGCGGCGGGAAGCCGCGGCCATACGCTCGGTGTATGCACGTCGAACGCACCTTCGTGGTCGACCGCGAGATCGAGGACGTCTTCGACTTCCTCAGCGACTTCGAGAACACCGAGCAGTGGGATCCAGGGACGATCGAGACCCGTCGCCTGTCGGGTGACGGCGGCCTCGGCACCACCTACCGAAACCGCTCCCGGTTCATGAAGCGTGAGGTCGAGCTGACGTACGAGACGATCGGGTTCGCCCGCCCGACGTCGTTCGTCTGCCGTGGGCCGGAACGGCCGAACCACCGCCACTGACCACCTGACCTTCACCCGCAACGGCGAGCGCACCCAGATCCACTACCGAGCCGTCTTCGACTTCCCGTTCCCGGTGAACCTCGTCGCACCGATTCTCGCTCGGAGACCACTGGAGAAGCTGGCCGATGAGACGGTGACGCAGGTCAAGAAGACTCTGGAGCGCTGAAAGGCGGCGGCCCGAGGATCTCGATGTCCGGATTCTTGGCCGCGGATGCACGCACACGGTCGAAGTCGACGACGCGCTCATCAGCACTGAGGTCGTCGAGCGGGGCACTGGCGTCCATGTAGAACGACTGGTCGGTACCCGGGGTGCGGATGGAGAGCAGGCGGGAGACGTCGGACACGACCATGAATGCGTGTGGCACGCCGCGCGGCGCCATCGCGAAGTCTCCGACGGTCAACCTGTGGTCGACGTCGTCGATGTGGAGGATGATCTCGCCCTCTAGAACGTAGAAGCTCTCGTCCGATTCCGGGTGGGTGTGCAACGGCGTGACCTTGCCGCCCACTCCGTCGTGCACCAGGAGGTGGAATGCGCCGTTTGTCTCGTGGGAGTGGGCCTTCCACGTCTGCACGCCACCGCCGTAGAACCAGCGTCGGTCGCCCTCGTCGTTGGCTCGGATGATCGGAGCCGGTGTGGTCGATGTGTCCATGTTTGAGCTTCTCTCGCCTTCGTGGTACTTAAGTACCATCTTGATACTCGCGTATCATGAACTCCATGTCAATGGGCTACGAGACCACCGGACGGGTCGATCAGAAACGGCGGACGCGCGATGCCTTGGTCGCATCCGCCCGCGACATGGTGGCCCGCGGCGAAACGCCAACCGTGGAGGAAGCCGCAGTCATGGCAGCCGTGTCGCGGACCACGGCCTACCGCTACTTCCCGAACCAACGGCTGCTGCTCGCGGCCGCGTACCCGGAGACCGCCGCCACGTCATTGCTTCCCGAGGCCGCGCCAGACGACGTCGCCGCCCGCCTCGAGGCCGTGATGAGTGCGTTCACCGACCTGATTGCGAAGAATGAGCAGCAGCAGCGCACGATGCTCAGGTTGTCGCTCGAGCCACACCACGACTCCCTCCCGCTGCGTCAGGGACGGGCCATCCCCTGGATCACCGAGGCGCTGGAGTCGTTGGAAGGCGATCTCGATGCCGAACAGGTGCGCGCGCTCGTGCTCGCCATCCGAAGTGCCACGGGGATAGAGGCCTTGGTCTGGCTCACGGACGTGGCCGGTCTCTCCACTCAGGAGTCTCTGACGCTGATGCGCTGGTCCGCGCAGGCCCTACTGGCGTCCGCCCTCGCCGGACCGCCACCAGGGATATCCTGAGTCGGTGCCCCACGAGCAGATCAGTCGCACGATCGAGGTCATCACTCCTGACCTCATCGAGCTGCGCCGCGACCTCCACGCCTACCCCGAGCTCTCCTGGCACGAGGAGCGCACCACCGACCTCGTCACGTCGTGGATGGACAAGAACGGCATCTCGTACGAGCGGTTCGACGGCTCCGGGCTGGTGGCCGACATCGGGCCGCAGGAGGGCCCGATCATCGCCCTGCGGGCCGATCTCGACGCTCTTGCCGTGCAGGACACGACGTCGGACCCGTGGCGCTCGACCGTCCCGGGCGTCGCGCATTCCTGCGGTCACGACGTCCACACCGCCGGCCTCGTGGGAGCAGGCGTGGCGCTGGCCCGGCTGCACGAGCTCGAAGCCCTCCCGGTCGGCGTCCGGCTGATCTTCCAGCCCGCCGAGGAGGTCATGCCCGGTGGCGCGCTCAAGCTGCTCGCGGGAGGTGTCCTCAAAGGCGTCTCGCGCATCTTCGCGCTGCACTGCGACCCCACGCTCGACGTCGGTCACGTCGGCCTTCGTGAAGGTCCCATCACCGGCGCGTCCGACCGCATCCACGTCACGCTCGCCGGACGCGGGGGGCACACGTCGCGTCCGCACCTCACCGAGGACCTCACCTACGCCATGGGCGCCCTGGTCACGCAGCTGCCGGCCGTGCTTTCTCGACGCTTCGACCCGCGTGCCGGCGCCAGCATGGTGTGGGGACACGTGCGGGCCGGCAACGCCGCCAACGTCATTCCGTCCCAGGGCGAGCTCAGCGGAACCCTGCGCATGCTCGACGCTTCGGCCTGGCACTCCGCCGAGCACCTGGTGCGCGGGCTCATCGCCGACATCCTCGAGCCGTTCGGGGTCAGTGCCGGCGTCACGTACATTCGCGGCGTCCCGCCGGTGGTCAACGACTTCGGCGCCACCCAGCTCCTGCGCCAGGCAGTGGGTGAGGCGGTCGGCCCGGGCGGCGTCGCCACCACCACCCAGAGCCTCGGCGGCGAGGACTTCGCCTGGTACGTCGAGTCCGTGCCCGGCGCGATGGGACGCCTCGGCACTCGCACACCCGACGGCGCCACCTACGACCTCCACCAGGGCAACTTCCGGGTCGACGAGCGCGCCATCGCCATCGCCGCCTCGGTGCTGGCACACGTCGCCATCGGCTGATTCTCGCGCGCCCGAGCTTTTCGGCTTGCGAGGTTTCGTCAACGGACGGCTTCGCCGTGGCACGCTCAACCTCCCCGGACGCGCCCCCTACTCGCTGGCGCTCGTGGGGGACCCCAGCTCGCTGCGCTCGCTCGGTCCGGTGAAGAAACGGTTACGGACCGAGGCAATCGGTTCGCAGGCCTGCCGCCCGCGCCTGCCGCCGACTAGGGTGCGAACGTGCCGGGCTACCGGCCGCATATCGAGGAGGAACTGTGCGTCGAGTGACCCAGCTTTCCGCCGTCGCCGTCGTTGCCGCACTCGCCCTCACGGGCTGCGGCAGCGACTCCGGGAGCAACGGCGGCACGACCAGCGACACCAAGAACGTCTGCAAATCCGCCAAGGGCGACGGACCCAAGATTGGTCTGGCGTACGACGTCGGCGGTCAGGGCGACCAGTCGTTCAACGACGCTGCCTACGCGGGCCTCAAGAAGTCCGTGGAAGAGTTCAGCGCGACCTGTGTCGAGGGTGAGGCCACCGATGGTGAGGCCGAGTCCGCACGCGAGGACCGCCTGCGCCAGATGGCCGACGGCGGCGCCACTGCCGTGATCGGTGTCGGGTTCGCCTACAGCGAGTCGGTCAACAAGGTCGCCCCCGACTACCCCGACGTGAACTTCGCGGTCGTCGACGGCTTCGACCCCGACAAGGACGTCAACGACAACGTCGCCTACCTCGGGTTCGCCGAGGAACAGGGATCTTTCCTCGTCGGCGCCGCAGCCGCGCTGAAGAGCGAGACCGGCAAGATCGGTTTCGTGGGCGGTGTCAACAACGACCTCATCAAGAAGTTCGAGGCCGGTTATGTGGCCGGCGCCAAGGAAGCGAAGCCCGACGTCGAGGTCCTGGTCAGCTACATCCAGGAGTCCGACCTCAAGGGGTTCGCTGATCCGGCGGGCGGCAAGTCCGCGGCCACCGGTCAGTTCGACAAGGACGCCGACATCGTCTACCACGCCTCCGGCGCCTCGGGATCGGGCGTCTTCGACGCCGCGGTCGACGCGGGCGACGGCAAGTGGGCCATCGGTGTCGACTCCGACCAGTGGAAGACGGCCACCGAGGCACAGAAGCCGCACATCCTCACGTCGATGCTGAAGCGTGTCGACACGGCGACGTTCGACTTCATCGAGTCGGTCGACGGTGGCAAGGCGCTGACGAGCTACCAGGTCTACGACCTGAAGGCCGACGGCGTGGGCTACGCGACGTCCGGTGGATTCATCGACGACATCACCGGTGACATCGACGGATTCAAGGACAAGATCATCAGCGGCGAGATCAAGGTTCCGACCACGCCGTAGATCGATACGAGACGGACCTGGGTCGACGCGGTAGCGTGCGGCCCAGGTCTGTTTCCGTTGGGAGGGCAGCTGTGGCGACTGAGGCACCGGAAGTCGAGCTCATCGGCATCGGCAAGCGCTTTCCGGGGGTCGTGGCGAACCACGACGTCGACGTCACCATCCGACCCGGCACCGTGCACGCGCTGGTGGGCGAGAACGGTGCCGGCAAGTCGACGCTGATGAAGATCCTCTACGGGGTACAGCGCCCGGACGAGGGCACGATCCGCATCGGCGGCACCGAGGTCGACATGAAGTCGCCGACCGACGCCATCGAGCACGGCGTCGGCATGGTGTTCCAGCACTTCATGCTCGCCGACAACCTCACGGTGCTCGAGAACATGGTGCTCGGAGCCGAGAAGCTGCACGGCATCGGCGACAAGGCGCGCGCCGAGATCGCCCGCATCTCCGACCGGTTCGGGTTCGGCCTCGATCCCGACGTCCTGGTCGAGAAGCTGGGCGTCGCGGCCCGTCAGCGGCTCGAGATCGCCAAGGTCCTCTTCCGCGGCGCCCGCATCATCATCCTCGACGAGCCCACGGCCGTGCTCGTGCCGCAGGAGGTCGACGCGCTGTTCGACAACCTCCGCGAGCTCAAGGACGCCGGCAACTCGGTGCTGTTCATCAGCCACAAGCTCGACGAGGTGCTGGCCATCGCCGACGACATCACGGTCATGCGTCGCGGCACCACGGTCGGCACGGCCGATCCGTCGACGGCCACCAAGCACCAGCTCGCCGAGATGATGGTCGGCGCCGAGCTGCCGTCGCCGGAGACGGGGGAGTCCACCGTCACCGACGACGTGCAGCTCCAGCTGGAAGGCGTCACGCTCGCCGACGAGTTCGGGCGCAACCTGCTCTCCGACATCTCGCTGACGATCCGGCGCGGTGAAGTGCTCGGCATCGCCGGCGTCGAGGGCAATGGACAGACCGAGATCGTCGAGACGATCATGGGCATGCGCATCCCCACGTCCGGCACCGTCCGGCTTGGCAGCCGCGACGTCACTCGCTGGCACACCCGCAAGCTGCGCGAGTCCGGCATCGGCTACATCCCCGAGGACCGCCAGCGGCACGGCCTGCTGCTCGACGCACCGCTGTGGGAGAACCGCATCCTCGGGCACCAGACGCGCCCGCCGAGCGCCAAGGGACCATGGATCAACCGCTCTGGAGCCCGCAAGGACACCGAGCGCATCGTCGAGCAGTACGACGTCCGCACGCCGGGCATCGACGTCCCGGCGCGGACGCTGTCCGGCGGTAACCAGCAGAAGCTCATCGTGGGTCGTGAGATGAGCGGCGACCCGGTACTTCTCGTCGCCTCGCATCCGACCAGGGGCGTCGACATCGGCGCCCAGGCCGCGATCTGGGAGCACATCAAGCGAGCCCGGCGCGACGGCTTGGCGGTGCTGCTGATCTCCGCCGACCTCGACGAGCTGATCGGCCTGTCCGACACCATCCAGGTCATCCTGCGTGGCCGCATGGTCGGCACGTTCGACCCGAGTGACGTCACACCGCAGGACCTCGGCACGGCGATGACCGGGGGAGAGGCAGCATGAACTTCACCCCACGAAACCGCGACCTGGTCCTCGACCCGCTGACCGCCCAACCCCTACCGCGGTCGCGCTTTCGCGGGGGCCCCGAATGAACGCCTCCGTTCGGCTCCGAGCCGTCGGCATGGCGCTGCTCGCGCCGCTCATCGCCGTCATCGTCGCCGTGCTGGCCACGTCGGTCGTGATCGCTGCCGCCGGTAGCTCGCCGGGCGACTTCTGGACGGCGATGTTCAGCAACCCGCTTCCGCGCCTCCGCGTCAACATCATCAACCAGACGGCCATGATCTACATCGCAGCAGTGGCTGCTGCCATCGGATTCCGCATGGGGCTGTTCAACATCGGGATCGAGGGGCAGTACACGATCGCATCGTTCGCTGCGGCAGCCTTTGCGGGCGCCGCCTTCGTCGGCGGCTTCCTCAACGTGGTCGCCGCCCTGGTGGTCGCGATCGTGGTGGGCGCGGCCTGGGCCGGCATCGCCGGAGTCCTCAAGACCACACGCGGCGTCAGCGAGGTCATCTCCACGATCATGCTGAACGCCATCGCCATCACCTTGGTCGGCTACCTGCTCAACCGCTACGGCGTCCACGAGGGCAACACGGTGCACACCACCAGGATCCCGGAGAGCAGCGGGCTCGACGGATTCGCACCGTACGAGCCGCGCGACGGCCAGGTGTGGGCCCTCGTCATCCTCGCGGCCCTGCTCGGCGTCGGTTTCTGGATTCTCCTCTCGAAGACGAGATTCGGGTTCGACCTGCGCGCCAGCGGCCAGTCCCAGACTGCCGCCCTCGCCAGCGGCGTCGACCCGAAGCGAATGATCGTCATCTCGATGCTGCTCTCCGGGGCGGTGGCCGGCCTCATCTGGATGCCGGCCCTGTTCGGCGGCGCGGGCTCATACGGCACGTCGTTCCAGGTGGGACTCGGCTTCACCGGCCTTGGCGTTGCCCTGCTCGGCCGCAACCAGCCGCTCGGGATGCTCTTCGGCGCCGTGCTGTTCGCGTTCCTCAACGCGCAGTCAAACACCCTGACGTTCAGCACCGACGTCGCGCCGAGCATCGTGCAGATCACCCAGGGCGTGGCCGTGCTCGCCGTCGTCGTGGCCTACGAGGTGGTTCGACGCTGGCGTTCGCGACTCGAACGACGCGTCGTTGCCCAGGAGCTCGCACCAGCCGGGGAACCCGCATGACGACTCTCGTGCAGACGGCCCGCAAGGCGAAGCAGCGCTGGTTCCTGCTGGTGCTCGCCGGTATCGCCGTCGTGTCACTCGTGCGCATCGTCTCCGGCACCGACGACATCTCCTCGGCAGGCACTATCCGGGCGGCGATCATCGCCACCTGCCCGATCCTCATGGCGGCGCTCGGCGGACTCTGGGCCGAGCGTGCGGGCGTGGTGAACATCGGTCTCGAGGGCCAGATGATCCTCGGCACCTGGGGTGCCGCGTTCTTCACCTACCACGGCGGCCCCTGGGTCGGCGTGATCGGTGCTGCGCTGTTCGGGGTCATCGGCGGTCTCCTGCATGCGTTGGCCACCGTGACGTTCAACGTCGACCACATCGTGTCCGGCGTCGCGATCAACCTCATCGGTGCGGGTGCCGCGACCTTCCTCGCCGAGGCGATCTTCTCCGACCTGGAGGGTGGCGGGCCGCGCCAGCTCGTCGGCCTCGCGTCGCCCACGAAGATCACCGTGCCCGGCGTCTCCGACGCTTCGCTCGATCTCGCCGAGAAGGGCTGGTTCTTCGTCTCCGACGTCGCCGCGTTCGTCGGCGCCCTCACCACCAGCCTGTCGACGTTCAGCATCCTGGTGTTCGCGCTCGTGGCGGTCTCAGGCTGGATTCTCTGGCGCACGTCCTTCGGCCTGCGACTCAGGTCGTGCGGCGAGAACCCGCAGGCGGCCGAGACGCTCGGCGTCAACGTCTACCTCTACAAGTACATCGCGGTCACGGTGTCCGGAGGACTCGCGGGCATCGGTGGCGGATTCCTGGCGCTGGTGGCGTCCAGCGGGTTCAACACCGGGCAGACCGGTGGCCGCGGGTTCATCGGCCTAGCCGCGATGATCTTCGGCAACTGGCGTCCCGGCGGGCTCCTCGCCGGCGCCCTCACCTTCGGCTACACCGACTCGCTGCGGCTGCGCAACGCCGACGCCGTGCACGCCCTGCTCCTGCTGCTCGCGATCGCGCTCCTCGCGTTCGCGGCGCTGCGAGCGGTGCAGGGCTCGTGGCGATCCGGCGTCGGCATCGGCGTCGTTGGCGGCCTGCTGCTCGTCTGGTACCTCGGCACGGAGACGGTGCCGCGCGACTTCACGGCGATGACGCCCTACGTCACCACCCTGCTCGTGCTCGCGCTCGGCGCCCAACGGCTGCGCATGCCCGCAGCCGACGGGATGCCGTATCGCCGGGGGAGTGCGGGTTAGTGGCCGATGAGGTGGACTGGGAGTCCTTGACCAAGTACGCCACGCAGATGCTGGAGCGGGCCTACGCGCCGTACTCGAACTTCCCGGTGGGTGCGGCAGGCCTGGTCGACGACGGACGCGTCGTGCTCGGCTGCAACGTCGAGAACGCGTCGTACGGACTCGCGCTGTGCGCGGAGTGCGGCCTCGTCTCGGCGCTGCACGGCACCGGGGGAGGGCGCCTGATCGCCATGGTGTGCGTCGACAGCAACGGCGAGACGCTGATGCCGTGCGGACGCTGCCGCCAGCTGCTTTGGGAGAACGGCGGGCCGGAGATGCAGCTCGCCACCCCCTCCGGCGTCAAGACGATGGCCGAGGTGCTCCCGGACGCCTTCTCGGCCGATGACCTGAGTAGATGACCACCCTCGATCTCCGAGACCCCGAGTTCGTCGCCGACCCGTACCCGACGCTGGCCGAGCTCCGCAAGGCGGGCCCGATGCTGTGGCACGAGCCGAGCGATCGCTGGCTCGCCACCACCCATGATGCGGTGAGTCGCGTGCTGCGTGACCGCGCCTTCGGCCGGCTCTGGACCGACTGGCAGCCCAGCGACGAGATGGCCCCGTTCAACGCGCTGCATCGCCATCAAATGATGGAAAACGAGCCACCCGAGCACACGCGCCTGCGTCGGCTCGTGGCCGGTGCCTTCGGACGCGGTCACGTCGAGCGCATGAGGCCACGCATCGATGCCCTTGTCACGCAGATGCTCGACGCCCTCGATCCGTCCGGGCCCGTCGACCTGCTGAGTCAGTACGCCGAGCCGCTGCCCGTCTACGTCATCGCCGACCTCCTCGGGGTGCCGCGCGCCGACCACGTGCAGCTGCGGGCGTGGTCGCAGGCGATCGTGCACATGTACGAGCAGGACGTCGACACGGGCCGGGGTGCCGGGCCCTGGGCGGCGAACAGCGCCGCCACGCGGAACGAGGCAGTGGCCGCCGCCACCGCCTTCGCCGACTACGTGCGAGAGCTGCTGGTCGAGCGCCGCGCGTCGCCCGGCGACGACCTGGTGAGCGACCTCGTCGCCGAGCGCGACGGGTCCAGGCAGCTGAGTGACGACGAGCTGGTGGCGTCCGTGGTGCTGCTGCTGAACGCCGGCCATGAAGCATCGGTGAACGTCTTCGGCAACGGCGCGCACGCGCTGCTCACCCACCCCGACCAGCTCCGCAGAGTCACCTTCGGTGAAGTGGCCATGGGCACCGTCCTGGAGGAGCTGATCCGTTACGACGCCCCGCTGCAGCTGTTCGAGCGCACCGCCACGGCCGACGCCGAGATCGCCGGGGTCACCGTTCGGAGCGGCCAGAAGGTCGCGTGCCTGATGGGTTCGGCGAACCGCGACGAGCTCGTGTTCGCAGATGCCGCGACGCTCGACGTGGGGCGCGACCCGAACCCGCACGTCGGGTTCGGCATGGGCCTGCACTTCTGCCTCGGCGCTCCGCTGGCCCGGCTCGAGCTCGAGATCACGTTCCGCCGCCTGCTGGAGCGCTGGCCCGACCTGGAGCTCGCCGCGCCAGCACCACGCCGCCCGACGTGGGTGCTGCGTGGCCTCGACCGCCTCGACGTCCACCTGGAGAAGTCATGACCGAACCCTTCGACGCGCCTCACGTCATCGCCACGAAGCGCGACCGCGAGCGCCTGAGCGACGAGCAGATCGACTGGGTGGTCGATGCGTACACGCGCGACGTCGTGGCGCCCGAGCAGATGTCAGCGCTGGCCATGGCGATCCTGCTCAACGGCATGGACCGTGAGGAGATCTCCCGCTGGACGCACGCGATGATCGCCAGCGGCGAGCGGATGGACTTCTCGGGGCTCTCGCGGCCGACCGCGGACAAGCACTCCACCGGCGGCGTCGGCGACAAGATCACGCTGCCGCTCGCACCGCTCGTCGCCGCGTGCGGTGTGGCGGTGCCGCAGCTCTCCGGCCGCGGGCTCGGCCACACCGGCGGCACGCTCGACAAGCTCGAGTCGATCCCGGGCTGGAACGCGTCGCTCTCGAACGAGGCGATGATGGCCCAGCTCGACGACGTCGGCGCGGTCATCTGTGCCGCGGGCAGCGGCTTGGCCCCGGCCGACAAGAAGCTCTACGCGCTGCGCGACGTCACCGGCACCGTCGAGGCCATCCCGCTGATCGCCAGCTCGATCATGAGCAAGAAGATCGCCGAGGGCACCGGAGCGCTCGTGCTCGACGTCAAGGTCGGATCGGGCGCCTTCATGAAATCGGAGGCCGACGCTCGCGAGCTGGCCGAGACGATGGTCGCCCTCGGCACCGACGCGGGCGTCACCACCGTCGCCCTGCTCACCGACATGTCGACGCCCCTCGGCCTCACCGCCGGCAACGCCGTCGAGGTCACGGAGTCCGTCGAGGTCCTGGCTGGCGGAGGGCCGGCCGATGTCGTCGAGCTCACCCTCGCGCTGGCCAGGGAGATGCTGGCCGCGGCCGGCCGGCCGGACGTCGACCCGGCCGAGGCACTCGACGACGGACGAGCCATGGACGCCTGGCGCCGGATGATCTCGGCACAGGGCGGCGACCCCGATGCGCCGCTCCCGCAGGCCCGGGAGTCGCACGTCGTCACCGCCCCGGCCGGCGGCACGTTGGCGCGTCTCGACGCGCTTGGCGTCGGCGTCGCAGCGTGGCGGTTGGGGGCAGGGCGATCGCGCCCGGGCGAGTCGGTGCAGGCCGGAGCGGGTGTGGTGCTGCACGCCAAGCCCGGCGACCCCGTGACCGAGGGCGCTCCGCTCATGACGCTCCACACCGACGAGCCGGAGCGGTTCGATCGCGCGTTGGCAGCGCTCGACGGAGCCTGGGACATCGGCGCACAGCCCGGATCGGGTCAGGGCGGATCGGCCAGCATCGTGCTGGAGCGCATTGGCTAGGTTGGAACACATGCGTGTGCTGAACAACCGAAAAGAGATCGCCGCGGCCTCGGGCAAGGAACTGGGTGTCAGCGAGTGGGTGCAGGTCAGCCAGGAGCGCATCGACGCGTTCGCCGACGCCACCGGCGACCGGCAGTGGATCCACGTCGACCCCGAGCGTGCGGCCAACGGCCCGTTCGGCGCCACCATCGCGCACGGCTACCTCACGTTGTCGATGCTCCCGTTCCTCAGTGCCCAGGTGTACGCGTTCGCCGGTGACGTCGCACGCGTCAACTACGGGCTCAACAAGGTGCGCTTCGTGTCCCCGGTGGTCGTCGGCTCCAAGGTGCGCAACCGCGTCGAGATGATCGACGTCAAGGATCTCGACAAGGGCCAGCAGATCACCTTGCAGCACACGATCGAGATCAAGGGCGCAGACAAGCCCGCCTGCGTGGCCGAGACCGTCACGCTCCTCATGGACGCGGGATGACGGCAGGGGTGCCGGGCCCTGGGCGGCAGATGGGCGCAGCCACGCCCGAGCAGGTCGCACGGGCTCCGAAGGTCGCGCTGCACGAACACCTCGACGGTGGCCTGCGAGCGGCCACGGTCGCCGAGATCGCCGCCGAGATCGGGCACGAGCTGCCGGCCGATGCCGACACGCTGGGTGCGTGGTTCGCTGACGCGTCGTCGTCCGGATCGCTGGAGCGCTACCTCGAGACGTTCGTGCACACGGTCGCCGTCATGCAGCGCTCGGAGGATCTCACCCGGGTCGCCCGGGAGTCCGTGCTCGACCTCGCCACCGACGGCTGTGTCTACGCCGAGCTGCGCTGGGCTCCCGAGCAGCACCTGTCCGCCGGGCTGACGCTGCGCGACGCGGTCGACGCGGTGCAGGCCGGCATCGACGAAGGATGCGCGCTCGCGGCCGAGCAGGGAAACCCGATCGTCGTCGGCCAGCTGCTCACCGCCATGCGGCACGCAAAGCGCGGGCTCGAGATCGCCGAGCTCGTCGTCGAGTACCGCGACCGCGGCGTGTTCGGCTTCGACATCGCCGGCGCCGAGGACGGCTTCCCGCCGATCCTGCACCTCGAGGCGTTCGAGTACTTGCGCCGCGAGAACTCGCACTTCACGATCCACGCCGGCGAGGGCTTCGGGCTCCCGTCCATCTGGCAGGCGATCCAGCGCTGCGGCGCCGACCGGCTCGGCCACGGCGTGCGCATCGTCGACGACATCGACATGTCCGACCCGTCGGACCCGAAGCTCGGACTCCTGGCTGCCTACGTCCGCGACTGCCGCATCCCCCTGGAGATGTGCCCGTCGTCCAACCTGCACACCCACGCCGTGCCGGGCATGACGACGATCGCCGACCACCCGATCGGCATGCTCAAGCAGCTCGGCTTCCGCGTCACCGTCAACTGCGACAACCGCCTGATGAGCAACACGTCGATGAGCCAGGAGATGAACCTCCTGGTCGACGCGTTCGGCTACGGCCTCGACGACCTGCGCTGGTTCACCGTCAATGCCATGAAGAGCGCCTTCCTGCCCTTCGACGAGCGCCTCGACCTCATCAACGACCCATCAAGCCCGCCTACGCGAGCTTGAAGGGTAGCGGAGAGCTGATCGGCGTGAGCATCAGTCGGGCGCCTCCTGGAACGCGCGGACCTCGATGCGGTCTCCGAGCGCCTTGGAGACGTCCTTGGCCCACTCCAAGGCCTTGTCGAGGTCGGGAGCCTCGATGACCCAGAAGCCGCCGAGGTACTCCTTGGCCTCGACGAACGGGCCGTCGGTGAGGATCGGCTCGTCGCCGCTGTTGTCGACCGTGGTCGCCGTCTGGATGCGGGTGAAGTCCTCCGGCGAACACCCAGGCGCCCTCGGTGTGGAGCCGGTCCATGAATCCGCCGACCGCCTCCTGGGTCTGCTGGAGCTCGTCGGGGTCCATGTACTCCATCGTCGGCGACTCCGCGGTGTCGTGCGGAGGGAAATCAGGTACTGCGTCATGTCATTCCTCCTGGTCGTGGCGCCCGGTTGGGCGCCTCTCACCTACTCCACGAAGAGGATGCCCCCGATACGACACACCTTGGCAGAAGAGCTTCAGACGCCGATCGGGTGCCAGACCGTCTTGATCTCGGTCCACTGCTCCAGCCGGGAGAGGCCGGGCTCGGCGAGCCAGTCGTCATCACCCGGGCGGCGGACGCGCTTGAGGTCCTGGGCGGCGTCGGACTCCAGCGACCGGGCGAGGTCGGGGTCGTCGACGCCGGTGAGGTCGAGGGCGTCGACGTCGAGGTGGGTGGCGAGCCACGGGGCGATCTCGGCGGGGCTGCCGGTGAGCAGGTTGACGACACCGCCGGGGAGATCGGACGTGGCCATGATCTCGGCCAGGGTGACCGCCGGGATGGGGTGCGGTTCGCTCGCCACGACAACGACGGTGTTGCCGGTGGTGAGCGCCGGGAGGACGGTGCTGACGAGCGCGAGCAATGGCACCTTCGGCGCCACGATCGCGACGACGCCGGTGGGCTCGGGGGTGGAGAGGTTGAAGAACGGGCCGGACACCGGGTTGGCGTTGCCGAGCACCTGCAGGTACTTGTCGGCCCAGCCGGCGTACCAGACCACCCGGTCGACGGCAGCGTCGACGAACTTCTCGGCCACCTTCGCCGTGACGCCCTCGGCCTCGCGCAGCTGCGCGACGAGCTGGTCGCGACGGCCCTCCATGACCTCGGCGATCCGGTAGATGATCTGGCCGCGGTTGTAGGGCGTCCGCGTGGACCAGCCCGGAAAGGCCGAGCGGGCAGCGCGGACGGCGTCGCGGGCGTCCTTCTTCGACGCCTTCGCCATGTTGGCCAGGAAGTTGCCCTTGGAGTCCAGGGCCTCGAACGTGCGGCCGGACTCCGAGCGGGGAAACGCCCCGCCGATGTACAGCTTGTGCGTCTTGCGCACTTCCACACGGCTCATGCCGAGTGTCCCTTCAGGTAGGCGGCGAGTCCGTGCTTGCCGCCCTCGCGGCCGTAGCCGGACTCCTGGTAGCCGCCGAACGGGCTGGTGGGATCGAACTTGTTGAACGTGTTGGCCCACACGACGCCGGCCCGCAGCTGCTGGGCCATCGAGAGGATGCGCGAGCCCTTCTCGGTCCAGACGCCCGCCGACAGTCCGTACGGCGTGTTGTTGGCCTTCTCGACCGCTTCGGCCGGAGTGCGGAACGTGAGCACCGAGAGCACCGGGCCGAAGATCTCCTCGCGGGCGATGCGATGGGCCTGGGTGACGCCGGTGAAGATCGTCGGCGCGAACCAGAAGCCGTGGTCGGGGATCTCGCACGGTGCCGACCAGCGCTCGGCGCCCTCGGAGTCGCCGATCGCCGACAGCTCGCGGATGCGGGCCAGCTGCTCGGCGGAGTTGATGGCGCCGATGTCGGTGTTCTTGTCGAGCGGGTCGCCGAGGCGCAGCGTCGCCATGCGCCGCTTGAGCCGTTCGAGCACCTCGTCGTAGACGCTCTCCTGCACCAGCAGTCGCGAGCCGGCACAGCACACGTGACCCTGGTTGAAGAAGATGCCGTTGACGATGCCCTCGACCGCCTGGTCGAGCGCGGCGTCGGCGAACACGATGTTGGCCGCCTTGCCGCCGAGCTCGAGGGTGACCTTCTTGTGGCTGCCGGCGACGGAGCGCGCGATCTGGCGTCCCACCGCGGTGGATCCGGTGAACGCGATCTTGTCGATGTCGGGGTGCTCGACGAGTGCCTGACCGGTCTCGCCGGCTCCGGTGACGATGTTGACGACGCCGGGCGGCAGCTCGGCCTGCTGGCAGATCTCGGCGAACAGCAGCGCGGTGAGCGGTGTGGTCTCCGCGGGCTTGAGCACGACGGTGTTGCCGGCTGCGAGCGCCGGCGCGATCTTCCAGGCCAGCATCATCAGCGGGAAGTTCCACGGGATGATCTGGCCGGCGACGCCGAGCGCCTTCGGATCCGGACCGAGACCGGCGTGGCCGAGCTTGTCGGCCCAGCCCGCGTAGTAGAAGAACCACTGCGAGACGAGCGGCACGTCGACGTCGCGCGACTCCTTGATGGGCTTGCCGTTGTCGAGCGACTCCAGCACGGCGAGCTCACGGCTGCGCTCGGCGATGATGCGGGCGATGCGGTAGAGGTACTTGGCGCGCTCACGTCCGGGCATCGGGGCCCAGACCTTCTCGTAGGCGCGACGAGCCGCCTTCACGGCTGCGTCGACGTCGGCCTCGGTGGCCTCCGCGACCTCGGCGAGCACCTCCTCGGTGGCCGGGCTGATCGACTTGAACGACGTGCCCGACCCGTCGACGAACTCGCCGCCGATGTAGAGGCCGTACGAGCTCTTGAGGTCGACGATCGTGCGCGACTCGGGTGCCGGTGAGTACTCGAACTTGGTCATGTCAGTCCAACGTCACATAGTCGGGGCCGGAGTAGTGGCCGGTGATCATCTTCTGGCGCTGCAGCAGCAGGTCGTTGAGCAGTGAGGACGCGCCGAAGCGGAACCAGTCGGGGTGCAGCCAGTCATCGCCGGCGATCTCGTTGACGACCACGAGGTACCTGATGGCGTCCTTGGAGTCGCGGATGCCGCCGGCCGGCTTGACGCCGACCTGGCGGCCGGTGGCGATGCGGTAGTCGCGCACGGCCTCCAGCATCAGCAGCGTGACGGGCAGCGTGGCGGCGGGCTGGATCTTGCCGGTGCTCGTCTTGATGAAGTCGGCGCCGGCCTCCATCGCCAGCCATGACGCGCGCCGGACGTTGTCGTAGGTCTGCAGCTCGCCGGTCTCGAGGATGACCTTGAGGTGAGCGGTGCCGGCGGCTTCCTTCACCGCGACGATCTCGTCGTGCACCTTGTCGAGGTCGCCGGCCAGGAAGGCGCCACGGTCGATGACCATGTCGACCTCGTCCGCGCCGGCCTCGACGGCATCCTGGGTGTCGGCGAGCTTGATGTCGAGCGCGGCACGTCCGGATGGGAAGGCGGTGGCCACCGCCGCGACGTGCAGCTGGTCGCCGACGACGTCACGGACGGTGCCGACCATGTCGGGGTACACGCACACGGCCGCCGCCGAGGGGCAGCTCGGGTCGGTGGGGTCGGGCTTGAGCGCCTTGGCGGACAGCGCCCGCACCTTGCCCGGCGTGTCGGAGCCTTCGAGGGTCGTGAGGTCGACCATCGAGATGGCGAGGTCGATCGCCCACTGCTTGGACGTGGTCTTGATCGAGCGCGTGCCGAGCGAGGCCGCGCGGGCCTCGAGCCCGACGGCATCGACGCCGGGCAGTCCCTCGAGCGTCCTGCGCAGTGACGCGGTAGCGCCTGTCACGAATGTCCTCTCTCTCGCGCGCGATCGTCTGGGTGGTGACCGCTCGCATCGTCCAGCGTACGGCGCGGGTCGCTCGCGAAGCCAGCGAGACGGACGGCAGACTTGACTCATGGCAGTCGCGACCACGGCCGATGGGCTGAGCATGGCGGTCGTGGTGGCGCATCCCGACGACGATGCGTACGGCATGGCCGGCATGGTGGCGCTGCACGCCGACGACCCGGGCTTCCGCTTCATCCTGATCCACGCGACCGACGGCGGGGGCGGTGACATCCGCAAGGGCTTCCCGGCAACCCGCGAGACGCTCGGCCGCATCCGTCAGCAGGAGGACGAGGCCGCGTGGCGGGCGCTCGGGCGCGAGCCCGATCGACACGAGTGGCTGGGCTACCCGGACGGGAAGGTCGACCAGGTGCCGTTCGACGAGCTGGTCGATGCCGTCGCGACGATCCTGGAGGAAGAGCAGCCCACCGTGGTGGGGACGTTCGGACCGGACGGCATCTTCGCGCACCCCGACCACATCGCCATCGGGGCGGCGACCGACGCCGCCTTCGCACGGTTCGCGCGCCCGACGGGCACCGCCTTCCGGCGTCTGCTGCACGGCGCCGTCCCGAACACGGTGTTCGAGCGCTGGAACCGGCAACGGGTGGAGATGGGGCTCGAGCCGTTCGACCCGACGAAGGTCTACCACATGCGCGGAGTGCCGGACGACGAGATCGGGCTGGTCGTCGACTGCCGCAGCGTCGCGCATCGCATCGTCGCCGGGCTGCGTGAGCACAAGAGCCAGCACCACGTCATGAGCGACGATCCGGACGACGTCGAGCGCTGGCAGAAGGTCGTCAGCCGCGACTGGGCCGTGGTGGCGTGGCCCGAGCGTGCGGCCGGGACACCGGTGCTCACCGACCCGTTCGAAGGTCTTCCCTGAGCTCCGGGGCCGTCACGCCGGAGCAACTGTTGCGTTTCGCCTTGGCGAGGAGCGCAGCGACGTAGCGTTCAAGCGTTCGCCTCATGCAGATCGTGTGATGGACGGACGCGACCCAGGAGGTCAGCCATGTACATCATGGTCGCGAACCACGGTGTTGAGGACTACGAGCGCTGGAAGGCAGGTTTCGACCAGCTGCCGCCGACGCAGGTCGGAGCGCGCTTCGATCATGTCAATCGCAACATCGACGATCCAGACAACATCACTGTCATCTCCGGCTGGGAGACGGTCGAAGCAGCGGTCGCCTTCCGCGACAGCCCGGAGCTCAGCGACGCGATGGCCAAGGCCGGGGTCGTCGGCCCGGTTCGATTCGAGATCTCCGAAGAGGTCGACGCGAACTCGACCTCCTGAGGCTCGGGCGCGCCTCCCTCTTCCGATCCGGGTTCGCGCGGCGTCGCATCTCGCCTGGCGGCGTTCTCGTCGGTCGCCGCACCACCCCGGTGCGCCTCCCTCCTCGGCCTTGCCAGCCGAACGCGACACCGCGCGCACCTCGAACCGGAAGAGGGAGGCACACCCGTTCACCTGATTGTCACCGGCTGCAACCACCTGAACCGTTGACAGGGCAGTGGTCCGCGGGGTCCTATCAGGTCCTGTGGTCCGGCGCCGAGTGGTGCGGGGGGACTGCTCGTCGATCGGAGAACTCTCGTGAGAACCCTCTGGGGTCGCGTTGTCGCGGCCGCTTCCGTCCTTGCCGTCTGCGGTTCGATGCTCCGCCGGGCTACTGCCCGCGCCCAGGCCCGGCCCAGCCGGGACCCGTTGTGCTGAACCTGCTCGGCATCAACGACTTCCACGGCCGCATCGACACCAACACGGTGAAGTTCGCCGGCACCGTCGAGCAGCTCCGCGCCGAGGCCGGCGACGCCCGGACGCTGATGGTCTCTGCCGGCGACAACGTGGGCGCCTCCCTCTTCCCGTCCGCAGTGGAGGGCGACATCCCGACCATCGACGTGCTCAACGCGCTCGAGCTCGACGCGTCCGCGGTCGGCAACCACGAGTTCGACAAGGGCTACAACGACCTCACCGACCGCATCGACTCCCGCGGCCGACTTTCCGATCCTCGGCGCCAACGTGTTCAAGGCCGGTGGTGAGCGGGCGCTCGAGCCGTACGAGATCGTCCCGGTCGACGGGCTCGACGTCGCGGTCGTGGGTGCGGTCACCCAGGAGACGCCGTCGCTGGTGAACCCCGACGGCGTGGCCGGACTGACGTTCGCCGACCCGGTCGCCTCGATCAACGAAACCGTCGCCGATCTGAACGCACTGGCGGACCCGCCGGACGTCATCGTCGCCTCGTACCACGAGGGCGCACCCGACGGCACCCAGACGTACGAGCAGGCGATCGCGTCGAGCGCCGTGTTCAAGAACCTCGCCGAGCACACGTCGGCCCAGGTCGACGCGATCTTCATGGGCCACACCCACCAGGCGTATGCGTACGACGCGCCGGTTCCGGGCCAGGCTGGCCAGACCCGGCCGATCGTGCAGACCGGCCAGTACGGCACCAACGTCGGCCAGATCCAGCTCACCGTCGACTCCGCAACCGGCGACGTCCAGAGCCACACCCAGCGCAACGTCGCGCGCACCACCACGGCCGACGACAGCCTGATCTCCACCTATCCTCGGGTCGCCGAGGTGGACACGATCGTCGACACGGCACTGGCCAACGCCGCGCAGGTCGGGAACCAGGTCAAGGGACACCTGACCGCCGACATCACCCGTGCCTTCAACGGCACGACCGAGGACCGCGCGGCCGAGTCCACGCTCGGCGGGCTGGTGGCCGACGCCCTGCTCTCCAAGGTGAGCGAGACTCCGGCCGGCGCCGACCTCGCGATGACCAACCCCGGCGGCCTGCGCGCCGACCTGTTGTACGCGGGCACCGGTGGGACCAACACGGACGGCGTCATCACCTATGCCGAGGCCAACTCGGTGCTCCCGTTCGTCAACAACCTCAGCTCGGTCACGCTGAGCGGCGCGAGTCTCAAGAAGGTGCTCGAGCAGCAGTGGCAGCGCGACGCCAACGGCAACGTCCCGTCGCGGGCCTACCTGCAGATGGGTGTCTCGAAGAACGTCCAGTACACCGCTGATCCCACCCGCCCCGAGGGCGACCGCATCACCCAGGTGACGATCGACGGCGAGGTGCTCGACGCCGGCGCGACCTACAAGGTGGCGGTGCCGTCATTCCTCGCCGCCGGTGGCGACAACTTCCACGCGTTCAACGACGGCACCGCCGTCGACACCGGGCTCGTCGACTACGAGGCCTGGATCGAGTACCTCGGTCAGCACGACCCGGTCTCGCCGGACTTCGCGCGTCGATCGCTCGACGTCGAAGGCCTGCAGGCCACGTACCCCGCCGGGGGCGAGGTGTCGTTCTCGCTGCCGAAGCTCGATCTCACGTCCACCGGCAGCCCCCACAACACGTCGGTCGCCGTCGAGCTCCTGCAGGGCGAGACGAGGACGGATCTCGGCGACTTCGACGTCACCGACGGCGCGGCCACCCCGACGTTCACCCTTCCCGAGGCGGTGAGCGGCGACGCGGCCATTCGCATCACGGCAGCTCCGACCGGCACCACGGCCGACCTGCCCGTCACGATCGAGGCGGCCGAGGGGTCCGAGGCGACGGTCGACGCGATCACGTTGCCGTTCATCGAAGAGGGTTCGTACGCCTACGTCGGCGTGCGGGTCACGGGGCGGGACGGCCGCCCGACCGGCACCGTCACCGTGCGTGAAGGCGACACGAAGCTCGGGTCGGCTCCCCTCTATCGCGGCTACACCCTCGTGGTCGCCGACACACGGCAGCTCGAGCGGGGTCGTCACACGATCACGGTGGACTACTCCGGCGACGACGCGTACGAGCCCGCGTCCGACGAGGTCTCCATCCGCGTCAAGCGCAGCAACTGATGCGGAGGCTCGGGGCCGTAGTCACGGCAGTCGCCACGGCCGTCCTCATTGCCCTGCCGTCCCACGCCGGTGCCGCCATTGACGACGTTGCCATCGCCGAGATCCAGGGACCGGGCGACACCAGCCCGCTCGCCGGGCAAACCGTCACCACTCGCGGGGTCGTCACGGCGGCCTACCCGGCCGGAGGTTACGACGGCATCTACCTCCAGACGCCCGGCACGGGTGGCGAGCTGGACCTGGATACGCATGACGCGTCCGAAGGCGTGTTCGTGTACTCCGAGGCACTCGCCGGCCAGGTCCAGTTGGGCGACCACCTCGAGGTGACCGGCCGGGTCAGCGAGTTCCGCGGGCTCACCGAGATCTCGCCACCAGCAGGGTCGTGGACGGTGCTCGACGAGCCTGCCGAGGCGGTCAAGCCGGCCGCGGTCGACTTCCCGCTCGACGACGCGCAGCGCGAGCGCCTCGAGGGCATGCTGCTCGCGCCCACCGGCGACTACACGATCACCAACAACTACACGACGAACCAGTACGCCGAGATCGGCCTCGCCGCCGGAGACGAACCGCTGCAGCAGCCGACCAACGTGGCGCGGCCACTCTCGGCGGAGTACGACCAGGTGGTGGCCGAGAACGCCCGCCGGCTCGTCACGCTCGACGACGGCGCGAGCCTGAACTTCCTCAGCTCGGCCAACCAGGACACACCGATCCCGTGGCTGCGTCCGGACAACGAGGTGCGGGTCGGGGCACCGACGTCGTTCACAGCTCCGATGGTGCTCGACTACCGCAACGACCTCTGGAAGCTCCAACCGACGGACCAGCTGAAGGCGGGCGACCCAGAGCCGGTCACGTTCGGCGACACGCGACCGGCCGCACCGGAGAATGTCCGCGGCACCGTGCAGATCGCGACGTTCAACGTGCTGAACTACTTCACGACGCTCGGCGAGGACTATGCCGCGTCCGGAGCCGGCACCTGCACGTACTATCGCGACCGCGACGGCAACAACCTCACGGTCAACTCGTGCACCAACGACGGCCCGCGAGGCGCCGCGAACGCCGCGAACCTCGAGCGGCAGCAGGCCAAGATCGTGGCCGCGATCAACCAGATGGGTGCCGATGTCGTGTCGCTGGAGGAGATCGAGAACTCGGCGGCCTTCGGCATCGACCGTGACACCGCCCTCCGTCACCTCGTCGAGGCGCTCAACGCGGATGCAGGAGCCGGCACCTGGGCTTACGTGAGGTCACCTCGACGCGTCCCGGACGTGGAGGACGTCATCCGCACGGCCTTCATCCATCGGACCGACGCGGTGCGGCCCAGGGGCCAGTCGACGATCCTCGACGTCCCGGCCTTCGACAACGCGCGCGAACCACTGGCCCAGGAGTTCCGTCCGGTGCGTGCGGGCAGCAAGGACGACTTCGTGGTCATCGTCAACCACTTCAAGTCGAAGGGCTCCGGCAGCGGAGAGGACGCCGATCAGGGCGACGGGCAGGGTGCGTCGAACGCGTCGCGCGTCAAGCAGGCTCATGCATTGGTCGAGTTCGCCGAGGAGCAGCGGCGGAAGGCGCGCACCGAGATGGTGTTCCTGACCGGCGACTTCAATGCCTACGACGAGGAGGACCCGGTCCAGGTCATCGAGGAGGCCGGCTACACCAACGTCACCCGTGAGCTGACCGACAAGGATACGTACCAGTTCGACGGACTGGTCGGCTCGCTCGACCACGTCTTCGCATCGAGGGAGGCGTTCGAGACGGTGACCGATGCCGACATCTGGAACCTCAGTGCGTACGAGTCGGTCGGCCGCGAGTACAGCCGGCACAACACCAACGTGACGAACCTCTACACGCCGGGCCCGCACCGGTCCAGCGACCACGACCCGGAGATCGTCGGATTCGTCACCCGAGGCCGAGGGCCGCGCTGAGGTCGGTCTTGATGCCGCTGATCAACCGGTCGGCCTCGCTGCGCGCCACGCCCATCGAGTCGCCGACCGGCACGATGACCTCGACGTAGTTCTTCAGCTTCGGCTCGGTGCCGGACGGCCGGCAGATGACGCGACCGGTTGCGCCGAGACCGAGCCTGATCCCGTCGGTCGGGGGCAGACCCAGGTAGCCGTCGGCCAGGTCGTCGACCGAATCGACATCAATGCCTCCGAGGGACGTCGGTGGGGACGATCTCAACCTGTGCATGGCCGCCGTGATGATCGACAGGTCGTCGACGCGCACCGACAGCTGGCTGGTGGCGTGCAGTCCGTGCTCCCGGTAGAGGTCGTCCAGCCGATCGAGCAGCGTGCGGCCCTCGGCCTTGAGGGCCGCGGCCATCTCGAGGACGGTGATGATCGCGGAGATCCCGTCCTTGTCACGAGCGATGTCGGGCGCGACGCAGTAGCCGAGCGCCTCCTCGTAGCCGAACGCCAGGTCCGGGATCTTGCCGATCCACTTGAAGCCGGTGAGCGTCTGCTCCCACGGCTGTCCGAACGCCGTGGCCTGGCGGCCGAGGAGATCGGAGCTGACGATCGATGCCGCGAACGTGCCGTGGTGCCCGCGGCTCAGGCAGAAGTCCGCGAGGAGCGCTCCGACCTGGTCGCCGGTCAGCATCCGGTAGGACTCACCGGCGGCTTCGCGCACCCCGACCGCGCATCGGTCGGCATCGGGGTCGTTGGCGACGATGACGTCGGCGTGCACTTCCGACGCGAGCTTGATCGACAGGTCCATGGCG
Source organism: uncultured Actinomycetota bacterium (assembly GCA_963711615.1). Classification (GTDB taxonomy): domain Bacteria; phylum Actinomycetota; class Actinomycetes; order Propionibacteriales; family Nocardioidaceae; genus Aeromicrobium. Next base: position 70,600 of record CAVQEY010000024.1, on the reverse strand, counting down.
CCCGGTTCCTCCGGGTTGGGGAACACGACGGTCGGGAAGTCCGCGTCCGGGTCGCCCTGCTCGGGCACGACGTGCAGGTCGGGGAAGTCGGTCCGGCGCACCACGTCGACCAGGGTGTCGCGACCGACGCCGTGCAGCGGCGTGTAGACGGCGACGATGTCGCGCGGACCGTCGTGGGGAAGTGCGGCGACCGCCTCGATGTAGGCCTCGGCGACCTCGGGGCCGAGCTGCGTGTAGGCGTCGCTGCGCGGCATCTCGTCGACGCGGCCGGCGGCGTCGATCTGCGCGGAGATGTCGGCGTCTGCCGGCGGCACGATCTGGCTGGAGTCGGCGAGGTAGACCTTGTAGCCGTTGTCCCGTGGGGGGTTGTGCGAGGCCGTGACGACCACGCCCGCGCTGCAGCCCAGGTGGCGGATCGCGAACGCCGTGACCGGCGTGGGCAGCGGCTCGGGGAGCAGATGCGCGTCGACGCCGGCTCCCTGCATGATCTCAGCAGTGTCCTGCGCGAAGACGTCGGAGTTGTGCCGCGCGTCGTAGCCGATGACGACGCTGGGCCGGTGTCGGCCCGCCGCCCGGGGCCCGGCATCCCCGCCGGGCTCGTGCTCGCGGAGGTACGCCGCGAGTCCCGAGGCGGCCTGGGCGACGATCACCCGGTTCATCCGATTCGGGCCGGCGCCGAGCTCGCCGCGCAGCCCGGCCGTGCCGAACTGCAGGCGTTGGGCGAAGCGGTCCTCGAGCCCGGCGGTGTCGTCGGCGTCGATCAGACCTTGCAGCTCGTCGCGGGTGACCGGGTCGGGGTCCTGGCTGAGCCAGTCGCGGGCGCGCTCGAGCAGGTCCATGCGTTCAGATGCGGGGAAGGACGTCGGCGAGCAGGGCCCCCATGCGGGTGGCCGACGTGCGGCCCGCCTCGAGGACCTCCTCGTGGTTGAGGGGCTCGCCGGTGATGCCGGCCGCGAAGTTCGTGACGAGGGAGATGCCGAGCACTTCCATGCCCGCCTCGCGGGCGGCGATGGCCTCGAGCACCGTCGACATGCCGACGAGCGTGCCGCCGATGGCCTTGACCATGGCGATCTCGGCCGGCGTCTCGTAGTGCGGCCCGGGGAACTGCACGTACACACCCTCGTCGAGCGACGGGTCGACCTCCCGGCAGAGCGCCCGGAGCCGTGACGAGTACAGGTCGGTGAGGTCGACGAAGTTCGGGCCGACGACGGGGGAGGTGCCGGTGAGGTTGATGTGGTCGCTGATGAGCACGGGCGTGCCTGGCGTCCACGAGGTGTCGAGGCCGCCACAGCCGTTGGTGAGCACCACGGTGCCGACCCCTGCTGCAGCCGCGGTTCGCATGCCGTGCACCACCGACGCGACGCCGCGGCCCTCGTAGAAGTGGGTCCGGCCGAGGAAGATCAGCAGTCGTCGATCACCGAGACGCACCGAGCGGATGGTGCCGCCGTGCCCCTCGACCGCCGGTGCGGCGAAGCCGGGCAGCTCGGCTGCGGGCAGCTCGTGCTCCGGTTCGCCGAGGGCGTCTGCCGCCGGCAGCCAACCGGACCCCATGACGAGCGCGATGTCGTGCTTCACGCCGTCGGTGCGCTCGGCGAGCGCGTCGGCGGCCTGTTGCGCGAGCTCGGAATGGTTCACCGTCCGTACCTTACGGAACGGCCGGTCCGGGCAGGGCGGAGGTGCGACACAATGACCGTGTGACTCATGTGGCGATCATCGGCGGGGGACCCGGGGGATACGAGGCGGCGCTCGTCGCCGCACGTCTGGGGGCCGACGTCACGCTCGTGGAGCGCGACGGCCCGGGAGGCTCCACCGTCCTCAGCGACTGCGTCCCGAGCAAGACGCTCATCGCCACGTCCGACCTCCTCACCGAGGTCGAGTCCGCCGCCGAGCTCGGGGTCGACGTACCCCGGGACGTGCGAGCGGACATCGCGGTGGCCAACGATCGTGTCCTGGCGCTCGCGAAGGCGCAGTCGGACGACATCGGCCGTCGGCTGGAGAGCAGCGGCGTGGAGGTACTGGCCGGCACCGCCACCCTCGAACCCTCCGGTGGGATCGTCGCGACGACAGCCGACGGCGAGCGCCGCATCGAGACGCAGGGCGTGCTGGTGGCCACCGGCGCCCATCCGCGGGTCGTCGAGACGGCGCAGCCGGACGGTGAGCGCATCCTCACCTGGGAACAGCTCTACGGACTGCGCGAGCTGCCCGAGCACATGATCGTCGTCGGCTCCGGCGTCACCGGCGCCGAGTTCGCCAGCGCCTACAACGGGCTCGGCTCACCGGTCACCCTCGTGTCGAGCCGCGACCGGGTGCTGCCAGGTGAGGACGAGGACGCGGCCACCCTCATCGAAGAGGTCTTCACCCGTCGGGGCATGACCGTCCTGGACCGGTCCCGCATGGCGTCGGTCGAGCGGATCGGCGGGGGTGCCGGGCCCCGGGCGGCGGAGAGTGGGGCCGATGGGGTGCGCGTCACGCTGACCGACGGCCGCGAGGTGGACGGGTCCCACTGCCTGCTCGCTCTCGGCTCGGTGCCGAACACCGGCGACCTCGGGCTCAAGGAGGCCGGGGTCGAGCTCGACGACGCCGGGTTCGTGAAGGTCGACCGGGTGTCCCGCACGTCCGTCTCCGGTGTCTATGCCGCCGGCGACTGCACCGGCGTGCTGATGCTCGCATCGGTCGCCGCGCAGCAGGGCCGCATCGCCATGTCGCACCTGCTCGGCGACGCCGTGCACCCGCTGGATCTGGAGAAGGTCTCCAGCAACATCTTCACGTCGCCGGAGATCGCGACGGTCGGTCTCTCCCAGGTCCACCTCGAGGAGAGCGGGACGCCGTTCGAGGTCGCGATGCTGCCGCTGGCCGCCAACCCGAGGGCCAAGATGCAGGGTATACGCGACGGGTTCGTCAAGCTCTTCTCGAGTCCGGCCACCGGGATCGTCATCGGTGGTGTGGTCGTCAGCCCTCGGGCCAGCGAGCTCATCCACGTCGTGTCGTTGAGCGTTTCCTCGTCCCTGACGGTCGACCATGTGGCCGATGCCTTCACCATCTATCCGTCGTTGTCGGGGTCGGTGGCCGAGGCAGCTCGGCGTTTGCATCGTCGGGTGTGACATCCCTGCGTGTAATCACACTGTTGTAGTTCCGCAGGTCAGCGACGAAGGTCGCAAAAGCGCTGGTCAACGCCCTAAGAGTGCTGTCTAATGTCTGCAGCGGTGTCCCTACCACTTCCCCGTTCTGCCGCTCTTCACACGATTGGACCCGACATGCGTTCTCGGCGCGTGATCCTGCGTTTCCTGCCCCTCGGCCTCGTTGCCGGACTCATGGGTTCCGTCATGGTCTGGCAAGACGGAGTCGAGCGTCGTCTCGCCGAGGACGTCAACGCCGCCCCCGAGGTGGTGGTCGCCGAGCACGACGTGCCGGTGGTCCCCGTGGTGACGGAGGAACCGGAGCCCAACCAAGCCTTGCGCTCCGAACCTGCCAAGAAGGCAGAGCCGGCAGGGCCGCGCACAGTCGCCAGCCTCGCCCCGACCAAGGTCGCGTCGTTCGCGATGCTCGGCGTCACGTGGCGATCCGGTGTGCCGGGCGATGCCGCCGTCGAGGTCAAGTGGCGCAGCTCCGGCACGTGGACCAAGTGGACCGAGCTCCACCAGGACGTCGAGAACTCGTGGACCGAAGGGGGCCGCCCGGGCACCGAGTCCCAGTGGGTCGACGAGGCCGACGGTGTCGCCGTCCGGGTCCGCTCCGAGAAGCCCTCTGTACCGCGCGATCTCCAGGTCGCCACGATCGACCCGGGCCGCGCGTCCGCGATCACGCCTGTCGCCGTGGCCCAGCCGTCCATCATCCGGCGATCGAGCTGGGGAGCCAAGAGCGGCGGTGGATGTGACTCGCCGGTCTACGGGCCGACGACCAAGGGCGCTGTCATCCACCACACGGCCGGCTCGAACTCCTACAACAAGGCCGACTCGGCGTCGATCGTCCGAGCCACGCAGGCGTATCACATGAACAGCCGCAACTGGTGCGACATCGGCTACAACTTCCTGGTCGACAAGTACGGGCAGATCTTCGAGGGCCGCGCCGGCGGCATCGACAAGCCCGTCCGCGGTGCCCACGCCGGCGTGGGTGCTGTCAACGAGCAGACGATGGGCGTCTCCCTGATGGGAACGTTCTCGTCGACCGCTCCCACATCGGCCATGAAGTCGGCCACGGCGGCGATCGTCGCCTGGCGCTTCGACGACTACTCGATCCCGGCCAAGGGCACGTACTCGGTGGGCGGCCTGACACTCAACCGCATCGCCGGGCACCGCAACGTCAAGGCGACGGAGTGCCCGGGCGCCCAGGTGTACTCCTGGCTGTCGGCAAGCGGAGGACTCCGTGACTCCGTGGCGAGTCGGCTGTCCGGCGGCAGCAGTGGCGGCGGCGGATCCACAGGCACGACCGTGCCCACCGGCCTGAAGTCGACGGCGCAGACCTCGACCTCGTTGACGTTCGTCTGGAACAAGGTCGACGGTGCGCCGCGCTACCGGGTGCAGCTGTCGACGTCGTCGTCGATGTCGAACGCCACCTACTACCGCTCGACGAGCACCGACGAGGTCATCACCGGGCTGAAGCCGAACACGAAGTACTACGCGAAGGTCCGCACGATCAGGGACGACGGCACCAATCTGTCGCCCTACTCGTCCGCCGTGTCGGCCACGACCAAGGCGGCCACCACGTCTGTGCAGCCGTCGAACTTCTCCGAGACCGGCGACCTGTACACGCAGCCCTCCACCTTCCGTGACGGAGCCTCGATCAAGGTCGCGGCGAACTTCCCGAGCGGTTCCTTCGACGTGAAGCTGTACCGCAAGACGTCGACCGGCTCGTGGACGAGGCTCGGTACGCTCCGGAGCAACTCGTACGGCAACGCCTACTTCAACTACACCGTCAGTGGCACCGACAGCCTGTTCGCGGTGACGAGCACGAACAAGCGCACCGAGGTCGACACGGTCAAGCCGGGCACCACCAGCTCGGCGAGCGCCGCGTCCTCCATGTCGACGGCGTCGTCCACGTCCGCGTCCACGGTTTCGAGCTCCGTGTCGGTTCCGTCGAGCAAGTCGTTCTCGTTCAAGGGTCACGGCTACGGCCACGGCATCGGGATGAGCCAGTACGGCGCCGAGGGTGCTGCCCGTGACGGCAAGTCGTACACGTCGATCCTCGACCACTACTACTCGGGCACCAACCTCGGCTCGAAGAGCGGCACGATCCGGGTGCTGGTGACCGGCGACTCGACCGATTCGGTGATGGTCGAAGGTCGCAGCGGGCTGAAGCTGCACATCTTCTCGCCGAGCAAGACGATCACCCTGCCCGACTCGATCGGTGGCACGAAGGTGATCCGGTGGAGCATCGATCCGCTGTCGAGCGACAAGAAGAAATCGACGCTGCGCTACCGCACGTCGAGCACGTGGAAGACGTACAAGAGCACGACCTGGACCGGCACCGCACAGTTCGAGGCGTCGACCATGAAGCTCGTCATGCCGTCCGGGCCCGTCCGCACGTTCCGCACCGCGCTTCGCTCGGCCCTGCCCAAGTCCGGTGCCACCAACCGCGACACCGTCAATGCGCTGACGCTCGAGAACTACACGCGAGGCGTCGTCGCCCGAGAAGTGCCGTCCAGCTGGCACTCCGAGACCCTCAAGGCCCAGTCGGTCGCGGCCCGCACGTACGGAGCGCGCTCGATGGGTTCGAGCCGGCACTACGACATCTGCGACACCACCTCATGCCAGGTCTATGGCGGTGCCGGTGCCGAGACGTCATCGACCGACAGGGCCGTCGCCGCCACGGCCGGCAAGATCCTGACGCACAACGGCAAGCCCGCACTCGCTCAGTTCTCGTCGTCGTCCGGCGGATACAGCTCCCCGGGGAGCCAGCCGTACCTGAAGGCCGTCAAGGACACGTGGGACGGCTGGTCCGGCAACGCGAACCACTCCTGGTCGAAGTCGGTGTCCGCCTCGACGATCCAGTCGAAGTACTCCTCCATCGGCACGCTGCGGTCGATGCGTGTGACGAAGCGCAACGGATTCGGCGACTGGGGTGGCCGGGTCACGTCGCTGGAGCTCAAGGGCTCCAAGGGCACGAAGACGATCTCCGGCAACGATGCCCGTTGGGCCTTCGGACTCCGCTCCAACTGGTTCACGTTCTGACCAGCACTGGGGGATATTCCCGATTCATCGGATCTGGGATACTCGGCGCATGAGAGCGCTCCTGACGTCCTTGGCCATCTCGGCGGGTGCCAACGCTCTCTCGTTCGGCGCCGCAGCCTGGCTGCTCGACGGGTTCGACATCCGGTTCTGGTGGGCCGTGCTCTCGGTCGTGCTGTTCACCGCACTCACCGTGACGCTGCGGCAGGTCGTGGTCGGCACGGTCAGCCGCTTCGTGCGCGGCTACACCATCGTGGGCGGTCTCGTGCTGACCTTCGTGGCCCTGTGGCTCACCGATCTGGCCGTCCCGCACCGCGGATTCGCCATCGACGGCACCTGGACCTGGATCGCGGTCACCGCCATCGTGTGGGCGGCCGGAGTCGCCTACGGCGAGGTCGACAAGAAGGCCCCGGCGGACGCACCCCCGGTGGGCGAGACGCAGGCCTAGGAGATGTCGGCGACGACCGCGCCGGCGCCGATGGTGGCGCCGACCTCGGCCGAGAGGTTGCTGATCGTGCCCGCCTTGTGGGCGTTGATCGGCTGCTCCATCTTCATCGCCTCGATGACGACGACGAGGTCGCCCTCCTCGACGTCCTGACCGTCCTCGACCGCGATCTTCACCACGGTGCCCTGCATCGGCGAGGTGAGCGAGTCGCCGCTCGCGGCGGCTGCGCCGCCACCGCCGGCCTTGCGCTTGGGCTTCTTGGCGCCGGTCGCGGCGGCCGAGGCACCGAGTCCACCCGGCAGCACGACCTCGACCCGCTTGCCGCCGACCTCGACGACGACCCGCTCTCGCTCGGCGGGCTCGTCGGGATCATCGCCCGATGCCACGTAGGGCTCGAGCTGGTTGTCGAAGTCGGTCTCGATCCACGTCGTGTACACCGTGAAGTCGCCGTTCTCGGCCGTGTACGCGGGGTCGTCGACGACGGTGCGGTGGAACGGGATGACGGTTGGCATGCCGTCGACGACGAACTCGTCGAGGGCGCGGCGCGACCGCTCGAGCGCCTGCTCGCGGGTGCGGCCGGTGACGATGAGCTTGGCGACGAGGGAGTCGAAGGCGCCCGGGATGGTCTCGCCCTCCTCGTAGCCTCCGTCGAGACGGACGCCGGGCCCGGAGGGGGGCGCCCACCTGGTCAGCGTGCCGGGGGCCGGCAGGAAGCCCCGCCCGCCGTCCTCGGCGTTGATGCGGAACTCGATCGAGTGACCGACGATCTCGGGATCGTCGTATCCGAGCTCCTCGCCCGCGGCGATGCGGAACATCTCGCGCACGAGGTCGATGCCGGTGACCTCCTCGGAGACCGGGTGCTCGACCTGCAGGCGGGTGTTGACCTCGAGGAAGCTGATGGTGCCGTCACGGGCCACCAGGAACTCGCACGTCCCTGCCCCGACGTAGCCGGCTTCCTTGAGGATCGCCTTGCTCGAGTCGTACAGGGTCTTGACCTGCTCGTCGGTCAGGAACGGCGCCGGTGCCTCCTCGACGAGCTTTTGGTGACGACGTTGCAGCGAGCAGTCGCGGGTGGAGATGACCACGACGTTGCCGTGAGTGTCGGCGAGGCACTGGGTCTCGACGTGGCGCGGCTGGTCGAGAAACTTCTCGACGAGGCACTCGCCGCGACCGAAGGCAGACTCGGCCTCGCGGACGGCCGACTCGAACAGGTCAGGGATCTCCTTGAGCGTGCGGGCCACCTTGAGGCCACGACCGCCACCGCCGAAGACCGCCTTGATGGCGACCGGAAGTCCGTGCTCCTCGGCGAAGGCGACGATCTCGTCGGCGTCCTTGACCGGGTCCTTGGTGCCAGGGGCGAGTGGGGCGTCGGCCTTCTGGGCGATGTGCTTGGCCTTGGCCTTGTCTCCGAGGTTCTCGATCGCCGCCGGAGGCGGGCCGATCCAGACCAGCCCGGCGTCGAGGACGGCCTGGGCGAAGTCGGCGTTCTCGGCGAGGAAGCCGTAGCCAGGATGGATGCTGTCGGCGCCGGTCTTGGTGGCGATCGCGATGATCTTCTCGATCGAGAGGTAGGAATCGCCCGGCGTCGAGCCCTCCAGCGAGTGGGCTTCGTCGGCCAGGCGGACGAAGACGGCGTCGCGATCGGGCTCGGCGTACACGGCGACGCTGCCGATGCCGGAGTCCTTGCAGGCGCGGATGATGCGCACGGCGATCTCACCGCGGTTGGCGATCAGGACCTTCTGGAGGGGCTCGCTCACGTACTGGTCTCCTCGTGTCGACAGGCGTCCCGAGTCTAGGGCAGCGTCACGGGACCAGCGCCCCCGACCTTGGCCGAAACCGCACCGCTCCCTGGGGCTGAGCCCTACATTCGACGCAAGAGAAGGGCGTGGTCATGGAACGTCGTCGCCGTTGGTTCGTCCTGGTCGGAGCGCTGCTCATCAGCGCCCTCGTCGCGGCTGGCTGTGCCGAGAACGACGCGCCGCAAAAGAATGACGCGCCGCAGAAGTCGGAGGCGCCGACCACCGAGTTCACCTCGCCGGGCGGCGTCAGTCTGACGGTCGAGACGCCACGCCAGGGGGCGACCATCACCAGCCCGCTCGAGGTCGCGGGTCGTGCGCCGGGCTCGTGGTCCTTCGAGGCGGACTTCCCGCTGGAGATCCTCGATGCGGAACGGCGCCGGGTCGCCGAGGGCTTTGCCACCGTCAAGGGCGAATGGATGACCGAGGACGATGTCGACTTCGCGGGCACCATCGAGTTCGACACCCCACCGTCGGCCGTGGGCATCCTCGTCCTGCACAAGGCCAACCCGTCCGGGTTGAAGAAGAACGACGACGCCGTGGAGATCCCGGTGCGGTTCGAGCCCTGACCAGCCAGATGGTGTCCGTAGGTTAACAAGCGTTAACATGAGGCCATGACGTTGTCACCCGAGCACGAGTCGTTCCGCCGCACCGTTCGCGAGTTCGCGGAGGCCGAGATCGCCCCGCACGTGGCCGCATGGGACAGGGACCATCACTTCCCGGTCGACGCCGTGCGCGCGATGGGCAAGCTCGGCCTGTTCGGCATCACGGCGCCCGAGGAGTACGGCGGAGCCGACGGCGACTTCACCAGCCTCTGCGTCGCAATCGAGGAGCTCGGCCGGGTCGATCAGTCGATCGGCATCACCCTCGAGGCGGGCGTCGGCCTCGGCATCAACCCGATCCTCACGTTCGGCACCGACGAGCAGAAGGAACGCTGGCTGCCCGACCTCGTGGCCGGCCAGTCACTCGCGGCGTTCGGACTCACCGAGCCAGGCTCTGGCTCGGACGCCGGCAGCATCCGCACGAAGGCGGTGCTCGATGAGTCCAGCGGTGCTGATGGGAAGGGGGAGTGGGTCGTCAACGGGTCCAAGCAGTTCATCACGAACTCCGGCAGCGAGATGACCTCGCTCGTCACCGTGGCGGCGCGCACCGGGTCGCGCGAGGACGGGCGCGCGGAGGTGTCGGCCATCGTCGTGCCCGCAGACACACCCGGCTTCGTCGTCGAACCGGCCTACGACAAGCTCGGGTGGCACATCTCCGACACTCATCCGCTGAGCTTCGACGACGCACGGGTGCCCGCCGACCACCTGCTCGGTCAGCGGGGGCGGGGATACGCGCAGTTCCTGTCGACGCTCGACGACGGTCGCATCGCCATTGCAGCCCTGGCCGTCGGGTGCATCCAGGCGTGCCTCGACCTGTGCGTGGAATATGCGGGGGAGCGCACCACAGTCGGTGACGTCCCGATCGGCACGAAGCAAGGCGTGGCGTTCCCCATCGCCGACCTCGCCGTCATGGCCGAGGCCGGGCGCGCCCTCACGTACCAGGCGGCCGCCCTCAAGGACCATGGCGCCGGGCACGCCGAGCTGAAGCGGGCCGCGTCGATCGCCAAGCTCTACACGTCCGAGGCCGCGGTCTCGGCGACCCGGGTGGCCACCCAGGTCTTCGGCGGCTACGGCTTCATGGAGGAGTACCCCGTCGCGCGGTTCTACCGCGACGCGAAGATCCTCGAGATCGGTGAGGGCACGTCCGAGGTCCAGCGCATCCTCATCGCCAGGAGCCTCGGGCTGCCGGCTGAGTGACCCCGGCGGGGGTGCCGGGCCGTGGGCGGCGAAACGCTCAGGTCCAGAGGTCGGTCCAGCGCACGCCGAGGTCGCCCACGAGGTCGCGCAGCAACGGGAGGCTGACTCCCACGACGGTGTGGTGGTCACCCTCGATGCCGCGGACGAACGCGCCGCCGAGTCCGTCGATCGTGAACGCTCCAGCCACCTGCAGCGGCTCGCCGCTGGCCACGTAGGCGTCGATCTCCTGGTCGGAGACGTCGGCGAAGTGCACGACGGTGGCCGCCGACTCCACGAACTCGAGACTGCCGCGCCGCACGCAGTGTCCGGTGTGCAGCACACCGGACTTGCCTCGCATCCGCCGCCAGCGTGCGACGGCCTCGCGAGCATCGGCGGGCTTGCCGAGGATCTCGCCCTCGAAAGCCAACACGGAATCGCATCCGATGACGAGCGCCTCAGGGTCCTGCAGCCTCGCGTCGACCGCCCGGCACTTCAGCTGGGCCAGAGCCGCCGCGAGGTTGGCCGGGTCGTGCGACGTCACCTGCTCCTCGTCGACTCCGGACACCTCGACCTCAGGGTCGAGGCCGGCCGAGCGCAGCGTGGTGAGCCGCGCGGGGGAGGCGGACGCGAGAACGACCCTCATCGATGCTCCCTCGACTCGTGGCGCGTGCGGACGACCTCGAGGCGCGGCTCGGCCAGGAGATCGTCGGCCAGCGCCGTCGACCCTCCGACACCCGTCCAGCTGGTGTCGATATCGGTGGCGACGCACCAGCGGTGATCGGCCGGCCACAAGAGATTCGGGCTGTTGATGTCGCGCGGAATGCCGTGACCGAACGACGCGGCTCCCCATTGCCCTGCGTCGGACAACGGGCCGACGAAGAGCAGATGATCTCGTCCGGCTACCTGGAGCCGGGGTCCGTCCATGACCTCCGGGGCGAACGCCGGGGGCGGCGGGGGAGTCGGCTTCGGCTTGGTGAAGATGCGTCCGGGCCATGCGGCGGGCGCGGCGGCGAACGAGAGGAAGCCGACCGCATCGCCCCCGAGGATCTCGCCGTAGCCGTCCCAGAGCGCATGGAAGCACTGATCAGGTGTGCCGGTGTGCCGGGAGAGCACGTCGGCCAGCGCCGCGAGCTCGTCTTCGGGCAGGTGACCCTCGATGCGATCCTGGCCCTCCTCGGAGTCGGCCCACGGATGGAGTATCCGCACGTAGGACTCGAAGCCTGGCGGGCCGAGCGCAGGCTCGGCGTCGCTGAGCCAATGGCCTGGGGCGGTGTCGGACACCGGTCGGAGGGGCATGATCAGCCCCAGGCGGAGCGGCGCCACTGGTCGGGGCCGAAGCGGTGCGGCTTGCGGGCGAGGCGCGCCGGGTGGCCCCATTCGCTGCGTGGGCGCTTCCCTGCGCGGGCGGCGGCGTGGGCGGCCGCGGCGTTGCGGGCTGCGATGACGGCCACGAGGGCCGCGAGCTCCTCGGGCGTGAGGTCGCCCTTGACCACCCGCAGGACTGGCTTCGGTGAAGCGGCTTGTTCGTCGGTCACAGCGGGATGTTCCCGTGCTTCTTGGGCGGCAGCGTCTCGCGCTTCGTGCGCAGCAGCCGCAGCGCCTTGGCGACCTCGGCGCGCGTCTCCTGGGGCTGGATGACGACGTCGACGTAGCCGCGCTCGGCCGCGAGGTACGGGTTGCACAACGTGTCCTCGTACTCGGTCATCAGCTCGGCACGCCGCGCCTCCGGGTCGTCGGACTCCTTGAGCTCCTTGCGGTAGAGGATGCCGACCGCACCGGACGCACCGACCACGGCGATCTGGGCGGACGGCCACGCGAGGCTGATGTCGGAGCCGAGGTGCTTGGAGCCCATGACGTCGTAAGCCCCGCCGTACGCCTTGCGGGTGATGACGGTGACCAGGGGGACGGTGGCCTCGGCGTAGGCATAGATGAGCTTCGCGCCGCGACGGATGATGCCGTTCCACTCCTGATCGGTGCCGGGCAGGAAGCCGGGCACGTCGACGAACGTCAGGACCGGGATGTTGAACGCGTCGCAGGTGCGCACGAACCGCGCGGCCTTCTCGGACGCGTCGATGTCGAGGCAGCCGGCGAGCTGCATCGGCTGGTTGGCGACGACGCCGACGCTGCGGCCCTCGACCCGGCCGAAGCCGATGACGATGTTGGGCGCGAACAGCGGCTGGACCTCGAGGAAGTCCCGGTCGTCGAGGGTGGCCTCGATGACGGTGCGGATGTCGTACGGCTGGTTGGTCGAGTCGGGGATCAGGGTGTCGAGCGCGACGTCGGTCTCGTTCGCCTCCAGGTCGGGAACCTCGTCGTACGGTTCGGGCTCCTCCATGTTGTTCTGCGGGAGGAACGAGAGCAGCGCCTTGACGTACTCGATCGCGTCGTCCTCGTCGGCGCCCATGTAGTGGGCGTTGCCGCTGCGCGTGTTGTGCGTGCGCGCGCCGCCCAGCTCCTCCATCGTGACTTCCTCGCCGGTGACCGTCTTGATGATGTCGGGGCCCGTGATGAACATGTTCGACGTCCCGTCGACCATGACGGTGAAGTCGGTGACGGCCGGTGAGTACACGTGGCCGCCGGCGCAGGAACCCATGATGAGGCTGATCTGCGGGATGACGCCGGACGCGTGCACGTTGCGGCGAAAGATCTCGCCGTAGAGGCCGAGTGAGACGACACCCTCCTGGATGCGGGCGCCGGCTCCCTCGTTGATGCCGATGACCGGACAGCCGCTCTTCATGGCGAGGTCCATGACCTTGACGATCTTCTCGCCGTAGACCTCGCCGAGGGCGCCGCCGAAGATCGAGAAGTCCTGCGCGAAGACGCAGACCTGGCGGCCGTCGACGGTGCCGTAACCGGTGACGACGCCGTCGCCGATCGGTCGCTTCTTCTCCAGGCCGAACGCAGTGCTGCGGTGACGGGCGAGGGCGTCGAGCTCGACGAACGAACCCTCGTCCAGAAGGATCTCGATGCGCTCGCGGGCGCTCTTGCGGCCGCGTGACTCCGCCTTCTCGTGGGCCTCCTGGGCGTGCTCGACCTCGACTTCCTGACGTCGGCGCTGGAAGTCGGCCAGCTTGCCGGCGGTCGTGTGCAGCTCGGGGTGCTCGGCGATCTCGTCGCCAGACGTGGCCTCGGTCATGGGGGTCAGAGTACTGACAGCAGTGCTTGTAGCCGCCCAGGGCCCAGCACCCCTGCCTGGGCGTGTGTGAGGCTTGAGCCATGTCCTACCGCGACCTGGACCGCCCACCGCTCGATGCGCGCGCGCTGCAGGCGGCGCTGGTGGGGCCGGGCGGCTTCTGGACCGAGGTCGTCGTCACGCCATCGACGGCCAGCACCAACGCCGACCTCGCCGACGCCGCTCGCGCCGGCGCCGCCGAGGGCACCGTCCACACCACCGACCACCAGGTCGCCGGTCGCGGACGACTCGACCGCACGTGGGAGTCCCCGGAGGGGTCGGGCATCGCGGTCTCGGTGCTGCTGCGCCCGAACGAGATCCCGGCCGCGCGATGGGTGTGGCTCCCGCTGCTCGTGGGTCTGGCCGTCGCCGCGACCGTCGAGGAGTGCGGCGTCGCGCCGGGGCTGAAGTGGCCCAACGACGTCGAGGTCGACGGTCGCAAGATCGCCGGCATCCTGCTCGAGCGGGTCGACACCCCGGACGGCCCGGCCGCCGTCGCGGGCGTGGGCCTCAACGTCTCGCTGCGCACCGAGGAGCTGCCGGTCGACACCGCGACGTCGCTCCTGCTCGAGGATGCCGCCGAAACCGACCGCACCGTGGTGCTGCGGCTCCTGCTCCGCAACCTCGAGGCGCTCTACCGTGCCTGGCGGGGTGCAGGTGGCGATCCAGCGGAAGGTGTGCGTGAGTCGTACCTGCGGCGATGCGTGACGCTCGGCGCCGAGGTCAGCGTGGCCATGCCCGACGGATCGACGCTGGAGGGGCGCGCCGAGGACGTCGACGACCTCGGACGCCTCGTGGTCGGTGGAACCCCTGTCAGCGCCGGTGACATCACCCATGTCCGGACCCGCGATTCGGGTTCGTGACAAAATCGGACCATGACTCTGCCTCGCAAGCTGATGATCGACGGTGAGCAGACCGTCGCCACCACCCGCACGCACGTCAAGGTGCTGTTCGTCCCCTTCGTCATCCTGCTCGCCGTGGGCGCGGCCGGCGGGTTCCTTGCTGCGCGGGTCGGAGCGGGCGCTCCCCGCTGGGTCGTCATCGCCGTCGCGGTCGTGCTGGCCGTCCTGGGTGCGGTGATCCCGTTCCTGCGCTGGTTCCTCTGGACGTACACGCTCACCAACAAGCGCATCGTCGAGCAGAAGGGCATCCTGACGCGCACCGGTCGGGTCATCCCGCTGAGCCGCATCAACGACGTCGCCTTCGAGAAGAACCTCAACGACCGCATCCTCGGCTGCGGAACCCTCGTCATCCACGATGCCAGCGAGCAGGCGGGTCTCGAGCTGCGCGACATCCCGCACATCGAGGCCCTTCACCGCACCGTCACGGGCCTGGTCGACCAGGCGCACCGGACGAGTGATGAATCGATCTGAATCGCGCGAAGAGCTCAGGGACGAGCTCGCCCGCCTGATCCTGGGTGCTGACCCCGGGCTCACCGTGGAGGAGGTCGCCACCCAGGGCGGTGTGAGCCGTGAGCGCGGTGAACGGCTGTGGCGAGCACTCGGCTTCCCGGACCTGGGCGACAGTCCCTTGTACGGAGAGTCAGACGTCGAGGCCCTCTCCATCGTCGCGGCCACGCTCGAACGCGGCATGCTCGACGAAGAGACGGTGTTCCGGATGACCCGTGCGCTCGGCCAGACGATGTCGCGGCTCGCCGACTGGCAGGTGGCGACTCTCGTCGAGCAGGTCGAGTCC
Organism: uncultured Actinomycetota bacterium; assembly: GCA_963711615.1. Classification (GTDB taxonomy): domain Bacteria; phylum Actinomycetota; class Actinomycetes; order Propionibacteriales; family Nocardioidaceae; genus Aeromicrobium. The sequence goes on along the minus strand of CAVQEY010000024.1, from coordinate 55,550 downwards.
CACGTCGGGGAAGGCCGCGCCCAGAGCCGGCTCGAGGCCGCGGTGGCGCTCGCCCAGCAGGCCGAACCGGGCTTCGAGCAGCTGATGATCTACTCGTGGCGTCGTCATCTGGCCGCGGCAGCCGCGCGAATCGAGGCTCTCGGCGCCGCCGACGCCGAGCTGCTGTCCACCACCATGACCGTCGGGTTCGCCGACATGTCGCGGTTCTCCGCGCTCTCGAACGAGCTGGACGCCGTCAGCCTTGGCGCACTGGTGGAGAACTTCGAGAACCGCTGCACCGACGTCGTCACCGGGCACGGCGGCCGGGTCATCAAGGCTCTCGGCGACGCCACCCTGTTCGTGAACGCCGACGCTCGCAGCGCCACCGACACGGCGCTCGACCTCATCGACAGCGTCGGGTCGCAAGAGGAGATGCCGGCCATCCGGGTCGGCCTGGCGACGGGCTCGGTGCTCAGCCGGCTCGGCGACATCTTCGGCCCGCCGGTCAACCTGGCCGCGCGGCTCTCGCACGTCGCCCGGAGCAACCGGGTGATCGTCGACCATCCCACCGCCGAGGCCCTCGACGCGGCCGAGTTCGACTGCCGCCGCATGCCGGCGCGACCGCTGCGCGGCTTCGGTGAGGTCACCCCCATCACCATCAGCCGTCGACGCGGGTTCCGCGCCCCTAAGGTGAAGACGTGACCAGCACCCGTGGAGAGGCCGACCTGGCCGTCATCGGGGGCGGCCAGCTCGCCCGCATGATGCAGCAGGCCGCGATCGGCCTCGGTGTGCGCATCCGGCTGCTCGCCGAAGGCCCCGAGGTCTCCGCCGCCCAGGTCATCCCGGACCACCGGGTGGGCGACTACACCGACCTCGACGACCTCCGGGCCGTCGTCACCGGTGTCCCCGTCGTCACGTTCGACCACGAGCACGTGCCGCCGGAGCACCTGCGCACCCTCCAGGCAGAGGGGCACGCCTGCCGACCCGGCCCCGACGCGCTGCTGTTCGCGCAGGACAAGGCCGCCATGCGCGTTCGGCTGAGCGAGCTCGGCGTCCCGTGTCCGCGCAACGCTCCCATCTCCTCACTCGCCGACCTCGAGACGTTCGGCTTCCCGGCCGTCGTCAAGACGACCCGCGGCGGCTACGACGGCAAGGGCGTGTGGGTGGTGCGCTCGGCGGCCGAGGCGGACGAGGCCTTCGCGTCTGGTCGAGTCCTGCTGGCCGAGGAGCTCGTCGACTTCCGCCGGGAGCTGTCCGCGCTCGTCGCCCGCTCGCCGTCCGGCGAGGTCGTCGCCTACCCGGTGGTCGAGTCCCGCCAGGCTGACGGTGTGTGCGCCGAGGTCGTCGCGCCGGCCCCCGATCTCGACCCTGCTCTGGACGCCGAGGGACGCGCCATGGCCGAGCGCATCGCCACCGAGCTCGTCGTCACCGGGATCCTCGCGGTCGAGCTGTTCGAGACGACCGACGGCCGACTGTTGGTCAACGAGCTCGCCATGCGTCCACACAACACGGGGCACTGGACGATCGACGGTGCGCACACGAGCCAGTTCGAGAACCACCTGAGGGCCGTGCTCGACCTCCCGCTCGGTAGCACCGACCCCCGAGCGCAGTGGGCGGTGATGGTCAACATCCTCGGCGGCTCCGTGGAGGACCTCGAAGCCCAGCGCGCGACCGTGCTCGCGGCCGAGCCGGACGTCAAGGTCCACCTCTACGGCAAGTCGGTCAAGGCCGGCCGCAAGGTCGGCCACGTGACGGCGTACGGCAACGATCTCGACGACGTGCTAGCCCGTGCCCGCCACGCCGCGGCACTGTTCACGGACGGAGTGACACATGACTGATCAGGCCCGGGTGGGCATCGTGATGGGGTCGGACTCCGACTGGCCGACGATGACGGAAGCGGCGACCGCGCTCGGCGAGTTCGACATCGCGTTCGAGGCCAACATCGTGTCCGCGCACCGCATGCCCGACGAGATGCTCGCCTACGGCCGTGAGGCGCAGGACCGCGGAATCGAGGTGATCATCGCCGGCGCCGGCGGTGCGGCTCACCTACCCGGCATGCTCGCGTCGGTCACCACGCTGCCCGTCATCGGCGTTCCCGTGCCGCTCAAGCACCTCGACGGCATGGACTCGCTGCTCTCGATCGTCCAGATGCCGGCCGGCGTGCCGGTGGCCACGGTCTCGATCGGCGGCGCCCGCAACGCCGGACTGCTCGCCGTCCGCATCCTCGCCGTCGGCGACTCCGACCTCACCGCGCGCATGGCCACGTTCCAGCAGGAGCTCGCCGACGCCGCGCGGGCCAAGGGCGAGAAGCTCCGCAACCCGGCCGGCGAGGCCGGCTTCCGCTCGTAGACCAGCTCACGGCTCGGGCAGGTCGAGCTGCACGACCACGACCGCGGTGCGCCACGGCAGGTCCTGCCGGACAACCGCTCGGACTCGCACGCTGATCCGTCGGCGGCGTCAGGATATGAACCGGGCTACGACCCCTTCGGCAGGCCGTCCTTCGTGCAGAGGTTGCCGATCTCGTCGGTGCGGTCGTTCTTGATGTGCCCGAACATCTTGAGAGCGCGCTCGCGGTCCCAACGGACGCTGAAGTCGGCAATGGGAACGGTGCAGTTGAGGCCGTCGCCGCCCATGGCCGACGAGAGCGCCAGGGCGAACCGCACGAGCGCGATCGGCCCCATCCCTTCGCCGACCTGCACCGAGCTCGCCGCGCCTGAGTTGACCCGGAAGTAGCGCACCGGGTTGATGAACGTCCAGGGTGACTTGGCCTTTTCGGCGATGCCGCCGAGCACCTCGCGCTGGCTCTGCCCGCGCTGGATGTCGCCGGTGGCGTGAGCCTTGCGGGTGCGGGAGTACGCGAGCGCCGTCTTGCCGTCGGCGTTCTGGCAGCCCTTGCCGATGTCGAGGCCGGCGTCCTTGTCCTTCAGCTTCTTCTTCGGGCAGATCTCGACGCCGCCGAGCCCGTCGACCACCTTGACGAGGCCGCCGAAGCCGATCTCGACGTAGTCGTCGATCTCCAGGCCGGTCGACTGCTCGATCGTCTGCACCAGGAGCTCGGGTCCGCCGAAGGCGTAGGCCGCGTTGATCTTGGTGGTGCCATAGCCCTCGATCGGCACGAGCGAGTCGCGCGGGATCGACAGCAGCAGCGAGGGCCCGTCGCCGGTGTGGAGGATCAGGATCGTGTCGGTGCGCCCGCGCCCTCCGGAGTCCTTTCCGGTGGTGAGGTCCTTGCGTTCCTCCTTCGTGAGGCCCTTGCGGCTGTCGGACCCGACGAGCAGATAGGTGGCGCCCGGCTGACCCTCGGGACGGTCGCCCTCGGGGTCGGCGTCGACGGTCGACAGCTGGGTCCAGGCCCAGAGCGGCACGGCGACGAGGAACACGATCCAGGCCAGGATCAGAATCAGGATGGTGCGCAGGCCGCGTCGGCCGGCGCCCCTGCGTGGCGGCCGGCTGCGGCCGCCACCACCGCCACGCGACCCTCCGGGTGGCGGGAGGTTCGGCGGGGGGAGGTCGTTGCCTTGGGGCGTCGTCGGCTGCACGGTCGTCGGTCGCGAGTCCGAGCCCTTCCCGTACAGCCAGTCGTATCCGCTCTCAGGGCGCTCGTCCGGCATTCCTCGAAGGTACCGGACCCGCGGCTGCCGGCACGGGGACGGCAGGCGACGGCGAGCGAGGAAAGCCGGCGTGTCACGGCGAGCCCTCGACCTCTACTCGAGACTTTGTGGTTCGATCGACGGGACCTCATTTCCTTCCCCAGTGAGGACCACATGCTTGACGATCGCGCGGGCGTGTTCGGTGGCTCGTACTCCCACGCCACCGAAGCGTCCGAACGCGTCCAGTTCCGCCGGGCGCTCACCTTGACGTTCATGACCTTGTTGATGCCGGGGTCGGCTCAGCTGGTGATGGGCAGCCGCCGCGTCGGCCGCATCGCGATCCGGGTGTGGCTGGCCTGCCTCCTGGTCGGCGGATTCGTGCTGTTCCTGGCGCTCACGTCGCGCAGCGGCCTGTTCACGCTGTTCACCGACGAGCGCGTGCTGACGCTCGGTCGGTGGCTACTGATCGCCGGCGCGATCGGCTGGGTCGGCCTGATGCTCGACGCCTGGCGGCTCGGTCGGCCGCTGCAGCTCCGCCGCAAGCACCGGCTCTGGATGACCGGTGTCAACGGCGTGCTCTGCTTCAGCACCGCCGGGGCGATGTTGTTCGCCGCCCACATGGTCGCGGTGCAGAACGGGTTCATCGGCACGGTGTTCGCCTCCGACACGGTCTCCGGGCCCGAGTCCGGTCGGTACAACGTGCTGCTGCTCGGCGGCGACTCCGGCCCGGACCGCAACGGCCTGCGCCCGGACTCGCTCACCGTCGCCAGCATCGACGCCGAGACGGGGCGCACCGTGCTCGTCGGCCTGCCGCGAAACCTCGAGAACGTGCCGTTCCCGGATGGCTCGGTGATGGCGAAGGAGTTCCCGCGCGGCTTCGACTGCGACGGCTGCGAGCTCAACGGCATCAACACGTGGGCCAACGACCACCACACCCTGTTCGGCAAGAAGAAGCCGGGCATCGAGGCCACGATGGGAGCCGTCGAGGAGATCACCGGGCTCGAGCTCAACTACTACGCGATGGTCAACCTGCGCGGGTTCTCCAAGCTCGTCGACGCCGTCGGCGGGGTGACCATCGACGTCAAGGAGCGCACGGCCATCGGCGGCATCGGTGCTCCCATCCGGGGCTGGATTCCCAAGGGGGAGCAGAAGCTCAACGGCAACCAGACGCTCTGGTACGCACGGAGCCGGGTGCAGAACGACGACTGGTCGCGCATGGGACGGCAGAAGTGCGTGATGAACTCGATGCTGCAGCAGCTGAGCCCGAGGACCGTGCTCATGAACGTGGAGAAGATCGCAGAGTCGAGCAAGAGCTTGCTCACCACCGACATCCCGGCGAAGCAGCTCGGCACGTTCATGGACCTCGCGCTGAAGGCGCGAACCCAGAAGGTCTCGACCGTCTCGCTGGTGCCGCCGGTGATCTTCACCGGCAACCCCGACTTCGACAAGGTTCGCCGGCTCGTGAACAAGGCGATCGACAAGGCCGAGGGCAAGGCGGCGTCCACCGGCATCCTCGACGCCAAGCTGTCGCTTCCTGACACGGCCCAGGAGAAGAAGGATCCGCGCAAGGCCAACCAGACCGAGGACCTCGACGCTCTCTGTTGACCTTGTTCCCGCAGCGTTCGGCCGATGTCCCACGGATGATCACCCGTCAGTGATAATGGTCCTCTGCCATTGACGCGTGAGGACTCATGGGCCACAGATCGAGCCACAAGGCATCGCTGTTGGGCCGCGGCTATCAGGACGACTACCTGGACTCGCCGCGCGTCCGATTCCGGCGTGCCCTGGCGCTTTGCGCCATGACGGTGGTGGCGCCGGGCTCGGTCCAGTACATGGTCGGACGACGACGCTGGGTCGGCGTCGTCGCCCTCTTCGTCTGGGCAGGTCTGCTGGTGGCCGGGGCCGTGCTCGCCTGGAGGTTCCGCACGAACCGCTCCGCCATGCTCGACATGCTCACCGACACCGATGTGCTGCTCGCTGCCCGATTCGGCGTCGCCTTCGTGGCGATCGGCTGGATCGCCTTGCTCATCGATGCCTGGCGGATGGCCAAGCCGTTCACGCTCAACCTCGTGCGCGGCGGCCTGGTCATGCTCGTCAACACCGCGCTCGTGCTCGGTGTCGGTGCGTCCGCCGTGGTCGCCTCGCAGGCGATCGACGCCCCGCGTCAGGTGATCCAGGAGGTGTTCACCGCCACCAAGACGTCCGCGCCGCTCAAGGGCCGCTACAACGTCCTGCTCGTGGGCTCGGACTCCGGCAAGGATCGCATCGGCATCCGCCCCGACTCCCTGACAGTGGCCAGCATCGACGCCGACACCGGCCGCACCGTGCTCATCTCGTTGCCGCGCAACCTGCAGAACGTCCCGTTCCCCGAGGACTCCCCGATGCGGACGCTCTACCCGAACGGATACAACTGCGGCTCATCGTGCCTGATCAACGCGGTGCACACCGCGGCGGCGGGCCGCGAGGACCTGTACCCGAACAGCAACGATCCCGGCCTCGACGCGACGATCGACGCCGTCGAGGGTGCCACCAATCTCAAGGTCAACTACTTCGTGATGGTCAACCTCAAGGGATTCCGGTCGCTCATCGACGCGGTCGGCGGCGTCGAGGTCGACGTCAAGTCCCGCATCGCCATGTTCGGTACCACCACGGTCTACAAGCAGCAGTACATCGAGCCCGGCAAGCAGCGGCTCAACGGCGAGGAAGCGCTCTGGTACTCCCGGAGCCGCTACGGGGCCGACGACTACGTCCGCATGGGGCGCCAGAAATGCATGATGAAGTACATGGCCGACCAGCTCAGTCCCCAGAAGGTCGTGTTCAACGCCCAGGAGATCGCCGCATCGAGCAAGCGGCTGCTCCGCACCAACATGCCCGCCGAGGAGCTCGGCCAGTTCGCCGACCTCGCACTGAAGTCGCGCGGTGAGCGGGTCGGCACTGTCTCGCTCGTGCCGCCCGAGGTGAACGTCCTCGCCCCCGACTACGACAGTATCCACCGGATGATCGCGAAGGCGATCAGGAAGTCCGAGAGGGATCGCCCGGCCTCTGGCCCGACCGACGCCACGCCCGACGCGGACCCGGCGAGCCCGGGCCCGTCGTCGCCCACAGCACCTGTCGACAACCCGCGCGAAGCCAACAGCACCGACGACCTCGAGTCGGCCTGCTGACGCCCGAAGGCAAGGGCGCGCCTCCCTAGTGCATCGACTCCTCGTAGGCCTCGATGACCTCGTCGGGCTTGCCGTCCAGCATCAGCTCGCCCTTGTTGATCCAGATCACCCGGTTGCATGTGTCGCGGATCGACTGCATGGAGTGGCTGACCAGGAACACGGTGCCCGCGTTGTCGCGGATGTGGCGGATACGAGCCTCGCTGCGCTTGCGGAACGTCTTGTCGCCGACGGCGAGCGCCTCGTCGACGATGAGGATGTCGTGCTCGCGCGCCGTGGCGATGGCGAACTTCAGCCGTGCCGTCATGCCCGAGGAGTAGGTGCGCATCGGCAGCTCGATGAACTCGCGGATGCCGGCGAAGTCGACGATCTCGTCGAACCGGGCCTCGATCTCATCGAGCGTGAGGCCGAGCGCCAGGCCGCCGAGGATGACGTTGCGCTCGCCGGAGAGGTCGCGAATGAGCGCCGCGCCGACCCCGAGCATGCTCGGACGCGTTGAGGCGTAGATCGACCCCTGGGATGTCGGCGTGAGGCCGACGATCGCTCTCATCAGGGTCGACTTGCCGGAGCCGTTCGAGCCGATGATGCCGACGCTGTCGCTCTCGTACGCGGTGAAGGAGACCCCCTTGAGCGCGTGCACCGTCCGGGTGGAACGACTGCGATGCAGCAGCTTGCGGGCCGAGTCGTCGGCGGAGGCCCGCTTGCCGGTGGCGAGCACCTTGTACTCCACGTGCACGTCGTCGACGACGACAGCGGGGCGGCGCGCATCCCGGGGGCCGTCAGTCGGTGCGGCCATAGCGCTCCTCCGCGGCCCAGAAGTAGATCGTGCCCACGATCAGGAACAGGACCGACCATCCGGCGGCGTAGGCCCAGTACTCCGGCTTGATGACGTAGTCGGGGCCGGTCAGCAGGACGCTGCGTGCGAGGCTCATGAACTCGTGGATCGGCTGGAAGTTGGCAATCGTCATGATCGCCTCGTTGTCGCCGAAGCGTCGTTCGACGCTGAAGAAGGTGCCGGAGGTGTAGAAGAAGAAGCGCGACACGAACGGCAGCAGCTGGGTGAGGTCGCGGAAGTGCACCGTCAGTCGTGCGGTGATCAGTGTCAGGCCGACATTGAACACCGTGAAGAGCGCCACCAGCGGTATCAGCAGGAGCCAGTCCCACATCGGCGTGTTGCCGAAGCCCAGGACGAGCCCGATCATGATCACGATCATCGGGGCGAACTCCAGCAGGCGCTGCACCACCAGGGCGAGCGGCAGGGACATGCGGGGGAAGCTGAGGCTCTGGACGAGGTTCGCGTTCTTGGTGATCGACTTCGCGCCCGAAGTGAAGCAGCTCGAGAAGTACTCGAAGAAGAACACCCCGATGACGAGGAACAGGATGAACTGGTCGGGGCGGTTCGCGCGGCCGAGCAGGATGCCGAAGATGGTGCCGTAGACCGCGGCGTTGATGAGCGGCTTCAGCACGACCCAGCCCATGCCGAGCCGGTTGCGGCCGTTGTCTGCCTCGATGCGGAAGCGCGCGAGCGAGTAGATGAACGCGCGACGGCGCCAGACGTCGGCGAGGTAGGCGAAGATCGGGGGCCGTCCGCCGACCTTGTGCAGGCCTTCGCGCGCCGCGTACTCGGCGAGACTCATCCGGTGGTGGCCCTCTCGTGCTGGTGGCCGGGCTGACCGGACGAGTCTAATGGACGCCTCACATTGGCCGAGCGCGCTCCTGCTCCGCAAGACGACCGATCACGTCGGGTGACACTCCGCTGTTCGCCGCCCCGGGCCCGGCACCCCCGCCGGCTGCGACGACCACCAGGGATCCGCCGCCCAGCCCGGCTGCGACCACGAGGTCGACGTCCCTGGACAGCGGCCCTGGCTCCACGAGAAGTCGTTCCGCCGACGGCTCGGTCGAGCCGGCCAGCTCGGTCTGGGTCGCGCGGCGGCCGTCGAGGTCGAGCGCCAGAGTCTCCGGAGTCGGCGGGTCGAGGGCGACGAACACGTCGCCGTGCGGCGGAACCTCGGCCCCGAGGTCGAGGAACCCCGTCGGCGGCTCGGCGAACCGGCCGCCGAGCGGTCGGAGGGACGCAGCCAGCCGGACCGGCTCGTCGGCCACCAGGTCTGGCCCGCTCAGACCGATGTCGGCGTTCGCGTCGACGACGGCGGCACCAACCGACCAGCACGACAGCACCCACACGAAGCGCAACCAGTGCGACGGCAGGCCGATCCGGATGCGGGTCCCCGGTTCGACGTCGAGGTCGTCGACGAGGAAGTTCGACGTCTTGGCCACCCAGTTGGCGGCGGTGACGCCACTCAGCTCGACCCGCTCACCGGTGCTCTCGTCGTAGTAGGTGAGAAACGGGCGTGTCGGGTCGGGGAGACCGGCGAGCAGCCGGTCCAGCGTCATCGGCCAACCAGTGCTGTGAGAGCGTGAACGAGGCCAGAACCGCCACCAGCGGTCACGAGCAAACTGCGCATGTCGTCATCGTGACAGGTCGCTGAACAGCGGGGATGAGAGGGCGACACGCCGAGGATCACACCAATGTCGGGATTCCGCTTGACGTATGAGATGGACGGGTCTGTAATTACAGGTATGTCATTCGATGAGGGTCTGGAGCTCGATCACGATGAGGAGCTCATGTGGCAGGAGCGCGCACTGTGCGCACAAACTGACCCCGAGGCATTTTTCCCTGAAAAGGGAGGCTCTACACGCGAGGCGAAGCGGGTCTGCCTGACCTGCGACGTGCGCGGTGAATGCCTCGAGTACGCCCTCGCCCACGATGAGCGGTTCGGCATCTGGGGCGGCCTGTCCGAACGTGAGCGTCGCAAGCTGAAGAAGCGCGCCTGACCCATCGCTGATTGCCCGGCCCACCCCCCGATTTCGGGGCCGGCGGCGGGTCGACTGCGGCCCTCAGCCCGGTCAGGTGTGGTCAACTAGGCTCCACCCTCATGGACGAAACCGGATCGACGCGCCACTGGCTCGACGACCCGCCGACCGTCGGAGCCGTCCTCGTCGCCCACAACGGCGCCGCCTGGCTCCCCAAGGTCCTCGCCTCGTTCGCCGACATGTTCCAGGCACCGCAGGCGTGGCGCGTCGTCGACGTGAGCTCGACCGACGGCTGTGCCGACCTCCTGCGTGACTCGTTCGGCGCGGAGCGCATCACCTACGCGCCGTCCGGCACCGGCTTCGGCGAGGCCGTCCGTCTCGGCATTGAGGCGATGCCTCGCACCGACTGGGTCTGGCTCCTCCACGACGACGCTTCGGTGCTCCCGGGCACGCTCGCCGGCCTGCTCGACGTCGCGACGTCCGCCGACGACATCGCGGTCGTCGGCCCCAAGATCCGCGAGTGGCCGTCGCTGCGCAGGCTGCTGGAGGTCGGGCTGACGGTCACGAACACCGGCTCTCGCGAGACCGGTCTCGAGACCGGCGAGCCCGATGCCGGTCAGCACGACCGGCCCCGCGACGTGCTCGCCGTCACCAGTGCTGGCATGCTGGTGCGCCGCGACGTCTGGGACGAGCTCAACGGGTTCGACCCGGCGCTTCCGTTGTACTTCGACGACATCGACTTCGGCTGGCGCGTGGCTCGCGCCGGCTACCGCACGCGCACGGCGCCGGGCGGCGTGATGTTCCACGTCGAGGCGAGCCGGCGCGGCACCCGGCGACTCACCGCGGGCGACGTGCCGCACTGGGAGCCGCGGCGCGCCGCGCTCTACACGCTGCTCGCGAACACGTCCGCGCCGCACGTCTGGTGGCAGCGCATCCGGCTGTTCGTCGGGTCGCTCCTGCGCGTGCTCGGCTTCCTGATCGGCAAGGATCCGGAGTCCGCCAGCGACGAGCTCCTCGCGCTGCGGGCCGTGTACCTCCATCCGCTGCGGATGCGCGCTGCCCGCCGCGCACGCTCGGTCACGTCGAAGCGTTCCGACCGGGACATCGGCACCCTGTTCCCTCCGTTCTGGCTGCCGTACCGGCACGGGTTCGACGCGAGCCGCGAAGCGATCATGGCCTTGGTCAAGCCAGAGGCGATCGAGACCGTCGGTCGCCGCTCCACCCTCGGCGAGCACGGACCCGAGGAGACCGAGGACCTCGAGGACGTCCCCAGCCTGCTGGAACGCCGGCCGTGGCTCGCCACGGTGCTGGTGCTCATCGCCCTGTCGTTCGTCGCCGGCCGCGGCCTGTTCGGCGGCATCTCCGGTGGCAGCCTGCACGGTGGAGCCCTGCCGCCCGCACCCGGGAACGCCGGTGACTGGTGGATGCTGATGTGGGAGCGGAGCCACGACATCGGGCTCGGCAGCACGTCGATCGCGCCGGTGTTCTCGATGCTGCTCGGGGCGGTGGCGACGCCGGTCTGGTTCAAGCCCGGCATCGTCATCTCGATCCTGATGCTGTTCGCCGTGCCGCTGGCCGGACTCGCGGCGCACCGGCTCGGCCGTCGCCTCACCCCACGGCGTGGCCTGCGCATCGTGTGGGCCGTGTCCTACGCGCTTGCCGTGGTCGCCACCGGCGCGGTGGCGCAGGGCAGGATCGGCACCGTCGTCGCGCTGATCGTGCTGCCCATCGTCGTCAACACCGCGGGCCAGCTCGTCGACGAGCCGGGCCGGCAGCTCGGACTCCGGCTCGGGATCTGGATCTCGGTCGGGGCGGCGTTCGCGCCCGTCGTGCTCCCGCTGTGCCTCGTCGGCCTGGTGCTCCTCGTCGTGCTGGAGGGACGCGCGGTGCTGCGCGACAGCATCATCGCCGCGCTCGTCCCGGTGGTATTGCTCGGGCCGTGGCTGGTGCAGCGCGCCGGGCACCCGTTCCGCCTGTGGTGGGAGGCCGGCCTTCCCGTTCCCGGCGACGTCACCGTGCTCGAGCTGGCCCTCGGTCGCGCCGGTGGCCCCGGGGCGGCTCCGGTCTGGCTGGGAGCCGGCCTGCTCGTGCTCGCCGTGCTCGCCCTCGTGCCACGCCACTCCCGGGTCTACGTGCAAGTCTGCTGGGTCGTGGCACTCATCGGACTCGGCTTCGCCGTGCTCGGCACTGCGGTCACGTACTCCACGGCGTCCGGCCCTGCTGCCATCACGCCCTGGGTCGGCGTGCCGGTCGTCGTCTGGGTCGCGGCACTCCTCACGGCGGTGATGTTCGCGGCCCCCGAGGTTTCCGGGCTGCCGAGGCAGGCGGTGGCTGTTCTCGCGACGGTGGCCTTGGTGCTGCCGGTCGGCACCGGGGCCTGGTGGCTGGTGCGCGGTGAGGACGATCCGCTGGTCAAGGGCCGTCCCACCGTCGTTCCGGCCTTCCTCGCCGAGCGTCCGGGCGACACCGCCGTCGTCACCGGCTCGGTGGCCCAGGGGGTCGACGTTCGTGTCGTCTCCGACGACGGCCCGTTCCTCGGTCAGGAGGCGCTCACCCCCGATCCCGAGCGGTCGGCGAAGGCCACGGCAGCCGTGAGCCGGCTGCTCGCCCGGGCGTCGGCCAGCGACATCCGCGGGCTCGAGGCGGTCGGCATCGATGCCATCTATGCGCCCCGGGCCGATCCCGAGGTGGCCCGAGCCATCGATTCCGCGCCGCTGCTCGAGCCCGCCGGCAGCGAACGACCCGACTCGCGGGTCTGGACGCTCGCGGTCGAACCGGTCAAGAGCGACGACAAGGCCCCGCTGTGGCGGCTGGCCGTCTCGGCAGGTCAGGTGTTCGCCTGGATCGCGGCCATCATCCTCACCGCACCCGTGCGCCGGCGCCCCGTGCCCGAAGCCCTCGGCGCCGACGAGGAAGAACTGGTCGAGACATGATCACCCCACGGAACTGCTCCCTCGGTGGCACGGCCCGTGGCGGGTTCTTCCATGGTCGGTCGCACTTCCGCGGGGACCCCGAATGAGCAGCGGCACCCGGGTCAGGCGCCGGGCCCGCACCACGTTCGGCCAGCGCGTGCGCACTGTCGCGCCACCCGTGGTCGCTGCTCTGCTGCTCGGGCTCGCTCTTGTGCTGCCCGACGGTACCGACGCCGCCCGACCGCCCGGGCCGGTCAGCGTCGAACGCTCGGCCTATGCCTGTCCCGCCGGCGACGGGATCTCCGTGTCGGCCGGACAGGTCACCGCCGGATCGACCGCGTCCGCCAGGAGGCTTCCCGACCGCACGGCCCTCGACTCCCTGGGTGACGCGAAGTCGTGGCGTCGCGACAAGGTCGACGCCTCCGGCGTCCTCATGGACCAGCAGGGCCGCGGATCGGGAGCCGTGGGCTTCTTCGGCCAGGTCGCCGGCAAGGCCAAGGGCGGCGGGCTCGTCGTCGGATCGTGCCCGCCGACTGTCGACGACACCTGGTACGTCGGCGCCGGCTCCGGCGGCAAGCACCTGTCGACGCTCATGCTCACCAACCTGTCGTCGTCATCCGCCGTCGCCGACGTCTCGTTCTGGGGCCCGCAGGGCAAGATCGACGCGATCGACGCCGAGGGCATCGTCGTCGAGCCGTTCACGGTCCGACGGGTCGACCTGCGCGACCTCGCGGCCGGTGAGGCGGATCTCGCCGTGCGCGTCGAACGCCGCCGTGGATCTCTCGCCGTCTCCGCCCTCGACTCGTCCACGGCTGTCTTCCGCGGCACCGACGCGCTTGACCCGACGTCGGCGCCGCGCCGCGACCAGGTCGTGGCCGGTATACCGGCGGGCCCGGCCACCCGCACGTTGATGCTCGTCAACCCCAGCACGTCCACGGCGCGGGTCGGCGTCCAGGTGGTCGGTCCGAAGGGGAAGTTCGCGCCCAAGGGCCTGGACTCGGTCAAGGTTGACGCCGGCCGATTCAAGGAGGTCACGGTGCCCAGGTCCGCGGGCAAGGACGGCGGAGCCCTGTGGCTGCGCTCGGACCAGCCAGTCGCAGCGTCGGTGCGGGTCGCGCCCGGCTCGAAGGACCGTGCCGTCGTCGAGGCCACGCCGGTCCTCGACGGCGCCGCGGTCGTGCCGGTCGACCTCGGCATCGGCACCAAGGCCCCGGAGCTCGTCCTCACCGCACGGGGTCGTGCGGGTCGGGTGCGTCTCGAGGCGTTCGACGCACAGATGCGCAGTCAGGCCACCGCCGACGTCTCGGTCGAGGCCGACACCACGAAGACCGTCGACCTCGATTCCAAGAAGGTGCTCGACGCGAACGACGTCGCCTACGTCGTCGTACGGTCCGACGGCGGTGTCGCCGGTGCGGCCACGTTCCGCCGCGGCGACGGTATCGCCTCCCTCGGACTCACCGAGGCACCTGTCACCGTGCTCGGCCCGCAGGTGCGGCCCAACAGCTAGGCCGCGCTCAGCGCGGGTCGATGTCGTCGGGGGAGACCTGCCACACCTCGGCGAGACGATCGAGCAGGACCTGCCAGACGGCGTCTTGGAGCACTCTGTTGTATGAGGCCGCCCGGGGCCCGGCACCCCCGCCGGGCGAGTCCGCGTACCGCTGACTGATCGGCAGCCGGTACAGCACGATGCGGGAGGTGCCGTCCACGGTTGCGCCGGTGCTGGTCGGCACGTCGTCGGACCACTCCGGCGGCAACAGTGGAGCCTCCTCGACGACCACGTCGACCGGGTCGGCCTCGGCGGCGAAGTGCTTCTCCAGGGCCGCCAGGACTCCCGCGACGAGCACGTCGAACTGCTCGCGAGGAGTGCGGTGAGACGGGACGCTGCCGGGCGACAGCGGGCCGGGCAGCGCCATGGGCCCCCGGGCGCCGCGACCGCGTCGGTCGCGCATGCGGCCGGGCCGCGGACCGCTGACCACTCCGCCGAGGTGGGCCATGCCGGAGAGGCTCGCGCCGGGTCCATGCATGTCGGCGCCTGGCTCCATGGCTGTACCTTAAAGGCCGCCCGGGGCTCGGCACCCCCGCCGCGCCTACTGGCGCCGCCACGGTGAGCCTCACGCCGCGCGCCGCACCCGGCGGATACTCTCGCCACGTGGGTGCATCTCGACGGTGCACGCGGTCTGCGTGCTCCCTGCCGGCGGTCGCGACGTTGACGTATGTCTACGCCGACCAGACGGCCGTGCTCGGGCCGCTGGCCACGATGGCCGAGCCGCACACCTACGACCTGTGCGCCGATCACTCGCAGCGGATGTCCGCTCCGCGCGGCTGGAACGTGCTGCGGCTGGCGCCCGATCCCGCGACGATCGAGCCGACACACGACGACCTGCTCGCGCTGGCCGACGCCGTCCGCGAGGCCGGCCGTCCCGTGCCGGCCCTCGAGCCCGACGGTCCGCCGGTTCTGCGGCTCGTGACCTCTCCACCCGAAGGTCCGAAAGTCGGGCCAGAGGACGGCGCCATCTGATGCATCCACGCCTCCAGGAGGTCGTGAAGGCGTACGACGTCCGCGGTCGCTCGCCCGAACAGCTCGATGCCGCGGTCGCACGGGCACTCGGCTCGGCGTTCGCCGACGAGACCGACATCAGCGACGGCCGCGGCAAGGCGGTCGTCGGTCGTGACATGCGTGCATCCTCACCTGAGATCGCCGGGGCGATCGCGGACGGCATCCGGGGGAGGGGCGCCGGCGTGGTCGACATCGGCCTGGCGTCGACGGATCTCCTCTACTGCGCGTCGGGTGTGCTCGACGTGCCGGGCGTCATGGTGACGGCGAGCCACAATCCGGCAGGCGACAACGGCCTGAAGATGTGCCGCGCCGGCGCCCGACCGATCGGCTTCGACACCGGCCTGGAGGCGATGGCCGAGGTGGCAGGACCCATGCTGGAGGCCGACTCCACCCCGGCAGATGAGTCCGGCGACCTGGAGGAGCTCGACTTCCTTGACACCTACGTCACGACGCTGCTCGACCTCGCACCGGTTCGAGGTCGCCGGCTCACGGTGGCAGTCGACGCCGGCAACGGCATGGCCGGTCACACGGTGCCCGCGGTGTTCGACGGCCTGCGCGCCTCCGGCCTAGACGTCGAGCTCGTGCCGCTGTACCTCGAGCTCGACGGCACCTTCCCGAACCATGAGGCCAACCCACTCGACCACTCCACGCTCGTCGACTTGCAGGCGGCCGTGCGCGATCACCGAGCCGACATCGGGCTCGCCTTCGACGGCGACGCCGACCGCTGCTTCGTCATCGACGAGACCGGCGAGGTCGTGTCACCGTCGGCGATCACCGGTCTGATCGCCACCCGACACCTGGTCATCGAGCCGGGCGCCACGATCCTGCACAACGTCATCACGTCCCGAGCCGTGCCCGAGATCGTGGCCGAGCGGGGTGGAACCGCGATCCGCACGCCCGTCGGGCACTCGCTCATCAAGGCGGAGATGGCACGCACCGGTGCGGTGTTCGGCGGCGAGCACTCCGGCCACTTCTACTTCCGCGAGTTCTACCTCGCCGACTCCGGCATGCTCGCCGCTCTGCACGTGCTCGCGGCGGTCGCCGAGAGCGACCGGACCGTCAGCGATTTGATGGGTGAGTTCATGCGGTACGCCTCGTCCGGTGAGATCAACAGCCGGGTCGACGACGCGGCCGCGGTGCTGGCGCGGCTCGAGGACGCCTACGGCGAGCACGAGCTCGACCACCTCGACGGGCTCACCGTCACCGCCGACGACTGGTGGTTCAACGTGCGTCCCTCGAACACCGAGCCGCTCCTGCGACTCAACGTCGAGGGCGCCGACGACGCGACGATGGCCCGCGTCCGCGACGACGTGCTCGCGGTCATCCGTTCCTGACACGTCGTTACAGTGTCGGCATGAACCTCGACCCCGCCCTGCTCGACATCCTCGTGTGCCCGCAGTGCCGGGCCACGCTGTTCGTCGACGACGACGCCGAGGAGCTGGTCTGCAACGCCTGTCAGCTCGCCTACCCCGTGCGGGGTGACATCCCGGTGATGCTCGTCGACGAGGCGCGTGACCTCTCTTCGGGACGCTGACCCATGTCCACCAGTGGGGGCACGAAGGCCGTCGTCGCGGCGTTGCTGGCCAACACCGGCATCGCGGTCACCAAGTTCGGAGCCTGGGCGCTGACCCAGTCAGCGTCGATGCTCGCCGAGGCCATCCACTCGGTGGCCGACGCCGGCAACCAGGCGCTGTTGCTCGTGGGCGGCAAGCGGGCCCAGCGCGAAGCCACTGAGGAGCACCCGTTCGGCTACGGCCGCGAACGCTACGTCTACGCGTTCATCGTCGCGATCGTGCTGTTCAGCGTCGGTGGCCTGTTCGCCCTGTACGAGGCGTACCACAAGTTCCACGAGCTGGCCGAGGATCATGGCGGCGACAGCCTGCTCACCAGCCGCTGGAAGTACGTGCCTCTCTTCGTGCTCGGACTGGCGATCGTGTTGGAGTCGTTCTCGTTCCGCACGGCGATCATCGAGTCGAACAAGGTGCGCGGCGACAAGAGCTGGTGGGCGTTCATCCGCCGGGCCAAGGCGCCGGAGCTCCCCGTCATCCTGCTGGAGGACCTCGCGGCCCTGCTCGGCCTCGTCGTCGCCTTCTCAGGCGTCGGTCTCGCCCTCATCACGCAGAACCTCTACTTCGACGTCGTGGGTTCAGCGGTGATCGGCGCGCTGCTGGTGGCCGTTGCCGTGATCCTGGGCGTCGAGGTGAAGAGCCTGCTCCTCGGCGAGGCGGCGACACCGGAGGCGGTCGGTGCGATCCGCGGCGCCATCGACTCCACGGACGGCATCGAGAGCATCATCCATCTCAAGACGATGCACGTCGCCCCGGAGGAGCTGCTCGTCGCCGCGAAGGTCGCGGTGGCGCCGGGCGGCACCGCCAGGGACGTGGCAGCGACCATCGACGCGGCAGAGCGCGCGTTGCGCGCGGCCGAGCCGATGGCCACGCAGGTCTTCCTCGAACCCGACATCCACCGCGACGACTACGTCCCGGACGAACGTCCCGAGATCCCCGAGGCCCCCGGCCACTGAGACCGGGGGCTCCGCCCATCAAATACTGGGCGGTGTGCTGATGGGGTCGAGGTCCTCCACGACATCCGGATCGCCGGCATCGGAGTGGTAGTCGCCCGGACGTGTGTCGTCCACACCCGCGGACACCCCCACTGCGTTGAACACGACCGTCAGGATGGCCGAGATCAGCAGGTTGAGCACCAAGGCTGTGAGGCCGAAGTAGATGAGGTTGTCGGTGATGTGGATGCCGAAGACCTCGAGTGGCGCGACGGAGCCGCCGAAGTGCGACCCCGGGTCGCCGACGACCGGGGTGTTGTACGCCGCGACGGTGCCCCAGATCATGCCGACGGCCCAACCGATCAGCAGCGCGTAGCGGTGGAACCAGCGCGTGTACAGCCCGATGACGATCGCCGGCAGCGTCTGCACGATCCAGATGCCACCGAGCAGCTGCAGGTTGATGGCGAAGTCGTTCGGCAGCGCCAGCACGAAGATCAGGGCGCCGAACTTCACGACCAGGCTGGCGAGCTTGCTCTGCTGTGCCTCCTGTGCGTCGGTCGCATCCGGCTTGATGAACGCCTTGTAGATGTTGCGCGTCCAGAGGTTCGCCGCAGCGATCGACATGATCGCCGCCGGCACGAGGGCGCCGATGGCGATGGCTGCGAACGCGACACCCGCGAACCACGGGCTGAACTCCTGCTCGAACAGCTGCGGGATCGCGAGCTGCGCGTTGTCGACCTTGACGCCTGCCGCGATCGCCGCGAGCCCCAGCAGGGCCAGCAGGCCCAGCAGGAACGAGTAGGCCGGCAGCAGGGCCGCGTTACGCCGGATGATGTCGCGGCTCTTGGTCGACAGCACGGCCGTGACCGAGTGCGGGTACATGAACAGCGCGAGTGCCGAGCCCAGCGACAGCGAGGCGTAGGCCCACTGCGCAGCACCCATGCTCGGGACGAGTCCCTTGGGCCTCGCGTCACCGGCCGCAATGGCGTCGGCGTTCTCCTTGTTGAAGAGGTCGAACGACGCGTCTGCCTTGTCGAAGATGCCGCCCCAGCCGCCGAGCTGCGTCGGCAGATAGATGACCGCCACGATGATGACGAGGTAGATCAGCGTGTCCTTGACGAACGCGATGAGCGCCGGCGCACGGAGGCCCGAGGAGTACGTGTACGCCGCGAGCAGGGCGAACGCGATGAACAGCGGGATGTCCTTCTCGAACCAGCCGGCGCCCTCGCGGCCGCCGAGGCCCAGGACGTCGAGCACTGCCTGGATGCCGACCAGCTGAAGGGCGATGTACGGCATCGTCGCGAGGATGCCGGTGAACGCGACCGCCAGGCTGAGCGCCTTGGAGTCGAACCGGCCCTGGACGAAGTCGGCCGGCGTCACATAGCGACGACGGTGCGACACCGACCACAACCGCGGCAGGAAAACGAAGATGATCGGATACAGGATGATCGTGTACGGCACCGCGAAGAAGCCGATTGAGTTGCCGGCGTAGAGCAGCGCGGGCACCGCGATGAAGGTGTACGCGGTGTAGATGTCGCCGCCGATGAGGAACCAGGCGATGAACGTGCCGAAGCTGCGTCCGCCGAGACCCCACTCGTCGAGGGAGGCGAGATCGGGCGCCCGCCGCCACCGAGCGGCCAGGAAGCCCATGACGGTGACCAGCAGGAAGAAGAAGATGAAGACCGAGAAGGCCACGCCGTCGACGTCGCTCATGCGTCCGCACCTCCCCGTCCGAGGCCCATCGCGGCACGGCGGTCACGGTCGTGCGACGAGACGAGGCGGAACGCGATCGAGGTGAGGACGACCGACGCGATCACCAGCATGAACTGGTACCAGAAGAAGAACGGGATGCCCCCGAGCTCGGGTCCAGTTCGCGCGTACGTCCACACCAGGAGCGGCACGATGATCGCGATCGAGAGTGCGACGCTGGCGGCGATCAGACGACCCGGCCCCGGTGGCTCGGGAGTGTGCGCGGGCATGCGGTCGGACATGGCGTTCCCCCTATGGTTCCGGTGCCGTGACACCCGTCACGGCATCACCGGACACCGTACGACGGGACACTCGACGGCGCGACTCGACCCGGCCCCGCACCGATCCGATCTCGGTGCCGAGCAGCAGGAACGCCCCGGTACGATGGAGCAATGGATTTTAACGTCGCTGACCTGTCCCTGGCCGAGTTCGGCCGAGCCGAGATCACGCTCGCCGAGCACGAGATGCCGGGACTCATGGCCATGCGCGAGCGCTACGGGGCGGACAAGCCCCTCGCTGGTGCCCGCATCGCCGGCTCGCTGCACATGACCATCCAGACGGCGGTGCTCATCGAGACCCTCGTCGACCTGGGCGCCGACGTGCGCTGGGCGAGCTGCAACATCTTCTCGACCCAGGACCATGCTGCTGCGGCGGTCGTCGTGGGAAGGAACGGCACGGTCGACGACCCGCAGGGCATCCCGGTGTTCGCCTGGAAGGGCGAGACGCTGTCGGAGTACTGGGACCTCGCCGAGCAGATCCTCGTCTGGCCGAACGGCGAGACCCCGAACATGATCCTCGACGACGGCGGCGACGCCACCCTCCTGCTGCACCAGGGCGTCGAGTTCGAGAAGGCCGGCGAGGTGCCGTCGCCCGACACCACCGACAACCACGAGTACAAGGAGGTCCTGCGGGTCCTGGGCCGCGCGTACGAGGCCGACCCGAACCGCTGGACCACCATCGCCGCGGACATCAAGGGCGTCACGGAGGAGACCACGACCGGCGTCCTCCGACTCTACGACCGCTTCCGCGAGGGCACGCTGCTGTTCCCCGCGATCAACGTCAACGACTCGGTCACCAAGAGCAAGTTCGACAACAAGTACGGCACGCGCCACTCACTGATCGACGGCATCAACCGTGCGACCGACGTCCTCATCGGCGGCAAGGTTGCCGTGGTCTGCGGCTACGGCGACGTCGGCAAGGGCTGCGCGGAGTCGCTGCGCGGTCAGGGCGCCCGCGTGATCATCACCGAGATCGACCCGATCTGCGCGCTGCAGGCCGCAATGGACGGCTACGAGGTCAAGACCCTCGAGACCGCCCTGCCGGAGGCCGACATCATCATCACCGCGACCGGCAACTTCAACGTCGTCACGGTCGAGCACTTCCAGAAGATGAAGCACCAGGCGATCGTCGGCAACATCGGCCACTTCGACAACGAGATCGACATGGCCGGCCTCGAGAAGCTTCCGGGCGTCACCCGCCAGACGATCAAGCCCCAGGTCGACGTGTGGGAGTTCGAGAACGGCCACAAGGTCATCGTCCTGTCGGAAGGTCGCCTCCTCAACCTGGGCAACGCGACCGGGCACCCGTCGTTCGTCATGTCGAACTCCTTCACCAACCAGGTGCTGGCCCAGATCGAGATCTTCACGAAGCTCGAGGACTACCCGTTGGGCGTCCACGTGCTGCCGAAGCACCTCGACGAAGAGGTCGCCCGCCTGCACCTCGGCGCCCTCGGCGTCGAGCTCACCGAGCTCACCAAGGAGCAGGCCGAATACCTCGGCATCGACATCGGCGGCCCCTACAAGTCGGAGCAGTACCGGTACTGAGTCATGCTTGACTGATGAGTTACCGACGGAGCAAGCGCGATCGGGTGCTCGTCGTCGACGACGACGCCTCCCTGGCCGAGATGCTCTCGATCGTCCTCGAGAGCGAAGGCCTGACGACATCGATCTGTCGGTCCGGCGAGCACGTGATGAAGGAGTTCGCCTCGTTCAAGCCCGACGTGGTGCTGCTCGACCTGATGCTGCCCGGCCTGGACGGCATGAGCGTGTGCCGGCGCATCCGTGCGACGTCGGCGGTGCCGATCATCATGCTCACCGCGAAGTCGGACACTCCGGACGTCGTGCGCGGGCTCGAGGCGGGCGCCGACGACTACATCACCAAGCCGTTCAAGAACACCGAGCTGGTGGCACGTATCCGGGCCCGGCTGCGTCGCACCGACCAGCTCGCCGAGCCGCTGGAGTTCGGCGACATCGTGCTCGACCCCACCGGCCACACCGTGACCCGCAAGGGTGAGTCGCTCGACCTCACCCCGCTGGAGTTCGACCTGCTGGCCTGCCTCCTCGGCAACCCCGAGCAGGTGTTCACGCGCGAGACGCTGCTGCAGAAGGTGTGGGGCTACCACCACCCGGGCGACACGAAGCTCGTCAACGTCCACATGACCCGGCTGCGCTCGAAGATCGAGGACGACGCGGACGATCCCCAGGTCATCCGCACTGTGCGCGGCGTCGGCTACCAGGCGATCGCGCCCGAGTGAGCACCGTGAGCAGCCAAGGCGCCTGATGCGCAACGTGATGCGCCTGTGGCGCCGCTCCATCCAGACGAGAGTCGTCGCCAGCACGATCCTGCTGAGCACCATGGTCATCGGCGCGACGGGATGGGCGCTGCTCAGCGATGTCGCCGCCGGTCTGGCCGACTCACGGCGCACGGCGGCGATCGCCGAGGCCCGGTCCGGGTTCGACGTGGCACAGGCGCAGCTCGACGCGGCGCTGGAGTCCGAGCCGGAGACGCAGGCGCAGGCGCTCACCCAGATGGTCGACACGCTCACCGGCGTGCGCGGCGGCCGCCGTTCCTACGAGCTGGTGCTCGAGGGCCCGCTCGGCGGCGACGACACCCCGGTCCGCTCCTCGGCCGCGATCTCGCCCGGCTCACTGCCGTCGGACCTGAGAAGCTCCGTCATCAAGGCTCCGGGCACGTACTGGAGCTACTCCGATCTGTCCGTGCTCGGCCAAGGTGACTCGGAACCGGCCGTCGCGGTCGGCAGCACGCTCCGGGCTCCGCGCACGGGCGACTCGTACGCGATGTTCTACCTGTTCTCCATGAAGGAGCAGCAGGCCACGCTCGACCTCGTGCGGCAGGCCCTGCTGTTCGGCGGGCTCGCGATGGTGCTGATGGTCGGGGGCGTGGCCTGGCTCGTCTCGCGCCAGGTGCTGAACCCGGTGCGGCTGGCCCGGCGCATCGCCGAGCGGTACGCGGCCGGAAGTCTCGAACAGCGCATGCACGTCAGCGGTGAGGACGACATCGCGCGGCTCAGCACGTCCTTCAACCAGATGGCGGCCAGCCTGCAGAGCCAGATCCGGAGGCTGGAGAACCTGTCGAGGCTCCAGCAGAGATTCGTCTCCGACGTCTCGCACGAGCTCCGCACCCCGCTGACGACCGTCCAGATGGCCAGCAGCCTGCTGTTCGAGGCCAGGGAACGGTTCGATCCGCAGACCGCGCGCTCGGCCGAGCTCCTGAAGAGCGAGCTCGACCGGTTCGAGGAGCTGCTGTCGAACCTGCTCGACCTCAGCCGCTTCGACGCCGGTGCCGCCCGGCTCGAGCTCGACCCCGTCGATCTCGCGGCCATCGCCCGTGCGGCCGCGGACGACCCCTTGCTGCAACGGCAGGGCATCGAGGTCCAGCTCGTGGGCACCGACGAGCCCGCCATCGTCGAGGCCGACATCCGGCGCGTCGACCGCATCGTCCGCAACCTGCTGACCAACGCGGCCAAGTACAGCGGATCTCCCGTCGTCGAGATCGAGGTCGTGCAGGACGAGGAGCACGTCTCGCTCGCGGTGCGCGACTTCGGCGTCGGACTGTCGGGCGACGAGAACCTGCGGGTGTTCGACCGGTTCTGGCGAGCGGACCCCGCCCGGACCCAGGGCGGCACCGGGCTCGGGCTGCCGATCTCGCGGGAGGATGCCGTCCTGCACGGCGGTTCCCTGCAAGCCTGGGGTCGTCCGGGTGAGGGCAGCGAGTTCGTGCTCACCTTGCCCAAGACCGTTCCGGCCGCCCACGAGCAGAAGGACGGCGGCGGTGGTGGACCAGCGCCGCTCGTCCGGTCGGTCTTCGCATGACCACCCCACGAAACTGCTCCCTCCCACGCTCGTCCGTCGCGCCGTCGGCTGGAGGTACGGTCGCATTTCCGCGGGGACCCCGGATCAAACTGCGCCTGCTGGTGGCTTCTGTGGTGACGACGATGCTCGCCGGATGTGCCGGCATCCCGTCGTCCGGGCCGGTCGAACGCGTCGCCGACGACGGTGGGCCCGACCAGAGCACCGTGCGGTACGCACCCGTCGGGCCGCCCCGGGGGGCGTCGCCGCAGCAGATCGTCCGCGGGTATCTCGATGCGATGCTCGCCTACCCGGTCTCCACCGGAACCGCGGCGCTGTACCTGACGTCCGACGCATCCAAGCAGTGGCGTTCGTCCGAAGGTGTCACCGTGTATGCCAGCCCCCGGGTGACGCTGCCAGAGACCGGCGAGAGCCCCGATGCCGACGCGGTCGCGGTCGAGCTGAGCACCGACGAGGTGGCGCGCCTGGACCGACAAGGTCACTACACGCGCAGCGTGAATGACCCGATGCGCACGTACCGGCTGAAGCGGGTCGCCGGCCAGTGGCGCATCGCCAACCCGCAGTCCGGCGTCATGGTGACCCGCACGTACTACGCCAGCTACTTCCGCCCGTTCTCGCTCTACTTCTTCGACGCATCCGGCGAGCGGCTCGTTCCGGACCTGGTGCACCTCGCCGTCGGTGAGCAGCTGCCCACCGGTCTGGTCACCGCGCTCGCCCGCGGCCCCGGCCGCACGCCGGGCACGCTCCGCACGTACGTTCCGGGTGCCGGGTCCCTGCGGCCGTCGGTCACCATCGGCGAGGGTGTGGCCGATGTGGAGTTCTCGACGTCACTCACCGCGCTGTCCGCTGCGGAGCGCGACCGGCTGGCCGCCCAGATCGTGTGGACCCTGAAGTCCGTGCCCGGCCTGCGCGGTCTGCGCATCTTCGGCGACACCGCGATCCTCTCGTCCCGGGGGGAACGTGTTCATCCGGTCGACTCCTGGGCGGGCTTCGGCCCACCGGCCGCGAAGAACCACACGTACGCCCTCGTCGACGACAAGCTCGTGGAGATCGACGACGCCACGGTGAAACCGGTCACGGGAGCATGGGGACGCGACGCCGGCGGCGCGGTGGAGGCGGTGGTGAGCGACCACTCCGTTGCCGCCGTGCTGGCCGGACGTGACCAGGTGCGAGTCACCGACCGGGCCGGGCGCGAACCGCTCGAGATCAACGGCAGTGGGTTCGTCGCGCCGTGGTGGGACTTCGACGACCGGCTCTGGCTGATCGACCGTTCCGGCGGCTCTTCCCGCGTGCGGGTGGTCGAGGACCGACGGGTTCGAGCCATCTCCGGGGGCGGCCTCGGCGGGCTGACCGTGCAGTCGTTCGCCCTGTCCCCGGACGGCGCGCGCTTCGCCGTCGCGGCCGGCGACGGTGGCGGCCCGGCTCTCTACGTGGGATCCGTGCGGCGCGACAAGGACGATCGGGTGACGTCGCTCGGTGACGTTCGACGTCTGTCGATCGGCGTGGCCGACCCCCACTCCGTGGACTGGGTCTCCACCACACGGCTCGGGTTCCTCGGTGCGAGCGACGCCGGCGTCCAGCTGTACGACGTCGCGTTCGACGGCACCGACGCGCTGGGAGGAGACACGGGCGGCGGCCCGCTGCTGCCCGACGTCGACGCCAGGGTGCTGGCGGGACGGATCGGCGAGGACTCGCCACGCTGGGCGCTCGACGCTCGGCGTCGGCTCTGGCACCGCCCGCCGGACGGCTCGTGGCGCCTGATCGACGACCGGCGCTTCACCGGGCTGTCCACCGGCGACTGATTGAGGTCGCGCGTCCACATCGCCCCGACCGGACCGTCTGGCGGAAATCGACCTACGCGAGTGTGACCGGATGGACCTCGCGACCGCCGCCGTCGACCTCCTGCTGGGTGCGGCGTGCCCCGGGTGTGGCCGGCCGGCGCGGGCGTTGTGTGCGACGTGCTCGGCCTCCGTCGCACCTCGACCGCGGATCGTGCGCACCAGCCCGGTGGCCGTCGCTGCCTCCGGTGAGCACGACGGCGTGCTGCGGCTGGCGATCGTGGCCTGGAAGGAAGAGGGCATGGCGTCATTGCTGCGCCCGTTGGCGCACCTGCTCGCGGCGTCGGTCGTGGAGGTCAGTGGTGGCTCTTCGGCTCCCTTCGTGCTCGTGCCGGTGCCGACGAGCCGGCGAAGCCGCCTGGTCCGCGGCGCCGACGTCGTCGACCAGCTCGCCCGCGAAGCCGCCGATCTGCTGCGAGGTGCCGGAACCGACGTCACCGTCCGCCAAGCGCTCCGGGTCGCGCGCCGGACCGCCGACCAGTCCGGGCTCGGTGCGCGGGAGCGTGCGCGGAATCTCGCGGGAGCCTTTGCTTTCCGTCCGAAGGCAGGCCTGGCCGAGCGAGACGTTGTGGTGGTCGACGACATCGTCACCACCGGCGCCACGATCGGCGAGGCCGTCCGTGCCCTCACCGCCGCCGGCCACCGTCCACGCGCCGCGGCCGTCGTGGCCCACCGGCCGCTCCGATGACCGTTCGGCGACGGACCATGCCGCGCCTCTGGCGGGTCACCCACTCCGGGGCTACCGTCACACCTATGGCATGAGTTCACGTTCCGGACGCAGGGAGGCCCCATGGAAATCGTCGTCACAGGTCGGAACAGCGAGATCTCCGACCGGTTCCGGGAGCACGTTCTTGAGAAGCTCCACCGGATCGACAAGTACGACCAGCGTCAAAAGATCCTCCGCGTCGAAGTGGAGGTCACCCACGAGAAGAACCATCGCCAGTACGACAAGGCCGCCCGCGTCGAGATGACATTGCTCTCCCGGGGTCCGGCCGTCCGAGCCGAGGCGTCGTCCACCGACCAGCATTCCGCGCTCGACGCCGCGATCGACAAGCTGGAGTCGCGCCTGCGCCGCGTCACCGACCGGCGTCGCATCAGCCACGGGCAGCACAAGCCCACGTCGCTCGCCGAGGCCACCGCCGACGTCCCCGACGGCCTGCTCGTCCCCGGCCCCGAGGAGAACGGGGTGCCGACACATTTCGTCGGCGGCATGGAGGTCCAGGGCGATCACAGCCCGCTCGTCGTGCGGGAGAAGACGCACGCGGGCGCCCCGATGACGCTCGACCAGGCGCTCCACGAGATGGAGCTCGTGGGCCACGACTTCTTCCTGTTCATGGAGAAGGACTCGATGCGCCCGAGCGTCGTCTACCTGCGCAAGGGCTACGACTACGGAGTCATCCACCTCGACGTCCAAGAATGACGTCGCTCGCTATGAGCGGGTATCCCACCGCTTGTCGTGGCATGATCGAAACGTGCCTGCTCGGGAAGTGAACATCCGCGTACTACTGGTCGACGACCAAGAACTGTTCCGGCGTGGCGTGAAGATGGTGCTCAGCGCCGACGACACCCTCGAGCTCGAGGAGGTCGACGACGGTGACAAGGCCATCGCCGCGGTCGAGCTGAACCCCCCGGACGTCGTCCTCCTCGACGTCCGCATGCCCGGCCGCAGCGGCGTCGACGTCTGCGCCGCGATCAAGGAGATCTCGCCGTCCACCGGCATCATCATGCTCACCGCGAGCGACGACGAGACCGACCTTTACGAGTCGATCAAGAGCGGCGCGTCGGGCTACCTCCTCAAGGACGGCTCGACCTACGACCAGGTCGCCGAGGCGGTGCGACTCGTCGCGAGCGGTCAGTCGCTCATCAGCCCGAGCATGGCCACCAAGCTCCTCGACGAGTTCGTCAGCATGACCAAGAGCCCGAGCCCGGCCGCGTCGCTCACCGCCCGCGAGCTGCAGGTTCTGCGCCAGGTCGCGCACGGCCGGAGCAACCGGGAGATCGCCGAAGAGCTGTTCATCAGCGAGAACACGGTCAAGAACCACATCCGCAACATGCTGGAGAAGCTCCAGATGAAGTCGCGCATGGAGGCCGCCATGTTCGCCGTGCGCAGCAACCTGCTCGACGACCAGGGCTGACCCGCCCAGACCTGACGAGCACAGTGTCGGTGGGTCCCGCCATGCTGGCGTCGTGATCTCGCTCAGCCCGTTGCAGGCCAGGCGTGTCGCACTCGGGGCGCAGGGCTTCACCCGGGCCCGGCCGGCTGCGGTCACCAGCCGTCACCTCAACGCCACCATCGCCCGGCTCGGGTTCTTCCAGATCGACTCCGTCAACGTGCTGCAGCGCGCGCAGTACCTTCCGCTCTACTCGCGGATGGGCCCCTACGACGTCGACCTCATCCATCGGGCGGCAGGTCGCGCGCCGCGCCGCCTGTTCGAGTACTGGGCGCACGAGGCGGCGTTCGTCGACGTGAACCTGCGGCCGGCGTTCCAGTTCCGCATGGACTCCGGCGCCCGCATGTGGGGCAGCATGGCGCGGATCATCGAGGACAAGCCCGACTTCGTCGCGTGGGTGCTCGACGAGGTGCGCTCGAACGGGCCGCTCACGGCCCGCGAGGTCGAGCACGACGCCCCCAGAGACACCGACAACTGGGGCTGGAACTGGTCCGAGGTCAAGATTGCCCTGGAGTACCTCTTCTACAAGGGCGAGATCACCGCCGCGCGACGCAACAGCCAGTTCGAGCGCGTGTACGACGTGCCCGAGCGCGTGCTTCCGGCCACGGTCCTGGCCCGTCCGCCCCTCGACGAGGAGGCCGCGCACCTCGAGCTCGTCCGGCACGCCGCGAAGGCCTTGGGCATCGGCTCGGCACAGTGCCTGCGCGACTACTTCCGTCTTGCGCCTGAGCCGACGACGCGTGCCATCGCCACTCTCGTCGACGACGATGAGCTGTTGCCCGCCACCATCACCGGCTGGAAGCGCCCGGCCTTCCTGCACGCCGACGCCACCCGCCCCCGCACGGTGCGGGCCCGGGCACTGCTCAGCCCGTTCGACCCGCTCATCTTCGAGCGCACCCGCACCGAGGTGCTGTTCGACTTCCGCTACCGCATCGAGATCTACGTGCCGGCGCACCAGCGGGTGCACGGCTACTACGTGCTGCCGTTCCTGCTCGGCGACCGGCTCGTGGCGCGGGTCGACCTCAAGGCCGACCGCGCAGCTGGTGTGTTGCGGGTCAAGGGGGCATGGGCCGAGCCGAAGGCGCCGGCGTCCACCGCCGCCGAGCTGGCCGCCGAGCTGATGCTGATGGCCGAGTGGCTGGGGCTCGACACGGTGTCGGTGGCCCGCAAGGGCGACCTGGCAGTGGACCTGACCGCGGCATTGGCCACCGCCTAGACTGTTCCAGTCCGTCAGTTCCGTCAGGAGAACGTTTCGTGCCACCCAAGGTCATCGACAAGATCCTTCGCATGGGCGAGGGCAAGATCCTTCGTCAGCTCGAGGCGGTCGCCAAGCAGGTCAACGCGCTCGAGCCCGAGTACGAGGCGATGAACGACACCGAGCTCCAGGCCATGACGCCGGAGTTCCGTGAGCGTCTCGCCGCGGGGGAGACCCTCGACGACCTGATGCCCGAGGCCTTCGCCGTCGTGCGCGAGGCAGCCCGGCGCGTGCTCGGCCAGCGGCACTTCGACGTCCAGCTGATGGGCGGCGCCGCCCTGCACCTCGGCAACATCGCCGAGATGAAGACCGGCGAGGGCAAGACCCTCGTCGCCACGCTCCCGTGCTACCTGAACGGGCTCACCGGTGACGGCGTCCACGTGGTCACCGTCAACGACTACCTCGCCAGGTACCACGCCGAGTGGATGGGCCGCGTCTACCACTTCCTCGGCCTCTCGGTGGGCATGATCCTGCCGAGCATGACGCCCGACGAGCGCCGCGAGGCCTACGGCGCCGACATCACCTACGGCACCAACAACGAGTTCGGCTTCGACTATCTGCGCGACAACATGGCCGACGACATCTCGGCGTGCGTGCAGCGCGGCCATGCCTTCGCCATCGTCGACGAGGTCGACTCCATCCTCATCGACGAGGCCCGCACCCCGCTGATCATCTCCGGACCCACCGAGGACGAGGTCAAGTGGTACAGCGAGTTCTCGCGCATCGTCGGAGCCATGAAGATCGACACCCACTACGAGGTCGATGAGAAGAAGCGCACCATCGCGGTCAGCGAGGAGGGCATCGAGGTGGTCGAGGACCAGCTCGGCATCGACAACCTCTACGACGCCGTCAACACCCCGCTCATCAGCTTCCTGAACAACGCCATCAAGGCCAAGGAGCTGTTCAAGCGCGACAAGGACTACGTCGTCATCGACGGCAACGTCCTCATCGTCGACGAGCACACCGGCCGCATGCTCGAGGGCCGGCGCTACAACGAGGGCCTGCACCAGGCCATCGAGGCGAAGGAGAACGTGCGCATCCGCGAGGAGTACCAGACGCTCGCCACGATCACGTTGCAGAACTACTTCCGCCTGTACGCGAAGCTCGCCGGCATGACCGGCACGGCGCTCACCGAGGCGTCGGAGTTCGACAAGATCTACAAGCTCGGCGTCGTGCCGATCCCCACCAACCAGCCGGTGGCACGCGTCGACCAGGCCGACCTCGTCTACCGCACCGAGGACGCCAAGTTCGACGCCGTCGTGGCCGACATCGTCGAGCGTCACGCCGCGGGGCAGCCGATCCTGGTCGGCACCACGAGCGTCGCCAAGAGCGAGCGGCTCTCCAAGCAGCTGCGGAAGCAAGGCGTCCCGCACGAGGTCCTGAACGCCAAGCAGCACGAGCGTGAGGCCTCCATCGTCGCGATGGCCGGGCACAAGGGTGCCGTCACCGTGGCCACCAACATGGCGGGCCGCGGCACCGACATCATGCTCGGCGGCAGCGTCGAGTTCCTCGCCGACCAGGCGCTGCGCGACAAGGGCCTCGACCCGCTCGAGGACTCCGAGGCCTACGAGGCCGCATGGCCCGACGCCCTGAAGCAGATCGAGGCCCAGGTGAAGGCCGAGCACGAGGAGGTCACCGCCGCCGGCGGCCTGGCCGTCATCGGCACCGAGCGGCACGAGTCCCGCCGCATCGACAACCAGCTGCGCGGCCGCTCCGGACGTCAGGGCGATCCCGGCGAGACCCGGTTCTACCTCTCCCTCGAGGACGACCTGATGCGCCTGTTCAAGGCCGACTGGGTCAACTGGGTTCTGCAGACCATGAAGATCCCCGACGACGTGCCGATCGAGAACAAGCGCGTCACCGGCGCCATCGCCTCCGCTCAGGCGCAGGTGGAGGCGCAGAACTTCGACACCCGCAAGAACATCCTGAAGTACGACGACGTCATGAGCCGCCAGCGTGAGGTCATCTACACCGAGCGTCGCCAGGTGCTCGAGGGCGAGGACATGCAGGAGTGGGTGCACGCCATGGTCGGCGAGGTCACCGGCGCGTACATCACCGGTGCCACCGAGGGATTCTCCGAGGAGTGGGACCTCGACCAGCTCTGGACCGCGCTCGGCACGCTGTACCCGATCAGCCTCACCGTCGAGGGCGTCGAGGCCGAAGCCGGTGGACGCGAGGGGTTGGCTCGCGAGTACCTCCAGGAGCTCGTCACCGAGGACGCCCGGGCCGCCTACGCTCGTCGCGAGGAGGAGCTCGGCTCAACGGTCATGCGCGAGCTGGAGCGCCGCGTCGTCCTGAGCGTGCTCGACCGCAAGTGGCGTGAGCACCTGTACGAGATGGACTACCTGCGCGAGGGCATCGGCCTGCGGGCGTACTCGCAGCGCGACCCGCTCGTGGAGTACCAGCGCGAGGGGTTCGACCTGTTCACCGCCATGATGGACGCCATCGCCGAGGAGTCCGTGGGCTTCCTGTTCAACCTCGACGTCCAGGTCGAAGCGACCGAAGAGGCCACCCCGGCGGAGTCCGTCGGCGCGCAGCCTCAGCTGCAGCTCCAGGGCAAAGGCCTGCAGAAGCGCAAGTCCGCACAGAAGCTCTCGTACTCCGCACCCGCCGAGGGCGGCGAGGTCGAGGTCCGCGACGACACCGGGGCTGGTGGCGCTCCCGAGGTTCAGCAGCGCCAGCGGCAGAGCAACGTCAAGAACAAGAACCGGCAGAAGGCGAAGCAGCAGCGCAAGTCGCGCAAGAAGAACCGCTGACACACCGATTTCGGCGACTGTCGGCGCTGCGATAGACTCTCGGGGTTGCCTCGGCGAGGGCCGGGACCCAGTCCCAGGCCGTGATCGACAGGGTGCTCCACTGGTGAGTTCCGTGTCGAGCGCCCGTGTCCCCCCGATCCGACACCCGACTGACGAGAACTTCCGAGGAGCATCACCCCGTGGCCGAGATCAAGATCGCCGCCGAGAACCGCACCGAGTTCGGCAAGGGCGCCGCCCGCCGCATCCGGCGCGCCGACAAGGTGCCCGCCGTGCTGTACGGCTCGGGCATCGACCCCACGCACATCACGCTCCCGGGCCACGACCTCGCGCTCGCGCTGAAGAACTCCAACGCGCTGCTGTCGATCGCCCTGGGATCCGACACCCATCTGTGCATTCCCAAGCAGGTTCAGCGTGACCCGCTCCGGGGCGTCATCGAGCACGCCGACCTGCTGCTCGTGAAGAAGGGCCAGAAGGTCACCGTCGACATCCGTGTCCACCTGGTGGGCGAGGCCAACCCGGAGGCGCTGATCGTCACCGAGAACTCGACCATCTCGGTCGAGGCCGAGGCGACGCACATCCCCGAGTCGGTCGAGGTGTCCATCGAGGGCCTCGAGGTCGGCTCGCAGATCCATGCCGGCGACCTCATCCTCCCGGCCGGCAGCTCGCTGGCCATCCCCGAGGAATGGCTCATCGTCAACGTCATCGCTGCGCCCACTGCCGAGGAGATCGAGGCCGAGCTCGAAGCGGCCGAGGCCGAGGCCGGCATCGAGCACGACCTCTCCGACGAGGAGATCGAGGCGGCTGCAGAGGCCGAGGGTGCCGAGGGTGAGGGCGCCGAAGGTGAAGGTGAAGGTGCCGAGGGTGAGGCCGCCGAGGGTGAGTCCGCTGGGGGCGACACCGCTGGTGGGGACTCCGAGGACGAGTAGTGACCTGGTTGGTCGTCGGGCTCGGGAACCCGGGTCCGTCGTACTCCGCCACCCGGCACAACGTCGGCTATCTCGTCACCGACGTCCTGGCCGCACGCATGGGCAGCGCCTTCAAGGCACACACCTCGAAGCGCGCTGACGTCGTCGAAGGACGGCTGGCCGGCGAGCGCATCGTGCTCGGTCGCTCGCGCTCGTACATGAACGACAGCGGTGGCGCGGTCTCCACGATGGCGAAGTACTACGACGTCGAGCCTGAGCAGCTGATCGTCGTGCAGGACGAGCTCGACCTCCCGTTCGGGTCGTTACGCGTCAAGTTCGGCGGCGGCGACAACGGCCACAACGGGTTGCGTGACATCCGCAGTGCCCTCGGCACCGGCGAGTACTTTCGGGTGCGCATCGGCATCGGCCGTCCCGGCGGGCGCGGTGGCGTCACCGACCACGTGCTCAAGACGTTCTCCTCGCGTGAGCGCAAGGAGCTCCCGGTCTACATCCAGGAGGCCGCCGACGCGGTCGAGAGCCTGATGACGCGAGGTCTCGAGGCCACCCAGAGCGCCTACAACCGATGAGCGCTGGCGCCCGGTGAGCACCTCCACCGCACGGGTCGACGCCCCGCTGGCCGCGCTCGCCGGGGCGGTCGGGTCCGACCCGGGCGTGGCCAGTTTCGTCGAGCGGGAGGGTGTCGACGAGCTCACGCTCAGGGGACCTGAGGCCCTTCGTCCGTTCGTCGCCGCGGCGTTGGCGCAGGCCGGCACCGTGCTCGTCGTCACCGCCACTCAACGTGAGGGCGAGGATCTCGTCGTCGAGCTGGGCGACCTCATCGGGTCCGACTCCGTGGCCTTCTACCCGGCCTGGGAGACGTTGCCGCACGAGCGGCTCTCGCCGCGCTCGGACACCGTGGGTCGGCGCCTGGCGGTGCTGCGGCGACTGGTACACGCCGACCCGATGCCGCTCGACGTCATCGTTGCGCCGGTACGTTCGTTGCTCCAGCCGCAGGTCAAGGGGCTGGCCGACCTCGCTCCGGTGTCCGTCTCAACGGGTGACGACCATGGTCTCGAGCACCTGGTTCGCGACCTGGCCGCGGCCGCCTACGTGCGCGTCGACCTGGTCGAGCGGCGCGGGGAGTTCGCGGTGCGCGGCGGCATCGTCGACGTGTTCCCGCCCACCGAGGAGCATCCGCTGCGAGTGGAGTTCTGGGGCGACACCGTCGAGGAGATCCGCCGCTTCGCCGTGGCCGACCAGCGCTCGCTCGACGCCGTCGACGACCTGTGGGCGCCGCCATGCCGCGAGCTTCTGCTCACCGACGAGGTCCGCGCCAGGGCCGCCGAGCTGGCCCGCGAGCATCCCTCGCTGTCCGACCTGTTCTCGAAGCTGGCCGAGGGCCATGCCGTCGAGGGCATGGAGTCGCTGGCACCGGTGCTCGTCGGCGACATGGAATCGCTCGTCAGCCTTCTCCCCGGCCCCGGATCGGTGCTGATCTGCGACCCGGAGCGAGTGCGGGCACGCGCCCACGACCTCGTCGCCACCAGCGACGAGTTTCTCCAGGCATCGTGGGCAGCGGCGGCCAGCGGCGCGGAGGCGCCGATCGACCTCGGTCCGGCCGCGTTCCACACCCTCGACGCCGCCCATGACGAGACCCGCGGGCTCGGCCACGCCTGGCTGGGTCTGTCGCCGTTCGGCCTCGACGACGACTCGTCCGAGGCCCATGTCGAGGCCACGCCGACATACCGCGGCGAGACGGAGGCGGCGCTGGCCGACGTCCGCGGCTGGCTGGCCGCGGGTCGCAGGGTCGTCATCGTGGTGCCCGGCCACGGACAGGCGCAGCGCACGGTCGAGTGGCTGGCCGAGCACGACGTCCCGGGATCACTCGAACCTGACGTGGCCAGTGGCGTTGTCCAAGTGCTGTGCGGCGAGCTCGCCCACGGACTGGTGCTGCCGGCCAGCAACCTGGTCCTCGTCACCCATGATGACCTCGTCGGCCTGCGTGCCGCCGATCGGGCCGAGCGCACGAGCATGCCGGCGCGACGCCGCAAGCAGGTCGACCCGCTCGAGCTCAAGGCCGGCGACCACGTCGTGCACGAGCAGCACGGCGTCGGACGCTATGTCGAGCTCGTCAACCGCACCGTGCACGGTGCGGCCCGCGAGTATCTCGTCATCGAGTACGCACCGGGCAAGCGCGGACAGCCCGGCGACCGCCTGTTCGTGCCGATGGACCAGCTCGACCAGGTCAGCCGCTATGTCGGCGGTGAGCAGCCAAGCCTCGACAAGCTGGGTGGCTCCGACTGGGGGGCGCGCAAGGGCCGGGCTCGCAAGGCCGTGCGCCAGATCGCCGGCGAGCTCATCAAGCTGTACGCCGCGCGCCAGGCCACCAAGGGCCACGCCTTCGGACCGGACACACCGTGGCAGGCCGAGCTCGAGGACGCCTTCGCGTTCGTCGAGACCCCCGACCAGCTCTCCACGGTCGACGAGGTCAAGCGCGACATGGAGCGCACCGTGCCGATGGACCGCCTGGTCTGCGGCGACGTCGGCTACGGCAAGACCGAGATCGCCGTGCGCGCCGCGTTCAAGGCGATCCAGGACGGCAAGCAGGTCATCCTGCTGGTGCCGACCACGCTGCTCGTGCAGCAGCACTTCGCGACGTTCGCCGAGCGATTCGGCCAGTTCCCCGTCAACATCCGCCCGCTGTCGCGGTTCCAGAGCGACCGTGAGGCCAAGGAGACGCTGGCCGGCCTGGAGGACGGCACGGTCGACCTCGTCATCGGCACGCACCGCTTGCTGCAGCCCGGCATTCGCATCAAGGACCTCGGCCTGGTGATCGTCGACGAGGAGCAGCGCTTCGGCGTCGAGCACAAGGAGGCGCTCAAGCACCTGCGGGCCGCCGTCGACGTGCTCAGCATGTCTGCGACCCCGATCCCACGCACGCTCGAGATGGCGATCACCGGCATCCGCGAGATGTCGACCATCGCGACGCCGCCGGAAGAGCGCCACCCGGTGCTGAGCTTCGTCGGCGGCTACGACGAGAAGCAGGTCACTGCAGCGATCCGCCGCGAGCTGCTGCGCGAGGGCCAGGTGTTCTTCATCCACAACCGCGTGCAAAGCATCGACCGGGTCGTCCGCCGCCTGCAGGAGCTGGTGCCTGAGGCGCGCATCGCCGCAGCTCACGGCCAGATGGGGGAGCACAAGCTCGAGCAGGTGATGGTCGACTTCTGGGAGAAGCGGTTCGACGTTCTGGTGTGCACCACCATCGTCGAGTCCGGTCTCGACGTCTCCAATGCGAACACCATGATCATCGAGCGGGCCGACGCGCTCGGCCTTTCGCAGCTGCACCAGCTGCGCGGCCGGGTGGGGCGCGGACGCGAGCGCGCCTACGCGTACTTCCTGTACCCGCCGGACAAGCCGCTCACCGAGACGGCGCACGACCGGCTCGCCACGATCGCACAACACTCCGAGCTCGGCGGCGGCATGCAGGTGGCCATGAAGGACCTGGAGATCCGTGGCGCCGGCAACCTGCTCGGCGGCGAGCAGTCCGGCCACATCGCCGAAGTCGGCTTCGACCTCTACGTGCGCCTGGTCGGCGAGGCCGTCTCGGAGTTCCGCGGCGAGGGCACCCCGGAGCGTGAGGTCAAGATCGAGCTGCCCATCGAGGCCCACCTTCCGCACGACTACGTGCCGAGCGAGCGCCTGCGCCTCGAGATGTACAAACATCTGGCCGATGTCCGCAGCACCGACGAGGTCGAGGAGCTGAGGGCCGAGCTAGTCGACCGGTACGGCGAGCCGCCCGCCGCTGTCGAGACGTTGCTCGAGGTCGCCCGGCTCCGCGTCCGCATTCGCGAAGCCGGTCTCCGCGAGGTCACCACGGCGGGCTCGAACGTCCGGTTCGCCGGGGCTGTGCTGCCGGAGTCGTCCCAGCTGCGGCTGCGGCGCATCCACCCCAAGAGCATCTACAAGCACGCCGCCGAGATCGCCCTCGTGCCTCATCCGCGCACGGCACCGGTCGGCGGCACGCCGTTGCGGGACCGCGAGCTGCTGGAGTGGACCCGCACGGTCGTCGACACCCTCGTCCCACCCGCCTGACGTCGCGACGACCGTGGGTAGGGTGTCGCCCATGAAGTCGCGCGTCCTCGCCGCGGCCGCGGTGGCGCTGCTGCTCGCGGGCTGCGGATCGGTCCATCCCGGCGCCGCGGCGGTCGTCGGCGACACCACGATCCCGATGGGTCAAGCTGACGACGTCGCCACGGTCTACTGCCAGCTCACCTTGCTGAGCGCACCCGAAGGCACTCCCGTCAGCAACGCTGACGTCCGCCGGCAGGCCGTCACCGACCTCGTCGTCGGCGTCGTCGCCCGCGACATGGCGGACGACGCGAACGTGACGCCCAACCCGTCGGCCTACGAGATCACTCCCGCCCAGCGCAAGGAGATCGGCCAGACGTTCCCCGCCGACGAGGTCGACTCCGTGGTCGACGCGATCAACGCCTCGCAGCGCACCTTCGCCATCGCCGAGCTGCTCGGTGCCGAGCAGAACGACGACCCGGACGCCGAGGCCGAACAGCTGCGCCAGCAGGGGCTACGCCTGATCCAGGCCGAGATCGGACGCCGCGACGTCCAGTTCGACCCGCGCTACGGCATCGCGCGCGACGGCACTCAGAAGGCCGTCACCGGCTCGCTCTCGGTGCCGGTCAAGGCGCCGGACCCGTCTGCACAGGAAGGGCTTCCCGCCACGCAGCAGTGCTCGAGATGATGCGGATCATCGTCGTCAGCCCCCGGGTGGCTCCCGGCGTCCTGACGCTCGAGGCGTGGGACGCCTTGCGATCGGCCGATCGTGTGCTCTCGGCCGATGAGGGACCGCACGTCCAGGGGATCCGATCGGCCGGCATCGACGTCGATGTCTCGCCGAGCCGCCCGAGTGATGCAACGGGCGACGTCGTGTGGATCGCCCCGCCCGGTGACCTGGAGTGGGCCCGCGACGTCGCCGACTCGCTGGTGGCCAGCTCCGATGCACCGAGCGAAGAGCCGTCCATCGAGATCGTGCTCGGCTCCCACGACCTGCCCGGCGCCCGTCTGCTCGACCTCGTCGACGTGATGGGCCGCCTGCGTCGCGAGTGCCCGTGGACGCAGCTGCAGACCCACGAGTCGCTCGCCCCGTACGTGCTGGAAGAGGCTC
This sequence comes from uncultured Actinomycetota bacterium, assembly GCA_963711615.1. Classification (GTDB taxonomy): domain Bacteria; phylum Actinomycetota; class Actinomycetes; order Propionibacteriales; family Nocardioidaceae; genus Aeromicrobium. The sequence continues at coordinate 18,075 of CAVQEY010000024.1, read as the reverse complement.
AGGAGACGTTCGAAGCGCTGGAGTCCGGCGACACCGATCACCTCCGTGAGGAGCTGGGCGACCTGCTGATGCAGGTCGTCTTCCACGCAGCCGTTGCCGCTGAGGGCACTCCCGACGATCCTCACGGCTGGGACGTCGACGACGTCGCGGCCGGAATCACCGCCAAGCTGGTGCGGCGCAACCCGCACGTGTTCGGCGACGCGGTGGTCACGTCCGCTGAGGAGGTCGACGCGCAGTGGCAGCGGATCAAGGAGGCCGAGAAGCGCGGTGAGCCGCCTGAGTGACGGCGGAAGCCCCGATGGGCGCGCCTCCCTCCTCTGCCTTGCCAGCCGAGCGCGACACCACGCGACCCTCGGGCCGGAACAGGGAGACACGCCCTAGGCTGTCCCAGTACGCGAAACCTCCTGAGGAGAAGTCTCTTGGCCAGCATCGAAGCCGTCGGAGCCCGCGAGATCCTGGACTCGCGCGGCAACCCCACCGTCGAGGTCGAGGTCGCTCTCGACGACGGCACCATCGGTCGCGCCGCCGTGCCGTCGGGCGCCTCCACCGGCCAGTTCGAGGCCGTGGAGCTGCGCGACGGCGGCAAACGCTACCTCGGCAAGGGCGTGCTCAAGGCCTGCGACGCCGTCAACACCAAGCTCGGTGACGCCCTCGTGGGCTTCGACGCCGACGACCAGCGCGCCGTCGACCTGGCCATGCTCGACGTCGACGGCACGCCCAACAAGGCGAAGGTCGGCGCGAACGCGATCCTCGGCGTCTCGCTCGCTGTGGCCAAGGCCGCGGCCGAGTCGGCCCGGCTGCCGCTGTTCCGCTACGTCGGCGGCCCCAACGCCCACGTCCTCCCGGTGCCGATGCTGAACATCCTCAACGGCGGCGCCCACGCCGACTCCAACGTCGACGTTCAGGAGTTCATGATCGCCCCCATCGGCGCCCCGTCCTTCGCCGAGGCTCTGCGCCATGGAGCCGAGGTCTACCACGCGCTCAAGTCGGTGCTGAAGGCCGACGGCCTGTCCACCGGCCTGGGCGACGAAGGCGGGTTCGCGCCCGACCTGTCGTCCAACCGCGCCGCGCTCGACCTCATCGCGAAGGCCGTCCAGCAGGCCGGCTTCGAGCTCGGTTCCGACATCGCGCTCGCGCTCGACGTCGCGGCGTCGGAGTTCTGTGAAGACGGCAGCTACACCTTCGAGGGCACGGCGACGACGTCCGCCGAGATGGCCGACTACTACGCCGACCTCGTCGACTCGTACCCGATCGTCTCGATCGAGGACCCGCTCGACGAGGAGGACTGGGACGGCTGGACGGCCCTCACCGAGGCCATCGGCGACCAGGTTCAGATCGTCGGCGACGACCTGTTCGTCACGAACGTCGAGCGGTTGAGCCGTGGCATCAGCGAGGGCGCCGCCAACGCGCTGCTCGTGAAGGTCAACCAGATCGGCTCGCTCACCGAGACCCTCGACTCGGTCGACCTCGCCCACCGCCACGGCTTCGCCTGCATGATGAGCCACCGGTCCGGCGAGACCGAGGACGTCACCATCGCCGACCTGGCGGTGGCCACGAACTGTGGCCAGATCAAGACCGGCGCACCCGCCCGCTCCGATCGTGTCGCCAAGTACAACCAGCTCCTGCGCATCGAGGAGCTGCTCGGCGGCTCGGCGTCCTACGCCGGCGCGTCAGCGTTTCCGCGGTTGGTGCTCTGACGCCGATGGCGTCCTCGCGCGGTCCGGGTCGGTCCTCGTCACGACGCCCCGGTGGCTCCTCGACGGCGAGTCGGCGCCCGGTCGGCGCTGGGCGCAGCCGTCCGGTCGCCCAACGTGGCCGGCAGGCTCCGCGGTTCACCACCCGGGCGGTCGTCCTCGTGTCGGTGGTGCTGCTTCTGGTGGCGTCGTACACATCGGCGTTGCATGCCTGGTGGGAGCAGCGTGGCGAGATCCAGGCGGCGAAGGCCGAGATCGTCCTGCGTCGCGACGCCATCGACCAGCTCAAGGACACCCAGGCGCGATTCGACGACCCGGCGTTCATCAGGCAGCAGGCTCGCGCGCGGTTCGGGTGGGTGATGCCCGGGGAGGTCGGCTACCGCGTCATCGGCAGCGACGGGTCGGTGCAGGGCCAGGTCCCGACCCTCGACGCACCGCCGACGGCCCAGAGCCGGGAGTGGTACGACACGCTCTGGGGGAGCGTCGAGCAGGCCGGCAAGGAGCCAGCGAAGCCCAAGCCCGTCGAGGACCCGGACGAGGTGCTGAAGAAGCAGTGAGTGTCGCGCCTGCTGACCTCGAGACCGTGACCGAGCAGCTCGGACGCCCGGCGCGGGGGATCGTCGAGGTCGTCTCCCGCTGCCCGTCGGGACACCCGAACGTGGTCAAGACCGAGCCGCGCCTTCCCGACGGCACACCGTTTCCGACCTTGTACTACGTCACCTGCCCGCGCCTGTCCGGTGCCATCGGCACACTGGAGGCATCCGGTCTGATGGCCGAGATGAGTGACCGACTGGTGGACGACCCGGGTTTGGCGGATGCCTACGCCAGGGCACATGTCGCGTACCTCGCTGAACGCGCGGAGCTGGGGCAGGTGCCCGAGATCGATGGTGTGTCGGCCGGCGGTATGCCCCACCGCGTGAAGTGCCTGCACGTGCTCGTCGGCCACGCTCTTGCCGTGGGACCGGGCGTCAACCCCCTCGGCGACGAGGCCGTCGTGCTGCTCGGCGACTGGTGGAGCGGCTCGACGTGCGCCGCACCACCGTCATGAGCGGAGCCGTTCACCGCAGCCGCTAATCTCAGGTCATGCCCCGCCGAGACCGTGTTGCGGCGATCGACTGCGGCACCAACTCGATCCGCCTCCTCATCGCCGACCTCACCGATGGCACGGAGCCCGGCGGGGGTGCCGGGCCACGGGCGGCAACAAGCACAGAGCTGGTGCGCGAAATGCGCATCGTGCGTCTGGGCCAGGGCGTCGATGCGACCGGACGACTGGCTGACGAGGCGATCGACCGCACGCTGCAGGCCACCCGCGAGTATGCGGAGCTGATCACGATGCTGGGCGTCGAGCGAGTCAGGTTCTGCGCGACCTCGGCCGCTCGGGACGCCGAGAACGCCGACGACTTCGCCACTGCCGTCGAGTCGATACTCGGTGTGCGGCCGCAGGTGCTCACCGGCAAGGACGAGGCGTTGGCGTCGTTCGTGGGTGCCACCCGCGGCCTCGAACCCGCACGCACGCTGGTGGTCGACATCGGTGGCGGGTCCACCGAGCTCGTGGTCGGCGAGGGGTCCGACATCGAGTGGTCGACGTCCCTCGACATCGGCTCGGTCCGGCTCACCGAGCGCTTCCTCCCGAGTGATCCACCGCCGGTGGCGGAGGTCACCGGTGCCATGCAGCACCTCGACGCCGTGCTGGCGCCGGCCGTGGCAGACCTCGAACCGGTGACGTCGATCGTGGGGGTTGCGGGCACGGTCACCACGGTGGCGGCGTACGCCCTCGACCTCCCGTCGTACGACCGCGAGGCGATCCACGGCACACGTCTGCCGTTCGGTGCGCTCCGGTCGGCCTGCCTTTCGCTCCTGCAGATGTCGGTCGCCGACCGCCGCGCCCTGCCGTTCATGCACCCGGGCCGCGCCGACGTCATCGGTGGTGGGGCGCTCGTCCTCGACCGCGTGCTCGAGCAGCTGCCGCTCGACACCGACTCCGTGCTGATCAGCGAACACGACATCCTCGACGGCATCGCCTGGGGGGCGGTATGAGCATTCGCCTGAGCCTGCCCGACGAGCGCACCCAGGTGCGCTTCACTGAGCTGCCGGACGTGGACACGGTCGTCTGGGACTTCGCCAGCCCACTGCCCGGCGGTGGCCCGATCGACCTCGCCGTCCGGCCCTACGTCCTCCAAGGTGACTTGACCCTGCTCGACGCCGAGCGGGTGCGGGCCGTGCAGTCGCAGACGCTCGGCTACGACGACGCTGTCGGGCACGTGCCCGACGGCATCACCTGGTGCAACGCGGTCGGCGTCCACGAGGGCCCGGCGGCCGAGGTCGCCGTCGGCCTGCTCATCGCCTCGCAGCGCGGCTTCGACGAGTTCGCGCGGGCGATGCCCGAGGGACGTTGGGTGCGCGCCTGGCACTCTGGCCTGCTCGGCTCCCGCATCATGCTGCTCGGGTACGGAGGCATCGGCACCGAAGTACATGCCCGGCTCGACGGATTCGGCGTCGACCTCGTGCGGGTGGCGCGCACCGCCCGCAAGGACGAGCACGGCTTCGTCCACGGCATCAACGAGCTGATGTCGCTGCTTCCGGGCGTCGACGCGGTCGTCGTCGCGGTGCCGTATGGCCCTGAGACGCACCACCTCGTCGACGACACGTTCCTCTCGGTCATGCGGCCCGGCGCCCTGGTCGTCAACGTCTCGCGCGGCAAGGTCGCCGACACCGACGCGCTCGTTCGTCACGCGGCCACCGGCCACATCCGAGTCGCCTCCGACGTCTGGGACCCCGAGCCGCTGCCGCCCGACCACCCGCTCTGGACCACGCCCGGCGTGTTCGTCTCGCCGCACGTCGGCGGCGCGGTGACCACCATGCACGACCGGGTCGAGGCACTCGTTCGTGAGCAGATCTCCCGCCTGCAGTCCGGTCAGCCGCTCGTGAACGTCGTCGACGTCAGCGGACCGGTGGGAGAACCCCGGTAGCCGGGTCGCGGTCGGTCACGCAGTACTCCAGTCCGGCAGGGTCGCGCAGCACCGTCCAGTTGCCGGTGTCGTTCACCAGCTCGGCATCGAGAGAGCGGTGACGGACCACCTCCGCCACGCGGTCGGCGCTGGAGAGGTCGAAGTGCGCACGCACCGGGCCGTCCTCGGACTCGAGTCGCTGCAGCAGCAGCCGCAACGGCTGGCCGTCGGGACGCTCGAGACACGTGAACTCCGAGAAGCGGCCTTGAGTGTGCTCCCAGCCCGTGAGGCTGGCCCAGAAGGTCGTCTCGACGTCGAGCAGCGGAGCGGGGATGTCGAGGCAGACCTGGTCGACGATGCTCGTGCCGCCCCACCACGGCACCGGCGTCGGGATCGTCGTGCCGCCCGGGAGCGGGACGGCACAGAACGTGAACCTGCCGGGTGAGGTCATCACGACGTGCTCGCCGGACCACTGCACCTGTCCGCCGAGGGTCGTGGCCTGCTCGACGAAGCCGGGGACGTCGTCGGTGTGCAGGTCGAGGTGGAGGTGCGCCGGCCCGTCGGCGATGCGCTGCACCTTGAGATACGGGTCGCCGTCGCGGGGGACGAGCGTCGCGAACTCGTCGTGCTCGCCGCGTGCGGGCGAGAGCCCACTGCCGGTGACCGCCCGCCAGAACGCCGTGTCGACGTCGAACGCACGGGCCGGCAGATCCAGAAAGGCCGTCATCCACGTCAACCCCGCCATGACGTCAGCCTAGGCTTGGCACGCTCCCGTAGCCCAATCGGCAGAGGCAGGCGGCTTAAAACCGCCCCAGTGTGGGTTCGAGCCCCACCGGGAGCACATCGTCACATACTGGGGTCGTGATCCTCGCCGCGCCGGACCCCGCTCTCGACCCATGGTTCGCCCGTGAGCTGCTGCGGCTGCAGCATGACGCCTACCGTGCCGAGGCCGATCTCGTCGGCGACGACCGGCTGCCACCGCTGCAGGACGACGAAGTGACCCTGCCGGCGTGGCGTGGTCGCTACCTCGTGTCGTGGCGGGGCGTCGAGCTCGTGGGCGCGATCGCCTGGCGCGACCACGGCAACCACCTCGACATCGACCGACTGATGGTGGCCCCGCCGGCGCACCGGCAGGGCGTCGGCACCACGCTGCTGCGGGCGGTGATCGACCGGGCCGATGGGCGTCCGGTCGTCGTGTCGACCGGCCGCGACAACGCTCCGGGCGTCGCGCTGTACGTGCGACACGGCTTCGCTGTCGAGAGCGACGAGCAGGTGCCGCCGGGCATCTGGATCACCCGCCTTCGACTCGCATGAGTATCGAGTGGCGCATTTCTGACCGCGAGTGGCGCAAGTTGGCGCGACGCGCCGTCTCAGAATCGCCAGGTTGCGCCACTCGCGGGCGGGTTTGCGCCACTCGGCACGCCTGACGGCTCAGAGCTGGCGCAGGCGGACCGCGGACCACGTCTCGTCGAGGCGTACCTCGGGGCCGACGCCCCAGCCGTACTCGCCGACCAGTGTGATGAGTGCTTCGCGGTCGAGCTCGTGCGGATGCCCGGAGGGGAAGGAGATCCAGGCCACCGGCGTCGAGCCCAGAGAGGGGAGCACCTCGTCGAGCCGGACCTCCAGCGACGCGAGGTTGTCGGCCAGGAGCAGGGCTGCGTCCATGCCGTCGATCGGCTCGTCGACCGTCTCGGCGCCGGCCGGCAGCGGGTCGAGCAGCGCGGTCTCCTCCACCGAGTCGGCGATCACCCAGACGATCGAGCCCTCGGTGATGCCGAGGGTCTCGGCGTGGGTCGTCTCCGTCACGATGTCAGTCTAGGTTGCGCGGCGAGATCATGGATCCTGCGACCAGCGGCGACGCCCTTGCTCTCGAACCTGGTGAGCGTCCGCGCCTCGGGCCGGGCCACCGGGCCGCCGTCGACGTAAGGGGAGTCGGCGATCACCTCGGCGGCCACCTTGGCGTAGTCGTCCCAGTCGGTGGCGAACCGCCAGGTGCCACCGGGCTCGAGCACCCGCTCGACGAGCTGCGTGAACGACACCGTGACCAGCCGTCGCTTGTGGTGCCGCTTCTTGTGCCAGGGGTCGGGGAACCAGGTCCAGAGCTCACTCACCGACGAGGGTGCGAGCATCGTGGCCAGCGCCTCCGTGGCGTTCACGACAGCCAGCCTGACGTTCTGGACGCCTTCGTGTCGCATCGTCACGAGCGTCTGCGCCACGCCCGGCACGTACACCTCGAGTCCGAGGAAGTCCTGCTCCGGGTGCGCTGCCGCCGCGGCCACGAGCGCCTCACCCCGCCCGCTGCCGATCTCGACGACGAGCGGTGCGCGTCGCCCGAACATCGTCTCGACGTCCAAGCGGAAATCCGGGTCGACCGACGTGCTCGGCCCGTGGCGTGGCACGTCGACGACGTGCGTGGTGTGGAGGTCGTCCCATGCACGCTGCTGGCGCCCGGTGAGCCGTCCACCTCGACGAATGAAGGAAACCGGTTCGGCACGCCACGCGGACGTGGCGCGTTCTCGATGCGATTCGGCCGCCGTGTCCATGGATCGAACCCTAACGATCTGCCACGCTGACGTTCATGGCCATCACCCCTGACACCAAGGACTGGACCTGGGTCCTGAAGGAGCCGTGCCTCGAGTGCGGTCTCGCTGCCGCCGACGTCGACCCCACCACGGTGGGCGACCGCGTCCGGGCCGCGCTGCCGCGATGGGAGGAGGCGTTGAGTCGCGAGGACGCCCGCGAACGTCCGGACGACCACACCTGGTCACCCACCGAGTACGCCTGCCATGTTCGCGACGTGTTCCGGGTCTTCGCCGGCCGCGCCACGCTGATGCTCGAGCAGGACGACCCCCAGTTCGAGAACTGGGACCAGGACGAGACCGCGGTCGCGGACCACTACGACACGCAGGACCCGGCCGACGTCGCACCGCAGCTGGTCGAGGCGGGGGAGCGGGTCGCCGAGGTCTTCGACGCCGTGCCCGACGACGCATGGTCCCGCACCGGCCGGCGCGGTGACGGCGCCTCATTCACCGTCGCCACCCTGGCGCAGTACTTTCTGCACGACATGGAGCACCATCTGCACGACGTCCGGGCGTGACGATCACGCGCGACAGAGATCGCCGACCCGTGGCACGATCGAGCCATGGCCGAAGGGACGTTCAGATGACTGACATCACGCTCGACGACTGGGTGGCCGCCATGGCCGCCGAGCTGGGCCTCGACGAGCTCGACCTCGACGTCGGGCAGGTGCTCGACCTCGCCGGCGACGCCGCCCACGCCGTGACACGTCTCGCGGCGCCGCTCACCACGTTCATCGCGGGCTACGCGGCCGGGCAGGCCGGTGGCAAGGTGGAGGACATCCGCGAGGCGATCAATGCGGCCAGCAGCCTGTGTGTTCGCGCGGGCGAGGAAGCCTGACACCGCTCACGAGCACGCGAATGGTTGGCTGGTTCAACCAAAAATTCGGGAGCAATTCGGCGGGTCAGGTCGTTGTATAGGGTGAAGTCAGTCAATGGTTTCAGCCACGACTCCGGCCACGGAGCCCATCCCCTTCGGAGGGAACGATGCAAAGCAACAACCCGGTTTTCGCCCGCAGCGACGGTTTCAACGGTCGTGGCGGCGCTGTAGCCACCAGCCCGTCGGAATGGAAGGTCGATCTCGACGGCAGCCAGAGCACCTCACCCACGCACACCGAGCGTGGCCAGGGGCGCATGACTCTGGACACCGTTGTCGAGAAGACCGCGATCTCACTTGGTCTGGTCATCGCCGCCGCAGCTGCGGCCTGGTTCTTCATCGGCGACCTCGGCGCCACCGATCCCACGGAGGCGCAAGCCGCCCAGGGCCTGGCGTTCTCGCTGGCCATCGGTGGTGCGCTGATCGGCCTCGTGCTGTCGCTGGTCAACTCGTTCAAGAAGATCGTCAGCCCGGGCCTCGTCATCGCCTATGCGGTGGTCGAGGGCGTGTTCGTGGGCGCGTTCTCCAAGGTCGTCGCCTCGTACGTCGGTGATCCGACGATCGTCTTCCAGGCGGTTCTGGCCACGATGGTCGCGTTCGGCGGCACCCTGGCAGCGTACAAGTTCTTCAACATCCAGGTCACCGACAAGTTCCGCAAGGTCGTCACCATCGCGATCTTCAGCTTCGTCGGCGTCATGATCATCAACTTCGTGCTGAGCCTCACCGGCGTGCTCGAGTCCGGCGGCCTGCGCGGCTTCAACACGCTCGGCCTGGTCGTCTCGGCCATCGCCGTGGTGCTCGCCGTGTTCATGCTGATCCTCGACTTCGACTTCGTCGAGCGGGGTGTCGAGGCCGGGCTGCCCGAGCGCGAGTCGTGGCGTGCGGCCTTCGGCCTCACCGTCACCCTCGTGTGGCTCTACATCGAGCTGTTGCGCATCCTCGCGATCCTGCGCGGCAGCGACTGACCCAAGAACGCGGACGGCCGGTTCCCCGAGGAACCGGCCGTTCGTCTGTCTCGGGGTCAGCTCGCGCGACGGCGGCGGAGCACGGTGGCCCAGCGACCTTGCTGCGAGACCTCGGTGCCCGCGTGGAGCTCGGCTCGATCGGCCGCCTCGTCCAGCGACACCACGTCGCGCGGCAGCCGGGTGACGGATGAGGCCTCCGCGGCACGTTCACGCATCGCCGCCGCCATCGACGGCACCAGCACCGAAACCATGTTGGCGTAGCCCGTGGCGGACGGATGGAAGCGGTCGGCGCCGAACATCAGGTCGTACTTCTCGGCGAACACCGGGCCCAGGAGGTCGCCGAGAGACACGGCACGTCCGCCGGCGGCCACGACGGCCATCATCTGCTTGCGTGCCAGCGCCCGACTACGGCGTCGCGCGACCCAGCGCAGCGGCTGGGGGATGGGTTGGACCGTGCCGAGGTCCGGGCAGGTGCCGACGACGACCTCACAGTCGGCGGCGACGAGCCGGCGCACGGCTGCACCGAGCAGCCGGGCCGAGGAGAGCGGACCCATCAGCTGGTGGGTGACGTCGTTGGTGCCGATGACGATGACCGCGATGTCGGGCTTGTAGGTCAGTCCGCGATTGACCTGTTCGCGCAGGTCCTCGCTCTGTGCGCCGACGACCGCCATCGAGTGGATGTCGACGGGCGTGTCGAGCACGTGCGCCAGGCCGATACCGATGAGCGCGGGCGGAGTGGCGTCGGCGAAGTCCATGCCGTACCCGACGACCGCGGAGTCGCCGAGCACGACGCAGCGGATGGGGCTGCCGGGAAGGTCGTCGCCGTAGATGCCGTCGGCGGACGGCGGCCGCTCTTCGGTCATGCCGATGGCTCTGCGCGCGAGGAGACTCTCGCCCACGAGGACGCCGTAGTAGCCCGTGACCGCCGCACCCGCGCCGACGGCGGTGGAGACGGCTTGCTTGGAGAGCGGACGCATACTCTCATTTTAGTTGACCTGCCAACCAATAACCGGAGTTCACACGCCTGTCACACGACGTTGATCACAAAGACGCGGATGCTCCCTACCGTGGAACACGTGATCGGGACCCAGCAGCTCCTCCGGCTCGCAACCGGGCGTGCCACCCGGTGGTACGTGGACATCGACCAGGTGTCGCGCCGCAACGCGATGGTGGCGAGCACGGCGCTTGCGCAGCGCAGGCTCGAGTACGTGGAAGTCGAGGAGTTTCTGGCTCTCCATCAGAGACGGTTCGAGCCACGTCGCGGCGTCACGATTCATCACGCCGTCCGGCGCACCGGCTGACCTGTCTGATCAGCAACCCAGCGCAGGACGAATCGTGGTGGGGAGTCACGTCCTAGGATTGACACGTGCCAGTCGACCTTCCCAACCTCCGCGACGTCGCAGGCTTCACCACGGCCGGCGGGCGTCGCGTTCGTCCAGGCGTCCTGCTGCGCAGCGCGCTTCCAGCGCACGACGACATCGTCCCCGACGATCTTGCGTGGCCGCCCTCGGTCGTCATCGATCTGCGGTCGCCGTTCGAGCTGAAGAACGGGCATCCACTGGCCCACCTCGAGGCTCGGCTGGTCAATCTCCCCCTGCTGGACGCTTTGCGTCCCGGCAACCAGGGGTCGGAGTCGCTCGCGGCGCTCTACTTCGTGGTGCTCGAGGACGCCGCGCACATGCTGGTCGACCTCGTTCGCGAGGTCGCCGACGCCGACGGCCCTGTCCTCGTCCACTGCGCGGCCGGCAAGGACCGCACCGGCCTCGGCGTGGCGCTGGTCCTCCGGCTGCTCGGCGTCAGCCACGACGACGTGGTCGGCGACTACCTGCTCAGTGAGGACGCCCACGCCGCCGTCGACGTGCGCCTGAACCGCGACCCGGCCAACCCGGTGGTGCCGGTGTCGTTCTTCCTCGTCTCGTCCGAGGCGCTGGAGGGTGCGCTCGACCTCTGGGACGAGCATCCCGGCGGCGTCGAGGGCTGGTTCCTCGACACCGGCGGCGACGTCGCGACGCTCGAGCGCCTGCGCGACCGCATGCTCGACTGAGCCGTCAGTTGGTCAGGGCTGCGAACGGGGCGGCCGCGCCGTAGAGCTTGTAGAGCGCGTACGGACCTGTCTGGAAGGTGCTGCACCGGTCCTCGAACAGGTTCGCCGCGCGGCCGTCCGACATGCCAGCGCCGTACCCGATCGCCTTGGTGCCGTTGTCGGCCTTGCCGGTCGCAAACTCACGGATCCGTTGCACCATTCCCAGCCGGTGCTCCTTGTCCGCCTTCCGCCACCAGCTGCAGGTGAAGCTTCCCAGCGGTCCTTCGGTCGGAGCGGGGTCGACGCCGGCGAGCGGGTTGGGAGCCTTTTCGGCCGAGGTCGCGGACTTGCTGTCGAAGCCGGCGAGCTTGGCCTGGAACGGCGCGCACAATCGCGTGGCCAACCCGCTGGCGCAGATGGCGGCCAGGCCGTCCTGCTGGGCAGCCGTGTCGGTCTTCAGAGCTGCGCTGCCGGGTCGAGGTGGTGTGACCGCCCACGAGCACAAGGTGTCGTCGCCCCTCGGATATCCGGCCACGGTGAACCCGGCGAAGCAGGCGACTAGCTCCGCCTCATTGAGCAGGTCGCCGGTGCCGATGCTGGTCGCGGGCGCTGTGCCGCCCAGGCACCCGGGCAGATTGCTCGGAGCGCTGGTCACCTTCTTGCCGGGTGCGGCGGTGTTCGACCACCAGCAGTTGCCCGTGTTGAGCGGGAAGGAGTCCCACCAGAAATCGAGACCGTTCGGCTTGACCCCTCCACTGGGACTGACGCCCATCTGGTTGTGGTGCAGGCGGTTGTCGAACGACGTCGTCGTCGCCAGCGGGTTGCAGCCCGGCACTGGTGTCGAGCTTCCCACCGGGGGCGGGCCACAGACGAGCGCATCCGGCACCGCGAAGACCATCGCGCCGCGTCGCCAGTTGTCGAAGAAGCGGTTGTTCTTGACCTCGTTCGCGTTGCCGCCGGCGATCCACAGGCCGGTGCCGACCGGTGCCGGGATGAACGGCTGCACCTCCGAATCGGCGGTGAACGGGTTGAAGTTGTTGTCGTAGAAGTTGTTCTTCTCGACGACGTTGCCGTGCTGCGGGAAGCCCGGGTGACCGGGAGCGGTGAACACGTCGGTCGTGTAGCCAAGGGCGTTGTCGTAGAAGTTGTTCTCCGTGATCAGCGTGCCGTGGCTGTTGGTGCCGGAGAATCCACTCGTGTTGTGGTGACTGTCGCACCAGCGGACGACCTGGCTGAAGCGATACTCCGGGTAGAAGGGCAGGTACCGCTTGTCCGTGGTGGCCGCGCCGGAGCCGGGGTACAGGCCGGAGTCGCCGTTGCCGACGGCTTCGCAGTTCTGCATGACGCCGTGGTCCTCGACGAACGTGAGCACGCCGTATGCACCGGCATAGAACGTCTTGAACCTGTCCAGCAGGTAGCCGTCGGTCTCCAGGACGTAGATGTCGTGCTCGCGCGCGTGACGCACAGTGACGTTGCGCAGCACGAAGCCGTCGGCCCGGTCGACGAAGATGCCGACGTCCTTCTCGTGTCCGGCGGCGGACGGGCCACCGTTGCCAGCAGCGGCGTCACCCGCCTCGACGATCACGTCGTCGGCGCTGACCCCCGAGCCCTCCAGCTGGAGGTTGCACCGGATGCACGGACCTGGGTTCGGGATTCCGTGGCGGTTCTCCCGCGGCGCGGGAACCGGCGCGGTGTCGGGCCCGCGACCGATCACGGCAACCAGGTTGGCGTCGTTCGGACAGTGCACCTGGTAGTCGTGGCTCAGCGCACCGGGGTCGCCGCTCTCCGCCGGAATCTCGTACTGGTTGCAGGTCGGATCGAACGTCGGCTTCGACCGAGCGGTTGGCTCCTCGTAGAGCCCGGGCATCACCACGACGCGGTCGTTGTTGCCGGCCGCGGTCACGGCGGCCTGGATCTCGTCGTACTCGCAACGCTGGAACAGCGCCTTGTTGGTCTTGAGCAGCTGGGCGGCCTCGGACGCCGAGAACGACCGATGGTCCGTCGGCCGGATGTCATAGCCACCGGCTCGCGCCTTGGCGATCGCTTGACGCAGCCGGGTCATCGAGTCGTCCTGGCAGACCACCAGCGTCTCCCCGGGAGGTGCGTCGCTCAGGGCCGACTTGAGTGATCGGGCCGTCGGCACCTCTCCGCCGGCGCATGGAGAGATGCTGCAGTCCGGCTTCGGATCCGGCCAGTACGACGGGCGTTCGACGTGCGCCTGTGCGGGAATCGATGGCAAGAGCACCGCGAGCAGGGGAACCACCATCAACAGGACGACTCGGCGCATGCGGGCTCCTTGGGCTCGGACTGTTGACGAGTAGAACGAGTTATAGCGCACGGCGTTACCCGCCGTCCACGTGCGGGCCGGCGGTACGACGCCGCGTCAGGTGCCCAGAGACACCAATGCGGCGCCGCTGAGCCGGTAGGTGAGCCAGTCGTCGAGCGGCCGTCCGCCGAGGGCGTCGTAGAACGCGATCGCCTCGGTGTTCCAGCGCAGCACGTTCCACTCCAACCGTGTCCAGCCGTTCTTCACCACGATCCGGGCCAGTGCCGTCAGCAACGCCCGGCCGAGGCCGGATCCGCGCTCGCGCTCGGCGATGTAGAGGTCTTCGAGAAACAATCCGGGCACACCCTCCCAGGTCGAGAAGGTGCGGTACCACAGCGCGAAGCCGGCGGCCTCGCCCGAGCCGTCGAGGGCGATCAGCGCCGACGCCACCGCATCGACTCCGAACAGGGCGTCGTGCAGCTGCACGGACGTCGCCTTGACGACGTCCGGCTCGCGTTCGAAATCGGCCAGCTCGCGGATCATCCGGCCGATCGCGGGAAGGTCGTCGGGCGTCGCCACGCGGATGTTCGGAGGCAGCTCGGGAAGGTCCACGTCGCGACTCTACGACGCGGCGTCACGGGTGACGACGCGTACGCTGACGTCATGACTGGGGACCTCCTGCTCGAGCCTCGGGAAGTGCCTTTGGGCGGCGTCCGTGGACTCACGGTCCACCGCACCCTCCCGCACCGCGAGCTGCCGACGGTCGGCGCGTGGTGCTTCGTCGACCATTTCGGGCCCACCCGGGAGCCGATGAAGGTGCTGCCACATCCGCACACCGGGTTGCAGACCGTCACCTGGCCCCTCGCCGGCGACATCCGTCACCGCGACAACCTCGGCAGCGACGTCGTCCTCAAGCCGGGGGAGCTGAACCTCATGACGTCCGGCGACGGCGTCTCCCACTCCGAGTTCTCGGTCGGCGACGACACGATGATGCACGGACTGCAGCTCTGGCTCGCCCTGCCCGACGGCTCGCGGGCCGGCCCGGCAGCGTTCGAGCACCTGCCCGACCTCCCGCGCACCGGCGGCAACGGCTGGCGGGCCATGGTGCTCGTCGGCCAGCTCGCCGACGCCGAGTCGCCGGCCACCACGTACTCGCCGTTGGTCGGTGCAGAGCTGACGCTGGGCGCCACCACCACGGCGACCGTTCCCCTGCAGCCGGAGTTCGAGCACGCGATTCTCGCCGTCGACGGACCTGTTCGCGTCGGCGGCTTCGACCTGCTCCACCGGCAGATGCGCTACCTGGAGCCCGGGTCGACGTCGGTCGACCTGACCTCCGCTCGTGACACGACGGTGCTGCTCATCGGCGGCGAACCGTTCACCGAGTCGCTCGTCATGTGGTGGAACTTCATCGGGCGAAGCCACGACGACATCGAGAAGGCCCGCGACGACTGGGAGCAGGCCACCGGACGATTCGGTCACGTCGAGGGCCACGCCTATTTTTACTCAACATCGGAAGGCCCGCGACGACTGGGAGCAGGCCACCGGACGATTCGGTCACGTCGAGGGCCACGACGGCCAGCTCATCCCCGCCCCACCGCTGCCGCGCGTCCACCTCACACCGCGGCGTCGTCGGCACTGAGACGACGGCCACACTGCTGGCGCCTGGATCGGCGATCGGGTACCGTCTCATTCGGATACTGCCGGTATCTGAAATCCGAGAGGAACCCATGACGCACTTCACCGACAAGGTCGCCGTCGTCACCGGAGCCGGATCCGGCATCGGACGCGCCCTGGCCGTCGAGCTGGCCCGCCGTGGCGCGAAGCTCGCCATCAGCGACGTCGACGACGAAGGCCTCGCGGAGACGCTCGACCTCGTCAAGGCGCAGGGCGCCGACGTCCGCAGCGACCACCTCGACGTCGCCGAGCGCGAGCTCGTCCTCGCCTACGCGAGCGCGGTCGCCGAGCACTTCGGCCGGGTCAACATGATCTTCAACAACGCCGGCATCGCCTTCACCGGCAACGTCGAGGAGATGTCGTTCAAGGACGTCGAGAAGGTCATGGACGTCGACTTCTGGGGCGTCGTCAACGGCACCAAGGCGTTCCTGCCGCATCTGATCGCCTCTGGCGACGGCCACGTCATCAACATCTCCAGCGTGTTCGGGATCTTCGCCGTGCCGACGCAGAGCGCCTACAACGCGGCCAAGTTCGCCGTGCGTGGGTTCACCGAGGCGCTGCGGCAGGAGATGCTCACCAACAAGAGACCGGTCAAGGTCACGTGTGTGCATCCCGGCGGCATCAAGACCAACATCGCCCGCAACGCCGAGCAGGCGGACAGCTACGACCACGAGAAGCTCTCGAAGGAGTTCGACAAGCTCGCCCACATGAGCCCCGACAAGGCCGCACGGGTCATCCTCCGTGGCGTGGAGCGGGGACGTGCCCGAGTGCTCGTCGGCTGGGACGCACTATGCGCTCGACGCATTCGTTCGGCTGGCCGGGCCGGCCTACCAGGGCATCTCCGCACGCTTCAGCAAGAGCAGAGGACTGTAGCCATGACTGCACGTATCGACCTGCGCGGATCCCGCGCCCTCGTCACCGGAGCCACCGGCGGACTCGGCCAAGCCATCGCTCGACGACTGGCCAAGGAAGGTGCCGACCTCGTGCTCAGCGGCCGACGCCTCGACGTGCTCGAGCCCCTGGCCACGGAGCTCGGAGCGAAGGCGGTCGCGGCCGACATCGAGGATCTCGCCGACGTCGACCGGCTGATGAAGGAGGCCGGATCCATCGACGTGCTGGTCGCGAACGCAGCCCTCTCGTCGTCGGGAGACCTGTTCGAGTACACCCCGGAGCAGATCGCCAGATCGATCACCGTCAACCTGCACGCGCAGATCGTCATGGCTCGCACGGCGGCGCTCGGCATGGTCGAGCGGGGCAAGGGACAGATCGTCATGGTCGGCTCCGTCTCGGGAAAGATCGCGTCGACCAACAGCTCGCTCTACAACGCCACGAAGTTCGGCTTTCGTGGTTTCGCCCTGGGCTTCCGGCAGGACGTGGCCGACCGCGGCGTCGGGGTGTCGATAGTCGAGCCCAGCTTCGTGCGTGAGGCCGGGCATGTTCGCGAACGCGAAGGCGAAGCTGCCGCCGGGCGTCCGAACCGTGACGCCCGAGAGCGTCGCGGACGGAGTCGTGAAGGCGATTCGTCGCGACCGCGCCGAGGTCGTCATTGCCCCACTCGAGTTCCGGGTCGGTGCAGCGCTCACCGCGTCTCTCCCCGACTTCAACGCCAAGGTGCAGAAGGTCAGCGGCGGCGCCAAGGTGTCGAATGCGCTGGCCGAAGGTCAACGCGACAACCGCTGACCTCGGGATTCGTGACGCAGTTCGTCAACGCGCCGCACCAGGTGGCGAGGTTCGTCACGAATCCGGTGGGGCTGGGTCGCGGCTGCCCTTGTCGTCGCCGAACGCCTCGTCGCGCTCGCGCACGGCCTCACGGAAGCCGACCGTGGCGGCACGCATCTGGAAGGCGTAGCCCTCACGGGTGTGGCGCGAGACGCCGTCGAACACCGTGCTGACCATCCCCGACGTCGCGACGCCCTGGGCGAGCAGTGCGCTGTTGAGGGCGAGCTTGACCATCATCAGCTGGTTCACCGGCAGCATCGAGATCTTCTCGACGAGCGCCTCGGTGCGCTGGTCCAGCTCGTCGGCCGGCCACGACTCGACGGCGAGGCCCCAGTCGGTGGCGGTGCGTCCGTCGATGAGGTCGCCGGTGAACAGCATCCGCTTCGCGCGGGCGTCGCCGATGCGGTGCGCCCACATCCCGGCCGCCGGCACACCCCAGACGCGGGTGGGTGGATAGCCGATGCGGACGTCGTCGGCGCAGATGATCTGGTCGGCGAACAGCGCGATGTCGGACCCGCCGGCCACGGCGAACCCGTGCAGCTTCGCCACCGTCGGCTTGTTCGCGTGCAGCAGGCTGGCGAAGCCGCGGTTGAACCGGCTCATCATCGCGTAGTCGACCATGGGGTCCCAGGTGCGTCCCGGCTCGTGGTTGGCCATCTGCACGGCTGGGTCGAGCACCGTTCCCGTGGCGTCGGGCTCGCCGTCGGGAGCGAAGGCATTCTCGGCGAACACCGTCAGGTCGTAGCCGCCGCAGAACCCCTTGCCGCGGCCGGACAGCAGGATGACGTGCACGCGCGGGTCGAGATCGGCACGCTCGACGGCGTGCGCGAGGTCCACCGGGGTGTCGTTGGTGATGGCGTTGCCCTGATCCGGACGGTTGAACGTGATGCGGGCGATCCGGCCCGTCACCTCGTAGGTGAGGGTTCGGTACTCGCGGCCGTCGTCGGACTGCTCGCGTCCGGCGTAGAGGGAGTCGTCACCCTCGAGCTCGCCCTCGCGCCACGCGGCCGGGCGCTCGCCGGAAGTCATGCGATGACCGCTTGTGGCTCGCCGGTGCCCTTGGGCGTGCACCGCTCGATGATCGGGGCGAGGTCGAGACCGGTCGGCAAAGTGCCGAAGACGTCGCCGTGGTCGCGGCCGAGGCGGCTCGCGGCGAAGGCGTCGGCGACGGCCGGGTGCCCGTGCCGCAGCAGGAGCGAGCCTTGGAGCGCGGTGGCCATGTCTCCGACCACGCGCCTCGCCCTGTATTGGAATGATTCGGGCTCGATCGTCTCGAGGTCCGTGAACGCCGAGCCCAGCTCGTCGACGAACGTGTCGTAGCGCTGATCGGAGC
>CAVQEY010000023.1:0-43517 GCA_963711615.1 uncultured Actinomycetota bacterium | reverse complement strand
AGCAGCATGACCGCCCGGTCGCCGTCGATGCCGGGAGGGACGCCGTAGACGATGCGGTCGGGATGCAAGGTGTCGCGGACCGCGTGACCCTCGCGCAGGAACTCGGGGTTCCAGGCCAGCAGGGCGCCGGTGTCGGCCTCCGTGAGGATCGCGGCGAGACGCTCGGCGGTGCCGACCGGCACGGTGGACTTGCCGACCACCAGGTCGCCAGGCGAGACGTGCGGCAGCAGGGCCTCGACGGCGGCGTCGACGAACGTGAGGTCGGCGGCGATCTCACCCTGGAGCTGCGGTGTTCCCACGCAGATGAAGTGCACGTCCGAGCCCTGCACGTCGGCGACGTCGTCGGAGAACTTCAGCCGGCCGGTCGCCCGGGCTTCCTCGAGCAGCTCCGGCAGGCCGGGCTCGAAGAAGGGCGCGTCACCCGCCGCGAGGGCGTCGATCTTGGCCTTGTCGGTGTCGATACCGACGACCTCGTGGCCGAGTGTGGCCATGCACGCTGCGTGGACGGCACCGAGGTACCCGCAGCCGACAACTGACAACTTCACCCCGTGAGGCTAGCAACCTCACCCGTGGATTCAGCCGGCGGCTCGTCCTCGATCCCTGTCGTTGGCAGCACCTCGTCGCGCGAGATACACCGCACGCTGGGATGCATGGCGCACACTTTGGCGATCATGTCCTCGGTGATGTTCGTCCTCACCATGAGCGTCACGTAGGAGCGGTTGCCCTGGTCGATCCAGCGTGCGTAGTACGCCCCAATCCGTCGAACCGGCGCGGAGACAAGTCCATGGAACGTGACAGGGCGTCTGTTCTTTCGCCTCGAGACAACCGGCAACGTCGCATGGTGACTGCTTGGCAACTGCACCAGGCGCGGCTTGGCGTTTCGAGTCGACCCACCGGAGCGGAGCGAGCTCCGCCCGGGTCTTGGCCCGAGGAAACCAGCGTGGGCTTGCGAGGGCCAAGCCGAAGTTTGGCTCCTCGTCCTCGGCGGAGATGGAGGGATTTGAACCCTCGAGAGGTTTGAACCTCAACCCGCTTAGCAGGCGGGCGCACTAGGCCACTATGCGACATCTCCAGATCCCGGCCGTGGCGACCGGCAACCGGAACAGGATAGCGAGCGACGAGCGCTCGGCCGACGTCGGGCGCGAGCTCAGCCCTCCGAACCGCCGGTACCCGTTCGCCGCATTCAACCGCTCGTTGATGTCACGCATCAGCCGCATCCGGTCGCGCCCGAAGTACCCGAGCGACATCCGCTGCTCACCACCGCCGACGAGGCCGAACACCAGCGCGTCGTCGGCGACCGTGACGTCCTCGACGTCGAGCCAGCGCCCGGAGAAGAGTCCACGCGTCGTGCGCGTGCGCGATCGGTACTCCGTCGTCGTCCAGTCGTGAGCACCACGGGCGGACGGAAGGCGTGCCGCGAAGCCAGTGACGATGGCGAACGCGGCGACGACACCGGCGACATACCCGACCTAGCGCACCGCGGATTCGAGCGGCATGCAGGACGAACGCCAGGAAGATCGTGACGGCAGCCACGACGAGGCAGATGCCCACCGTCGCGAGCGCGACGCCACGGTCGAGGCGATAGGTGGTGCTCACGCAGAGGGGGCGGGATTCGAACCCGCGGCTGACATTGCTGCCAGCGACCGCTTTCAAGGCGGTTCCGATCGGCCACTCCGGCACCCCTCCAGGCGCCGGTGTCACGCTCGCGCGCGGCACCGTGCCGTGTGTGATTCTCGCATCACTTGAGCGCGGCGAGGCGGGGAGGCTCGATGCGCCGCTCCGGCTCGACGACCCGCGAGGACCGTGATGAGGGGTTGCGAACGGCGATGCTTCGCGCGACCAGGCCGACGACCAGGCCGAGAATGCTCGAGTAGAGCGTGGACAAGCCGATGTACGACGGGAAGGCGCCGGGAGACACCAGGGACGTCGACAGCACCCCGGTGCCGATGACGGCGAACACGAGGATCCACCAGCCCTCACGGTTGCGCGAGCGCATCGAGACGCCGACGATCAGCGCCGGGAACCCGATGAAGACCTCGACCGGCCGGGGCACGCCCCCGAACGACTGCCGCATCAAGATCACCAGGTCGCTGATCGTGTCGGTGATCATCTGCGAGCCGTGTGTGCGCACGAAGCTGGAGTAGGCGAGCACCAGCACGAGCAGGGCCGCAATGCCGGCCAGGATGGCGAGGTTCTGCCGGCCGAGCCCGTGCAGGCCGGCGCCCAGATTCCAGACCACGGTGATCGCGAGGCCGAGCGCGACGGTGAGGACGACCAGGTTGAACCGCTGGTAGCTCACCGGGGCGTTCCAGGCAGCGACCCCCACGGTGCCACTGAGGGCGACGACGATCGCGAGCACGTACTCACGCACGGCCTGCAGGATCGTCAGGGCAGGGCGGGTGATGACCACGGCCCACACCGAGGCGAGCACGGCGGTGGCCGCCGCGGCCGCGGCCAGGAGGACGTTGGCTTCGGTCGCGACGGCGGCGATGCTCAGGATGGTTCCGAGGCTCGCCCAGATGCGCATGTGGCCGCCGACCCGGTGGGTGAGCCCGACGCTGAACACGATCAGCAGGAGGCCGGCGCCGGGTCGCTCGACGTCGTAGGGGGTTTCGACCGCCACCACGGACGTGCCTGCGGCGACCGTGCCGACGATCCACGCGACGAGCACGCAGAACATCAGCAGTCGTGCGGTGCGCGGCGACTCGATTCGCGGCTCACGCGTCGGCAGGTCGTACTCGGGCGGTTTCGAGTCCGCCCGTCGCCGCCCCGCGGTCTTGGTCATGCCGGAACCAAGCTCACCATGGGGTTCGGATCCTCCGGTTGGACAACGAGGGGTTGAGGTCGCGCGCCTGCGCGACGACGGCAGGATCGATGTCGGCGTGCACGACGTCGTCGCCGTCACCCGCCTCGGACACGATAGAGCCCCACCCGTCGACGACGAGGGAATGGCCGGTGTAACGCTTGCCACCCTGCGCGGCGGCCGCGACGGCGACCGTGTCCTCGATGGCACGGGCGGTGAGCAGCGTCCGCCAGTGATGCAGCTTGTGCTCACCCGCGACCCACGCGGCGGGCACGACCAACAGCTCGGCGCCGGCGTCGACGAGGGCGCGACCCATCTCGGGGAACCGCAGGTCATAACACGTCATCAGGCCGCTGGGCACCCCGGCGATGTCGACGACGACGGGCTCGATGTCTCCGGCGCTGAGGCGTTCGGACTCGCGGTAGCCGAAGGAGTCGTACAGGTGGATCTTGCGGTAGGTTGCCGCGAGAGACCCGTCCGGCGCGACGACGACGAGCGTGTTGAACGGCAGCTGGTCCGTTCGCTCGAACATCCCGGCGATGACGGTCGCATCGAGGCGCCGGGCCTGCTCGGCGAGCATGGCGACGAAGGGCCCGTCCAGCGGCTCGGCGGCCGAGGTGAGGTCGTGATCGGCGGAGCCGAAGTCATGCATCGTCCCCTCGGGCAGCACCACGAGGTCGGACGCACCGTCGAGGTCGGCGAGCCGGGCCTCGACGAGGGCTCGATTCGCCGCCGAGTCCGTGCTCGACGCCAGCTGCACGAGGGAAACACGCATAACCGCCATTGTTTCAGGTCTCGGCTGAGAGCCCGCTAAATGTGGTTTCCATGGTCCCGACGTAGCCTCGAACCCATGCGTGCTGTCGTCGTCGATGAACCCGGTGGAGTGGACGCCCTGCAGGTCGTGGAGCGGCCGGACCCCGAGGCCGGACCCGGTGAGGTGCTCATCCGGGTGCGGTCGGCCGGGGTGAACCGCGCCGACCTGCTCCAGCGTCAAGGTTTCTACCAACCGCCTCCGGGCGCGACCGACGTGCTCGGGCTGGAGTGCTCGGGCGAAGTGGCGGCCGTGGGTGCCGACGTGACGACGTTCTCGGTCGGCGACCCGGTCTGCGCCCTCCTGTCCGGCGGCGGCTACGCCGAGCTGGTGGCCGTACCTGCGGGCCTGGTCGCGCCGGTGCCCGAGGGCATCGATCTCGTCGAGGCCGGCGGGCTGATGGAGACCACGTGCACGGTGTGGTCGAACGTCGTGATGGTCGGTGGCCTGCAAGCCGGGCAGCGACTGCTCGTGCACGGCGGCGGCAGCGGCATCGGCACGACCGCGATCCAGATCGCCACGACCCTCGGTGCCCGGGCCGCCACCACGGTTGGCAGCCCGGAGAAGGCCGAGTTCTGCCGTGAGCTCGGAGCCGACATCGTCGTCAACTATCGCGAGCAGGACTTCGCCGACGCGCTGCACGACGACCCCGCCGACGTCGTGCTCGACATCATCGGCGCGAAGTACCTCGCCTCCAACATCGGCGTCCTCGCCCGGGGCGGGCAGCTCGTCATCATCGGGATGCAGGGCGGCACCAAGGCCGAGCTCGACATCCGCACCCTGGGACAGCGGAAGGCTTCGGTCACCGCGACGCTGCTGCGGTCGAGTCCAGTCGAGGAGAAGGCCGAGATCGTGGCGCAGACCGTCGAGCACGTGTGGCCGATGATCACGGCCGGCACGGTACGGCCGATCGTGCACGCGACCTTCCCTCTGGCCGACGTCGCTCAGGCACACCAGGTGCTCGAGGACTCCTCACACGTGGGGAAAGTCCTGCTCACCGTCGATCAGTAGTCTGGGCGCATGACTCAAGGCAACAACGAAGAGGCCGAAGCCGACGACGCCACGGCCACGGTCATCGGCCCCGACGGTCAACCGATCCAGGTGCCGGTGCCGACTGAGCGCGAGGGTTCGCTGACCGATCTCGTCGAGCAGCCCGCCAAGGTCATGCGCATCGGCGGGATGGTCCGCCAGCTGCTCGAGGAGGTGAAGGCCGCACCGCTCGACGAAGCCAGCCGTGCCCGGCTCCGCGAGATCCACGAGCAGTCGATCTCCGAGCTCGAGGACGGTCTCGCGCCGGAGCTGGTGGCCGAGCTGGAGCGGCTCAGCCTGCCCTTCGGAGACGACACACCGAGCGAGGGTGAGCTCCGGATCGCCCAGGCCCAGCTCGTCGGCTGGCTCGAAGGTCTGTTCCACGGCATCCAGGCCGCCCTCTACGCGCAGCAGGTCCAGGCACAGTCGCAGTTCCAGAACATGAGACTGGCTCTTCCGGCGTCAAACGACCGCAAAAGTGACGATTCGACTACTTCGAGCGAAAATTCGGCGTCCGGGGGCATGTACCTCTAAAGTTGGCTGCGATGTGAGCGGGAAGAGGGAGCCCATGACCATCGTGAATGACACGATCCTGCCGCCGTGCGCTGATGCGCCCGAGGCCTACCTGGACGACGCCCTGCAGGCGACCTCCGGCACGACGCTGAGCGCCGCCGAACGCGACGAGCTCAACGCCACCAGAGCTACCATCCACCGTCAGTGCGCCGGATGTCCGTTGCTCGTCGACTGCCTGTACCGCGCGGTCGTCGAGGTCGACGTCTCCGGCTACGCCGCCTGCACCACCGAGTCAGAGAGGGTGCTCATCCGTGAGCGTCTCGGCATCGAGGTCGTGCGGTCGACGCTGACCCCGTATGGCGCGCCGCGCGTCGGCGGAGGGCCGGTGAGCCACGAAGCCGTGCTCACCTCCCGTCAGACGTATCCGAAGGACACCTGCCAGCAGCTCGCTGAGCGACTCGGGTGCTCGACGTCCACCATCAAGCGCCACCTCCG
The DNA here is from genome assembly GCA_963711615.1 of uncultured Actinomycetota bacterium. Taxonomy (GTDB): domain Bacteria; phylum Actinomycetota; class Actinomycetes; order Propionibacteriales; family Nocardioidaceae; genus Aeromicrobium. Next base: position 37,866 of record CAVQEY010000023.1, on the reverse strand, counting down.
CCGCGAGCGCGAGCAGCGGGCAGCCGATGCGACACTGCCCGCCGCGGCCGCCGTGGAGCACGTGCCCACGATCGAGGAGGTCCTCGACGCGTTCGACGCCCTGGAGACATCCAAGGTCGCCTGAGCATCAGAGGTAACGCGCGAGCTCGTCGGCGAGGCCGTCGTCGGCCACGGTGCCGGTGACGGCGTCGGCCGCCGCCTGAACGTGCTTCGGAGCCTGACCCATCGCCACCCCGCGGCCGGCCCACTGGAGCATCTCGACGTCGTTGAATCCGTCGCCGACCGCGAGCACGTCGGCCTGAGCGACGTCGAGCTTCGCGCACACCAACTCCAGTCCGGACGCCTTGGAGACGCCTTGCGGCGCGAGGTCGAGCCACGAGGTGAAGCCGATGTAGTAGTTGGTCTCGGTGAGGCCGAGTCCTTCGACCACCTCGGCGAACTCCTTGGCATCGTGCTCGGGCGCCCGGATGACCACACGTGTGACCGGTTCGGCGACCAGCGAGTCGACGTGCTCGACGGTGATCTGCCCGCTCACCTCTCCTTCGGGGAAGGGTTGATTGACGCGGTAGCCGACACCGATCTCCTCGACCGCGACCAGCGCGTCGGGGATGCGCTCGAGCACCCGGCGCACCGCCTCGGACGCGTCGAACGTGACACTGTGCAGCACCTCGACCGGGTGGTACGAGATCACGATCGCGCCATTGCTCGTGACCGCGGTGCCGTCCTGGAGCCCGAGCCGGTCGACGACCTCCATGGTGCCGGGCATGGCACGGCCGGTGGCGACGACGATCGCGACACCGGCATCGGCCAGGGCGAGCACGGCATCGCGGACGGCCGGGCTGAGCGCGTTGGTCTCGTCGACCAGAGTGCCGTCGACATCGAGTGCCGCCACCTTCGGGACGAACGTCACGCGATCGGCTCCAGCACCCCGCCAAGGAGCGGGTGCAGCACGGCCGGGAGCCGGACTGAGCCGTCGGCCTGCTGACCGTTCTCGAGCAGCGCGATGATCGTGCGGGTCATGGCGCAGAGCGTGCCGTTGAGCGTGGCCACCGGCGTGGTGGATCCGTCCTGACGGGTGCGGATGTCGAGGCGGCGAGCCTGGAACTGGGTGCAGTTGGAGGCAGAGGACACCTCGCGGTAGCGCTCCTGGGAGGGGATCCAGGCCTCGCAGTCGAACTTGCGGACAGCCGAGAGCCCGAGGTCGCCGGCCGCGACGTCGATGACGCGGTACGGCAGCTCGAGTGCGTCGAGCCACGCGCGCTCCCACGCCAGGATGCGCTCGTGCTCGTCGTAAGACTCCTCTGCCGTGGTGAACACGAACATCTCGACCTTGTCGAACCAGTGCACCCGGAAGATGCCGCGGGTGTCCTTGCCGTAGGAGCCGGCTTCGCGGCGATAGCAGGGGCTGAACCCCGCGTAGCGGATCGGTAGTGACTCGGCCTCGAGGATCTCGTCGGAGTGGTAGGCCGCCAGGGCGACTTCGGACGTGCCGACGAGGTAGAGGTCGTCCTTCTCGAGGTAGTAGACGTCGTCGGCCGCCTGCCCGAGGAATCCCGTGCCCTCCATGGCACTCGGCTTGACCAGGGCCGGCGGGATCATCGGCGTGAAACCCCAATCCGACGCTCTGCTCATCGCCAGCTGGGTGAGCGCCAGCTCCAGCCTGGCGCCGGCGCCGGTGAGGTAGTAGAAGCGTGCTCCGCTGACCTTGGCGCCCCGCTCGACGTCGATGGCGCCGAGGATCTGCCCGAGCTCGAGGTGGTCGCGAGGCTCGAAGCCCTCGGCGGCGAAGTCGCGGGGCGTGCCGACGACCTCGAGAACCTCGAACTCCTCCTCGCCGCCCTCGGGCGCCTCCTCCGACGCCGGATTTGGCAGGGCGCGCAACAGCTCGTCGAACGCCTGCCCGGCCTCGACCTGCGCAGCCTCGGCGGCCTTGACCTGGGCACTGAGCTCCTTGGTCTGGGCGAGCAGGGACTGTTTCTCGTCACCTTGAGCCTGGGCGATGAGCTTGCCGGCGTTCTTCTGCTCCGACCGCACCGACTCGAACGCGGCGATGGACGACCGGCGGCGCTCGTCGGCGGCGACGAGCTCGTCGACCAGCTCGGTGGGTTCGCCGCGACGCCGCTGGGCGGCACGGAGCGCGTCGGGGTCGTCGCGCAGGAGTCGTGGATCGATCACTGCTCAACCCTATCGACCGCCGGAGTGGCTGACGCGGCACGATCCCCTACGCTGGATCGACCCCGCCGCCGACCGAGTGAGTGAGTCCGTTGTCGTTCGACCTGCGCCGCGCCGAGCCCACCCGCCGGGCCCGGTACTTCTGGGCGATGGTCGTCCCGGCCGTCGTCTGGGGGGTCCTGGCGATCCTCGTCGGCACCGAGAACTCGGCCATGCAGGATCTGGACGACCGAGTCGCGTCATGGGGCTACGACCTCGGCGCCGGGTCCGCCGCGCTCGAGTCGTTCGCCGCCTGGTTTGCGGCCGCGTCGTCGAACTGGACCGTCGGCGCGCTGCTCATCGTCGTCGCAGCTTTCGCCGGATGGCGCCGCGAGCGACGGGTCGCGGGCTGGGTCCTCATCAGCGGCGTGCTCGTGATCGTCGGCAACGCCCTGATCAAGCTGGCCTTCCGTCGGCCGCGGCCGTCGTGGGACGAACCGATCTACGAGATCGGCGGGTTCTCCTTCCCGAGCGGTCACGCCGCTGGTGCCGGCGTGCTCGCGACCGTCGGGATCCTGCTGACGATCATCCTCAGCCACCGTGGAATTCGACGTAGGCTGCTGATCGGCGCCTGGGTGCTGCTCGGCCTCATGATCGGTGCCGACCGGATCGTGCTCGGCGTGCACTACCTCTCCGACGTGGTCGCCGGCCTGTGCCTGGGTACAGCCCTCACGATCGCGGTGTGGGTGCTGCTCGTGCCCGACGCGTCACGGATCCCGCACGAGCTAGCGGTGCTCACCGGCACCGGACGCAAACGGGTCGCGGTGATCCTCAACCCCGCCAAGATCGGTGACGTCCACGAATTCAAGGTCCGCGTGCTCGCGGTGGCCGCACGTGAAGGGTGGAAGCAGCCGCTCTGGTACGAGACGACCCTCGACGATCCCGGGCCGGGCCAGGCGCAGGCCGCCCTCGAGGAAGGCGTCGACCTGATCATCGCCGCGGGCGGCGACGGCACGGTGCGCGCCGTGTGCGAGGAGGCCGCTCGTACGGGCGTGGCCGTCGGCATCCTGCCGCACGGCACCGGCAACCTGCTGGCCCGCAACCTCGGCCTGCCGCTCAACATCCGCGATGCCCTCGACGTCGCCTTCGGCGGCCAGGACAAGGCCATCGACCTCGCCACGTTCAAGGCGAACGCGAGACTGGAGGACGATCCGGCGGAAGGCGAACCCAGCACCGATCGCGAGTCGGATCGCACTGACACCTCTTTCCTGGTGATGGCCGGTCTCGGCATGGACGCCGAGATCATGACCGGTGTCGACGACCAGCTCAAGCAGCGGGTCGGCTGGTTCGCCTACTTCGTGTCCGGCATCAAGGCCCTGCGCTTCCCGGCGATGCGGGTCGAGATCAGCGTCGACGACAGCGAGTTCAAGAGGTTCCGGGCGCGCACCGTGGTGGTCGGCAACGTCGGCTTCCTGCAAGGCGGCATCCCGCTGCTGCCCGACGCCCAGATCGACGACGGCATGCTCGACGTCGTGGTGATCGCGCCGAAGCGGTTCATCGGCTGGCTGGCGATCATCGTCCGCGTCATCGGCCGCCAGCGCCGCACCAACAAGCGTCTCGACCGGCTGTCCGGCGAGAAGGTCGTCATCCGCGCGGAGAAGCCGATGCCCATGCAGCTCGACGGCGACCCGGTCGGTTCGGGAACCGAGATCACCATCGAGGTGCAGCACGGGGTCCTGCTCGTTCGCGTGCCCGTGCTCCCCGCGCCGGCCGAAGGCTGACGCGGGAAGCTCCCTCAGTCGCGGCGAAGTGGTGTCACACTCGAATGGCGGACGATCTACGCGGACGTGCTGGCCGACGCCGACGTGCCGACGTAGGCGTCGATCTCGGCCAGGATCGCGGTCTTGATCGGCTCGTCCGCGAACGATGCCCGGACCGCCGTGCGCGCCAGGTCGGCGACGCCGACGTCGTCGAGGCCGAGCAGGTCGCGCGCGACCTCGTACTCCTGACTCAGCGTCGTGTCGAACATCGGCGGGTCGTCGGAGTTGATGGTGACCGTGATCCCGGCCTTGACCAGCTCGGGCAGCGGGTGCTCCGCGAGCGACGGCACCGACCTGGTGCGGACGTTGGACGTCGGGCACACCTCGAGCACGACACCGCTGGCGGCGAGGTACTCCATCAGCTTCTCGTCCTGTGCGGCCGCGATGCCGTGGCCGATGCGCTCGGCGCCGAGGTGGCGGAGCGAGTCCCAGATCGACTCCGGGCCGGTGGACTCACCCGCGTGCGGGACGCTGTGCAGCCCGGCGGCGAGAGCCTGCGCGAAGTGCGGGGCGAACCGTTGCCGCGGCACGCCGACTTCCGGGCCGCCGAGGCCGAAGCTCACCAGGCCGGCCGGTTGCTGCTTCAGGGCGACGTCGATCGTGGCGTCGGCTCCCACCAGCCCGAATTCACCGGGGATGTCGAAGCACCAGCGCAGGGTGAGATCGAGCTCGGCCTCGGCCGCGCGTCGAGCGTCCTCGACCGCCTCGCAGAATGCCTCGGCCGCGATGCCGGCCTTGATGGACGTGTACGGCGTCAGGGTCAGCTCGGCGTAGCGCACGTTCTGCGCGGCGAGGTCGTGGGCGACGTCGTGCGTCAGCGTCCAGATGTCCTCCGGGGTGCGGAGGAGGTCGACGACGGAGACGTAGACCTGGATGAAGTGCCCGAAGTCGGTGAAGTCGAAGTAGCGGGCGAGCCGGTCGGGATCGCTCGGCACCGAGGTGGAGCCCTCGTGCCGCGCCGCCAGCTCGGCCACGGTGCGGATCGATGCGGATCCGACGTGATGGACGTGCAGCTCCGCTTTCGGAAGACCCCCGACGAAAGTCACCCAGAGAGAGTATCGGGGTCGGAGGTCGCCCGCGCTCTAGCCGCTTCGGCCTCATCCAGCGCCTGCTGGCGTTGTCGCTGCTTGACGCTGCCTCGGTCGGCGAAGTCGACCTCCACGGTGATGATGTGCTCCTCGCCGAGATGGAACTCGACCCGCCGCGCCTGGTCGGTCATGTGCCCGGCCTTGGCCTCGGACAACCACTCCGTGGACCCGTCGGAGGAGATGAGTCCGATGCGCGCGTTGTCGCCACGCTGGCCGCGGAACACCACGGGCCCCGGACCGCTGTCGCGGATGACGAGCGCGTTGCGGCTGATGCGGCTGTCGTCCGTGGGGACCGTGGGCGGCTCATCGGCTCCCGGACGCCCGAAGGACCACTTGTCGTCGCCGACGAGGACGTCCTCGCCCGACTCCCCGGAGCTCAAGTGGTACCTGACGATCAGCACGTCGGTCATTCTAGGGGCGCTGGAACGGCTCCGTTCGGAGAATCGGGAAGGCGCTCAGGCGCCCGGAACGATCGCCCCGATGACGCTGCCGTCGGCGCGTCGACGGCCTGCGACAGGCTCCGGCTCGCCGTCGAGCCGAGGCCCCTGTCCCTTGAGCTGGATGGTCGCCGGGGAGCCCGCGGTGACCGTGACCGACTCGCCGCGGACGTCGAGCGTCACCTCCTCGCCCTCCTCGATGGTGAGGTCGAGCTCGTCCGAGCGCACCGTGACGCGCACCCGGCTGCCGCGCAACGTCAGGCGGAAGGTCAGCGAGGCCCAGGTGTCAGGGAGTCGCGGATCGAGGGCGAACTCGCCGCCATAGTCGCGGAACCCGCCGAAGCCGTAGACCAACGCACTCCACACGCCGCCCGTCGACGCGACGTGCACGCCGTCGGGGGTGTTGTGGTGCAGGTCGGCGAGGTCGACGAAGAGTGCGCCGAGGAAGTAGCGGAGCGCCAGCTCGTCGTAACCCACCTCGGCGGCGATGATCGCCTGCACGACGCCCGAGAGCGTCGAGTCACCCGTGGTGATGGGGTCGTAGTACTCGAAGTCGGCGCGCTTCTGCTCGGCGGTGAACAGCTCACCCTGCAGGAACAGGGCCAGAACGACGTCGGCCTGCTTGAGCACCTGGAACCGGTAGATGACCAGCGGGTGGTAGTTCAGCAGCAGGGGTCGCTGTTCGAGCGGTGTGTGGGCGAGGTCCCACACCTCACGCTCGAGGAAGTGCAAGTCCTGCGGGTGGACCCCCAGGTGCTCGTCGTAGGGAATGGACATGCCCTCGGCGGCCCGCTCCCACTCGTCGATCTCGCTGGCCTCGAGCTCGAGCCGCTCCACCAGGGCGTCGAACTCCGGCCCGTCGATCTCGCGGAGCTCGCGCACCGCCTCGGCCGCCCGGCGCAGGTTGAAGCGGGCCATGACGTTGGTGAACAGGTTGTCGTTGACGACGGTCGTGTACTCGTCGGGCCCCGTGACGCCGTGGATGTGGAAGCTGCCGCCGTTGTCGTCGAACCAGAAGCCGAGGTCGGCCCAGAGGCGAGCGGTCTCGACCAGCACGTCGATGCCCTCGCGCACCAGGAAGTCCTGATCGCCACTGGCCGAGACGTACTGCGCCAGCGCGTAGGCGATGTCCGCGTTGATGTGGTACTGCGCGGTGCCGGCAGCGTAATAGGCCGAGGCCTCCTCGCCGTTGATGGTGCGCCACGGGAACAGCGCGCCCGCCTGGGCCAGCTCGTGGGCGCGACGACGCGCAGCGTCGAGCAACGTGTAGCGGAATCGCAGGGCGGCCCGGGCCGCCTGTGGCCGGGTGTAGGTGAGGAACGGGAGCACGTAGATCTCGGTGTCCCAGAAGTAGTGGCCGCCGTAACCGGACCCGGTGACGCCCTTGGCGGGGATGCCGCTGCCCTCGGCGCGGGCGTAGGCCTGCGCGGTCTGGAAGAGGTTCCAGCGCAGCGCCTGCTGGATCTTGTCCTCACCCTCCACCACGACGTCCGAGCGCTCCCAGAAGTCGTCGAGCCAGCCGCGCTGGTCGTCCCAGAGCTTCTCGATGCCCTCGGCGGCGGCCCGGTCGAGCGTGCGGCGGCAGCGGTCGAGCAGCTCGCGCGGCGGCACTCCGCGGGAGGTGTGGTACGAGACGAGCTTGGTGAGCTTGATCGTCTGGCCCGGCTCCGCGTCGATGCGGTAGACCATCTTGGCGAGGTCCTCGGAGACGTGGATGTCGGCGGTGTAGACGTTGTCGGTGCTGAACTGGTGGTCGGCCACGACGCCGAGCGTCATGCCGCTGTCCGCGCAGCGGTAGCCGAGCTCGACCCGGCCGTTCTCCTTGTCGCCGTTGTGCAGCACCGGTGTGAGCACCCGGCGGATGAGCCGCTCGGCCTTGCGGGGGTCGACGCCCTCGCCCATCGCCTTGTCGGGAACGTGGTACTCGTCCTCGCCGTCCTGGCGGTTGAGGATCTGCGAGGAGATCGCGACCGGTGCGGCGTCGTCGAGCATCGTGACCTCGAACGTCATCACCGCGAGGTGACGCTCGGTGAGCGACACCATGCGCGTGGTGCGCAGGTGCACGCGCTTGCCGGCCGGCGTCCGCCACAGCACGTCGCGGGTGTGCACGCCGGTGCGAAAGTCCAGGACCCGCTCGTACTCGAGCAGGTCGGCCACCGGCAGCAGCAGTGGCTCGTCGTCGATGTAGAGCCGGATGAGCTTGGCGTCGGGGGCGTTCACGATCGTCTGCCCCACCCGCGCGAACCCGTACGCCTCCTCGGCGTGCCTGATCGGCCACGTCTCGTGGAAGCCGTTCAGGAACGTGCCGTGCGAGTGGGACTCACGGCCCTCCTCGACGTTCGCGCGCATGCCGAGGTAGCCGTTGCCGACCGCGAAGACACTCTCGGTGGTGCCGAGGTCGTCGTCGCTGAAGCCAGACTCGACCAGCCGCCACGGATCGACCGGGAAGCGCGCGCGGTCGAGGAAGTCGGTGACCGGCGGGGCCTCGTGCGACGGGCCCTTCTCCTCCGGGTTCTCGGCCGGCTGCTCCTCCACGCCGGGCGGCTTCAGCCCGCCACCGGCGTCACTCACAGGAGCTCCTCGAGGTCGGTGACGACCTGATCGGCACCGTTCTCGGTGAGCGCCTCGGCGCCGACACCACGATCGACGCCCACGACGAGTCCGAAATGACCAGCCTTGCCCGCGGCGACGCCGCTCAGCGCGTCCTCGAGCACCACCGAGCGCGACGGCTCGGCGCCGAGCTGCCCGGCGGCGTAAAGGAAGGTGTCGGGCGCGGGCTTGCCGGCGAGATGGCGTTCGGTGGCCACGCGGCCGTCGACGATCGTGGGAAAGAAGTCGATCATGTCTGCGGCTCGCAACACGTCCGGCGCGTTGCGCGAGCTCGACACCACCGCCAGCGCGACCCCCCGTTCCACCAGTGCCTCGACGAGGCGCCGAGATCCCGGGTAGGCCTTCACGCCGTCGCGTCTCAGCACCTCCTCGAACACCTCGTTCTTGCGGTTGCCGAGTCCGGAGACGGTCTTCTCGGAGGGTGCGTCCGTGGGATCGCCCTCGGGCAGCTCGATGCCGCGCGACGCCAGGAACGAGCGGACCCCGTCGTAACGGGGCTTGCCGTCGACGTACGTGAAGTAGTCGTCGTCGGAGTACGGCTCGTCGATCCCCTGCTCCGCGAGAAAGGCGCCGAACATCTCCGCCCAGGCATGCATGTGCACGATGGCGGTCGGCGTGATGACGCCGTCGAGGTCGAACAGCGCCGCGTCGTAGTCGCTCCAGTCCACGACACGAGCGTATGCCCGTCCTGGGCGCGACGGGCGAAGACCCGCAGTGTCACCGGGCAAGGCGATACTGAGCCGCATGACCAGCACCATCTTTTACACCGCCACCAGCCTCGACGGCTTCATCGCCGACCCCGACAACTCCCTCGAGTGGCTCCTCACGCGCAAGCAGAATCGCGACGGGCCGCTGAACTACGACGCGTTCATCGCCGACGTCGGAGCTGTCGCGATGGGCCGCACCACGTACGAGTGGGTCCTCGACACGAGAACGCGACGTGGCCGTACTCCATCCCGGCCTGGGTGTTCACCAACCATGACGTGCCACAGGTCGACGGCGACATCCGCATCGTGAGCGGCGACGTGACCGAGCACCACGCCGCGATGGTCGACGCAGCCGATGGCAAGGACGTCTGGGTCGTCGGCGGCGGCGACCTTGCCGCCCAGTTCGCCGACCCCGGCCTGCTCGACGAGCTCATCGTCTACATCGCGCCGGTGTTCCTCGGCGCCGGCGCACCGCTGTTCCCGCGTCACCAGGAGCTCGAGCTCGTCGAGCTCGCCCAGAACGTCGAGTTCGCCTGCGCCCGCTACGAGGTCGTCGCCTCGCCCAGCCCCACGCATCGCCCTCCTGACTCCCTGGTCCCGAACTGATCCGAGCACGTGGCGTTGACCTTAGGATCGACGCGTGACCACCCGCGTGAAGCTGCTGCTGCTGGCCGGCTTCCTCGCGTTCGACGCGGTGCTGGCGGTGGGCGTCCTCCGTCACGTGCGTCAGGATCCGCCCGGATCCGATCTGGGGGGCTCGGCGGCGAGGGCCACGAGCACCGCGACGGTTCGGCCCGATCACCAGGAGAAGTTCGACTTCAGTCGACCGGATTCCTTCACCCTGTCGGTCTCGGACGACGGCACCGTCATGCGGGCGCTTCGCGGACGCTGCGACGGCGCCAAGGCCGCGGAGCTGGTGATCTCGACCGACGGCGGCCGCACGACCACCAAGGCTGAGACCGGTCTGCAAGAGATCGTGATGGTGTCCGCGACGTCGAAGTCCGAGCTGCATCTGGTCGGGGCGGCCGGCGACTGCACCGCCAGGAAGCTCGTGTCCACCGACGGTGGCACCTCGTGGCAGGCCGATCCGGCGAGCCTGTTGTGGTTCCCGGCCCTGGACGACCGGTCGGTGATCGTCTCGCCCGTCGGCCGGAACGATGCCGGTTGCACCGTGACCTCCGTGTCGCAAATCGATGAGTCGTTCGCCCGCGCCACATGCACCGACGGCACCATCCGCGGCACCGGCAACGGCGGCGGAGCTGGCTGGACCTCGGCCGCCTCGACAACGTCCGGGTCGCGTCCTTCTCCACCTTCAACACCGGCTACGCGCTGGCTGTCTATCGCAGGATGCGCCGCGCAGGAGATGACGTCCCGAGATGGGGGACGCACGTGGAAGCCAAGGCGGCTGCATCACCGGCGAGCGCGCCCAGGCGATCGACTCGAACGACAGCGGACTGGTGGCCGTCGTCGACGACGAGTTGTACTTCAGCGACAGACGGCGGGCCAGTCGTGGTCGCCAGACGGGAGTAGCCGGCGACCTTCAGCACGGCACGCGCTGGCGACCTTGATCGCGTTCTTGGTGGGCTGCGCCCCCGGAGTGACGTTCGAGCACGGCGTCCCCCATGTCGCCGCGCTGGGGTGGTCGACGGTGGCGCCTCGATCCGGATCGATCTGACCCGGCTCCAGCCGGTACGCCCCGATGTGGACGGGGCGGTCCTTGAACACCCGGCCGGAGGGTCGGCCGGGGCTCTCCGTTCACCGTGAACGGAGGTGAATCTGCCACCCGCCGGGCCCGAAGAACCGGGTGTCGAGCAGCATGGTGCCCTGGGATGCGCGGTTTCCCGGTGCCGGTGATGTATCTCGGCAGAGTCGCTGGCGTCGGCCGGAGCGGTCGACCGAAACGTCGTGCGTGAGCCGGATGGCCTGCGCACCGTCGGGGCTGCAGCTGACCGCTCGGGCGGTCGACTCGAGCGTCGAGGTAGTACTGCATCTTCGACTCCGTCGAGTCGTTCATGTAAACGCCGATCTGCGGGTCGCGGTCGCCTCGGCGCCCCGGAACACGCCCGCAACCCGCGTCTTCGGCAAGCGACTGCCTGCTCATCCGGGTCAGCCGACCACAGCAGGATGCGGTGTTCGCCTGAAGCCTTCACGAGCTGTTGCAGCGAGTCGTCCGGGCGTCGCCCTTTCCATTGACGACCGCGGTGAAGATCCGCCTCGCGGAGCCGGCGAAGAATGCGTCCTGCACCAGTGGGCTCTTGGTATCGGGCGTAGACCTGGTTCAGCAGGATGTCGACGGCGTTCGTCGGTGGTGAGCGTCGTTTCGTCGGCCGACCTTGAGCGGGCCGGTCGCCTTGAGCAGGTACTGCAGGGCGACCGGATCGACCGACAGCACGCCGTCGACCTGTCACCCCGAGCTCGCGTTCGATCATCTCCCGAGCGATTTCGGCCGTGCGAGGGAAGTCGGGCGTGAAGTTGATGTCACGGAAGTCCGTGGCCATCAGCTCGCCGTAGATCCGGTCCTCCTCCTCGGTCAGCTTCGACGACGGGCTTGGCGAACCGCTTGATGTCGGTGCCCGAGCCCTGCTTGCCGATGGTGATCTTGCCCGCGATTGGCGGTGAGGATCGCGAAGGCGCCGGGCAGGCCGCCGGTGGAGCGGACCTCGGCATTGTTCTGGAACATCAGAAGGTACTTGCGCTTGCCGTCGCCGCCCAGCATCGTCGGTGCGAGCCGCATCGCCCGGGCGCCGACGAGGCCCCGAACTGCGCGTCGGTGATCCTCTCCTTCAGGCTCGACGATCGGTCCGCTCGATGGGTCCGATGAGGTCCTCGGCGTCGATGGCGACGATCTCGGCCGCGTTCTCGGTGAGCACCTCGCTGGCGCGTGGCTACCGCCGGGGCCATGGTCCTGCATCGTCTGGCACGTCGAAGCGACCGTTCTTCGGCTTGAACAGGTCGGGCCGAGCGACTACGACACCTCCACGACCGGCGGCAGTCCCTCGCTGGGCGATGTCGTCGAGGCTGCTTCGACACGACGCGGGTGGCTTCGACGCTGTCGCCGATGAGCGGCACGACGGTCGATGGCCGCCCACACGGGCCCGTCGGTGTGAGTTCGTGCGCCGTGTCGGTGGACCGTCTGCAGGTCTCGTCAGTGTCGCCGCTGCCAGCTCAGCGTCGCCGTCGGTGATCTGCTGCCTGCAAGGTGCTGGCCTGGTCCGAGGCGTCGAGGAGGGCGTTGCGGGCGATGACCGCTTCGCGGCCGAGCCACAGCATGCGCACGCCAGCACGACCAGCACGCCGGCGCCGACGTATACCCACTTCGGCGATCCGCCATGGTCAGCGTCGGGCCGACGCCTCGCGCCGGCGGCGCCGCGCGGCGCCGACCTCCGACGTCCGGGGGTGGCATGCGGCTCATCCTTGGTTCTGCGCCCGGGATGACGAAGCCGCCGTCCGACGCGTCAGGTCGACAGCGGCTCCGGTCAGGTCCGCGGCTGATGCGCTCAGAAGGCGGACCGGCGACGGCGGGCCATCATGATGATGCCGGTGCCGAGCCACGGCGAGAGCGCCGCCGAGCACCAGCAGCTGAGCGTTGCTACCGCCGGTGTTGGGGAGGCCGCCGTTGTTGTCGCCGTCGCCGTCGCCGTCACCGTCGCCGTCGCCGTCGTCATCGCCTCTTCGCCGACGGTGAAGGTGATGGTGTCCTGAAGTTCTCGCCGGCACCCTGTGACGTAGGTCCCGAGCGAGCCGCACGTCGACCACTCCGTCTCGGAGCGGATGCGGGGGCGTCTGCTGGTCTCGTCGACGGTGTTGCACTGCGCGGTGATCGAGTAGGTGCCTTCATCGTCGACGACGACCGTCGAAGGTGAAGGTCGGGCCACCTCCGGGCCGCCGTTGGGCGCTTCGCCGGTATCGTCCTTGAGTCACCGTCCAGGAGTCGCAGTCGAAGCCCACGGCCTCGAAGGTCGCACGTCGATGGTCGTCGCCTTCCTCGAACGTGCCGCCGTTGGGTGAACCGAACACGCCGATCGGGCCCGTAGTCGTCGGCGGTAGCCGGCGCTGCGAAGAGCGTCAAGCGCGGCCGTGAAAAGGGCGGCGATCAGCACGCGACGAGCTGGCTCATGTGGATCTCCGTAGGTGGGACTAGGGAGTTTGGGAAGTAAGTCAGGAACTCACAGTACAGGAACCCTGACCGCAATCGCGACCATCGTGACATAATCTAACGCCGCGTAACTGCAGCGGCAATCCGCCCGACGGCATCACCCGGATCCGTGAGCGACCGCGGCTTCGGCGCCGCCCGCGGACTGGCGCGATGCGGCATGGAGCCTTCGACCCGCCGGGTGCGGAGTCGCGTTGCGCCGGCCATCCTCCGCCGGCGCGTAGCCGTAGCCGTAGCCGTAGCCGCCACCACCCTTGGTCGGCGTCATGTTCAGGATCGACGCCCACGGGCTCGGCGCCCACGCCCGCGCAGCCGGTCGGCGGCCGCCCGGACATCGTCCATCGTGGTGCGTCCGTGCCGGACGACGAGGATCGCGCCGTCGGCCTGGTCGGCGAGCAGCGCGGCGTCTGTGACGGGCAGCAGCGGCGGGGCATCGATGAGGACGACGTCGAACGATCTCCTCGAGCTGCGCCAACAGGATTCGGGTCATGGCGTGCGACTTGAGCAGCTCGGCAGGGTTCGGTGGCGTTCGACCTGCGGCGAGGACCTCAAGACCGGGGTGGCCTGGTCGCCTGCAGCGCGTCCGTCAAGGTCGACCCGTCCGACGAGCACCGTCGTGACGCCGACGGAGCGCTCGAGCTTCAGGTAGGTGGTGATCATCGGCCGGCGCAGATCGCCGTCGAGAAGACAGACCCGCTCGCCACCCTCGGCCAGCACGAGCGCGAGGTTGATCGCGGTCGTCGACTTGCCCTCTTCCGGCAACGCGCTCGTGATGACGAAGACCCTGCGTTGCCTTGTCGGGGTCGATGAACTGCAGGTTCGTGCGCAGGACCCGGAAGCCCTCGACCCGCGGCGAGTACGGCGTCCAGTCCGGTGATCAGCGGATCCTTGGCGGCACCCTTGTCGAACGGGATCGCCCCGAGCACCGGCACGTCGAGCGCCTCCTTGAGGTTGTCGATCGTCTTGACCGAGGTGTCGAGCGTCTCGCGCAGCAACGGCGATGCCGGCCCCGAGGAGCAAGCCCGAGCAGCAGTCCGAGTCCGAGGTTGCGCGCAGGCTTGCGGCGATACCGGCGACTGCGGCTCGGCTGGCCGGGTCGACCACCGTCGCCTTGATCGTCGCCTGGTCCCGCCCCGGCGGCGTCTCCAGCTCCGCCACGTAGGAAACGAACTGGGCCGAGACGGCATCGGCCAAGGTCTTCGCACGCTCCGGCGACGGATCGGTCACCGTGACCGTGAGGATGACCGTGTCGAGCTTGGTGGTTGCCGAGATCTGCTCGGCGAGCTCCCTGCGGCGACTCCTCGAGTTGGAGCTCCTCCACGACTCGTCGCGCGATCTCCCGACCCGGTCAGCAGGTCGGCGTATGACTTGACGCGCTGAAGGGAGAACTGGCTGCCCTGAAAAGCCTGGGCATCGTCAGACGCCGACGTCGAGATGAAGAGTCGTGCGGACGAGGCGTACTGCGGCGTTGCTGTCCACGTGAAGATGCCAGCCAAGGCGATGCCGCTCAATCCACATCCCGCGATGAGGATCCAGCGTGTCCTCAGGACGTTCAGGTAGTCGCGCAAATCCACAGTAGTACTCCAAGCTGGTTAGGAGTTCGGGATAGCCGCGAGTCTAGCCCCACCCGGCGGGTGATCAGGTGCGTGCGGAACCCGACCTATTCACTTCGAGCGCCCACGAGGCGATCGCGAAACGACTAGATATCAAGCCATCGAGATGGCCGGTGCACAAGCGACTGTTGTGCGAGTAACAAGGCCCCAAACGCGACTACGGCCGGGGCGCGGGGCTCCTCCAGATCGAGCCGTGCCCGCACAGCGCGTTGGCTGAAATCGATTCTGAAGTTCGCGCATCATTCATTGGGCGGTTCTGAAGGCCAACCGTGTGGAAGACTCAAGGACTGTCGTCGTGCCTGAAGGGTGACTCTGCATGCAGCAGCACTACGCTCCCGGAGCAAGCTGAAGCACGCCGTGAGCGCACGTATCGAGAGGCCGCCGGGCGTCGCATCCCGTAGGAATGATGGGAGTCAGTACGCCACGGTCGAGGCGCGCGGCTCGCGTCTGACCCACCCAGCAGCGTTGTTGGTCGTGGGTGGCAGTCTCGCGATTGTGCCAGCCGCGCTGTCCGGGGATGGCCAGCACGCACGATGGGGCACCCCTTGGCAGGTCGACTCCCACTCCTACGCTTTGCTCATCCTGGGCTTGGGCTCGATTCTGGCAGGCGCAGTCGTTGGCTTGCAAAGCCAGCGAAGGGCCCCTTCACAGGGAGCCAGCCATTGGCAGATTCCAATCCAAGGGCTTCGATCTGCCAGCAACGCGTTGCTGTTCCTTGTACTCGTCGGTTACGGAGCGTGGGCAGTTTCTGCGCTGATTCATGGTTTGAACCTAGCGATGGTCCGAGGTGTCCTCGCTGGATCGCCCGACGCCAGTTATCGAGCTCGTGAGGTCCTCGTCACAGTGCCTGGCATCAGCACACTGACCGAGATTGGCCCGGTCTTGGTCGCAGTCCTAGCGCTTCTCTGGCGAAGTGGACATGGTAGACCGATCGTCTTCTCGATTGTCCTCCTGCTCAGCTCGTTCCGCGCCTTCCTCAACAGCGAGCGAATCAGCCTAATCTACATACTTGTTCCAGCCGTCATCGTCTTGCTGATGACATCCCAACCACGCCGACGCGCGCGAAGCGTTTGGCTGCGCTTGTCGTACTTCGCGGCACCATTCATCGTGCTCGGTCTCTTCGCGATCACCGAGCGTGGGCGCAGTTGGAGCAGCTTCTATGAGGGCCGCTATCAGGGGGGACTCTTGTCATTTTCGATGGACCGCGTGTGGGCCTACTACGCAACAGCCACCAACAATGGGGTGATCTATCGCGAGTTCCATGCGCCGGAGATCCACTTCCCAGAGCGGACGCTGAGTATGATCACGAATGCACCCGGATTGGGCGATATCCTCGCTGGAATCGGCCTGGTCGGGCCCGGCGACGTGGCTTGGCAGGCCACCTTGGCCTACTACGGGAACCCCGAGTTCACCAATCCGGGCGCGATCTTGCCGATCTTGGCCGAGGTCGGTGTTGGCGGGGCGGTCCTCGTTTTCTTCGCATGGGGCTTCGCCATCGGGAAGCTGTTCGCCGCGGGCCTCGGTGGCAGTGTCGCTGCACTCTGCGGGTACGCCGGGCTCTGCGTGGGTCTCCTCGAGCTCGCTCGCTTCCCATTTTTTACAAGCGGTCGACTCGTGCCCGGTATCTTGGCCATCGCCATCATTCATGCCGTTGCACATAGATCGGCGCATCGGGCAAGCGGAAGGCTTTCGACCGGTGGCTCCAGATAGGTCTCAGCAGCGCTTTCAAGCCGAGGTTGTACTACGTCCACTTTGGATGACGAGAGCTGGACGATTGCTGCGCAGTTTCGGGTATGGTGCCCGCTTGCGAGGTGCTGCCACCGAAACGAAAGCTCCTCTCCAGAGGCTTCCGTCCCACGGCTCACATCTGTCGGAACCGTCGGTTCCCCCGGTTTTCGTCGTCTCGGCCGGATGGAGATCAGGTTCGACCGCCGTTCAGCGCTTGGTCATCTCGGGCGGTGACGCCTACCTGTGGGGTGAACCATTTCCAACGTCACGACTGCTGCCGCGACTGCACCGAATCGTCGTCGAAGCGCCCGTCATAGACGGCCTGCCAGACCGTGTCCCACTACCGGAAGAGATTTCTGCCGACCAGTGGTCGTCGTGGTTGGCAACGACCAATCCAGATGCTGCGAGTCTAGTTGCCGGCGTTCGCGCAATGCTGCAGGAGGTCTACTGGGGTCCGCTGCGGCATACCGATTTCAAGACTTGGGGCACAAAGGAAGTCGTCATCAGCCCCGGGCATCTGGCCCTGCTGCGCGCCTGCTTCCCGGAAGCTCGATTCATTTGTCTCATTAGGGAGCCGAGTGCCGCCTACCAATCCTTCCGCCCATTCGTTGTCTCGGGAATCGCTACCCGACCAGGTCCATCGACTCGGCTGACTTGGGTGAAGGGGCCTTACGGGTTTGCCCACCACTGGAACCGTATGGCCCGCGCATTTCGAGAGCTCCGAGGCGAAGGGAACTTCTTTGTATTTCGGTATGAGGACGTATCCGGCGATCCACATTTCCCAAGGTATCTCGGTGAGCTTCTGGGAATGGAACTCGATCGTCGCGCGTGGGTAACACGCGTCGGTTCGTCCGCCAGTGTGGGCACCTCAAGTCAGGGTCCGCCGCGACTGCTCGAGCGGATCGAGCTACGAGTCCTGCGAGCTAAGACAAGGAAGGAAGCGCGTGCCTGGGGCTACTGAGTCGGGGCGGCGCCATTGGGGCAAGGGCGTCTTTTCGACCGGGCTCTCCGTCGCAGTGTCGGCTTTCGCATCACTGGTGCGAATCCCGCTCACGATCTCAAGCGTCG
This sequence comes from uncultured Actinomycetota bacterium, assembly GCA_963711615.1. Classification (GTDB taxonomy): domain Bacteria; phylum Actinomycetota; class Actinomycetes; order Propionibacteriales; family Nocardioidaceae; genus Aeromicrobium. The sequence continues at coordinate 20,491 of CAVQEY010000023.1, read as the reverse complement.
GCGTTGCGGCCTATGGCGCCATCGTCACTGTCGGGGCCGTGTTCAGCTGGGTCGGATTCACCTACGCCGCCGCCCGGACGGCCAGCGGTGCACTCCATGCACATCACCCGGTCGATCGGCAAAGGTGGCGACCGGCAGCTGCTGCCGTAGAACGCGCAACCTTGCGTGGGTCCTGGTTCCTCGTGGTATTGCTCGGCGCCCTGTTCGTCCTGGCCCCGCTGCGTCGTTTCGGCGATCCGGATCCAGCCTTCAGCGATGCGGAGCTGAGGATCGTCCTGATTGGTGGCCTGCTTCTCGCATTGGGAAGCATCCGAGGCGGAGCCTATCTCGGGTCAGCTACAAGCCGATGACCTTCGCCTCGCCGAGTGCTTCGACGACGTCGTTGTGCGTCGATGGGAGTCCTGGCCACGGTGCTGGCCGCGGTGCTCCACGCGGATCCGTTTGTGTTTGCCATCATCTGGATAGCAGCGCTAGCCGTGCCTGCATTTCCTATCGCCGTGCTCGTGACCGTTCGCTCATCGCGATCTGACAGGCAGTCCCCTTTCGACATCTCCGAGACTCGCTCAGTCAGCAAGAACTCGCTCTGGATCGCCGCAGGTCAGATGGTGGCTTCGGGGTTTGATCTCATCATCATCACCTCAATCCTGGGATCTGTGGCAGCGGCTGAGTACGGGCTCGTGTCCCGTCTGATGATGCTTGCTGCGACGCCGATCATCGGTTCAGAGCCCGCCTTGATAAGTTTGGCCGGGCGCGCTCGCACCCAGCAACGCCGGCTTCCATCAAAGCCCGCCGACGGCTTTCGGCCGCAACCATGGTTCTTCGTTGGTCGTGTGCTTGTCTTCCTGATCGCCGTTGGCCCAGCCAGCTCGCTATGAGCGGTGGCCAGATTGCTCCGCAGCTGCTGCTTGTCTTGAGGCAGCGGCGTGGCTGTTCGTCGAGAACGTTCGGAGAATCTTCATGGCAGTCACGTCGTCACCGGAAGGCCTGCGCTTCTGGCGCACCGCAAGCATCGCAACCGCGGCACCAAACGTGCGCTCAGAATCTTCCCCCGTCGAGTTCGCTTGGTGGGCCCGTCACCCCGCTCAACGCTCGCCGCTGGCGTAGCTCTCGTGGTCGGTGCGTGGCGCTTGCGCGCCGTCCTCGCGACTGCTTTGGGGCGAGTGGTGGCAACCAACAACTTGGGCGTTGCCCTGGCAGCAACACGAGTGGACGAATGCTGCAGGCTCGTTGAGCAGCTGGTCGGCGCAAACCAGCCTCCCGATTTCGTCAGCGTCGTCTTTCAGGGTCGACAGAACGATTTTCTTGATCTGACACGGTCCATCGAAAGTCTCGCCGCGCGTATCACTACGACCAGATGACCTTGTGTTTGGACGCCGGTTTCGGAGCTAGTCGATCGCGCAACATCGCGCTTTCCCTCCTGCCCCCGACGATTGAGTGGGTGTGGACGCCGAACGACAACTCACTTCTCCCCGACCGGCTTCTGCCCAGTGGCGAAGACTTGATATTCCGCCGGAAGTTGTGCGATCGCACTGAATTACTCGGCAGGCGGCGTACTTCGGCGACAGGTCTCCGGTCACGGGGAGCTAAGGGGATGGTCTCTTTGGCTAGCCCTTGAGGCGGCTGTCGTGTGGAGGCGCCGATCCCTGCAGGATCTGGAGGCTTCGACGAGCGTATTGGCACCGGGAGCTCCGGCTGGGCACAGTCCGGGGAAGGCACCGACGCTCTGGCTCGGATCGTTGCTTCGGGTGGTCGAGTCAGAACGCTTGATTTTGTAGTCGCGGCATGACGCATCACAGCGGCCTTAGTCGAGCAGCACGACGGAAGAAGGAGTTCTTCTACGGGGTGGTTCGGCTGCGTTGCCCGCCGCCACTTTCAATGGTGGCGAAGCATGGCGTCGATCGTCACTCCGTTCCTCAGCTGGGGAATGCGTCGTCGCCCAGAAGGGGACCCTCCATCGCTGGCGATGGCGCTGGTAGCTTCAGCAGGCCGGGTGACCGGCCTGATGCTTGGTGAATCGGCTTGGAAGCTCCTTTCAACCCCAAGGGCCGGGCATGAGCTGCCCGCACGGCTCGGAGCTACCCAATTCGTTGCGATAGCTCAAGTATCGACCTCATCGAGTCGTCCCAGGAGAATCTGCCCGCGATGGCGGAGTGCTGGGATGTTTGGTGAAGCGCGCAGCGCAACGGCTATTCCGTCGGCGATCGATTCGGACGAATGGGGATCGACGAAGACCGCGCCGCGGGAATCAGTGACCCAGCGATAGACAGGAAGGTCACTCAGTACCAGTACTCCTCGCATCGAACCGGCAGCCTCGACGACGGGTAGGCCGAAGCCTTCGGCGAAGCTCACACTGACGAGAATTGATGCGTTCCGATACAGCCCCCCGAGTTGCTCATCAGTAACCCTGCCCATGAACCGGACACCTTCAAGGCCAACCGGAAGATCCTCTAGTCCCCGAAAGATCGACGCGCTTCCGCCAGCGATCAGCAATGGTAATCGACACGTGTCGAGGGTTCCAAGCTGCGTAGGCCCGGAGTAGCCCAGCCAGATTTTTCCGAGGTTCCAAACTGCCGACCGCGAGCATGTAACGCTCCGGCAGACCTTCCTCAAACCCTGAGTCTGGTGACAGCTGCGACCAATCCGATGGCGCGTTGGGAGCGACCACGATAGGGACATCGCGAACGAGGCGTTCTTCGACCTCTTGCCGCACGGGCTCACTGACCACGACGAGGGCGGCAGCGTGGGTCAGTGGTGCTTCAACAATGCTCGATGAAGTGAGGCGTAGCTCCTACTAAACCACTCGGGATTCGGAGAGGCAGAAGATCGGGATGGTCACAACGTGGCGCCTCGTGAACATAGGGGCCCGAGCCGTGAGCGACACCGGCGTGGTACCCCGCGCACGCAGGGGAAGTCGAGTCTGAAGGTCGACCCACTGCGCGGCACGAGATTGCAAGCGACTAGCCGGCCGGAGCTCCTGCGCCCAGGGGCGCAGCCGGTCAGAGATCTCGGTGGCGTATCTCTGCTGTCCCGAGATGGGCTGCGAGCGGAGTAGCCGTCACGGTGATCATGCGGCCTCCCAGTCGGTACCGTGGCCCCGGCCCCTGAGGGATAGTTCCGGCGAGCGGGTCGAGACGCTCGGTTAGCGGACGTGCATGCAGTCTACGTCCCTTCAAGGGACATTCCGCAGAGTTCGAGGCGAGGTCGCACATGGGTACGTCAGCAAGTATCTACGGCACTGAAGGACCATTTCTACGACTTCTCGGGAATCGAACTCGTACGTGGAATTGAACCGGACGCTGGGCCACTCAGTTTGAAGAGCTTCCCTCACGTTCACCAGATCCCACCACAGCACTCATCCACGAGTGGTTTGCCACCCATGGCGGGTCAGAGAACGTCGCCGAACTCCTGTGGGAGATACTCGATCACCCTGATGTGTACTGCCTCTGCGGTACCGAGATCGGCTCGCCCACTGGCGTTTCGTCCTGTCTGGCTCCTCCTCTTCAACGGGCGCAAAGCCCTCTCCTTGCCGATCATGCCGCTGGTGGCGTTCCTTGGACCTTTCCGGCTATCAGAAGGTCGTCATCAGCTCGCACGCTTTTGCGCATCATGCAACGAGGGCGCGAAGAACGGAAGCCGAGTTCTTTGTGTATGTTCACACGCCCGCGAGATACCTATGGGAACCAGATCTCGATCCGCGCGAGGCGCCGTGCTCGCGCGAGGAATGGCGAAAGTACTACGTCACGTGGACAGCAGAGGCGTAAGCCACGGCGCTCATTTCGTCGCCAACAGCGCCTTCGTGCAAGAACGCGTTCAGCGCACTTGGGGAGTTGATTGCGAGGTGATCCATCCTCCAGTCCGCGTTGCCGCGATCCAACGGGGAGAATGGCGTAGCCAACTCACCGCAGGTGAATTGCAGATACTCAGATCCATTCCTGAACGGTTTGTTCTGGGCGCCTCGCGACTGGTCAGCTATAAGCGTGTCGGACGAGCGATCGATGTAGGGAACGACTTGAGCCTTCCAGTGGTCATCGCGGGCTCGGGCCCTGAGTTGGCGAGTTTGCGCCAGCAGGCTGCCGACTCCGTCGTTCCGGTTACCTTTGTCGACGCACCGACGACGCCCATGCTGTACGCGCTATATGAGCAGGCCGCACTTTTCGTATTCGCGGCTATCGAGGACTTCGGAATCATGCCGTTGGGCGATGGCGGCCGGGACCCCGGTCCTGGTCGACCAGGTGGGTGGTGCCCGTGAGAGTGCCGAGCTGTTGGTGGAGGGTGCGTGACCGTGTTCGATGATGCTGCGACAAGGCGCAGTGCTGCAGAGCGCGCGCTCTTGCTCGACAGACGAGCAATCGCTCGGGCATCCCGTGGCCTTGATTCGTCCGAGTTTGTGCAACGTGTCGGGCACTGGATCAATACGAACCCCGGCCAGAGCGGCGCGCCGTCGCTGCCTCGATAACCCCTAATGCAGGCAGGGCACCTTTACCGAATGCGCAACTCTGGGCAAGAGAGTGTCCCGCGCAACGACTCGATCAGGGCGCCGTGCGCGCCCAAGACAGCTCGGATCGTGCCAAGAATAATGAGTCTCCCGTCATCGACCAGTTCTCGACGTAGTAGTTGTCCAGCTTGATCGCGTCTTCCCACTCGAGATCCGAGCGTCCGGACACCTGCCACAGACCGGTCATGCCCGGCCTGACACGCAGGCGGCGGAAGTCCTTCGTTGCGTAGAGGTCCACCTCGACCTGGCGCTGCGGGCGGGGGCCGACGAGGCTCATGTCGCCGCGGAGCACGTTCCACAGCTGCGGCAGCTCGTCGATCGAGAACCGCCGGAGGAACTTCCCCACGCGGGTGATCCGGGGGTCGTCATCGATCTTGAACAGCGGGCTGTCGGCCGAGCCCTGGTCGTCAAGCAACTGGTGCAAGGTCGGCATCGGCGCCGACGTTCATCGAGCGGAACTTCAACATGCCGAACGGCTGGCCGTCCAGGCCGATCCGCGTCTGCCGGTACAGCACCGGACCTCGACTGGTGGCCTTGATGGCCAGCGCCGCGAGGATCAGGAGCGGGGAGACGAACACGAGGATGGCGGTGGCCACCACCTTGTCGAACCACACCTTCGGCCACGACCCCGCCCCCGCGAACTGCGGTTCCTGCAGGTGAATGAACGGGAGGTTGGCGACGGCTTTCAACTGAATCCGGGATCCCGCGACATCCGTCACGTTCGGTGACACCAGGAGCTCCACGTCCACGCCGGCGAGCTGCTAGTCTGCTCGCGCAGGCCATGGTGACCGATGTGCTTGGTGTCGTTGCGTTCGATCGTGCTCGCATCGGCCACCTTCATCGCTTCATTCAGTGTGGTGGTCTTTCCGAGTACGGGGATGAACCCGTGCGGGACGCGCAGCTGGTCATCGCTGAGCGTCTCCGCGTCTGGCACCCACACACCCGTGACTCGAAGTCCAGCGTCGGGATCGCGAGCGAACGCCGCCGCGATCTCGCGAGCCGCCTGTTGTCCGCCGATGATCAGAGCACCCGAGACGAAACGGCCGCCGCGACGATGCCGGCGCAACCACACGCGCCAGAGCTTCCGCTCGAGCAGCAGCCCGGCCAGGCCAAGGGGAAGGGCAATCGCGAGGAACCCGCGCGACATGTCCCACTTCAGCATGAGTGACCCGATCGCGAAGGACCCGAACATCAGCACGGTGCTCCGGGTGATCAAGCGGTACTCGGTGAAGGCTTCTCCGAGGATCCGGACGTCGTGGGCGCGGAAGGCCAGCAGGGTGAGCCACCACATGATCGCCAGCGCAAACCCGAGCTGCGTGTAGCTGACGCTGATCGGCCCGACGGCCTCCTTGCCGGAGTCGATGCCGAAGCGAGCGATCTGCGCGACCAGGACCGCGCCGGCAAGTACGGCGAGATCAGCAATGATGACGCCGCGACGATAGATCCGCTGCCATGCCGCGACGCCAGCGCTGAGCGCTTCGAATGCGGCAGGCTCGGCTCCATGCGTGCGGGACAAGGATGCGGGTACGTCCTTCGACGCATCCGAATGCTCCGACATCGTCGTGGTCCTATCCCCGAGTACGGCACCTCAGGACTCCTATGTCTCGAAAGATAGCGCCCTATCACTACCGGCACATCCCCCGGAAATGAGATCTATGTTCGCTGCGCTCAGGTGCGCTGGTCAGCAGCAAGTCCCGGCATGGCAAAGAATTCTTGAGTCGCCCCATCCGCACGCGAGTGCGTCGCCAGAGCCCGGCTCGACGGATCGGCATGACTAGGCTGGCCCGCATGACCCATCCGGGCGCGAACAGCGAGGTCGGTCGGCTACGCACGGTGATGCTGCACCGGCCGGGTCCGGAGCTCGGCCGTCTGACTCCGCGCAACAACGATTCGCTGCTCTTCGATGGCATCCCGTGGGTCGGGCGTGCCCAGGACGAGCATGACGCCTTCGCCCAGGCCCTGCGCGACCACGACGTCGAGGTGCTCTACCTCGTCGAGCTGCTCACCGAGACGCTGGAGAATCACGCCGCGCGCGAGCAGATCATCGAGAGCACCACGGCGACACTCCACCTGGGCGACGCGCTCCGCGACTACCTGACCGCCGCGATGCAGGACCTCACGCCGGGCGACCTCGCCACCGTCGTCACGGCCGGGCTGCGCAATGACGAGGTCGAGCACCGAAGCATCGTCACGAGCCTGCTCCGTGCCGACGACTTCCTGGTCGACCCGCTGCCCAACCTGCTGTTCACCCGCGACTCCTCTGTCTGGCTCCCCGGCTGCGTCGCCGTCACCAGCCTCGCGATGCCGGCCCGGATGCGCGAGACCCAGCTGACGAACCTCGTCTACGAGCACCACCCGCGGTTCGCCGGCGTCGACCGCCTGCACGGGCCGCATCTCGAACACCTCGAGGGCGGCGACGTGCTGCTGCTTGCGCCGGGTGTCATGGCCGTTGGAGTCGGCGAGCGCACCACACCCGCCGGGTTCGAGACGTTTGCGCGGCAGGTGCTCGGTGCCGAGCTCGCTCACACCCTGCTGGCCGTGCCCATCGCCCAGGAGCGAGCCACGATGCACCTCGACACGATCGTCACGATGGTCGACGTCGACACGGTGGTCATCTACCCCAACGTCGCCGACCATCTCCGCGCGTATGCGGTCACCTGGGCGGGTGACGACCTGAAGACGTCACCGGAGCAGTCGTTCTTCGCCGCCGCTGCCGAGGCGATGGGCATCGACACCCTGCACCAGATCGACACCGGCCTGGACCCCGTCACCGCCGAGCGCGAGCAGTGGGACGACGGCAACAACACCCTGGCCATCGCGCCCCGGCTCGCCGTGGCGTACGAGCGGAACGAGCAGACGAACGCCCGCCTCGAGCAGCACGGCATCGAGGTCGTGGCCATCCGCGGCTCCGAGCTGGGCTCAGGTCGCGGTGGCCCGCGGTGCATGTCGTGCCCGATCGAACGAGACCCGCCATGACGCTGATCGACGACTTCGAGGCCGAGCGCCCGCGCCTGATGCGGGTCGCCTACCGGCTCACCGGCAGCGTGGTCGACGCCGAGGACGCAGTGCAGGAAGCGTGGCTGCGGCTCGACAGGGCCAAGGACCGGGAGGAGCCGTCCAACCTGCAGGCCTGGCTGACTCGCGTGGTGAGCCGGCTCTGTCTCGACCGCCTCGGCTCGGCTGCCAAGCGCCGCGAGACCTACGTCGGGCAGTGGCTGCCCGAGCCGATCGTGCGCCCCCTCGGGGCGTCCCCGGAGCCCGATCCGCTCGACGTCGTCGTCCAGGACGAGGACACCCGGTTCGGCGCGATGATCGTGCTCGACACCCTCACGCCGCCGCAGCGCGTCGCGTTCGTGCTGCACGATGCCTTCTCGGTGCCGTTCGACGAGATCGGCGAGATCCTCGGCATCGACGCCGCGGCCGCCCGCCAGCACGCGTCCCGGGCCCGCCGGGCGATGGCCGACGCACCCCGGCCCGTGCCCGACCCCGAGCACGAGGAGGCCGTCGGCCGACTGCTGGCCGCCTTCGCCACCCGCGACATCGACGCGATCGTGGCCGCGTTGCACCCGGACGTGGTCGTGATCGGCGACGCCAACGGCACCACCGCAACGACAGTCAACGTCATCCACGGCCCGGACAAGTTCGCCCGGTTCTTCCTCGGCTTGCTCGACCGGTACGGGCCGTCCGCCGTCGAGTCACTTCACCCCGTGGCCGTGAACGGCCAGCTGGGCATGTGGACCGACGGCTGGACCGGCGACACGGCCCGCACCAGCTCGCCCGCCCGCGTCTCCGGCTTCACTGTGCGCGACGGCCTCGTCGTGGCGGCCTACGACATCGCGAACCCGGAGAAGTTCCGGGGCATCAGGCTCCAGCCGTCGCCTCAGCGGCGCTGACCTCCCACGGCACGCGGCAGCTGTCGCCGGAACCATAACCCTGGTCGGTGATGCCGAGCGCGTGGTTGAAGCGTGCTCGCTGGTTCTCGTGGGCGATCTGGTAGGTCAGCTCCACGACGGCCTCGTGGCCGTACTTCTCGACCAGGGCCGCGACCTGCTCATCGGTGACCGACATCGGTGTCGTGGTCATCGCATCGGCGTAGCGGATGACCTCGCGCTCGTCCTCGGAGTACGCGAGCGACGACTCGAAGTCGGCAATGCCCTTCAGTCGCTCGACGTCCAGTCCGTCCATCCGCACGAGCATCTCGCCGAAATCGACGCACCAGGAGCATCCAACCGTCCAGGCGGCGCGATACTCGGCGAGCTGCAGGAGCGACGTGGGCATCGCATGGACGGCCCGCTCAACCGCCAGCTCGTGCAGGGCCGAGGCCCGGAACAGGCGGGGATGGTGGGCGGTGACGCTGAATGGCTCCGGCACCGTGCCGAACCGCCGGCTCGCGTAGCGGTAGCTGAGGCGGACGAGCAGGCCGGCGTCACGAGGGGGGACGGCAGGGATGCGCGACATGGTTCACTCCTGGAGTCGGCGGCACGGTTGGCTGCTTCACCCACCAGACGACGCAGGACCTCCGGATGTGACAGTCAGGACTGGTGCGACATGGGCAGCTCGGCATTGACCCGCGTGCCCTGACTCATGTCGACCCACCAGCGGTCGGCGACCCGGTTGATGATCGAGAGGCCGCGTCCGCTGAGGGAGTCCTCGTCGAAGTCGATCGGCTCCAGCGAGCCGCCCTCGCCGGCGTCGTGGACGCTGAGCTCGAGAAGGTCGCCGTTGATGGACCAGGAGATCTCGACCGTGCCCTCCGACGTGGGCACGCCATGACTGACGGCGTTGGCGATCATCTCGCTGATGACGATGAGGGCGTCGTCGATGACGGCAGCAGGCGCACGGTTGATCGTGAGGAAGCCCGCCAGCTTCGTGCGGGCGATGCTCGGCGTCGACGTGGCGAACGGCAGGCTGATGGAGTCCCGAGCGCGCACGGCGTTCACCCTTGCCCACCCAGGTGAGCAGGAGTGACCTCGACATGGTCCGCGACGGCCTGCATATAGTCCAAAGTAACCATGTGATGTGGTCTTGACTACTCATTTGGGCGGAAGTCACATCACTTCTCGGCGCCGAAGGAGGCTCCTGACCGATGAATGTCCCCACCGTGAGCGTCGACGACGTGAGCGATCCCACGTCGGGCGACTGGGTCGTCCTGGACGTGCGCGAGCCGCACGAATGGGCCGCCGGGCACATCGAAGGGGCCCTCCACATCCCGCTCGCCGACCTACCTGCGCGCGTCGACGAGCTCGACCCGCACGACCGGACGCTCGTGGTGTGCCACGTCGGCGCCCGGTCGGCCCGTGCCACGGCCTGGCTGCACCAGCAGGGTCACGACGTCGCGAACCTGGCCGGTGGCATGGATGCCTGGGAGGGTGCGCAGCGTCCCGTCGTCGTTCCCTGACGCGACGATGCCCCGGACGGACCCGGGGCATCGACAGTTGTGTTGGTGCTACTTGGCTGCGGACTTGAGACGCGAACCTGCACTGACCTTGACGCCGAACCCGGCCGGGATCTGGATCGTCTCGCCGGTGGACGGGTTGCGGCCCGTACGGGCGGCACGCTGGACGCGCTCGACGGACACGATGCCCGGGATCGAGATCTTCTCGCCCTTGCCCACGGCATCGATGAGGATGTCGCTGAAGGCCGAGAGCACAGCGTCGGCGTTGGTCTTGCTGGTGTCGGCCTTCTCGGCGAGTGCTGCCACGAGGTCGCTGCGGGAGAGTGCCACTGATGCTCCTAAAAATGACGGATTGGTGTTCCTCCCGGCCAGTCTAAGGACCGATATCCCACCCGTCGCGCCCGCCCCTTTCGAAGTGTTCTGCGCAGCGGCGGTCACTCGGGCGTCCACGCTCACCACGGCGACGGTGCGTCGACGAGGTCATGCAGTGCGTCGAGGTAGACCGAGCGTGGCCACTCCACGACTCCGAGCGAGGCCAGGTGAGGGGTCTGCCACTGCACGTCGACGAGTGCGGCATCGCCCAGGACGTCCACCAGTCCCATCAAGGCGACCTTCGAGGCGTCCCGTACGCGGTGGAACATCGATTCCCCCGCGAACAATCGGCCGATGCCGAGGCCGTACACGCCGCCGACGAGACGACCATCGCCGTCGCGTGTCTCGACGGAGTGCGCCCATCCCAGACGGTGCAGCTCGACGTAAGCCGCGCGGATGTCGGCGTCGATCCAGCCACCCGGCCTGGACGGGTCAGCGCAGGCGTCGATGACCTGCTCGAACGCCGTGTCGACGGTGACGTGCAGGCGCCGGGCCGACCGGCGCAGCGACCGCGTGACCTGCAAGGAGGTGGGCTCGAGCACGCCGCGGCGCACCGGCGACCACCACAGGAGACGTCCTGCCTGCGGCATCGGGAATGCGCCGTGTCGGTAGGCATCGATGATCGTGGCCGGCTGCAGGTCGGCACCGGCGACCACGCAGTCGTCGTCGGGCCAGTCCGACGGGTCGAAGTCGTACCGCGACGGAGGCAGCGGCGTCGGCCCGGTGATCGGCACAGCCATGCGCCCAGCGTAGGCATGTGAACGTCCCTTCTATGCTGGCGCCATGGGAGTGCGGTCGAACGTCGCGAAGAAGGCCGGGATGAGCGTCGCACCTTCGATCGCCTCCGGGTACGTCCGCACGATGCTCGACAAGGCCATCGACGGGGTCGGTCCGCTCCGCTCGGCCGCCGCATCCGCCGACTCCCGCCTGGTCGACGCCAAGGGTGACGTCGCGGACGCGGTGAAGGCGCTGACGCGTCTGCACGTCGGGCTCGCCGGGGTCCAGGGTTTCGTCACCAACCTCGGCGGCGTCGCCTCCCTCGCGGTCGCCATGCCGGCCAACGTCGTCGGCGTCACTCTCGTGCAGTGCCACCTGGTCGCCGGCATCGCGCACCTGCGCGGCTACGACCTGGAGGACGCCAGGGTCCGCAACGCGATCCTCGCCTGCATGCTCGGCGAGGACGAGGTGCGCGACCTCGTGCGTACGTCGAGCTTCCCGTCCTCACCGATGGGGATCGCCACCTCGCCTGTGCACGACCCCGTGCTCGACGAGCTGGTCTCCCGGGAGGTCACCACTGACCTGCTGGCCCGGACGGCCGGCCGTCGCGCGGTGACGATGGTCGGCCGTCGGGTGCCGCTGCTTGGCGGCGTCGTGGGCGGCGGCAGCGACGCGCTCATGACCTGGCACATCGGCCAGTACGCCGCCCGCGAGCTCCGCGACCGCAACCTGCGCTGATCGCCGTCAGGTGCGGACCTTGGGGGTGGCCGCCAGCCCCAGCGGGCGCTCCGCGAACGCCGGCTCTTCGGCCACCGGGTAGCAGAGGTTGACGCTGGAGTCGCCGAGGACACCGTCGACCCAGCCCTGGACGGACTCGACGGAGTCGGCCTCGAACAGGCAGGTGACGATGGTGGAGTCCTGGCTCGGGTAGAACTGGAGCACGTGGACCTGATCGGGAGCTCCGTCCCCGTACATGAGTCGCTCGCCCCGCTGGAACGAGGTCTCGGCGTTCTTGATGTGGTGGTGGACGACGACGTACATGGCGCTACCTCTTTCGTTGAGTCGTGGATGAGCATGACGCTAGGCCGGGCGACTCAGCGCCGGCATCGCCCGGATGCACCAACCGTGATCGAGCCCGATGGTGAGAATTGACCATTGGTCGGCGTTAGACCAGGTGATGCTCGTGGGCGAACGCGCCCGCCGCCGTTCGGGTCGAGACGCCAAGCTTGACGTAGATGTTCTGCAGGTGACGCGCGACGGTGTGCTGGCTGAGGACGAGCGCCGCCGCGATCTCGCGGTTGCTCTTTCCGGTCGCCACGAGTCGGAGGACCTCTCGCTCACGCTCGCTCAGGCCGTGCGCGTCCGCATCATCTGGATGCATGAGGGCGTCGAGCGCAGCCAGATCGGGCCGGGCGCCGAGCTCGCCGAAGATGTCACGAACACCACGGAGCTCCAGCGCAGCGGTGTCGTCGTCGCCCATGTCCTGGCAGGCCCGGGCCACGAGCACTCGCACTCGCGCCGAAGCGTGCACCGCCCCGAGCTCCTGCCACGCGAGAGCAGCTCGCCTCAGGTCCACCAGGGCGTTCTGCACGTCACCCCTGGCCAGAGCCACCGCCCCGGTGGCCTGCCACGCCATCGGGGCGATGGCGTCACTGCCCTGCCGGTCCGCGGTTTCTGCCAGCTCGCGAGCCGCACCGGCGGCCGCGTCGAGATCGTCCGTGGCCAGCATGATCTCGACGTACGCAGGCAGGAGCGCCACCCGTGGCAGGCCACGGTCGGTCTCCGCGACCGCCCGCCGAATCGAGGCCGCCGCCACGTCCGGCTTCCCTTGGGCCAGGCGCATGAGTGCCAGGCCGGGTTGGGGATCTCTTCCGAGCCGGCTGGATCGACCGAAGGCTTCCTCCGCGAGCTCGTGCTCGCCTCGGAGCCGGAACACCTCGCCCTCGTGGTACGCAGCATCCCCGATCACCCTCTGGTTCAGCGCTCCGGCCGTGAACTGCTCGCCGCATCGACGTAGCTCTTCGAGCGCTTCTTCCCAGGCGCCGCTCATCGTCATGATCTCGGCGCGATGTACGAGGCAGACGCCCTGGTGGGCGATCATGTCGGGTTGCCGGGTGCACCATCGGGTCAAGGCGTCGGTCCACTCCCGCAGACGGCGTAGCTCGTAGACGCCGCGACAGAACGCGATCGTGTTGCAGTAGACGATCCCGGCGGCGATCGGCGACAGCTCCCCCGACGTCACGGCGATCATCGACTCGTCGATCAGGCGGACGCCGTCCTCCACGTTGCCCAGCCTGACCAGGGCGTGGCCGTGTTCCATCAGCCCGAGCGAGACCAGGTCCGCGTCGTCGAACCGCTGGCCGATCTCGACGATCTCGGGCGCGCTCTGGAGGACACCGGCCGTGTTCCCGCTCATCAGGTGCTCCACCAACCGGCCGAGCGCGGCATATCCACGGGCGCCCGACTCGATCTGCGCCTGCTCGACCAACCGACCGGCGCGGGCGAACCAGCCGACCGCCGTAGCCGGCTGTCCCCGGAACAGCAGGTTGTGTCCGAGCCAGAACGCGCACGGCACCGCCCGCTCCGGGGAGCCCCCTTCGAGGTGGGCATGGAAGGCGCGCTCCAACGCGTCTGCGTAGAGGCCGTCCTGGCCGAGCATGTACGCCGCTCGGCCCATGAGCTCGAGATCGTCGGGGCCGAGCGGCGATGCCGTGTCCGCCGCTGTCAGGGCGTCGTGAGCCTCACGCCAGCTCGCCTCCGCGTACAACCGGCGTCCGCCTTCGAGCTTTGAGTCGTGACCCACAGCCACTCCGTTCGACCGCGACCATCATCGCACCGCCGGGACGTGGTCAGCCCAAGGCTCGAACAACGGCAGACGGGGACGGGCGGCCGAGGTGGCCGGCCATCCAGGTGCTCGTGGCGACCAAGGCGTCGAGGTCGACGCCGTGCTCGATGCCGAGTCCGGTGAGCATCCAGACGAGGTCCTCGGTGGCGAGATTGCCGGTGGCGCTCTCGGCGTAGGGGCAGCCGCCGAGACCGCCGGCGGACGCGTCGAACGTCGTGATGCCGCGCTGCAGCGAGGCATGGGCGTTCGCCAGGGCTTGGCCGTACGTGTCGTGGAAGTGCATGGCCAGACGATCTACGCCGACGCCGGCCGCATCGAACGCGTCCAGCAGGGTTCCGACGTGTCCGGCCGTCCCGACGCCGATGGTGTCGCCGAGTGACAGCTGGCTGGCGCCGAGGTCGAGCAGACGGCGTCCGGCCTCCACCACCTGGTTGACGGGCACCTGTCCCTCCCACGGGTCGCCGAAGCACATCGAGACGTAGGCGCGAACGTTCAGCCCGGCGTCCAGCGCCCGCGCGACGACCGGCTCGAACATCGCGTACTGGCCGTCGAGGGAGCTGTTGAGGTTCTTCTTCGCAAACGTCTCGGTGGCGCTGCCGAAGATGGCGACGTGCGTGCATCCGGCGGCGAGCGCGCGGTCGAGCCCCCGCTCGTTGGGCACCAAGACCGGCAAAGGCACCGGACCATCGAGAGGCAGCCGGGCCACGAGCTCCTCGGCGTCGGCGAGCTGCGGCACCCACTTCGGGTGCACGAAGCTGGTGGCCTCGACGATCGGCAGTCCGGCGGCGACGAGGCGGTGCACGAACTCGGCCTTGACGTCGAGCGGAACGATGGCGCTCTCGTTCTGCAGCCCGTCGCGGGGGCCGACTTCGTAGATGGTCACCCTCGACGGAAGCGACGGGTCCGGCACGACGGCAGGCAGGTCAGGCATCGGCGTCCTCGGTCGGGGCCTCGACAGTGAGCAGCAGGTGGCCCTGCTTGACCTGCTCGCCGGCTGTCGCGCCGACATGCGTGACGACACCGTCGTGCGGGGCGGTGAGCGCGAGCTCCATCTTCATCGCCTCGAGCGCACCCAGGTGTTGCCCGGCGGTGACCGCGTCGCCCTCGGCGACGTCGATCGACAGGACGGTGGCGGGCATGGGGGCAGTGACGTCGGCCTCGCCCGCGGCGGCAAGGTGGCCTCCGCGCATGGGGTCGGGCGCCATGAGCGACCACGGCTGACCCTGCCAGGCCACGGACACGCCGCCCGTGGCGTTGCGGTGCCACAGAGCCGAGGGAAGGCTGCCCGTCGCCTCGACCCAGTGGATGACGCCGTCCGCGTCCATGACTGGCACCTTGCGCGGTGCCGGTACGCCCGAGAGCCGCCAGCCGTCACCGATGGCGAACGGTGACCCGGCCGGGTCGACGCGGGCGCTGGCGAGCACGTCGGCACCGACGAGCAGCGCTTCGCTCGGCAGCTCGGGCGCGGTGAGCAGGCCCTCGGCCGCGTCGCTGTCGAGCCATCCGGTGTCGACGGCGCCTTCGGCGAACTGCGTCGAGCTCACCAGGCGGCGCACGAATCCCAGGTTCGTCTTGACGCCGAAGATGGCCGAGTCGTCGAGGGCGTCGAGCATCAGCAACCGAGCGGCCTCGCGGTCGGCGCCGTGCACGATGACCTTCGCGATCATCGGGTCGTACGCCGTGGTGACCTCGCCCCGTCCGTCGAATGCTGCATCCACGCGCGCGTCGGGCGACCACACGAGCTCCTCGACGGTGCCCGACTGCGGGAGGAAGTCGGTGTACGGGTCCTCGGCGTAGGCCCGCACCTCGATCGCGTGCCCGCGCACCGTGATCTCGTCCTGCGTCCGCGGCAGAGGGAGCCCGGCGGCGACGTCGAGCTGCCACTGCACGAGGTCGAAGCCAGTGACCTCCTCGGTGACGGGATGCTCGACCTGCAGCCGGGTGTTCATCTCCAGGAAGAACGCCTCATCACCCCTGACCAGGAACTCGACGGTGCCGGCGTTGGTGTAGCCGACTTCGCGGCAGAGCGCGACGGACGCCTCGTGGATGCGGGTCCGGACGGCGTCGGAGACGAACGGCGCCGGTGCCTCCTCGACGACCTTCTGGTGACGCCGCTGCGCCGAGCAGTCGCGGTCGAAGAGGTGGACGACATTGCCGTGCTCGTCGCCGAAGACCTGTACCTCGACATGGCGTCCACCGTCGATGTACGGCTCGACGATGAGGGTGTCGTCGTCGAACGCCGAGGCCGCCTCCCGGCGAGCGGTGGCCACGGCCTGGTCGAGGTCCGCCGGACGAGCCACGATGTGCATGCCCTTGCCCCCACCGCCCGCCGCGGCCTTGACCAGCACGGGGTAGGCGTCGTCGGGAACGGCATCCGGTGCGAACTGCGGAGTGATGGGCACCCCGGCCCGCTCGGCCACCTCGCGAGCGCGGTCCTTGCGGCCCATCAGCTCCATGACCTCGGCCGACGGCCCGATGAACACCAGGCCGGCCTCAGTGACGGCGCGGGCGAACTCGGCCCGCTCGGACAGGAAGCCGTACCCGGGGTGCACGGCGTCCGCGCCGGACTCCTTGGCCGCGGCGAGCACCCGGGAGATGTCGAGGTAGGACTCCCGCGGCGGGGTGGGCCCGAGCAGCACCGCCGTGTCGGCCTCACGGACGAAGGTGGCGTCGGCGTCGGCCTCGGAGAAGACCGCGACGCTCCGCAGCCCCCGCTCGCGGCACGCCCGGACGACCCGGCGAGCGATCTCGCCGCGGTTGGCCACCAGCACGGTTGAGAAGGCCATCGTCACATCCGGAAGACGCCGAACTGCGGCATCGGGATCGGGGCGTGCGACGCGGCGGCCAGGCCAAGCCCGAGCACACGCCGGGTGTCGATCGGGTCGATCAGGCCGTCATCCCACAGCCGGGCGGTGGAGTAGTAGGCCGATCCCTGCTCTTCGTACTGGGCCAGGATCGGGTCGCGGAACGCCTGCTCGTCCTCCTCGGACCAGCTCTCGCCGCGGGCCTCCATCGCGTCACGGCGCACGGTGGCGAGCACCGAAGCCGCCTGCTCGCCGCCCATCACCGAGATGCGCGCGTTGGGCCAGGCCCACAGGAAGCGCGGGTCGTAGGCGCGACCGCACATGCCGTAGTTGCCGGCCCCGTACGACCCGCCGATGATCACGGTGAACTTGGGCACGACGGACGACGTGACGGCCGTGACGAGCTTGGCGCCGTCCTTGGCGATGCCGCGGTTCTCGTACTCACGGCCCACCATGAATCCGGAGATGTTCTGCAGGAACACCAGCGGGATGCCGCGTTGGTTGGCGAGCTCGATGAAGTGCGCGCCCTTCAGGGCCGACTCGCTGAAGAGGATGCCGTTGTTGGCGATGATCGCGACCGGATGCCCCCAGATGCGCGCGAACCCGCACACGAGCGTCTCGCCGTAGAGCGGCTTGAACTCGTGCAGTCGCGACGCGTCGACCACGCGACGAATGACGTCGCGGACGTCGTACTGCGTGCGCGGGTCGGTGGGGATGTCGTACAGCCCCGCGGGGTCTTCAGCCGGCTCCTCCACCGGGTACGTCGTGATGCTCGGGGTGCGAGGGCGCTCGAACGTGTCGACGATCGAGCGCACGATCTGCAGGGCATGGTCGTCGTCGTCGGCAAGGTGGTCGACGACGCCGGACGTGCGGGCGTGGACGTCTCCACCACCGAGGTCCTCGGCGCTGACCTCCTCGCCTGTGGCCGCCTTCACCAGCGGCGGACCGCCAAGGAAGATCGTGCCCTGGTTCTTGACGATCACCGTCTCGTCGCTCATCGCCGGCACGTAGGCGCCACCGGCGGTGCACGAGCCCATCACCGCGGCGACCTGACCGATGCCGGCGGCCGACATCTGCGCCTGGTTGAAGAAGATGCGGCCGAAGTGGTGGCGGTCGGGGAAAACCTCGTCCTGCATCGGCAGGAATGCGCCGCCGGAGTCGACGAGGTAGATGCAGTGCAGGTTGTTCTGCTTGGCGATCGTCTGGGCACGCAGGTGCTTCTTGACCGTGAGCGGGTAGTAGGTGCCGCCCTTCACGGTCGCGTCGTTGGCGACGACCATGCACTCCCGGCCGGACACCTGCCCGATCCCGGTGATGATGCCGGCGCTCGGCACCTCTCCCCCGTACATGCCGTAGGCGGCCAGCGGTGCGATCTCGAGGAACGGCGAGCCCGGGTCGAGCACGTGGTCGACCCGGTCGCGGGGCAGCAGCTTGCCCCTCGAGACATGCCGTTCGCGGGACTTCTCGGTGCCGCCCTGCCGGACTTCTGCGAGCCGCGTACGCAGCTCGGCGACGAGCTCCTCCATGGCGTCAGGCTAGCACCATTGGTTAACGTTCGTTAACTTTGTGGCTAGACTGGGCCCGTGACCGATCGGCGGCAGCAGATCCTCGACACCGCGGCGGAGCTGTTCGCCGAGCGAGGCTTCCACGGTGTGTCGGTCCACGACATCGGTGCAGCCTGCGGCATATCCGGTCCGGCGCTCTACAAGCACTTCAACGGCAAGGGCGAGCTGCTGGCCGCGTCGCTCACCGACATCAGCGAGACCTTGCTCAAGGAGGGCACGGCCCGAGCAGCGGCAGAAGAGTCGCCGAGCGAGGCGCTCGACGCCCTCATCGACTGGCACGTCGAGTTCGCGCTGCGTCATCCCGACCTCATCGTCGTGCAGGACCGGGAGTGGACGAATCTCGCCCCCGCGGCCCGTCGCAACGTCCGGGCGCTCCAGCTGAGCTACATCGACATCTGGGTCGACACCGTGCTAGCCCTGCGTCCCGACCTCGGCAGTACCAACGATCGGGCCACGGCGCGAGCCGCCGTTCAGGCGACCTTCGGCCTGCTCAACTCCACCCCGCACAGTGCCCGCATCAAGCCGACGGAGATGCGCGGGCTCCTCAACGAGATGGCTCACCGCTCACTGATCGGCCTGGAATCGACCCGACGCGTCCTAGACTGACCGTCGTCCCACCACGGCTCTCATCAGGCGGTTCTCATGGTCGATCTCGGAAAGATCCTCGGTGCCGGCGCCGACATCGGCGGGTTGCAGGACGTCATCGACTTCATCGCCGATCATCGGGACGACCTCGAGGCCAGCGCGAAGATCGCCCGCGACCTGCCGGCGCTGCTGCGCCTGCTCTCGTCCGGACTTGCTGACGCCGGTGCGCATGCCTCCAAGGCCGGCGGGGCGCTCGCGGGTGCGTCAGGTGCCACCGGTCGGGTCGGCGACAGTGCGGAGGCACTCGCCGACATCGCGGCGAGCCTGAGCGCGGTCGGGAGGCTGGTCGGCGACGCGGCGATCGACATCTCGAAGGTGCCGTTGATGGGTGGCCCGTCCCGGCAGCTCGCCTCCGCGGCCCATGCGGTCGCCGACACGAAGACGAATCTCGACGGGCTTGCCAGCGACCTCAAGGACATCTCCGGGCTGCTCGACACGGTCGGCCAGGCTCTGGAGCGCCTCGGTACGACCCTCGGTGCCACCGGCCGCGAGGCCAACAAGTTCGTCGGGGGCTGAGCTACTCGACGGTCGAGGTGTACTCGACCGGCGCGAAGGTGTGTGATGCGGCCGCACCCCAGTCTCGTCGCCAGCCGTCGGGCGGTGTGTCCAGGAGTTCGCCAGGCGACAGCCAGCGGAACAGGTCGTGGTAGGTCTTCGTGACCTGCGGGTCGACGCGGCGAAACAGCTTGCGCGGCGTGAGGTCGTCGAAGGAGTCCAGGCCCATCGAGGCCACGATCTGCATCGCGCTGTTGATGGTCTTGTTCTGGAACTGGTAGACGCGCTCGCTCTTGTCAGGGACGTTGAGCGCACGAGTGCGCCACGGGTCCTGGGTCGTGACGCCGACGGGGCAGTGGTTCGTGTGGCACTTCTGGGCCTGGATGCAGCCGACGGCGAACATCATCGCCCGCGCCGCCAGCGTGAAGTCCGCGCCCTGGCAGATGCGCTTCACGATGTCGATACCGCTGGCGACCTTGCCGCTCGCCCCGATCTTGACCTGGTCGCGCAGCCCCGACCCGACGAGCGCATTGTGCACGAACATCAGGCCCTCGGTGAGCGGCATGCCCACGTTGTCCTCGAACTCGACCGGCCCGGCACCGGTGCCGCCCTCGGACCCGTCGACGATGATGAAATCCGGGCAGGAGTTGCGCTCGATCATCGCCTTGCAGATGGCGAGGAACTCCCGGCGCGAGCCGATGCACAGCTTGAAGCCCACGGGTTTCCCACCACTGAGGTCGCGCAGCTGGTCGATGAAGTCGATCAGGCCGAGCGGTGAGTCGAAGGCGTTGTGCGACGGCGGCGAGACGATCGTCTGCCCGACCTCCACGCCACGAGCCGCGGCGACCTCCTCATTGACCTTCGCGCCCGGCAGCAGTCCGCCGAGCCCCGGCTTCGCGCCCTGGGAGATCTTGATCGAGATGGCCTTGACCTGGTCGAGGGAGGCGCGCTCCTTGAACTTGTCGGGGTCGAAGTGGCCGTCGGGGGTACGGCAACCGAAGTACGCCGTGGCGATCTCCCAGATCAGGTCGCCGCCGTGCTTGCGGTGGTACACCGAGATCGAGCCCTCGCCGGTGTCGTGGGCGAACCCGCCCTTGGCAGCGCCGGCGTTGAGCGCCTCGATCGCGTTGCCGGACATCGAGCCGAAGCTCATCGCGG
>CAVQEY010000022.1:0-157739 GCA_963711615.1 uncultured Actinomycetota bacterium | reverse complement strand
AGATGACGCCCTGCTTCTCGAGCTCCTCGTTGATCTGGTGTAGACCACCTCGGACTCGTACTGCGCCGCGACACCGGAGACCAGCCGCTGCTTCTCGGCCTCGGGGATGCCGAGCTTGTCGTAGGTGTTCTTGATGTCGGCGGGCAGGTCGTCCCAGCTGGCCGCCTGCTTCTCTGTCGAGCGGACGAAGTACTTGATCCGGTCGAAGTCGATGCCGGACAGGTCGGCACCCCACGCGGGCATGGGCTTGCGGTCGAACAGGTCGAGGCCGCGCAGGCGCAGCTTGAGCATCCACGCCGGTTCGTTCTTGAGCCGGGAGATGTTCTCGACGACCTCGCGAGACAGGCCACGCTGGGCCAGCGCGCCGGCCGCGTCGGGGTGGCCCAGCCGAAGTCGTAGCGACCGAGGCCCTCGAGCTCGGGGTGCGCGCCATCGGTGGTGGGCGCGTCCGGCTGCAGGGTGGTCATCGGGGTTCCCTCCCGGTCACGGGGGTGGATGGGCTGGCGCTTACGTGGGGCACGTGCGTGGTGCAGACACCGTCGCCGTGGGCGAGGGTGGCGAGTCGCTGGACGTGGGTGCCGAGCAGCCGGCTGAACGCGGCCGTCTCGGCGTCACAGAGGGCGGGGAACTCGGCGGCCACGTGGGCCACCGGGCAATGGTGCTGGCAGATCTGGACGCCGGAACCGGTCACCTGCGTCGACGCGGCGTAGCCGTCGGCGGACAGCGCAGCGGCGAGCGCCTCGACCCGTGCAGTCAGCCCGGCGGCAGCGGCACCGTCGCCGAGCAGGCTGTCGTAGCGCGGCTCGGCCCCGGCCAGCCGCTGGCTGGCGAATGCCTCGACCGCAGCGTCTCCGCCGGTCTCGCCGAGGAAGCGCAGCGCCGAGATCGCGAGCTGTGGATGGCCGTGCGGGAACGCGCTGCGGCCGGCCTCGGAGAGAGCGAACAGCTTGGCCGGGTGTCCACGACCTCGCACCTTGCCGCGGACGGGCCGCTCGGCGACCTCGACCACGCGACCGCTGGCCGTCATCGCGTCGAGGTGCCGACGGACAGCAGCGGGGGTGAGGCCGAGCAGCTCACCGAGCGTGGACGCGCTGACGGGGCGGTGCTCAAGCATCGCGGTAGCCACCCGGTCACGCGTCCGGGCGTCGGCCGGGCCCGCGGCGGCCTCGGTCGTGTCCGCCGGCGGAGGGCCGGGCGCGGTCATGGGGGTTTTACAACAGTGATGTTACCTAATTGGCCGGACGGCTTCCAATCGGGGCCGCAGGCGCTAACACTGTGGCCCAATCTTGAAGCACGGTGATTCGCGCGTCACAGATATGCGTGCAAGGATCGGACAGGAAGGCGCGAAACGGGCAGGATCCTGCGCGTTGGATGGGATAAACAGCGTCACGGCGGGCAGACCCGGGCCCACACGGAGATCTGCCTGGCGGGGTTCGACCGTAAGACGAGCAGGGCAGCGCGCGCGACAGGCAGGGCATGGGGACGGGGAGCAGATGCGACGACGTTGCCGCTTCCGGATCGCTCCCGCGCGCCTCCTCCGAGGCCGGCCAGGACGCCGAGGCCGGTGACTCCCGCGGGCGCTCGTCCCTGCCGACCCTCGAGCAGGCGGCCGACCTCAGCGTCGTCCCCGACCTGACCGTGCATCACCACCTCATCGTCAGCTCCGTGCCCGAGCAGCCGGACGGCAGCTCTCCCCTCGACCGGTCGACCGTGGCGTGTCCGATGCCGCCCTGCTCGCGGGCGTGACCCGGGTCGCGGCGGGCGTCGAGAGCCTGGTCGGCGTGTGGCTCTCCCTCTCACCGTGGTTGATGGGGTCCAACGGGTCGACCGCGCTGCGCTGGAGCAATGTCGTGGTCGGGCTGCTGCTGATCGCCCTCGGCGCCGTACGGCTGTCGCGGCCGGGGTCCCCTCGAGGACCGGCGATCAGCTTCGGGCTCGGCGCCTGGACCATCATCGCCGCGTTCGTGCTGTCGTTCCAGAACGGCGCCACCGGCACGGCTCCGCTGTGGAGCGCCATCGCCTGCGGCGCGGTGCTGACCGGGGCGGCAGCATGGGCGACCACCGAGGCCGAACGGGCCGGGCTGCACCAGGTCTGACCTGCGCCTCATCTGAGTCCCGGTACGCCGCGCGGGACGCCCGGCCGTACCATCGAGCCGATGTCCAGCAGCCCCGCAACCGCGTCCTCCCCCAGCACCGTGCCAGCGCCTGGCCTGGCCGGGGAGCCCCACCGCGGCCTGCGCAGGGTGCTCGACCGACCGACTCCACGGACGGTCCGACGCGCCGCGATCGCCAGCCTGGCCGTCAACATGGGACTCGTCGCCACGGGTGGCGCCGTTCGGCTCACCGACTCGGGCCTGGGCTGTCCCACCTGGCCGCACTGCCTTGGCGGCACCAGGCACCCGCCGACCGCCTACCACCACTGGATCGAGCTCGGGAACCGCTGGCTGATCAGCATCCTGTTCGCCGTCGGCGTGGCCACCGTCCTGGTGGCGCTTCGCCAGCTGCCGCGGCGACGCGACGTGGTGCGGCTGTCCTGGCTGCTGCTCGGCGCGGTGCCACTGCAGGCGGTGCTCGGCGGCATCACCGTGCTGACCCACCTCAACCCGTGGTCGTGATGCTGCACTTCCTGGCCTCGATGGCGATGGTTGCGGTGGCCACCCTTCTGGTCCGGCGCACGGGCGAGGGTGATGGAGCACCCGTAGCCGTCGCCCCTGTTCTGTTGCGTCGACTCGTGTACGCGCTGGCCGCCCTGGTGGGTGGCGTGCTGGTCCTGGCACCATCGTCACCGGCAGCGGTCCGCACGCCGGCGACGAGACAGCGAAGCGGACGGGGCTCGAGCCCGTGCTGGTGACCCAGATGCACGCGGACGCGGTCTTCCTCCTGGTCGGGCTGACGGTCGCACTGGTCGTCGCGCTCGCCGTCGTCGCGACGCCGTGGCCGGTCGAGAAGGCGGCTCGCTGGCTGTGCCGCCGATCTGGCCCAGGGGGTCATCGGCTACGTGCAGTACTTCACCAAGCTGCCGTCCGGACTGGTCGAGCTGCACCTGGTCGGGGCCACCATCATCGCGGGGGCCACGGCGTGGCTGTGCCTCCGCTACGCGAGCGGGGTGCTGACGAAGTCGGGGGCCAGCACGCCGCAGACCTCAGCGCCGCCCCCGCGGTGCGCCCAGGCTGACTCCGGTCATCGTCCGCGGAAGTCGGGCACTGGCGGCCGGCAGATCCCGGTCAGGAAGGCTTTTCGTTCGGCCGTGACCAGCCGCTGCCACTCGCGCTTGTCGGCCCGCCAGCCGTCCTCGGTGCGGCCGCGCTTCCAGTAGCCCGAGACCGAGAGATCGGCTCGCGGAACCCCGCGCTCGACCAGCAGGTGACGGCGCACCGCGCGTACGGATGCTGCCTCGCCGTGCACGAACGCGTGCACCCGTCCTGACGGCAAGGTGGTGCTGCGGATGGCGTTTGCGAGCAGCTCGGCGCGCCGCCGGCCGAACGGTCGAGCCAGACAACGGTGATATTGCTGGTGTGTCGAGCTTCTGTTCCTCCTTGAGGTCGTCGACCTCGACGAAGGCATAGGCCGCCACCCCAGGCCGGACGCGTTCAGCGAGGCCGCGATCGCGGGGAAGGCACTTCGTCGCCGGCGAACAGGTGCCAGTCGGCGGCCCGGTCGGGTGCGTACTCGCCACCAGGTCCCTGCAGCGCATCGATCACCAGGCGCGGCACTCGCAGCCCACGGACCGGCGAGGCCGTCGTCATCACCTGGCCCGGTACGAGGATCGGAAAACCGGGTGGGTACGGCGTCACGAACATGGCCGACACGACCTCTCGGCCCTGCCCGACGCGAGCGGCGAGCTCGTCGGTCGGGAGGTACTCGCACGCTCCGGCGTCATAGGCCAGGAAGTACGCCGCCGGAGGTCGCCGTCGGGACTTTCCGGATCGTGCTTGAACCGGTCCGCGAACCGGGTGAAGTCAGGCAGCGGCGGCGGGTTGCCGGTCAGGGCGGCCACCCTTCGGGCCCTCGCGTGCCTGCCCAGCGGGCCGAGCTGGGCGAGCTCGTCGTCGAGCTCCCGGAGATCTTCAGCAGCACCTCGATCAGGTAGGCGACCGAGCTGCGGCTGGTGCCGATGTTGGTCATGAACAGCACGGTGTTCCGGGAGGTCTTGTTCACCTGTATGCCGTACTTGTCCATCAGGAAGCTGTGCTTGAAAGTGTCCCCGTCTATCCCGGACTGGCCGATGTGAAGGGTCAGGCGGCTGGGATCGCGAACGAACTCGTCGAGCGCCCACGCCTCTTCCATCTGCGACACCGTGCTGCGCGCGCCGATGGCGGGCATCGCAACGCAAGTCGAGCAGATCCAGCTCGGCCGCTTCGTCATCGCCGGCACGCCGGTGTTCTCGGTGATCGACGTCGCCAATCCCTGGGTCGACGCCAATCCGAAGGAATCGGACTTCACCTATGTGGTCGAAGGCCAGCCGGTGACGCTCGATGTCGACGCGTTCCCCAACCATGTGTTCAAGGGTTACATCGGCTCGCTGTCGCCCGGCACCGGCGCGCAATTCGCGATCCTGCCGCCGCAGAACGCCACCGGCAATTTCGTCAAAGTGGTGCAGCGCGTTCCGGTGCGGATTTATTTCGACAAGGATGATCCGTTCGTGAAGAAGCTGAAGGCCGGCATGAGCGTCTATGCCACCATCGATACCGGCCATAAGCGCACGCTCGCCGGCCTGCTCGGTCTCTCGTCGGCTGCGGCTACTCATCAGGATTAACGGCGATGTCGCCGCCACCCTGCCCGCAAACGCGATTCCGGGACTGCGCCGGAACATGGTGACGATCTGCGCCATGACGGCGACGATCATGCAGGCGCTGGACACCACGATCGCCAACGTCGCGCTGCCCTACATGCAGGGCACGCTGTCGGCCTCGCAAGACCAGATCAACTGGGTGCTGACGTCCTACATCGTCGCAGCTGCGATCATGACCGCGCCGGTCGGCTGGGTCGCCAACCGCTTCGGCCGCAAGCGCATCTTCATCATCTGCTCGGCCGGCTTCACCGTCGCTTCCGTGTTTTGCGGACTGGCGCAAGACATCAACCAGATGGTGTTCTTCCGCCTGTTGCAGGGCGTGTTCGGCGCAGCGCTGGTGCCGCTGTCGCAGGCCGTCATGCTCGACTCCTACTCGCTGCAGGAACGCGGCAAAGCGATGTCGATCTGGGGCATGGGCGTGATGATGGGCCCGATCATGGGGCCCTCGCTCGGCGCCTGGCTGACCGAAACCTATTCCTGGCACTGGGTGTTCTTCGTCAACCTGCCGTTCGGCTTCTTCACCGTGCTCGGCCTGATGGTGTTCATGGACGAGACGAAGAAGGATCTGAACCTGCGCTTCGACTGGTTCGGCTTCAGCGCGCTGGCGATCGGCATCGGCTCGCTGCAACTCGCGCTCGACCGCGGCGAACAGCTCGGCTGGCTGAAATCAACGAGATCCTCGCCGAGTTCATCGTCTCGGCCATCGGCTTCTATTATTTCTTCGCGCATTCGCTGACGACCGCGCGGCCGTTCATCCAGTTTTCGCTGTTCAGGGATCGCAACTTCCTCACCGGCTGCATCTTCATGGCGGTGATGGGCCTCGTGCTGTACTCGACCATGGCGCTGGCCTCGCCGTACCTGCAAAACGTCATCGGCTATCCCATCATCACCGCGGGCGTGCTGTTGGCGAGCCGCGGCTGCGGCACCTTCGTCGCCATGATGCTGGTCGGCCGCATGATGCGCTATATCGAGGCGCGCACGCTGATCATCTCGGGGCTTTCCCTCACCGCGCTGTCGCTGTTTTACATGACCGGCTGGACCGACCAGACCGGCGTGCAGGAGATCGTCACGCTCAGCATCATCCAGGGTTTTGGCTTTGGCCTCGTGTTCGTTCCGCTGTCGACGGTCGCATTCATGACGCTGCCCAGTCATTTGCGCACCGACGGCACCTCGATGCTGACCCTGATGCGCAATGTCGCGAGCTCGATCGGCATCTCCATCGTGATCGCGCAGCTCACCGAGGGCTGCCGGCGAGTCTACGCGGTCCTCAACAACAACGTCACTCCGTTCAATCACGCCATGCAGATGCCCGACGTCGCCGGCATGATCAACATGGGCACCGACAAGGGCCGCGCCATGATGGATGTGATGACCGGCCTGCAGGCGCAGATTATCGCGTTCTCGCAGGACTACCAGCTGATCATGCTGTTCATCCTGGTCTCGATCCCGCTCGCGATCATGATCGGCTCGACCAAGGCTGCGCTGCGATAGCAGGCCCGGGCCGGAGCATGCGGTGATCGAGTAGGTCTCTTCTCTTTTCACCTCTCCCCGTTCTTTACGGGCAGAGCGTAGGCCGCCTACCGGCGGCCGTTCTTAAGAACGCCGAGGCGAAGCCTCGGCTATGGCCGAGCACGCGCGAGGCTTCGGGTGAGGGGCAAGGCACACTGTCGGCCCACATCTGAAATCTATCAGTCTCGTTTCTTCGAATTCGGGCCGGCCTTTTTCGGTCGTCGAGTGTGCTTGGCCCCTCACCCGGCGCTACGCGCCAACCTCTCCCCGCAAACCGGGGAGAGGTGAAAAGACTCACACGTCGAAAAACACCGTCTCCTTGTCGCCCTGCAGGCGGATGTCGAGCGTAGACGGCTCCGCCCGCCTCGCGCGTTGGCGATCAGCGTCGCGCGGCGATCGGCCGGCACCAGCGCCAGCACCGGATCCGCGGCATTGGCGGCTTCTCGTCGTCGAAATAAATCCGCGTGTAGAGCTGCCGCAGCATGCCGCGCGCGAACACCGCGAGCAAGATGATGCGGCGCCTGCGGCTTGCCGTCGGGACCCGGCACCGGGCCCGGCTTGATGGTGTCGAACGACATAACCGCCGTCGCCGTCGGTGCCGCAGCGGCCGAAGCCGCTGAAACGTGGCTTCGGCAGCGCGCGCTTGTCCTGCGGATCGGCAAAGCGGCCCTGCGCGTCGGCCTGCCAGATTTCCAGCATGCAATCCGGCACGATCGCGCCGTCGCCGTCGAACACCCGTGCCCTCGATGCGGATGCGTTCGCCGGCCGCGTCCGGCGTCACCAGATCGTTGGTGAAGGCTCGTTCCAGGCGTATTGGCGCCGTTCGGCGTCAGCCCGTATTCGAAAAAAGGACCGACGGTCTGCGACGGCGTGATGCCCGGTCACTTCATTGTGGTCTCCATCGGAGTGGCGTTGCGGCCGCGCAGCACGATGTCGAAGCGGTAGCACAGCGCCCATTCCGGCTGGGTGTTCTCGAGATCGAAGCGTCGAGACCATCCGCATCCGCGCCTTCTCGTCCGGCACCGAATTGAAGATCGGATCGAACGGGAACAGCGGATCGCCCGGGAAATACATCTGCGTGACGAGGCGCGAGACGAAGGAATGGCCGAACACCGAGAAATGGATGTGCGCCGGCCGCCAGGCGTTGTGGTGATTGCCCCAGGGATAGGCGCCGGGCTTGATGGTGATGAATTTGTAATAGCCCTGCGCATCGCGACTGCGCGCGGCCGGCGCCGGTGAAATTCGGATCGAGCGGCGCCGGATGCTGGTCGACGACATGGATGTAACGGCCGCAGGCATTGGCCTGCCAGATCTCGACCAGCGTGTTCGGCACGCCGCGGCCGTCCTCGTCGAGCACATGGCCATGCACGATGATGCGTTCGCCGAGCGGCTCGCCCGTATGCTGGCGTGGTGAGGTCGCTGTCGTTCTCGCGCACGGTCTCGTGGCCGTAGACCGGCCCGGTCAGTTCCGACAGCGTGTGCGGCATCGAGATCAGCGGCTTTTGCGGCGAGCGCTTGACCGTGCTCTTGTAGCCCGGCGACAGCCGCGGCGGATGCGCTTCATTGCTGTCGACGGGATAGATGAATGTCATTGTTCGCTTCCCGGAGTCATCGTCATTGCGAGCGAAGCGAAGCAATCCAGACATTCTCCGCGAAAAAGTCTGGATTGCTTCGTCGCTCCGCTCCTCGCAATGACGACTCAGTTCAGCTTCTCGATCGCGACCGCGACGCCCTGGCCGACGCCGACGCACATGGTGGCGAGCGCCAGCTTGCCGCCGCGCTTCTCCATGCCGTGCACCGCCGTCAGCGCGAGCCGCGCGCCGCTCATGCCGAGCGGATGGCCGAGCGCGATCGCGCCGCCATGCGGATTGACGAAATCGGCATCGTCCTTGACGCCGAGCTGGCGCAGGCACGGCGATGCCCTGCGAGGCGAAGGCTTCATTGAGCTCGATCAAATCGAAGTCGCTGATCTTGAGGCCGAGCCGCTCCATCAGCTTGCGCGTCGCCGGCACCGGGCCGATGCCCATGATGCGCGGCGGCACCGCGGCCGAGGCAAGGCCGAGGATTCGCGCGCGCGGCGTCAGGCCGTGCTTCTTCACCGCCGCTTCGGAGGCGAGGATCATCGCGGCCGCGCCGTCATTGACGCCGGAGGCATTGCCGGCGGTCACCGTGCCGGGATTGCGCACGATCGGCTTCAGCTTGGCGAGGCCTTCGAGCGTGGTTTCGGGGCGCGGATGCTCGTCCTTGTCGACGGTGATCGGGCCGGCCTTGCCGCCGGGCACCGCGACCGGCATGATCTCTTCGGCGAAATAGCCCGACGCGATCGCCTCGCCGGCGCGCTGCTGCGAGCGGATCGCGAACGCGTCCTGGTCGGCGCGCGAGACCTGGAATTCCTCGGCGACGTTCTCGCCGGTCTCCGGCATCGCATCGACGCCGTACTGCGCCTTCATCAGCGGATTGATGAAGCGCCAGCCGATGGTGGTGTCGTAGATTTCGGCCGAGCGCGAGAAGGCTTCCGTGCGCCTTGCCCATCACGAACGGCGCGCGCGTCATCGATTCGACGCCGCCGGCGATGGCGAAATCGATCTCGCCGGCGCGGATCGCGCGGCCGGCGGCGCCGACCGCATCGAGGCCGGAGGCGCAAAGCCGGTTCAGGGTCTGGCCGGGAACCGATTCCGGCAGGCCCGCGAGCAGCAGCGCCATGCGCGCGACGTTGCGGTTGTCCTCGCCGGCCTGGTTGGCGCAGCCGAAAAAGACTTCGTCGACCTGCGACCAGTCGAGATTGGGATGCTTGCGCCATCAGCGCCTTGATCGGGACCGCGCCGAGATCGTCGGCGCGGACCTTGGCGAGCGAGCCGCCGAAACGGCCGATCGGGGTCCGCACGGCATCGCAAATAAAGACATCACGCATTGGTGTTCTCCCTGAATGCCGCGTCCGGCTGATTGGCCGGATTGATGGCGAGTTTTAGGAGTGCGCCCGCGGCAGGTCAATTGACGTTGCGTCTCCGAGCCGCCGCTTTCGCGCAAGGCCGGTCATGCGAAAACGCGTGTCCGGATCAGGTGGAAAACCCGCATACCGGAAAGCGATAGGAGCGGGGAAATTTTGTAGTTTGCGCCGCCCATGACCATCCAACAGCCCATGTCCGCTCCACCCGCACCGCCCGACGCCGCGCACGCCGCGGAGGCGACCGCGCGCGTCACGCCGATGATGGAACAGTACCTCGAGATCAAGGCCGCCAATCCCGGGCTGCTGCTGTTCTACCGGATGGGCGATTTCTACGAGTTGTTCTTCGAGGACGCCGAGATCGCCTCGCAAGCGCTCGGCATCGTGCTGACCAAGCGCGGCAAGCATCAGGGCGCGGACATCCCGATGTGCGGCGTGCCGGTCGAGCGCTCCGAGGATTATCTGCACCGCCTGATCGCGCCGGCCATCGCGTCGCGGTGTGCGAGCAGACCGAAGATCCCGGCCGCCGCGCAAGGCGCGCGGCAACAAGAGCGTGGTGCGCCGCGACGTGGTGCGCCTGGTCACGCCGGGCACGCTGACCGAAGACACGCTGCTCGATGCCCGCGCCAACAACTATCTGCTGGCGATCGCGCGCGCCCGCGCCTCGGCCGGCGGCGACCGCTTCGGGCTCGCCTGGATCGACATCTCGACCTCCGAATTCATCGTCACGGAATGCGCGGCGGCGAACTCGCGGCGACGCTGGCGCGCATCAATCCGAACGAGGTGATCGTCACCGACGCGCTCTATAGCGACGACGAACTCGGCGCCGCTGCTGCGCGAATTGCCGGCGGTGACGCCGCTGACCCGCGACGTGTTCGACGGCGCCACCGCCGAGCGGCGGCTGTGCGATTATTTTGCGGTCGCCACCATGGACGGCCTCGGCGCGCTGTCGCGGCTGGAGGCGACCGCCGCCGCCGCCGCCGTCACCTATATCGACCGCACGCAGGTCGGCAAGCGCCCGCCGCTGTCGCCGCCGGCGCGCGAAGCCGCCGGCACCACCATGGCGATCGATCCGGCGACCCGCGCCAATCTCGAACTGACGCGCACGCTTGCCGGCGAACGGCGCGGCTCGCTGCTCGACGCCATCGACTGCACGGTGACCGCCGGCCGGCTCGCGGCTGCTGGCGCAGCGGCTGGCCGCGCCGCTGACCGACAGCGCGCGATCGCGCGCCGGCTCGATGCGGTCGCGGCCTTCGTCGCCGACAGCGCCGCGCGCGACGACATCCGCGCGATCCTGCGCGCGGCGCCCGACATGTCGCGCGCGCTGGCGCGGCTGTCGGTCGGACGCGGCGGCCCGCGCGACCTCGCAGGCCTGCGCGACGGCATCCTCGCCGCCGACCAGGCGCTGGCGCGGCTGGCACGAGCTCGACCAGCCGCCGCAGGAGATCGCGGCTGCCATCGCGGCGCTGCGCCAGCCGTCGCGCGAGCTCGCGCGCGAATTCGCGCGCGCGCTCGCCGAGCAACTGCCGCTGATCAAGCGCGACGGCGGCTTCGTGCGCGCGGGCTACGAGCCGGCGCTCGACGAAGCGCGCAATCTGCGCGACGACTCGCGCCGCGTGGTCGCGGCGATGCAGGCGCGCTACGCCGACGACACCGGCGTCAAGGGCCTGAAGATCCGCCACAACAACGTGCTCGGCTATTTCGTCGAGGTGACCGCGCAGCACGGCGACAAGCTGATGTCGCCGCCGCTGAACGCGACCTTCATCCATCGCCAGACGCTGGCCGGGCCAGGTGCGCTTCACGACCTCCGAGCTCGGCGAGATCGAAGCCAAGATCGCCAACGCCGGCGACCGCGCGCTCGGGCTCGAGCTGGAGATTTTCGAGCGGCTCTGCGCCAAGGCGCTCGCAGCGCGAGCGACGATCTGCGCGCCGCCGCGCATGCGCTTTGCGCTGCTCGATGTCGCGACCGCGCTGGCAAAGCTCGCGATCGACGACAATTACGTGCGGCCCGAGGTCGACGGCTCGCTCGGCTTCGCCATCGAGGGCGGCCGGCATCCCGTGGTCGAGCAGGCGCTGAAGCGCGACGGCCAGCCGTTCATCGCCAATGCCTGCGATCTGTCGCCCGCGCCGGCGCAGACCTCCGGGCAGCTCTGGCTGCTCACCGGCCCGAACATGGCCGGCAAATCGACCTTCCTGCGCCAGAACGCGCTGATCGCGCTGCTGGCGCAGATCGGCACCTTCGTGCCGGCGACGCGCGCGCGCATCGGCATCGTCGACCGCCTGTTCTCGCGCGTCGGCGCCGCCGACGATCTCGCGCGCGGCCGCTCGACCTTCATGGTCGAGATGGTCGAGACCGCGGCGATCCTCAATCAGGCCAGCGAGCGCGCGCTCGTCATCCTCGACGAGATCGGCCGCGGCACCGCGACCTTCGACGGCCTCTCGATCGCCTGGGCGGCGATCGAGCATCTGCACGAGGCAACCGCTGCCGCGCGCTGTTCGCCACGCATTATCACGAGCTGACCGCGCTCTCGGCGCAAGCTGCCGCGCCTGTTCAACGCCACCGTGCGCGTCAAGGAATGGCAGGGCGACGTCGTGTTCCTGCACGAGGTGCTGCCGGGCGCGGCCGACCGCTCCTACGGCATCCAGGTCGCCAAGCTCGCCGGCCTGCCGCCGCCGGTGATCGCGCGCGCCAAGGCGGTGCTGGCCAAACTCGAGGCGCAGGACCGCGGCCAGACCGCGCGCGCGCTGGCCGACGACCTGCCGCTGTTCGCGGCGCCGTCGCGCGCCGCCGCAGAGCCGACGCCGCCGAGCGACGCCGAGCAGACTGCTTGAAGCGCGTGAAGGCGCTGCATCCCGACGACATGTCGCCGCGCGAGGCGCTGGAGGCGCTGTATGCGCTGAAGGCGAAGCTGCCGAAGGTCAGCCGATGGGCCAGCCCGAGCGGCAGCACCTTGCGGAGGCCCGACGCGATCGGGTCGCCCTGCGGCAACGACGTGATGTAGGTCGGCGAGCGCTGCAGCATCGTGACGTGCTTCGTGCGGTCGGCCATCGACGGGATGAGCGTCACCGCGGTGGCGCCCGAGCCGATCACGACGACCTCCTTGTCGTCGTAGTCGACGTCGTCGGTCCAGAACTGCGGGTGCACGACCTCGCCCTCGAAGTCCTCGAGACCCGGGAACTCGGGGGTGAAACCGGCGTCGTAGTTGTAGTAGCCGCTGCACAGGTACAGGAACGACGCGGTGATCACGACCGGGCCGTCCTCGGTCGTCGCGTCGATCGTCCACTGCGCCTCGTCGGAGGACCACGACGCTCGCGTGACCCGGTGGCCATGGCGGATCTGCTCGTCGATCTTGTTCTCGTGCGCAGTCTCGTGGATGTACCGCCGGATGTCCTCGCCGTCGGCGATCGCGTTGCCGTGCGTCCACGGCTTGAACGGATAGCTGAGCGTGTACATGTCGGAGTCCGAGCGGATGCCGGGATAGCGGAACAGGTCCCAGGTGCCGCCGGACGCATTGCGGGACTCCAGGATCGTGTACGTCTTGCCCTTGCACATCGTCTGCAGGCGATAGGCGGCCCCGATGCCGGACAGTCCTGCGCCGACGATGAGCACGTCAACGTGGTCGCTCACTCGGACAACCTCCCAGGGGAGTAGGTGTCGTGAGACTAACTAGGATCGAGCCGTGACCGCTACCGATGAGACCGACGTCCCACTCGACACCGAGGGAGATGACCACCGTTCACCGCACGTCCTGATGACGATCGCGGGAGCGATCGGCCTTGCCGCCGCGTTCGTGCTGACCGTCGACAAGTTCACGCTGCTGCAGAACAAGATCGACGGCGTCGAGACGGCTCTCAGCTGCGACTTCAGTGCCTTCGTCAGCTGCGGCGGCGTGATGGACTCCGCCCAGGCCGAGGCATTCGGGTTCCCGAACTCACTGATCGGCATCATCGGCTTCAGCGTCGTCACGGCTCTCGGCGTCATCCTGTGGACTGGTGGTCGATTCGGCCGCCTTGTGTGGGGTGGTCTGCAGGTCGGCGTCCTGTTCGGCATCGGCTTCGTCACGTGGCTGCAGTTCCAGAGCATCTACCGGCTCGACCTGTTGTGCCCGTACTGCATGGTCGTCTGGGCGGTGATGATCCCGTTGTTCGTCTACGTCACCGCCTGCAACCTGCGCGGCATTGCGCCGCAGAGCGCCCTGACCCGGTTCGTGTCGAACTGGTCGGTGCTCATCGTCGCGCTCTGGTACATCGCCATCGCGAGCACGATCTGGCTCCATTTCGGCGAGCGGCTCTGGGCCTAGGAGGCGACTGCGTCGAGCAACTTCGCCAGGGCGAGGTCTCGATCGGTGATGCCGCCCGCGTCGTGGCTGCTCAGCCGAACGTCGATCCGGTTGTAGACATTGGTCCACTCCGGGTGGTGGTCGGTCCGGTCGATCGGCCCCGCCGCCCGCTGCATGAAGTCGATGGCGGCGGGGAAGTCGTCGAACGTGTACGTCTTGGTGATGGCGTCACCGTCATTCGTCCAGCCCTCGAGCTCGGCCAGGGCGATGTCGACGACAGTGGGTTCGAGGGTCATGTCAGTCACGGCCTTTCCGAGGCGGCGTTGTAGTAGGCGGTGGACGGCTTCTGCCACAGCAGCACGATGATGACGGCTGCCAAAACGAGGTTGATCGCACCGAAGCCAAGGCTCACCGCGGTCATGCCCGGCGATCCGAAGCTCACTGCGGTGAACAGCAGGTTCAGGGCTCCGAACACGGTGGCCACGATGCGCGCCCACGAGCGGCCCTGGCCGTTCTTCCACGCCATCCAGAGCCATAGCCCGACCGCGATCACCCCTCCGACCAGGCCGGAGACGATGCCGACGGAGTAGGCGGCGTCGATCGTGGTCTGCGAGACATCGGGATCGGCGTCGCGCATCGCCTCTCCGATCGAGTCCTTGAGCGTGTCGAGCGTGAGCAGCGAGACGATCACTGACAGCACGCTCAGCACGGCACCGAGCTGCATGAGCCGGACAGCTGTGGAGATGCTGCTCGGACGTTCCGGCGCCGGCGCCGCCGGACCTGGTGGCGGCGGGAGCGGACTGTCCGGAACGGGGCCATCGGCTTGGCCGTCACCGGGGTACTTCGGGTACTCCGGCCCGGAACCCTGATCGGACATGGACTCCCCTGACTCGTGAGCTGATGTCTCCGACCCTGCCACGGCCTGCATCCGGTGACCACTACGACCTGCCGAGTAGGTTGTCCTCCATGCCCACGGCCGAGAGTGACGTGTCGCGCCCTCCAGCGCTGCGGTGGTTCGTCACCGAACCCCTGCGCGGAGCGATCTCACTGGCGCGGCTGCCACTCGCCCGGACCCTCCTGAACGGTGCCGTGCGTGGTGACGGGCGCGGCGTGCTCGTCCTGCCTGGCCTGCTCGCCGACGACGTCAGCACCAGGCCATTGCGTGGATTCCTGCGACGGCTCGACCACCGCGTGTACGGCTGGGGCCTGGGCCGCAACCGCGGGCCCACGCGTGAGGTCGTCGAGGGGCTGCCACGGCGACTCGAGCACGTCGCCGAACGCACCGGGCAGCCGGTGTCACTCATCGGCTGGAGCCTCGGCGGCATCCTCGCCCGTGAGCTCGCACGCCGGAACCCCGACCTCGTCCAGCAGGTCATCACCCTGGCCAGCCCGTACATGGGCGATGAGACCACGCCGAGTCGTGCCGATACCGCGTATCGCCGAGGTTCGACACGGCACGTCGGCAGCAACAACGCCGCATCCAGCGATCGGGTGCGGCAGCCGATCCCCGTCCCGAGCACGGCGGTGTACTCGCGCACCGACGGCATCGTGCACTGGCGGGCCTGTATCTCGCCGGCCGACGCGACGCACGAGAATGTCGAGGTCCGCGCCGGCCACCTCGCCATCGGCGTGGACGCCGCCGTCCTCTGGCTGCTCGCCGACCGACTCGCCCAGCCCGTGGGTGAGTGGGCCCCGTTCGAGCCGCCGGCCCGGCTGCGGTCGATGTTCCCGCGGTAGCGCATGGTTGCTCGAGCCTTGACCTGACCGCTGCCGGGAGCCCTATACGGGCGGCTTCGCCGCGACGGAGGGGCCCACTTCGATTCACTCTGCTTGATTCACGAACGGGTATGGCCCGCCACCCAAAACCGGGGTGACGGGCCATACCCGTTCGTGGAGCTGCCGGGAATCGAACCCGGGTCCTCTGGCGCAGATTCAGGTCTTCTCCGGGTGCAGTTCGTCTAGCGCTTTTCTCGGCCCCGGAGCTTGGACGAACACGTCTCCGACAGGCTCAGCCGCAGAAAAGTCCCGATCACGCCCCACGGCGATTCGTGATCAGCAAGTCCCCTTGATGAGACAGATGATCCGGGACGGGGACGCTCCCGGGTCTGCCCTTCACCAGTCGCTGTCAGGCAGCGAGGGCGAAGTCAGTGCGCTTTGAATCGGCACTTGTAGTTTCCAAGGGACGTTTGAGAGATGACCTTGGATTCTCTACCCGCTTCTCCTGAACCGAAACGACCACAGTCGAAACCGATCAGCCCCTCTTGAGTTGTCAAGCGCCGCGTGAGCAGCGTCTTCCATGGTAACGCGATCAAGCCACGTCTTGTTCCGGCGCCTGGACGACCTCCTCGAAGCGCTTCGGCTTCTGGATCATCGCGAGGGCGAAAACCCCGGCAACGGCCAACATCCCCGCGCAGATCATCATGCCGGTGCGGTATCCGGGGCTGAACACCTCAGGTGAGGAGAAGTCGGCGCCGGCGATCCCGGCGAGCGGCGGGATCGCCGCCACCGCCAGCAGTGCGGCGGTGCGCGCCACGGCGTTGTTGATGCCCGACGCGATTCCGGTCTGGTCAGCCGGTGCGGACGCGAGCACCGAGGTGGTCAGAGGGGCGACCAGGATGGTCAGGCCGATGCCGAACACGATGCCGGGAGCGATGACCTCGACGAGCGTTGCATCGGCATCGATGCGCAGGTAGAGCAGCATCGACGCGGCAGCGATCAAGGGTCCGAACGTCATCGGCAGGCGAGGGCCGATTCGCTCTCCGAGTGCTCCGGCACGCCCAGAGAACAGCAACAGGAGAATCGTCGGCGGCAGCGTGGCGAGGCCGGCCTCGAGTGGCGAGTATCCCGTCACGTACTGCAGCTGCAGCACGAGCAGGAACATTCCGCCACTCAGTGCACCGTAAATCGCGAACGTGCAGATGTTCAGCGCCGTGAACACCCTGTCCGCGAACAATCCCAGGGGCACCAACGCATGGGGCGTCCGCCACTGATGCAAGACGAAGGCGATGAGCAGGACGAGGCCGGCGACCGTGGGCATCCATTCCTCCACCACGAGGCCGTACGTCAGGAACGCCAGGCTCAAGACGGTGAGACCCGCACCGCCGAAGTCGATGCGCCCCTGCTCACCCCTGGTCTCCGGGACGTGGCGCAGGCTGATGGCGATGGTGGCCACGACGAGCGGCACGTTGATCCAGAAGATCGCGCGCCACCCGAGCTGGTCCACCAGCCAACCACCCATCAGCGGGCCGACCGCCCCGGCAACGCCCGAAAGCCCGGCCCAGAGGCCGATCGCACGGCCACGATCGGCCTTGTCGATCGATGAGGAGATGATCGCCAAGCTGCCGGGCGTGAGCAGTGCGGCGCCGATTCCCTGCAGCGCACGAGCGGCGACGAGCATCTCGATCGACGGGGCAACGGCACAAAGAAGCGATGCCACGCCGAACCAGGCGACCCCAGTGTTGAAGATCCTGCGGCGTCCCAGGCGGTCGCCGAGCGAGCCCGCCACCAGGACGAGGGAGGACAGTGTGAGCATGTAGGCGTTGACCGTCCACTGCAGCCCGGTGAGCCCGGCGTCGAGGTCGCGGTCGACGTCCGGAAGGGCGAGGCTGATGATGGAGCCGTCGAGGAAAGCCATGCCAGAGGCACCGACCGTCGCGGCGATCAGCCACCGTCCCTCGCGGCTCGAGAGCTTCACGGCGCGACCACTTCGTCAGTGTCGAACAGTCGCGAGCCGTTGTTCCAGAGCACGTCGCGCATCCAGCTGTCGCCGAGATCGAGACGCTGCAGCACTTCGACCTGGTGGGCGTAGTCGTAAGGGATGTTGGGGAAGTCGGTGCCGAACAGCACACGGTCCTGAAGCCCGGAGAGCCGGCTGACGATTGCGGGATCGGCCGGCTGGTTCCAGTAGTCGACGAAGGCCATGGTCGTGTCGAGCATCACTTTCGGGTAACCGTCGGCAAGGTCCATGAATTCCGAGACCTCCGGCATCCCCAGGTGGGCGATCACCAGACGAAGCTCCGGATGACGAGCCAGAACGCGGGCGACGCCGTCAGGCCCAGTGAAGCGGCCCGGCGCCGGGCCCGACCCGGCATGCAGGATGATCGGCGTACCGGACTCCGCAAGCGCTTCCCACACCGGCTCTAGCAGCGGGTCGTCCGGCGCGAAGTCGCCCACCTGCAGGTGCGCCTTGAACACCTGGACCCCGGCGTCGATGAGCTTCGGCACGTAGTCGGCAGCCTCCGGTTCCGGGAACAACGTCGCCGACCACAGCGTGTCGGGTGTGCGCTCGGCGAAGTCGCGCGTCCAGTCGTTCAGGAATCCGGCAATGCCCGGCTTGTGCGCGTACGAGAGGGACGTGAACCGCCGCACTCCCATCGACCGCAGGTGCTCGACGCGTTCGTCGTCCGTGCCGCGGTACTGGACCGGCCACAGTCCCGCCGGCAGTGCGCCGGCGCCGTCGAAGTACTCCCACACCTTGGCCATCACCCGCGGGTGCATGAAGTGCACGTGGACGTCGAAGATGCCGGGAATTCCGAGCTCGGCGGCGAACGCCGGCAGATCGGCATCCTTCATCGGCAGGGTCTTCACTCCATGCCCTTGAGGCGGCGCCCGACCTCGCGCTGGGCCTCCGCCTTGGCCTGACGTTCGGCGATCGCGTGGCGCTTGTCGTACTGCTTCTTGCCGCGAGCGAGCGCGATCTCGACCTTGGCGCGGCCGTCCTTGAAGTACAGCGCCAGCGGCACGATCGTCAGGCCCTTCGCCTGGACGCGCTGCTCGATGCGGTCGATCTCGTGGCGGTTCAGCAGCATCTTGCGGCGGCGGCGGGTCTCATGGTTCGTCCATGTGCCCTGCGTGTACTCGGGGATGTGTACCTGGAGCAGCCAGGCCTCGCCCTTCTCGACCTCGCCGAATCCGTCGACCAGGGACGCGCGGCCGGCCCGCAGCGACTTCACCTCGGTGCCGGTGAGGACGAGTCCCGCCTCATAGGTGTCCTCGATGTGGAAGTCGTGGCGGGCCTTCTTGTTCTGCGCGACGATCTTGCGTCCGGTCTCCTTGGCCACCGGACCATCTTCCCACCCGAGGGAGCGCCCTAGAGCCAGCCCATGGGGTTGGTGGTGCGCCCGTTCGCGATCACCATGAAGTGCAGGTGGCAGCCGGTCGAGTAGCCGGTGCTGCCGACGTAGCCGATCACCTCGCCGCGCGACACGTGGGCTCCACGGCCCTTCGCGTACCGTGACAGGTGGTTGTACGTCGTGACGACGCTCGCGCCGCGCTTGATGCCGTTGTTGAGGATGACGCGGTTGCCGTAGCCCGCGTTGTAGTACTGCTCGATGATCGTGCCTGCGGCGGCGGCACGAATCGGCGTGCCACATCCGGCGCTGAAGTCGGTGCCGTCATGCAGCTTGTAGACGCCGGTGATCGGGTGCCGGCGCATGCCGTAGGGCGACGTGATCGGCCCGCCGACCGGACGCGAGAGCGTCCCTCCGCTGTCGCCGCCGGCACCTGCGCCACCGGACTTGCGGTCCTTTCTCGCCAGTGCGGCGAGGCGGGCGTTCAGGCTGGCCCGCTCCCGTTCCAGCTGCCTGAGCCGCTTCTCGTCTTCGCGCTTGATGGCGGCGGCGGTGTTTCTCGCCTTGGCACGCTCGCCGACGAGCTGGTCGACTGCCTCCGCCTGGTCCTCTGCCTCGGCCTCGAGCTGCTGCTTGCGCACGAGGTTCGCGGCCGCTGCGGCGCGAGCGGCCGCGACCTGGTCGCGCAGCTCGCTGCACCTTCTTGCCGGTTCAGCTTCAGGATCACCTTCGACGCGGCGAGGCGCTGCATCGTGGCGAGCTGAGCGTCGCTCACCGAGTCGCTGAGGCTCATCTTCTCGGAGAATCTCGTGGGGCTCTCGCCGCGAAGCAGGTCGCCGAAGGCCTGCAGGCCGCGGTCGCCCTCTTGCAGCGACTCGACGGTGTACTGCTGCACCACCATCTCGGAGCTCTCGAGCTCCTTCTTGCCCTGGGCCAGTTCGGCGATGGCGACGTCGAGCTCGGCCTCGCTCTTGATCAGCTCGGCCTGCATCTGCGCATCGCGCGCCTCGGCCGTCGCGAGCTCACCGCGGGTCGACCCGAGATGGGCCTCGGCGGCGTCGAGCCGGCGCTGGGACTGCCTCAGTGCGGCAACGGCGCGGGCGAACTTCTTGCTGGACTCGTCGAACTCCTTCTTGGCGTCACCGAGCTGACCGTTGACGCCCCGTCTCTGCCGCTCGAGGTCGTCCTTCTTGCCGGCGACCGACGGGCTGGCGACGGCTGCAGAGATCAGCGCGAGCACGACGATGCATGCCAAGAAGGCCTTGCGCGTGCTGGTGACCATGACCTCGACCTTGGGGAAGTCCTCCCGCAAGCGAGAGGGTGTCGACGGATGTGACTGGTGTTACTCATGTGACTCTAGGTCATCTGAGCAGCGCGTCAAGGCATTTCCGCACGTCCGCGCGCCTGCGCGAGCAGTCGCAGGCCGTGTCAGACGTCGAGGTACTTGCGGGTCATCACGAAGGTCGGGACCAGCGCCAACAGCAGGGCGAGCACGGTGGTGTAGCCCATCACCATGATCGATTCCTGCCATCGCACCCAGGTGGTGATCTGGCCCAGGGTGTCGCGCAGGTAGCCGTAGACGACGACGTACATGAAGATGCCCAGCCCGGCCGCCGCCAGCGCCGCGGAGATGAGGGCGGCCAGCATCGACTCGAGCACGAACGGCAGCTGGATGTGCCAGCTGGACGCACCGACGAGGCGCATGATGCCGATCTCGCGTCGACGCGCGTAAGCGGTCATGCGGATGGTGTTCGAGACCTGCAGGATCGCCGCGACGATGAGCAGCAGTGACGTGCCGAGAGCGGCCCAGCGCATCTTCTCGAGGATCTCGAACAGCGGGCCGAGCAGCTTGCGCAGCGAGTTGACGTTGCCGACGCCGTCCATGCCGGACACCTGGCTGACGACGCCGTCGAACTCCTGCGGGTCCTTGAGCGTGACGAAGTAGGACTCCGGGAACGCGGTGGGGCCGAGCGTCTCGAGCTGCTTCTTGCCGGTGTCGGTCTGGCCGAGCAGCTCGCGAGCCTGCTCGTAGTTCGCCGATGGGGTGCGCACGTCGAACGACTTGACCTCGGGGTTGGTGTTCAGCGCCTCCTTGACCGCGGTCTTCTGGTCCTCGGTGGCGACGCCGCCGAGGCAGGTGGCGCTGGGCGAGTTCTTGGTGCACAGGTTGACCTGCAGCTGGAGCCGGTCGCCGAAGTACCTCTCGGTGCGGTCGGCCTGGCTCTGGATCAGCAGGCCCAGGGCGGCCAGTAGCAGCGAGACGGTCATCGTGACGACGAGTGAGATCGTCATCGACTTGTTGCGGGACAGGCTCGTGCGAAGCTCGCTCAGGGTGGTTCTCATCGAGGCACCGCCGTGACGAAGAGCCAAGAATACGGCGGCGCCTCGATCAGGTGCCGATTGTTCACTCGCTGTCGCTCGTTCACGGGCGCCTCAGCTCTGGTATCCGTAGATGCCACGTGCCTCGTCGCG
This sequence comes from uncultured Actinomycetota bacterium, assembly GCA_963711615.1. Lineage (GTDB taxonomy): Bacteria > Actinomycetota > Actinomycetes > Propionibacteriales > Nocardioidaceae > Aeromicrobium. The sequence continues at coordinate 136,673 of CAVQEY010000022.1, read as the reverse complement.
CACGATGTGCCCGTCGTCGAGCTCGATGACGCGCTTGCGCATCTGGTCGACGATCGTGGAGTCGTGCGTGGCCATGACGACGGTGGTGTCGGTGCGGTTGATGCGGTCGAGCAGCTTCATGATGCCGACGCTCGTGGCGGGGTCGAGGTTTCCGGTCGGCTCGTCGGCGATCAGGATCATCGGCCGGTTGACGAAGGCGCGGGCGATGGCGACCCGCTGCTGCTCACCACCGGACAGCTCGTCGGGCATGCGGTGCCCCTTGCCATCGAGGTCGACCAGCTCGAGCGTCTCGGGCACCAGCTTGCCGATCTCGTGCCGTGACTTGCCGATGACCTGCAGCGCGAACGCCACGTTCTCGGAGACGGTCTTGTCGGGCAGCAGCCGGAAGTCCTGGAACACGGTGCCGACCTGGCGGCGCAGCTTGGGGACCTTCCAGCTGGAGAGCTTGTTGATCTCCTTGCCGGCGACGTAGACGCGTCCGGTGGACGGCCGGGTCTCGCGCAGCACCAAGCGGAGGAACGTCGACTTGCCCGAGCCCGAGGCGCCGACGAGAAAGACGAACTCGCCCTTCTCGACCTCGAGGTCGACGCCCTGCAGCGCCGGTCTTTTCTGGCCGGGATAGGTCTTGGTCACCTTGTCGAAACGAATCACTCGGACGAGTCTAGGCAGACGGCGCCACGGCCCTGTGGACCCTCGCCGGCAGGCCCGTCGAATCCGCGCTACCTGGCGAGCCGCAGAGGCGGGTGGTCCCACTCCTCGTCGGTCTCGGTGAGCACGCTCCACCCGATGCGGGCGAGCCCCACGAACATCAGGCCGAGGCCGATGGCGAAGGTCACCGGCGAACCGGTCGGCAGCGAGACGGCGAAGAACAGCGCGCCTACAGCGACACTGCCGGCGACCCACATCGGCGCGACGCGGCTGCGGTACAACCCGTAGCTCGTGATGATCAGGCCAACGGGCAATAAGAAGACGGGACCGAGCAGGAGCCGGAAGTCGCCGCTGGTGAAGATGTCCTCGAAGAGCTGAGCATCGCCCGATTGCCCGATCCGCGGCACCGTCACCGCCTCGAACGTTGCTACGCCAAACAGGGCCATGACCCCGACGGCGGTCGCGGCACCACCGACGATCCCCTCGGCCGGACGGTGTTCATGCAACAGATGGGCGAGCCCCACCACCGCCCCCATCATCAGGAGCATCGCGGCAGAGATGAACCAGTGCGCGAGCTCCCAGCGTCCGAGGTTGTCGACGATGATTTCGAACTGGCGGCGAGCATCCAGGGTCTCCTCCGGATGCATGAGGCCTCCGACCAGGAGCAGTGCGGGCGCGAGGATGAGACACGATCCGCAGATCGTCTTGAGCCAGCGTTCCGACGAAGACATCGTGGCCATGGTGACCTCCAGTCATCCGTCCACCAGTCTGCTCGCGTAGGGCTGGATTGCGCCAGACCCTCAGCGCAGCGGCACGAAGCTGTACGAGCCGTGGGTCGTGATGTCGACGTCGCCGCGGTCCGGCCCGGTGCGCCGCACTCGGGTCATCGTGGCGCCGACGGGCACGACCATGACTCCGTCGTCGGTCAGCTGCCCGACGAGCTCGTCCGGAAGCTTCCGTGCGGTCGCCGAGACGAGGACTCGGTCGAAGGGAGCCTCGGACGGGATGCCAAGGACGTCGGGATCCGCCGGACGGATCGAGGCCCACGCGGCGTCCTGGCGTCCGAGGTTCTCCGCGCCCCAGGCGGCGAGGTCCGGCTCCAGCTCGACGCCGAAGACGCTCCCGGACGGGCCGACGAGCCAGGCGAGCAGGGCCGTCGTCCAGCCCGACCCGCTGCCGACGTCGAGGATCTTCTGGCCGGGTTGGACGTCGAGCAGCTCGAGCATCGCGTGCACCGTGCGTGGCTGGGAGTTCGTCTGGCCGTGTCCGATCGGGATCGGCCCGTCGAAGTACGCCTCCGTCCGGTCGGAGGGCGGAGGAACTCGGCGCGGTCGACCGCGGCGAAGGCGGCCGAGACGTCAGCGATCGCCATTCCCCCAGTCAAGCACCGTCGCACCGACATTCCGACCGGAGAAGCTGCAAGAAATCGGCCCTTGGCGCCTCCCACCCATGACACCAACCAGGAGAAGAAGGATGAGCCATGGCCGTAGGATCCGGGCATGAACGCGGCGTCCGGGGTGGCCGGACCTCCCGACGCAGAGCTCGTCGCGGGCGTCCTCGCCGGGGACCGGGAGGCCTTCGCCGCGGTCTACGACCGCTACGGCGACCGGCTCTTCGACTTCGCCCACTCGATGCTGCGTCAGCGCGAGGACGCCGAGGACGCGGTGGCCGACTCGTTCGTCCTGGTCGCGGAACGACTCGGCCAGCTGCGCGACCCGGATCGTCTCCGGCCCTGGCTCTATGCCGTCGTCCGCAGCGAGTGCCTGCGGCGGCTCAAGGCCCGCAAGCGCGTCGCGTATGGCGGCGAGGAGCAGCTGGTCGAGATGGCTGACACGTCCATGACCCCTGAGGCCGAGGCGGAGCAGTCGATGCTGCGCGATCTCGTCTGGGACGCATCGGCCGGCCTGGCCGACCGCGACCGGGCGATGCTCGACCTGCACCTGCGGCAGGGACTCGAAGGCGCAGAGCTCGGCGAGGCGATGGGAGTCACCGCCTCCAACGCGTACGTGATGCTGAACCGGCTGAAGGCCCAGGTCGAGCGATCGCTCGGTGCACTTCTGATCGCCCGATTGGGGCGCGACGACTGCGATGATCTCGACGGCATCCTGGTCGACTGGGACGGACGCTTCTCGCCGCTGGTCCGCAAGCGGGTGGCCCGCCACGTCGACGACTGCGACGTCTGCTCCGACCGCCGCCGCCGGATCGTCAGTCCGTTGACACTGCTGGCCGGGGTGCCGCTGGTGGCAGCGCCGCTCTCGCTGCGCGACCGCGTCGTCGACACCCAGCTCGTCGCCTACTCCGGGCCAACTGCTGGGCCGACTCCCTCGTTCCTGGGGCGTCGCCGCAATAGGGTCAGCGCCGCTGCCGCCGCCGCAGCAGTGGTGATCGCGGGCACGCTGCTGCTCTGGCCCGGCGAGGCCGACGACTCCGGCTCCACACCGATCACTTCTTCCGAGGAGGTGACGCCGACGCCCCATCCCACGCCTACCGAAACCCCATCGCCGTCGACGTCAGGCGTCCCGGCGTCCGGCACGCTCACCGTCTCGACCACGCTCATCGACCTCGGCTCGGACGGCTCCTCCGCGCCGGTGCGCCTGACGAACACCGGCGACGCGTCGTTGACCTACCGAGTGGGCACGTCGGTGCCATGGCTGTCCGTCTCCACGGCCGGCAGCTCGATCCCTGGCGGAGGGAGCGCAACCGTCGTGATCGCGGCGCAGCGTTCCAACATCTCCGAGGGCAGGGCGAGCGGCACCATCTCGATCGTCTGGGACGGCGGCACGGTGCCGGTGACCGTCCGCCTGACCCAAGGAACGGCGCCGACCGTCGGCCGTCCGACCCTCGGGGCTTCGTCCTGTGGGTCGGCCGGCCGGACGGTCAAGGTCGGAGTCGCGGCGTCCGACGCCTCCGGGCTCGACTCGGTCGTCCTGAAGTGGACGGGACCGTCCGGCGCCGGCAGCGCCACGATGTCGGGCTCGGGCTCGAGCTGGTCCGGCGTCATGGGGCCGTTCAAGGTCGGCGGGAACGTGACCATGAACGTCACCGCCACAGACAATCGCGGCAACTCCACCACCGGCCCGTCGACGTCCGCGAACATCGACCCCTGCCCTCAGTAGCCGAAAAACTGTAAGACCAGACCCCTCTGGGTGCTCCCACACGTGTCAGAGACACGAACCGGGAGACCACCATGAACCGCACCCTCCGCACCTCCGCACTGGCCGCCGTGCTCACGATCGTCGTGGGCCTCGGCGCGTGCGCCGCACCCGAGCCCGCAGCCGATCCGACGCCCGCGGTGGCTCCAGCCGAAGTCGCGACACCGGTCGCCAACCCCGGGAAGCCGACCCGCGTCGAGATCCCCGTGATCGCGGTCGACGAGAAGCTGCACGGCGTCGCCCTGAACGCCGATGGATCCATGGAGATGCCTGCCTTCGGCGACGCTGCTTGGTACAAGCCTGGCCCGCGGCCCGGCGGCGCTGGACCTGCCGTGCTCGTGGCGCACGTGCGCGGACCCGGTGGCGCGGACGCCTTCGCACGACTGCACGAGCTGCAGCTCGGTGACGAGGTGACCGTGCACCGGACCGACGGCACCTCGACGTTCGTCGTCGACGGATCGGAGCAGGTGGCGAAGAAGGACCTGCCACTCGACCGGATCTGGATCGACACCGACGCATCCGCCCTTCGCCTGATCACCTGCGGCGGCGAGTACGACCCGAAGATCGGCGGCTTCCCGGACAACACGATCGTCTACGCGCACCTGATCTGAAAAAGATCGCCGGAAAGTGCAAGGACTCCCCGGCCTTGGGGCTCCTACCCACACAGACCAACCACACAGCAGCACCACCACTACCAAGGAGAACCACCATGAAGCGCATCCTCACCACCATCGCCCTCGCCGCTCCGCTGGCCACGGTCGCCCTCAGCCTGGGCGCGACCTCGGCCATGGCTGAGCCGGCCGGGCCCGCGAGCGACCAGATCACGAGCACCAAGCCCGGTCCGGTGAACCCGCACCTCCCGGAGGACCCCGAGGAGCAGAACCCGCCGATCGACCCCGACCCAGAGCCCGATCCTGACGGATCGGATGTGCCGGACGAGAAGATCCCGCCCCCGAGCCCGTGCTCCACGCCCGACGACGAGCCGAGCGACGAGCCCGAGGAAGATCCCCTGCCGCAGATCCAGGTCGAGAAGGATCCCGGCGACGAGGACAAGGACGAGCCCGGCGACAAGATCGACATCCCGCGGCCGAACTGCATCGATGCCGGTGCCGCCTCGAACGACGGGGGCATGGAGCTCGCCTGGCTGATCGCCGGCGGCGGGCTCATCACAGCAACCGGCGCGGCGTACGCCGTCCGTCGCCGGTCTTCCATGGGCGCCTGACCACGCAGCCCGGGAGGGAGAGCCGCCCCTACACCTCGTCTCCGGGGGGTGTAGGGGCGGTCGTCTGTCTAGGCGACCGCGTCCTGGGCTCGACGCCAGCGGATGCCGGCCTCGATGAAGTCGTCGATCTCGCCATCGAGCACGGCCTGGGTGTTGCCGGTCTCGTGCTCGGTGCGGAGGTCCTTCACCATCTGGTACGGGTTCAGCACGTAGTTGCGCATCTGGTCGCCCCATGACGCCTGGACATCGCCGCGCAGCTCGTCGAGCTGGGCCCGTTCCTCGGCCTTCTTGAGCGCGAGCAGCTTGGCCTTGAGGATGACCATGGCGCTGGCCTTGTTCTGCAGCTGGCTCTTCTCGTTCTGGCAGCTGACCACGACGCCGGTGGGGATGTGGGTGAGCCGCACGGCGGAGTCGGTGGTGTTGACACTTTGGCCGCCCGGCCCGGACGAGCGGTAGACGTCGACGCGGATCTCCTCGTCGGGGATCTCGATCTCGTCGGTCTCTTCCAGCACGGGTACGACCTCGACCGCGGCGAACGACGTCTGCCGACGGCCCTGGTTGTCGAAGGGCGAGATGCGGACGAGGCGGTGGGTGCCGGCCTCGACGGAGAGCGTGCCGTAGGCGTAGGGGGCCTTGATGGCGAAGGTGGTCGACTTGAGGCCGGCCTCCTCGGCGTAGGAGACGTCGTAGATCTCGACGGCGTACTGGTGCCGCTCGGCCCACCGCACGTACATGCGCTGCAGCATCTCGGCGAAGTCGGCCGCGTCGACGCCGCCGGCGCCGGAACGGATCGACACGAGGGCGTCGCGCTCGTCGTACTCGCCGGACAGCAGCGTGCGCACCTCGAGTGAGTCGATCTGGGTGTGCAGCCGGCCGAGCTCGGCCTCGGCCTCGGTGATGGACTCGGCGTCGTCCTCCTCCTGCCCGAGCTGGACCATGATCTCGAGATCGTCGAGCCGCTGGCGCAGTCCGGTGATCCGCTCGAGGTCGGCCTGGAGGGTGGAGAGGCGTCCGGTGACGCGCTGGGCGTTGGTCTGGTCGTCCCACAGATCGGGAGCGCCGACCTCCTCCTGGAGCTTGGCGATCTCGGCGCGCATGGAGTCGAGGTCGAGCACTTTCTCGATCGACGTCAGCGTTGCGCCGAGCTCCTTGATCTGCTCGGGAAAGTCGACGGTCGCCACCCGACGAGACTATCGACCCTGTGGTGGGATGCCTTCATGTGCCTGTTCTGCCAGATCGTGAGTGGCGAGGTCGAGGCCGAGATCGTGCTCGACGAGGAGCACGTCGTCGGATTCCTGGACAAGCGGCCCGTGTTCAAGGGGCACACGCTGCTCGTACCGCGCGAGCACATCGACACCTTGCTCGACCTGCCGGAGTCCCTCGTCGTGCCGCTGTTCTCGACGTCACAGCGGGTCGCGGCGGTGATGACGTCCGCGCTCGGCGCCCAGGGCACCTTCGTGGCGATGAACAACGTGGTGTCGCAGAGCGTGCCGCACCTGCACGTGCACGTGGTGCCTCGCACCAAGGGTGACGGCCTGCGCGGGTTCTTCTGGCCGCGCACGAAGTACAAGGGCGACGAGGCCGCGGAATACGGCGAGCGGCTGCGGTCCGGTCTTCGCGATTTGTGACGAAACTCGCCTCATCTTCGTCCGCGAGTGGCGAGTTTCGTCACGAATCGCGGGGTGCTGGCCGGCTCAGATGCTCTTGCGGCGGAACTCCTTGACCTCGATCGGCTTGTCGGCACCGTGAGACTTCTCGCTCGTGTCGTGCTCGGCACCCTCGGCGGTCGCGTGCTGATGCTTCTGCTTCTTCTCCAAAGCCTCGCGGAACTTGGCCTTCATGTCGTCGTCGGTCACATCGCCTCCCCTGCTCTCCTGTCACCATAACCAGCGAATGCGTCCGAATGACTATGGCGGGGTGGCTGACCCCCTGCCACGATCTACGACCATGACTCCCATCCGACTCCCGGCGGCGGCCGTCCTGGCTGCCGCACTCCTGCTGACCAGCGCCTGTGGCGCGAAGGACGACGGTGGTGGCACCGCGTCGTCGCCCCAGCCCACCGAACCGAAGTCCGAAGTGATCGAGTACACCGACAACCCGGACGAGAGTGTCGGCGTCGACATCAAGAAGGTGGCCGACGTCAAGCTGCTCGAGGGTGCGCCGGACGACTTCAAGCAGTTCATCGCCGGCATCATCGCCTACCAGGACGGCATGGGGGTCCAGGACAAGGACTGTCCGTTCAGCGTCAGCGTGGACGTGATCGACACGACCGGCTTCGCGCGAGGAAGCATGTTCGCCTGCGGTGGGGCAGCGTTCATCTGGGCCAAGCGCGACGGAACCTGGCAGCAGATCTGGGGCGGCCAGGATGCTCCGGCGTGCGAAGAACTGACGAAGTTCTCCGTGCCGAAGTCCATGGGCTTCACAGAGTGCTGGGACGGCAAGAAGATCGTCGACTACACGGGGTGAACGCGGTCAGCCAGCGCTCCGAAGCTGTGCCGTCGCGTCGGCCACGATGGTCGCGCTGGATGTCCACCCGGGCGGTGTGAGGGTGAGGTCCAGCTCGCGCTCAAGATGGACGCTGACGGCATCGCCGTCGGTACTCACATGAACGACCCGGACCTGCTCCCCTGCCAGGTAGTCGCTCACCAATCGTCTCGCCTCGTGCGGATCCAGCACGACACGGTGGTCGGTGTAGAAGCCCGCCTCATCGAGGCCGTCGGCCGCGCTGAGCGCGGCGCCATCGGCGAGGTTGTTCAGGCGCTGACGCTCGAGGAACGCGGACGAGGAGTTGACCACCACGACCGTGAGCAGACCCAACACCATCAGGAATCCCACGGTCATGACGGTCACGGTGCCGCGCTCGCGTGTCACCGTCGCCCGGCTCGGTAGGTGCCGAACGACTCAGTGTGGGAGCTGTCGACCGCGATGCCGCCGAGCTGGTCACCGAGTGCCGAGGGCGTGAGCGGCAGCGGCTGCACCGTGTGAACCACCACCCGCACCGACGAACCGGGCTGCAGGCAGTCGGCCGGGCCGGGCTCGCAGGTGATGTCGACGTCTGCGTCCACGTCCTGGTCGTCGAGGGCCACGCGGGCGGCGACCTGCGCTCGTTGCTCAGCGACTGCGGGATCGGCGGCCTGGAGATACGCACGTGCCGCGGACCTGCTCGCAGCCGAAACGGCATAGGACGCCCGCTGGGTGTCGAACACGGCAATCAAGGCGTAGACGAACGGGACGAGCAGCAGGATGGTGAGCCAGATGAACTCCACGGTCGCCGTACCGCTCTCACGACGTCGTGTCACGGCGCCACTTCCTGCACGGCATGACCCTCCGCGGTGAGCGTGATCGAGGGTCCGAGGATTCCCAGCGCCGGAACGCGGGCTCGCACGACGACTTCCGTCGCGGGAGTCCCACCGAGGGCAGTGGCAGTGGCTGTGACGTCATCGGCGTAGCGGTCGGCCAGGCCGCCACGGATCAGCTCCCGTGCCCGCTCGACGCCGTCGGCCGGCGTGGCCCCGAGCGGGGCAGCGGCCCGAGCGCCATCCGACGCGGCCGCAGTCAGCGTGTTGCGGACGTGCAGGACGAGCCCGACCTGCGCGATGCCGAGCACGAGCGGCACGAGTACCACCATGACGAGCACGAAGTCGACTACTGCCGAGCCGCGTTCTCGCTCAGCCACCGACGGCCGAGAGCGCATTCTCGAGCATCGATCGGAGCTGGGGACCGGCGACAGCCGTGAGTATCGCGACGAGACCGGCGGACATCACGGTGATCATCACCCACCCGGGCACGTCGCCACGCTCTTCGCGTGCGGACAGCAGGTACGACTTCATCTCGATTCCTCTCTCATGACACCAGGTGGAGTCCGACGTAGCCGGGGAAAAAGGCGAACACGACGGTGACGGGAAGGATGAGGAAGACGACGGGGACCATCATCGCGACCTCCTTACGGCCGCCCACTTCGATGAGGTCGCGGCGGGTGGCTTCGCGTACATCGGCGGCCTGGGCGTGGAGGACGTCGACCAGGGGCGTGCCACGCTCGATCGCAACAGCCATGCCCTCCGCGAACCGCGCGATGCTCGGGACGCCCGTGCGAGTGGCGAGCGCGTCGAAGGCCGATGCAACCGGTGTCCCGGTACGGACGTCTGCAAGGACCCGTCCGATCTCATGGCCGAGGCTTCCGTGGATCACGCGGAGAATTCGTTCGAGCGCGGCGACCGGGCTTTCGCCGGCCGCGACCGCCAGCGCCATGAGGTCCGCCACGACTGGAAACTCTGCCCTCATGCGGTCTTCGCGAGCGCGAACCTGCGCCGAGAGCCTGTTGTCACAGCCCAGGACGCCGGCCGAGAAGCCCACCAGACAGAGGACGAGCAGCGCCGGCACACTGCCACCACGGACAGACCACACCAACGTCGCCAGCACAGCGGAGACGGTGAACCCCGCCACTCCCCAGGCCGCCTGCCGAACCCGGAACTCCTCGACCGATGACGCAGAGCCGAGCCGGTCGAGACGCCGCCGCACGCTGGCCGCGCCCCCAAGGACTCCACCTACGGAGTCGGCAAGAGCACTCAGCACCGGCCCGAAGACGGCTCCCGTCACACCAGGTCGCGACGGCACCTCCACGTACGGGTGGACGTCGCGGAGGTACGGCAGAACCCGCATCTCCAGAGCTGGACGACGGACACGACGCCAGCTGGACACGACGAGCACGACGCCAATGCCGACGACCGCACCGACCATCGCACCGAACAGGGATGTGGTCATCCGAGCACCCGCCGCTCCGTGGGGAGACGGCCGATCCAGAGCATCAGCCGGTATGCCACAGCGCACAGGATCGCCCCGACAGCGAGAACCATCGCTCCGGTCGGCGACGCGTACCGTGCCACGACGTCGCGCTGGAAGCTCATCGCCAGCAACACAGCCCATGGCGCCACCACGGCAAGCCTGGCGCCGTTGACCGTCCACGACTGACGAGACTCGAGCTCACCTCGGGTCCGCAGATCGTCACGAAGGAATCCGGACAGCGCCCGGAGCATTCGACCGAGATCGCCGCCACCGACATCGCGAGCGATGCGCAAAGCCTCGATGACTCGGTCGCCAACCGGGTCGGCGAGTCGTGCCTTGAGCAGGTCGAGCGACTCGTCAAACCGTCCGGTGGCCTGGTAGTCGCGGTCGAACTGGACGAAGGGGTCACGCAGCCCGTCGGGGCCGCGCTCACTCAGCTGCACGAGAGACTCCGGCAATGAGAGCCCGGCACGCACGGCTGACGCGAGGTTGTCGACCGCGTCCGGCCACAGCTCGGCGTGCTCGCGCAGTCGGCGCAACGCGCGGCCGCGGAGGACGGCGATCGGGAGAGTCGCGGCCATCAGCCCGAAAACGAGCCCGATGACCAGGACGCCCGAAATCGCCGACATCACCAGCGTCGCCAGCACGAACGCGGCGGTGCACAGTCCGGCGAGACTCCGCGGAGAAACCTCGGAGAGCCCGGCTCTTGCCAGGAGCCCCCGCAACCCATCGCGACGCTCGCGCGGTCGTGGTCGCCACTCCGGATCGCCAAAGGCCCAGACGATCAGCACGAGACCGATGCCCGCGAGCAGGCCGATCAGGGCGCCCATCGACCCGACCTGGGAGTGGCGTCTGCGGAGCCGAGGACGTCATCGAGATCGATTCCGGCCGTCTCGAACGCCTCACGCCGCACCGGCACGCCGCTTCCTCGGACGAACTGTCCGTCACGGCGTGTGAACACCGGTTCGCTCTCGATGATGCCGTTCTCGACACGGCCGGTGACCGTCACGATCTCGCCGACCCGGCGCGCCCCGTCAGCGTCGAACGCCAGGTGGACGACGAGGTCGACCGATGAGGCGACAGTCGGCACGACGAACCCGGCGCCGATGTTCTCGCCGGCCAGCAGCGGCAACGTGCACATCTTGACCAGTGCCTGCCGGGCGGAGTTGGCATGGATGCTCACCATGCCCGGCAGTCCCGCGTTGAGCGCGAGCAGGAGGTCGAGGCATTCGGCCGAGCGGACCTCGCCGATGACGAGCCGCGAGGGGCGCATGCGCAGCGCCTCCTTGACCAGGGCTCGCAGCGCGATCTCGCCGGTGCCCTCGAGACCTGCCTGGCGCGTCTGCAGCGCTACCCAGTCGGGGTGGTGACACTGCAGCTCGAAGACCTCTTCAGCCGAGACCAGTCGCTGCGACCCGGGGATGGCGGCCGCAAGACAGTTCAGCAACGTGGTCTTGCCCGCCTGAGTGCCGCCGGAGACGACGATGTTGAGTCCGGCCAAGACGCTCGCGTCGAGAAACGTGGCTGTGGCGTCGTCAACCGTGCCGAGGTGGACGAGGTCGTCGAGGTTGTGCGCCTTGGCCACGAACTTGCGGATGTTGACGGCAGCGAAGTCGCGGCTGATGCCTTCGAGCACCACGTGCAGGCGATGGCCCCCCGGAAGCATCGCGTCGACGAACGGCTGACTGATGTCGAGCCGGCGACCGGACGACGACAGCATCCGTTCGACCAGCTCACGCACCTGCGATGCGGTGAGCACGGTGGCCGTGAGCTCGTGCTTGCCGTCGCGGGCGACGAAGACCCGGTCGGGCTGGTTGATCCAGATCTCCTCGACCGTCGGGTCGTCGAGGTAGGGCTGAAGCGGTCCGAAGCCCGATAGGTCGGCAACGATCTGGCCCACGACGAGCTCGGGTTCGTCGATGGCTCGAACGACGCCAGTGAGGCTCCGGCGCTCATGCTCGGCAACGACGTCGAGGACCAGCCCGCGCACGGCCGCCGCGTCGTTGCGCGGGTCGATGCGGCGCTCGCGAACCAGCTCGCGGACGCGCTCGGACAGCGCAGGCGCTTGTGAATCCATCCCCCGATGGCCCTTTCCCCGAAGAGCGATGGGGCGATCCTGCCTCATGGCGACCGATCATGGAAGAGCAGGGTTCACCACTGTGGATGGGGCCAATTGGACGAATCCGGTACCCGCCAGTAACCTCACCTAAGTCGGCCTCGCGCCGACATCCGCAGCTCCCAGCACGCCATCGGGACGGGAACGGAACATCTCGGGTCCGCCTCGCAGGCGTCTCGACCGCCGCTGCTTCACCGCGCGCGCTGGACCCGACGGGCCCTTAGTGTCGGTGAATGGCGCAGGTGAGAACGGTCGGGGTCGAGGAGGAGATGTTCCTCGTCGACCCGGAGACGTGTCACATCCGACCTGTCTCGGCCCGCGCCATCCGGGCCGACGAGCGGGAGGACGACCAGCCCGAGGAGCTGGAGCAGGAGATCTTCCTCCAGCAGATCGAGGTCAACACCGAGCCGGCGCATTCACTCAGCGAGCTGCGGGCGCATCTGGTCGCCGGGCGCGAACGGGCCATGGCAGCTGCCGAGAGTGCCGACGCCACCGTGATCGCCGTGCCGACCCCTATCTTCGCAGGCCACGACGGCGAGCTGACCCCCAAACCGCGATACCAGGAGATGATCGACCTGTACGGCGAGGTCGGCAAGCGCGGACCGGTCTGCGGCATGCATGTCCACGTCGAGATCGACGATGACGAACAAGGCGTCCGCATCCTCGACCGCATCCAGCCCTGGCTACCCGTGCTGGTCGCCCTCTCCGCCAACTCGCCGTTCAACCGAGGCGTCGACACCTCCTACGCCAGCTGGCGCGAACAGGAGTGGGACGGCTGGCCGAGCGCGGGACCGGTCGAGCCGTTCGGCGATGCCGAGGGGTATCACGAGGCGGTGCGTCGGCTCGTCGGCTCCGAAGCCATCATCGATGAGGCGATGGTCTATTTCGACGTCCGGCTCGCGGAGAACTACCCGACCGTCGAGGTTCGCGTCGCCGACGTCTGCACCGACATCGACGACGCTCTCGTGGTCGCCGCCCTGACCCGGGCGCTCGTCGAGACGATGGCGTCTGATGACGAACCAGCCCCGCCGTGGCGCATCGAGCTGCTCCGCGCCGGCCGCTGGCTGGCGCGACGCTACGGGGTGACCGGCTCCCTCCTCGACCCGCACAACGGCAGCCCGCGGCCGGCGGCCGAGATCGTGGGCCTCGTGCTCGACCACGTGGCGGACGCGCTTCGTGCTGCCGGCGACGAGGACACCGTGCGCGATGGCGTCGAGCGGCTGCTGCGCGACGACGGCGGGGCTGGCCGTCAACGAGCGGTTGCCGGCGATGACACAGACATCGACGCCGTCGCGCAGGATCTGCTCCGCCGCACGCGGGCCGGGCTTTCCTGACTGGCGGGTCGCGGTTGTCTGGCCCGGGAGCATCGGACAAGATCGACGTGTGATGTCCATGAAGCGCGCGCTTGTGACGTCCCTACTCCTCTCCCTCGGCACACTGATCTCCGGAGCCACGCTCACGTCGGTCCACGCCGAAGACCCGATCGACATCACCGGACAGATCACCGACGAGGCCGGCGTCCTCGGCGGCGACCAGACCGAGGTCCGCCAAGCCCTCGACCGGTTCTTCAACCGCACCGGCCTTCAGCTCTACGTGGTGTACGTGCCGACCTTCGACGACCTCACCGGCGAGCAATGGGCGGCCAGGACGGCACAGACGTCCGGGCTCGGACGCGGCGACGTGCTCTTGGCCGTGGCGACGAAGGACCGCTCCTACGGCTATCACGCCGACGAACAGACGTTCACGGCCGACGACCTGGAGACGGTCGATCGCACGAGGATCCTTCCCGCCCTGCGCAACGACGAATTCGCCCAGGCCGCGATCGATGCTGCCGACGGCTACGGCGACATCGCCGAGGACGACGGCCTGCCGTGGGGCGGCATCGTCTCCGCCGGGGTGGTCGTGCTCGCGGCAGGCGCCTTCGCCGTCCACCGCATTCGCCGACGCTTTGAGCGGAGCCATCACGTCCTCGACGAGCACGGCAACCCCGTCGACCCGGCGGCCCTCCTGGACATCGAGGAGCTGGAGGAGGTCTCCAACCGGGCCCTCGTCGCCGTCGATGACGCCCTCCTGACATCCAACGACGAGCTCCGTCACGCCGAAGCCGAGCACAAGCGACACGCAGACCGACGGATTCCGCTTCACCGTGGACCAGGGCCGCGTCTCGATGCGCGAGGCGTTCATGCTGAGCCAGCAGCTCGACGACTCCTCGACCATGCCTGATCAGGACCGGCGCAGAACGGCTGCACGCATCATCGCGATCTGCGAGGAGGTCGACCGCTCTCTCGATGCCCAGGTCGAAGCCTTCGATGCGCTGCGCGACCTGGGCAACCGCGTGCCGCAGGTGCTCGACGGTCTGGTCATGCGTGCAGACGATCTGGCAGCGAGCCAGCCCACCGGGCGATCCGACCGCCTGATGGCCGCCGCGATGGAACAGATCGAACGCGGCCGCAAGGCGCTGGCGGACGACGAGTCGAAGAACGCCATCGTCCACGCCCGAGCGGCGGAGGAAGCCATCGCACAGGCAGGACTGCTGCTCGAGGATCAGCCGAACAAGCGCTCCGAAGTCGACAGGTACATCACGACCCACCGCGCAGCCGTCCGTGCACCAGCGAGGTCGCAGCTTTCGGAGGCCGGCCGGAACCTCCGCTCCGGTAACACCGATGAGGCCGAGCGGCTGATCGAGGCTGCGCGGACCGCTGCCAAGGCCGACATGGCGGCCTGGAAGGGGCGGCAGAAGGCCCGCGGCGATCGCCGCCGCTCACCCAACATCGAGACGCTGGTGCTGGGGGGCATCCTGGTCAAGCCCATCGGGCGCAATGGCCTTGGTGGTATCGGCAGCCTGATCGGAGGCTCGACGCACGGAGGTGGCTCCGGCGAGCCGTACGGTGGAAGCCAACGCCCCGGTTCGACCCGCACTCCAGGAAGCTTCGGCGGCACGCGCACCCGCGGCCGGCGTGGCGGCGGCGGCCGCTTCTAGTCCCGCACACCTCACGGAAAGAGAGAGCACCTATGGCCCAGCGACAGTCGATCCTCGGACGGATCTCCCAGCTCACGCGCGCCAACATCAACAACATCCTCGACAAGGCCGAAGACCCAGAAAAGATGCTCGACCAGCTGGTCCGCGACTACACCAGCTCGATCGCCGAGGCCGAGGAAGCCGTGGCGATCACGATCGGCAACCTGCGGATGGCCGAGGCCGACCACGCCGAGGACGTCGCCGCCGCCAAGGAGTGGGGCGGCAAGGCGCTGGCCGCCTCCCAGAAGGCCGACTCGCTCCGCTCGTCCAACCAGGGCGGCGAGGCCGACAAGTTCGACAACCTCGCCAAGATCGCGCTCGGCAAGCAGATCGGGTTCGAGAACGAGGCCAAGGAGGCAGCCCCGAGGATCGCCTCACAGGGCGAGACCGTCGAGAAGCTCAAGACCGGGCTCGTGCAGATGAAGGTCAAGCTCGGCGAGCTGCAGACCACGCGCGACCAGCTCGTCGCCCGCCAGAAGACCGCCGACGCCCAGGCCACCGTCCAGGACGCGGTCAAGTCGATCGACATCCTCGACCCCACGAGCGAGGTGTCCCGGTTCGAGGAGAAGGTGCGACGTGAGGAGGCGCGGGTGGCCGGGCAGGCCGAGCTCGCGGCGTCCAGCCTCGACGCCCAGTTCGAGGAGCTCGAGGGCGACGGCACCGCGGCGGAGGTCGAGGCCAGGCTCTCCGAGCTGAAGGCCGCAGCCGGCACGCCGCCGGAGCTCGAGACCCAGGCCGCAGACGGTAGCGAGCACGAGGTGCCGGAGACCACCGAGGACACCGCCCGCTGAGACTGCGAGGATGACGCCATGAAGCTCAATGAGTCGTTCACCTACCCGGACACTGACGTCGCCTCCGTGTACGCGCTGGTCACAGACGCGACGTTCCGGGAGGAAGCCGTTGCGATCGTCGGCGGCACCGACATCGAGGTCACCGTCGAGCCGACGGGCGACGGTCACACGGTCACGGTGATCCAGACTCAGCCAGCCAACGTGCCCGACTTCATCAAGAAGTTCATCGGCGAGTCGGTCATGGTGAAGCAGGTCGAGCAATGGGGTGCACCCGACGGCGTCGGCAACCGCGCGGCGGACATCAGGTTCACCGTCATCGGTCAGCCTGCCGACATGCAGGGGCGCGCCGAGCTCTCCGGCAACGGAAGCGTCTCCTTCGTGGTCCAGGGCGACCTGAAGGTCAACGTCCCGTTCATCGGCCGCAAGATCGAGCCGGAGATCGCGAAGATCGTCGCTGCCTCGCTCCGCAGCGACGTGGAGCAAGGCATCAAGCGACTCAGCTGAGCAGCTCCAGCACGACGTCGATCTCCTGCGTGGCGTACCAGGCGAGGTCGCCGCTGCCGTCGGCGTCGACGTGTACTGCCACCACGTCGTCGAGCGTGACGGTCTGATCGTCACCCTCCTCGGGGTGGTCGACCTCGGCCACCACGACGACGGCACCAGCTTCGGAGGCAGCGGCGAGGGCCGCGAACTCGTCCTCCTCGTCGTCGCTGGCGGCGGCATACGCCGGGCGCGTGACCGACGCTCCGTCACTCAGCGAGCGCAAGGCCGCTGCGTCAGCAGAGAGGTAGAGCCGCATCAGCCCGGCGTCACGATTTGCGGGGTCGTTGGCGTCCGCGCGGGGCGCGGGACCGGCGAGTGTCGCCGGTCTCGACCAGCTCGGCGAGGGCTTCCTCGATGCACTGAGCCAGCACATCGGCGTCGGGAACGGCGTCACGGTCGGCGACCAGGCCGAAGAACACCTTGCCGTGGTACGACGTGACACCGATCGACACGGCCCGGCTGCCGCTGAGCGGGATGCACGGATAGACCTCTGCCACGGCCTCCCCCGCCATGTATACGAGCTCCTGCGGACCGGGCACGTTGGTGATGACGATCTGTTGCCCCCGGGTCTCGGCGTCGGCCACCCGCGCGCCGACGGCATGGAATGTCGACGTCGCGAAGCCGGGGAGGTCGGAGAGCTTGTTGGCGGCGACAGCGGACCCGGTCTCGCGATGGTCCTTCAGGGCGTACGAGACCTGGTGCAGTCGCACAACCGGGTTCGACTCCCCCACCGGCAGCGACAGCAGGTGGCCGCGGACCTTGGAGCCGAGCGACGTCGGCAGGCCGTCGTCGGACACCACCGACATCGGCACCATGGCACGGAAGCTCGTCTTGGCGGTGACCTGCTCGGCTCTGGTGAGCATCCAGCCACGGATGCCGCCGGCGATGCAGGCGAGGATGACGTCGTTGACGGTGCCGCCGTGCTCCTCGCGAACCTTGCGGTAGTCGTCGAGGTTGGTGGCCAGCGACGCGAACCGGCGGTGGCGCGAGAGCTCGGCCGACAGCACCCCGCGAGCCTGTGGGGACGACCCGCCGATGACGGGCAGGCGGCGCATCAGGCGCCCCACTTGGTGTTCGGTGATGCGCAGTGCCTCGCCGGGCTGTCGGAGGTTGCGATCGAGCGTGGCCGCCACCAGCCCGAGGCCGGTCGGCTCCGGTCGCGGATCCCAATCCAGGTGCGGGATGTCGCGCTCGTGGTCCGTCTCCTCGAGCAGCACCTGGGCCAGGTCGATGGTCTCGGAGCCGTCGACGAGGGCTTGATGGGCCTTGAAAAGCAACGCGACTGCGCCGTCCTCCAGCCCCTCGATGAGGTAGGTCTCCCACAGCGGCCGGTCGAGATCGAGGCGGCGGGCGATGAGCCGACCGACGAGCTCGTGGAGTGACTGCCGGCTGCCCGGTTTCGGCAGCGCTGAACGACGCACATGCATCGAGATGTCGAACATCTCGTCGTCGACCCAGACGGGGGTGCCGAGGGCACCTGGCACCCTGCGAGGCACCTGGCGGTAGCGCGGCACGATGTCGAGACGCTCGCTGATGGCCTGGATGAGCCGGTCGTAGCCGAGGGCGGGATCGTTTTTCTCGAGGATGGCGAGCGAGGCGATCTGGCGTGGTTCTGTCGGTGTGTCTTGGTTGAGAAACATCGCGTCCAGGGGGCTCAAACGCTGCATGTTCCTCCTCAACTGGACAGGGAAGAAGGTACCACCGGCGCGAGCGTTGCTGCGAGGTCGTCCACGGCGGTGACGAACGCCGACGACGGGGCAACCTCGCTCGGAAGCCGACCACGCATGACCGCTAGGTCGAGCGTCGTGACGTCGGCCGGGATGAAGGTGACCTGCTCGATGCCGGTGAGCCTGGTGAGGGTGCCCGCGACCTCGCGCTTGGACCAGCCCAGCGACCGACGCATCAGGTTGACCACGACAGTTGGTTGGACCTCCACGACGTCGGACAAGTCGTGCAGGGCATGGACGAGCCGTGAGAGGCCGACCGGGTCGGCCCGGCCCACGGCGAGCACGGCGTCGGCCGACGACAGCACGTGTCGCGTCACCTGGTTGCGACCCGCGCCACGAGCACCTTCGCCCGGCTCGAGCGATGAGGCGCAGTCGGCCACGAGGACGTCGCCTTCGGCCTGCAATCGTTTCAGTACCAGGGCAAGCGCTCCCGGACGCACCTGCGGCCACATGTCAGCGCGCGGGATGCCGCTGAGCAGACGCAGCCGCGGTTCGACGTCGAGAAGGTGGTCGGCGGTCGCGTCGACTCGTCCCTGGTTGGCGGCACGGCAGGCCGCCATCAGACCACTCACGTCATCGAGAATCGCGAGCATCTGGGCGATTGAACCGCCGTAGGTGTCGGCGTCGACGAGCACGGTGTTGCTGCCATTGTGCGCGAAGGACGCCGCGAGTGAAGCGGCGATGGTGCTTCGGCCCGGCGCACCTGACGCCCCCCACACCGCGATCGTCGTGGCGCCGGCATGATCAGGAGCCGCTTCGGGACTCGCCGGGTTGCCGGCCTCGGCCACCGACCGCTCGAGTGCGCCGGGCTCGCCCCGCACGACGATGCCGAGCGCACGACACCGTTCGTCAGCGCCCAACCCGATGACGCGGACGCCGGACCGCTCGAGCCGGAACACGGCGTCCGCGTCGAGTCCCGAGAGCTCGGTGGCGACGAATGCCGCGTTGGCTGCGCTCGGCGCGACGGCGAGCAGCTCGGCGACATCGACGCATCGGCGTGCCAGCCGCAACGACGTCGAGATCTCGATCTCGCGAAGGACCTCTGACTCCCAGGCGGCGCCACCGGCCGCGACGACGACATCCGTCACGAGGTTCGGACCATCGTCACATGCCCGGCCGCGACGGTGCTGACCACCGAGCCGGTCAGCTCGGCCTCAGACACGTCGACGAGGACGGTGCGCGACAGGCCGTCCTGCCCCGGAACGGAGCCGCCGCTGGACACGACTCGCACGTCTTGCAGCACCCGGACGGACTTCTGGCTGGCGTCGTCGCCCGGGCCGGGGCCGACCCAGACATCGACGCGGTCGCCGCGGTCCAGGTCGATCGGAGCTGCGCCCGACACGACGGTGAGGGGAAGCTCGGTGACCCTCCCGCTGCGACGATCTGCGAGCGCCGCACGAGTCACCAGGGCACCGCCGCCGATGTCGCGAGCCCAGACGAGGTCGTCGAGCCGTGCGGGAAACGCCTGGTCGGCGGCCATCAGGTGACGAGCGGCGTCGTCGGGGATGTGCGCCTCTGCCCTGACGAGGTCAGACCGCTTCACCGGATCTCCGGCCCGCACCTCTGACCGCACCGCCCAATAGCCAGTGGAGCTACCGGCCGCTGCGATCGCCGCCGCTCCCAAGAGCGTTGACACCAGCACCAGCAGCGCTCCGAGTATCAGACGGGGATCGCGCCATGGTTGGTGCTCGAGTCGCACGGTCCGTGCGCGGTTCTGCCTGCTCATGGCCCCCCGGATGGTCATGCACCGTTTCTACTCGGCGACCTCCGGGACGTCCAGGGCGGTCTCGGTTGTCCACAGGGAGGCGGCCCGCTCAACTGGGATCTGACACCTGAGCATGAAAAACTGACGACATGCCCGCCGACCTACCGCGCTTCCTCACGCTCGCCGACGTCGCCGACGTCCTGAACGTCACGAGCCGTCAGGTCTATGCCTTGGTGCGCAACGGCGACCTTCGCGGCATCCAGATCGGCGGCCGCGGTCAATGGCGCGTCGAGGCCGTGGAGCTCGAGGACTACATCCAGCGGCAGTACGCGCGGGCCGATGAGGACGTCAAGTCGCGCTGAGGGTCATCGCTGCCAGCGCCACGAACGGCACCGTGCGGGCTCGCCCCGCGCCAGTCGTGACCGTCACGAAGTCACGTCCCACCACGTCGACCGCGCCGTCGACCGTGGTTCCGTCCGTTCGCGTGAAAAGCGTGCGGTCGCCGTCGTCCCTGGCGGCCCGCAGCAGATGACCCCAGCCGAGCCGTGACGTCACCGCCGTCGGCGCGGGTGCTCGCCGCTCGCCCGCGATGACCTCGAGCACGGCCGCGCCGGCCACGACATGTTCGGCCCGCTCCGACGTCAGGTGCACGACGCATTCGTTGACGAGGCGTGCCTCGCCCTCGACCCGACCGAGCCCGGCCACCTGCAGCACGACGTGGCCGCCCAGGAGATCACGCCACGAGGTCTCGGCCCACTCGCCGTCGCGGAGCTCGGTGACGAGCGCGTCACGCTCCTCGAGCTCGAGGTCGTCCGCCTGACCCTCCAGCTCGGCGAACAATCGGTCCCAGCGCACTGTGCCCCCTTGTCCGGGGAAGGGTAACCGACCTGTGTGCGACCCATTGACAGCCTGTCCCTATCAACCTTAGATGTATTCAAACGTCATCAAACGTTGTCATCGGGGGATGAACATGGGGTGGATCGGCGACCAGATGGTCGCGTTGCGCGGCGACGAGTTCCCGGCAGCGGTGCTTGCCTTGATCTCGCTCGTCACGCTCGTGGTCGGTGCCTGGGCGCTGCTGGTGGCTGTGCTGGCATCAACTCCAGCCCTCAGGGGGCTCGCCGTTGCCTTCACTCCGCGCATCCTGCGCGGTGTGTTGTTCGCGGGCGCAGCCGGCGCGCTCGCCGTCCCGGCTGCACACGCTGACGACCGCGGCGTCGACGGGCTCAGACTTCCGGACCGACCGCTGGTCTCTGGGGCCGTCGAGCCCGCGGCCATGCATTCCGCAGTGGTCGTGAGGAGCGGCGACACGCTGTGGGCGATCGCCTTTGACCGGCTCGGCCCGGACGCCGATGACGCCACGACCGCGCACGAGGTCGATCGATGGCACGACGCGAACCGCAAGGTCATCGGGCCCGATCCCGACCTCATCCACCCGGGTCAACGACTCGCCACACCCTCGAAGGATCGTCCATGAGAACCGCCACTGCCCTGCATGTCCTGCCTGTTGTCCCGACCTTCGACCAACCGGTCGAACCAGCACCGGGCCAGATCCCACTCCCCTTTGCCGGTGTGCGGCCCGTTCTACCGGCACCGATCGAGCGGGCCACGACGGACGAGGTCGGGCATCCGCTCCGCCAGCGTGCCGCCCATTTCATGCAGGCGCTGGTCGAGGTGCTCTCCGGCGAGCGTCCGTCACGCCAGATGGCGGCGTGGATGGCTCCCGACGTGTACGACCAGCTCAACGCTCGTCTAGCTGCTCACGCGCGTGCTCCACGACGGACCGGGGTCGGAGGCACGGCGCGCATCGCGTCCGTGCATGTCTCGATGATCAACGACGAGACCGCCGAGATCGCCGGACGCATGGTGCACCGCGGACGCTCGCGAGCGATGGCCGTTCGGCTGGAGCTGCAGACATCGCATCGAGGCCAGAGGACCTGGCGCTGCACAGCCTTGATCTGGGCGTGAGTGTGTATCATGTGTGTATGGCGAGGCTGAACGTATACGTGCCGGACGACCAGGCCAAAGCGGCGCGGGCCGCTGGCCTCAATGTCTCTGCACTGACCCAAGCCGCGATCGATCGTGCCCTTGCGGCAAAGGCCACGAACGACTGGCTGGCATCGCTTTCTCGTGAGCCGACCGGTGTCTCCCACGAGCAAGCCATGGCTGCACTCGATGAAGCGCGGGAAGAGCTCGGTGCCTGACTCGCCGGAGGAGATCATCATCGATGCGTCGGTCATCGTCGATCTGGTCGCCGAAACAAGTCTGGCCGATGTCGCCCATGCGGCCATCGACGATCGGCGACTGTTCGCTCCGGCCCACATCGATGCCGAGGTTCTGTCTGCGGTTGGCCGGATGCATCGTGCCGGTCTCCTCACCGCTGACCGGGCCATGGAGGCCGTCCGCAAGTGTGCTGCGATGCCGGTCGACCGCGCACCCTTGCCCGGCTTGCTAGCCGGAGCATGGAACCGTCGGTCGGGCCTTCGCTTGAGCGATGCCCTCTATGTTGAGCTCGCTGAACACACCGATCGCCGACTCATCACGAGCGACCGCAGACTTGGTCGCGAGTATGCGGGCGCGGAAGTCCTGACCCCCCGTTCCTGAACAGTCAGTACGCTGCGTCACCAGAACGGATCCCCTGCTCCGGTGTCTAGTCGGCCCGTTTCCGACGGCCACCCTCGTCGTCGAACTCGACGTTCTCGAAATTGACCGGACGAGCCGCGTTGGCCAGCGCGGTGACCATGGACGTGCCCAGCGGGCCGGCGCGGTCGAAGACCTCGACCGTCCCGACAGCGATGCCGTCGTACTCCACCCGGTCGGTGGCCGACAGTCCGATCTCGCGGCTCACGGGCTGGCGAGCGAGCGTGAGCGTGATGTCGGTGTTGATGTACTGAACGCCCTCGGTCCCCCAGTTCACCACCATGCTGGTGGCATCGGCGATGCTCGCCACTGACTGGAACGGAGTTCCCTCCTCGCCGTCGACGACAGGCAGGCCCGCCTGCCAGGTCGTCTTGCGTCCTGCATTTTGATGGTCGGGAAACGACTGGGACCACGGCGCATCGCTGGCGAAGTACGGCACGCGTGGTTCATCGCTCGGCGGGAGCAAGTCGACCGGCGGCGGCTCAGGATGGTCGGTCGGGGTCCAGACCTTGCCGCTCGGCGACTCCGTCGGCAGCAGGAAGGTACAGCTGGCCTGAGCGACGCGCACTCCGTCCTGAAGGAGGGAGGCGTCGATCAGGCAGATGCGGCGGCCCTCCCGCACAACCTCCGTCACCACCGTGCACGGTGACATCCGGGCCGGCTGGAACAGGTCGACGGTGTAGCGGGCGGGGTGGAGGTCGTCGCGACCGAGCTCGGCCAGCCGCATCTCGAGGGCACGGGCCATCGCACCGCTCGATGCGACCCCGTGCATCTGGTCGTGGCTCCACATGCTGCGAGCGATGTGAGTGGGAATGAGCTGCTCACCGTCGAGGGTGAACATGGCCAGGGACACGGTGCTGGGTCTCTTGGATCAGTTCTTGAAGAGGCTCGTGACCGAGCCGTCCTCGAACACGGCGGCCGTCGCCTGTGCCAGCAGCGGAGCGATCGAGAGCACGGTGAGCTTGTCGAAGAGCTTGCCGTCGTCGATGGGCAGCGTGTTGGTGACGATGATCTCGCACGCCGTGGAGTTCTTGAGCCGGTCGATGGCCGGCCCCGAGAACACCGCATGGGTGGCGACGATGACCACGTCGTCGGCGCCGTCCGCCATCAACGACTCGGCTGCCTGCACGATCGTGCCGCCGGTGTCGATGAGGTCGTCGACCAGCACGCAGGTGCGGCCCTCGACCTCGCCGACCACGCGATTGGCCACCGACTCGTTGGGCTTGCGGGGGTCGCGGGTCTTGTGGATGAACGCCAGCGGTGCGCCGCCGAGTGCGTTGGCCCACGACTCGGCCACCTTGATGCGGCCGGCGTCGGGCGAGACGACCGTCAGGTCGCGCTTGCCGTACTTGCGCTTCACGTGCCGGGTGAGGATCGGCATGGCCAGCAGGTGGTCGACCGGGCCGTCGAAGAAGCCCTGGATCTGGGCCGTGTGCAGGTCAACGGTCATCAGGCGGTCGGCGCCTGCTGAGAGGAAGAGGTCGGCCATCAGGCGTGCCGAGATGGGCTCGCGTCCGAGGTGCTTCTTGTCCTGCCGGGCGTAG
Source organism: uncultured Actinomycetota bacterium (assembly GCA_963711615.1). Taxonomy (GTDB): domain Bacteria; phylum Actinomycetota; class Actinomycetes; order Propionibacteriales; family Nocardioidaceae; genus Aeromicrobium. The sequence continues at coordinate 112,784 of CAVQEY010000022.1, read as the reverse complement.
CCGTAGAACGGCAGGATCACGGTGATGCGCTTGGCCGACGCCCGCTTGAGCGCGTCGATCATGATGAGCTGCTCCATGATCGCGTCGTTGATCGGGGCGCAGTGACTCTGGATGACGAAGGCGTCACACCCACGCACCGATTCGTCGAACCGGATGTAGATCTCGCCGTTGGCGAAGTCGTACGACGTCGTGGGCACGAGGTCGATCTCGAGGAGGTTCGCGACCTCCTCGGCCAGCGTGGGATGAGCACGGCCGGAGAAGAGCATGATCTTCTTCGTCGCGGTGTGCTTGAGCAGGCTACTCACCTGAGTCGTCTTCCTTCGCGTTGCTGGCGGCCTCGGCAGTGCTGGATTCTGCCGCTGCCGCGGCGGGGGGCGTACCGGAGCGCTTCTTCTGCACCCACCCCTCCATGGTCCTCTGTGGACCGGCGCTTGTCGCCAGCGCCCCCGGCGGGACGTCCTCGCGCACCACGGTGCCTCCGCCGGTGTAGGCGCCGTCGCCGATCGTGACGGGCGCGACGAAGACGTTGTTCGACCCGGTGCGCGCCTCCTTGCCGACCTTGGTGCGGTGCTTCTCGACCCCGTCGTAGTTGGCCACGATCGTGCCCGCGCCGATGTTCGAGCCCTCGCCCACCTCGGCGTCGCCGATGTACGACAGGTGCGGCACCTTGGCACCGGCGCCGATCTGGGCGTTCTTGGTCTCGACGAACGCGCCGATCTTGCTGCCCTCGCCCAGCTCGGTGCCCACGCGCAGGTACGAGTACGGCCCGACGGTTGCGCCCGGCCCGATGACGACGTCGGCCCCGTGCGCGCGGATCACCGAGGCGTCCGCCCCGACCTCGACGTTGCGCAACGTCGTGTCGGGCCCGATGGTCGCACCGGACTCGACGACGGTGGCGCCGAGCAGCTGCGTCCCCGGCAGCAGCGTGACGTCGGGAGCGAGGGTGACGGCGGAGTCGATCCACGTGGTGTCGGGATCGATGATCGTGACGCCCTCGCGCATCCAGTGGTCGGTGAGCCGCCGGTTCAGCTCGCGCCCGAGCCGCGCCAGCTGGCCACGGTCGTTGACGCCCTCGGTCTGCCAGACGTCCTCGAGCACGTGCGCACCCACGGGCAGACCGTCGGCGACGGCCCGGCCGACGATGTCGGTGAGGTACAGCTCGCCCTGGACGTTGTCGGTGTCGAGACCCGCGACGGCGTCGGCGAGGAAGCCGGCATCGACGGCGAGGATTCCGCTGTTGACCTCACGGATCGCTCGCTCGGCCTCGTCGGCGTCGCCGTCCTCGCGGATGGCCGTGACGGCCGACGACTCGTCGCGCACGATGCGCCCGTAGCCGGTCGGGTCGTCGAGCTCGGCCGAGAGGATGGTGACCGTGCGGCCGGCGGACTGGTGGTCGTCCAGGAGCTCGCCGAGCGTCTGCGGAGTGAGCAGTGGCACGTCGCCGTAGGTGATCAGCACGGTGCCCTCGGGGCGCGAATCCAGTGCATCCAGCGCGACCTGCACGGCATGACCGGTGCCGCGCTGGTCCTCCTGCACGGCCAGCAGCACGTCGAGGTCGAGCGCGGCGATGGCGGCCGACACCTGGTCGCGGTCGTGGCCGACGACCGCGATCGTGCGCGCGACACCGACCTCGCGGACGGCGATCAGCGAGTGCGCGATCATGCTGCGTCCGCCGAGCTCGTGAAGAACTTTTGCGCGCCGCGAGCGCATCCGCGTGCCCGCCCCAGCGGCGAGGACGATGGCGGTGACCTGTTCGCTCACTGCTCTCCTTCGAGTAGGCGCCCGTTGAGCGAGACCAGCCTACGGCCCTTGACAGGTAGAACACGTTCCACTGATGCTGCTTCGGTGAGCCAAGGCCCGGCGGCGGACTTCTCGATGCAGCGATCCAGCCGCGAAGCGTCGAACGTCCCGAAGGTGCTCGCCGAATGGCTGGCCACCGAGCTGCCGGACGGCGCGGAGCCGACGGTGACCCTGCACACCGGCGTCGCAGCCAACGGGATGTCATCCGAGACCCTCGTCCTGGACGCCTCCTGGACCGAGCATGGAGAGCGGCGCGAGGGCGAGTTCGTGGCCCGGGTGGCGCCGGCCGCCCAGGACGTGCCCGTCTTCCCGGCCTACCGGCTGCAGGACCAGTTCGACGCGATGCGGCTGGCGGCCAGGTTCAGTGACGTACCGGTGCCGACGGTCCGGTGGATGGAGCCGACCGGCGACGTGCTCGGCACCCCGTTCTTCCTGATGGACCGGGTCGAGGGCGCGGTGCCGCCCGACGTGCTGCCCTACAACTTCGGTGACAACTGGCTGTTCGACGCGGGAACCGAGCAACAGCGGCTGCTGCAGGACAACACCGTGGCGGTGATCGCCGGGCTGCACGGCATCGGCGACGCCGCGTCCACCTTTGCCTTCCTGGAGGCGGACGCTGCGGGCGACTCACCGCTGCTACGCAACCTGGCGCGGACCCGGGCCTGGTACGACTTCGCGGTCATCGACGGCAGCCCGTCGCCACTCATCGAACGCGGCCTGACGTGGCTCGAGGCCCATGTCCCGACGGGCACCGACACCGTGCTCTGCTGGGGCGACGCCCGGATCGGCAACGTGCTCTACCGGAACTTCGAGCCGGTCGGCGTCCTCGACTGGGAGATGGCCACCGTCGGCCCGCGCGAGATGGACCTCGCCTGGCTGGTGTTCGCGCACCGGGTCTTCGAGTCCATCGCCGGCGCGCTGGAGCTGCCGGGCATGCCCGACTTCCTGCGCGAGGACGACGTGCGGTCGGCGTACGCCGGGGCGACGGGGGTCGAGGTCGGTGACCTCGGCTGGTACCAGCTCTACGACGCCGTGCAGTGGGGCATCGTCTTCATGCGCACGGGGGCCCGACAGGTCCGCTTCGGCGAGATCGAGCAGCCCGACGACGTCGAGTCGCTCATGCACCACCGGCCGCTGTTCGAGCAGCTCCTCGACGAGGTTGGCGCGTAATGGTGGGACCGCTCGACGAGTACCCCATTCACCAGGTTCCGTTGCCGGTGGGCTGGGCCGCCCCCAGCGACCGCAACTTCTACGACCGCTCGTACCTGAACGCCCACGACCGCACCGGCGACATCTTCGTGATCAGCGGCCTGGGCTACTACCCGAACCTCGGCGTGAAGGATGCGTTCCTTCTCGTTGGGCGCGGCGACACTCAGACCGCCGTCCACCTCTCCGACGCCATCGACGACGACCGTCTGAACCAGCAGGTGGGTGGCTACCGGATCGAGGTGGTGGAGCCGCTGCGCAGGCTGCGCCTGATCCTCGAGGAGACCGAAGGCATCTCGTGCGACCTCACCTGGGAGGGCTCCTTCGACGTCGTGCAGGAACAGCCGCACGTGATGCGTGCCGGCAGCCGGGTCACGCTTGATGCACTGCGGTTCGTGCAGGTCGGCAGCTGGAGCGGCGCGCTGGCGATCGACGGGGAGGAGATCACTGTCACCCCAGATAGCTGGGTCGGGACGAGAGACCGGTCCTGGGGAGTCCGCCCATCGGGCGAGGCGGTGCCCGGCGGTGCCCCCTCGAACCCACCCTTCGAAGGCATGTGGTGGCTGTGCGTGCCGATGCGCTTCGACGAGTTCGCGGTGGTGCTGATCATCCAGGAGGAACCCGACGGATTCCGGACCGTGAACGACTGCTCGCGCATCTGGGCCGACGGCCGGGTCGAGCAGCTGGGGTGGCCGCGGGTCGAGATCACGTACGCCTCGGGCACTCGGGTACCGACCGGCGCCACCATCCACTGCACGACACCCGACGGCAAGCCGGTGCTGCTCGAGGTGGAGTCGAAGCTGGCCGTGCCGCTCCACGTCGGCGGCGGCTACGGCGGCGACGCCGACTGGGGCCACGGAGTGTGGAAGGGACCCGGCTTCACCGAGCGGGTCACGTACGACATGAACGATCCCGACGTCGCCGGCCGGGTGATGTTCGGCGTGATCGACCACGTGGGCCGCGCGGTGTGTGACGGTGCGGAGGGCTGGGGACTCTTCGAGCACGGTGCCCTCGGCCGGCACGACCCGAGCGGCTTCAGAGACTTCTTCGACCTCGCACCCTGAGGATCAACCCGTCGAAAGGGACATCATGAACCTCGACCGAGACGCCCTCTTCATCGGCGGTGAGTGGGCAGCACCCGCCTCGGGCGAGCTGCTGCAGGTGATCTCCCCGCACAGCGAGGAAGTGGTCGCCACGGTGCCCGTCGGCACCGCGGCCGACATCGATGCCGCCGTCGCCGCCGCGCGGTCGGCGTACGACGAGGGTCCCTGGCCGAGGATGACTCCGGAGGAGCGGATCGCGGTGGTCGAGGCGTTCTCCGGGCTGTACGCCGGGCGCCTCGGCGACATGGCCGACCTGATCACCACCGAGATGGGCTCGCCCACGGCGTTCTCGAACCTCGCGCAGGCGCCGGCACCGTGGATGCAGATCGAGGCCTTCCTCGCCTCGGCACGCGAGTTCCCCTGGGAGGCAGCGCGGCCCGGTGCGCTGGGTGCCGACGTGATCGTCCGGCACGAGCCGGTCGGCGTCGTGGCCGCGATCGCACCGTGGAACGTTCCGCAGTTCACGATCATGTCCAAGCTCGTCCCGGCCCTGCTGGCGGGCTGCACCGTGGTCGTCAAACCGGCGCCGGAGGCCCCGCTCGACCCCTATCTGCTGGCCGAGCTGCTCCTGGAGGCCGGCGTGCCGCCGGGTGTCGTGAACATCGTGGCCGCCGGCCGCGAAGCCGGTGCACACCTGGTGGCTCACCCCGGCGTGGACAAGGTGGCCTTCACCGGCTCGACCGCCGCCGGCCGGGCGATCGGGGCGGTGTGCGGAGAGCAGCTCAAGAGGGTCAGCCTCGAGCTCGGCGGCAAGTCCGCCGCCATCGTGCTCGACGACGCCGACCTCGCCCCCACGATGGAAGGCCTGAAGTTCATCGCCCTCATGAACTCCGGGCAGGCGTGCGTGGCCCAGACCCGGATCCTGGTCAGCCGGGACAACTACGACACCGTGGTCGACGCGCTCGCCGAGACCGTGTCGGCGATGAGGGTCGGCGACCCGGCCGACCCCGAGACCGAGATCGGCCCGATGGTGGCGCAGCGCCAGCAGGAGCGGGTGGAGAAGTACATCGCCCTCGGCCAGGAGGAAGGGGCCCGGGTCGTCGTCGGCGGAACCGGAATGCCCGAAGGCCTCGACCGCGGCTGGTACGTCCGGCCGACGATCTTCGCCGACGTGGACAACCAGATGCGGATCGCGCAGGAGGAGATCTTCGGCCCGGTTCTGTCGGTCATCCCGTACGACGACGTCGACGACGCCGTACGGATCGCCAACGACTCCGACTACGGGCTGGCCGGCACGGTCTGGACCGCCGACTTCGACGCCGGTGTCGACGTTGCTCGCCGGGTGCGCACCGGCACCTACGGCGTGAACACCTACACGATGGACTTCGCGGCCCCGTTCGGCGGCTACAAGGCATCCGGCTTCGGCCGCGAGTTCGGACCCGAGGGCTTGGCGGAGTACACCGAGATCAAGTCGATCTACACGCCGCTGCCAGAGGGCTGACCTGCCGGCTAGGGCGACACCTTGGCCATGACCTTCTCGGCGAACTTCTCCAGGTGCTCGGTCTTCTTGCTCAGCGGCTCGGTGTCGGGACCCTCGATGTACGGGTACCGGAAGCCGACGATCACGTCGGTCACGCCACGATCCTCGAGCCGCTTGCAGCCGTCGACGTCGTAGGCGTCCATCGAGATGACGTGGATCTCGAACGGCTCGTTCTCCACGCCTTCCTTCTTGCGGACGGCGTCGAGCCGGTCGAGCAGGTCGTCGAGGTCCTCGTTGGGCCCGCCTCCGTGCATCCAGCCGTCGCCGCGCCTCACCGCGCGGCGCAGGGCCGCGTCGGAGTGCCCACCGACGAGGATCGGGATCGGCTCGGTGGGCGCGGGCGTCTGGGTGATCGGCTGGATGTCGTAGAACTCGCCGTGGAACTCGAACTCCCCGCCCGACGTCAGGCCGCGCAGGATGTCGATGCACTCGTCGAACCGCTTGCCGCGCCGTTCCCACGGGACGCCCATGACGGCATAGTCCTCGGGCCAGGGCGACAAACCCACGCCGAGCCCCAGCCGGTTGTTGGTCAGGTACGCGACCGACGACGCCTGCTTGGCGACCAGAACCGGTGGCCGGATCGGCAGCTTCAGCACGAACGGCGTGAACCGCAGCGTCGTGGTGACCGATCCCAGCCAGGCGCAGAGCGTCATCGTCTCGATGAACTCCTTGCCCTCGAGGAACTCACGGTCCCCGTCGTCGGTGTACGGGTAGCTCGCGTCGGAGTCGGCGGGAAAGATCACCGAGTCGGCCACCGTCATCGAGTCGTAGCCCGCGGCTTCTGCGGCTTGGGCGAGGGGCGCGTAGTAGGTCGCGTCGGTCATCGCCTCGGCATAGGTGAATCGCATGAGGCCAATACTAGAACGTGTTCCAGTTTCTCCGCGAGTCTCTACGATGTGCAGGTGCGCATCACTGTCCTGGCCGGGGGTTACGGGGGGTCCCGATTCATCACCGGTGTCCGGGACGCCATCGGGCCCGACGACGAGCTCAGCGTCATCGCGAACACCGCGGACGACATCTGGCTCTTCGGCCTGCGCGTCAGTCCCGATCTCGACACGATCATGTACACGCTCGGCGCGGGCATCGACCCCGAACGCGGTTGGGGACGAACCGACGAGACCTGGCACGCCAAGGAGGAGCTGGCTGCGTACGGGGAGCCTCAGGCCTGGTTCGGGCTCGGTGACCGCGACCTCGCCACGCACCTCGTCCGAACCGCCCGCCTCCGTGAGGGGCGCACCCTCACCGAGGTGACGGCAGAGCTGTGCCGGCGGTGGGACATCGGCGTGACCCTGCTGCCGATGACCGACGCCGAGGTCGAGACGCACATCGCCACGACCATCGACGGCCGCGACGAGGTCGTCCACTTCCAGGAGTACTGGATCAAGCACCGGGCCGAGGTGCCGGTGCGCGGGATCGAGCTCCACGGCATCGACGAGTCGCGACCGACACCCGAGGTGCTCTCGGTGATCGGTGACGCGGACGTCGTGCTGGTGGCGCCCTCGAACCCGATCGTCTCGATCGGGCCCATCGTCGCGGTGCCGGGGATGCGCGAGGCTCTCGGCGCCAGCGGCGCTCGCGTCGTGGGCGTGTCGCCGATCATCGGCGGAGCGGCGGTCCGTGGCATGGCCGACCAGCTCCTCGACGGCTTGGGCATCGAGGGCAGCGCGGCCGGAGTGGCTGCTCACCTCGGTGCGCGCTCGGAGGGCGGCCTCCTCGACGGCTGGCTCGTGGACACCGAGGACGCAGGCGAGGTCGATCAGGTCGAGGCCGCGCACATCGCAGCGCGCAGCGTCCCGCTCTACATGCGTGACCCGGCCACCACGCGACAGCTGGCCGTCGACGCACTCGACCTGGCCACCACGCTGGGCGTCCGTTCATGACGCTCACGCTCGACGCGGTCGACGGCATCGGCGAGATCCAACCCGGTGACGACGTCGCAGCGTTGGTCGTCGAGCACACCACGCTCGCCGACGGCGACGTCGTGGTGATCACGAGCAAGATCGTCAGCAAGGCCGCCGGGCTCTCGGCCGACGACAAGGAACGGCTCGTCGAGGAGCAGACCGACCGCGTCGTCGCCACACGCGACGGTGTTCGCATCATCCGCACGCACCACGGGCTCACGCTCGCAGCGGCCGGCGTCGACGGGTCCAACGTCGAGCCCGGCACCTACCTCCCCCTCCCGCCCGACCCGGACGCATCGGCCCGGTCGATCCGGGCGGACCTTCTCCGCCTCACCGCCAAGCGCGTCGCGGTGATCATCAGCGACACGGCAGGACGTGCCTGGCGGAACGGACAGACGGACATCGCGATCGGCTGCGCCGGCCTCCTGCCGCTCCAGCCGTTCGCCGGGCGCGAGGACTCCTACGGCAACCCGCTCGTCGTCACCGCGCCTGCTGTGGCGGACGAGGTCGCGGCCGCGGCGGAGCTCGCGTCCGGAAAGCTCGGACGATGCCCGGTCGTGATCGTGCGCGGCCTGCCCGCTGGGCTGGTCACCGAGGACGACGGTCCAGGTGCTGCGAGCCTGGTCCGACCCGAGCGCGAAGACCTGTTCGGCCTCGGCTCTCGCGAGGCCGTGCTCGCGGCCATCACGGGGGGCGAGTCCGTACAACGGGGGTTCCCAGAGACGGACGCGAACCCGCAGGACCTGCTCGAGCTGGCCGTCGTCCCCGACGGTGTGACGGTGACGATCGAGCACGGTTCGTGTCAGATCACCGCTGGCTCGGAGAGCCTCGTCGCGGCCGGGGAGCTGAGACAGCGGCTCCTGGCGCTCACCCGGGCCCACGGACTCGAGCTCACGGTCGAGGTGACACCCGAGCCCTGATCTCGGCGACGGCGGCTTCCGTCCGCCGACCGACTCCGAGGGACTCCGCGTCGCGCAGGTGGGCCATGGTGTCCACGTCCCGACGCGCCACGGCCGGCGCCGCGACCAGAGGTATCAGCCCCGCCGCACGGTGAGCCGCCGCCGAGCCGGGGCCGTACGACGTGACCAGGCCGACAGGGTCACGGGACACGATGACGCTGGTGCCGTCGCCCTCCGCGTCTGGGCAGTAGGCATGCTCGTGACCTTCCGAAAGCCGCACGACCTCGGACAGCGCATCAGCCGTGAGGCACGGAAGGTCGGACGGCACGACGACGACCTCCGTCCACCCGCCCGCCACGGCGCGAGTGCAGCCTTGGGAGACGGCATCGTCCAGGCTCCGGCCGCGGTCGGGAACCACGTCGACGCCGTCCATGGCCGCTCGGACGTCCTCGTCGGACGTCACGACGAGCACGTGCACGATGTCCGAACTCTCCTTCAGGACGTCGACGACGTCGAGGGCGAAGGCGCGGGCGAGCAATGCGCGCTCGCCATCATCCAGGCCGAGACGCGACTTGCCGGTCGTCCACGACCGGATCGGGACGATCGCCGCGAACCGCTCAGGCGACGGTGACATCGCGGCGCTCCTCGACGCGTCCGTAGAGCGTGGTGCGCTCCCGTGCGGGCCGCCCGGCGAGCCGGGCCATCTGCTCGAGCTCGGCGGTCGATCGACGGGATCCGTTCGTGGATCCCGCCATGCGGCTGATCGTCTCCTCCATCAACGTGCCACCGAGATCGTCGACCCCACCGTTCAGGACCTGGGTGCACACGTCCGGCCCAAGCTTCACCCACGAGCACTGGATGTGGCCGATGAGACCGTGCAGCAGGATGCGCGCCATGGCGTGGACGGCGCGGTTGTCGCGCCCGGTGGGACCGGGCCGAGCCACGCCGGCCAGGTAGATCGGGCTCGACTGGTGCACGAACGGAAGCGGCACGAACTCGGAAAAGCCGCCGGTCTCGCGCTGGATGCCGGCGATGACGTTCAGGTGGTCGACCCAGTGGCGCGGGTGGTCGACGTGGCCGTACATCATCGTCGACGTCGTCGGCAGGCCGACGGAATGGGCGGTCTTCACCACGTCGATCCACGCCGACGTGGGCAGCTTGCCCTTGGTGAGCACCCAGCGGACGTCGTCGTCGAGGATCTCGGCGGCGGTGCCCGGGAGGGAGTCGACCCCCGCCTCGCGCAGGGAGATGAGGTACTCGCGCACCGACAGGCCGGTGCGGGAGACGCCGTTCATGACCTCCATCGGGCTGAACGCGTGCACGTGGATGTCGGGCGCGGCCCGCTTCACGGTCCGGGCGATGTCGGCGTAGGCCGTGCCCGGCATCTGTGGGTCGATGCCACCTTGCATGCACACCTCGGTGGCCCCGACGTCCCACGCCTCCCGCGCCCGCACACCGACCTCGTCGAGCGAGAGCGTGTACGCGTCCGCATCCGTTCGGCGCTGGGCGAAGGCGCAGAACCGGCATCCGACGTAGCAGACGTTCGTGAAGTTGATGTTGCGGTTCACGACGTAGGTGACCTCGTCGCCGACCGCGTCACGGCGCAGGTCGTCGGCGAGCGTGCACAGCGCGTCGAGCTCCGGACCCTCCGGAGCGCACATCAGGGCCAGCGCCTGGTCGGTCGAGAGACCCGACGGGTCACGCTCGGCGGCCCTGAGCGCGGCCGCGACCTCGGTGTCCAGTCGAGCCGGTTCCGTCGCGGACTTCGTGCGCCGACGCAGCGAGTCCCAGTCGCCGTACACGTCGTCGAAGTCCCCGCGACGGTCCTGACGGCGGCCCTCCGTGTCGACGGCGGTGTGCAGGTCCGCGCGGCCGCTGGTCTCCCATCCACCGTCGGGTTCTTGCCACGGCAGGCCGACCGGGACCGCCGCAGGGGCTGCCAGTCCGTCAGGACCGGCCAGTGCGTCGACATGCGCCCGCAGGCGCGGGTCGAGCCACGGCTCGGCCAGGTACGGCGGGTGGGCGGTCAGGCGTTCCCGCAGCTCGAACCCGGCCTCCCGGCTCAGCTCGCCGAGGGCGTCCAGCGCCGGCCACGGCCGCTCAGGGTTGACGTGGTCGGGCGTCACCGGGCTGATGCCGCCGAAGTCGTCAATGCCGGCGTCCAACAGAGCCCGGCACTCAGTCAGGTCGACCAGGTTCGGAGGTGCCTGGACCCGGGCGGCAGGTCCCAGAACCACGCGGGTGGTGGCGATCGCCGCCAGGTGCTCCTCCAGTGGAAGGTCATCGACGTGCCGCATGGCGGTCTCGGGCTTGGCCCGGAAGTTCTGGACGATGACCTCCTGCACGTGTCCGAACTCGCGCGACACCTGTCGCAGCGCGAAGATGCTCTCGGCCCGTTCGGTGAGGGTCTCCCCGATGCCCACGAGCAGGCCGGTGGTGAAGGGGATGTTCAGTCGGCCCGCGTGCTCCAGGACCCGCAGTCGTACCGCCGGATCCTTGTCCGGGCTGCCGTGGTGCGGCTGACCCTTGTCCTCGAACAGACGACGCGACGTGGTCTCGAGCATCATGCCCATCGAGGGCGCCACGGCCTTCAGCCGGTTCATCTCCGCCCAGCTCATGACGCCGGGGTTGAGGTGCGGCAGGAGCCCGGTCTCCTCGAGCACACGCACCGCCATCGCGCGCACGTACTCCAACGTCGACTCGTAGCCGGCCTCCGCCAGCCAGGTCTTCGCTTCCGGCCACCGGTCCTCCGGCCGGTCGCCGAGGGTGAACAGCGCCTCCTTGCAGCCCATCGACGCACCCGCCCGCGCGATCTCCAGCACCTCGTCCGGTGACAGGAACGGCGCCCCACCAACGGCACTGAGCTTGCCCGGCACCGTGACGAACGTGCAGTAGTGGCACCGGTCGCGGCACAGGCGGGTGAGCGGGATGAACACCTTGCGCGAGTACGTGACGACATCCGGGCGGCCGGCCTCGGCGAGACCCGCGTCCCGCACCCGGCGGGCCACGGCCATGAGGCGGTCGAGCTCCTCCCCGCGAGCAGCGAGCAGCGCAGTAGCCTCGGCGACGTCGATGCTCTTGGCGCCCTCGGCCCGCGTGACGGCTCGGCCGATCTCACGCTCGTTCACAGGCCCTGCCCGGTGATCCTGATCCCTGCGTGCGTCTTGTAGCGACGGTTGATGGCGATGAGGTTCGCCGTGAGTGCCTCGACCTGACCGGCGTTGCGCAACCGTCCGCCGAACAGGCCCCTCATGCCCGGGATGCGATCGGCCAGCTGCTGCACGACGGCGACGTCGTCGCGGTCCTCGCCGAGCACGAGGACGTCCGTGTCGAGGTCGGTGACCGACAGGTCGGCGAGAAGCACCGCCGAGACGTTGTGGAAGGCGCCGATCACTCGCGACCCCGGCAGGATCATCTGAGCCTGCTCGGCGGCACTGCTCCCGTCGAGGTCGAGCACGAACGGACCCTGCTTGTCGAAGCCGAGCGGGTTGACGCAGTCGACGACGATCTTGCCGTCGAGCGCGTCGACGAGGTCCTTCAGTGTGGGCTCGTGAGCGTCGAAGGGCACCGAGACCAGCACGACGTCAGCCTCCGAAGCGGCGTCGCGATTGCCGGCACCGCGGACGGTGGCTGCGCCGGGGATCGACGTCAGCTCCTCGTTCAGCTCGGCGGCAGCCTGCTCCGCGCGCTCGCTGTCCCGTGAGCCGAGCACGACCTCGAGCCCGGATGCGGCCCATCGCAACGCCAGCCCACGGCCCTGCGGGCCGGTGCCACCCAGCACGCCCACGGTGAGGCCTGAGCCGTCTTCTGGGATCGTCACGTCACTCATCATCGCGGCTCGAGGATGATGACGGGAATCTCCCGGTCGGTCCACCCCTGGTACTTCGCGAAGTCGGCGTAGAGGTCGACGAGCATCGGCCACAGCCTGGCGCGCTCCTCGGCGTCGGCCACGCGCGCCCGCACCGGACGGCCGGGCCTCTTGGGCAGGTCGACGCGGGTCTCCGGGTGCGCCATGAGATTCGCGTACCACTGCGGGTTCTTCCTCATGCCGCCCACGGACGCGACGATCACCACGTTCGGCGGGTCGTCCAGGTAGAGGAGCGGCGTGGTGAAGGGCGTGCCGGACTTGCGGCCGACGTGCTCGAGCAACAGCGTGGGGACCGGCTTCCGGAAACCGGCACCGATGCGCCAGTTCCGGCCGACCCGACCGTTCGTCAGCTTGAACACCCGGACCTGGACCCTCGACATGAGCTTGAGCGCCTTCTTGGCCACTGGCGCGTTGAGGCCCTTGGGTCGCTCGTCGGGCAACGAGAAGCGGCCCATGTCAGTCGTCGCCTCGGTCGTCGCGGAAGACGGCGGCTCTACCTTCGGCGCGAGCCTGCACGGCCTCCTCGAAGTTGTCGGTCAGCAGCCGCAGGTAGAGCTGGCCGATTCCCTCCATCGGCATGTAGCTCTCCAGGGAGCCTGCGGCGATGCCGGCATGCAGTGATCGCTTGGTCATCTCGATGCCAGGTTGCGAGAACGCCGTGATCTGCTCGCCGATGGCCACCGCTTCGTCCACGACCGGGTCGGCGACCCGGGAGACCAACCCGATCCGCGCCGCCTCTTCTGCGTCGACGTCCCGGCCGGTGAACATCAGGTCGGCCGCGTGGCTGGAGCCCACGGCCCGTGGCAGCAGGTAGCTGAGGCCGAGCTCGCTGGCGGTGAGTCCGTTGTTGATGCCGGCCGCCCGGAAGTACGCCGTGTGCGAGGCGACCCTGACGTCGCAGGCGAGCGCCAGGCACAGGCCGCCGCCGACCGCCGCTCCATCGACCGCGGCGATGACCGGTTGGTGCAGCCGCCGGAGCGTCACGATGACGTCCTCCAGGACTTCGAGCGACCGCAGGGCGTAGGCGGGACGAGGCAGGCCGTCGGCGTGCGGCGGTCGCCCGGCCGACTTCTGGTCGGCGCCGGAGGAGAAGGCACCGCCGGCGCCGGTGAGCACGATCGCGCGGACGTCGTTGTCGTGACCGAGCTCGACGAGCTGCTCGCGGACCGGAACCATGACGTCGAACGCCATCGCGTTCAGGCGCTCCGGCCGGTTCATCGTGACGACGGCGACGCCCGGGACGGGCCGCTCGACGGCGACGAACGAGCGTGCGTCCTGTTCAGCCGGCATTCCGCGATACTAGAACACGTTCTACAGTGGTGTCATGCGCAACGGAGTGGTGCTCTTCACCTCAGACCGCGGCATCAGGCCGGCCGACCTCGCCCGAGCCGCAGAGGAGCGCGGGTTCGACACGATCTACGTGCCCGAGCACACCCACATCCCGGTGAAGCGCGAGGCCCTCCACCCCACCGGCGGCGAAGAGCTTCCCGACGACCGCTACATGCGCACCCTCGACCCCTGGACCACGCTGGCCACCTGCGCCGTCGCGACCGAAACGATCGGTCTCTCGACGGCAGTCTGCCTTCCGGTCCAGTCCGACCCGATCACCCTGGCCAAGACCCTGGCCACCCTGGACCACCTCTCCGGCGGACGCGTCACCGTCGGCGCCGGTTTCGGATGGAACACCGACGAGCTCAACGACCACCACGTCCCGGCGGGCAAGCGCCGAACCGTCCTCAAGGAGTACCTCGAGGCCATGCGCGCGCTCTGGACCCAGGAGGAGGCGTCGTACGACGGAGAGTTCGTGTCCTTCGGCCCGAGCTGGGCGTACCCCAAGCCACCGCAGGGTCGCATCCCGGTCATCATCGGCGCCGGCGGTGGCCCCAAGACGATGAAGTGGATCGCCCGCAACGCCGACGGGTGGATGACCACGCCGATCGACACGGACGTTGCCGCCAAGGCCGGCCTCCTGCGCAAGGAGTGGGTCGAGGCGGGTCGCGACGGTGATCCCGACGTGCGCATCCTGGTCGCGAAGAAGCCGACCGAGGACGACTTCGCCGACTGGATGTCGGCAGAAGCGTCCGAGCTGATGTGGGGCATCCCGGATGCCGAGGAGAAGGCGGTCCTCACCTACCTCGACAAGCTGGCGGCACGCCTCGGCCTCGGCACCTAGCAACCAGGCAGCGACTCGAAGCGGTATCCCTTCTTCCCAAGAGCCTCGAGGATCCGTTTGAGTGCTTTCACGGACTGCGACCGGTTCCCGCCGCCGTCATGCATCAGGCTCACAGCGCCAGAGTGGGCGTGCGAGACGACCCTCCTGGCGATGGCGGCAGCACCTGGTCGCTTCCAGTCCCGAGGATCGATGTCCCACAGCTTCATGGCCAGCTTCTTGCTGCGGATCGCTGCCTTGACCCGGGCATTCTTCGCTCCGTAGGGAGGACGAAGGCAGGTGACCGGCCGGCCGGTGATCCTCTCAAGTGCGGCCGACGTCCTGGTGATCTGGTGGCTCACCGCGCGGCGGCTCAGCGTGCGCAGGTCCTGATGGTTCCAGCGTGTGGCTCCCCACGGCGTGACCCTGCGCGACGACGGAGCGGGTCAGGTCTGGACGGGCGGTCGCCTCCTCGCCCAGCTGGAAGAACGTCGCCTTGGCGTCGTGCTCATCCAGCAGCTCGAGGACCTCCTTCGTGTGCGCGGCCGTTGGCCCGTCGTCGAAGGTCAGGTAGATGACCTTGCCGCTGGGCTTCTTGTCAGGTTGGTCGTCGGGCTCCGGAGATTCCGCGGTGTCGGAGGGTTCGACAGGTTCCGGCTCCGCCGGCTCTACCTCCGGGTCGGTCGAGCTCGTCCGGTCCGGATGCGTCGCGGAGGTCTCATCGGCACCTGAGGGAGGAGCGGCGAACAGTGTCGCCGCCACCAGCAGCACGGTCGCGACGCACACGATCTGCACCTGTCTGGCACGGCCGCCCACCTGGGCCATGTGGTGCTCCGTTCGGGTCCACCCCCGACACATCGGCCGCGAGGGCCACTGGTGTTCTCGAGCCTAGGACAGCGGATCGCCCATCCAGGGTTGCCGAGCCACTCGTCAGGAGCGTGTCGGAATGGCCTTGCAGCGCTGGACCAGCGCCCCGAACGTCTCCGACTCCGCATCGTCGGGGATCGTGAGCACGATGCCGTCGCACAGGCCGCCGTACCACTCGGCGAGGACGTCGGGCAGATCGGCGTAGGTGCCGTGCGGGACCAGCTGCTCGATGGCCTCGTCGGTCAGGTGTTGCTCGAGATCGCCCCAGTCGGAGCGCTGCGCCATCTCGGACAACGCCTCGCTCAACGCGCCGAGGCCGAACATCTCGAGCTGCGGGCGATAGGCCGGCGTGCTGTAGAGGAAGGCGAGCTCGGACCGCCGCGCGTCGCGGACCGCCTTCAGGTCGGCCTCGGTCGCCGCCATGATCGGTTGGGGCCCGGCGATGATGCGCGGCCCGCCATCAGGTCGTCCGGATCTCTCCTGTCCGACGGCGATCGCCGGCAGGATCGACGACCGCAGGATCTCGGGATGAGAGTTCGTCGGATGGCACACGAATCCGTCCGACGTCTCCCCGGCCAGCTCACACATGCGCTGGTTCACCCCGCCCGTCCAGATCTCAGGCGGATCGGTGTCGATCGGGCCGGGGTTGAAGTAGGGCTGCAGCCGGTCGAACGTGTAGTGCGGCCCCTCGTAGCTCAGCTCCGTCCCGCTCTGGAAGCTGGTGAAGATCGCCCGCAGGGCGGCGACGTAGTCGCGGAGACGGGCGACCGGCTCGGACCACTCGGTCGAGAACCGGCCGACGATGTTCCCGCGCACCTGGGACGCCAACCCCAGCTGGAACCGGCCGCCGGAAAACCTGGCGAGATCCCACGCCGTGTACGCGGTCAGCATCGGGCTTCTGGGGAAGGCGACGACCATGCTGGTGCGAACCACCAGGGACTCCGTGTGTTCCAGCGCGAGCGTGGCGACCGTGAACGGGTCGTGGATGGTCTCCGGCACGTGCATCACGTCGAACCCGAGAGCTTCGGCGCGCTGGGCCCAGTCAGCAACTCCGCTGAGTGGTGAGCTCGCCGGCCACGAGGCGACGACTTCCATGGCTCCTCCGTCACGGATGCTGCAACGTGGCTCCCCGGGTAGGAGTCGAACCTACGTCGCTAATCCTGATTCAAAGTCAGGCGGGCCCTGCCGGCAGACCAACCGGGGATCAACCTTTTCGCGGTCTCAGGCTACCGGTCGCACGTGCCGAACTCGGCTACCGCCAGTCGAGGAGCTCTGCGACCGCGAACACGCGCGTGAACGGGAAGAGGGTTCCCCAAGGCTGCGCCGGGTAGGCGTCGCGCAGCGCCTCCTGGTACTCGGCGACGAACTGGTCGCGTAGTCCATCCGGCAGTGCCTGCAGGACGGGGCGGGCACCGGTGCCCGAGATCCAGGAGAAGACCGGGTCTTCGCCCTGGAGCACGTGCAGGTAGGTGGTCTCCCAGACGTCGGCGGTCCAGCCGAGGCCGTCAGAGATCCCGGCGAACAGCTCGACGTACGCCTGAGGATCGTGACCGCGCGCCTCGCGCAAGCCCACCGTGTGCTCGGCATACGGCGGGCTCGACGCGAGCTCGTGCAGCAGCAGGTGGCTGGGAGCGTCGAAGTTGTTCGGCACCTGGAGCGCGAACGCTCCACCGGGAGCGACGTGGCCGGCCAGTCGGCGGATGACGTCGAGCTGGTCGGGCAGCCACTGGAACATGGCGTTGGAGACGATCAGGTCGACCGGTGCGGCCGGCTCCCAGGTGGCGACGTCGGCCTGGACGTACGAGACGGACGGGCCGTCATCCCGGGCGCTTGCCGCCTCGATCATCTCGGCGGAGGAATCGACCCCGAGGATCATCGCGTGCGGCCAGCGCTCCTGCAGGACCGGCGTCAGCTGCCCGGGGCCGCACCCGAGGTCGACGATCGAGTAGGGCGTGACGTCGATGCGGGCGAGAAGGTCGACGAATGGACGCCCGCGCTCGTCGGCGTGGCGAAGGTAGAGATCCGGGTCCCACTCCGTCACCCTTGCGACCGCTCCAGCCAGCCCGCGAGCGACATCAGCGTCGCGTCGTCGCCGCGCCGTGCGATCAGCTGCACGGCCAGGGGGAGCCCGTCCTCCGTGCGCCCCGTCGGCATCGAGACGGCCGGGACGCCGGCGTGGTTCCACTGCGCCGTGTACGGGTAGAACGAGTTCATCCCCAGCACGGTGCGGAGGCCGCCGCGTCCGTCGAAGCGCCCGACCGGGAGGGCAGGGCCGCTCATCACCGGCGTCAGCAGGACGTCGACACCGAGATCGTCGTGAACGGCGGCGCCCCACCGGTCGCCGGCGTTCCGCGACCGGGCGATCGAGCCCGGTCCGAAGGGACGTCCGAGCCGGGCGATCTGGCGGGTGCGCTTCTCGAGCAGGGCCCGGTCGTCCACGGCGTCGGCCATGTCGCGGATGCCGGTCAGGAAGCGGACCGCCTGCATCTTCGCGTCCAGCCGGTACGGGATGGACACCTCCCGGACGTCGTGGCCGGCCCCCTCGAGCGCCGAGGCGGTCGCGTCGAGGGCGGATCGGACCCGCGGATCAAGGGGCTCGGCGCGGGTCGCGACCGCGACGCTGGTCGACACACCGACGCGCAGGGGCCGCGGGTCGGTCGCGGCTGCGGCGACGAGGTCGTCGTACGTCCCCAGGGTCTGGAGGTAGAGCGCGACATCGACCACACGCTGTGCGAGTCCGCCCTGTGTCGACAGGCCATGCCAGCTGCCCGAGCTCGGCATCGTTCCGTGCGTCGGCTTGAAGCCGACGAGCCCGCAGGACGCGGCGGGGATACGGACGGAGCCCGCGCCGTCGGACGCCGTCGCCACGCTCACCGCGCCGGCACCGACGAGAGCTGCGGATCCGCCCGAAGAGCCTCCCGTCGCGTGGTCGAGGTCGTGCGGGTTGCGGGTGATGCCGTGGGCCGCCGACTCGGTGAAGCCGTAGACCGCCAGCTCGGGGAGAGTGGTCGTCGCCACCGGCACCATGCCGGCGCGACGCATCCGGGCGACAAGCTCGTCGTCTTCGGTCGCGGCCGTGGTGATGGCGCGACTGCCGTAGGCGGTGACATGGCCTGCGATGTCGAGCTCGTTCTTGATCGCGATCGGCACCCCTAGCAGTGGCCCGTCGTCGCCCTCGGTGCGGCGACGATCGGCCTCGGCCGCGGCGTCGAAGGCGAGGTCGGCGAGCAGCTCGACGACGGCGTTCAGGCGGGCGTTCTCGCGCTCGATGGCGGCGAGCGTGGCCACGGTGAGCTCGCGGGCGCTCAAGGCTCCGGATCTCATCGCGTCGACCTGCTGGGTGGCCCCCGCGGCAACGATGTCGTCAACGTCCATGACGGCACGCTACGCCCGCGGATGGTGGTTGAGCCCGTCGAAGCCCAAACAATCTCGACATCAAGATTCTTGACGAACTAGCATGACTCCGTGCCAGCCCAACCGAAGAAGCCCGACGAGGTCGACGCCATCGTCGACGCCTGGAAGCGTGAACGTCCGGACGTGGACGTCTCCGCCATGCAGGTGCTGAGCCGCGTCTCACGCCTCGCCCGCCACCTCGACCGAGCCCGCAAGCAGGCGTTCGCCGCGCACGACCTCGAGACCTGGGAGTTCGACGTGCTCGCCGCGCTCCGCCGGTCCGGGCGGCCCTACGACCTCTCGCCGGGCCGTCTGGTCGCCGAGACGCTGGTGACCAGCGGCACGATGACGAACCGCGTCGACCGGCTGGTGGCACGCGGACTGGTGGAGCGCCGACCCGACCCGGACGACCGACGCGGGGTGCTCGTGAGCCTCACCGCATCAGGACGGCGGGCCGTCGACGCCGCACTCGACGAGCTGCTCGCCCACGAGCGGGAGATCCTCCGCGCACTCGACCCGGCCGACGCGGCCCGGCTGGCCGACGCTCTGCGCACCCTTGCGCGCGAGGTCTAGGTCGTCAGGGCCAGCCAGGCGTCCTCGGCCTGCTCGCGCTTGGCGACGACCTCGCGGTGCTCCGCGTCGAGCGGGACCAGGCTCTCCGGATCGGTGGCGGACTCGACCATCTGCTTCTCGAGGTCGGCCTCGCGGGCCGACAGCTTCTCGATCTGGCGCTCCAGACGGTCGACCTCCTTGCGGTCCTGACGCTGCTTCTTCGCGTCCGACGTCGTCTCGACGGGCTCGGCGGCCGGTCGTGGTGCTGCCTCCTGGGCTGCCCGCAGCCTCAGGTACTCGTCGACGCCGCCAGGGAGGTGCCGAAGGCGTCCGTCCAGCACCGCGAACTGGTGGTCCGTGACCCGCTCGACCAGGTAGCGATCGTGCGAGACGACGAGCAACGTGCCGGGCCAGGAGTCGAGGAGGTCCTCGATGGCGGCGAGCATGTCAGTGTCGAGGTCGTTGGTCGGCTCGTCCAGGATCAGCACGTTGGGCTCGGCGAGCAGCACGACCAGCAGCTGAAGCCGGCGCTTCTGGCCACCGGACAGGTCGCGCACCGGAGTGGCGAGCTGGCCCTGCGAGAAGCCGAGTCGCTCCAGCAGCTGACCGGGTGACAACTCCTGTCCGGCCGCGACGAACGAGGTGCGCTGCTTGGCGATGACGTCGCTGACCCGGTCGTCGGCGAACGGCTCGAGCTCGGCGAGCGTCTGCGACAACGAGCCGACCTGAACCGTCTTGCCGCGCTTGACCCGCCCCGACGTCGGCTGCACGGTGCCGGTGACCAGTCCGAGCAACGTGCTCTTGCCGGCACCGTTGACCCCGAGGATGCCGGCGCGCTCCCCCGGGCCGATGCGCCACTCGACGTCACGCAGCACCTCCTGCTCACCGAAGGACACCGACACGTCGAGCAGGTCGACGACGTCCTTGCCGAGCCGCGTGGTGGCGAGCTGGACGAGCGCGGTGGAGTCGCGCACCGGCGGCTCCCGCTCGATCAGCGCGTTCGCCGCGTCGATGCGGAACTTCGGCTTGGACGTTCGTGCCGGCGCACCCCGGCGCAGCCACGCGAGCTCCTTGCGCATGAGGTTGCGGCGGCGGGACTCGGCAGCCGCCGCCTGCCGGTCGCGCTCGACGCGCTGCAGCACGTAGGCCGCGTACCCGCCCTCGAACGGTTCGACGACGCCGTCATGCACCTCCCAGGTATGCGTGCAGACCTCGTCGAGGAACCAGCGGTCGTGCGTGACGACGGCCAGGCCGCCCGTGCCCGCCGGCCAGCGGGCCTTCACGTGCGCCGCGAGCCACATGACGCCCTCGAGGTCGAGATGGTTGGTCGGCTCGTCGAGGAACACGACGTCGTGCTCACCCACCAGCACCTGCGCCAGCGCGACGCGTCGGCGCTGACCACCGCTCAGCTCGCCGATCCGGCCGTCCCAGGGCACGTCGGACAGCAGGCCGGTGAGGATGTCGCGGACGCGCGCGTCACCGGCCCACTCGTGCTCGGGACGGTCGGCTACGACGGCGGTGGAGACGGTCAGATCGGGGTCGAGGCGGTCGGCCTGGTCGAGGAACCCCAGCCGCAGGTCGCGGCGCCAGGTGACCCGGCCGTCGTCCGGCTCGATCCG
This sequence comes from uncultured Actinomycetota bacterium, assembly GCA_963711615.1. GTDB lineage: Bacteria > Actinomycetota > Actinomycetes > Propionibacteriales > Nocardioidaceae > Aeromicrobium. The sequence continues at coordinate 91,947 of CAVQEY010000022.1, read as the reverse complement.
CCGGGCCAGCACCCGCAGCAGCGTCGACTTTCCGTCGCCGTTGCGACCCACGACGCCGATGCGGTCGCCGTCGGCCATGCCGAGGCTCACGCCGTCGAGAACTCGCCGGGTCGGGAACGTCAGCCGCAGCGTCTCGCCGCCAAGAAGCGGCGCCATCAGATGAGGCGGGCGCCCTGGACGGGTCCGCGGGCCTGGATGACGTCAGCGGCGACGCCGGCACCGGCGAGCGCCATGGCGATGTCGAGGCTGTGCGCCTCGTCCTCGGCGAGGAACAGGCAGGTGGGCCCGGAGCCGGACACGACGGCGCCGAGCGCCTCGGCCTCGAGGCCCATGTCGAGCGTGCCGCGCAGCTCAGGGCGCAGCGACAGCGCGGCGTCGGTGAGGTCGTTGGACAAGGTGGCCCCGAGCTCGGCGGCGTCGCCGGCACGCAGGGCGGCGAGCAGGTCTTCCGGGGCCTCAGGCTGGGGAAGATCGGCACCGCCGTTGAGCCGGTCGAACTCGGCGTAGACGTCGCGGGTGGCGAGCCCCTGCGACGCGACGGCGACGACCCAGAAGTACGACCCCCGGGCCAGCACCGGGCTGATGGTCTCGCCGCGGCCGCCGCCGATGGCGATGCCGCCGTGCAGCAGGAACGGGACGTCGCTGCCGATCTGGGCGCCGAGCTGCTCCAGCTCGGGCCGGCCCAGGCCTGTGCCCCAGATCTCGTTGCAGGCCAGGAGTGCGGCCGCGGCATCGGCCGACCCGCCGGCCATGCCTCCTGCCACCGGGATGACCTTGCGGATGGCGAGCTTGGCACCGCCCTCGACTCCGGTGCTGTCGCGCAGCAGCTTCGCGGCCTTGACCGCGAGGTTGTCCTCGTCTGTCGGGACATCGATCGACTCGACCAGCCGGTCGGCCTCGATGTGCACGGAAACGGTGATGTCGTCTGAGTCGTCGACGGCGACGGCTCGCACTTCATCGTGGACGTCGAGAGCCTGGTAGACCGTCGCCAGCGCGTGGTAGCCGTCCTCACGGATCGGGCCGACACCGAGGCTCAGGTTGATCTTCGCGGGAACCCGCGCGGTCGCTGACGTCACTCGGTCAACCTATCGGCCCCATCCCGTCAGCCCAGCGCACGCGCGATGCGCGCGAAGTCGGCGACGTCCAGCTGCTCACCGCGAAGGCCGGGATCGACGTCGGCGGCAATCAGGGCTTGCTCGGCCGCATCGGCCGAGCCGGCGTGCCGGGACAGGGCCGAGCGGAGCGTCTTGCGACGTTGGGCGAACGCGGCGTCGACGACGGCGAAGGTGCGCAGCCGCAGGTCGTCTGGGCCCAGTGGTTCGTGTCGCGTCCACGCAACCAGGGACGAGTCGACGTTCGGCACGGGCCAGAACACCGAACGGCTGATCGTTCCGGCGAGCCGGACGTCCGCGTACCAGGCCGCTTTGACGCTCGGCACGCCGTAGGTGCGCGAGCCGGGCCCGGCGGCGAGCCGGTGCGCCACCTCGGCCTGCACCATCACCAGGCCTGAGGTGATGGAGGAGAACTGCTCGAGGAAGTTGAGCAGCACCGGCACCGAGACGTTGTACGGGAGGTTGGCGACCAGGGCCGTCGGCGTCGGACCGGGCAGCGACTCGATGCGCATGGCGTCGGCCTCGACGAGGTCGAGCCGGTCGACGTGGTCAGGCGCCTGCTCGGCCACGGTCGTGGCGAGGCGGCCGGCCAGAACCGGGTCGATCTCGACGGCGATCACGTGACGGGCGACGTCGAGCAGCCCGAGGGTCAGCGACCCCAAGCCGGGACCGACCTCGACCACGACGTCGTCGACGCCCACTCCGGACGTCCGCACGATGCGGCGAACGGTGTTGGCGTCGACGACGAAGTTCTGACCACGCTGCTTGCTCGGGCGGAATCCGATGTCGGCGGCGATGCGCCGAACGTCAGTGGCGCCCAGGAGCCGCAGCTGGGTCAGTTGAACCTCGCGTGGGCACAGCCCCACTGGCCCCAGCCGGAGCGAGCCTGCAGGATCTTGGCGTACTTGATCTGCGTCTCGCGGCTGTGCTCGTGCGGGAGGCCCGGGCCGCCCACGCTGCGCCAGGTGGCCGCGCTGAACTGCAGGCCGCCGTAGTAGCCGTTGCCGGTGTTGATGTGCCAGTTGCCGCCGGACTCGCACTGGGCGATCTTGTCCCAGACGCTGTTGCTGGCCACGGACGGTGCCTCGGCGGTACCACGCGCGACGACCTTCTTGACCGGCTTCTCGAGCTGCTCGGACGTCAGCACGAGGCGGTTGCGCACCTTGCCGTCGGCCTTCGTGATGAGCACGTTCTCGCGGGCCTTGCCGGGCTTGCCGGCCTCGAGCACCTTGGTGGTGCCCTTCTCCATGTCGGCGTCGTCCTTGTACTCGACGGGCGGCTTGACGTCGACGGTCTCGGTCTTGTCGATCATCTCGATGCGGGTGACCGTGAGCTCGTCGCCCTCGCTCAGGAGCGCGCCGCGACCGAGGCTGACCTCGTCGTCCTTGTCGAGCGTGACGTCGGCTTCCTTCAGCGCGTCCTCGACCCGGGGGGCGGACGTCGTGAACTTCTTGGTGTCGTCGTCGGCCTTGACGGTGATCTTCTTCGGGTTGCTGACGACGATCTGCATGCCGCTGCGCGGGACGCGAGCCGAGCGGCTGACCGAGACGTAGGCGTCGTCGGCCGGCTCGACCTCGTAGCGATCGAGGACCTCACCGACAGTGTTGTCGTGCACGGTGCCTTCGCGGGCAGCACCGTCGACGGCAACCGTGACCGGCTTGGCGAAGTCGACCTTGATGGTGTCACCGTCGGTGACGGCGCTCGTCTTGGCGACGTTGACCTTGTCGTCGGGGTTCAGCTTCACGTCCTTGGACGCGAGCACGCCTCTGACCGAGTCGCTGAACGTCCGGACCGTGTCGGTACGGCCGTCGAGCTTCACCGTGACGGTCTTGCTCAGGGCTCCGTAGGCGGCAGTGCCGCCGATGAGGACCATCAGCACGGCGATGTTGAGCGCGATGATCGCGCGCTTTCTTCGGGGGGTTGGATGGGTGGAGGAAAAGAAGTGACGCGAGGGACGCACGGTTTCAACCTTGTGTCTCGGGGTCATGGCAACTTTTCCACCGTACGGACGTGGTCTCACAGGTCAAATCCGCTCTGGCCACGGACCGCCGAACGCACGGTCGGTGTTGGCGGTGATGTCACGACACATCTCCTCATCCGAAATGCCTACGATTCCAGCCATAAAACGCACTGTCAGCGGCACCAGGAAGGACGCGTTGGGGCGTCCGCGGTAGGGCATGGGTGTGAGAAAGGGCGCATCGGTCTCCACGAGAATACGGTCACGAGGTGTCACTCCCAACGCATCCCTCAACGATTCGGCGTTCTTGAAGGTCACGGTGCCGGCGAACGACAGGTAGGCACCCCGTTCGAGGCACTCGCGGGCGAAATCGGCGTCGCCGGAGAAACAGTGCATGACCGTGCGGGGCGGCACGCCTTCCTCGTCGAGCAGGCGCAGCACGTCGTCGTGGGCGTCACGGTCGTGGATGACGAGGGTGCGATCGTGCCGATGCGCCATCTGGATGTGCTCGCGGAACGAGTGGTGCTGGGCGTCACGCCCCTCGGGGCCCGTGCGGAAGTAGTCGAGCCCGGTCTCGCCGATCGCCCGCACCGCGTCGTCCTGGGCCAGCTCGTCGATCTCGCGCAGGGCGTCGTCGAGCGTCCCTCGATCGGCGAGCAGTGGCGCCTCGTTCGGGTGCAGCGCGACGGTGGCCACGACGGCCGGCTGGGCCTGCGCCGTCGCGACGGCCCAGTGCGAGCTCTCCAGGTCGCAACCCACCTGCACGATTCGGGTGACGCCGACGGCTGCGGCCCGGTCGAGCGCGTCGTCGACGTCGATGAGCAACCCACCCTTGATGCGGTGGTCGAGATGGCAGTGGTTGTCGACCACGGGCGACGGCAACGGGTCGGGGGCATCCGGCCAGGGCCAGTCGTCTTGCACTTCGGTCACGTCTCGATCCGCGGGAACAGGCTCGGCACCTTGGTGATGGTGGCGCCCGCCGGCAGTGCGCCCCACGTCGTGACGTCGGCGACGCGCTGGTCGGCCAGTGCTCCCAGGGTCGGCTCGGCGCCGAGCGACGACCACAGTGCGGCCGACGACTTGGGCATCACCGGGTTGAGCAGCACGGCGAGCGCCCGCAGACCCTCGGCCGCTGTGACGAGGATCGTGGCCAGCCGACTGCCATCTGACCCCGCATCGGGATCGTCCTTGGCCAGCTTCCAGGGCGCCTGCTCGGTGAGGTAGCCGTTGAGGTCCTCGACGATGCGCCAGATCGCCGCGAGGGCGTCCTGTGGGGCGACCGCGTCGATCGCGGCCTCGGCGTCGGCGACCGCGGACTCCACGGTGCGGACGATCTTGCTCTCGGCGTCGGTGAGCTCGCCCGAGGTGGGCAGCGCGCCGCCGAAGTACGAGCCGATCATCGCCGCCACGCGCGAGGCCAGGTTGCCGAAGCCGTTGGCGAGCTCGGCGTGGTACCGAGCGTGGAAGTCCTCCCAGGAGATCGAGCCGTCGCTGCCGAACGTCAGCGCCCGGGCGAAGTAGTAGCGATAGGCGTCGGAACCGAAGACGTCGACGAGCTCGTCGGGCCGGATGCCGTTGGCCTTGCTCTTGCTCATCTTCTGGCCGCCGACGAGCAGCCAGCCGTGCGCGAAGACCTGGTGTGGCACCGGCTGGCCCGCTGCCATCAGCATCGCCGGCCAGATGACCGTGTGGAACCGGGCGATGTCCTTGCCGACGATGTGGATGTCGGCCGGCCAGATGCGGTCGAACCGCTCCTGGTCGGAGCCGTACCCGATGGCAGTCGCGTAGTTGAGCAGCGCCTCGATCCAGACGTACATGACGTGGCCCTCGTCCCACGGCAGCGGGACGCCCCAGTCGAACGTGGATCGCGACATCGAGAGGTCGGTGAGCCCACGGCTGACGAACGACACGATCTCGTTGCGCACCGACGCCGGGCGGATGAAGTCGGGGTTCGACTCGTACAGGTCGAGCAGGCGTTCCTGGTACTCCGAGAGCTTGAAGTAGTAGTTCTCCTCGGTCATGTGCTCGACCCGGCTGCCGTCGAGCGTTGAGATCTTGAATCCCTCGTCGTCGCCCTCGCCGTCGACGACGTCGTCGTCGTCGACGAACTCCTCGGCGCCGACGCTGTAGTAGCCGGAGTACTCGCCCTTGTAGACGGCACCCCGGTCGTAGAGGTCCTGCCAGAAGGCGCGGGCGCCGTCGAGGTGCCGCTGCTCGGTGGTGCGGATGAAGTCGTCGTTGGCGACGTCGATCGTCTCGAGGAGCGGCATCCACTCGTTCGCGATCAGCGGGTCGGCCCACTCCTTCGGGGTCACGCCCTCCTGCTCAGCCCTGCGCATCACCTTGAGGCCGTGCTCGTCGGTGCCGGTGAGGTACCAGACGTCCTCGCCACGCTGGCGGTGCCACCGGGTGATGATGTCGCCCATCACCGTCGTGTAGGCATGGCCGATGTGGGGTGCGTCGTTGACGTAGTAGATCGGCGTCGTGACGTAGAACGTCTTGTCGGCTGCAGCGGGCACGCGCTTCATCCTAGTGAGCGTGAATTCGGGAGTGATCTACCGCCCGAATCGTTGGTAGGCGGCCTGACGAGTCGTGTCGAGCGCCACTCCGATCACCATCCAGGAATCACCAGCTTCGCGCGCTGCGGCGACGGCGGCACGGAGCTCTGCTTCCGCCTCGTCGATGCGCTTACGCGCGGCGATGATGCGGCGGAAGTGCACAGCATCCCGCACCTCGACCACTGAAGGGTCGAGGTTGTCGAGTCCCGTGTCGTCCTTCTTGCGCAGTTTCGACATCTCAGTCACCTCAGAAGGTCGTCGAACTTCGGTCGGAGCACGTCGGCGTGGATGATCCGGTTCGGCTGATCTGCCGGGACCACGACGAGTTCGAGAAGGCGACGCTCGTGTCTGCACCAATGAACAGGAGACGAGCCTCGCCGTCGTACTCGAACTCGACAGATCGCACCACGTTCCGGAACGCTTGGCCAATGTCGGACTCCTCGATTCCGTGCTTTCGAGCTGAGCGTGCGATGTCCACGGTGTAAACATGACGTTTACACGATACACGCGGAACCCCGTTGCCGGTCTGTGGGCAACGGCCCTGTCCACATCCCTCAGGCGTGGGCGGCGGCGTAGACGTCCTGGCGACGGACGCCGGTCTCGCTGGCGACGCGGGCGATCGCGTCCTTGCGGCTCAGCCCGTCGGCCTCGGCCTCGGAGACGAGCTCGCGCAGCTCATCCGGGGTGTGGTCGCGCTGCTCCTGGGTGGCGCCGGCGACGACCAGGGTGACCTCGCCGCGCACCCCGTGCTCCTGTCCCTCGGCCCAGGCCACCAGCTCGGCGAGCGTGCCACGCGCGACCTCCTCGTACGTCTTGGTGAGCTCGCGGCACACCGCGCCGCGGCGATCGGCGCCGAACGCCTCGGCCATCGCGGCCAGGGTTGCCGCTGTGCGATGCGGCGACTCGAAGAACACCATCGTGCGTGCCTCCTGCCGCAATGCGCCGAACACACGACGTCGCTCGCCGGCCTTGCGCGGCGCGAACCCCTCGAAGCAGAAGCGGTCGACCGGCAGGCCCGAGACGGCAAGAGCCGTGAGCACCGCTGATGGCCCGGGCACGGCCGTGATGTCGAGGCCCGCGTCGATGCAGGCGGCCACGAGGCGATAGCCGGGATCGGAGACGCTGGGCATGCCGGCGTCGGTGACGAGCAGGACAGTGCTCCCGTCGGCGACGGCCTGCACGAGCTCAGGCGTGCGCTCGCGCTCGTTGCCCTCGAAGTAGGACACCACTCGCCCGCCGATGGTGACGCCCAGCTCGGAGGTGAGGCGGCGCAACCGGCGGGTGTCCTCGGCGGCGACCACGTCGGCCGACGCCAGCAGCTCTGCCAGCCGCGGCGAGGCGTCGTCGGCACGGCCGATCGGTGTCGCTGCCAGAACAAGCACGGGTCCATCGTGCCAGCGCGGGTCAGATCCAGCGCAGGTCCTGAGCCGGCCGTGCCGTCACTGCCGCTCCCGACCTCGGCGCACCAGAGCGGTCGCCCCCAGACCGAAGATCACGGCCCAGACGGTCACGTTGGTCACCGCGATCCACAGCGGTTCGTTCGAGCCGTCGACTTGGTCGCCCCCGGTGAGCGGATACCTGGCGAGCGCGACGAACCCGTAGAGCGGAGTGAACCTGGCGATCATCAACATCGTCCCAGAGAGCGGAATGAAGATGTTGCCCAGGAACGCCATGATGACGAGCAGACCGCTGGCCGCGCTGACTGCCGCCTCGGAGCGGAACGCGAGGCCGACTCCCAGCCCGTAGATGGCGAACACGCCGGCACCGACCAACACCAGGACGGCGCTCATCGCCCACGCGGTGGGACTCCCCTCCGCACCGGTCAGCAGGCCGAGCAGGTAGATGAGCCCCACCGGGATGGTGCAGACGACCAGAGCCACCCCGGCCTTCATCGCGACGTATGAGCTGTCGGCCAAGGGAGTGAGGCCGAGCTGGCGACCCCACCCCTGCATGCGCTCCACCGCCGCCATACCCCCGACCCCGGTGGTGGCGGTCACCGCTCCGTAGGCGGCCATCGAGATCATGATGTACATCGCGACGTTGCCGTTGCCGGCGGGCTCGTCGGAGAAATCCTGGCCGGCACCGAAGATCAGGTAGAAGAACGCAGGGAGCACGGCGATGAAGAACATGTTCACGTAGTCCCTGACCACCCGGCGGAGCTCCAGTCCGACGAAGGTGCGGTTCATGAGCGATCCTCACCGGTGATCGCCAGGAAGGCGCTCTCCAAGCTGGCAGTGACGACCTCGATGTTCGTCCCTCCGAGATCGACGAGGAGGGCGCGAACCACCGCGTCCGAGTCGACGGAGATGACCACGACCCGCCGTCCGCGCACCGAGACGTCGGTGACGCCCGCCATCGAGCGGAGCCGGGCGACGACCGCATCGGCTCCTTGATCAGGAATGTCGGCGGTGACCGTCCGGCCGCTCGCCCGTGCCCTGATCTCAGCCGTGCTCCCGTCGGCGACCACCCGGCCTCTGGCCATCAGCACGATGCGCTCGGCGAACGTGTCGGCCTCTTCCAGGTAGTGGGTCGCGAACACCACCGTGCGGCCGGCGTCGGCATCGGCGTGCATGGTGTCCCAGAATTCGCGACGCGCACCGACGTCCATGCCGGCGGTGGGCTCGTCCAGGACGAGCAGGTCCGGGTCGGGCAGCAGGGCCAGCGCAAAGCGAAGGCGCTGCTGCTCCCCGCCCGAGCACTTGGCCACTTTGCGGGCCGCCAGCTGGGTCAGCCCCGCGCGTGCCAGCACCTCGTCGATCGGTCGCGGATCCTCGAAGACCGAGGCCACCATCTGCACGGTCTCCCGCACGCTCAGGTCGCGCAGCAGGCCCCCGGACTGGAGCACAGCGGAGATCCGCCCGGCCATCACGGCTTCTCGAGGCGGCCGACCGAAGACCGAGGCGTCACCGCTGCTGGGGCTGGTGAGTCCCAGCACCAGGTCGAGGGTGGTGGTCTTGCCGGCTCCGTTCGGGCCGAGCAACGCCACCACCTCGCCTGGCTGGACGGTCAGATCCACCTGCTCGACGGCGTGCACCACCCCGTCGCTCGCGAGTCCGGAAGGTCTTGGCCAGGCCGTTCAGCGCGAGAGCCGGGATCGGTGGTTGTGTCATCGGGTCCACGTCTCATCGTGTCGTTCGCACGCAGCTGCTCGCCACGACGCGTGTCATGGATGTGCCATGACAGGTGTCAGCCCGATGCCACGTCCTGCCAGTGCCTACGATCGGAACCGTGACCGACACATCCCCCCGTGACCGCTTGTGGGGGTGGATCGGTCCACTGGCGGTCGCGGCGCTCGCGCTCGGCGTCCGGATGTGGCACCTCGGGCGGCCGCGGTCACTCTCCTTCGACGAGACGTACTACGCCAAGCAGGCGTGGTCGATGCTCAAGGACGGATACGCCCAGGACTACATCGAGGGCGCCGACAAGCGCATCGCCGCGGGGAACCTCGCCGACCTGTTCATCTCCGGCCAGCCCACGCAGATCGTGCACCCCGAAGCCGGCAAGTGGCTCATCGCGCTCGGCGAGGCGGCGTTCGGGATGGACTCGTTCGGCTGGCGCATCAGCTCGGCGATCGTCGGCGCACTGACGGTGCTGGTGCTGGCCCGGCTCGTGCGCCGCCTCACGGGGTCGACGATCATCGGCTGCCTCGCGGGTTTCCTGCTCGCCCTCGACGGCGTTCACGTGGTGATGTCGCGGCTGGCCCTGCTCGACGGGTTCCTGACGTTCTGGATCGTCAGCGCGGTCGCCTGCCTCGTGGCCGACCACGACTACATGAGCACCCGGCTGCACCGTCCCCACCTGTTCCGCCCGTGGCAGCTGCTCGCCGGCGTGTGCTTCGGCATGGCCTGTGGCACGAAGTGGAGCGGCGTCTACGTGCTCGCCGTCTTCGGCGTCGCGGTGGTCGTGTGGGAGGTCGTGGCGCGCCGGCAGTACCGCCGCAGGGCCGGCAGGCACCGCAGGCTGCCGCGCTGGTCGTTGATCACCTCCACGGTCGCGACCGCAGTCCCGGCGTTCGTGATGCTGGTCGGCGTGGCTGCCGTCATCTACGTCGGCACCTGGACGGGCTGGCTCATGCACCACGGCTTCTACGAGGAACGCTTCGGGATGGGCTACGGCGACGAGGCAGCATGGGGTGCCTACGTGAAGAGCCCGTCGACCGGCGTCGTGGGCCACGTCGTGGACTCGGTGCGCTCCCTGTGGCACTACCACGTGATGACCTTCCACTTCCACACCGGCGATTACCTCGCCAACCAGACGCACGACTACCAGTCGCAGGCCTGGAGATGGCTCGTGCTCGACCGGCCGGTGAGCGTCGCGGTGAAGCTCGACCTGCCGGCCGACCAGTGCGGGGCGGCGTCGAAGTCCAGCTGCCTGCGGGAGACGCTCATCCTGGGGAATCCCGCGGTCTGGTGGCCGGCGCTGGCGGCGTCGATGGGAGCGGTCGTCGCGTGGGTCGCCACTCGCGACTGGCGGTGGTCGGTGCCGGTGCTCGGACTGCTGGCCACCTGGGCTCCGTGGCTGGCAATCACGGACCGCCCGATCTTCTCCTTCTACGCCGTCGCGACGGTGCCGTTCATGATCATCGCTCTCTGCCTGTTCGTCGACGTCGCCCGACGTCGCGTGTCCACACCGAGGGGCCGCTACGGCGTGTGGCTCGTGATCGGGGCGCTGGCCACGGCCGTCGTCATCGCCTTCTGGTACTTCTTCCCGATCTGGACGTACGAGATCCTCCCGTACGACGCCTGGCGCGACCGGATGTGGTTCGACCGCTGGATCTAGCCCTACGGCGGAGGTTGCACCGCGTCCTCATCTGGCATGCCCACCGAGAAGTGGATGTGGACGACCTTCCACTCACCGTCCTCATGGCGCAGGACTCCGGTCAGCCGGGTGGGGAGGAAGCTCCCGTCGGGGAGCACGAAGCGAGGCTCGTCGTTGACGAATCCGGCGGTGCCTTCCACCCAACCGCGCGGCGAGTCACCGCCCTCGAGCCGAAGCCCGGACTCGACGATGAATTTCGTGTACGTGGCGACCCAGTCGTCGCGGTTGTCATGGCCCTCGCCCGGAGCACTGCCGATCACGGAGACACCTGGACCCGACGAGATCGCGCCGGCAAACGCCGACGGATCGTGGCTGGAGAATACCCCGTAGAAGGAGGTGAGGCCCCCGACAACGGCGTCGGAAGATTCCATGGCCCGATCGTAGTCCTGGTCAGGCCTTGCGGGCGTTCGCGCCGGCGAGGGCGAGCTCGATGACCCAGGCGATGTCGTCGGCCGCCTCGGTGGGCGACTTGGACGGACGCGTCAGTGCCGACAGCACCAGACGCACGATGGCCTCGGCCGCGACGTCGAGCTCGTCGTCGGTGAACGGCAGCGGCGGGTACAGCTCGCGGACACACTCAGTGACAACTGCAACCGCGAGCTCGACGATCTCACCGGACTCGGTGGTGAGGATGGTCAGGAAGTCGGCATCGTTCTCGTTGCTCACCGAGCCGAAGACGGTGCGCACCAGCACACTCGCCTCGCCCAGCTCGAGCACTCCGTGGCACGCCGATCGGATGCCCGCGACGATGTCGGTCTCCGCACCCATCCGCGCCCGGACGAGATCGAGGAAGCGGCCCAGCTCGCGCAGCGTGAGCGCCTCGGCCAGGCCGTGACGGGTGCCCACCTCGGTGTGCACGGTCTGGCGGCTGACGCCGACCGCCGATGCGAGCTTGGCCATCGTGACCGACGACCAGCCGGACGTCTCGATCATCTCGTGCGCCGCGTCGAGCAGCCGCTCACGCAGCATGCCCTGCATCTCGGCGCGGAAGCTGACCGTCATGCGTCACCGTCATCGGCCTGAGCGCGAGTCTCGGCGGAGATGATGGGGCCGTCCTGGTCGTTGTGCTCGAACTGCTCGATCGGCAGGAAGTCGACCTGCTCGCGCACGCCGCAGTCAGGACACGTCCAGTCGGGGTCGATCTCGGCGAACGGCGTTCCGGGCGGCCAGCCCTCGTGCTCGTCGCCCTTGTCCTCGTCGTAGACGTACTCGCAGTTGGGACAGATGTATTGGCTCATGCCGGGACCTCCGTGGAAAGGGCACGATACGGATGTCCCGGCATGAGGTGTTTGATCGTTCGCTCGCTGCGCTCGCTCATGCGGCTTCCTCCTTCACCGCACCGCTCCCGTACTTCGCGACGTACTTCTCGGCGTTGCGGGGATGCAGGTTGGCGCGGGAGATGTCGCCGTCGAAGTGGTCGACGACGCGGCGGTCCATGACCTTGCGCCAGACCGCCGGGATCCACGACAGGACGATCATGCCGGCGTAGCCCGTGGGCAGGGCCGGCGCTTCCTTGAAGTCACGCAGGGCCTGGTAGCGACGCGTCGGGTTGGCGTGGTGGTCGCTGTGACGCTGCAGGTGGTACAGCAGCACGTTCGTGCCGATGTTGTTGCTGTTCCAGCTGTGGCTCGGGTTCGGGCGCTCGTACCGGCCGGAGTCGAGCAGCTCACGCTTCATGCCGTAGTGCTCGAGGTAGTTGACCGACTCCAGCAGGCCGATGCCGAGGATCGCCTGGATGACGAGGTACGGGAAGATCTCCCAGCCGAAGGCGACCATCAGGCCGCCCCAGAGCACGACGGAGAAGATCCAGGCGTTCATCAGGTCGCTGCGCAGCGACCACGGCGAGTTGCCACGGCGGTCCATGCGCTTCTTCTCCAGGCCCCAGGCGCTGCGGAGGCTGCCCCAGACGGTGCGCGGGAAGAACTCCCACACGGTCTCGCCGAGCCGAGCGCTGGCCGGATCAGGAGGTGTGGCGACGCGGACGTGGTGGCCCCGGTTGTGCTCGATGTAGAAGTGGCCGTAGAACGTCTGGGCCAGGGCGACGCGAGCGGCCCAGCGCTCCATCTGCTCCTTCTTGTGGCCCAGCTCGTGCGCTGTGTTGATGCCGATGCCGGCGACCATGCCCAATCCGGTGGCGAGGCCGATCTTCTGCACGACCGTCAGCGGGTCGTCGATGCCGGGCAGCGTGCCGCCGCCGAGCAGGTACGCGCCCCAGACGAGGCCGATGAGCTGCATCGGGATGAAGGCGTAGGTGATCCAGCGGTAGTACCGGTCCTCCTCGAGCGCCTCGATGACCTCATCGGGCGGGTTGTTCGGGTCGAGCCCGGCCAACAGGTCGAAGAGCGGGATCAGGACGAACACGAAGAACGGGCCGAAGAACCACGAGAGCGTCGATCCCGTCCAGGCGTACAGGCCCCACATCGCGAGCGGGATCAACGGGATGATGGCTCCCATGATCCAGAGGTGACGCTTGCTGTCTCGCCAGTGGACGAGCTGGCCGTCGATGGTGGCTTCGATGGTCATGGCGGATACTCCTTGGTCGCTTGACACCAAGGTACAACGTGTCAAGCGGCTTGACAAGTACTAATCTCGTGTCAAGTGTGCGCCGCCAGCCGCAAACCGACGAGCACCATGGTCTTCTTGTTGATGCAGGTCTGGAGCACGACGTCGCCGGCGGGCATGTCGTCCACCTTCGCGTCGTAGCGCGGGACGTACTTGATCGTCTCGGTCGTGTACAAACCCGCGATGACGCCCCGGCCCGTCAGCTGGACGACGTCGTCCGGGTCGAGCTTCGGCATCCACTCCGAGCCGCCGCAGTAGTCGTGCTCGGCGACGAGCCTGGGCCGCCCGTCGCCCAGGTAGACCGCCACCGGCCCTGCGCAGGCGTCGAGTGCGGGATCGACGCTCTCGAGGTCGGTGAACTTCGCGATGCTGCGCGTGAACTTCGCATCCGACGACACCGGCAGCGGCTCCGTCGGCAGGACGTTGAGATGGGCCGTGACGAAGTTGAGATACGGGTCGACCCGCTCCTCGTCATCGAGGATCGGCACGGCGACGACCAGCGCCAGCGCGGCCACCGCGGCGGCCAGCACGACGCGGGTCCGGCGCCTCATGCTCCCGACTTCCTCGACATCTTCTGAGTTTACGTGCGCCCAGCGTGAGACGGTTTGTGCTTGAACCGACATGGAGCAGGTATGAGCCCTTCGATCGAGGTCGCTGACGACGTCGAGCTGCTGACGCGTGCGCAGGAAGGCGACCGGCTCGCGTTCGCCGACCTGTACGACCGGCACGTCCGGCCGGTCTACTGGCAGGCGTACTCGGTGGTGCGGGACGCGGGTGAGGCCGAGGAGGTCACGCAGGACGTGTTCGTCACCGCGTGGCGCAAGATCCGTGCCATCACACCGGTCGATGGGTCGCTGCTGCCGTGGCTGCTGGTCACGGCGCGCTACACAGCGCTCAACGCGCACCGGCGGGCGTCACGCCGACGAAACGACGCGTTGGACGACGACGTGCTCAAAGAAGCCGACTCGCCCGTCGAGCGGGAGATCGAGGCAGCCCAGGTGCGGGCCGAGATCGACAAGGCCGTCGCGGCCCTGGCCGAGAACGACCGCCGGCTCTACGAGTTGTGCGTCGAGGGCGACCGGACCTATGAGCAGGCCGCTCGCGAGCTCGGCGTATCGCACGCCGTTGTCCGCAACCGCCTGCACCGGCTGCGCACACGCCTGCGCGCCGACCTGCGTTCCATGAGGGAGACATCATGACCACTCCAGAGCTCGACGAGCGTCGCATCGACGCGATGCGGTCGTCGATCATGCACACCGTCGACGCCGACGTCACCCGCCGCGGACGTCGGACCCGTCGCGGCCTGGGAGTCCTGGCCGCCGCCTGCTTCGTCGTCGTGATCGGCGGGGTCGGTTTCTCGCAGCTTCCGAACGCGGGCCAGTCGGAATCGGCCAGTGGCGGCAGCACAGCGGCCGAACCCGGAGCCGCCGGCGACAGCGCGCTCCAGGACTCCACCGAACGGGCTGCTCCGGAGGTCGCACCCCGCGACGTGCGCGAGGTCATCACGACCGGGAGCGTCGACGTCACCGTCAAGGACCCCCGCGACGTCGCCGAGCGCTTCACCGCCTGGGTGGAGTCGAAGTCCGGACGCGTCGACGGCCGCACGGAGAGCAAGGACGACGAGGGCCGCGCGTCCGCGTCGCTGACGGTGCGCGTGCCGAGCAACCAGATGTCGAAGGCGCTCGCCCAGCTCGCCACGTACGGCGATGTCGGCACGGTGGACGTGCAGAACCAGGACGTCACAGCGCAGGGCCAGGACCTCGACGCGCGCATCAAGGCGCTGGAGATCTCGATCGACCGGCTCGAGAAGATCCTCGCCGACGCCGGCGACAGCGCCGAGGTCGTCCGCGCCGAGACCGCGCTGACCCAGCGTCAGGAGCAGCTCGAGAGCCTGCAGGCCCAGCGCAAGGCGCTCACCGACCAGGTGTCGCTCTCGACACTGCACGTCGAGCTCATCCAGAAGGGCTCGGCCTCCTCGGTCTCCCCCGGCGGGTTCCAGGGCGGGCTGACGAAGGGGTGGGACGCACTCGTCGACACCGTCAACGGCATCGTGTCGCTCGCCGGCGTGCTCATCCCCTGGCTTGCGGTCGCGCTGGTCGGCTGGATCCTGTGGCGGGTCGCTCGCCGCGTCAACCGCGCCTGAGCTGGGCCACGGCGTCGCGCGGCGAGCCACGGTGAACCGGCCCGTGGCCGGAGATGATGGCATCCGCGTCCACCTCGGCGATCACGTCGAGCGAGGCGTTCATGGCGTCGCGGTCGTGGTGGAAGAAGCCCATCAGCTCCTGCGGGCCAGTCGTCGAGCTCAGCGCGTGGCCGGTCACCAGGGCGTCACCGGTGAGCAGCACGCGGGCGCCGGGCACCAGGTAGGCGGTGTGGCCGCTGGTGTGACCGGGCGTGGCGATGGGAACAGGACGTCCCGGCACGTCGATGACGTCGGCGTCTCCGAAGTCCGTCGCCTCGGAAACGCCGTGGTCGTTCAAGGCGCCGTTCCTCATCATGTGGAGCGCCCAAGGGAGCACCCTCGGGCGCCACAGGTTGCGGACGACGTCGGTGGTGCCGGCCTGCTCGAGGTACTCGCGACGCGCGTGCGCAGCCTCGGTCGGCGAGAGCAGGACGGGTACACGATGCTTCTCGAGCAGGCGCGGCAGCGAGCCGATGTGGTCGACGTGCGCGTGGGTCACGAGCACGGCCTCGACGTCGCTGAGCTGATGGCCGATCTCGCTGATCGACGCGAGCACGTCGTCGAGATAGCCGGGCCATCCGGCGTCGACCAGCGTGAGCGCGTCGCCGTCGGCGATGAGCGTCCAGTTGACGGTCTTGCCCTCGACGGCGAAGACGCCTTCACCCACTTCGGTGATCTGCATGTCAGGAGGCTAGCGAGGTAATACCGTCAGCAGAGGTTCGGACGAGGAGTGACATGGACATCGAGACCGACTACCTCGTCGTGGGTGCGGGTGCCAGCGGCCTCGCCTTCGCCGACTCACTGCTGGCCGAGGCAGATGTCGACATGGTGCTCGTCGATCGGCGCGACCGTCCGGGCGGCCACTGGCGGGACGCATACCCGTTCATCCGACTGCACTCGCCGTCGGCGTTCTACGGCGTCAACTCGATGTCGCTCGGCGACGACCAGCTGATCGAGTCCGGCCGGAACGCGGGATTCTACGAGCAGGCCAGCGCACCGGAGATCTGTGCGTACTTCGACAGTGTCGTCGGCGACCGCCTCGAACCATCCGGCCGGGCTCGCTTCCTCGGAGCGCACGACCACCTCGGCGGCGACGGCAACGAGCACCGGATTCGTGATCTCCGTACCGACGATGTGCACACGGTTCGGGTGCGCCGCCGCGTCGTTGACGCGTCCTATCAAGAGACGTCCGTCCCGGCGACGCACCAGCCCTTGTTCACCGTGGCTCCGGAGGCGAAGTTCGTTCCCATCAACGCCCTGCCGGACGTCGCCGACGGCCACCAGCAGTTCACCGTCATCGGAGCCGGGAAGACTGGCGTCGATGCCTGCCTGTGGCTGCTCGACAACGGCGTTGACCCCGACCGGATCCGCTGGGTGCGGCCACGCGACATGTGGTTCAACGACCGCGCCCAGCTGCAGCCGCTCGACCAGGTGGCGCAGACCATGGAGGGCATCTCCCGCGACGCGGAGGCAGCCGCGGAAGCCAGCGACTTGACCGACCGGTTCGAACGGCTCGAAGCCTCCGGACGCCTGATGAGAATTGATCCCGGGGTATGGCCGACGATGTTCCGCGCGACCATGCTCAGCCAGCCTGAGCTCGAGGATCTGCGACAGATCGAGGACGTCGTCCGCCTCGGCCGGGTGCGATCGATCAACGCGGATCGCCTCGTGCTCGACTCCGGCGAGGTGCCGACCGGCCCCGAGGTCCTCCATGTGGACTGTTCGGCGATCGGCCTGCGTGCCTCAAAGGCCGTTCCGATCTTCGGTGACGACCGGATCGTGCTGCAGCAGGTGCGCTACGGGTCGCCGTCCTTCAACGCCGCACTGCTGGGCTTCATCGAGTCGCGCGATGCGTCCGACGAAGACAAGAACCGGCTGAGCCCGCCCGATCCGCACCCGAGCAGCATCGAGGACTGGGGTCCGATGATGCGCCTCACCTGGCTGGCCCAGCTGGCCTGGTCGCACGAGCCCGACGTGGACTCGTGGGTCGGGTCGAGCCGCCTGAATCTCATGCGTGCTCTGCCCGAGCACCTCGACGAACCGCTCATGCAGGATGCCCTCACCCGTTACCTGACGAACGTCGGCCCGGCCATCGAACGCCTCTCGGCGCCGGCGTGAACGGTCACGAGACAATGTGACCATGAGCGAACCCCGGCCCATCGAGACCTGGCTGACCGACATGGACGGCGTCCTCGTGCACGAGGAGGACCCGATCCCCGGTGCCGTCGAGTTCGTCGAGGCTCTGAAGCAATCGGGACGTCCGTTCATGGTCCTGACCAACAACTCGGTCTTCACCCCGCGCGACTTGCGGGCGAGGCTCCTGGCCAGCGGCATCGACGTCCCGGAGGACGCGATCTGGACGTCGGCGCTCGCCACGGCGCAGTTCCTGCTCGACCAGCGGCCGAACGGGTCGGCGTACGTCGTGGGCGAGGCCGGGCTCACCACGGCCCTGCACGACATCGGCTACGTGATGACCGAGCGCAGCCCCGACTACGTGGTGCTGGGCGAGACCCGCACCTACTCGTTCGAGTCGATCACCCGTGCCATCCGGCTGATCGAGGGCGGGGCACGGTTCATCGCCACCAACCCGGACGTGAGCGGACCGAGCATCCACGGAACCCTGCCGGCCACCGGCTCTGTGGCCGCGCTGATCAGCACTGCCACCGGGCAGAAGCCCTACTACATCGGCAAGCCGAACCCGCTGATGATGCGCAGCGCACTCAACCAGCTGGAGGCCCACTCGGAGTCGACCATCATGATCGGCGACCGCATGGACACCGACATCATCTCCGGCCTCGAGGCCGGCATGCGCACCATCCTGGTGACCACCGGCTCCACCCGTCCCGACCAGATCGAGCAGTTCCCGTACCGGCCGACCCGCATCGTCGACTCGATCGCCGATCTGGTCGAGATGGTCTCCCAGCTCTCGCCGCAGGCTTGACGCTCAGCGCTCCTTGCGCTCGGTCAGGTGCACGGTGACGACGTCGCCCTCCTTCTTGCCGAGCTGCTCGCGGACCTCAGCAACGGCGCTTGTGCGTCCCGTCGCCCATGGCCATGAACGAGCTCTCGAACGGTTGGTCGTCGACGGTGCCCGCAATCTTCACCAGGCCCCGGGTGCCGAAGAACTCGGCGCTCCAGTCGGTGACCAGGTAGGTCCAGCCACCCCTGGCCGGGCTCTTCTGGATCGGCCCTGAGAACGTGTGGTCGAGGTTGGTCATGATGGAGGGTCTCCCTTGTACATCAGTGATCCGGGGGTGGTGAGCTCCTCCCCCGTTTCGAGCCAGGTCTTCAGTCCGGACAGGATCATCGGCCAGCCGCCGTACAGCTCCTCACGGGCGTCCTCCGGCAGCTGGTCGTGCGTGACGGTGAGCCGGCACGAGTCGCCGACGGTTTCGATCTCCCAGGTCACCCTGGACGTGCCGGAAGCGGCCGCCTCCTCGCCCCACACGGCGTTCAGGCTCTGTACCAGGCGTCGCGGAGGGTCGACCTCGAGGTTCTCGCCCTCGATCAACGGGCCGTCCGAGAGCGGGTTGGTGACGGTGTAGGACGATCCCTGCGTCCACTCCGACTCGACCCGGTTGCCGAAGTGAAAACGTCGCCGAGTGTCGGGGTCGGTGATCGCCTCCCAGAGACGGTCGGGCGTGGTGCGGATGTAGATCTCGAAGACCTTTTCCATGGTGAGCTCCAGCTCCTTCTTGAGTCCGACGAGCCCTGCCGTCCAGGCCTCGGTGTACTTGCTCACCCATCGGTCGTGGATGAGCCGGATGGGGACGGGGTTGAGGAAGTGGAGCTTCTCCCGCCCGTGGCGCTTGGTGGTGACGAGGCCCGCCTCGGCCAGCAGCCCGAGGTGCTTGGCGATACCAACGCGGGTCATGTCGAACGTCGAGGACAGGGCAACCAGGGTCTTCCCGTCCTCCTCGAACAGCTCGTCGAGCAGGGCTCGTCGAGTCGGGTCCGCAAGCGCCTTGAACACCAGGTCCATGTCACCACAATAGGAAACCAGATGGTTTCCTGTCAAGGGATGGGCTGGTCGACCCCTTCCGGATGAACGATGGTCGCCGAGCGTCCTGGCAGCAGCGCCGCGCAGACCAGAGCGACGACCAGCACCCCTGCGAAGACAGCCACGAGCGTGCGGTGATCGGAGATCACCTCGGCCCGGCTGCCGTGGACGTCGAGCAGCACACTCATGACGGCGACGCCGATGATGCCGCCGAGGTAGCGCATCGTCGCGCCGATGCCGGCCGCCGCCCCGGCGAGACCCCAGCTGACAGCCGACATCGACGCACTCTGGGCCGCGGGCGCGGTGAGTCCGAGCCCGATCCCCAGCAGCACCATCGGAGGTGCCAGCTGCTCGGGGGCGGTCAGGTCGATCCAGGCGAGCGCGGCAAGACCCAGCAGCCCGGACGCCGACCCGGCGACCGCGATCGACCGTGCACCGACATGATCGGTGAGACGCCCGGCGATGGGCGACGTGATGACCATCGCGAGCATCATCGACACGAGCAATCGCCCGGTTCCACGGGCATCCAGGTCGAACAGTGCGGTGGCGACCAGGGTGACCTGGAGCATCAGGGCGTACATCACCAGGTTCTGGAGCGCGATCAACAACGCGCCCGCCGCGAATGGCACCGACCGGAACAGGGAGAACGCCACGACCGGATCAGGGGCCCGTCGCTCCCACCAGGCGAACGGGACCAGCAGGCCGACGCCCACGAGCAGCAGGAGCACGTGCTGACTGTCGGGCCGCAGTCCCAGGATGATCGCCGAGAGTCCTCCGGCGAGCAGACCGGTGCCGATCCAGTCGAACTGCGGATGCGCATCGCGATCCTCGACCGCAGCGCGACCGGCGAACACGCCCAGACCCACCGAGAGGGCGAGGATCGGCAGGTTCACCGCGAACAGGCTCCGCCATCCGAATCCCTCGACGAGCTCGCCACCGACCACAGGCCCCAGCGCCGCACTCAGCGCCATCATCGCGCCGAACGCACCAAAGGCTCGACCACGTCGCTCTGCAGGGAGGCCAAGTCGAAGCAGAGCCACCGCGGACGGCACCAGGGCTGCGCCACCGGCGGCCATCGCGATCCTGGCGACGATCAGCACCCACAGCTCGGGCGCCAGGTACCCGAGAAGTGCACCGGCCGCGACGAGAGCCTGACCGGCCACCACCATGCGTGCGTGGCCGATGCGGTCACCGAGCTTGCCGGCCGGACTTTGCAGCACCACGGACGCGATGAGGTAGCTCGTGAAGAGCCCCTGGGTCACCAAGGCGGGGTCACGCCCGAACTCGGAGCTGATGTCCGGCAGCGCGACGGCGACCATCGTCGAGTTCAGCGGCATCAACGTCGCCGCGAGCGAGGCCGCGACCAGGCGGACGCCGGCCCGCTTGGCCGGCACGGTGTCAGACACCGGTGATCGGGCGTCGTTGGAGCAGGAAGAGCTCGCCGCCGCCGAAGGCGAACTCGATGTCGTGGTCTGAGGAGCCGAATACCTGGTCGCAGCGCGACGCCAGCGCGTCGAGGGCCGAGAGCTCGGCCGCACCGAGACAGAAGGCATCGGCCATGTCCGCGCTCACCGGCACCTCCTCGGTCGGATCCCCAGCTCCTCCGTCGATTCTCGGACGGATGGCCACGTCCTTGTCACCCAGGGTGCGCTCGAGCTCGCGTCCCCCGCGCGCAAGGCGATAGTGGTCGGGGGTGATGAGCCCGGAGACCACGGCCTCGCCCAGTCCCCAACTGGCCTCGATCACGCGCTCGTCGGCGCCGGTGACCGGGTGACGCGTGAACAGCACTCCGGCCATGTCGGCGTCGATCAACGCCTGGATGACGACCGCCATGCGAGAGCTGAGCTCGAGACCGAGCTTCTCCCGGTAGCCCTGTGCGCCGGCCAGCAGCCCGGACTCGTACACCGCGTCGACCGCGGCGACAGTGGCGTCGCGACCGGATACGGCGAGCACGCTCAGATGGGCACCGGCGAAGCTGGCGTCGGCGGAGTCCTCGTCCAGGGCGCTCGATCGCACCGCCATCAGTCCCAGCTCGTCGCTCACATCGTCGAGTTCGGCGATCGCGACTGGATCCCGCTTCACGACGGCCTCGACCGCATCCGCCGACAGCGCGTATCCCGGTGGCACCGGCAGTCCACTGCGAATCGCGGCGCCCAGCTGAAACGCCTTGCCGCCGAAGACATCGCCGTCGACGGCGTCGGCCAGCGGTGCGATCACGGGGAGCTGAGGAGGTGAACCTCACCAGTCGTGCCGTCCACCCGGACGCGTGCGCCGTCCGGAATGACGGTGGTCGCGTCACGGGTGCCGACGACCCCGGGGATGCCGTACTCGCGGGCGACGATGGCCGCATGGCTGAGCTGGCCGCCGCGGTCGGTGACAATCGCGCCGAGCAGCGGCAACACGATGTTGAAGTATGGCGAGGTGTTCCGCGTGACCAGCACGTCGCCCTGCTTGATCCGGCCGAAGTCCGCTGAGCCGACGACCAGCCGGGCGGTGCCCTCGTACGTCCCGTCGTTGACCGACATGCCGTGCACGACGGTGTCGGTGTTCTCCTTCTCCGAGACGCCGAACAAGTTGGGCAGGGCGGCGTTCATGGCACGGGAGCCGCGCCGCGCGGCCGCCGGCAGGATGTCGTCCGGCGGCGGGGGCGCGGGCATCGCGGTCAGGAACGGCGGTGCGTCGGCGACCGTCTTGGTCGTGCGCCACTCGTGATGCGCAGCCGCTTCGGCCGGCGACGGACCGCCCTCCCCACGTAGCAACGAGGTGAGCTCGTCAATCTCCAGGTCGGCGGCGTGCTCGGCGTCGATCAGCAGACCGCGACCGCGCAGCCGCCGGCCGGCCTCGAGCACGGCGCGCCGGGCGAGGCCGGTGGCCCAGCCATCGGCATAGACGCCGCGCTCGTCGCGGATCCGGTTCACAAGCCGCGCCTCGGCGAGCTTCTCGTCGAACGTCGCGCGGTGCTCGGCCGGAACCCTCGAGCGCACGCCGTCGTCGTTTGTCGACGTCGTCGCACGGGGGCCGGCGCCGTCGGCAGCAGTCAGCAGAGCCTCGACCAGCATCTCCGGCATCTCTCCCGCCGTCAGGTCAGCGACGTCGTAGCCGACGGACCGGTACTGCACCGCCTCGATGTAGGCGCGCACCGCCGGACCGACGTCCGGATCCGCGGACGCTGCCGCAAGCTTCTCGTCGGGCCGGCCGGTGGAGCGCAGCGCTGCCGCGGGGTCGTCGTTGGCGGCGAGGGCCTCGCCGGCCTTGACCAGCTCCTCGGCCGCGAACCCGTTGGAGATCGGCGACGAACCCTTGAGCAGGTTGCAGATCTCGCCGACGGAAGCACCGGTCCACGGAACCGCGTCGGCCAAGAAGTCGCCGGTGGCCACGACTGCCGTGGCGGTGTACTTGTGATGCAGCTCGGCCATGTTGCCCGCATGCTCGAGGCACCGTGCCAGGTGCTCGGCGAGGCCATCGTCGGTCAGCGCACCTACGTCGATCATCTGGATGGCCAGGTGCTGCTCGATGGCGGCCGGCTTGTCGGTGTTGTCCCACATCTCCAGGTCCTTGCGCCACTGCTTCTCCTCGAAGGCACGGACGGAGGTGGCGATCCTGGCGCGCATCTTGGGATGGAGCCGGGTGAGCAGCCACAGGACGGGCGCAGGCGGCGGCTTCATCGCGCCCGGCGGCGCCATGTACGCCACCGGTTGCATGTACAGGAAGCCGTTCACGGCACGCGGCAGAAGGTGGTCGAGCAACAACCCGAAGCGAGCGGTGCCCGCAGCGAAACCGCGCGGAAATGCCTCCGTGTACGCCGCCGAGCTGAATCGCGCCGCCGGGCGGGAGAAGTGGGTGGTCTCGAGCTCCCACGGACCATTGCCGGGTGCTTCCCAGGTGACGTCGTCCATGATCAGGTCCCTTCACGTCTCAAACACCAAGTTCACGAAAGGCGTACGTCCGGCGAACGAAGTAGATGCGCGCAGCACACCTCAGGCGCGGAGCGCCGGGCCGAGCCAGCGGCGGGCGAGCACCCGGATGTCGTCCGCGGAGGCGGGCGGCTCCCCCGGGTACTGCAGGAACGAGTCGAACAGTCGCATCAGGATCTCGGCGAGGCCGTCGAGGTCCTCGTCCCGGACCCCGATGTCGGACCAGTCGACCGGGATGCGACGCAGAATGTCCGCGCCGACCGTGATCGCCATCGACGAGGTGACTTCGCGACCGAAGACCTCGGTCTCGCCGGCCTGGACGAGCAGTCCGATGCTCGAGTCGTCCGGTATCGCCTGGAGGGCGAACACGATCGACTCGATGGCGACGTCGGCGGGAGTGGTGAAGGTCGAGAGATGTGCGACCATCCGCTCGACGAAGTCGTCGAGCCCCGCCTGCGCGACGGCGCCCAGCAGCTCGGCGTGGCTCGGGTAGTAGCGATAGACCGTCTGCCGGGTGACGCCCAGCTCGGCCGCGACCTCGGAGACGGTGGTCTTGGTCGAGCCGAGCCGCTCCACGCAGGACGTCGTGGCCGCGATGATCCGTTGCCGCGCGTCGTCCTCGGTGTGCGGCGGGTTGCCCTGCCAGCCGTGGTGACCCATGGCCCTCAGGCCACCCTGTCGGAACCGCGACGAACCTCGGAGCGGCTGGTGTGCAGGACGGCCAGGATCCCACCGGCAGCAGCGATGCAGGCCAGCGAGTAGAGCACGCCGCCGACCTGAAGGTCGCCTACGGCGACCGCCCAGCACAGCACCATCACGGCGAGATACGTGGCCGGGTAGAACCGCGCGAACGTCGTCATCGGCTCCATCTCGACCAACTCTCGCCGGCGGATGTGGGTGATGAGCACCCAGGTGCCGGCCAGCCACAGCAGGCCGAGCTCGATGCCCATGACCCAGGCCTTGGCGTCCATGCCGGAGACCAGACCCGAGGGGATCCCGGCCAACGCCATCGTCGGCGGGGTCAGCACCCCGACGAGCAGGATCCGCCAGGTCAGCGACCAACCGCGCGATCCGGGCTTGACCAGCTTGAGGACCAGGTACACCATCGCGCCGAAGGAGACCGCCGCGAACAGGAGCATGCTGGTCATCGGCACGTCGGCCAACATCGGGTGGCTGACGTCCAGGTTCGCGTCGTTCCACGCCCACCACTTCAGCTGCGGGCCGATCTGGTCGAAGATCTCGTAGAACACGTGGTAGACGAACGCGACGGCGACCGCGCCGGCCGCGGCCCCGCGCCGGAAGACCCCGATCACCCGGACGAGCTCGTAGGCCAGTGTGGCCAGCGCCGGGTAGATGGCGATGATGTAGAGCGGCAGCCGGTCCCACATGAACTGCACCGTGAAGATGTTGTGCGCGAAGATGAACCCGTACCGCTGGTCCAGCCCGAACCACTCCGGGAAGTACAAGGGCGGCTCGGTGATGAACAGGTAGACCAGAGGGGCGAACCACAAAGCCAGATTGATCGGGTCACCGCCGCGGTATCGCCGGAGGGCGTGCACGAGCGCGAACACCGCTCCGCCGATGACCAGCAGCTCCAGGAGCGGCATCGTCCAGCCGGCCAGGTCGAACGGGTTGTGCACGGAGACGACCGGGCTGACGTCATGGCAGTCGAAGCCCAGCTCGCGGGTCACCTGTTCCGCGGCGGGCTCGCAGGTCGCGCTCATATGTTCACTCGCTGGCGCTCGCTCATGCCGCTCTCGCCGAGAAGTCCGTGCCCGGAGGATCCTGCTGCGAGTCGAACCCGAACGGCAGGGTGAGACGGCCGAGAGCAGCTCTCAACCTGAACCGGAGCAGGGCCGCGAGAACCCGCGGGTTGGTCATCATTGCGGTCAGCGACTCGTCCATGTTGAAGACGCGGGCGAAGTGCTCGTCCACCACGGGGTACTCGCGGGAGGCGCCGGAGATCAAGTTGAACACCGGTCCGGACAGGGCCGCCAGGATCTTGCGCAGCCAGGCAGGCGCAACCTCGGTGCCGGTGGCGCACTCATAGCCGCGGTCGCGCGCCATCGCCATGCCCCACGGCACCGCGAACTCCTTGCGCTGCGCGGCGAGGAAGCCGGTGAAGAACGCCCGGTCGAGCGCGGTGGTGGATCGGAGCCGGTCGCGCAGGAGTCGCGCCGAGAGTGCCGCGGAGCTCATGCCCTGGCCGTAGAACGGGTTGAACGCGCAGATGGAGTCACCGATGAACACGAGTCCCGCCGGCGGGTGGGGCAGGCGGTCGTAGCGTCGCCAGGCGTTCCCGGTCGAGCGGGTCAGGTGGACGTCGGAGCTCGGGTCGGACGCCGCCATCGCCGCTGCGAACGCCGGCGCGCGCAGCCGCTCGGCCGAGGCCTGGAAGTCGTCGACCGTGCGCGGCATGTCCAGACCCCACGACCCCATGCACGCGATGCTGCGGTTGCCCTCCATCGGGAAGAAGTTGACGAGGTACTCGTGCTCGTCGGGGTGCTCACCCTTCTGCTGCGTCGGCATGTACACCAGGTGCTGCCACCACCACGAGTCCGCGCGATGCTCGGCGTCCGGGAGGTCGTACCAGCGCGAGACGTACGTGACCTTGGCGTCGAGCGTCATCACCGGCGTCTCGGGCCAGCCTGCAGCGACCAGCCAGCTGGAGACCGACGAGCCGCGTCCCAGTGCGTCGACCACCAGATCGGCGTCGATCCGCTCGTCACCGAGCTGCACGGCCGTGACCCGGCCCCGCGCCGTCCCGCCGTCTTCGGTGTGGATGCCGCTCACCGCGACGCCCTCGCGGATCTTGACGTTCGCCAGCGCACGCACCTTGTCGCGGAGCACCCGCTCGACCAGGATGCGGGAGCCGTAGACCATCGACAGCGCACCCCGCTTGCGCGGCGCCCAGCCCGTGTCGTCCAGGTAGGCCGTGTCCATCGAGGCCACCAGGGGCATGCCACCAGCCGCGACCAGGTCCTCCTCGAAGCCCGGGAACAGCTCCTCGGCGGCCCGGCGACCGGAGTTCAGGAAGAAGTGCGGGTGCTTGCTCTGCGGGACACCCCGCCGGTGCTCGGCGTCAGGCGGCAGCTCGTCGCGCTCGAGCACGAGCACCTCATCGAAGTGCGGAGCCAGCGCCCCCGCCGTGCACAGCCCCGCCACGCTGCCGCCGAGGACGACCGCCGTCCGGCCCAAGCTCATGTCGACCCTTCTGGTCAATCATACAAAGTTTGAATGAATGTATGAATGAATGAATGCCTTGTCAAGGGCCGTTCGGGCGCGGCGGCCAGCTGCTCGTTGCTCCGGAGTCGCTCGACGCACGGCGCTTCGAGAAGGACGAACAAGAAGCACGGCACGAACGTCACCTACCTGACGAGCAGCGAAAGCGATGACCGCGGCGACCGACGGGTCGAGCGAGCCCGGGTCGCGGTAGGCGCCGACGAAGGCGACGAACTGCACGACCATGATCAGCGGCCCAGGCGTGGACTCCGCCCAGCGCAAGCCCTCGGACCATCACGTCGCCGGCAGATGGCCGCGCTGATTCGGTGACCACACCTCTTCCGACGAGCATCAGGCACGACGATGAGTGGAGCTAGGGGGACTCGAACCCCCGACCTACTCGTTGCGAACGAGTCGCGCTACCACCTGCGCCATAGCCCCTGGGAAACACCGACGAGAGTATCAGGCGAGGAATCTCGTCCTACTGGTTGGCGGCCCTGCGCTGAGGGTCGTCGGAGGCGGCTTCGCGGCTGGGCAGCTCGACGTCCTCACCCTCGACGTGACCAGACGTCCAGACGCCCGGTTGGGCGAAGTCGATCGTGCGCACGGTGCGTCCGGCGCGCGGCTTCGTGACGTAGGTGGGAACGGTGACGGGCAGCGGATCCCAGACCAGGTCGCCCGACGTGGCGACCGACGGAGCGGCGATGACGAGCTGCTCGTCGAGCGCGTCCGACTCCAGCGGTGTGGACTCCATGACGTGCCGGCGACCCGGGTTCACGTCCTCGACCTGGCCGGACACGATGACCGTGGACTCGTCGTCGACGCTGGAGGCCGACTTCGCCTCCGTGATCCACCCGGACCGTTTGGACTTCTTGGGCTTCTTGGCCTTCTTGACCTGCCTGGTCGAGACGCTGCTCTCCTGACGCACTTGTAGCCGACAGGCGACGAGCCACGCGAGCACGAGCCCGGCCGGGATCGCGACCGACCAGATCGGTATCACCCGGAACCCGACGACACCACCGACGATCGCGGTGGCGGCGAGCAACGTGAGCAAGGTCCGCCGTCGCCGACGGGCGGCTCGACGCGCGGCCGAGCGGGTCACCCGCGGGCGGGGTGACGGCGCAGGATCGGCGTCGGTCTCAGAAGCTGCCTCGTCGACGGCCGGTGTGGGCTCCGGGGCGTCGACTTTCGCTGATTCTGCGGTGGGCCGGTTGATCGTGCGACTGAGTGGGCTCAGGTCTTCCAGCGACGAGGACGTGCTCGCCTCGTCGTAGCGGCGCAGCACCAGCGGCACGAAGTACGCCGCCCAGATGGCGACGACGAACGCGACGATCAGACCGGTGCCCACGTGCAAAACCGTAGGCCCCCTGATCACCGATTCACGGCACGTGCCGCCGTGTGTCGCATGAAACCTTCTGGGGCTCGTGTGATTAGTCGGCCGCGGTGCTCGAGAGCCGCGTCACCAGCCCCTCGTCGACCTGGCCCGCGAGCACCTGGAACACGCGGTGGTCGCGCCAGTCGCCGGCGATGTGCAGGAACCCCGGTGCGGTGCCGACCTCGGTGAACCCGAGCTTCTCGACGACTCGCAGGCTCGCCGCGTTCTCGGGGCGGACCGCGATCTCGATGCGGTGCAGCCGGACCACGGTGAAGAGGTGGTCGCACACCAGCGCCACAGCCGTGGTGGTGATGCCGCGGCCGGCGTGGCTCTGCGCAACCCAGTAGCCCAGGCTCGCCCACCGGGCCGATCCCCACGAGATGCCGTTGACGGTCAGCTGCCCCACCATCTGGCCGTCCCAGGTGAGCGCGAACGGCATCGAGTGCCCGGCGCGGGCGCGGCGTCGCATCGTGCCGATCATGGCGCGGTACGACATCGACGGCCGGCCTGCCTCGGGCGGCAGCGTCGCCTCCCAGGGACCGAGCCAGCCAGCGTTGTCGCGACGCAGCCGCTGCCACGTCGAGGCGTCACGCCGCCGCAGCGGACGGACGCCGACATGACCGTGCCGGAGCGTGACCGGCCACCCGGTGCTCAGGGGTCACCCCCATCGTTTGAGTGCTGCTCGTGGTCGCCCCCGCGCAGCTGGTCGACGGCGTGCGGCACGACGTCGGCCAGCACGTCGATGGCATCCTTCACGCCACCGCGCGAGCCAGGCAGGTTGACCACCACGGCGCGTCCGGAGACCCCGGCCAGTCCGCGGGAGAGCATCGCCGTGGGCACGCCCTTGGCGACACCGTGGGCGCGGATCGCCTCGGCGACCCCGGGCAGCTCGCGATCGAGCAGCGGCAGGGTGGCCTCGGGTGTGCGGTCCGTGGGATTGATGCCGGTGCCGCCGGTGGTCAGGACGACGTCGGCGCCGGCGTCGAGCGCGGCACGCACGGCGTCGCCGACCGGGTCGCCGTCGCGGACGACGACCGGTGCCCCGGTGTCGAAGCCCCACGCGTTGAGTGCGTCGACGAGCAAGGGCCCGGTGGTGTCCTCGTAGACCCCGGTGGCTGCCCGCCCTGAGGCGACGACGACCGCGCCCTTACCGTTTTCGGCCCAGGGCCCCGAACCCCTGCCGGTCACTCCTTGCTCCAGTCGCCGCTGCGCCCGCCCGACTTGGCGACCACCTCGACGTCGGTGATACGGGCGTGCTTGTCGACCGCCTTGACCATGTCGATCACGGTGAGCGCGGCCACCGTGACCGAGGTGAGCGCCTCCATCTCGACGCCGGTCCGGTCGGTGGTCCGCACGGTCGCCGAGATCTCGACCGCGTCATCGGCGACCTCGAAGCCGACCTCGACCCCGCTGATCGCGAGCGGGTGGCACAAGGGGACGAGGTCCGGTGTGCGCTTGGCTGCCATGATGCCGGCGACGCGCGCGACGGCGAGCGCGTCGCCCTTCGGCACCCCCTCGCCGCGCAGCAGCTCGACCACTCGTGGGGAGACCTCGACCCTGCCGCGGGCCGTGGCCGCGCGGGCGGTGACCGCCTTGTCGGAGATGTCGACCATCCGGGCGGCACCACCCGCGTCGACGTGACTGAGCTCGCCCGGCGGGGGTTCCGGGCCCTGGGCGGATTCGGACACAGCCATGTTCAGAACGGCCTGTCGAGCACGAGGGTGCGCACCGTGTCGCCGAGATTGAGGGCTGTCTCGTCCTCCCCCACGACGATGAGCGCGTTGGACTGTGCGAGCCCGCCCATCAGGTGCGAGCCGTGACCCGGGATGGGCGTGACCTTGGCACCCCGGTGGGTGACCTCGAAGATGCCGCGAACGTACTGACGCACGCCGGGGCGCGACTGCAGGTCGGACGCCAGCACCGCGTGCACCATCGGGCGCCGGTAGGGCGTACGTCCCATCAACCGGCGGATGGCCGGCAGGACGAACACCTCGAACGACACGTAGGCCGACACCGGGTTGCCGGGCAGCGTGATGATGGGCTTCTGCTCGTCGAAGACCCGGCCGAATCCCTGCGGCTTGCCGGGCTGCATGGCCACCTTGGCGAAGGTCACCGTGCCGAGCGCGGAGAGCGTCTCCTTGACGACGTCCTTCTCACCCATGCTCACGCCGCCGCTGGTGACGACCAGATCGGCACGGACGAGCTGCTCGGAGAGCAGCTTGCGGAACGAGCGAGGGTTGTCGTCGACCGCACCCACCCGGTACGCGATCGCACCGGCCGCCCGCACGGCTGCGGCCAGCATGTAGCTGTTGCCGTCGTGGACCGAGTCATAGTCGAGGTGGGTGCCCGGTTCACGCAGCTCGCTGCCGGTGGAGATGACGACGACCCGCGGCCGCGGTCGGGCCTTGACGCGAGGAGCGCCGAGCGCGGCGAGGAGGCCGATCTCACGTGCTCCGAGGACCGTTCCGGCATTCAGCACGAGATCGCCGGCCTGGACGTCGCTGCCCTGCGCGCGCACGTTGGTGCCGAGGCGCGCGTCCTGCTGGATGCTGACGCGCGCGTTGCCGCGATCGGTGTCCTCGAACGGGATGACAGTGTCGGCGCCGCGCGGGATGGGTGCTCCGGTCATGATCTTCACGGCGGTGCCGGCGCTGATCGCGAACGGCTTGGCCGACCCGGCGACGATCTCGCCGACGACAGGCAGCACCACCGGCGCCTCGGACGTGGCGCCCATGACGTCCTCGGCGCGCACGGCGTAGCCGTCCATGCTGGAGTTGGCGAAGCGAGGCAGGTCGACCGGTGCGACGAAGTTCTCGTGCAACGGCAGCCCGAGCGACTCGACGATCGGCTGGTCGTAGGCCTCGAGCGGGCCGACGCCGCGGAGGATCCGCTCGAGGTGGTCCTCGACCGTGATCAAGTCGTCGCTGATGCTCGCCGGGCGCGGACGCGGCCTCGGTCCGGACTGCACCGCGGTCGGAGTCGCCGCAGCCGCCGGTGGGTTCTCGGGCTCCTCCGGGACGTCCGGTCCTGCGGGTGTGCTCGTCGGAGCTGTGCTGGTCGGCGCCTCCGGCACGGGTGGCCCATCCGCGGAGTGCGCCTCGCGACCGGGTTCGTCAGGTCCAGGCGCCATGCCGGCCGGTGTCTCAGGCACGGGCGCCGGCGGATCCTCGGGCTGCGACCCCTCGGGGTGGTCCGGACCGAGCGGGAGCATGCTCTGATCCGGCCCGGCGTCCGGGGTATCCGAGGACATGCCGGTCAGCCTAACCGTGTGCCTTCGGGGATGGTGCGAGCCGTGCCGTCGTCGTCGAGTCGGACGTCGCCGCTCACCACGACGCCGCGACCGAACCTCCAGTCGCCCATCACGGTCAGCGAGGTGGCGTCGACGAGCGACGGCGGCTCGGGCACGCGCGCGTCGAAATCGGCGATCGTGGCGTAGAAGCGGCGGTCGAGGTCGACGAGCGCGGGCTCCACCTGGGCGCGGAGCCGGAAGTCATCGCCCACCCCGTAGACGTCCGAACGCAACAGCATGAGGTCGTTGGTGGTCTTGACCCCCACGAACCGGGATCGGTCGACCTCGATGGCCGTCGCACCGTCGAACACCTCGACGGCCGCGCCCATCGCGGACTCGATCTGCACGACTCGTGGCGACGACGGATCGGTGGGGTCGACCGTCTTCTCGTTGCGGATGAGCGGCAGCCCGAGGATGCCCGCACGATCGGCGAGCGTCGACGCCAGCTGCTCGAGGTCGAACCACAGGTTGTTGGTGTGAAAGTACGGGTGGCGCGGAGATCGGCGGCGGCCTCGACGTCATCGGGCGGGGTCTGCGCGATCTCCCGCAGCACCAGGCGCCCGTCGTCGCGCCGCACGACCAGGTGGCCGCCCTTGACGTCGGCCGGCGTGCGGCGGCAGACCTCGGCGGCGTAGGGGGCACCGGAGGCTGCGAACCACTCCATCATCGCCGGGTCGGGAGCGGCACCGAGGTTGTCGGCGTTCGAGACGGTGGCGTAGCGAAAACCGGCGTCGAGGAGAGCGGTCAGGACTCCGGACGTCTCCAGCGCCGTGTAGAGGTCGCCATGCCCGGGTGGGCACCACTCGAGCGACGGGTCGTCGGGCCACTCGACCGGCGTGAGGTCGTCGGCCCGCAGCTTGGGCTCGCGGTTCTGCAGGAAGTCGAGCGGAAGGTCGCCCACCACGAGGTCGGCGTGCCGGGCGAGGGCGGCCAGTGTGTCGTCGTGCGTGCGGAAGCTGTTCATGAACAGCAGCGGCAGCGCGACGTCGTGAGTGCGCCGCACGTGCTCCACCTGCCCGACGATGATGTCGAGGAACGAGAGGTCGGCTCGCACCGGCAGCAAGGACTTGGCCCGGTTCATCCCCATCGTGGTGCCGAGCCCGCCATTGAGCTTGATGACGGCGGTCGACGCCACCGCCTGGGCCCCCGCGTCGTCCCCATTCGTTGACGCTGCGAGCTCCGATGCCCGCACCAGATCGGTGAGCGGTTCCACCTCGGCCTCGGCGATCATGCCCGTCGCGCCACGCTCGAGCTGGGAGTAGAAGTCGGTGAACACGTCGATCGCCCGCTGCGGAACGCCGGCGTCGGTCATCTTCTGCTGCGCTTGCGCCAATCCACTCACCGGCACAGGTTATCGTCGGGCGAGTGAGCAAGGACGAGCTGCGGAGCCAGGTGCTCCGGAGCCGCGAGGAACGTGATCCCGAACAACGTCTCCTCGTCGCCGACGCGGTCGCCAACCACCTGCTCGCCGAGGCATTCACCCAGGTCGACCGCATCGCCTGCCACCTCTCGATGGGCACCGAGCCGGGCACCGGCCCGCTCATCACCGGCCTGTTGAAGCGCGGCGTCGACGTCATCGTGCCGGTCACCCGGGCCGCGGACCACACCCTCGAGTGGGTGGTCTTCGACCCCGCTGCGCCCCTCCGGCTCTCGTCCATCGGCGTCCCCGAGCCGGACGGTCCACGCCTCGGCCCAGAGGCCCTGTCGGATGCCGGTCTGGTGATCGTGCCGGCGATGGCCGTCGACCATGCCGGCAACCGGCTCGGACGCGGCGCCGGCTACTACGACCGCGCGCTGGCCTCGGTGGAGTCACCCGTCTGCGCCGTCGTGCACGCGAACGAGCTGGTGGAGTCGGTACCGCACGAGGCGCACGACGTCACGGTGCAGATGGCGGTCACCGAGGCTGGGTTGTTCCGCGTCCCGACCGGGTGACGGCCCCCGAGAAGTCGTCAGCCCGGACGGGACGCCAGATCAGGTTTGATCCAGTAGGTGATCGAGACGATCTCGACATTGCGGCCCGGCCGCGGGGCGTGGATCATCTTGCCACCGCCGAGGTACATCGCCACGTGGTAGATCGATCCGGCGCTGCCCTTGCTCCAGAAGACCAGGTCGCCGGGCTGGACGCTGCCGACGGACACTCGCTGCGACCGTGTGAACTGGGCACTGGCGGAGTGCGGGAAGCTCACGCCCGCCGCACCCCAGGCCTTCATGACGAGGCCGGAGCAGTCCCAGGAGCCCGGCCCTGCCCCGCCCCACTTGTACGGCTCTCCCAGCTGCGCCCGAGCGAAGGCGATCGCACGGTCGACCTTGCTTCCGGAGGCCGGCGGCGGGTCGGCTGCCGGCGGCTTGGGCGTCGGTTTGGGCGTCGGCTTCGGAGTCGGCTTCGGAGTCGGCTTCGAATCGCTCGGTGGGGGGTCCGTGGCCGGGTCCGGGTCGGGCCCCGGAACACCGACTGGCGTCGACGGTCCGCCTTGGTCGATCCGCTCGTCGATCTCGTCCTGCTTCTTGGTCGCTTCCTGCACCGTGACGCCTTGGACCGACGCGAGCTGCTTGATCAGGGTGTCGCGCTCCCGGCGGGTCGAGTCGGCAGCTGCCTCGGCGTCGGCGATGGCGCGGTCGATGCCGGCTGCGGCCGCAGCCTGGTCCTTCACCGCACCACGGAGCGCGCCTTGCGCCGCGTCGGCACGGCGCACGGCGGCGTCGCGGACGACCTGCCGCGCCGTGAGCGTGTCGACCCGGGCGTTCAACGCTTCGTTGGTGCTCCGGTATGCGCCGGCACGCTCGAGCAGCTGCTGCGGCCCGTCGCTCTCGAGCAGGGTGGTGAGGCGCGAGGTGCCGGAACCAGACTGAAGCTGCTCGACGGTCAGCGCCGCAACGGCGTCCCGCTGGTCGGCCAGACGTGCCTCGGCTCGCTCGACCTCGGCCTTCTGGCGCTTGAGGTCGGCCTTGGCCTCGGACAGCGCGAACGTCGCGCCGTTGAGCCGCTCGGCCGATGCCGCGGAACGGGCGTAGAGGTCGTTGAGATGCATGCGCGACTCGACCAGGCGCACCTGAAGCTCGCCGACCGTTGGGTCGTCAGCCTGTGCTGTGGGCGTGCTCGCAACGGTGAGCAGCACGCACACGGCTAGCCCACGTATCGCGAGGGGGAAGACACGCATGGCGCCAACGTAGTGGCGATTTGCCCCACGCGGACCAGAAGTCACAGAAAAAACATGCGCCCCACGCGTGTCGTCCTTGACCACTGAACGGTGGTGCTGATAATGACACGCTTGTCATTCACTCCGTGGTGGGCCTCAGCATCAGCGTGTCCACCGCGGCCATGGCGATGGTCTCGTCGTCGAACGCCCACGGGAGGGTCCGGCCCGCGGCCCACAGCGGCAGCTGGTCGGCGTAGTGCTCGTGGAACGCGTGCCCCGAGCTGCCCGACAGCTGGATCCAGCGCGACCGGTCGAGGTTCGCGAGATCGACGACCATCCGCATGGACGGCACCGCAGTGACCTCGTATCCCTCCGCGGCGTCCCAGGCGTTCGCATTGACCAGACCGCCGCCACCGCCGACCTCGACCGGTCCTCGGTTGAAGATGCGGTCGATGATCCCGACGCCGGTGTCGCCGAGCGTCGGGTTGACCAACGTCAGCCGATGCAGGCTGCCCCACGCCCAGCCCGACGTGTCGCGTGACCGGATCCGGGTCAGCTCGTCTCGAGCCCGCACCATGGCGTCGCGGAGGATGTCGTCACGGCGCTCCACGGTCATCGGCGTCGCGAGGTTGTCCCACCAGTGGCTGTTCGGCTTGTCGAGGATCGTCCGCACGACGTTGAACCACCGCTCGCCGCCGTCGGGCCACTGCTCGCGCGGCAGCTCGTCGTGGAACGTCATCTCGAGCACGTTGCGCCACACCACGTTGAAGTAGGCGCCGGCGACGGACCCCGCGGTCTGCCGGAAGTCCCAGCCGCGGAGGGTGTCCTGCCCCTGACGGGCGAAGCTCGTCTCGAGCGGAGTGTCGAGCAGGTGCGGGACCAGCTTCTCGGCGTTCGAGTTGTACGCGTCCATCTGGAACCGGGTCATGTCCCGAACGGAGAGCCGGTCCTTCGACGTGAGCAGGTCGCGAATCCGCGCCGAGCGGTATCCGATGGCGGTGTCGGCACCCAAGGTGTACGGATACTCATCGCCGACGACCTGGTTGTTCGCCGTGACGATGAAGCCCTCGTCGGGGTTCAGCTCATGGGGGAGCGCGTCGAAGGGCACGTAGCCCTCCCACTCGTGCTTGCCGTCCCAGCCGGGCACGGGCCAGCGGCCGTCGCCGCGGCTGCGGATGGGGATGGCACCCGGCGCCTGGTAGCCGATGTTGCCCTCGACGTCGGCGTAGACGAGGTTCTGGGACGGCACGGTGAACCGCTTGGCCGCGGCCCGGAAGTCCTTCCAGCCCTGTGCCCGGTCGAGCTCGAACACGGCCGCGATCGTGCGGCGGGGCGTCAGAGCCGTCCACTGCAGCGCGACGGCGTTGCCGCCACCGACGTCGGCCACGTCGTCGCTGACGTCCGACAAGAGCGGGCCGTGCCGGGTCGAGCGGACCGTGATCGTGCGTGACTTCCCGCCGGCGACCTTGATCGTCTCGCGGCGGGTCTCGAGCGGCAGCCGCTTGCCCTTGTACTCGTATCGACCGCCGACGACTCGCTCGAGGTACAGATCGGTGACGTCGGCATACATCGTGCTGACGCCCCAGGCGATGCGCCGGTTGTGCCCGACGACGACGCCGGGCATGCCGGAGAACGAGAAGCCCGACACGTCGTACGGGCACGTCTCGGTGACCTCTCGGCAGTGGAGCCCGACCTGGTACCAGATGCCGGGCATCGACGGAGCGAGGTGTGGGTCGTTGGCCAGGATGGGTTCGCCCGTTGCCGAGTGACTTCCGTCGACCACCCAGGAGTTTGAGCCGATGCCCTCGCCGGTGCCGAGCAGAGCAGGCAAGGCCTCGGCGGCGTCACGCGTCTTGCCCAACGCCACCGAGACGGCTGGAGCCACGGCGGGCGGCTCGCCGAACGTCTTGCCGCGGACCGTGAGCCGCCGGTCGGTGACGATCGGCCGATGGGATCGCGGCGGGTCGGGATAGAGCGCCTCGACGTCCTTGGTCGACATCTGACGTGCGGCCATCGTGCGGTCGATCTCGTCGGTCATGTTGCTGCGCAGATCCCAGGACATCGCCTTGACCCAGGCGACCGAGTCGACCGGCGTCCACGGCTCGGGCCGGTAGTCGGGGCCGGTCAGCGACAGCACGGCGTACTCCAGGGAGAGCTCCGAGCCGGACTTGCCGTCGATGTAGGAGTTGACCCCCCGTGCGTAGGCCTGGAGCAGCGACCGCGTACTCGCGCCGAGCGCCTCGTACTCCTGCTCGGCGACTCGGCGCCACCCCAGGGTGCGCACGAGCTCATCCGTCTCCACGGCGTTCTTGCCGACGAGCTCGGACAGCCGACCCGCGGTGACGTGGCGGCGGAAGTCCATCTCGTAGAAGCGATCCTGCGCCTGCACGTACCCCTGCGCGAAGAACAGGTCGGCCGGATTGTCGGCGTAGATCTGCGGGATCCCGTGACCGTCGCGTTTGATCTCGACCGGGCCCCCCAGCCCGTTGAGGCGTACTTCCCCTGTGGTGTCAGGGAACGCCTTGCGAGCTGTGACCAGCGAGAACGACGAGAGCCCGATGAGCACCGCGGAGACCAGACCCACCAGAACCACCAGGACGCGACGCACCCGGCCATTCTGCATCCCGGGCCGCCCGTCGGCCCGTCAGGCCCTCCCGGCCTCGCGGATCTCGCCGACCAGCTCCTCCAGCACGTCCTCGAGCATGATGACGCCGAGCACGGTGCCGTCGTCGTCGGCCACTCGTGCCATGTGCGAGCCGCGGGTCTGCATGGTGCGGAGGGCGTCGTACAGCCCCGAGCCGGTGGAGACGGTCGCCAGCGGACGCACCCACTTGTCGGCGATGGGGACGCTGCGGGCCTCGTCGTCGGTCTCGAGGACGTCCTTGATGTGCAGGTAGCCGGTGAGATCACCGGAGTCGTCGGTGACCGGGAACCGGGAGAACCCGGTGACCGCGCAGGCCCGCTCGACCTCGACGGGGGTGGCGCTCGGCTCGATGGTGATCAGGCCGCGGCGCGGCAGGAGCACTTGGTCGACCTTGCCCTCGTGGAACTCCAGCGCGCCCGAGACGAGGCCGTACTCGTCCTCGTCGAGCAGGCCCTCACGGCGCGACTCCTCCACGAACCCGGCGACCTCGTCGTGCGTGAACGACGAGGCGACCTCGCTCCTCGGCTCGATGCGCATCAGCCGGATGGTCATCATCGCCGCGAGGTTGAGCACGGCGACCACCGGTCGAAGGGCGGCGACCACAGCGAGCATGAACGGGCCGAGATACAGGACGGCGCGGTCCGGCCCGGCGAGGGCGAGGTTCTTCGGCACCATCTCGCCCAGGACGACGTGGGCCGCACCCACGATCGAGAGCGCGATGACGAACGAGATCGAGTGCACCAGCCCGCTGGGCATCGCGAACGCGTCGAAGAGCGGCGCCAGCAGATGGGCGATGGCCGGCTCCCCGACGGCACCGAGCCCGAGTCCGCAGATCGTGATGCCGAGCTGGATCGCCGCGATGGCGGGCGCGAGGTTCTCGATCGCCCGGAGGGCGAGCCGCGCGGTGCGGGATCCGGCCTTGGCCGCCGGCTCGAGCTCGGTGCGTCGCGCCGAGATCAGCGCGAACTCGGCGGCGACGAACAGGGCATTGAAGGCCAGCAGAACCAGCGCGATACCGATGCCGACCCAGATGCTCACGACTCCTCACCCCTGGGCGGCAGGTCGTCGACGGTCATCAGCACGCGGTCGATGCGTCGTCCGTCCATGTGCTCGACCGCGAGGTGCACGACGAGCGGAGGTGGATCGTCCTCGCCGTCGTCGGGTGTGCGGTCGAGCTGGAGCGTGACCGTGTCGTTGCGCGCGGCGAGCCGGCCGAGCTCGGCGTTGATGAGGCCGGCGATGGTCTCGTAGTCCTCGCTCTCCGGCAGGGCGATCCCGGTCTGCTCCTCCACCTCGTCGGGACGCAGCAGTCCGGACAGCGCCCAGGTGCCGTCGCGTCGGTGCCGCGTTCGGGCGGAGAGTCGATCGTGCTCATCGGCGATGTCGCCCACGATCTCCTCGACGAGGTCTTCCAGCGTGACGACGCCGTCGGTGCCGCCGTACTCGTCGACGACGACCGC
The DNA here is from genome assembly GCA_963711615.1 of uncultured Actinomycetota bacterium. Taxonomy (GTDB): domain Bacteria; phylum Actinomycetota; class Actinomycetes; order Propionibacteriales; family Nocardioidaceae; genus Aeromicrobium. Next base: position 53,717 of record CAVQEY010000022.1, on the reverse strand, counting down.
CATCTGCATCCCCTGGTCGCGCAGCAGCGTGAGGAGCGGGTCGAGCTCGATGCTGTCGGGCACGGTGGTGGCGGGGTCGGCGATCTCCGCCAGCCGAGCCGAACGCCGCCGCTCCGGCTCGACGCTCACGGCCTGCTTGACGTGGACGATGCCGAGCACGTCGTCGGGGGTGCGGCCGATGACAGGGAAGCGCGAGTGACCGGTCTGGCGGGCCGCCTCGATGACGTCCTGTGCCGTGTTGCGCCCCTCGAGGAAGTGCACGTGCACGCGCGGCGTGCGAACGTCAGCGGCGGTGCGGTCGCCGAACGCGATGCTCCGTGCGACGAGCTCGGCCGTCTCGTCGTCGATGGCGCCCTTCTCGGCCGATCGGAGCACGAGCGAGCGCAGCTCGAGCGGCGAGCGAGCCGAGCGCAGCTCCTCCTGCGGCTCGACGCCCAGCGACCGCACGATGGCGTTGGCCACGCCGTTCAACCCACGGATTGGCCAGGCCATCGCCTGCGTGAAGAGACGTTGGGGCAGCTGGGTGAACCGAGCGGTGGCCTGCGGGATCGCGAGCGCGATGTTCTTGGGGATGAGCTCGCCGACGAGCATCGTCACGACGGTGCTGGCGATCAGCGCGACCGCGTAGGCGGACGCCCTGGATGCCCCCTCGCCGAGCCCGAGCCCCTCGAACGGACCACGGAGAAGCGTGCCGAGGGCCGGCTCCGCCAGCAGCCCGATGACGAGGTTGGTGATGGTGATGCCGAGCTGCGCGCCGCTGAGCTGGGTGGAGAGCGTGCGCAACGCCTTCAGCGTGCCGGCGGCGCCGTGATCGCCGGCGGCGGCATCGCGCTCGATGGTGGCGCGATCGACCGTGACGAAGGCGTACTCCGCGGCCACGAAGACCCCGCAGGCGAACATCAGGGAGACGGAGAGGAGGAGCAGCAGCCACTCGGTCATGAGACTGGTCCGGCAGGGACGGGATCGGTCACGATGAGCGCAACTGTACCCTTGGGAAGTCTGTGAGAAAGAGCGGAGTACGTCGTGCCCACCTACCAGTACCAGTGCACCGAGTGCGGTTCTGCACTCGAGGTCATCCAGTCGTTCAGCGACGACAACTTGACCGAGTGCCCGGAGTGCGCCGGGCGACTTCGCAAGGTCTTCAACGCGGTCGGCGTCGTCTTCAAGGGTTCGGGTTTCTACCGCAACGACAGCCGCCAGAAGTCCACTGAGCCGTCGAAGAACGGATCGGCCAAGACCGAGTCCAAGCCGTCCACCAGCAGCACGTCCAGCGACAGCTCGTCGACCGGCAGCACCTCGACCACCACCACCCCGGCGCCGACGGGCGGATGACCCGCGCCACCGTCGACGACGTCCACGAGATCGCTCGTGGCATGCCGGGGACGACGGTGACGAAGGACCCGCCGGTCTACCAGGTCAGCGGCCGCAGCTTCATCTTCTTCCGCACGCCGCGGCCCGACGCGTTCGACCCCGACACAGGCGAACGCTACGACGACGTGATCGTCTTCTGGGTCGCCTCGGAGGAGGACAAGCAGGCGCTGGTGCTCGACGAGTCGACACCGTTCTTCACCACACCGCACTTCAACGGCCATGCCTCAGTGCTGCTCCGTGGCAGTCGGATCGGCGAGCTGGATCGCGATGAGCTCGCCGAGACGATCTACGACGCCTGGCTGTCACGCGCCGGCAAGCGCGCCGGGGCGAAGTGGCTCGCCGAGCGCGAGCTCTCATGACTGTGGACGCATCGAGGTGCCGGATGGCCGACAAGTCCTAGCCTCCGGGCGTGGAGAGAATCTCGCGCCTCGTGCTGCGCCATCGTCGTCCCCTGGCCGCCCTGTTCGCCGGTCTCGCCGTGCTGCTCGCCCTCGGCGCGCTGCGGGCCGAGCCGCCCGGCCGCACCGTCGTCGTGGCAGCTCACGACCTGGCCAGCGGCACGGTGCTCGATCGCGACGACGTCCGCCGCGCCACGCTCCCGGAGTCGGCTGCGCCGGTGCACAGTGCCCATCGGCTCGACGAGGTCGTCGGTCGCACCGTTGCCGGACCGATGCGCGGCGGTGAGGTGATCACCGATCGCCGGGTCGTCCGCGCCGACCGGATGAGCGGTTTCCCCACCGGCACGGTGCTGGCCACCCTCCGCCTCGCCGATGCGGACGCGCTGTCCAGCCTCGGGGTTGGCGATCGCGTCGACGTCGTGGCGGTCGACCCGGAGGGCGGCGCGGACACCGAGGTCGTTGCACGCGGTGTCGTGATCGTCACGATGCCGCGAGGCGGCGATGCCTCCGGTGGCGTGCCCGTCGGTGTGGCGACGACGGAGGATGCAGCGCTTCGGCTGGCCGAGCGAGCCCTCGACGCACGGCTGAGTGTGCTGGCGTCGCCCTCGTAGCCAGGCACTCTCGGGTCTGGCAGGGTTCGAGTGACCGTTCCATCTCTCTCGAGGGGGCAGCATGATCAAGGGTTTCAAGGCATTCATCATGAAGGGGAACGTGGTCGACCTGGCCGTCGGCATCGCCATCGGCGTCGCGTTCACCACGCTGGTGGCCGCGTTCGGCACCTACTTCGTCAACCCGATCGTCGCCGTCGCCGGCGGTGACAACGCGAGAGGCTTCGGCTTCGAGATCACCAACGAAGCGACGTTCGTCAACATCGGCGCGATCATCAACGCCCTGATCGTCTTCGTCGTCACGATGGCCGTCATCTACTTCGCGATCGTGGTGCCGATGGAGAAGATGCAGTCGCTGCGCAAGCGCGGCGAGGAGGAGCCCGAGGCCACGCCGGAGGACATCGCCCTGCTGCGCGAGATCCGCGACGCGCTGCAGCGTCGTCCGAACTAGACCGGCTCAGTCGCCGTGGTGGGGCGGCACGTCGCGACGCATCTCGTCGTCGCGCGTGTCGCCCTCTTTCTCGTTCCAGCCCTCGTCGGTCTCGTCGCCCGTGGTGTCGGGCAGGAGCTCACCGAGCAGCCGCTCGGCGCGACGGCGCCGATCGCGCTCGGACGTGGACTCAGCCGACACCGTCGAACCAGTCCGGGGTCAGCTTCGGGTACTGCGGATGCCAGCCGGTGCGGTCGCAGAACCGCTGAGAGCTGACGCGCTGCGATCGCGAGATCATCTCGAGTCGCTGGCCACCGATCCACATCGTGCCGCGGGAGACGAACCGGCCCTCCTTGCGTCCGCACACGAGGGCGAACGTGTCGGCCATGTCGCCGCGCTTCACCGGTTCGGCCCCGACGTTGTAGGCGCCCGCGGGAGCCGTGAGGGCCGCGACAGCCGCCGAACCGACGTCGTCGGCGTGCACGACGTGGGTCCAGGAGTCACGCGCGCCGATCCCGGTCGGCCGTCCGGCCTTGGCCCGCCGCAGCAGCCAGGCCGTGGTGCCGTCGGGCCCGGCGATCTGTCCGAATCGCAGGGACACGCCGACTCCCCCGGCGCGGGTGAAGTCGTCGACCTCGCCCTCGGCCACGACGACGGGCTCGGACGCCCGGGTGAGCTCAATGGTGCTGTGCTCGTCGATCCAGTCGTCGCCGTTGTCGGCATAGACGAAGCTGAGGCTCTGCTGCACGAGCCGGCCCACTCCGGCCTCACGGGCCGCGGCCGCGACGATGCCGGCACCATGACTGCGAATCCGGTCGTTCGAGCGCCACGCACCCGGGACCAGCATCGTGAGCCCGATCGGGACGCGGGTGGCGAAGTTGACGACGGCATCGCAGCCACTCATCGCGCGGGTCAGGCGCTCGACGTCGAAGAGGTCCCCCATGACCGGCTCCGCATCGCGGGCGGCGACGACCGCGGCCGCCCTGGACGATCGGGCGAGTCCGAGCACCGTGTGCCCGGCGGCGTTGAGGGCCTGGATGGTCGATCGACCCATGACGCCGCTTGCCCCGGTCAGGAGAACCTTCACGTATCACTCCGTTGTGATGGCGGATCCGGGCAGCGAGGTGTGGCCCCCCGGATGTCTCGACAGGGTAGCAACGTCGGCTCCGGATCGGGCGATTCGACCTGTTGTTGTGCCTCGTCAGCGTGTGTCGAGGCGGTCGCGGCGTGGTGCTCGCCGATGGCATGAGGAGGCAGTCATGATGGCCGGAGTGAGAGAAGGGGGCGTCATGGTCGAGGACGTCGAGGCACGCCGTTCGTCCTGGATCGAGCTGCGGGTGCACGGCGTCAGCGGCACACCGCCGGAGGCGATGCTCGCCAAGGCGCACGTCCTCCAGGTCGACGGCGACGACAAGTCACGGTTCTTCCGTGCGGTGAACAGCGACGACCAGGAGCTCCTGGCCACGGACGGGCACACGGTCGAGGGTTTCCACTGGGGTCGATACACCTCCGGCACCTGGCTCAAGGCGCTGTGGCTCGCGTTGATCCCGTTCGGTCTGATCAACGCGTCGACCTTCATGCTGCCGGCGGCCGAGCGTCGCGACGGCTCCGTCGATGCCATCGCGCGCCGATGGCGGATCGGAGCCATGGCCGGCCTGCGGCTCCAGGCGATCTTCCTGACCTGCGTGTTCGCCTTCTCCATCGGTCTGCTGCTGATGGACGTCGTCGGCACGCGCTGGACCTACCGGAACCTCGGCTCCATTCCCGACGGGCTCGAGACGTGGGTGCCGGCAGCGGCCGTGCTGCTGGCCGGACTGGTGTTCGCCGTCCTCGGCCGTCGCCTGCGCCCAGGCTCGCTGCTCGCCGGCCCGAACGCGACGCTGACGCCCGACCCCGCTCTTCAGCCGGTCGATGCCGCGACGCCTCGCGACCCGATCGCATTCGACCCGGTGGAACGTCGCACGCCCTTCGCCCAATCGGAGTTCTACCGCGGCGACAGCGACACTCCCGCCCTGCTCGCGCTGCACGTCTCGGCGGGACTGCTGACGGTCGCCCTCATGGCCCAGCGATTCAGTGACGAGGACCTGTGGAAGCGAGGCCCGGATCTCGACACGCTGATCTTCATCCTTCTCGGCCTGACGATTGCCGCCACCGTGTCGCTGGGTGACCCGGAACGCGCCGCGACCAGCCTGCAGGACAAGGCGCACACCGCACCGACGCTCCGGAGGCACCGGGGACTCTCGCGATCGGCCCTGGGCCTCCTGGTCCTCGCCGTGGTCGCACTCATCCTGTCCGCCATCAACGTGCTCGAGCGCGGCCTGCCGACTCGGCTGGTCACCAGCACCGCATTGGAGGGCAAGGACCGTTTCAAGGTCCCGGAGTTCGTGGCACGGGTCGAGGAGTTCGATCGGCTCGGTGGCTGGCTCGTCGCTCTGGGAGTCGTCGCCGCCATCGCCGCGGGCGTTCCCGCCCTCATGCTCGCGCGGCGCAGTCGTACGTGGCAGGCCACGCCCGAGGAGCCGGCATGGCACTTCCGTGCCTACTCGGGCGGTCGCGCCTCGGTGGCCTTTGCGAACCTCGCGGTCCTGCTCGGAGTGGGGTTCGCCGCAGCGCTGGTCACCGGCGTCTCGACGGCACTCGGCATCCGGGACGTCAAGACATCCGAGGGCGAGGCCGCCATCGGGTCGACGCCGCTGATCGATCGGATCGCCTATGCGTGGGGCTTCGGCATCGTCGTCGGGTCCGTCCTCGTTCTCGGCTGGCTCGTGATGAGTCGCCTGCAGAGCCGCGACGCCCTCATGCAGCACGCCGACGTCGGATACCCGCGTGATGTGACGTTCCCCGCCGAGCGGCCCGACGCGTCGCCGTACCCCGCACCCCGCCTGGCGAAGTGGCGCAGGTCCTTGATGGGAGCCGTCTGGACGTCTCGGCTCAAGAACCAGGTCGCGGGACTCGTGTGGTTCGTCGTCGGCCTCGGCGGTGTGCTGGCCGCGTTCCTGGGCTGGGCCGAGATCGCGCACCTTCGCGATGAACGTCCGTGGGGTCCGTTGCAACCGCTGAGCGTCGCCGCGGACGAAGTGTCCGGCCTCGACGGATTCTGGCGGGGGCTTGCGCCTGTCCTGACCCAGCTCGGCTCGTGGGCGCTGTTGGGCCTGATCGTCCTGCTGGTCGCCAAGGGTCGTCAGGCCGTCAAGGACGAGCAGACGCGACGCGGCATCAACATCATCTGGGACGTCATCGCCTTCTGGCCGCACGCCGTGCATCCGTTCACGGCCGCGCCCTACTCGCAGCGCACCGTGGTCGACCTCACCGAGCGGATCCGATACCACGTCGCGGCGGGTCCCGACCACCCACAGCCCGGGCGGCACGTGATCGTCTGCGGACACAGCCAGGGCAGCCTGGTCTCCTTCGCCGCGCTCAACCTGCTGTCCGACGCCGAGCTGGAACGCATCGGGTTCCTGACCTTCGGCTCTCAGCTGCGCGTGATGTTCCCGCGGGCGTTTCCCGCCTACGTGAACTTCGACGCGATCGAGTCTCTTCGCGGGCGTCTGGGCTCGGCCTGGGTGAACCTGTGGCGCGACACCGATCCGTTGGCCGGACCGGTCCTGTCCTGGAACCACACGTGGCAGGACGGCGAGCGGAGGTGCGACCAGTTCGACCTGCCCGCGCACGCGCGCGAGCCGCATCGCGCCACGACGCCTGCCCTGCTCGGCGTCGACACCTTGACCACCGCGTTCGACGTCTGGCGATGCGGCGACGACTGGCGCTTGACCGATCCCCTGCGACGGCTGCCGGTGGTGCCCGCCGGAGGGCCGGCTCTCCTCGAGGCACCCATCAACACGCTGCGCGGCCACGGCCTGTACTGGACAGATCCGGTCTGGCCGGCTGCACTCACGGAGCTCCGGCACCGCTGACACGTTCAGCGGTAGTCTCACGCCGAGCCCCCGTAGCTCAGGGGATAGAGCATCGGTTTCCTAAACCGAGTGTCGCAAGTTCGATTCTTGCCGGGGGCACACAGCGAAGCCGCAGGTCACCATGGGTGGCCTGTCAACGCCAAGGACCCGCGCCGAACATGATCACCCCTCGCCCCGATCGGCCTGCCATCTGACTCACGTGCGCCTCACGTCCATGGAACTGAATCCCTTGACGATCAACCAGAACGGCATGAAGACGAACTCGAACAAGCCGCCCGGAGCCAGGATCAGCTGACCCATCCCCTCGTTCATGTTCAGCACGCCGAGGAGGTCGAGCGGCACTCCCAGCGTGAGCAAGGCGTACCCGACCAGGCCGAGCACCGCGATCGGTCGAGGGACCAACCGCGAGACGAACAGCAGGTAGGTGAGGATCAGGCCGCCGAGACCGGTCGGGACATAGACCCAGAGCAGGTGATTCGGGACGACCTGCAGCTGGTTCAGCAGGTAGACACCGCAGGCGACGGAGACCGTGAGCTCGACGATCCTGAGCACCGGGTACCAGATCGCCAGTCGCTGATCGACGTCCTTCAGGACGCGGTACATCAGCAGGCCGATGCCGACGACGGCGATGCCGGAGGCAGTCATCCACAGGACGCCGGCGGTCGGTCGCGCCTCGGCCTTGCCGTCGACGAACGCCTGGATGAGGGTCGTGCCGATGATGGCGGTGATCATCTGGACGAGGAAGAGGATGCCCACGGCGACTGCAATCCTTCGACGCGACATGACTCCCGGCTGCGATGGGGCAGTGGTCGTGGTCATGAGCTTCCTTCTTCCGTGGGAATGGTGATGGCGACCTTGCCGCGTACGTGGCCGTCGATGAGGTGACGCATCGCGTCGGGGACCTTGGCGAGCGGGTAGGTCCGGTCGACTCGGGGCTTCACCGTGCCGGCCTCGAGGTGCTCGGCGAGCCGATCGAGATCGGTGGCCCGCTCCTTGGAGGCGAGCATGGCGAGGTGCTGGCGCGTGAACAGGGACGCCAAGGGTGCCCGCAGGCTCCGGCCGAAACCGCCCGTCCAGTTGCCGCCTCCCTCACCGCCGACGATGACGGCGGTGCCGGTGGGCGTGAGGGCGCGACGCAGCCGCGACAGCGAGGGAAGACCACCGATGTCGAGGATCAAGTCGTACTGATGCTCGCCGTCGGCGAAGTCGTCCCGGGTGTAGTCGAGCACGTGGTCAGCCCCGAGCGACCGCACCAGGTCGAGCTTGGCGGCACTGCTCACCCCGGTGACCTCGGCGCCGAGGGCCTTCGCCAGCTGCACGGCGTAGCTGCCGACTCCCCCGGAAGCACCGATGACCAGGACCTTCTGGCCGGCCTCGAGATGGCCTGAGTCGACGACCGCCTGGAGGGCGGTGCCGGCCGAGATCGGCACCACAGCGGCCTGCTCGAACGTCAGGTTCGCCGGCTTGATCGCGAGCTTGTCCGCCCGTACGGCGGCGTACTCGGCGAACGAGCCACGGGACATCCCGTAAACCTCGTCTCCGACCGCGAACCGGGTGACGTCCGATCCGACGGCAGCGACTGTGCCTGCGACGTCGATGCCCGGCACTGGGTTCTTCGGCTTGCGGAACCCGAACCCCAAGATGCGCAGGAGGTAGGGCTTGCCGGCCATCATGTGCCAGGTTCCCCGGTCGAGACCCGCCGCGCGCACCTGCACGAGCACCTCGTGGTCGGCGATCTCGGGTCGTGCGGTCGGCGTGTACCTGAAGACGTCGACCGAGCCGTATGCGTCCTGGACGATGGCCTGCATCATTCCGCCATTCTTGGCCGTTCGGTCCGCTTCGGTGGCGGTGGTGGGGTTCTTCATGTCGGTGTCCCTCGTGTCGATTGCCGTACTTAGTACGGTACTGTACCGTACAAAGTACGAAACGGCCAATGGCCCGAACGAACCATGGAGCAACCAATGCCTGCACGAGACAGCGCCACCCGCCCCAGGCTCAGCCGAGAACGGGTGCTGCAGGGCGCGGTCGCGGTGGCCGACGCGGGCGGCATCGCGTCATTGACGATCCGGTCACTGGCCGCGGAGCTCGGGGTCAAGCCGATGTCGGTCTACCACCACGTCGCGAACAAGGAAGAGATCCTCGACGGCATCGTCGACATCGTCTTCAGCGAGATCGAGCTACCGACGATCGGGGGGGAATGGCACAGCGAGATGCGGCGCCGCGCCGCGTCGGCCCGTGAGGCCATGCGGCGCCACCCGTGGGCGATCGGCCTCGTGGAGACGCGCACCAGCCCCGGCCACGCGACGCTGAAGCACCATGACGCCGTCATCGGCACCCTCCGCGAAGTGCGGGATTCTCCGTGGAGATGACCGCGCACGCCTTCGCCTTGATCGACGCCTACGTCTACGGCTTCGCGCTGTCCGAGGCCACGCTGCCGTTCAACGGCCCCGACACCGTCCCCGAGGTCGCCGAGCAGATGATGGAGCAGTTCTCCCCCGCCGACTACCCGCACCTTCGTCGAGTTCACGGTCGAGCACGTCATGCAGCCTGGCTATGACTACGGCGAGGAGTTCGAGTACGGGCTCGGCGTCGTGCTCGACGGACTCGCGGCGTCGCTCAAGGACGGGTCGTGAAGAATCCGACCGTGATGGTCTGGTTGCCGCTCTCCTCCAGGGCGAGCACTTCGAGCTCGTAGAGGGTGTCGGGCCGGAAGAACTCCTCGGGAACCGGGAGCTCGGTCATGTCGGGCGGTACGTGGACGTCATACTCCGGTCGAGAAAGGCCGTGCGGGTCGTCGTGCTCCTCCTGGGTGACGATCACCTCGTAGCCGCTGATGGTGACCGGCTCTCCGTCGATCGTCTCGGTCACGGGCTCCCAGCGCACCGTGATGCCGCGCGGCCGCAGGAGGTTCGAATCGGCCTCCTCCTCTGACACGACCTTGGGCGCGACGATCGTCGGCTGCGCCGGGATGGCATGGGAGAACTCCGCGGATCCCACGCGCCTCTCGCCCTGGTAGTCGAAGCCGCTGATGCGGTAGTCGCCTTCGGGGAAGTCCGCCTTGAGGTCGGCGATCGAGTATTCGTCGTTGGGTGGCTCACGGGACTCGAAGAAGAACTGGTTGATGCCCAACCCGTCGAGCTTTCCGGTCGGATTGACGAACATGACCTCTTTGCCGTCAGGGGTGACGATGCAGCCCTCGGACAGACCCTCCTGGTCGAACGTGCCGTGGAACCCGGTGTCCCGGTCGGTGGCGTTGTGCTCGATGTAGAGCCGCGCCTCGCCCTCGAAGCTCTTGCCCGTCTCGAAGCAGGCGTCACTGGACGTGTCCGAGCCGCAGGCGCCGGTCGCAAGCATCGCGAGTACGAGGCCGGCCATGGCTGTCGGACGCATGATTCGACCACCTCCACGATCAGCATGCACCGTCCGGACTGAAGGGTGCCTGAAACCGGAGTCAGAGACCGGCTACCGTCCTAGGCTTCGCGCATGGTGCGACTGCGGCGGGTGTCGGCGAGCATGCCGGGCTGGTCGCGGGTACGCCACGGACGCGGATTCCGTTACCTCGACGAGAGCGGAACGGCCCTCGAGACCATCGACGTCGACCGTTGCAAGAATCTCGTGATCCCACCGGCCTGGACCGACGTCTGGATCTGCCCGATCGAGAACGGCCACCTGCAGGCCGTCGGCACCGACGACGCGGGCCGCCGTCAGTACCTGTATCACCCCGACTGGCGAACCCGTCGCGACGCCGAGAAGTTCCTCCACATGGAGCGGTTCGCGCGGTCGCTGATCCGCCACCGGCTGGCAGCGCGCCGCGACCTCGGCGGCGAGCTCGACCTCACCACCGTCTCGGCCGCGGCCTTCTCGCTGCTCGACCTCGGCATGTTCCGCATCGGGTCGGACCGCTACACCGAGGAGAACGACAGCTACGGCCTGACCACGATCGAGAAGGACCACCTCACCCGCAATGGCCGCGGCCTCACGTTCATCTACCCGGCGAAGTCCGGGCAGGAGGTTGAAGTCACCGTGCGCGACGACCGCGTGGGTGCCGTGCTCGACACCCTGCTGCGCCGGCGCGGCGGCGGCGACCGCCTGCTCGCGTACAAGAACGGCCGACGCTGGCGCGACCTCGACGCCGACGATGTCAACGAGTACGTCAAGCATCGGCTCGGTGAGGACTTCAGTGCCAAGGACTTCCGCACCTGGCGCGGCACCGTCGTCGCTGCCCATGCCCTGGCCATGTCCGACGCCTCGAGCAAGACGGTGCGCAAGCGGTCGATCGCGGCGGCGATGCGGGAGGTTGGCGACCACCTCGGCAACACCCCCACGGTCGCCCGCGGCTCGTACGTCGACCCCCGCGTGGTCGACCTGTTCAACGACGGCATCACCGTGGCCGGCGGCCATCGCAGCATCGCACCCGGCGCTCCGGTGAGCCGGACCCTGGAACGTCAGGTGCTGCGGCTGCTCAAGCGGGCGTAGGCCCTGGCAGGGATGCCGGGTGTGGCGGCCGACTACGGCAGGGTGGACTCGACAGCGCGCCAATAGGTCGGGTAGGCGTAGATGGAGTTGCGCAGCGTCGACATCGGCACCTCCGCGCGCACCGCCACGGCAAGCCCGGCCAGGGTCTCGCCACCGGTCGGCCCGACGCTCGTCGCGCCGACGAGCACGTCGCGGTCGGTGTCGACCACGAGCTTGATGAGGCCCTCGTTCCCGGGACCGTGGATCCAGCCGCGGGCGCTCGAGGCCACTGATGACGTCGTGACCTCGACCGAGATCCCTTGATCGCGTGCCTGCTGCTCGGTGAGGCCCACTCCCCCGACCTCCGGGTCGGTGAAGGTGACCCTCGGCAGGCTGGTGTCGTAGGGCTCCTGCGGCTCGCCGAGGATCGATCGCGCGGCCCGCTCGGACTGGTACATCGAGACGTGCGTGAACGCGCCTCGGCCGACGATGTCGCCGATCGCCCAGAGTCCGTCGGCGGCCCGTTGGTCGTCGTCGACCTCCAGGAAGCGACCCGTTCCGTCCACACCGACGGTGTCGAGGCCGACGTCGTCGATGCGCGCCTTGCGGCCGGCCGCGAGCAACAGCTCCTCAGCCTCGAACGTCTGGTCGCCGCACGTGACGTGGAACCGCTGACCGTCGTGGGCGACTCCGTCGATCGTGACGCCGGCACGCACGTCCATGCCCTCTGACCTGAGCAGCTCGGCAATCAGCTCGGACGACTCCGGCTCCTCGACGGCGAGGATGCGGGGTGCCGCCTCCAGCACGACGACGTCGGAGCCGAACCGCGCGAATGCCTGGGCCAGCTCGAGCCCGATCGCGCCGCCACCGATGACGATGAGCGAGGCGGGGGTGGTCGTCGCCTGCAGAGCAGTGCGGTTCGTCCAGAACGGGGTGTCGGCGAGACCGTCGATCGGCGGCACGGCCGGCGCGGTGCCGGTGTTGAGCACGACCCCACGGGAGGCCACGATGCGCTCGACGCCGTCGGCCGTCTCCACCTCGACCGTGCGCTCGCCGGCCAGGCGGCCGTGGCCACGCACGAACGTGATGCCGGCCTCGACGAGTCGGTCGACCGCGACGGTGTCATCCCAGTTGTCGGTCGCCACCTCGCGGATGCGACGCGCCACTGGTGCGAGGTCCGGAGTCACCTCGGCATGGCCGGCCAGCCCGTCGATCCGTCGCACCTCGGCCAGCGCGTTCGCGGCACGGATCATCATCTTCGACGGGATGCAGCCCCAGTAGGGACACTCACCCCCGACCAGCTCTGCCTCGACGGCCACCACGTCGAGCCCGGCCTTCGCCAGCCTCGAGGCCAACGCCTCACCTCCGGGCCCGAGACCCACGACGACGACATCGCACTGCTCTTCGCTCATGCCGGAACCTCCGTGGGAAAGGCAGGGTACGGAGGTCCCGGCATGAAGGGCTTGATGGTTCGCTCGCTCATGCCGCCATCATGCGGCACGCAGGGACGTCAGGACGTGATGAGCTTCAACGGGTTGATGAACCCGGCGCCGGTGCTGGTGTCCCGGCCGGACGGCGAGACGTCGGTGGCCGTGGACTGCAGCCGGCTGGCGACCGTCGACTGGCTCCACCCTTTTCGAGCGATGGCCAGAGCGCCGACCGCCGCGACGTACGGGGCCGAGAACGACGTCCCGGAGATCGTGCAATAGCTGGCACTGGCCGAGCAGCCGAGACCCACGGAGTTCTGGATCATCGTCGAGATGATGCTCTGCCCGGGGGCGGCGACGTCGACCCAAGAGCCGCAGCTGGAGAACGACGCTTTCTGGATCGACTGGTTGACGGCGCCGACACCGACCACGCCCGGGTAAGCCGCCGGGTATTCGGTGGGGGCGCCGAAGAGTCCGCATCCGCGGTTGCCTGCTGCGGCGACCACGAGCACGTTCTTGCTGATCGCCTCGGCGACGGCGGTCTGCATCGCCGTGCTGCTCTGGGTGCTGCCCAAGGACAGGTTGATGACCTTCGCCCGCGTGGCGGCGTAGAGGATGCCCTTCGCCACGTTGGCGCTGGTGCCGCTGCCGTTCCGGTCGAGGACTCGCACCGGGAGGACCTTGGCGCTTGGCGCCATGCCGGCGATGCCTCGACTGTTGTTGTACTTGGCGGTGATGATGCCGGCGACATGGGTGCCGTGTCCATTCTCGTCGTTGGCGCTCGTGCCGGGCGCGACGTAGTCGATGCCGGTGAGCACGCGGCCCGAGAGGTCGGAGTGGGAGGACTTCACGCCGGTGTCGATGACGGCCACCGTGACGCCGGAGCCGCGCGTGTACCCGTGCACCGTCTCGGCCTTGAGGGAGGTGAGCGCCCACTGCTGCGAGCGATAGGTGTCGTTGTACGCGTCGATCGAGACGAGGTGATTCATCTCCGCACCGATGGTCCTGGACCGGCCGAGTGCCTGCGCGACGATGGCGCGTGCCTTGGACTTCGTGTCGGCAGCGATGGTCGAGATGACCGGCGTCCCGTCGGCGTCTCGCGAGGTGACCACGACCTCGAGCGGTTCGCCGACCGGTGCGGTGTCGACGATCTTGGCCGCCTTCTTGTCAAGGGGCGACGGCGTCGGCGACGCGGAACCAGCCACGGGCGCAGAGATGAGCGCGGCAACGATGACCGGGAGGGCAAGCAAGCGCGACAGTGATCGCAACGTGTGGAGTGACACGAGGTTCTCCTCGAGAGGGCGACTCATCATAACCAATCAGTGCCCGGGAAGTTGCGGTTCTGGACGAGTGACCTCTTCGGCGTCGGTGTGACGCCAGCGCCGGACGCTGTAGGCGAGCAGCGACCAAGCCGCCACGGCAGATGCGATCAGGCCGATCCCGGTGGCCCACCCGCTGGCCGGAAGCCGCGGACCGAAGCCGACACCCAGCACGTTGAACTCCGGAATCGTCGGCGAGACCCACCACACGACACCCGCGAGGAACAGCCACAGGCCCCCCAGGGCACTGATGGTGATGCGCGGCAAGGTGGCCACGCCATAGCGGGCGGCCTCCACGGCTTGCTTGCGCAGCGGTTCGAGGATCTTCCGCGCCCACGAGTAGTGCGGCGCGAGAAGGGCGATACCCGCGACGAGGACGATCGTTCCCGGGCCAGGGAGGGGCATCATCGGGATGCCGATGGCGACCAGTGTCCAGCCGAGGATCTCACTGCCGGTACGCCGGAACCAGCGGCCGAGACGCTCGCCCATCCTCATGTGAACAGCATGCCACCGCGGTCGGCATGACTCAGGAGATTCAGATGGCGAAAGCCCACAGGTCACAGTTCAATGGACCGGTGGACATCGCCGGCCGACTGCTCTCCCTGGCCGAGGACACCGTGGGCATCAGTCTCCCGATCCGCCTCCGGGCGTGGGACGGCAGCGAGGCCGGTGTCGACGACGCTCCGGTGCTCGTCATCCGCGACAAGAAGGCGCTGCGGCACATCATGTGGTCGCCCGGCGAGCTCGGCATCGCCCGTGCGTATGTCCAGGGCCACCTCGACGTCGAAGGCGACCTCGCCGAGGGCCTGAGCGCGATCTGGCGCGCCGTTCGCACCGCGCGCGCCTCCGACCCCGACGCTGCCCGCCCACACATCGGCCCGCGGTTGATCGCCCGAGGAGTCGGTCTCGCCCTTCGCACCGGGCCATCGGACGTCGCCCACCGATCCCGGCGGCGGAGTCGCAGCTCACCGGCGACCTGCACTCACGCGAACGCGACCGTGCGGCCATCTCGCACCACTACGACCTCTCGAACGACTTCTACGAGCTCCTCCTCGACGAGACCATGGCGTACTCCAGCGGCTTCCACGTCACGCCGGAGATGACCCTGGTCGAGGCGCAGCGCGCCAAGCTGGATCTCATCTGCCGCAAGCTCGGCCTCGAGCCGGGCATGCGGATGCTCGACATCGGCTCCGGCTGGGGGTCGCTCACCCTGCACGCGGCCGAGAACTACGGCGTCCACGTCACCGGTGTCACGCTGTCCAGCGAGCAGCGCGACTTCGTGATGAAGCGGGCCACCGAGCGAGGCCTCCAGGATCGCGTCGACGTCAGCCTGCGCCACTTCCGCGACCTCGGAGGCGCCGGCGTCATCGATGGCGGCATCGACGCGATCGCCTCCGTCGAGATGGGCGAGCACGTCGGCGACGCCGAGTACGTCGTCTTCACCGAGTCCATCCACCGGTACCTGCGTCCGAGCGGCCGGGTGCTCATCCAGCAGATGTCGCGCAGCAACGACCAACCCGGCGACAAGCCGGGCGGTGGGCCGTTCATCGAGACGTACATCGCCCCGGACATGCACATGAAGCCTCTGGCCAAGACGATCGGCCTCATCGCCGACGCCGGACTGGAGATCCGGGACGTCCAGGCGATGCGCGAGCACTACCCGCAGACCGTGGCGGCGTGGTCGCGCAACCTGGAGGACAACTGGACCACGGCCGTCGCCCTGGTCGGCGAGGAGATGGCACGCGTCTGGCGGCTGTACCTCGCCGGTGGGTCGCTGGCCTTCGAGGAGAACCGCATGGGAGTCGACCAGATTTTGGCCGTCAAACCATCGAACACCGGCGTGAGCGACATGCCGGCATCGCCCAAGGAGTGGTTCGGATGACCGCCAACGACGCCACGCACAGCGTCGTCACCCTGCTGTTCGGCCTCGTGACGGTGGCAGCAGTCATGGGATTCACCATGTGGTGGGCGACGCGCAAGGAGAAGCTCACCGTCGTCGACACGGCGTGGGGGCTCGGCTTCGTCGCCGTCGCCTTCGTGTCGCTGTGGGTCACCGGGTACGGCGACGGCATGCCGGGCCCGCAGGTCTTCCTGTTCGTCCTGGTGCTGGTGTGGGGCGTCCGTCTCGCCGTACACCTGCATCGTCGCAACGCCGCTCTGCCCGAGGACCCGCGGTACCAACAGCTCGCCGAGGCCGACGGGCGGTCGTTCGCGCAGGTCGCGCTCCGACGGGTGTTCATTCCGCAGGGCGTCGCCATGTGGCTGGTCGCCACCCCCGTGATGGTGGGCATGAACAACGAGGGCACCGGAACCGTGCAGGCGTGGCTGGGCATCGTCGTCTGGGCGGTCGGGATGTTCTTCGAGACCGTCGGCGACTGGCAGCTCGCCGCGTTCAAGAAGGACCCCGACAACAAGGGCAAGATCATGGACCGGGGCCTGTGGCAGTACACCCGTCACCCGAACTACTTCGGCGACGCGTGCGTCTGGTGGGGCATCTGGATCGTGGCGGCGTCGTCGTGGGCGGGCGTGGCCACCATCATCGGCCCGATCGCGATGACGCTGTTCCTCACGAGGGTCACCGGAGCCGCACTCAACGAGAAGGGCATGCGGCAGAGCAAGCCCGGATACGACGAGTACGTGCGGCGCACCAGCGGGTTCATTCCGCGGCCGCCGAAGTAGAGCGCCGAGGCCGAAGGCCCGCAGCACGCGGCCCAGAGCCGGCTCATACGGATACGAAGATGTGCGCCGCGGCCTCGGGGTCGATCTCGGCCGTCTCGGCCTGACGCGCGACGATCACGCCGTCGTGGCCCTGCGACACCAGCACGTCGTTGCCCGGCAGTGCTCCGACGCGGCGCAGCACCGACATGACCTGGGTGTCCTTCTGCAGCTCCTCGGCGATGCGGCGCACGATGCGGCGCACCGGCTCGACCGAGCCGCTGACCGCCTTGGTGAGCGGCTCGACGCCGGCGAGGAAGTCGGTCTCGTCGTCGGCCTCGCCCAGCTCGGACAGGCCAGGAATGGGGTTGCCGTACGGCGACTCCGTGGGGTGCTCGAGCAGCTCGACCAGCCGGCGCTCGACCTGCTCGGACATGACGTGCTCCCAGCGGCACGCCTCCTCGTGGACGAACTCGATCTCCAGGCCGATGACGTCAGTGAGCAGGCGCTCGGCGAGGCGATGCTTGCGCATGACACGGGTGGCCAGCTGACGGCCCTTGGGAGAGAGCTCGAGATGCCGATCTCCCTCGACCGAGAGCAGGCCGTCGCGCTCCATGCGGGCGACGGTCTGGCTGACGGTGGGCCCGCTCTGGTGCAGCCGCTCGGCAATGCGGGCGCGCAGCGGGACGATGCCCTCCTCCTCCAGCTCGTACACCGTGCGGAGGTACATCTCGGTGGTGTCGATCAGCTCGCTCACCACGCCATTGTTCCATGCCGTGTCCGCGCTGGTGTCGCTCCGCGCCCCGCGTAGGTTGGGCGCATGGTCACGATCCCCGCGCAGTTCAACGGTCCCGTCCGATCGGGCAACGGCGGGTACGTGTGCGGCCTGCTGGGCCAGGAGCACGGCGCGGAGATCGCCACGTCGACCCTGCGCCAGCCGCCGCCACTCGACACACCGCTCACGTGGGAGCGTGATGAAGACGAGATCCGGTTGGTCACCGCGGGAGGCGCGATCATCGGCACCGCCGTCACGGGAACGTTCGATCGCGATCCGGTGCCCTGCCCTACCGATGCCGAGGCGGCCGCGGGCCATGCGGCCTATCGCGGATTCGTCACCCACCCGTTCGACCACTGCTTCACCTGCGGCACCAAGCGATCCGAGGGCGAGGGGCTCCGGCTGTTCGCCGGCCCTTGCGACGAGCATCGCACCGCCACCGCGTGGTCGCCGCACGAGGCGTTCGCGCAGCCGGACGGTGCACTGGACGTCCCCGTCTCCTGGGCCGCACTCGACTGCCCGGGCGGATGGGCGGCCGACTTCGCCGAGCGTCCGATGGTTCTGGGCCGGATGACGGGCCAGGTGCTGCGCCGCCCCCGTCCCGGCGAGGAGCTCCTCGCCACCGGCCGACTCGACAAGCACACCGGCCGCAAGTTCCTGACGTCAACCGCGCTCTACACGCACGACGGTGACCTGCTCGGACGCGCCGAGCAGACCTGGATCGAGATCGAGATCGCCGACTTCGTCTGAGCCGCTACTCGAGGATCCCGGAGGCGAACAGTAGGAACACCAGCACCAAGACACCGCCGACGGCCATGCCGATCATGGCACGCACAGGGATCCGTCCGTCTACGCGCGCCATGAACCCGATCACGAGGGCACCGAGCGCGACCGCTGCCATGACGATCCACAGCCAACCGTAGGCGTCGCCTTCCCCGTTGGCGATCACGGCGATGACCCACAGCACGGCTGCGCCGACACCGAGCCCCAGTGAGAGATTCGCGCGAGGCGAATTTGCGGTCCTGCCGAGTGGGTCGGCCATGATGGCTCCCTTCGCTACCCCGACACTTCAGAATGTACGCCCGGCGACGTCGCAACGCAGCGATAACATCCGATCAACCAGCTGATGACGGGAGCTCCCCGATGAACCTCATCGCGATCTTCGTGGCCGCGGCCGTCGCGTTCGTGCTGGGCGGGTTCTACTACGCGATCCTCGGCAAGCAGCTGGCCACTGTCAGCGAGACCGCCGCGGCGGCCGGCGGGTCCATGAAACCGTGGCAGCTCGCGGCCGAGGTGATCCGCTGCATCGTGCTGGCCACCGTCGTCGCCTGCCTGGTCTCGAAGACCGGGGCGGACGAATGGCTCGACGGCCTCGGCCTCGGCCTGCTGCTGTGGGTCGGGTTCCCGCTGGTGCTCTGGGTCGGCGCGATGGTGCACGAGCAGACGCCGCTCAAGCTGGCACTCATCCACGGCGGTGACTGGCTGGTCAAGCTGCCGGTCATCGCCATCATCCTCAGCGTCTGGCGCTGAGCTAGGGCTGAAGTCGCTCGCGGGACCAGCCGTCGGCGACGCGGGCGAAGCGCAGTCGGTCGTGGATGCGGTCCGGCCGGCCCTGCCAGAACTCCACCACGTCGAGGGCGATGCGGAACCCGCCCCACTGCTCCGGACGCTCGACGTCGCGGCCGTCGAAGGTCCGCTCGGCGGCGGCGACCTGGGCCTCGAGTGCTTCGCGGTTCTCGATCGGCCGGGACTGCCGCGACGCGACGGCGCCCAGCTGTGCGCCTCGTGGCCGTGAGCTGAAGTAGGCGTCGGACTGGACGGGGTCCACGCGGCTGACCTGGCCCTCGATCCGCACCTGCCGCTGCAGCTCGCGCCAGAGCAGAACCGCCGACGCCCAGGGGTTGTCGGCGAGCTCGCGTGCCTTGCGCGAGTCATAGTTGGTGTAGAACACGGCGCCGGCCTCGTCGAAGCCCTTGAGGAGCACGGTGCGCACCGACGAGCGGCCTGCCTCGTCGGCCGTGGCCAGGGCCATCGCATTGGGCTCGTGGATCCCGGCGGCGACAGCATTGTCGAGCCATCGACCGAACAGAGCGACCGGGTCGTCGCCCGCGTCGGCCTCGTCGAGCCCCTCACGTGCGTACTCGGCGCGCAGGGCTGCGAGGTCGGGGGACTCCATGTGACCACGCTAGTAGGCCCGGGCGGGGGTGCCGGGCCGTGGGCGGCAAAAGACAAGGCAGAATGACGCTCATGAGTGATGGCGTAGAGGTACACCACGGGCTCGAGGGAGTCGTCGCGTTCGAGAGCGAGATCGCCGAGCCCGACAAGGAGGGGTCCGCACTCCGCTATCGCGGCGTCGACATCGACGACCTCGTCGGACGAGTTCCGTTCGAGAAGATCTGGGGCCTGCTCGTCGACGGCTCCTACGAACCCGGTCTCGGGCCGGCCGAGCCCTTCCCCATCCCGGTCCACTCCGGTGACATCCGCGCCGACGTCCAGAGCGCCATCGCGCTCACCGCCCCTGCCTGGGGTCTCAAGCAGCTCTACGACATCGACGACATGCAAGCCCGAGAGGACCTGGCCCGCACCGCGGTCATGGTCCTTTCCTATGTCGCGCAGGCCGCCCGCGGCGTCGACAAGCCGATGGTGCCGCAGGCGGAGATCGACAAGTGCGACACGATCATCGAGCGGATGCTCACCCGCTGGCGCGGCGAGGTCAACCCCGACCACGCCAAGGCCATCGACGCCTACCTCGTGTCGGCAGCGGAGCACGGCATGAACGCCTCCACCTTCACCGCTCGCGTCATCGCATCCACGGGTGCGGACGTCGCGGCCGCCCTGTCCGGTGCCGTCGGCGCGATGTCCGGGCCCCTGCACGGCGGCGCCCCGGCTCGCGTCCTGACGATGATCGAGGACGTCGAGAAGTCCGGGGACGCCACGGCGTACGTCAAGCAGGTGCTCGACTCCGGAGAACGCCTGATGGGCTTCGGTCACCGGGTCTACCGCGCCGAGGACCCCCGCGCCCGCACGCTGCGCCGCACCGCCCGCGAGCTCAACGCGCCGCGAGCCGAAGTGGCCGAGGCGCTCGAGCAGGCTGCCCTCCAGGAGCTCCGCGAGCGCCGTCCCGACCGCGTGCTCGAGACCAACGTGGAGTTCTGGGCCGCCATCGTCCTCGACTACGCCGAGATCCCGCCGAAGATGTTCACCGCCATGTTCACGTCTGCGCGCACGGCCGGCTGGAGCGCACACATCCTCGAGCAGAAGCGCACCGGACGCCTCATCCGTCCGTCGTCGATCTACACCGGACCCAAGGAGCGGAAGGCCGACGAGATCGAGGGCTGGAACCCCGCCTGGGCCAACGGCTGAAATCTGCACAGAACCTTCACGAGTTTCGGACAACTCCCGGCCCGGGGCGCTCCTAGGGTCGAGACATGGCCGAGAGCGCGATGCGTCGCATCCTCGTGGTCGAGGACGAGCCGGTGATCAACCAGGCGATCACCGACCGACTGCGAGCCGAAGGGTTCGACGTCGTGCAGGCGTGGGACGGGCCTGGCGCCGTCGAGGTGTTCGGCACCGCGGATCCCGACCTCGTCGTGCTCGACGTGATGCTCCCGGGATACGACGGCCACGAGGTCTGCCGCCGCATCCAGGCGGAACGACCCGTGCCAGTCCTGATGGTCACCGCTCGCGACGACGAGGCCGACATCCTGGTCGGGCTCGGGGTCGGCGCGGATGACTACCTGACGAAACCCTTCCGGATGCGCGAGCTGGTCGCGCGGATTGCCGCCCTGCTGCGCCGGGTCGACCGGGCGAGCGAGCTCGCCTCCACCCGGCCGCTCGAGATCGGCTCGCTGACCATCGACGCCGGCGCTCGCAAGGTGCGGATCGGCGCCGACGACGTCCGGCTCACGCCGACGGAGTTCGACCTCCTCGTCTGCCTCGCCGCAACACCAGGGCAGGTGCTGACCAGGGAGAAGCTGCTGGCCGACGTCTGGGGCTGGCCGGGAGCATCCGGCACACGCACCGTCGACAGCCACGTCAAGGCGCTGCGCAGCAAGATCGGCGCCGACCGGGTGCGCACGGTCCACGGAGTCGGCTACGCCCTGGAGCCGGTATGACCACCGCACCAAGCCCGCTCGACCGGGTCACGTCGATCAAGGTCAAGCTCGGGCTGCTGGTCGCAGTCAGCGTCGCCGTGGCAGCCGTGCTCGCCACCATCGGCGCCGGCGGCACTGTCGCGCCGTGGCTGAGCATCCCGGTCACCATCCTGGTGGCTCTCGCGGTCACGCAGCTGCTCTCCACCGGCATGACGTCACCGCTGCGCCAGATGACTCAGGTCGCCCGGCAGATGGCGCGTGGCGACTACTCCGGGCGGGTGCACACCACGTCCAGCGACGAGGTCGGTGAGCTGGCTCGGGCGTTCAACACGATGGCCGAGGACCTCGCCACCGTCGACCGCCAGCGACGCGACCTCGTCGCCAACGTCTCCCACGAGCTGCGGACGCCGCTGGCCGCACTCTGCGCCGTCCTCGACAACCTCGTCGACGGGGTGGCCCAAACAGATCGAGCCCCGTCGGATCCGGCGGGCCTGCAGGCAGCACTCGACCAAGCCGAACGACTGGGCCGGCTGGTCGACGACCTCCTCGACCTCTCACGGGTCGACGCCGGCGTGACGCCGCTGGTCGTCGAGTCGATCCGCGTGTCCGACCTGCTCGAGCGCGCCGTCGCCGAGGCATCGGTCGGCCCCCCATCGGTGTCGTTCGAGGTTCGAGCGACCCCACCCGACCTCACCGTGAAGGGCGATCCGGCCCGGCTTCGACAGCTGGTCGCGAACCTGCTCGACAATGCAGCCGCACACAGTCCGCCGCGCGGAACGGTCCACGTGCTCGGCACCGGCACGGGCCCCGACTGGTGGCTCGAGGTGGCCGACCAGGGCACCGGCATCGCACCGGAGAACCGCGAGAAGGTCTTCGAGCGCTTCGGCACCCTCGGCGAGCAGACCGGCGGACAGACGGGTGGCACGGGGCTGGGGCTCGCCATCGCCCGCTGGGTCACCGACCTCCACCAAGGATCCATCGGCTTCATCGATCCCGACCCGGGCGAGAGCGGGGCACGGGTGCGCGTCGTGCTTCCGATCGTTCCGGGCATTCCCGCACCACCGACCAGTCAGGAGGCGGTCATCATGTCCACCACACAGACTCCGCCGGCTCAGCCGTCGCCAGCATCGCCGCATCCCACCCCCGCGATGGCTGACCTCTTCGGAAGGTTCTGGCCCGAGGGCGGCCTCCCCGCCCGCGCCAGTGTTCTCCTGGCAGCCGTCGGAGTGGGCGTGCTCGCCGGCATCATCCTGCCCGAGCGGAACCTCGGGCTGGGAACGTTCCTCGTCGTGATGGCCTTCGGGGCGACGGTCTTCTACGCGGCCAAGAACCGCCGCGATCCGTTCACGTTGACGTGTGCGGCGGTGTGCGTCCTGCTCTCCCTCCCCGTGGTCATCCGCGACGCGGAGTGGATCGCCGTGCCGTGCCTGTTCATCGGCAGCATCGTCTGCATGGCCGGCCTGGCGCGCGGTCGCAGTCTCCCGGACTTCGTGGTGTCCGCGGCGGCGTGGCCACTCGCCGGGGTGCGCGGCATGCCGTGGCTCGGACGCACCCTGCGCTCCGTCACCGGAACCGGCAACGCCCCGGCCGTGATGCGCACGACGATCTGGTCACTCCTCGGCCTGATCGTCTTCGGCCTGCTGTTCGCCTCCGCCGACGCGCTGTTCGCCGAGTGGGCGGACGCGGTCATCCCCGATCTGCGGATGGACAGGTTCGTGGCCCGGTTCTTCATCTCAGTCGCAGTCGCCGGCGTGACCCTGGCTGCGGCCTATCTCGCTCTCAACCCACCCGCGATCCCGATGACTCGCGGCGGCCGCCGGCCGGTGCAGAGCCGCTACGAGTGGCTGGCGCCGGTGGCCCTGGTCGACCTCGTCTTCCTGGTGTTCCTCGTGGCGCAGGCGACAGTGTTCTTCGGTGGACACGAGTACCTCCAGCGCACCACTGGCCTGACCTACGCGGACTACGTGCACCAGGGCTTCGGACAGCTGATCGTGGCGACCGCGTTGACGCTGCTCGTGGTCTGGGCCGCGTCGCACAAGGCGTCCGTCGAGACCCCCGAGGACCGGCTCTGGCTGCGTGGCGCCCTCGGCCTGTTGTGCGTGCAGGCCCTGGTCGTCGTCGCCTCGGCCCTCTACCGGATGCACCTCTACCAGGAGGCCTACGGCTTCAGCCAGCTCCGGCTGCTCGTCGACGCCTTCGAGATCTGGCTCGGCCTGGTCGTCGTCGGCGTCATCGTCGCGGGGATCGGGCTGAAAGGCACCTGGCTCCCCCGAGCGGCCCTGCTGGGTGCGGCCGTGATGCTGCTTAGTCTGGCCGCGATCAACCCGGACGCCTGGATCGCCCGGCACAACCTGGACCGCTACGAGCAGACGGGCAAGATCGACTGGTCGTACTTCGGCGACCTCTCCGCCGATGCTGTGCCGACGATCGCGGCATCCTCGGCCGAGGTGCGTGACTGCGCGTTCGACTTCATGGATCAGCCCAGCGACGACGACTGGCTCGAATGGAACCTGGGCCGATGGCGCGCGGAACGTGCAGACGGAGGACGGTCGGTCGATTCGTCCGCCGAGTGCGTCTCGACGCCCTAGCGAGGGGGGTCACCACGGCCGTCCTACGGTGGAGCCATGACCGTTCCCACCATCGAGCTCAACAACGGCGTGACGATCCCCCAGCTCGGCTTCGGGGTCTTCCTGGTTCCCCCGGAGGACACCGCGGACGTCGTCACGCAAGCCCTCGACGCCGGGTACCGGCACATCGACACGGCGCGGGCCTACCGCAACGAGGAGGGCGTCGCGGTCGCGGTCGCCGCCTCCGGCCTGAATCGTGATGAGGTGTTCATCACCACCAAGCTCTGGAACAACAGCCAGGGCAGCGACTTGGCGCCGAAGGCGTTCGAGGCCAGCATGGAGCGACTCGGGCTCGACGTGCTCGACCTCTACCTCATCCACTGGCCGGCGCCGCAGCAGGACCTCTACGTCGAGACGTGGCGCGTGTTCGAGCAGCTGTACCAGGACGGCCGTATCCGGGCGATCGGCACCTCCAACTTCCGCGTCCAGGACCTCCAGCGCCTGCTCGACCTCGGCCTCACCGTGCCGGTGGTCAACCAGATCGAGCTGCACCCGTATCTCACACAGGACGAGCTGCGCGCCTTCCACGCCGACCACCAGATCGTCACCGAGGCCTGGAGCCCACTCGCCAAGGGTCGGGTGCTCGATGACCCGGTGATCACCGATCTCGCCCAGGAGAAGGACGCGACGCCGGCCCAGGTCGTGCTCGCGTGGCACCTCGCGCTCGGCAACATCGTCATCCCGAAGTCGGTGACGCCCGAGCGCATCGCCGAGAACTTCGCGTCCACCGAGGTCAAGCTCGGGAACGACGAAGTCGACGCCATCACCGCGCTCAACCGCGACGAGCGCACCGGTCCCGACCCGTCGGCATTCTCGGGCTGAACGGCGTCAGCCGGACGGTTCGACGATCTTCCAGAACGAGTCCTTCTTCGTGACGAGGCCGTCGTCGAACGTCCACAGGTCGCAGCCGCGGACTTCCAGGCGCTCGCCGTCGGTCGTCGTCCCGGTCAGGGTCCATTCCGATGCGCCGCGTCGGCCCGACACGAAGTGCTCGTCGTCGCCGTAGTGCACGTCGGGGATGCCGCTGAAGCGGGCTGCCAGTCCTTCTCGGACGGCGTCGCTCCCCTCGAACCGGCGACCCCAGGGCTCGGGGCCACGCGGCGTCTCGAACACGGCGTCGTCGGCGAAGAACCCCATGATCGCGTCGAGGTCGTGCCGGTTGAACGCGTCGGCGATGGCCTGGAGCGTCTCGACCGTCCCCCACTCGCTGCGCTCGCGGGAGGTGC
Source organism: uncultured Actinomycetota bacterium (assembly GCA_963711615.1). GTDB lineage: Bacteria > Actinomycetota > Actinomycetes > Propionibacteriales > Nocardioidaceae > Aeromicrobium. Next base: position 28,418 of record CAVQEY010000022.1, on the reverse strand, counting down.
CCCCAAGGTCGGGGGTCATGGGATCTCGACTTCGGTCTTGCCCTCCTCCGTCGGCGTCATCGACACCACCCACGCCTCCTGGACGCCGAGGAAGAGGAGCGCGCTGAGCAGCATGCCTTCAACCTCGATCGGCTCGAGCACGAGGCCCGCGTCGGCCACGACCGTCGGGGCGAAGGCCACGACGGTCACCAAGATGTATATCGGTATGCCGAACGCTGCGAACAGAATCGGCGAGAACCTTGCGACGGTGCCGGTCCAGATCTGCCGGGCCAGGAGCCCGATGCCGATCGCACCGACCACGCCAGCGGTTCCGAAAGCGATGCGCCAGATCGCCCTCTCGTCCGGGCTGACCTGCGCGAGCAGGGCCACGGTGGCCGGGATGGCGAACTGCAAGGACACGAGATAGGCGGCACGTCGCGACGCCGCGTCCTTGTGGCCGACGAGATTGGTGCGGTCCTTGACGGCCACCCACCACAGGCCGAGCAGGGTGAGGTTGGCCGCGGCCACCACGCCATAGAAGGCTGTCTGATTCATGCGCTCAGGTTACTGGTGAGGTGCGTGGGAAGTGGGCGCATGGGAAGGGCCCGGTCGTCCCCCCCGAGACGACCGGGCCCTTCGGTCCCCCTGCTCGCGTCTCGACCGTCCCCCCGAGATGGTCGCCCACGCGATGGTCTGTTCAGACCCTAGCGCATCTTGTAGTCCTTTATAACTACTCCCGGCTAGTTCTGCAGGGTGATTCCTTCATGGCCGTCAGCCCTGGGCCGCGGTGTAGACGCCCTGGACGACGCTGCCGAAGTACGGGCCGAACATCCGGTTGCTCAGAGGTCCGCCGGTGTACTTGAAGGAGTTCAGAGAGTTCAGCGTGCCAATGCCGCTGGACTCGTTGTAGTTGATGAACCAGGGTCCGCCGGACGAGCCGCCGGTCATGTTGCACACCATGCCCTGGTCGGAGCTGCCGCCCCACGTGTCGGCCGCCACCGGCCCGTTGCACCAGGCGATGTCGGACCCGTCGTACGGGGACGCGGCCGGGTAGCCGAAGGCATACATCGTGGCGTTGCGGGCGAGGTTGAACCCGACACCCTGGGCTCCCACGGCGCCGGTGAGCGTGGAGCCACCGGACGTGCCGACCACCGCGTAGCCGATGTCGTAGTTGAGGTCGCCCTGGTTGGCCCACTGCGTGGAGGTGTGCAGCTCGGCCGCGACGAACTGGCCGTACGGGGCGGCTCCGTCGTCGTAGCCGGGGACGAAGGTGAAGTTCGTCGCGAACGCGCCAGGGCCTTCGTTGAGGCAGTGGCCTGCGGTCTGGACGAGGCTGTTGTTGGCCGCGACGGTCGAGCTGCCGGAGCAGACGTAGTTGGTGCCGCCGAGCGTGAAGAACACCTTGCCGGTCGTCTGGACGACTTTTCCGCCGCCCGTGTAGTAGCCACCGGGGAAGGCCTGCTGCTTCTTGCCGGTCGGCTTCGCGGCCGAGCCGCGCACGACGGTGGGCTCTCCCCTGGCGACGCTGTCCTCAGACGTCACCTCGCTGCGATCGCGGACGAGGAGGCCGCCGCTCTTCGCGTTCTTCATCCGCGATCGTCGTCCAGTAGTCCTTGGTCTTCTCCTGCGCGGCCTTGCTGATCGTCTTGCTGACGGCCGGGTCAGGCTTCTCCGCGGTGACGGGTGACGCGATGGCGCTTCCCGAGGTCAGGGTGAGAGCGATCGTGACGCTCACACCTGCCGTCGCGACGAGAGCTCGTCGGATCATGTGTCTCCCCCTTGGTTCGCCGGCCCCGAGTGGCCAGGCGCTCCTCGGACCTTAGTCACAACCGAACCAGGTCTGACTAGTCCTTTCGGACTATTGGCACGGAGCTTGAGCGCACCGAGCTGAACTCCGCGTAATCTGAGCCACCACTCCCCTCGGGTTCCGTTGGGGTGTCCCTCCGGGCCGAAGGACGACATGGTTGCTCTCCGACGCATGAGCGCCGCGGCTGTCTTCGTCCTCGTCGCTCCCGCTCTTGCGCTTCTCACGTCCCCGGGCGCTCAGGCCGTTCCGGTCTGCGAGACGGTCGACGCCACAGTCACTTGCACGTTCGACTACACCGGAGCGACACAGACCTGGACCGTCCCGACCGGCGTCACTTCCGCCACCTTCGACCTCTACGGCGCCTCGGGTGGCGACAGCGACAGCGTTGCCGTCGGTGGCAACGGCGCTCACGTCCACGCCACGCTGGCGGTTGCGGCTGGGACGACGTACAACGTTGAGGTCGGCCAGAGGGGCACCCATCGACCCGACAACAGCACCGGGAGAGGACCGGCGGCCTACAACGGCGGGGGTCAGGGCTGGGGCCAGTCGTCAAGCCTCGGCGAGCAATCCGAAGGCGGGGGTGGCGCGACCGACCTGCGCACGTCGACTGGTGGCTTGGCCGATCGCCTGCTGGTCGCCGGCGGTGGCGGCGGGGCCGCGCATCGCGGGACGCGGAATATTTTCGGCATCAACGCGACAGTGAACGGTGGTTCCGGCGGAGCCAGCGGGAACGCTGGCGCAAATGGCCAAACTGTGGTCGGCACTGGCGCCAACGGTGGCGGTGGTGGCGGGGCCGGGACCTCCAGCACCGGTGGAACTGGCGGCACGAGCTCGCCATCGGTGGTCACACCCAATGAGAACCCGGTGACGTTCCCGGCGACGCCCGGTACAGCTGGATCGTCCGGTTCAGGCGGCAACGGAGGAACGGGCTTCGAGGGAACTGCTGGTGGCGGTGGTGGCGGTGGCTACTTCGGTGGAGGGGGCGGTGGTGGTGGCTCAGCCACGGACGCATCGCTGCTGCTCGTCGCGATGGCCGGTGGCGGTGGCGGAGGCGGCGGTTCGAGCTTCGTGACTCCGACGGCAACGAGCTCGGTGCCGGTGGCGGAGGGTGATCACGACGGCAACGGCCAGGCGGTCATCACCTACACGCTGCCGGCGGCGCCGACGACACCGTCGGTGACGATCGATGACGGTGCGACCCAGGACGACCCGACCAGCGCGAGCCCAGTCGTGTTCGACGTGGTGTTCTCCGAGGGCGTCACCGGTTTCGGCAACGACGACATCACCCTCTCCGGCACTGCCGGCGCGACCACCGCGAACGTCTCCGGCACCGCCGGCGGCACGACCTATTCAGTGTCGGTATCTGGGATGACCAGCAGCGGCACCGTCATCGCCGCAGTCAAGGCCGGTGCAGCCACCAACGGCACGAACACCAGCACCGCATCCACCAGCTCTGACAACACCGTCACGTACAACCAGCCGGACACGTCGGTGCCGTCGGCGACGATCACGAAGGGGTCGTCGCAGGCTGATCCGACCAGCACCAGTCCGATCGTGTTCGACGTCGCGTTCTCCGAGTCGGTCACCGGGTTCGGCAACGACGACATCGAGCTGACCGGCACGGCCGGCGCAACGACTGCGCAGGTGGCCGGAAGCGGCACGACCTACACCGTCTCGGTCTCAGGCATGACGTCCAGCGGCACCGTGATCGCCAAGGTGAAGCCGGGCGCTGCATCGGACGGCACCAACAACAGCACCGCATCCGGCACGGCGTCGGTCACGTACAACAAACCGGCGTCGGTCTTCGATCCCGGCCCGACCGCCACCATCACTGGCACAGCACAGGTCGGGCAGACCCTGACCGCCGGCGAGGGCTCACCGTCCCCGACGCCGGACTCGTTCCAGTACCAGTGGTTCGCCAACAGCACCGAGGTCAGCGCCTCGGACGCGGGCGAGATCCCCGGTGCCGCCAGCAAGACCTACGTCCTGACTGCCGCGGAGGAAGGCAAGGCGATCACCGTCCAGGTCACCGCCGTCCGCTCCGGATTCACCGACGCCTCGGACCTCTCCGATCCCACCAGCCTCGTCGCACCGGCCGACAGCGATGGCGACGGTGAAGGAGGTGGCGACGGAGGTGGCGACGGCGACGGAGGTGGCGACGGAGGTGGCGACGGCGACGGCGACGGGAGTGGCGGAGACGGCGACGGCGACGAAGACGATGACGTCGGCATGCTCCCGGACGCCGGCGCACCAGTCAACGAGAGCGTCTTCCTCGTCGGACTGGCCCTCCTCGTCGGCGGCATGGTCGTGATGAACACGACGCAGGTCGGCGCACGGTCGAGCGTCCCCACTCGGCGTCAGGAGTCGTAGGCCTCGAGGATCTTGTCGGCCGCCGTGGCGGCGGGCATCTCTCCCGCGAGCACGGCCTCGCGGACCTCGGCTCGTACAGCTGCGACGTTCTCGTCGGTGCGCAGCCGATGGTCGAGCTCGTCACGGACGAGCGCCCAGGTGAAGTCGAGCTGCTGCTGCGCCCGCTGTTCTTGCAAGCCGTTCTTGCCCATGAACTCGCGATGCCGGATGACGCGCTGCCAGACGGTGTCGATGCCGCGTCCCTCGAGCGCGGAGCAGGTGAGCACCGGCGGCACCCAGTCGTTCGTGCCCGCGTAGACGAGCCGGAGGGCGCCCGCGAGGTCCTTCGCGCTCGCCTCGGCCTCCCGCTCCCGGTCGCCGTCGGCCTTGTTGACGGCGATGACGTCGGCGATCTCGAGGATGCCCTTCTTGATGCCCTGCAGCTGATCGCCGGTGCGCGAGAGGGTGAGGAACAGGAACGTGTCGACCATGCCGGCGACCGTGATCTCGGACTGACCGACACCGACCGTCTCGACGAGCACGACGTCGAAGCCGCCGGCCTCCAGCACCGTCATCGCCTGCATGGTGGCGCGCGCGACACCGCCGAGGGTGCCGGCGGTGGGCGACGGCCGGATGTACGCGTCCGGGTTGACGGCGAGTGCGGCCATCCGGGTCTTGTCGCCGAGCACGGAGCCACCGGTGCGGATGCTCGACGGGTCGACCGCCAGCACGCCGACCTTGTGACCCTCGGAGACGAGCCACGTGCCCAGCGCCTCGATGAACGTGGACTTCCCAACCCCCGGCACCCCGGAGATGCCGACGCGCACCGCACCGCCGGCCTTCGGCGTCAGCGTCTCGAGCAGCTCCCGGGCGGACGCGCGGTGGTCGCGCCGGCTCGACTCGACGAGCGTGATGGCACGCGAGATGGCGGCCCGGCGTCCCGCGAGGACGTCCTCGGCGAGGCTGCTCATCCGGGGTCCCCGGGAAAGCGCGAGCCACCCGTGGGGGCACCTCCCGCGAGCGCTTCGACTGGCGAGCGCTTTTCTGGGGTGGTCATCAGTGCTGCAGGCTGGTGCGGAGCTTGTCGAGCAGGCTCAGGGCGGAGTCGGCGATGACCGTACCGGGGAGGAACACCTCGGCGGCGCCCATGTCCTTGAGGGCTTGGACGTCGTCGGGCGGGATGACGCCTCCGACGACCACCATGATGTCGTCGCGCCCCAGCTCCTTGAGCGCGTCCTTGAGCTGCGGAACGAGAGTCAGATGGCCGGCCGCCAGGCTCGAGATTCCGACGATGTGCACGTCGGCGTCGACGGCCTGCTGGGCGACCTCCTCCGGCGTGGAGAACAGCGGGCCGACGTCGACGTCGAAGCCCATGTCGGCGAACGCCGTGACGATGACCTTCTGGCCGCGGTCGTGGCCGTCCTGACCCATCTTGGCCACGAGGATGCGGGGCCGGCGTCCCTCGGCCTTCTCGAACTCCTCGGTGGCCTTGATGACCTTGGTGATGTTGCCACCCTGGCCGGCCTCGCTGCGGTACACACCTGAGATCGTACGGATCACGGCCTGGTGACGCCCGTACACCTTCTCCAGCGCGTCGGAGATCTCTCCGACGGTGGCCTTGGCGCGTGCGGCGTCGACGGCGAGGCCCAGCAGGTTGCCGTCCAGCGAGCCGTGGGCGCCACCCTTCTCGGCACTCTTCGTCAGGGCGGCGAGGGTGCGATCGACCTCGTCCTGGTCGCGCTCGGCACGCAGCTTCTCGAGCTTGGCCACCTGCTGCTCGTACACCGACGCGTTGTCGACCCGGAGCACGTCGAGGTCGTCCTCCATCGGCAGGCGATAGGTGTTGACGCCGATGACCGCCTGCTGCCCGGAGTCGATGCGCGCCTGGGTGCGCGCGGCGGCCTCCTCGACCCGCATCTTGGGGATGCCGGCCTCGATCGCCTTGGCCATCCCGCCGGCCTCCTCGACCTCCTGGATGTGCGCCCAGGCACGGTTCGCGAGGTCGTGGGTGAGCTTCTCGACGTAGTACGAGCCGCCCCACGGATCGATCGTGTGGGTGGTGCCTGACTCCTGCTGCAGGAGCAGCTGGGTGTTGCGGGCGATGCGGGCGCTGAAGTCGCTGGGCAGCGCGATGGCCTCGTCGAGGGCGTTGGTGTGCAGGCTCTGGGTGTGACCCTGGGTCGACGCCATGGCCTCGATGCACGTGCGGGCCACGTTGTTGTAGACGTCCTGGGCGGTGAGCGACCAGCCCGACGTCTGGCTGTGCGTGCGCAGGCTCAACGACTTGGGGTTCTCCGGCTTGAAGTCCGACACGAGCCGCGACCAGAGCGCTCGGGCGGCGCGCATCTTGGCGATCTCCATGTAGAAGTTCATGCCGATGGCCCAGAAGAACGAGACGCGGGGCGCGAACGCGTCGACGTCGAGCCCGGCATCGAGGCCGGCCCGGATGTACTCGACGCCGTCGGCCAGCGTGTAGGCGAGCTCGAGGTCGTTCGTGGCCCCGGCCTCCTGGATGTGGTAGCCGGACACCGAGATGGAGTTGAACCGCGGCATCTTCTGGGCCGTGAACGCGAAGATGTCGGAGATGATCCGCATCGACGGCGCCGGCGGGTAGATGTAGGTGTTGCGGACCATGAACTCCTTGAGGATGTCGTTCTGGATGGTCCCGGACAGCTTTTCCGGCGGCACGCCCTGTTCCTCGGCCGCGACGATGTAGAGCGCGAGCACCGGCAGCACGGCGCCGTTCATCGTCATCGAGACGCTCATCTCGTCCAGCGGGATGCCGTCGAACAGCTGACGAGCGTCGTAGATGGAGTCGATGGCCACGCCTGCCATGCCGACGTCGCCGCGCACGCGCGGGTGGTCGGAGTCGTATCCCCGGTGGGTGGCGAGGTCGAAGGCGACCGACAGACCCTTCTGCCCGGCGGCGAGGTTTCGGCGGTAGAACGCGTTCGACTCCTCGGCGGTGGAGAAGCCGGCGTACTGGCGGATCGTCCACGGCTGCGTCGTGTACATCGCCGGGTAGGGCCCGCGCAGGAAGGGCGCCAGGCCGGGGTAGGTGTCGAGCGCGTCGACGTCGTCGAGATCGGCCGCGGTGTAGAGCGGATGCACCGGGATGCCCTCGGGCGAGTCCCATGCCTCCGCGCCGTCGGTGGCGCCCTCGTACGCCCTGGCGTCGGGCTGGTACGGCTCGTCCGGGTCGAGCGGGAAGTCGGCGAACGACTCGGGGATGCTCATGCCAGCACCTCCCTCGTGCGGCTGAGGAAGTCGAGAGCGTCGAGGCCCGCGGCAGCGGAGTCGTCGGCACCGAGATCGGCCTTGCCGGCGACGATCACGTGACGCGCACCCGCTTCGCGCAGCGCTGTGACCAGGTCGGCGCCCCACTCCTGGTAGGCAGAGTCGGGACCGGCCAGGCAGACGACGGGCAGGTCCCCCGCCTCGTCGTAGGCGTTGACGACGTCGCCGACGCCTTCGGTGGCCCCGGCCGTCACGGTGTCGATGCCGCCGGACGCGAACAGGTTGGCCGCGAAGGTCGCTCGGGCGGTGTGCTGAGCGATGCGACCCATGGTGGCGAGGAACACGGGAGTGGCCGCGCGGTCGTCGCGCATCTGCTCGAACGCCTCGCCGTACCGGTGCACGACGGGTGCGCGTCCGTACGGGCGGCGCTCGGGTCGTTCCTCGTGCAGGTTCGGGAACTCGGTGAGCCCGGTGAGCGGGCGGGCCCGGGTGGCGACCTCGCGACCCCTGGCCTCGACGGTGGCCGCGATGCGCTCCCTGAGGCTTCCGTCGGCAACGGCCGCCACGATGCCGGTCGCGTCGAGCTCGCCGAACTGCTCCCAGGCTGCCCGGGCGAGGTCGTCGGTGAGCTTCTCGACCGAGTGCGAGCCGCCGGCCGGGTCGGTGACGATCGCGACGTGCGACTCGCTGATGAGCAGGCTGGAGATGTTGCGGGCGATGCGCCGGCTGAACGGCTCCGGCAGACCGAGCGGCTCGTCGAACGGGAGGACCGTGACGGCCTCGGCGCCGCCCACGCCGGCCGCGAACGCGGCGATGGTGGTGCGGATCAGGTTCACGTACGGGTCGTAGGCCGACATCATCGGCCGCGACGTGACCGCGTGCTGCCGCTGTCCACGCGCATCGGGGGTGACGCCGCTCAGCTCGGCGACGCGGTTCCACAGCCGTCTGGCCGCGCGCAGCTTGGCGATGGTGATGAACTGCTCGTCGGTGGCCGCGTACCGGAAGTCGATCTGGCCGGCCGCCTCGTCGACGCTGAGTCCGGCATCGACCAGCAGTCGCAGGTAGGCCGCACCGGCGGCCAGGGAGTAGGCGAGCTCCTGCACCTCGGACGCGCCGGCGTCGTGCACGGCGGTGGCGTCGACGACGATGCCGCGGGCGCCCCGAGCGCGGGCGAGCTCGACCACCTCGACGGCGACGGACAGGTCGGTCTCCCCCACACCGCGAACCGACGCGCCGATCGGGTCGGCGCCGTAGCTGGTTCCGGCCGCGGGCTCGACCGACTTGTCGTCGATGACGGCGTCGAGCGCCCGGGCGGCGTCGAGTGGCGACTCAGGCGCGTCGAGAACGACGGGTGCGAGGTCCAGGAAGACCGGCTCCAGCACGCGAGCCAGGGCGTCGACCGGAATGGCTCCCGTCCCCCACAGCGAGCCAGAGCGAGTTGACGCCGTTCTCGATGTCGGCGACCACGTGGTCGGCGGTGACGTCGACGTCCGGGTCGGTGAACCAGGCGCGGATGTCCCAGCCGTCGAGCTCACGGGTGGCGGAGGCGCCACGGGTGAACGGCGCCTGGCCGGGCAGCCCGGGGTCGGCGAGAGCCATCGGTGAGCGAGGGAGTGCCCAAGGGCGTGACGCTGATGCCGTCGAGGGTCTCGTGCGCGAGCAGGTTCCAGACGTCGGAGTCGGGAGCGTCGTCGGCGAGCCGCTTCCTCTTGCGCAGGACGTCCGCGGTGGCCTTCTCCCACTCGGAGACGTCGACCTCGACGCCCTCGGCAAGCAGAACCGGCACCACGCCGGGATCGGAGACCATGTGCGAAGTGTATGAACGCCCGCTCACGGGCCGCCACCTGATGTGACCAACTAGCCTGTGGCCCCTGTTCCGGTTCAAGGTGAACAGGCCTGGATAGGTTGGTCGCATGCGCGTTCTCCTCACCGGTGGAGCTGGATACATCGGATCGCACACCGCGGTCTACCTCATCGCGTCCGGGCACGAGGTTGAGATCGTCGATTCAACTTCTCCTTAACAGCAAGTCCGAGGCAATCCGACGCGTCCAAGGCGATCACCGGCGAAGCTGTCACCGTGCACGAGGTCGACCTCAGGGACCGAGCCGCGACCGAGAATCTCATCGCCGGCGGCGACTACGCAGCCGTCGTCCACTTCGCGGCGCTCAAAGCCGTCGGCGACAGCATGGCGAGGCCCCTCGAGTACTACGACCACAACATGAATGTCACGTTCTCACTCCTGTCGGCGATGGAGGCCCACGGTCCTTGCGCGCTGGTCTTCTCCTCCTCCGCGACGGTGTACGGCGATCAAGCCACGTTCTCGTCCACGGCCTTGGCCAGGCCCCTAGAGTGCCCAGCTGCAGCCTGCCACGACAGTCGAAGACGCGCCTCGCGGCGTCGGTGAAGTAGGCATCTTGGGCTGCGTTGCGGGATCTGGATACCTCGTTGAGCAGCCGCTTGACCGCGTCCGCTGGACAGGACGCCATCGGCAAGCTTCACCGCCCGGTTCCATGAGGACCAGCGGCCGCTGCAGGCCGCAAACCCTTACGGCCAGACGAAGATCGTGACCGAGCGCCTCCTCTCCGACCTGGCGGCGGCGGATCCACTGGTGTCTCCCCATACCCGGCTAGCAGTAATCAGTGGCCGCTTCGTCCGGGTCTTGATCGGTGAGAGCCGAACGGGCGGCCGGACTTTCCGTGGCCCTCGATCGCATGCACCGCAATCCGCCGGTCGAGCGGATGGCATTGTTCTGGAACGCGAGGATGTAGAGCGCCGGGCCGACCCACCCAGCATGTCTGGATGAGGGGCGCCTGCACCTGCGCCGACGGTCGAGTGTGCATCGGCGACTCTCCCTGGACCTTGGTCACCGGACTTGCAGCGGCCCGACAAGCTCGTCGACTTTGATCTCCCGAGCTCGTCCACCCTCGAGTGAGTGCTTGGTCAGCCTCGGAGCCCGGCGACAGGGCGAATCGGCTCGATCTTGATCCTGCCGTTCCGGGTTGTACGCATCGGCGTGACTCTGTCGGCGATGTCCACCAGCGGCGTGAGGCCATCGTCCGCGATCGCGTGCAGCACCTGTGAGACATCGTGGACGGCGGCAAGTCCGTCCAATCAAGGGTGTCCTCGAGCGACGAACCAATCGGTCCGTCGGTGTGTGACTCGCCTTGCCGGTGGAGTTCTTCAACCGTGCCAGGTTTGACTTGCAGCATCCACCTCTCCGTACCTGGCGGCGGCGGATCCACGATGGCGCATCGCCATGCTCAGGTACTTCAATCCGGTGGGCGCTCACCCGTCCGGTCTCATCGGCGAGGACCCGAAAGGAACTCCCAGCAACCTCGTGCCCTTCATCACCCAAGTGGCGGTCGGGCGGCGCGACAAGCTGTTGATCTTCGGTGACGACTATGAGACGAAGGACGGCACCGGCGAACGCGACTACATCCACGTCGACGACATCGCGACCGGTCATCTCGCCGCACTCGAGGCCATCGTCGAGGGCGATCCGCGGGTGCGCACGTGGAACCTCGGCGGAGGCAGCGGAACTTCGGTGTTCGAGGGCTCCATGCCTTGAGCGCGCGTGTGGCCGAGAGATTCCGTTCGAGATCGTGGAACGCCGTGCCGGTGACGTGGCCACGATGTGGGCCGATCCATCGCGGGCGAAGGTCGAGCTCGGCTGGGTGGCGCAGCGGTCGCTGGATGAGATGTGTGCGGACGCCTGGCGGTGGCAGAGCCAGAATCCGGATGGCTACTCCACGGAGTGATCAGACGGTCGTGCCGCCGCGGTGCAGGTCGCGATGCTCCTCGTAGATGCGGGCGTTCTTGTACAGGTTCTCGACCTCGGCGTCGCTGAGCTCGCGACGCACCTTGCCGGGCACACCGGCGACCAGCGAGCGGGGCGGCACGTCCGTGCCTTCGGTGACCAGTGCGCCGGCAGCGATCATCGACTCGTCGACCGAGGACCGCACCGTTCATCACGATCGCGCCCATGCCGACCAGCACGTTGTCGCCGATCGTCGCACCGTGCACCACGGCTCCGTGGCCGATGGACACGCCTTCGCCCAGGCTGACCGGGCGGCCGGCGTCGACGTGGAACGCGCAGTTGTCCTGCACGTTGCAGCGCGCGCCGATGGTGATCGGCTCGTTGTCCGCACGAATCACCGCGCCGTACCAGATGCTGGCGCCCGCTCCGATGGTCACGGCGCCGACGAGCGTCGCGTTGGGGGCCACCCACGCCTCGTCGTCGACCTGCGGCGTCTTTCCGTCGATCGTGATCAACATGCCGCCCACGCTAGCTGTCAAGTGAGCCAGCGGGTGATCGGGTTGATCGCGAAGTACACGACGAACAGGCCGGCCACGACCCACAGCAGCGCGTGCACCTCTGCGGCCTTGCCACGAACCGCCTTGAGCAGCACGTAGGCGACGAAGCCGGCGCCGATGCCCACGGTGATCGAGTAGGTGAACGGCATCAGCACGATCGTGAGGAAGGCCGGGATCGCGATCTCGGCGTCGTCCCAGCTGATGTCTGACACCTGACTCATCATCAGGAAGCCGACGAGCACGAGCGCCGGGACGGCGGCCTCGTTCGGGATGTGCTGGACCAGCGGCGCCAGGAACGTCGACAGCAGGAACAGCACGCCGGTGACGATGCTCGACAGGCCCGTGCGGGCGCCGTCGCCAACGCCGGATGCCGACTCGATGTACGCCGTGTTGCTCGAGATCCCCGCGGCGCCACCGGCGGCGGCGGCGAGGGAGTCGACGACCAGGATGCGTTGCGCTCCTTCGGGCGTGCCCTCCTCGTCGTTGAGGTCGGCCTCGGCGCCGATCGCGGTCATCGTGCCCATCGTGTCGAAGAAGTCGGCCAGCAACAGCGTGAACACCAGCAGCGCAGCGGTGATGACACCCACCCGCTCGAACGAGCCGAACAGCGAGAAGTCGCCGATCAGCGAGAAGTCCGGCTTCTGCACGAGGTCGTCCGGCCACGACGGGACGTTGAGGTTCCAGCCCTTCGACGCCGGGTTGCCGCCGCTGCCCTTCGTGTCGGTGAGCGCCTGCACGATGCCGGCCAGCACCGTCGTGATGGCGATGCCGATGAGGATCGCTCCGGGGATGCCCCGCGAGTAGAGCGCGATCATGATGAGCAGGCCGATGCAGAACACCAGGACCGGCCAGCCGGACAGCTGACCGCCGATGCCGAGCCCGACCGGTGGCGCCGGGATGCCGGACGTCCGCACGAAGCCCGCGTCGACGAGGCCGATGAAGGTGATGAACAGGCCGATGCCGACGGCGATCGCCGTCTTGAGCTGACGCGGCACGGCGTCGAAGACGAGCTTGCGGAAGCCGGTGAACACCAGGACCAGGATGATGAGGCCCTCGAGCACGACGAGGCCCATCGCATCGGCCCACGTCATCTGGCTGGCGATGGAGTAGGCCACGAAGGCGTTGAGGCCGAGTCCGGTGGCGAGCGCGAGCGGGAAGTTCGCCACGATTCCCATGAGGATCGTCAGGATGCCGGCGACCAGCGCGGTGACGACCGCGATGGTGGCGAACCCCGAACCGGGCGTGGAGCCGCCGCCGAGGTACTTGCCGTCCGCATCGGCGACGCCGGCGAGGATGATCGGATTGAGGACGATGATGTAGGCCATCGTCAGGAACGTGACGACGCCGCCACGCACCTCTTGGACGACGGTCGAGTCACGTTCGCTGATCTTGAAGTGGGAGTCGAGAGTGAAGGCCATGCCCGGAGCATGCCAGAACTGAACCGGTAGCGACTAGTGGCGTCCGGCGTGTTGGCGCCGCCGGGTCATCCAGACGGCAACCAGAGCGAGAGCTCCCACGGCGGCGATCGCCACGACGAGGTAGACCGGGATGCTGACGCCCTCGTCGGACTCCTCGTCCGACGCGTCCACGGTCTCCGGTGTCGGCGACGGGCTCGGCGCCGGTGTCGCCTCGGCCGACTCCTGATCTGACTGGAACGCCACGCGAATGAGCGGTGAGTTGTTGCCCTCGCTGCCGATGATGAACGATTTTCCGTCGAGCTCCATCGCAATGGACTCGCCGTTCTCGACCTCCGGAACCGACAGTCGCTCGACCTCCGACCAGGTCTCAGGGTCGAAGACATGCACGGCATCCCCGGTGCGGATCAGCGCCTGCGAACCAGACGGCGTGAAGGTGGCGTCCGAGGCGTCCTGGGGAACCGGCTTGCCCAGGTCGGTGGCCCGGTTGTCGCCGTCCCTGGTCAGCTTCTTCGGCAGGGAGTACACCGTTCCGGACCCGTCCTCAGCCTTGCTCGCGACGAACTTCTCGCCGGTCTTCGGGTGCACCAGGAACGCCTCGATGTTGGCGGGGCGACCCTCGTAGCTGACCGGATACCGCTTCGCGGTCACGGAGTGCTCGCCCGGGCCCGGCTCAGGAAACCGGTACACCGCGGTGTCGTTGCGCTCTCTGTCGTTGTCACCGAGGTCGGCGAGCCACATCCTCCCGTTGCCGTCGATGGTGATCGCCTCCGTGTCCTGGAGGGCTCCTCCGCCAACGCGCGTGGTGCCGACGACGTTGCCGGTCGAGATCTGTATCGCAAACACGATCGCCTTGTCGCCGTCGTTGATCGTGTACGCGAGGTCCTCGTGCTTCGGGCTGATGACCAGGCCACTCGACTCCTCGATACGCGGATCGCTCATTTCGCTGATCTTCTCCGAGTCCTGGCCCACCGCAGCGGTCGGGACGCACACGGCGACGATGAGAAGGGCGAGGGAAAGTGATCCGGGAGCGCGAGGCATGTCGACCATCTTCGCAAAAGTCGCCCTATGACGGAGGAGAACGGCGACGTGCCAACAAGATCGCCGCGACCAGCACGATGAGCCCGCCGAGGAGCCCGACAGCGCCGAAGGAGATGCCCGATCCCTTCTTTGGCGCATCGCCGGACGGCGCGTCGGGCGCCGTCGTGGGGGATGGGGTGGCCGTGTCCGGGTCGAACGCGATGCGCAGCAGCGCCGAGTTCAGGCCTTCGCTGCCGATGAGGTACGTCCGCTCGGAGTCCTCGAGGGCGATGGTCTCGCCGAGCTGCTGGTCGGGCAGCACGTCGGTGCGCACCAGGTCCCACGACTCGGCATCGCGCACCTCCGCGGCCGTGTAGCTGCGCACCAGCACGTGCCGGCCGTCGGCGGTGTACGTCGCGTCCGTCGTGAAGCCGGGCGTCTTTCGCGACGTCGGCGTGGCGACGTTGGGCGCGCCCTCGCGCAGCCTTGCCGGCAGCCGGTGGACGACTCCGCCTGCCGACAGCTTCGAGAGCAGGAGGATGCGTCCGGACTTGGGTGGCACGGCGATCGCCTCGACGTTCTGCGGACCGTCCTCGTACGTCACGGGGTAGCGCCTCGGTACGACCGTGTGGTCGCCGGGGCCTGGCTCGTCGAAGGCGTAGAGGGCGGCGTCGGCGCGTTGCAGGAAGTTGTCGCCGGTGTCGGCCACCCACAGCGTCCGGCCGCGCAGGGCCATGGCCTCGGTGTCCAGCCAGTTGAAGTTGGGGTCCCGCACGGTCGTGGTGCCGACCACGTCGCCGGTGGAGATCCGAATCGCGAACACCGTCGACGTGCTGCCGGAGTCGTTGATGGTGTACGCGAGGTCCTCGTGCTTCGTGCTGACCGCGAGCCCGCTCGACTCGGTGATCCGCACGTCGTCGAGCCGTGACACGACCTGGGAGTCGACCGGTTGCCCCGGCTCGGCGCCGTCGGCTCGCCCGCTGATCGCGGCCACGAGCACGACGACCAGCAGGGCCACCAGGAGACCCGGGATCAGCAGTCGTCGGAAGCGGGGACTCATCGTCATTCAGCATGCCAGCAGTTCCCGGAGCCGCCCGACCCCGACGGGTACGCTGGCGGAGTGAGCAAGGACGGCGCCGACGACAGTCCGGACGGTGCGGACTGGACCGTGCGCGACGGCGACGGGCCGACCACCATCGAGCGCAAGCTCGGTCATCGCGAGCGGGCCAGGCTCGAGCGCGCAGCGCGCCGTCACGAGCTCGGACGCCCGGAGGTCACCGAGCTCGAGATCGGCAGCACCACCCACCGCGTCGCCGAGGTCGAGCCCATGGACGTCGACGGCGTCCGCACCATGACCGTCGGCACCATCATCTGGGGCGTCACCGCCGTCGCCCTCCTGCCGTTCCTCGGCACCCTCGACGAGCAAGGGCGCACGTGGTGGATGTGGACCGCGTTGGCCGGGCTCGGCCTCGGCCTCATCGGCATCGAGTACTGCCGCCGGCGCCGCAACGCCCTGCGCATCCAGCCAGGGCGTCGCAAGAAGGTCTGAGGTTTCGGCCCCGGGCGGCTTCGCCGCGACGCGCTCAACCTGACTCGATCCCGATCGGCGCAGAGCGCCGATCGATCTCGTCAGAAGGACTCGACCTCGTCGACGTTGACGGTGTCGAAAACCGGCGGGGGCAGCTGCTGCGGTGAAGCGGATCGGCTCAGCTTGGCACCGGAGTGGGCGCCGCAGCCGTGGGTGAACGCCACGACCTTGCCGTCGTCGTTGGCCATGCCGTTGGCGCAGACGCCGAATGTGTCCGACAGCGGTCCGGCGAGGCTCATGAGGAAGCCGCACGAATCGCAGCTGTCGGGCGCCTGCTGGGCGAGCGGAGTGTACGGGCCCTGCTCGCCGTCGTGCCACCGTTGGGCGGCCAGGTCGCGCCCCTCGAGGGATAGCACCCACTCGCGTCCGAGCCCGACCTCACGCGCGTAGGCTCGGTCGAGGGTGTCGATGTCGTCGCCGGCCGACCACGCGGGCACGAGCCTCGCGTCGTCTTCCTCGGGCGGGAGCACGTCGCCGGGACCCAGGTCGCCGGGCTTGATGCGCTCCTTGTACGGCGTCCACGCCGGCGCGACGATCGCCTCGTCGCCGGGGAGCAGAACGACCTCGTTGACGGTGATCTTCTCGGCGTCGGGCGCGCGGGTGACGTTGACCGACCAGTACCAGCCGCGGTATCCGGGCTGCGTGCTCGCGAAGTGGTGCGCGACGAGACCGTCGCCCTCCTCGACCGAGCGCAGGTGATCGCCCACCGTTCCGGGGTCGGCAGCCTCGTTCACGGCGTCGCGGGCGACGTCGACGGCAGAGATCAGCAACGCGTCGGTGGGCATGTCCTGATTGTCGCCCATGTCTCGATCTGCAGGGTCGCGGGGGTGAGGCAGGATGAGGCCATGGAGGAGAACGAACGAGTCGAACCCCCTCCACCCTTTCCCGAGGCGGAACGGCAATCTCGCATCGAGGGAGCGCGCCGGTTCTCCGAGGGAGTCGGACGGATGGTCGCCCGTGGGAGCAGCTCGGCGTTCCTCGGGGCCCGCCGCTTCACCCAGTCCGGTGGGGCTCGCGAGAGCGGGCTCTCGCGGCTGCTCGAGCTGCACGCCTTCAACACCGCCGGCGACGCGGCGGTGGCGGTCTCACTCGCAGGCACCTTGTTCTTCACCGTTCCGACGGAGCAGGCCAGCAGCCAGGTCGCGCTCTTCCTCGTGCTCACGATGCTGCCGTTCGCGGTGGTCGCTCCGCTGATCGGGCCGTTCCTCGACCGGTTCCGGCGCGGTCGACGGTGGGCGATCGGCGCGACCCTGGCGGTGCGCGCGTTCTGCTGCTGGGTGCTGGCCGGAGCGGTGGTCGATGAGTCGGCGTCGTTCTACCTGGCGGCCTTGGGCGTGCTGATCTCGTCGAAGGCGTACGGCGTCACCCGTGCGGCGGCAGTGCCGAGACTCCTGCCGGCGGAGTTCACGCTGGTCAAGGCCAACTCCCGCATCTCACTCACCGGCACGGCGGCTGCCGTGATCTCGGCGCCTCTCGCCGTGGGCGCGGCCGCCATCGGTGCGCCGTGGGCCCTGCGCTACGCGGCCGCGCTGTTCGTCATCGGCACGATCTTCGCCATCCTGCTGCCCGACCGCGTCGACTCCAGCGCCGGCGAGGAGACGGTCAGCATCGCTGGTCGCCGGCCCGGCATCGCCGTCTCACGCGACGTCGTCAACGGCCTGCGAAGCAACGCCGGCCTTCGGCTGCTCACCGGATTCCTGACCATCTTCATGGCGTTCGTCCTGCGCGACCCGCCCGACTCGATGGGGTGGGGCGGCAACGCCACCATCCTGATGGCGCTCGTCATCGGCGCCGCCGGGCTCGGCAACACGCTTGGCATCGTCATCGGGTCGTGGGCCAAGTCCCACCGGCCCGAACGCGTCGTGCTGGCCGTGCTGGTGCTCGACGTCGTCGTGCTCGTCGTGGCGGCGGCGTTCTTCAAGTGGCCGATCGCGGCCGTTCTCGGCCTGACGGTGGGGCTGTGCCAGTCGCTGGGCAAGCTGAGCCTCGACGCCCTCATCCAGCGCGACGTCGTCGAGGAGGTCCGCACCAGCATGTTCGCCCGTTCGGAGACGCTGCTTCAGCTCTCGTGGGTGATCGGCGGCCTGATAGGCATCGGACTGTTCACGGCCGACGTCTCGGCACCACTGGGCATGGTCATCACCGCGGTGATCCTGTTCGCCTGGCTCTCGTTCGTGATGGCGCGGGTGCTCAACCCGCCACCCAACGCCGTCAAGCCGTGATGAACGAGCGCATGCCCACCGACCCGATGTCGATGGCGGCGTTGAAGAAGCTGATGTCCTCGTTGCGGTCGAGCAGGCTCAGCGCCGCCACCATCGGCCGGTAGTGGTCGTCGGTCGGCACCGCGACGCGGGCCTCCGCCCACGTGCCGTAGGGATCGAGCAGCAGGTCGGTGTGGCGTTCGCGCAGCGCCTCGGCGGTGTCGGCATCGAACTGCTCCGCCCAGTCCCACGCCGCGCCGCCGTCCCACTTGACCCGATTGAGCGCATGCACGATGTTGCCGCTGCCGATGAAGATCACGCCGCGGTGCCGAAGCGCCCGCAGCCGTGAGTACAGCTCGAAGAGCTCGGGCAGCGGCTTCGTGTAGTCGATGCTGACCTGCAGCACCGGCACCTCAGGCTCGGGCGCGAGGTGCTTGAGCACGGACCAGGTGCCGTGGTCGAGTCCCCACTGGGCGTCCAGCTGGGCCTCGTACTCGGCCAGCTGCCGCGCCAGGTATCGAGCCACCTCGGCATCGCCCTCGGTGGGGTACTGCACGTGGTAGAGCTCGTCGGGGAAGCCCCCGAAGTCGTAGATGACCTTGTTCCGCGGCGCATCGGTGATGTGCGTGGAACCGGGCGTGAGCCAGTGCGCGCTGATGACGACGATGGCCTGCGCCTCGGGCAGCTCGCCGCCGACCCGGGCCCACTCCCTCGTGAACGCGTTGTCGGAGATCGCGTTCATCGGATTGCCGTGCCCGACGAACAGCACCGGCATGCGCTCGCTCGGCGTGAGCCGGGGCTCGATGTCGCCGAGCGAGTAGGAGGTCATGTCAACTGTCGAGCTCTGCGGCGAGCGCGCGCAGCAGCTGGGCGACCGGCTTGGCCGCCTTGTGGTCGGGGTGACGTCCGTGCCGGTAGCTCTCACCGAGTCCGTCGAGCAGCCGGATGAGGTCCTCGACGATGGCGACCATGTCCTCGGGCGCCTTGCGCCGGGCCTGGGCCTGGGAGCGCGAGACCGAGCCGACCGGCTCGAGCACACGTACCTGCAGCGCTTGGTCGCCGCGACGGCCCTGCGCGATGCCGAACTCGACACGCGACCCGGCCTTGAGCGTCGTGACGCCCTCGGGCAGGGCGTCAGAACGCACGTAGACGTCGCCACCGTCGTCCTGGGTCAGGAACCCGAATCCCTTGTCGGCGTCGTACCACTTCACTTTGCCCGTGGGCATGGCGGATCCTCACGTCTTGGT
This sequence comes from uncultured Actinomycetota bacterium, assembly GCA_963711615.1. Lineage (GTDB taxonomy): Bacteria > Actinomycetota > Actinomycetes > Propionibacteriales > Nocardioidaceae > Aeromicrobium. The sequence continues at coordinate 9,261 of CAVQEY010000022.1, read as the reverse complement.
CGATCGTTTGCAGGCCACCAGCCTATCGGGGCGGATCCTTCGGCCGCTTCTCGAAGGTCGACTCGATCGACTGGAATCCCTTGTGGCGCTGCGACTTCGCGTAGCCGCGTGTACGCCTTCAGGTCGGCTTCGGTGGGCGAGACCCGGTCGGTGAACGGCGTGAGCAGGGCGCGTGGATAGAGCCGACGCCGCAGCACCACGTTGATCTCCAGGCTCAGCACCATCAGCATGCCGGCGAGGTACAGGAAGGCGACCAGTCCCAGCACGAGTGCGAAGGTGTCGGTCATCTGTCCCGCTGAGCCGATGACGTTCGTGACGAACGAGTTGCCGCCGAGCTGCAAAACCTGCCACATCACCGAGGCCGCGAGCGCGCCCGGAAGCACGGACCGGGTGGACGCGCGTCCACCGCTCACCAGCCGGAACAGCCCGATGAAGATCACCGACGTGACCACGAATCCGGTGATGCGGATCGCCCAGCTGAGGTCTCCCGCGTCGATGCCGATCGCGTCCGGGTTGGCCAGCAATGACGATGCCAGCGCCAGCGCAAGGATGCCGAGCCCGGCGAACGCGAGCAGCACCAGGCTGCGAACTCGCTGCAGCACGGCATTCGTCCGGCTGTTCCGCGGCACCGCCCAGGTGATGTGAGCGGCATTCTGGGCAGCCTGGCCGAGGTTGAGCGAGCCGTAGGTCGCGGCGAGGGCGCCGATGACGATCGCCGACGTGCTGCCCTGCAAGCCCCTCGGGACGGCCCAGCTGTTCACCGACGATGGGGAACTGGCTCAAGGCGGTGTCGAGCAGACGTTCGCGCAGAGCCGGGTCGTCCTGGAGGAAGAAGCCGAGGATCGACGTCGAGATGAGCAGCAGCGGGAAGATCGCGATGAAGGCGTAGAACGCGATGATCGAGGCGAGGTAGGGGCCCTGGTCGTCGAAGTACTTGTAGACGACGGCGAGCGGGAAGCCGAGGACCGGGTGCCGTCGCTGGAACCGGTCGACGTCGCGGACGACACTCATGTGAAGTGCGGAGCCGCGGCGGCGGCCACGGCCTCGAATCGTTCCTGGTCGAGCACCGACCCCTCGCGCCGCACCGTCTCCGGGTCGATCACGATGAGCCGGTTGAGCCGAATCTCACTGGCGCGCCCCTTGGAGTCCCATGGGCCTGGCCCGAGATCCATCCAGTACCGCCCCTCGCGGGCCTCCTGCTCCTTGTCACGGTCGTGGTCCTGCGACGTCAGCATCAGCCCGTAGAGCTGGAAGTCGTCACGCCCGATCAGCAGCACCGGCCGATCCTTCCCCTGGCTCGGGTCGTCCTCGTAGGGCACCCAGGTCCACACGACCTCGCCTGGGTCGGGGCGTCCGTCCGGCTTGGGGGCGTACGCGATGTCCACGTCGTCAGCCTGCCACAACGACGGCAAACGCCATGGCCACCGCATCGAGACATCCCCCGTGGCTTGGCTTCGCAACTGGCGCCTTCGGCGCGACACGCTCAACCCGATTGAGCGCTCGTCGCTTCGCTCCTCGGCTCAATCGAATTCCGGCAGCTCGCGCTTCATGACCTTGCCGGTGGGGTTGCGCGGCAGCTCATCGAGGAACATCGTCTTGCGCGGCACGGCGAAGCGGGCGACCCGCTCCTTCGCGAACGCGACGATGTCGTCGTGCTCGAGCGTGGCCCCGTCCTTCGTCACGATGTACGCGGCAAGGGCCTGGCCAAAGTCCTTGTCGTCGATGCCGGTGACCACGACGTCGGTGATGTCGTCGTGGTCGATCAGAGCGTCTTCGAGCTCGCGCGGGAAGACGTTCTCGCCGCCGGAGATCACCATGTCGTCGTCACGACCCGAGACGAACAGACGACCGTCCTCGTCGAAGTGGCCGAGGTCGCCGGTGCTCATCATGTCGTCGGCGAAGTCCTTGGTGTTGCCATCGGTGTAGCCGCCGAACGGCATGTCGTTGGCGACGTAGATCGTGCCGGTCTCGCCCTTCTCGACCTCGTTGCCGTCTTTGTCGAGGATGCGGACGGTGGTGTGCCATGGCGGACGTCCGGCCGTGCCCGGCGCGGCCCGCAGGTCCTCGGGCGAGGCGACCGTGACCCATCCCGTCTCGGTGGCGCCGTAGAAGTTGTAGACCGAGTCGGTGAACGTGTCCATGTACTTGGTGGCGAGCTCACCGGCGAGAGCCGACCCGCTCGCCGCCGTGATCCGCAGGCTCGACACGTTGGCCTCGCCGGCCTTCTCGGCATCGACGAGGCGCTGCATCATCAGCGGCACCACCACGAGCGCCTCGGCACGGTGCTTCTCGATGTCCTCGAGCACCTGGTCGGCCTTGAACTTGCGGCGCATGACGTACGTGGGAACGGTGGACAGACCGAAGCTGAAGTTGATGAGTCCCCACGAGTGGAACAGCGGGGCGGCCAGCACGATCGTCGAGTTGCCGCGGTACGGAATGGCTCCGAAGAACGCCACCAAGGGGTCGAGGCCCTCGGGTTCGGAGCGTTGCGCGCCCTTGGGCAGTCCGGTGGTGCCGGATGTGAAGATGATGACGGTGCCGGGCTTGTCGGGCTTGGACGGTTGCTTCGTCGTGTGACCCTCGAGGATGTTGGCGACACTGGGGATGTCCTGGTCTCCGTCGGTCCAGGCGAGCAGCAGCTGGTCGCGGTCGACCTTCTCGGCGACCGGCAGGAACTCCTCGTCGAGGATGATGAACTTCGCCCCTTCACGGTCGGCGAGCTCGGTGAGCTGCGAGCCGCTGGCCATGGTGTTGAGCATCAGGACCCGGGCGCCGGCCTGCATGATGGCGATCATCGACATGACGATGTAGCGGTGGTTGCGAGCCAGCACCGCGACCGAGTCGCCCGGCTCGACGCCACGCTCGTTCAGGGCGTGCGTGAGCTGATTGATCTGGTCGCGCAGCTCGGCCCACGTGATCTCGCCGAGGTCGTCGATGATGGCGGTCTGATGGGGGAATCGCGCGGCACCGGCGGCGACCGCAGCCGGGAAACCCGGCCCCCACTTGACCAGCTGGTACCCGGCGATCGCCAGTCGGTGCGGCAGCTGGGGCTTGGCGAGCCCGATCTGGCGGAACACCTTCAGGCGGTAGGCGAGGTCACTCGGCACACCGGCACTGTAACAGCGGGTGACGGGGTCAGCCGGACGTGGCTTCAGGCGTCCCGGCGCACGAAGAGCACGGCGCTGACAGCCAGCAGGATCGCGACGAACGCGGCCATCACCAGGCCGCCGCCCACCGGTCCGAACGGCACGATGCCGAAGATCTCCAGAGCACGATCGATCGACAGGCGCGTGTACATCTGGCCACCGGCGTCGTAGGGCAGGAACTTGAGCAGCTCGGCGATGCCACCCTCGGCCCTTGGATCGTCGGAGCCGAATTTGATCGCCAGCACTACTGCGCCGATGATCGCCTCGATGACGCTGGGCACGAGCAGCAGCAGGGCGACCGCCGCAGTCTGGTGGCGGGTGATCGCGGCGAAGGCGAGGCCCGACACCGAGAACAACATGGTGTAGATGACGGTGCCCGCTGTCATGCCCCAGAACCCGTCGCCGGTCGGCATGCCGACCCCGAAGAGCTGAGCAGCGAGCAACGCAATCAGCACGCACACGACTGCTGCGATTCCAGCGACCACTGCTGCGACCAGCACCTTCGCCGCCAGCACCGTCAACCTGTTGGGCAGGGCGGTGAGGGTGGCGCGAATCATCCCGTGCCGGTATTCGTGTCCCATCGAGAAGACTCCGACGAGGCCCAGAATGTAGGCGACGAACAGCGGCGCGAAGCCAAGTGAGGCGCCGAGCGTCACCAAGATCGCGAACACCTCGTCACCGCCGGACAGCGGACCCGACGACGGCAGCCGCCAGGCGATGATGAAGGTCAAGCACAGCTGAAGCCCGAGCGCGATGCCGATGAGCCAGTAGGTCGAGCGAATGGTGCGAAGTCGCACCAGCTCATAGCGGAGGGCGTCGATCATCCGGCATCCCCGCCCCGGAACTCCTCGTCCCGTCCGGTGGCAGACAGGAACGCCTCCTCGAGTGTCGCCTGGCGGGTGACGAGCTGGTGCAGTCGCGCACCGACCTCGTGGGCCGCGTCGCCGATCGTCTCGGCGTCGAGTCCGAGGACGCTGACGCCGTCGTTGGTTTCGTTGATGGTGGCGCCCCGCTCCTCGAGCACTGGCCGGAGCGTGGCCAGGTCCGGGGTTCGCAGCTCGACGCTCGACAGCCCGCTCGCGGAGAGGAACTCCGAGACGGGGCCGTTGGCGACCAGGCGACCGCGGCCGATGACCACGAGCTCGTCAGCGAGTACGGCCATCTCCTGCAGCAGGTGGCTGGAGACGAACACCGACCGGCCCTCGCCGGCGAGGTACTTCAGCAGGCGACGGAGCCAGTTGATGCCCTCGGGGTCGAGCCCGTTGCTCGGCTCGTCGAGCACGAGCGTGTGCGGATCGCCGAGCAGGGCGGCCGCGATACCCAGCCGCTGTCCCATGCCCATGCTGAACTTGCGCGGACGTCCGCGGGTCACCGACTCCAGCCCGACCAGGGTGATGACCTCGTCGACGCGGGTCGCCGGGATGCCGGTGGCGGCCGCGAGCATGCGCAGATGGTCGCGCGCGCGCCGGGTCGGGTGGAACGGTTTGGCTTCCAGCAGCGCGCCGACGTGACGCATCGGGTGCTTCAGCTCCTGGAACGTCTTTCCGTCGAAGAGCGTGCGGCCCTCGCCCTGGTCGAGCCCAAGCATCAGGCGCATGGTGGTGGACTTGCCGGCGCCGTTCGGCCCGAGGAATCCGGTGACGCTACCGGGCCGGACGACGAAGTCGAGTCCGTCGACCGCTCGCTTGGACCCGTAGGACTTGCCGAGGCCCCTCGCTTCGATCACTGCCATGGCCCCAGCGTGCCACGGCCCTCCAGAGCGCTAGCCGCGCCCGCTGCTCTTGCGCGCCCGGCGCGACAACGAGTCGATGGTGACGGCCAGGAGCAGCACCGCTCCGGTGACCATGTATCGGACCTCCGCCTCGACGCCGATGAGGTTGAGTCCGCTGGTGATCGACTGCAGCACGAGCATGCCGAACAGCGCGGCGTACGCCGACCCGCGGCCGCCGAACAGGCTGGTGCCGCCGATGACGGCCGCGGCGATCGCCATCAGGTTGGTGTCAGTGCCACCGCTTGACTGGGCCACCGACTGCAGCCGTGCCGCCGCGAGCACGCCACCGAGGGCTGCGAACGCCGAGCAGAGCGCGAACACCGAGATGTACACCCGCTCGACCGCGATGCCGGCCCGCCTGGCCGCCTCCTCATTGCCGCCCACCGCGAAGACGTGCCGACCCCAGGTGGTGCGGCGCAGGAGCAGGTCCATCACCACGATCGTCAGGACCCAGAGCAGCGGCATCCAGCCGATGCCGCGGTCGAGGTTGAGGTAGTAGGCGCCGGCGGCGATCGCGGCGGCGATCAGCACGGCCCGGATGGCGACGCTGCGCATCGACGCCGCTGACAGATTGGCGGCCACGCGCCGCCGGATGGTGGCGGCGCGGAACACGAAGTACGCGACGCCGGCCACCGCCGCCAGCACGTAGGAGACTGCGGGTGGCAGGTACTTGAAGCTGGCGAACTCGATGAGCCAGGAGTTCACCGGAAGGTTGACCGTGCCCCTGCTGCCCAGAACCGTCAGCTGGAGCCCCAGGAACGCCAGGAGCCCGGCCAGTGTCATGACGAAGCTCGGCACCCCGAACCGGGTGTAGAGGAGTCCGTAGAAGACGCCGATGGCCAGACCGGTCGCCACCGCCGCGAGGATCGCCGTGGGAAGCGGCCACCCCTGGTAGACGAGCAGCACGGCCAGGATCGAGCCGGCGACGCCGCTGACCGAGCCGATCGACAGGTCGATCTCGCCGAGCAGCAGCACCAGGACCACGCCGATCGAGATCATGCCGATGGTGGCGGAGTCCAGGCTCAGCTCGACCAGGTTGCGCGACGACAGGAACCGCGGGTTCTGGGTGTAGAAGACGATCCAGATGACGATCAGGCCGATGATCACCGGCATCATGCCGAGGTCGCCGGACCGGATGCGTCGCACGAATCCGTCCAGCAGGGCGCGGGGCGAGGAGTCGACCGTGAGGCGCTCGTCGCTGCGATCGAGCGAGGCGCTCATGCGTCCGGCCCTTCCGTGGTCGGGTCGTCCGGAGTGATGTCCTCCGGGGCAAGCGGCTCGTCTCCGCGCGCGGCGCGTTGAGACACCACGTTGTCGGAGGCGCCGGTGATGGCGGCGACCAGCTGCTCGGTGGTGACGTCGCCGATGGAGAACTCCGCGCCATTCTTGCCAAGTCGCAGCACGTAGATGCGATCGGCGACGGCTTGGACGTCGGCCATGTTGTGGCTGATGAGCACCACGCCGAGGCCGCGGCCACGCAGGCGCTCGACGAGATTGAGCACCTCGGCCGTCTGCGCGACGCCGAGCGCCGCGGTCGGCTCGTCGAGCATGACCACCTTGGGGTCACCCACCAGGCTGCGGGCGATGGCGACCGTCTGCCGCTGCCCGCCGGAGAGCGAGGCGATCGCGATGCGGACCGACGGGATCTTGGCCGAGAGCTGACGGAGCAGCTCCCACGAGCGCTTCTCCATCTCTACCTCGTCGAGCGTGCCGGACGCGGTGTGCTCCTGGCCGAGGTACAGGTTGGCGACGACGTCGAGGTTGTCGCACAGCGCGAGGTCCTGGAAGACCGTCGCGATGCCGAGCTCCTGCGCCTGCTTCGGGCCGTTGATGGTGACGCGTTCGCCGTCGAAGACCATCTCACCTTGGTCGGCCGCGTAGACGCCGGCCATGATCTTGACGAGCGTCGACTTGCCGGCGCCGTTGTCGCCGACCAGGGCGACGACCTCGCCGGGGTGCACGTCGATCGCGACGTCCTGGAGCGCCTGCACGGCGCCGAAACGCTTACCGATGCCCGTCATCGAGAGCACGGGTGCTGTTGCTGTGGCGGTCATGAAGTGACCCTAGAACCTTTCCGGGCGCAGATGTGGCAGGAGCGGGACAGGGGGTGACCCCGTCCCGCTCCCGACCTGGACTCAGCTGAGGCCGGCGTCTGCGCAGGCGTCCGCGTAGTCAGCGGTGCAGATGTCCTCGGCCTTGTAGAAGCCGTCCGCGACGACCGTGTCCTTGACGTTGTCCTTCGTGACGACCACCGGGTCGAAGATGAAGGACTTGACGCCCTGGAAGTCGGTCGTGTCGGTGACGTCCTCACCGTTGACGAGCTTCACCGCAGTCTCGGCGGCCGTGTCGGCCTCGATCTTGATCGGCTTGTAGATCGTCATGTGCTGCTCCCCGGCAACGATGCGCTGGATCGCTGCGAGCTCGGCATCCTGCCCGGTGACGGGCGGGATCTTCTTGGCGCCCGCGGAGCGGAGCGCGGCGATCACGCCGCCGGCCTGTCCGTCGTTCGCTGCGTAGACACCCGCGACGTCGGCGACGTCGAGGTTGTTGAGCTGGCTGCTCGTGAACTTCTGCGCGTTGTCCGGGCTCCAGTCGGGGTTGTCGTACTCGGCGGCGATCTTCAGGTTGCTCGCGTCGAGCACGCTGTGCGCACCCTTCTTGAACTGGGCGGCGTTGGGATCGGTGGGCGCACCGTTGAGCATCAGGATCTCGCCCTTGTCACCCGTGGCCTCGACCAAGGCTTCGGCCTGCATCTTGCCGACGGTCTCGTTGTCGAAGGACAGGTAGTAGTCGGCACCCTCGACGAAGCGGTCGTACGCGACGACCGGGACCTCGGACGACTGCGCGGACTTGACGACGCCGGCAGCGGCCTTGCCGTCGACCGGATCGAGAACCAGCACTGCAGCACCGTCGGTCAGCGCCGACTGTGCCTGCTGCTGCTGCTTCGAGGCATCCTGATCGGCGTTGAGGTAATTGACCTTGCAGTCGGAGCACAGCTCCTTGACCTTCGCCTCGAAGAGCGGCTTGTCAAAGGCCTCGTAACGGGTGGTCTTGGTCTCGGGGAGCAGCAGGGCGATGGTCTTGCCCTCGGCTCCGGAGTCTCCGTCGCCGCTGTTCGAGCCACAGGCGGCCAGGGCCCCCAGCGACGTGACAGCTGCGACCGTCAAGACGGCAGCGCGTGCAATTCTGTTCACCATTCCTCCAGGAACTGTCTGGACGCACCCCTGTGCGTCGAAGTTCTGAACAGTGTTGCCCGTCACACCGTTGCCGTCAAGACTTGAACACTAATCGTCTCAAAAACGACACCGAACCCGGTTTTGTCTCCATGTCTTGACGGCTACAGGTCTGTCAGTCAGAGTGTCCCCATGTCTGCCCCGGGTTCGACCGCGTCGCTGCGCACGGCGAACCAGCACCGCGTGGTCGACGCGATCCGGGCCGGCAACGAGCTCAGTCAGGCGGAGATCTCGCGACTCACCGAGCTGGCCCCGGCCACGGTCTCCAACATCGTCCGGGTGCTGTCGACGGCCGGATTTCTCGAGCAGACGGCCGGGTCCGGCCGCCGTGGCGCGACCGTGCGGATCTCCCGGCGGGCCGGGCTCGTGGCCGGCGTCGACTTCGGTCACTCCCACATCCAGGTCTCGCTCGGCGACCTTGCCGGGCAGGTCATCGCCACCAAGCTGAGGCCGCTCGACAACGACCACGCCCATGACGACGGCCTGGCGCTGGCACATCGTTTGCTGACCGGTCTGCTCAACGACCTCCCGACCGGCCACGGTGACTTGCGGGCGGTGGGCGTCGGGCTCCCGTCGCCGATCGGCCGCAGCGGCATCATCGACTCCGGATCGATCCTGCCGGGCTGGGTGGGCGTCACTGCCGCCAAGGCCGCCGGCGACGTGTTCGGCGTCCCGACTCTCGCCGACAACGACGCCAACCTCGGTGCCCTAGCGGAGTCCAGGGTCGGCGCGGGCGTCGGCCACTCGTCGATGGTGTACCTGAAGATCGCCTCGGGCGTAGGTGCGGGCCTCGTGCTCGACGGACGCGTGTACCGCGGTGGGCTCGGCACCGCCGGCGAGATCGGCCACATGACGATGGACGAGAACGGCCCGCTCTGCCGGTGTGGCAGCCGCGGCTGCCTCGAGGCGTACGTCGGCGGGTTCTCACTCGTCAACCAGCTCGCGCCGCTGCAGCCGGACATCACCATCGCGGGTCTGGTGGAGCTCGCCCAGGCCGAGGACGTGAGCGCCCGTCGCCTGATGGAGGACGCCGGCCGCTACCTCGGCCGTGCCGCGGCCATGATCGCCAACCTCATCGGACCCGAGATCATCGTCGTCGGCGGCGACCTCG
>CAVQEY010000021.1:0-107050 GCA_963711615.1 uncultured Actinomycetota bacterium | reverse complement strand
CCTATCCAGTCAGGCGAGACGAGTGGCGTCAGACATCATCCTCGACCCAGTCGAGGGTGCGCTCGACCGCCTTGGCCCACTGGGCCCGGGCGGTCTTGCGCTGCCCGTCGTCCGACGCCGGTTCCCAGCGGGCGTCCTCGGCCCAGTTGTCGACCAGCTCGTCCGTGCCGGCCCAGAAGCCGACCGCGAGCCCGGCGGCGTAGGCCGCGCCGAGAGCGGTCGTCTCGGCCACGACCGGCCGACTCACCGGGACGCCCAGGATGTCGGCCTGGATCTGCATGCACAACGCGTTGGCGGTGACGCCCCCGTCGACCTTGAGCGCGTCCAGCGTGAGGTCGGCGTCGGCGACCATCGCCTCGACGACGTCGGCGCTCTGGTGGCAGATGGCCTCGAGGGCGGCCCGCGCCAGGTGCGCCTTGGAGTTGAACCGGGAAAGACCGACGATCACGCCGCGGGCGTCCGAGCGCCAGTAGGGCGCGAAGAGGCCGGAGAAGGCGGGGACGAAGGCCATGCCACCGGTGTCGTCGACCTCGGCGGCCAAGGACTCGGTCTCGGCCGCGTCGTCGATGATGCCGAGCTGGTCGCGCAGCCACTGGACGGCCGAGCCGGTGACGGCGATCGACCCCTCCAGCGCGTACACGGCCGGCTCGTCGCCGAAGCGGTAGCCGAGCGTCGTGATCAGTCCGCGCTGGGACCGCACGATCTCGGTGCCGGTGTTGAGCACCAGGAAGTTGCCGGTGCCGTAGGTGTTCTTGAGGCTGCCGGGCTCGAAGCAGACCTGGCCGACGAGGGCGGCGTGCTGGTCGCCGAGGTCGCCCGCGACCGGGATCTCGGCGCCGAACGGCCCATCGGCGCGGGTCGTGCCGTAGACCTCCGAGCTGGAGCGGATCTCGGGCAGCATCGCGCGGGGCACACCGAACAGGTCGAGCAGCTCGTCGTCCCAGTCGAGCGTCTCCAGGTCCATCAGCATCGTCCGGCTGGCGTTGGTGACGTCGGTGAGGTGCAGACCGGTGAGGTGCCAGAGCACCCAGGTGTCCATCGTGCCGAAGATCGCGTGGCCCGCCTCGGCGTCGGCCCGGACACCCTCGACGTTCTCGAGGATCCAGCGCAGCTTGCCACCGGCGAAGTAGGACGCCGGTGGCAGGCCGGTGCGCGAGCGGATCAGGTCGCCGTGGCCGTCGCGCTCGAGCTGCTTGGCGATGGCGTCGGTGCGGGTGTCCTGCCAGACGATCGCGTGGTGGTAGGGCTCACCGGTGCGGCGGTCCCAGACGACGGTCGTCTCACGCTGGTTCGTGATGCCGACGGCCGCGAGGTCGGCGGCCTCGATGCCCGCCGCATGCAGCCCCTCGCGGATCACGTCCTGCGTGCGTGCCCAGATCTCGGTCGCGTCGTGCTCGACCCAGCCGGCCTGCGGGAGGATCTGCTCGTGCTCGAGCTGGTGGCGGCCGACCTCGGCGCCGTCGTGGTCGAACACCATGAAACGGGTGCTCGTCGTGCCCTGGTCGATCGCGCCCACGTAGCGTGCCTCAGCCATGGAGGCACCCTAGCGAGGCCCACTCCTGGGGCTTGAGCTCGCCGTGGACGTCGGCGTGGGGCACGGACGGGATGGTGCCGAGCTTGCCCTTCTGGAAGTCCTCGAACGCCTGCAGCACCTCGGCCTTGGTGTTCATCACGAACGGGCCGGCCCAGGCGATCGGCTCACGGATGGGCTGCCCGCCGAGCACGATGACGTCGAGCGCGAGGTGACGCGACTCCTGCTTGTTGTCCGCCCCGACGGTGATGGTCTCGCCGTGACCGAGCACGGCCAGCTGCCCGGTGTGGACGGCACGGCGATCGCGACCGACGTAGCCGTCGCCGTTCATCACGTAGACGAGGGCGTTGAACTCGGTGCGCCACGGCAGCGTCATCTCGGCGCCGGCGGAGACGGTGGCGTGCACCATCGTCATCGGCGTGTGCGTGCTTCCCGGGCCCTTGATGCCGTCGACCTCGCCGGCGATGACGCGGATGAGCGCACCGGCGTCGTGCGAGGCGCCGAGGCCGACGTCAGAGGCGCGGATGTCCTGGTAGTGCGGCGGGAGCCACTTGTCGGCCTTCGGCAGGTTGACCCAGAGCTGGAACCCGTGGAACAGGCCGCCCTTGGCCACAAGCCACTCCGGCGGGGACTCGATGTGGAGCAGGCCGCTGCCGGCGGTCATCCACTGGGTGTCGCCGTCGGTGATGGAGCCGCCGCCGCCGTGGCTGTCCTGGTGGTCGAAGACGCCGTCGATCATGTAGGTGACGGTCTCGAAGCCGCGGTGCGGGTGCCACGGCGTGCCCTTGGGCTCACCGGGGGCGTACTCGACCTCACCCATCTGGTCCATGTGGATGAACGGGTCGAGGCGGCGGGTCGACGCCGGCGAATGCGCGGCGGACGGGGAATCCCTCCCCTTCGTAGCCGTGCGGAGCGGTGGTGACGCTGATCGCCGCGCGGTCCTCGGCATCCGGGCGCGCTGCAACGGTGCGCGGAAGAACGGTCCAGTCGGGGGCTGTGACGGCGGGCATGGGGGCTCTCCTTCGGTGGGTTCACCCTAGTTCAACGTTCAACTAACGTCAATATTCCGTCGCCTAGGGTGACGCCATGGACGACCTGGTCACCGCGGTTCGACGGGAGCTGCACGAGCACGCCGACCCGGCTCTCGCACCAGGGCAGCAGGCCTACATGAAATCCGCCATGCCGTTCCTCGGAGTGCGCGTGCCAGAGGTTCGTCGACTCACCAAGAGTGCCGCCCGTTCGATCCCCCCGGCCGACGTCGGGGACCTGGAGCGCTCCGCCCGCCGGCTGTGGGACGAAGCGACGTTCAGCGAGGAGCGCTACGCCGCCACGGCACTCACGGCTTGCGGCTCGCCCTCGGAAGTCTGGACGTCCTACCTCCTCGAGCACATGGCGGTGACGGGGGCCTGGTGGGACCACGTCGACGAGGTCGCGCACCGCGTCGGCACGATCCCTGACCTGCATCCCGGGTCGAGCCGGTCGTTCGCCGCTGGATCGCCCAGACGACCTGTGGCTGCGACGTCTTGCGATCCTCTGCCAGCTGGACCGCAAGGCGGGTCGACCGCGCTCTGCTGACAGCCGCGATCGACGCCGCGTCCGACAGTCAGGAGTTCTTCATGCGCAAGGCCATCGGCTGGGCGCTCCGACAGTCCCGCATCGACCCGGGCTGGGTGCGAGACTTCGTGGCCGGGCACGTGCTCAGCGGACTGTCGCGGCGCGAGGCGCTCAAGCATCTCTGAATTGGTCCAGCAGGACGACGCTAGGGTGCACACGTGTTCGTCGGTCATTACGGGGTGTCGTTCGCGGCCCGCAGCACCCCAGTGCCGCTGCCGCTGTGGGTGTGGTTCGTCGCGGTGCAATGGCTCGACGTCGTCTTCATGACACTGGTGCTCGCCGGGGTGGAGAAGCTCCGCCTCACCGAGGGCTTCACCGAGTCGAACGATCTCGACCTGTACTTCATGCCATACACCCATGGCCTGGCGGGCGCGCTGTTGTTGTCGGTGGTCTTCGCCGCGATCGTGGCGCTGGTGTTCCCGGCCGGCCGCCGGCCGCTGGGGTTCGCCCTGGTGGCCTCGGCGAGCTTCTCCCACTGGCTGCTCGACCTGATCATGCACACCCCCGACATGCCCTTGCTCGACGACGGCTCCACCAAGGTCGGGCTCGGGCTGTGGGACCACCCGGCCATCGGCCTGCCGCTGGAGCTTCTCCTCCTCGCGCTCGGCGTGTGGCTCTACGCCCGTTCCGTCACGCTGACGGACCGAGGAATGGCGATGGTGTGGGGCTTCGCAGGGCTGCTCGTCGTCCTGCAGCTGTACTCGCAGTTGGGACCAGCGCCGACGTCGCCTGAGGCGTTCGCCGCCAGCGCACTGGTGCTCTACGTGGCACTGGCGGCTTTGGCGGCATGGGTCGAGAAGCGAGCCGTCAGGACCCATGTCGGCTGATCACGACGTCGCGATCGTCGGGGGCGGGCACAACGCGCTCGTCGCCGCGACCTATCTCGCGCGGGCCGGCCTCGACGTGGTGGTGCTCGAACGGCTCGACCACGTCGGCGGGGCGGCGGTCAGCGTGCGGCCGTTCGACGAGTTCGACGCCCGGTTGTCGCGGTTCTCCTACCTCGTGAGCCTGATGCCGAACGCGCTGATCGAGGACCTCGGGCTAGAGCTCGAGCTGCGCTCCAGGCCGACGGCGTCGTACACGCCCTACGACGAGAAGGGCCTGCTGGTCGAGACCGACGAGGGCGAGGCAACCCGTGCGTCGTTCCGCGAGCTGACCGGCTCCGACGACGAGTTCGAGGCCTGGCTGGCGTTCGACGCCGACGTCAACAAGCTGGCCGGGACCGTCGCCTCGACACTGCTTGAGCCGCTCCCCCACATCGGTGACCTGCGCGACAAGGTCGACATGGTCACGTGGTCCGACGTCGTCGAGGAGCCGTTGGGTGTCGCGCTTGAGCGCCGCTTCAGGCACGACCTGGTGCGTGGGATCGTCGGCACCGACGGCCTGATCGGCACGTTCACGTCGCTGCACGACCCGTCGCTCGCGCAGAACCGTTGCTTCCTCTTCCACCGTCTCGGCAACGGAACCGGCGAGTGGCGCGTGCCCGTCGGGGGCATGGGAGCAGTGACGGGCGAGCTGGAGCGGGTGGCGCGCGAGGCCGGCGCCGAGCTGCGAACCGGCTGCACCGTCGAGCACGTCGACGCTCGAATGGACGGCGTCACCGTGACCGGCGACGGCTTCGAGCTCGTCGCGGACCACGTTCTCTCCGGCGTGGCGCCGTACGTCCTGGCCGGGCTGCTCGGTGAGCCGCTTCCGGCGCGTCCGTCCGGATCGCAGTTCAAGGTCAACCTGCTGGTATCGCGACTCCCGACGCTGCGCTCCGGCCACGACCCCCGCGAAGCCTTCGCCGGCACGTTCCACATCAACGAGGCGATGTCGCAGCTGGAGGCGCTGCACGAGGCGGCCAAGTCGGGCCGGGCACCGTTCGCGTCCGGTGAGATCTACTGCCACACCCTGACCGACCGCTCGATCCTCGGTCCCGAGCTCGCCGACACCGACGCGCAGACGCTCACCTACTTCGGCCTGCACACGCCGTACGAGAACCTGCCTGACGACGAAGCAGGTGAGGCGGCGTACCGCCAGGTTCTCGAAGCGCTGGACTCGTACCTGGCCGAGCCGCTCGAGCCCCTCATCCTCGGCGTGGAGCACAAGACGCCGGCCCAGGTGGAGGCCGAGCTGGCCATGCCCGGCGGCAACATCTTCCACGGCGGCATCGCCTGGCCGTGGCTCGAGGAGGGCGAAAAGCCGCGCTCGCCGGCCCAGCGCTGGGGGGTCGAGACTGTCCACGCGCGGGTGCTGATGTGCGGCAGCGGAGCGCGCCGTGGCGGCAACGTCAGCGGCATCTCCGGCCACCACGCCGCCCATGCGCTGCTAGAAGTCATCGGCTGATGTGCGGGAACGGCCGTTCTCGCTACCGTTGACCCGGTGAACAACGACCGTCTTCGGCAGGCCGGCGTCACTCTTGCCGCCATCGCCTGCGCCGTCGGCACGCTCGTCGGCACCGGCGTCATCGGCACTCCCGTCGCCCAGACGTCAGGAGGTTCCCTGTCCGACAACGCGACGCTCGTGGCACCGGCCGGCCCGGCGTTCACCATCTGGTCGGTCATCTACGCCGGGCTCGCCGCCTACACGGTGTGGCAGTGGGCGCCTGCCATGACGACGTCGGCCCGCATGCGCCGGACCGGGTGGCTCGCAGCCATATCGATGGTGCTCAACGCGACGTGGCTGCTCGTCACCCAGCAGGACTGGATCTGGGCCAGCGTCGTCGTGATCCTTGCCCTTCTCGTGACCCTCCTCGAGATCGTGCGGCGGCTGCACCAGCAGCGGCAGCCTGCCGGCCGGGTCGACCAGGTGATCACCGACGGCACGTTCGGGCTGTATCTCGGCTGGGTGTCGGTAGCCACGGCCGCCAACATCGCCGCGGCGCTCACCGACAGCGGCGTCTCGGTCGCCGACACGGTGGAGGTGCTCGCGGCGGCCGCCGCGGTGGTCGTCGTCACCTTGGCCGGAATCGGTTTCGCCCGATCTTTCGGCGGTCGCTGGGCAGTGGCAGCGGCCATCGCGTGGGGGTTCGCGTGGGTCGCGTTCGGGCGGCTGAGCGAGGCGCCGAAGTCCGTGATCACGGCGGTGGTCGCCATCGGTGGCGCCCTAGTGGTTCTCGCTGCCACGGCGAGGTTCCACAAGAGCGCACCGGTGGGCTCTGGTGATTTCGTCGGGCCCTGAACCGGCTGCTAAGGTTTCTCGTCGCGCGCCATTAGCTCAATTGGCAGAGCAGCTGACTCTTAATCAGCGGGTTCGGGGTTCGAGTCCCTGATGGCGCACTAGCCTTGCGATAGCAAACCCGGGCGCGCACTTCGGAGAATGCACGTGACAGGACAAGAAGTAAGCGAGGCGGAGGGCGGCGCAGCGCGCATCAACCTCGTGCACACCTCGAGCAAGAACTACGCGGCCATCCAGCAGCAGATCCTGGGCGCGATCACGAAACACCTGGGGCCCCAGGAGTACTCGACCACCGTCGGGAAGCGCGCGCCGGGCAGCCTGAACTTCTCGCTGTTCATCCGGATGCCTGCCGACGTGGTGATGTCACACGGGGTCGCCGACAAGAACTACTTCCTGCGCAAGGACGCAGACGGCGAACGCATCAGCAATCGGCTGGAGCATGTGCTGGTTCCGGGCGAATGGCTCAAGCGGCGGCTGCTGAAGCGGAAGGACCTGAAGCTCGGCAGGAAGCAGATCCATGTCGTCGGCTGGCCGCGGCTGGACATCCTGCTGGCGACGCAGCAGGCGATGCCGGTGGATCCGCCGCGTGCTCCCGGTGCACGCCCGAAGGTGCTGTGGGCTCCGACGCATGACTATGCGCAGCGCGGCGAGGACAACGACTCGACGTCCAGCTATCCGGACCTGCTGGAGTTCGCGCCACTGTTCGAGAAGCACTTCGACTTCGCGACCTCGCTGCATCCGCGCAACCGCACGAACAAGCAGCCGACCCATCTCAGCCTGCTCGACTGCGACTACGTCATCTCCGATTTCGGAACGCTGGTGTACGAGGCGTGGGCGCTGGGCAAGCCGGTGATCTTTCCCCACTGGCTGATCGGCGACCGGATCAAGGGCCATCTCGGTGAGTCGGCCGAGGCGTTCATCTTCCACGAGCGGCTCGGACTGCACGCCGACAGTCCACAGGAGATGGTCGATCTCGTGATGGACGGCGCGGGCATCGACAAGCGCACGTCGAGCTTCCTCGACGACTGGCTCGAGCCCAGGTATGCCGGGCGGAGCGGGGAGCGGGTCGCCGCGTTGTTGCGGTCGCTGTCGGAACCCGGACGCACCAGGGTCGGCAGTCGTCGGACCGCACGAACATCGCGCTAGCCGTCAGTCGCCCGAGGATTCAGGATCGCGTCGGTGCCGCCGTCGGCGTACACGACGGAGCCGACCAGCAGGCTGCTGGAGTCGGAGAGCAGGAACGCGATCAGCGCGGCGATCTCCTCAGGTCGACCCGGGCGGCCGATGGCGGTCGGGTAGGCGTCGACGTACGGTCCGAACACCGGGTCCGCCCGCAGCTGCTCGGTCATCGAGGTGGCGACGACGCCGGGGGCCACGGAGTTGAGCCGGATGCCCTGCCCGATCCAGTCATCGGTGACGCCCTCGCGCCGCGCCCACCAGGCCAGCGCGGCCTTCGTCGCCGGGTAGACCATCACCGAGTCGACCTCCCGTGCGTCCGCGCGAGCTGCCTCCTCGTCGTCAGCCAGGCACAGGTCGGCCACCGAGGTGCGCCAGCCCGGCATGGCGGTGATCGAGTTGGAGGAGACCAGGACGACACTGGCGCCTCCGGCCGCCGCCATCCGCGCATGGAGGCCGCGGACGAGGGCTACCGCCCCGAAGAAGTTCACCGAGACCACCAGGGCGGAGTCGACACCGGTGGCGCCGGCGATGCCCGCGCACGGCACCAGGCCGTGCACGACGTCGGTCAGCTGCTCGACTCCCGCGACCGCGACCGCCCGCCCGGCAGCCGTGGACAGGTCGGCGCACACGTCGGCGTCGTGGAGGTCGACGGTGATCACCTGGTCACCCTGGTCGCGCAGCAGCGTGGCGGTGGCGGCGCCGATCCCGCTTGCGGCGCCACTGACGACGAACGTCCTCATCCGTCCCGGAGCCTGACCAGCCCGGCCAAGGTGGCGATGTAGGCGGTTCCGTCGGGTCCGAGGTAGATCGCGGCGTAGTGGTTGTTCCACTGGATGCCGGTACCGGTGAGGCGGCTCCAGACGGTCTTCCCGGTGCGGATGTCGATGGCGGTGAAGTACCAGGCGTCGAGCACGTTGCGGATCGCCGGCGTGAGCTTCGGCTTCGTGTAGGCGTAGAGAAGACCGTTGCCGAGCGAGGCCTTGGCCACCGAGCTGGGCGCGATCGAGTCGTTCGTCCAGGCGACGTGGCAGCCGTCGTCCTCGACCATCACGCGGGACAGACCCGGCGTCGTGGTCTCGCCGAGGATCGTGGAGGTCGGGCCCTTGTAGCCGTAGTTGTTCTCGATGATGAACGAGCTGCCCGCCGCGACCAGGCTGTTGTCGGTGGTGCCGGCGTTGGCGGCGAGGACCGGCTGCGTGCAGTGGAGCCGGTCGGTCGCGGCTTCCCGACGGTCGTAGACGAGCACGTTGGTCTGCGGGTCGGCGTTGTCGTTGATCGCGACCCACCGGTCGCCCAGCAGGGTCGGCGTGGTGCCCGAGCCCTGGGACAGGTTGCCCGGCTTCAGGCGGGTGCCGCGGTCGTACACCTCTCGCCACGTGACCTCGGGGAGCCCCTCGGCCGTCGCGTCGAGCCGGTAGAGCGCATGCGTCGAGACGACGTACATGCCGCCCGTCTCGTCGGTGGCGACCGAGTTGGTGACCTCCTCACCCTCGGGCAGCTGCGTCGTCTGGACTCCGCCGCTCCCCCGGTCGATGGTGCCGACGACGCCCTGCTGGCTGAAGAACCAGATCCGGCCGTCCCAGTCCGGCATGGTCGCGATCAGGCAGTCCTTGACGGGAACGTGGGCGGCCAGCGACCACTCGCCCTGCTTGAGGAGCTTGCCGTCGGGCTGGACCTTGATCTTGAGGACCTTCCTCTGACCGGTCGTCGGGTAGGCGACGTCGTCTCCGTCGAGGAAGAAGTACGTGCCACCGCAGATGTCGGTGAGAGGGTTGCCGCTGGTGAGGAGGTTGCGGGCGGACGTGCGCTGCTCCGAGATCGGCTTCAGCGTGACCGGGTCGATCACCATCATCGAGAAGCCCTCGAGACCGCCGCACAGGCCGACGATGCGGCCGTGGGAGTCGAACGCGATCGTGGCGCACTCGCGGACGCCGTACGAAGCCGACTTCACCTTCAGGTTCTTCCCGAGTGGCCCGCTGACTTGATAGGCGTCGGACGCGTAGGCGTCGTTGTGCATCGAGTTGGTGCCGTCGGGCGAGAGCCAAGGGTTGTGCGGAATCGGCGGATGGTCGATCGGCTGCTCGGTCGCCGGCGCGCCGATGAACTTGGGCACCAGCAGGTCGGAGGGCAGCGACGGGATCGGCAGTCCGCGGATCGCCGGGATCGGCGGGAGGGTGACCTCTGGCGACGGGAGTTGCGAGGACGCGGGCACGGCGAGAGTCGTGGCAGTCAGCAGACCGGCAACGGCTCCGGCGAGCAAGGTGAGGGCGCGACGCACACCACTGGGCATGCGCAGACTGTATGGCAACCTCGAGATTCGTGACGAAGATCGCGACCAGACCCACGATCAGTGACGATCTACATCACAAATCGCGGAGTCCGATGGGTGCGCTTGCCTCCGCCGTGACGGCTGGTTCAGGACTGGACCGGACCGACGACCGAATCCGGCGCCTGCGGGCCAACCAGCGTGTCCGCTTGCCGATGAACGACCATCCACTCGCCAGCTTCACGCCGCAGGATGCTGGTGACCCGGATGGCGACTTCGTCAGTGATCTCGCGGCCTGCGACGCGAGCCGTGAAACGCTCGATCACCGGGTCAAGATCTGAGGCAGTCATCGTTCCTCACGATAGCGCCGCGCGGACCTCGCGGCTCGTGACGAAGGGTGACGTAGCAGCACGCAGCAGGGCTGCGTAGCCGAGACCGAACGAGAGCTCGTCGCCCACGGAGACGTCGTGATCCCCGACGTCGAGGACGAGGTGGTCGCTGCTCATGCCCAACACGGTGATGCCAGCCGGCGCGGTGAGTCCGTCGGGGTCGGTGTCCTGTCGGCCGAGGGCGACGATGGCCTGACGGACGAGCTCGCCGTCGTCGGCGAGCCGGCGGAGTTCCGAAAGCCGCCTGGGCGGTGTCGCCCCATGGCAGCGCGGGCTTCGTCTTCACCTCGATCACCTCGGCGATCAGGGTGAACGCATCGGTGCGCAGCCCGTCGAGCACGCGTCGGTGCAGTGGTTCGGTGCCGAGGAGGATGGCCTCGCCGAGCCGAAGGTCATTGACGTGGCCAGCGTCGGCGGTGCTCAGTGCCCAGTCGAGATTCGCGGAGTTCCCACCCGAGATGATCGACAATCCACGGTCACAGGCGGACTCCACCTTCTCGGCGAGTCGGGACAGCTCGTCCATCTTGTGCTGGTCGGGCGCGACGCCGCTCTGGCAGGCGAGGTTGGTCCCCAGCCCGGCAAGCTCGACGCCGGGTGTCCTGATGACGTGACGGCACAGGTCGATGACGTCGGCCACGGGAACGCCCTTCCCTCAGGTCACCCAGTTCGACCATCACGACCACGGAGTGCGTCGTGCCCTGGCTCAGCGCCGCGCCCGCGAGGCAGTCGATGACCGCGGCTTCGGTGTTCAGGCTGACTTCGGCGTCGCGCACCACCAGCGCCGCCTGGCTCACCATCGGCGAGCGGATCAGCGTGGTCGTGGCGGTGATGCCGCCGGCGCGTAGCCGGGCCAGGTTCTCGATCCGCGAGTCACCCACCCCGGTGGCGCCACCGCGGAGCATCGCGGTTGCCACGCCGGGTGAGCCCAGCGAGGCCTTCGTGATGCCGGTGACGCCGATCCCCAACGGTTCAAGCTGCGCGACGAGGGTGCGGGTGTTGTGCGTGATGGCCTCGAGATCGATCTCGAGACGCGGCGCACTCATCGTCTGGCAGAAGCGCGCGAGGCGAGGGCCGGGAAGGCGGTGAGCACCATGTCGACCAGCTGGTCGGTGGGACGGGTGAGCGGGTCCGTGGCGGGGAGGCCGAGATCGCGCTCGAGCTGGGCGATGGCCGAGCCGATCTCATCGTCGGTCAGGTGCTCATGGTTGACGGTGATGCCGATGACCTTGGTGTCGATGAAGGCCTCGATCAGCTTCACCTCGCTCGCGGCGGTGGGCATCGGGACCATCGGGAAGTCGCCGAGCATGACCCGTCCGGGTGCGTGCTGCACGATGACACCGGCCGGGCGACTGCCGCGCAGGATGTGGGCCGACGTCATGTACGCGGGGTGGCTGAGCGCGCCCTGGCCCTCGACGATGATGATGTCCGGGTCTTCGCCCTCGAAGGCTGCGACGACCTGGTTCTCCACCTCTCCGGAGCAGAACTGCGGCACGAGCGCGTCGAGCGCGACACCGTACTTGCCGCCCTGGATGAGGGTGGTTTGCCCGGTGCCGACCATGACGGCTCGGATGCCGCGGGTGTTGAGCGCCTGGACGAGCAGGGTGGCGGTGGTGCGCTTGCCGATGGCGCCATCGGTGCCGAGCACGGCGATGCGCGGACAAGTTACGTCGAGGATGCGGCCGGAAAACAGGTGCAGGTCGCGCTTCTCCTTGGGTCGACGGACGTCGGTGATCGTCACTCCGGCCAGCAGGCTCGCGGAGACGAACTCCGGATCGTCGTTCAGGAACTCGTGCAGGCCGTTGATGATGTGCATGCCGCGGGCGATCCCGTCGAGCAGGACCTCGCGCTGGGCGGCCGACAGCAGGCCGTCGGCCGGCGCCACGCCGCAGATGAGGTAGTCGGGCACGCTCCCGGCGTGGGAGATGGCCTCGGCCAGGCTGGACAGGACGGGGATGCCGTTGGCAGTGCCGTCGAGGAATGCGCCGGCATCGGCCCCGCCTGGTGGCTGTCGATGACGCTGAGGATCGAGTACTTCTCGGAGTGACGCACCAGGCCGTTGGCCGTCTTGCCGTCCTGCTCGCCGAACTGACCCTCGCAGTAGACGACTGCAGACGTACCGACCGGAAGCGACCCGTCGGCGTCGAAGCGGGACTCGGGACTGGTGGCAGGCAGGGGCGCGTCAGGAAGTACGGCGGTCAAAAGGTCTCCTCTGAGAAACATTTCAGAGGAGGCGAAAAGGAGTGGGGACGGGGCATGAAGCCGCCGCAGTCACGAGAAGTCTTCCCTGATCACCGGCGAGTTTGCCGATGCCCCCACCCTACCCGACGAATCCCGGCGTCCACGCCACTCAGCACGCGCTCGCCTCCCGGTCAGGCCGCCTGTCCGCCGGTAGGGTTTGAGCGTGAGCGCAACGCCCGGACGGATCTTCCTGTCCCGCATCGCGGGGCAGGCGGTCTTCGACCCGGCGGGCGACCAGGTCGGCAAGCTCCGCGACGTCGTGGTGGCCGTCAGGCCTGATCGCCGCCGCCCTCGGGTCGTCGGACTGGTCGTCGAGGTGCTCGGGCGCCGACGCGTGTTCCTGCCCATCACCCGCGTCACGTCGCTCGACACCGGTCAGGTCATCACCACCGGGGTGCTCAACGTCCGCAAGTTCGAGAAGCGGAAGGCCGAGACGCTCGCCATCCACGAGCTGTTCGACCGCACGGTCACGCTGCCGGACGCCCGCCGCGGCACCGTCTACGACCTCTCGATGGAGCAGGACTCACGCCGCGACTGGCACCTCGCGCACGTCGCGGTGCACGAGAGCGGCAAACGGTTCGGACGGCGCGGCCCCTCCCATGTGCTCGAGTGGAACGAGGTCACCGGCCTGACCACCGAGGAGACCGGTCAAGGCGCCACCCACCTGCTCGCCACCATGGACGAGATGCGGCCGGCCGACCTCGCCAATGCGCTGATGGACCTGCCGGCCAAACGTCGCACCGAGGTCGCGGCGGAGCTCGGCGACGATCGGCTGGCCGACGTGCTCGAGGAGCTCCCCGACGCCATCCAGGTCGAGATCCTCGGCGTCCTCGACCCGGAGCGGGCCGCCGACGTGCTCGAGGAGATGGACCCCGACGACGCCGCCGACCTCCTCGGCGAGCTCCCGAAGCCCACCAGCGACGAGCTGCTGCAGCTGATGGAGCCCGACGACGCCGACGACGTTCGCCGCCTTCTGGTCTACGAGGAGAGCACCGCCGGCGGCATGATGACCACCGAGCCCGTCATCATCCCGCCCGACGCCACGCTGGCCGAGGCCCTGGCCCGGGTGCGCGAGCCTGAGCTGGGCCCTGCACTCGCGTCGATGGTCTACGTGTGCCGGCCGCCGATCGAGACGCCCACCGGGCGGTTCCTCGGCGTCGTCTACTTCCAGGCGCTGCTGCGTGAACCGCCCTCCACGCTCGTCGGCGCGTTGGCCGACAACGACATCGACTGGCCGCACCCCGACGCCTCGCTGGAACAGGTCGCCAGCCTGCTCGCGTCCTATGACCTGGTGGCGCTCCCGGTCGTCGACGAGAACTCCCACCTGCTCGGCGTCGTCACGATCGACGACGTCCTCGACCACCTGCTGCCCGACGGCTGGCGCGAGCGTGGCGACGACGAAGCGCGGGAGGTGGCCGCCCGTGGCTGATCGCACCCGCCTCGACCAGCCCAGCAGCCGCCGCCGGTCGTTCCGTCCACGCACCGACGGCGACCGCCTCGGCCGATTCTCCGAGCGATTCGCCCGCTTCATGGGCACCGCCACCTTCCTCGCCTGGATGACGGTCGTCGTCATCGTGTGGGTCGTGTGGAACGCGACCTGGGGCCCCGAACGTCCGCGCTGGGACGAATACCCGTTCATCTTCCTGACGCTCATCCTGTCGCTGCAGGCCTCGTACGCCGCACCGCTCATCCTGCTCGCGCAGAACCGTCAGGAGGCCCGCGACCGCGTCCAGCAGGAACAGGACCGTGACGCCAACGCGCAGTCGCACGCCGACATGGAGTTCCTGGCCCGCGAGGTCGCCAGCCTGCGCATGGGCATCGGCGAGGTGGCGACGCGCGACTTCCTGCGTGGAGAGCTGCGCGGCCTGCTCGAGACACTCGAGCAGGCCGATAGCGGGGACGAGCCGGACGACAAGGCGCCCTAGTTACATCGGCATCGCTTCGTACACCAGGATGTTCGGCACGGTCGGGTGCGACAAGGCGATCTTCTCCGCCTCGTCGATGTCCTGGGCGTTGATCAGCGTGTAGCCGGTGACGCCGGAGGCGCTCGGTGAGAGCTCCGTGGTGTTGCCGGCGGAGACCTCACGGCCCTGCCCGAACGGGTTGCCGGCGTCGACGACCTTGTCGCCCAGCGAGCCGAACCACTCGATCCAGGCGGCGGTGCTTTCCTCGGTCGGGGCCTGGTCGCGGGTTCCGGTGTAGAGCAGCACGAACTTCTTCATGATCAATCCTTCACTGTGATGGTGTCTCGATTGAGGTAGTCGGTGTAGTTGGCCAACGACGCGTCCTCGCTCCCCCAGTACGTGTGGAACTGCGCCAGCCATTCCTGCAGGCTCCGCATGGCTCCGCGATCGAGCGTGAGGAACGTCGTGCGTCCGGTCTTCTTGCGCGTCACGAGCCCGGCTTTCTCGAGGACCTTGACGTGCTTGTGGATCGCCGGCAACGAGAGCTGTCGCATGTCGGCGAGCTGGCTGATCGCGCACGGCTGGAGGCCGAGCACGTAGACCATCTCCCGGCGGTGCTTGTTGGCCAGAGCCTCCAGCACCGTGTCGAGATCCTGAGGAATCATGGTCTTCCAATCGTTAACTTCTGAGTTAACTGTATCACGATCCGCCGCGGCGTGGGCGACTCAGCGCAGGCCCGTACGATGGGCACATGCCAGCCGTCACCGAGGACCAGGTTCGTGAGGCGCTCGCGAGCGTCAACGACCCTGAGATCAAGCGACCGATCACCGAGCTCGGCATGGTCGAGGCGGTCACGATCGACGACGCGACCGTCACGGTGCGACTGCTGCTCACCGTCGCCGGCTGCCCGCTCAAGGACACGCTGAACACCGACATCACCGCAGCCGTCGCGAAGGTCGCCCCCGATCACCAGACCGTCGTCGACATGGGCGTCATGTCCGACGAGCAGCGCAAGGGCATGCAGCAGATGCTGCGCGGCGACCGGGTCGAGCGCGAGATCCCGTTCGCCCAGCCCGGCTCGCTCACCAAGGTCTTCGCCATCGCGTCCGGCAAGGGCGGCGTCGGCAAGTCGTCCGTCACCGTCAACCTTGCTCTCGCGATGGCCCAGAGCGACCTGAAGGTCGGCATCATCGACGCCGACATCTACGGCCACTCCATCCCCGACATGCTCGGCGTCGGCGACCTGCGCCCCACCCAGGTCGAGGACATGATCATGCCGGTGCCGGTCAAGGGCATCCAGGTCATCAGCATCGGCATGCTCAAGCCCCGCAAGGACCAGGTCGTCGCCTGGCGCGGGCCGATGCTCGACCGCGCGCTGGTGCAGATGCTCAGCGACGTCTACTGGGGCGACCTCGACGTCCTGCTGCTCGACCTGCCACCCGGCACGGGCGACATCGCCATCAGCCTCGGCCAGCACCTGCCCAACGCCGAGGTCCTGGTCGTCACCACACCACAGCCCGCGGCCGCCACCGTGGCCGAGCGGGCCGCCACGATGGCGTCGATGATGCACCAGCGGGTCATCGGCATCGTCGAGAACATGTCGTACCTCGACACCCCCTCGGGCGATCGCCTGGAGATCTTCGGCTCCGGCGGTGCGGCCACCGTGGCGGAGACGCTCAGTGCGCGCTTCGGCTACGACGTTCCCGTCATCGGGCAGATTCCCCTCGACGAGAAGCTGCGCGAGGGCGGCGACATCGGCGAGCCGATCGTCATCACCGACCCCGACTCCGAGCCCGCCAAGGTGCTCCGGGGGGTCGCCGACCGGATCGCCGGACGCTCACGCGGTCTCGCCGGCATGCAGCTCGGGCTGTCACCCGCCGGCAAGTAGGCCCACCGTGTTCGGCATGGGCTGGCCCGAGATCTTCATGATCGGCATGGTCGGTGTCATCGTGTTCGGGCCGGACAAGCTGCCGGACCTTGCCAAGCAGGCCGGCCGATTCATCCGCACCGTGCGCCGCATGGCCGAGAACGCGAAGGACGATCTCGGGCGTGAGATCGGCGAGGACTTCTCCGGACTTCAGCTGCGCGACCTCGACCCGCGCGAGGTGGTTCGCAAGAACTTCCTCGCTGCCGACGACGACCCGCCGGTCGCGAGCTCTCGCGAGCTGCGGCCTGACGAGCGTCCGCCGTTCGACCCCGAGGCGACGTAGACCCTAGGGCGCGATCCAGGTGGTCATGCGATGGAGGCCATCACCCACGCGTTCGACCTCGTCGGGCTGGGCGGGCCCGCGCGGCAGGTCGGCGATCGCCTGACCGACCCGCTCGTCACCGAGCTCGGTGACCACGGTGTAGACGACACCGTCGGCTCCCCAGGTGACGACCCGGGGTCGGCCGTCGCGCACCCAGACGTGGCGCTCGGCCAGTACGCGTCGGTCGAACTCCTCGACTGCCGCGGGATCCAGGGCACCAGTCTGTTCGTACAGGTTGAGCGTGTCGACGCCGTCGCTGTAGACCAGTGCGACCGTCTCCTGGCCGTTGCCATAGTGACCGGCGATCCGCTCCAGGCCGCCGCCGAGGCGGGAATGACACGGCCAGCCGTACTCGTCGAGCTCGGCCATCGCCGCGACGGTCATCGAACCGGACGGGCGCTGATCGGATCCGGTGAACTCGGCCGAAAAGCGGTCGAACGGTGGTTCCACCTCGTCGGCGGCCGGCCCGGCCGGTCCGACGATGTAGGCAACGGCCACGACTGCCATCGACGCACCGAGCAGCACGACACCCATCCCGAGGAACGGCCACCACGGATGCTTCGGAGACGCCAGTGCCGTGGGAGATCCGGGCAGGGTGCTCAGCGAGGCGACGAGGCCCGGCGGCGGCACGGGATGCCCGACACCGCCCATCCGTGACTTGAGCAGCCGTTGCTGACGGACCGCCTGGCGGCACTGCTCGCAGTCCTGCAGGTGCGACTCGGCAGCGCGCGTGGCACCGGGCGAAAGCTGCCCGTCCACGAACGCTGCGACATCATCACCGAGGTGTGCCACTCAAACTCCGATCGGCCCCAGGAATCTGGTGCGACCACGCCCGGGGGCACGGTGGGCGAGCGCGTCGCGCAGCTGCGTGCGGCCGCGGTGGATGCGCGAGCGCACGGTGCCGAGCTTGATGCCGAGCACGGAGGAGATCTCCTCGTAGGAGAGCCCTTCGACGTCGCAGAGCACCACCGCGACCCGGAACTCCTCCGGCAGCGAGGCAAGGGCTGCCTCGATGTCCGGATCGAAGCCCGCGTCGTGCACGGCCGACTCGGGGACGACCTCAGCGCCGAGCAGCCGGTCCTCGGCGCCGTCGGTGAAGCCGTCCATGCGCAGGCGGGTCGAGCGCCGGACCTTGTCGAGGAAGAGGTTGGTGGTGATCCGGTGGATCCAGCCGTTGAAGTTGCCCGGCTCGTAGGTGTCGAGCGAGCGGAAGACGCGGATGAACACGTCCTGGGTGAGGTCCTCGGCGTCCTGGCGGTTGCCGGTGAGACGGTACGCGAGCCGGTAGACCCGGGCGGAGTGCTCCGCCACGATGTCGTCCCACTCGGTACTCGGTGCCGTGGTGTCCACGTCGTCTACCTTCATGCCACTGATCGTCGGCCTTCTCCCTGAGAGAACGCCCAGAGAAGGCTGACCGTTCCCCAGCATATTCCGGGCCGGAACACGGCACAGCACTCCGCGGCTCGGCACCCGCACTTCGCGAGCCGCCGTCACTATGCTTGTGCTGAGCCTGTCGAAGTGCTGACAGCCTGTACTCGAGAAGGAGTCCACCATCACCAGCGCAGCGAGCCTCGAGTACGCCGAGGGCTACGTGAGCGAGGACGACCACCTCGCCGCCGGCCGCCGACGCGCGGACGAGGTCGGCATCAGTCCCATCGGGGCCGGCGGTGGCGCCGCACTGCGGTTCCTCGCCTCGGTCATCGACGCCAGGGCGGTGGCCGAGATCGGCACCGGCACCGGTGTCTCCGGCCTCTGGCTGTTGCGCGGCATGGCCGCGGACGGCGTGCTCACCAGCGTCGACCTCGAGGCCGAGCACCAACGACTCGCCCGGGAGACGTTCACCGAGGCTGGCATCCCTCCGCAGCGCTTCAGGCTCATCGCGGGCTCCGCGCTCGACGTGATGCCCCGGCTCACCGACCAGGGCTACGACCTCGTGTTCCTCGACGGCGACAAGGTGGAGTACAGCGAGTACCTCGACCAGGCGCTGCGGCTCGTGCGCACCGGCGGGTTGATCGTGTTCGACAACGCCCTGTGGCACGACCGCGTGGCCGACAAGAAGCGTCGCGACCCCGAGACGCTCGCGGTGCGGGAGCTGCTGCAGCGGGTGGCGAACGACGAGCAGCTCCGACCGGTGCTGCTGCCCGTCGGCGACGGCATGCTCGCCGCGCAGCTGGTGGAGTAGCGACCGGCTCCCTGTTCACGATGGCTTCGCAGCGGGCGGCTTCGCCGCAGCACGCTCAACCCGCTTCGACGCTCGGGCGCGAGCGCCCTCGGTCTCAGCGCTCGAAGGTCGGCGACGAGCGGAATCCGGACGGGCCGCGGACGACGGCCACGATCTCGCAGGGCTCGATGAGGATGGGCCCACTACCGATGATGCGGCTGCCACCCGACTCGGCCGCCGTGGGCTCGAAGTCGGCCTGGAACGCGTCGCGGGCCTTGGCGCTGGCGAAGACATAGCTGCCCTCGAACCATTCGCCCGGCCGAGCGCGCCAGGACTTGAACCGGAGGCCGTCGAGTCCCGCGAACTTGGCGTAGGAGACGTCCTCGACGTAGGTGCGTAGCTTGTCGAGTGTGTCGGATGGGGCGTCGGCCAAGGACCAGCGCACCGTCAATCCGTGCACGATTGGCTGCTCAGACTGCCTTGAGGGCATCGCCCAGGGTCGCGGCCTCCTCGTTGTTCAGCTCGACCACGAGGCGGCCTCCGCCCTCGAGCGGGACGCGCATGACGATGCAGCGCCCTTCTTTGGTGACCTCCATCGGTCCGTCCCCGGTCCGAGGCTTCATGGCCGCCATGGATTCCCCTCTCGTCCGTACACATGAGCGCTCTTCGCGCCGGAGACGTCCCACCGAGGCGGTGAGACGCGCAGGAACCATTATCGCCCATCGTCGAAACTGAGGAACGGCAGGTTCAAGCGAGCTGTCGCGACTCCGCCTCATGGGCCACGACCTCGGCGCGGGCGCGCTTCTCGGCCGCCTCGCTGGCGGTCAGCGCGTCGCGCAGGTGGGCGAGATCGTCCTGTACCTGGGCGAGTGACGCCTCGAGCTCGGTCGAGCGTTCCTGCTCGTCGGCCAGGGCCTGACCCAGCTGGTCACGCCGGCGTTCCGCGCGCTCGATGCCGGCCTGAAGACGGACGATGCTGGCGCGGTGCTCGGTGAGCCGCGTCGCCATCGACTCGGCGAACGCCACCTGCTCCGCGGAGCGGGAGACCGCTTCGGTGCGATAGGCGCTCGCAAGGTTGGCGCGGTCGTACGCCCAGAGGCGCCGAACCTGAGCGACCACGCTCTCCATGAGCACAGCAGCGACGATGCCGACCACGACGGCGTAGGCGCCGGCCACGGTGAGAGCCACGATCGAGCCGACGACCACCGCCGCAACGACCACCCCGACCGCACTCACCAACAGCACCACGGCGGCGACGGAACGACGCGAGCGAGGGGCGCGACGGATGGGGGCGGACGAGGACTCGGCAGGGGTTCGGGTCGACATGCGGCCAAGCGTAGGTGCCGCCCGAACCGCGGTGGCGATGCCGCGCCGGGCCGGCGGCCCTAGCGAACGGATCGCCGGAACGCGCACCCGGCGAGATGGTCGTCGACCATGCCCGTGGCCTGCATCAAGGCGTACGCCGTGGTGGGTCCGACGAAGCGGAATTCGCGTCGTTTCAGCTCTTTGGCCATGGCGATGGATTCGGCCGTGGTGGCCGGGACGTCGGCAAGTCGCTTCGGAGCCGCATGGTCGGCTGGTGAGAAGGACCACAACAGATCAGAGAAGGAGGTGTCGAGCTCGACCAGGGTGCGGGCGTTGTGGATGGTGGCCTCGATCTTCTGCCGGTTGCGCACGATGCCGGCGTCGGCGAGCAGGCGCGCGACGTCGTCCGGCCCGAAGCCGGCCACCGTCGTGGGCTCGAAGCCACCGAACGCCGCACGGAATCCCTCGCGCTTGCGCAGGATGATCGCCCAGGACAAGCCGGACTGGAACGCCTCCAGGCTCATCCGCTCGAACAGGGCGACGTCGCCGCGCAGCTCATGACCCCACTCGTGGTCGTGGTACTCGAGCATCGCCGGCCCGGCTCCCCATGGGCAGCGCCGGAGCCCGTCGTCGCCCAGTACCGTGTCGTCGCCGTCGCTCACGACTCGATCGTGCCATCGGACGCCGACAGGGCGCGGCCGCTGGGTCGGCCTCGATACGATGACCGCCTCCCCATTCGTGGAGGTTTCGTGCCCCATCCCCGCGCGCGTGTTCGCGCCTTCGTCGATGCGCCGACGTTCCAGTGGTTCATCATCGGCGTGATCGTGGTGAACTCCCTGGTCCTCGGGCTGGAGACCTCCCCGAGGCTCATCGACGCATTCCCGTGGCTGACGACGCTGGGGTGGATCACCGTCGCGATCTTCGTCGTGGAGATCACGCTGCGCATCTACGCCCACGGCCGCAGCTTCTTCCACGACCCCTGGAGCCTGTTCGACCTTGTCGTCGTCGCAGTCGCGCTCATCCCGGCCTCCGGGACGCTCAGCGTCCTCCGGATCCTGCGTGTGCTGCGGGTGCTGCGACTGCTGTCGGCCGTGCGGTCGATGCGCCGCGTGGTCGCCGCGCTGGCCGCGACGATCCCGGGCATGATCTCGATCGGCGCGCTGCTCGTGATGCTCATCTACGTCGCAGGCGTGATGAGCACCCAGATGTTCTCCTCCACCGACCCCGATCATTTCGGCGACCTGCCGACGTCCTTGCTCTCGATGTTCCAGGTGATGACCGGCGACGACTGGGCCAAGGTCATCCGGCCGGTCACCGATGAGCACCCGGCGGCGTGGGGCTACTTCATCACCTACATCCTGATCTCCACCTACATCGTGCTGAACCTGTTCATCGCCGTCGCCGTCGAGGCCTTGGAGAAGCAGCACGAGGAGCACGACGACGAGATCGTCGACGAGCTCGAGCAGAGCGAGTCCGACGTGCTCGCGGCCATCGAGTCGCTGCGGTCCGAGGTCGCGTCCCTGCGGACGGAGATCGGCCGGCGAGACTGACTCAGCCGGTGGCGATGGCGTCGAAGAACTCCACGGCCTCGTCGACGTCGTCGGTGACGATCAGGCGGTCGGCGTCGGGCTCGTTGATCTTGCCGTCGGTGAGCATCGTGGAGCGGACCCACTCGATCAGGCCGCCCCAGTACTGGGTGCCGAACAGGACGATCGGGAACGAGGTGATCTTCTGGGTCTGGGCCAGCGTCAGCGCCTCGAACAGCTCGTCCATGGTGCCGAAGCCGCCCGGCATGACGACGTAGCCCTGCGAGTACTTGACGAACATCGTCTTGCGGACGAAGAAGTAGCGGAAGTTGATGCCGAGGTCGACCCAGTCGTTGAGGCCCTGCTCGTGCGGGAGCTCGATGCCGAGGCCGACGGACACGCCGCCACACTCGCTGGCGCCGCGGTTGGCGGCCTCCATCGCGCCCGGACCACCGCCGGTGATGATGCCGTAGCCACGGGCGCAGAGCTTCTCGGCGATGACTCGCGTCGTCTCGTACATGGGGTCATCCGGCTTGATGCGTGCGGACCCGAACACGGCGACGGCAGGGCCGAGCTCAGCGAGCGCCCCGAAGCCCTCGACGAACTCGGCCTGGATGCGCAGCACCCGCCAGGGATCGGTGTGCACCCACTCCCCCCGGCCGCGGGAGTCGAGCAGGCGCTGGTCGGTGGTGCTGCTCTGCAGGTGACGTCCGCGCAGGCGGACCGGTCCCTTGTGGGATTCGCGTTCCGGGTTCTCATCTATGTCAGCCATGCGGTCAACGCCTCCTCCACGCGGATCAGGTGGTCGACGGGCACGTGCTCGTCGGCCTTGTGGGCATACGTCGGGTCGCCCGGTCCGAAGTTGACCGCTGGGATGCCGAGCTGGGTGAACTGCGCGACGTCGGTCCAGCCGTACTTGGGCTTCACCGCGACTCCGATGGCCTCCACGAATGCCGCGACCGCCGGCCGGTCGAGGCCGGGCAGCGCTGCCGGCGCCGTGTCGGTGACGACGACCTCGAACCCGTCGAACAGCTCGTGGACGTGCGCCAGGGCCTGCTTCTCGTCGAGGTCGGGCGCGAAACGGTAGTTGACGCTGACCCGCGCCTCGTCGGGCACGACGTTGCCGGCGACTCCCCCGCTGATGCCGACGGCGTTCATGCCCTCGCGGTAGACGAGCCCGTCGATCTCGACCTCGCGTGGGGTGTAGGTCGTGAGCCGGTTCAGGACCTCGGCGGCCGCGTGGACGGCGTTGCTCGCCCTTCCACGAGCGAGCCGAGTGCGCCCGCTCGCCGCGGGTGACGACATCGACCCGCAGCGTTCCCTGACAGCCGGCCTCGACGAGCGCGTCGGTCGGCTCCATGAGGATCGCGAAGTCCGCAGCCAGCAGCTCGGGGCGCTCGCGGGCGACCCGGCCCAAGCCGTTGAACTCGTGCGCGATCTCCTCGCCCTCGTAGAACACGTAGGTGACGTCGCGGCTCGGCGCCGGCACGTGCGCGGCCAGGCGCAGCGCGATGGCGACGCCGCCCTTCATGTCGCAGGAGCCGAGACCCCAGAGCACCTCGCCGTCGAGTCGGGACGGGAGGTTGGCGTTGGCCGGCACCGTGTCGAGATGCCCGGCGATCACCACGCGCTCCGCGTCGTCCGAGTGACGTGCGAGCGATCAGCGTGTGTCCGTCTCGGACGACTTCGAGGTGGGGCAGATGCGGCCAGAGCTGCTTCGACGGCGTCGCAGATCTCCTGCTCGGCAAGGCTCTCCGACGCGATGTCGACCAGGTCGGCCGTCAGCGAGACGACGTCGCGCGACAGGTCGAGGTGGGCCACGCGATCACTCTAGGCTGTACCGCCAGACCGCCGTCACTCCGAGAAGACGCAGAACTCGTTGCCCTCCGGGTCGGCCATGACCGTCCAGCGGATCTCGTCGTCCTGGGCACGGAGCACCGTGGCCCCGGCGGCCTCGAGGTCGCCCGACGCTCGACGCCCTCGTTGAGCCCGACGTCCCAGTGCACCCGGTTCTTGACCGTCTTGGGCTCCGGCACCGGCGAGAAGTCGAAGCCCTCGAACGGCACATCCGGGGATGTCGGTGATCCAGTGCCAGCCGTGCTCCTCGTCGATCCGCGCGTGCCGCCCAGCACGCCATGCCACCAGGCCGCCATCGCCCGCGGCGTCGGCGCTGTCGACCTCGATCGGCCTTGAGCCGGTAGTCGGGCAGGTTCGTCGACCACGAACACACAGAATTCGTTGTCCTCGGGGTCGGCGAACGTGGTCCAGGCGAATCTGCCCGGGCTCGTGATCCGCGCAGGCCGTCGAACTGCTCGAGCGACGGCGGCCGACGACGTCGAGGTGGACGCGGTTCTTGACCTCGTGCGGCTCCGGGCACCATGTTCGGCCACACCGTGTGCTGCGGCGTGGGCCCGGCCAGCTTGAACTCGTCGGGGTCGTCGTCGAATCCGGTGAGCTCGAGTCCGAGCGTGCGCGCCCAGAACTCCGAGGCGGGACGGGAGTCGTTGACGTCGATGCAGAGGTCTTTGAAGGTCACGAGGCTCATGCGCGCCAGCCTAGGAGTCGGGGGTGACAGGCGAGCAGGTGCGGCCCGATACCGTGGAGGGATGGAGCAGTCCCATCCCGGAGCGCACGCCTGGGGCGTCGCGACCCTCGCCGACGGCGCCCCTGAGAGCGCACGAGTGCTCGACGTCTGGTACCCGGAACCGCGCCTCGGGCCGGCCCCGGAACGCGCCCACGAGCCGGAGGAGCTGACCAGCCTGTCCGGCCACGACCGGGTGCGTGACGTCCGCACCGTCGTGGTGCACACGGTGATCGACGACCTCCAGCAGCCGCCGACGGATGCCTACGACGTCTACCTGCGACTCCATCTCCTCTCGCACCGCCTGGTCCCCCCGCACGGCCAGAACCTCGACGGCATCTTCGGCCTGCTCACCAACGTGGTCTGGACGTCCATCGGCCCCTGTTCGGTGCGCGGTTTCGAGCACACCCGGGCCCGGGCCCGAGCGGCAGGTCGCGCCATCAATGTCACGAGCGTCGACAAGTTTCCTCGCATGACCGACTACGTCGTGCCCAGCGGAGTGCGCATCGGCGACGCCGACCGCGTCCGCCTCGGCGCGCACCTGGCCGACGGCACCACCGTCATGCACGAGGGCTTCGTCAACTTCAATGCCGGCACCTTGGGCAAGGCGATGATCGAGGGCCGCATCTCCGCCGGCGTCACGATCGGCAACGGCTCCGACGTGGGCGGTGGGGCGTCCATCATGGGCACGCTCTCCGGTGGCGGCACGACGGTGATCAGCGTCGGCGCGAACAGCCTCGTCGGTGCCAACGCCGGCATCGGCATCTCGCTCGGGGACGACTGCATCGTGGCGGCGGGCACGTATGTCACGGCCGGCAGCAAGGTGCTCATGCCCGACGGCACCGTCGTCAAGGCGGCGCAGCTGTCGGGTCAGAACGGCATCTTGTTCCTCACCAACACCGAGACGGGCGTGCTCGAGGCGCGACCGCGCGGCGAGCGGGGCGGCATCGAGCTCAACGCCGACCTGCACGCCAACTGACGCCGGCACCATGAGGTTGCGCTGGGTCCTCCTCGCAGGGTTCGTCTTGGCGGGCCTGCTCGTGGCCACGGTCGTGCGCGACCGCGAGCCTGTACGCAGTGAGTACTGCGTGGCCGAGGTCGGCAAGACGCGAGCGCAGATCGACATCGAGCAGGCCCGGTGGACGACGCTGATGGCCGCGATCTCCCAACGCCGCGGATTGCCGCCACGGGCCACGACGATCGCGATCGCGACCGCCTTCCAGGAGTCCAAGATCCACAACCTCGACTACGGCGACCGTGACTCCGCCGGGCTGTTCCAGCAACGTCCGTCGCAGGGCTGGGGCACGCGCGAACAGGTACGCGACCCGCGGTACTCGATCGGCAAGTTCTATGACGGCTTGGTCAAGGTCAGGGGCTACACGTCGATGTCGATCACCGAGGCGGCACAGCGCGTCCAGCGCTCGGCCTACCCGGGCGCCTACGCACAGCACGAGGACTACGCCCGCGCGCTCGCCTCGTCCCTGCGTGGCTACAGCCCGTCCGCGTTCAGCTGCCGCATCAACGAGACGGCCGGCGGCCGACCGGACGCCGTCGCCGACGACGTCACGAGCGCGTTCGGCGACATCCCGACGGAGGTCGGCCAGGAGACGCTGCGCCTACCGCTGAAGGGCCGCGCGCCCGACGTGGAAGCGCGTGGGTGGGGCCTCGCGCACTACGCCGTGGGCAACGCCACGAGACTCGAGATCTCCTCGGTCGCGTTCGACGGACACGTGTGGACCGCTGAGGCCTCTCCCAACGGCTGGGTCGTCGACACCCGAGCCGCGTCGAGCGCGCGCGACACCGTCGTGATCGGCGTCGACTAACCGGAACCGAGGCGGGCGGCGGCCGAAGCGATGCGCTCGTCGGTGGCGGTGAGCGCGAGACGCACGTGCTGGTGACCGCGAGGGCCGTAGAAGTCGCCGGGCGCCGCGAGGATGCCGCGTTCGGCCAGCCAGTCGATGGTGTCGCGGCACGGCTCGCCGCGGGTGACCCAGAGGAACAGCGCGCCCTCCGAGTGATCAACGGTGAAGCCGGCCGCCTCGAGCGCGGTACGAAGGATCAAGCGTCGGGCCGCGTAGGTGGCACGCTGCTGGTCGACGTGGGAGTCGTCGCCGAGTGCCGCGATCATCGCCGCCTGAACTGGCACCGGAAGCATGAACCCCAGGTGCTTGCGCACCGCCAGGAGCTCGGCGACCACTGCGGTGTCGCCGGCGATGAACGCGCCTCGATAGCCCGCCATGTTCGACCGCTTCGACAGCGAGTGCACGGCCAGGATGCCCTCGAGCGACCCGCCGTTGATGTCCGGGTGCAGGACGGACGACGGCTCGCCTTCCCAGGCATACTCCAGGTAGCACTCGTCGGACACGAGCAGCGTGCCGCGCTCGCGCGTCCACGCGATCATCTTGCGCAGGTGATCGGGGCCGAGGATGCGCCCGTGCGGGTTGGCCGGGGAGTTGATGTAGGCGATCGCCGGCCGCACGGGCCCGAGCTTCAGCGTGGAGTCGGCCGCCTCCACCCGGCAGCCGGCGTACTGCGCGCCCACCTCGTAGGTCGGGTAGGCGAGCTCCGGGACGACGACCAGATCGTTCGGACCGAGTCCCAGCTGGGTCGGCAGGTTCCCGATGAGCTCTTTGGAACCGATGGAGGCCAGCACCTGGTCGGCGGTCAGACCGGTGATGCCGAAGCGACGCTCGAGCCAGTCGACCGCCGCCTGGCGCAGAGCGACCGGGCCGAGGACGGTCGGGTAGCTCGGCGCGTTCGCAGCGTCGACGAGCGCCTTCTGGACCGCGTCGGGCGTGGGGTCGACGGGTGTGCCCATCGAGAGGTCGACGATCCCGTCGGGGTGGGCGGCCGCGCGGGCCTTCGCCTCGGCGATCGTGTCCCACGGGAACGCGGGGAACCGACCAGAAACGGGAAGGGTCATTCCTGGTTCTGCGGAGGAAGCGCGGCGATGATCGGGTGGTCGGCGTCGATCACACCCGTCTTGGCGGCACCACCCGGCGAACCGATCTCGTCGAAGAAGTGCACGTTCGCGTCGTAGTACTCCTTCCACTCCGCGGGCGTGTCGTCCTCGTAGAAGATCGCCTCGACCGGGCACACCGGTTCGCAGGCGCCGCAGTCGACGCACTCGTCGGGGTGGATGTAGAGCATCCGCTTGCCCTCGTAGATGCAATCGACGGGGCATTCGTCCACACAGGCGAGGTCCTTGAGGTCCACGCACGGTTGGGCGATCACGTAGGTCACAACTGCTCCTTCTTCTCGGGCTCTCACAAGTATCCCGGCTCGCCCAACTGGGCCGTGCATCAGGTCCACGTCATGGACACGTGCGGACGTGACAGGCTCGGGCCATGACGATCGGCCGCGATTCCACCGGCAAGCGCGTGGTCGTCCGATATGTCATCAGCGGCCGCGGCCCGAGCGGCGGTCCGGCCATGACCGACGTGGTCGGCCGGCTGGTCGAGGTCGACGAGGACGCCGCATCCATCGAGCGTCGCGACGGGAGCCTGGCTCGGGTGCCGTTGACCGACGTCGTCACGTGGAAACCCGTGCCTGACCGCCCCCGGCGCTCCAGGCCGGCGTCGTTGTTCAGCGTCGACGAGCTGTCGCGCATCACGTCGCGCGGGTGGCCGGCGGTGGTCAGCCAGCCGCTCGGCGAGTGGGAGCTGCGGGCGTCCGGCGGGTTCACGGGGCGCGCGAACTCTGTGGCGGTGCACGGCGACCCCGGCCTGCCGTTCCAGGACGCGCTCGCCGCCGTCGTCGCGTTCTACGACTCCCACGACACCAAGCCCAGGGCTCAGGTGGACGTCGGATCCGTCCACGAACCGGCGTTCCTCGACGCCGGCTGGACACCCGGCGGGGCGCGCCCCGGTGCGATCGTGCAGGTCGCCGACCTTCGCGAGACGTTCGAGCCCGACCCGGACGCCCGCCTGACGTCCACCGCCGACGAGGCATGGCTCCGCCTGTACCCGCTGGCGGACGATCCCGAGGTGGCCCGTGCGGTGCTGGAGGGGCCGCGGACGGTCGGGTTCCTGTCGATCGGCGACCCGGTGGTCGCGATCGGCCGGGTCGTCGTGACCGGCGAATGGGCCGGCGTGGCCGCCGTCGAGGTCCTCGCCGAACGTCGCCGCGAGGGACTCGCACGCCGCATCGTCGACACCGCCCTGGCCTGGGCGACGGAACACGGAGCCGACAAGGCGTACCTGCAGACGATGCGCGACAACACCGCGGCTCTGGCCCTGTACGAGCCCTACGGATTCGTCGACCACCACGAGTATCGATATCTGGAGCCCGGGAACTAGGGTCACGACATGACCGCGCACGACCCCACTCCCGACGAGCACGACCTGGGTCTCGCCCACGACCTCCCCACCCTGCTGAACCGGCGACGCGCGCTGGGGCTCCTGAGCGGCGTCGGGCTCAGCGCCGCGCTGGCCGCCTGCGGACTGCTGGACCGGGCGAGCGACGATCCCATCGGCGATGCGCCGCCGGCCGGCGGCCTCCCACCGCCGAACCAGGCGGGGTCGAGACCCGCGACACGGGTCGGCGAGGGCGATGTGCCCGCGGAGACCGGCGGCCCCTTCCCCGCCGACGGCTCGAACGGCCGGAACGTGCTGGTCCAGTCCGGCATCGTGCGCAGCGACATCACCGGGAGCTTCGGCGGTCCCAAGGGCGTCGCCACCGGAGTTCCGACGACGCTGGCCCTCACCTTGCTCGACCACGAAAACGGCAAGACCAAGCCGCTGAAAGGCGCGGCGATCTACGTCTGGCACTGCGACTCCAAGGGTCGCTACTCGATGTACGACCCACGCCTGGCCCACCAGAACTACCTGCGCGGCCTGCAGGTCGCCGACGGGAAGGGACGGGTCACGTTTCGCACGATCTTCCCCGCGGCGTACGGCGGGCGCTGGCCGCACATCCACTTCGAGGTGTTCGAGTCCGAGGAGAGCGCGACCAAGACACGCGGCCTCCTCCGGACGTCGCAGATCGCCCTGCCCGAGAAGGCGTGCCGTCAGGTCTACGGGTCCGAGGGATACGAGACCAGCCGAGCGAACATCGGGCTCACGTCGTTGAAGTCGGACATCGTCTTCCGCGACGGCTACGAGCTGCAGATGGCGACGGTCACCGGGTCGGTCGACGACGGCATGAAGATCGCCTTGAACATCCTCATCTAGCGCCGACTAGGGCTTCTTGCCGCAGATGACGTGGTCGGCGGCCTGGTAGACGGCCGTGTCGGTCTCCCGCTTCACGACCTTGCCGCCCCGCATGAAGGTCCGGTACACGTCGACGTCGAAGCCCTGAATGGGCCCCTGCGGGACGCAGCGCTTGGTGTTGTCGTACTGCTTGCCCGGCTCGCGGAAGTTGCGCTTCGAGGACAGTCCGGCCTTGATGTCCCAGACCTTGGTGCTCCACAGCTCCACGTGCATCTCGCCCTGACTGCTCGGAGTGCTCCGGTTGACGTACGCATTGATGAGGACGCCGTACTTCGTGGAGTTCTTGAACCGCATGTCGAGGTGGCCCCAGTAGAGCGTGGCCTCGCGGCCCATCGGGTAGCGGTCGAGGTAGAACGCGTGCGGGTGGTGCTCGACGTCGTCCATGCCGGCGAAGAACGCCGCGTTGTAGGTGGTGGTGGCGACCTGGGAGACGCCGCCGCCGAGCTCCTCGCGGAACACCCCGCCGCTGATGATCGTGCCCGTCGTGAATCCGTTCGCGGCGGTGCGCTCCCCGATGGTGTCGTTCATGCTGAACGTCTCGCCGGGCTCCAGGATGGTGCCGTCGATGAGCTCGGCGGCACGACCCTGGTTGATGTTGCGGTACTCCGCG
This sequence comes from uncultured Actinomycetota bacterium, assembly GCA_963711615.1. Classification (GTDB taxonomy): domain Bacteria; phylum Actinomycetota; class Actinomycetes; order Propionibacteriales; family Nocardioidaceae; genus Aeromicrobium. Next base: position 77,128 of record CAVQEY010000021.1, on the reverse strand, counting down.
TACGGGAAGTACGTGCTGAACGAGCTGACCCGCTCCTTGATCCGGAGCTTCTTCGCGTCGGCCGTGGTGAACTCCGGGTCGACGACCTCGGCGTCGATCTCGACGCTACGAGCGTCGCCGGTCTCGGTGATGGCGGGGACCAGCTTCTCGGCCATCTCCTCCGGCTGGAGTCCGACGCCCTCCTTGCCGGGCACGACGACGGCCTTCCCGTTCTTGATCCTCACGGTGGCGTCGACGGCCTTCTTGCCGATGCCGGTGGTGGAGCTGGTGAGTGGCTTGGCCAGCTTCTCCGGGTCGATCTCCGGCGTCAGCTCGTTGTCCTTGACGCGGACGACGAGGGCCGGAGCGTAGGCGCTGACCGGCAGGCTCACCTTCTTCTTGCCGACCTTGATGACGACAGGACCGCTGACGGCAGGCTCGCCGATCGTCTTCATGGCCTCCTCGAGGCCGTTGGAGTCGACCGCCGGCTCGACGACCGCGGTGGGCACGTCGATCGGACCGCGGGCCACCAGGTAGGCGTCGATGATGGCGCGGACGGTGTCGGCCTTCCGGACGACCAGGCCGGCCTTCGGCTCTCGTGGGGTGGGCTTCTTCTTGGGGAAGGTGATCTGTGGCTCGACGACTTCGCGGTCGACCGTCGACGCGATCGACGTGGCGATGCCCGTGAGCTCCTTGACGTCGCCCTCGACGGCCGGGGCGGTGGCATGGGTGCCGAACAGCAGCCCGACCATCTTCCGGGGGTCCGCGCTGTGGTTGCCGCCGGCGTCGTCGATGCTCTGGTCGAGATCGAAGGTGAGCCCGGCGGCCTTCGCCGTGACGGTGAACTCCTTGCCGCCGTGCTTCAGCACGACGTCCTCGCCGACGCGCGGGCTCAGCTCCCGGTCGACGGCCGCACGGGCGTCGCCCGGCGACATGCCGCTGACGTCGACACCGCCGATCGTGGCGTTCGCGGGCATCCGCAGGCCGGTCATGATGAAGCCGATGATGTAGAGGACGCCGAGCACCAGGAGTGCGCCGATCAGGGCGAGACGGATCTGCCGCCGCCGCTCCGGCGGGATTCCGCTCGTGACGTCGGCCGGCGACGGCAGCGACGCGAACCATGGCTGGCCTTCGCGCTGGTCGGTGCCCCCGGGCAGGTCGAGATCGTCGAGGTCGAGCTCGTCGCTCTCCTCGACAACCCCCGCCTCGGGCTCTGGTGCGTCCACCTCGTCAGGGACGGAATCGTGCGATTCCCCACCCTCGGGAGGCTTCTGGTCGTCATCAGCCACGCGCACGATCGTCGCAGGAATGGCTTCCGGATTCGAATCCGGGTCGGGTTTGTGCGGTCAGGCTGCGCCGATGCTGGCCGGAAGGCGGAGCGGTTCGGTGCTCGGCGGCCGGACGCGCTCACGCCGTCGTTCTTCCTTCGCGGCGGTGACGATCTCGCGGAACGTCGGGCCCATCTGGCCGGGTCGGTCGATGAGCGCCTGGAGCGACGCGAGCACGAGGCGGGGCTTGGTGAAGACCTCGGACGGCGGGACCTGGTGGTCGAACACGGTGAAGAGCTCGTGCGCACCATCGGGTCGCTTCGACAGGTTGCGCAGCACCCGCGTTTCCAGCGGGGTGGAGCCACCGGCCGAGCCGAGGTCGGCGGCGAACCAGTACATGTCCCACGCGTCGTCGTCGCGCCACGCCCACCAGCGCCGCAGCTCTGCGTCCAGGTCGCCCTGCAGGCCGGCGATGATGCCGGGTGCGAGATGGTCGGCCTGGCGGAAGGCGTCGGAGATGCCCTGGCCCGGAGTGAAGTCCTTGAAGTGCCCGGCATCGCCGAGCAGGGCCCATCCCGGCCCGGCGGCCTCGCGGAAGAAGCTGTGCCACTCGGTGATCATCTTGATCGGACCGACCCGGGTGGATCCCGCGATGAGATCGGCGAGCTCGGGCCAGGCCAGCAGGCCCCGGTCGAAGCTCGCGTCCCGGTCCGCAGTGAACGCGGCGGTCTCGCTGAGCGAGATCCCGACGCCGACCATGTACTGACCGCCGTCGGCCGGTGCCGCGATGAACGCGTTGTCGCCGACCCGGCCGATGCGCAGGTGCCCCGTGGTGTCCGTCACGCCCTCGAAGTAGGCCACGCCCATCATGCGTCCGCCTGGCACGACGTGGTACTCCTCCGCACCGACCCACTCGGCAACATTCGAGCGCATGCCGTCGGCGCCCACGACGAGCCGGGCCCGGATCGGGCCGTCACCGGTCTCGACGCCGGCGACACGGTCACCGTCGTGGATCAGTCCCGTGACCCTGGTCCGGGTCCGGACCTCGGCGCCCGCCGCCTCGGCAGCCTTCACCAGCACCTCGTCGAGGGTCACCCGTCGGACGCACAGCGGGGGCAGATCCTCAGGTCCGGGGCCGCCATGGACACGGACGTCGTCGTTGATGAGGGTGAACTGCTCGATCTCGACCGAGCCGACGTCGAGCAGGGTGTCGCGGAGTCCGAGCCGTTCGAGGAAGGCCGATCCGTGCGACTGGACGATGTGGGTCGAGAGCGTGTCGCTCGGGAACCGCGCTTGGTCGACCACGCAGACGTCCACGCCGGCGTTCGCCAGCATCGTCGCGAGTGGAGAGCCGGCACACCGGGCTCCGACGATGACGACGTCGTGCTCGTCCATGGGTGCCTCCGTGACGTCCGGATGCCCCACATCGTGTCACGGCCGGTCAGGCGCCGCCGGACTCGTCGAGCGTCCGACCGCTCGACGGCGACTGCACGATGGTGCCGTAGGCGGAGCGGTAGTGGAGCAGTGGATCGTCGTCCTCTTCATGCACGGCGGCCCAGGTGACCTCGCCGACCAGGATGGTGTGCGTACCGCCGTCGTGGGCGCCGATGGTGCGGCACTCCAGCCAGGCGAGGGAGGCATCCAGCAGCGGGACGCCGAGTGCGCCGCGGTGATGGGGGACTTCGTCGAACTGGCCCTCGAGCGGACGGCCGCTGTGGGCGAACCACGCCGACGCGGCACGTCCGCGGTCGCTCAGGATCGACACGCCCCAGATGCCGGACTGCAGCACGGCCTCGTGGAACCGGCTGGCGCGTTGCGAGCACACGAGCACCTGCGGCGGGTCGAGCGACACGGACGTGAAGGCGCTCGCGGTCATGGCGTGGTCGACGCCGTCGAGCACCGTGGTGACGACCGTGACGCCGCTGGCGAACCGACCGAGCGCTCCACGGAGCACGGTCTGGTCGAGGGGCCCGGTCACCTCTGAACCCTAGAGCCGCGGACGATGATCACGCCGAGTGACCCGAGCCCGAGCAGCGAGTACGCGTAGCCGATCCAGTCGGCGGCCACGAGGAAGCTGCCGTTCGGTGACAGCGACTGCCCGAGCAGCACCACGGACCACCCGATCGCGAACCAGGACGCGCCGAGCCGGGCGACGCGCTCGGCCGCGACCGCGACGGCAGCGAGGACACCCAGCGCCAGCACCAGTCCCCAGGGCCAATCGACACCCCAGAGCTCGACGCTGTGGCGGTGCACCGCGCCGCCGACCAGCCCGACATAGACCCCCAGCAGTGTCAGACCGAGGCGCGCGATCACAGTCCGGCGAAGAGGTCGTCCTCGAACGCCGCACCCTCCGGCGGTGCCGCCGTGCCCTTGACGAGTCGGTAGAACTCGTGGCCCCACGCCCGATTGCCGACCTCGTCGGAGAAGGCGAAGAACGGGCCGTCGGTGGCGATCTGGCTGGAATGCGCACGCATCGCGTCCATCTTGACCTCGAAGAACGCGGTGCCGTCGATCATGGCGTCGAGGTCGTCGTCCTCGACGGCGAACGGCGGGAGATGGTCCGGATCCATGCCCTCGAACGTCGTGGTGTCGCCCGCCTCGCGCAACGTGCGGAGGCCTTCGCGCATGGCGCTGGCGGACATCGCGCCCCAGTAGATCTTGGGGACGTCCCACGGCTCGCCGAGATCGCGGCGGTACGACTTGATGGCGGCGAGAGACGCACCGTAGGTGGCGACACGATGCGCCTGGATGTGGTCGGGGTGGCCGTATCCGCCGAACTCGTCGTACGTGACGAGCACCTGGGGGCGCACTTCGCGGATGATCTCGACCAACAGGTTCGACGCCTCGGTGAGGTCGGCGTGCCAGAACGTGTCGGCACGCGTCTCGTCGAGAGGGGCGGCGTGGCCGTCGGGCCCCCACTGCATGCCCGAGTCGCGGTAGTGGAATGCGCCACCGAGAAAACGGTGGTCGGTGACGCCGAGGATCTTCATCGCGGCCTCGAGCTCCTGGACCCGGTGAGCGCCGAGCCCGTCGTCCTGGTCGGACGCGAGGTGCCCGATCTCGGGCATCAGGATCTCGCCCTCCTCGCCGGCCGTGCACGTGACGAGCGTGACCTGCGCGCCCTCTGAGACGTAGCGCGCCATGGACGCCCCGTTGCCGATGCTCTCGTCGTCCGGATGCGCATGCACCAGCAGGATCCGGCGGTCCAGGGTCATATTGCAAGGTTACGGCCCCGCTGACGAGACCCTCCGCCGCCTGCCGACGAGAGACCCGAACCACCGTTCGGAGAACCGGGACTGCAGGATCAAGATGCAGTTTGACCTTAGTCTCTCGTCGGCAGGCGGCGGAGGGTCTCCTCAGCTCCGAGTGGTGACGTGAGGCTCGCAGCTGGGGTGAGGCTCCGGCCTTGCCGACGAGAGACTGAGATTGAACTTCACCCAGATCATTCGATACTTGCCCTTGCTACGCGCCTCTGGGTCTCTCGTCGGCAAGGCCGGAGCCTCTCCCCAGCACTGAAGGATGGTGAGATGGCTCCATGACCGTCTCCTTCCCCCGGCTCGCCGCCCGCACGGCGCGGTTCACCCTCGGCATCCCCCGCAACGTCTCGGTGTCGCCCGACGGATCGAAGGTCTGGTACATCCGCACTCCGGATGGCGTGACGCGCACGGGCCAGCTGTGGGAGCACGACGTGGCCACCGGCACCGAGACCGTCATCGTCGACCCCGACGCCCTGCTCGGCGATGCCGGCGAGCAGCTCTCCGACGAGGAGCGGTCCCGGCGCGAGCGCAGCCGCGAGTCCAGTGCCGGCCTGGTCGACGTCAGCGTCGACGAGACCGGCCGATGGGCGACGTTCGCGCTGTCCGGCCAGGCCTGGGCGGTCCACCTGGCCGGCCGCGCCGTCACCGCACTGCCGACCGTCGGCGCCGTCATCGACCCGCGGGTCGACCCGACCGGACGACACGTCGCGTATGCCTCCGGCGGCGGGCTGCGCGTCATGGGCATCACGGGTCGTGACGAGCGCGCCCTCGTCGAGCCCGATTCGTCCACCGAGGTGTGGGGGCGGGCCGAGTTCATCGCCGCCGAGGAGCTGGACCGGTTCCGAGGCTTCTGGTGGGCGCCGGACGGACGCTCGCTGCTGGTCGAGCGGTACGACGAGGCGACGGTCCAGGTGTGGCACGTGGCCGATCCGGAGCACCCCGACCGCGAGCCCGCCGCTCAGCGCTACCCCGCGGCGGGCACACCCAACGCGGTCGTCACCCTCTGGCACGTCGACCTCGACGGCAGGCGCACCGAGATCGCCTGGGACCGCGAGGCCTTCGAGTACCTCGTCGGCGTCACCTGGACACCGCACGGCGACCCGGTGCTCCAGGTGATGAGCCGCGACCAACGTCGTGCCCAGGTGCTGGCCGCCGACGTCGGCACCGGAGCCACCACCGTGCTCCGCGATCTCGTCGACGACGACTGGGTGGAGGTCACCAGCCCACCCCGGTACGCCGACGGTGGCCGACTGGTGACGCTGGAGGACGTCGACGGCATGCGGCGTGTGGTCGTCGACGGTGATCCGATCAGCGACCAGACGTGGCAGGTGCGCGGCATCGTCAGCACTCACCCGGACTCGGTGATCGCGACAGCGTCCCAGGAGCCCACCGAGGTTCAGGTCGTGCGGTTCGGGCTCGACGGCAGCGTCGAACCGATCACGACCGGTCCCGCCGTCCACACTGCCGTGGTCGGCGGTCCGACCACCGTCATCACGAGGTCGGCGCTCGACCACCCGTCCACCACCGTCACCGTTCACAGTGTTGTTCGCCGCCCGGAGCCCGGCACCCCCGCCGGGCACGAGGCCCGCCAGATCACCGTGGCGAGTGAACCGCCGCCATTCGAGCCCGCAGTCACCCTCCTGCACGCCGGGTCGCATGCGCTCCGCACAGCAGTGCTGTTCCCTCGCGACCACGAGCTCGGCTCGAACCGTCTGCCCGTCCTGATGGATCCGTACGGCGGTCCCCACGCGCAGCGCGTGCTGGCCTCGTCCCGCATGTTCCTGCAGCCCCAGTGGCTCGCTGACCAGGGCTTCTGCGTCGTCATCGCCGACGGACGCGGCACCCCGGGGCGCGGGCATGCCTGGGAGCGCGCGGTGCGCAACGACCTCGCCGCCGTCACCCTGGACGACCAGATCGCGGCCCTCGATGCCGTCGCCGAGCAGTTCCCCGACGACGTCGACACCTCACGCGTCGGCATCACCGGATGGTCGTACGGCGGCTACCTGGCCGCGCTCGCGGTCCTGCGGCGGCCGGACGTCTTCCATGTCGCCGTCGCCGGCGCGCCGGTCACGGAGTGGAGGCTCTACGACACCGCCTACACCGAGCGCTACCTCGGCGACCCGAACCAGCAGCCGGACGTCTACGACCGCAACTCGCTGCTGCCGCTCGCCGAGAAGCTCGAACGACCGCTCCTGCTCATCCATGGTCTGGCCGACGACAACGTGTTCGCGGCACACACCTTGCAGCTGTCGTCGGCCCTCCTCGCGGCCGGCCGCATCCACTCCGTGCTGCCGCTCTCCGGCGTCACGCACATGACGTCGCAAGAAGTGGTCGCCGAGAACCTGGCCCTCCTGCAAGTGGACTTCCTTCGCCGCAATCTCGGCTGACCTGCACCTAGGTGCGAAGTGCAACTCTGAGAAATTCACCAAGAATTTCTCAGGAAAACGCAGACACACGGTGGTCATTGGGTCTAATTTGCCTTGAGGCGACCGCTCTTGGGTGGTCCGCACGTCACTTTTCAGGAGACCTCATGACGCACCTCAAGTCCACCCGCACGGCCCGCACGACGACTCGGGACGCCCGATGATCCGGGGGCTCGTCAGCGGCTCAGTCAGGCTGCGCGGACTGATCATCGGCCTCGCCGCCACGATCCTCGCCGTCGGCATCGCGACCCTTTCGAACGCGCCGGCTGACGTCTACCCCGAGTTCACCCCTCCGTACGTCGAGATCCAGACCGAGTCACTCGGTCTCTCGGCTGCTGAGGTCGAACAGCTCATCACGGTGCCGCTCGAGGCCGACCTCCTGAACGGAGTCGAAGGCGTCGACGTCATCCGCTCGTCCTCGACACCCGGCCTCTCCTCGATCGTGCTCGTCTTCGAGAAGGGCTTCGACGTCTACAAGGGACGCCAGCTGGTGCAGGAACGCCTCACCCAGCTGGGCGGTGCCGCCTTCCCGAACGTGTCGAAGCCGGCCACCATGCTGCCGCCACTTTCCTCGTCGAGCCGCGTCATGATGATCGGTCTCAACTCCGACGAGCTCACCCCGATCCAGCAGTCGGTCATCGCCCGCTGGACGATCCGCCCCCGCCTGATGGGTGTCCAGGGCGTCGCGAACGTCGCCGTCTGGGGCATGCGCGACCAGCAGATCCAGGTCCAGGTTGACCCGGAGAAGCTGCGCGACGAGAAGGTCACGCTCGACCAGGTCATCCGCACCGCCGGCAACGCACAGATCGCCTCGCCGATCAGCTATCTCGAGGCTTCCGTGCCCGGAACCGGTGGATTCATCGAGACTCCGTCCCAGCGGCTCCCGATCCGCAACGTCTTCGACAACATCGCCAGCCCGGAGAACCTGGGCAAGGTCCCGGTCGAGGACACGGCAGGACGTCTGCGGCTCACCGACGTCGCCAACGTGGTCGAGGCGCACCAGCCACTGATCGGCGACGCCGTCGTCGACGGCGGCAACGGGCTCATCCTCGTCGTCGAGAAGTTCCCGGGTACCGACACCGCCGAGGTCACCAAGAACATCGAGGAGGAGCTCGCGAACCTCGAGACCGGACTTGAAGGCATGTCGACCAACACGTCGATCTTCCGTCCCGCCGACTACGTGGACGAGGCCCAGAAGAACATCAAGCTCGCGGGCGGCATCGGAGCGGTGCTCCTCATCGTGGCCCTGATCGCGTTCGTCCGACGCTGGCGCCAGGTGCTCATCTCGGTCGTGGCCATCCCCATCTCCATGGTCGCCGCTGCGCTGACGCTCCACTGGACCGGCTCGACCTTCAATGCGATCTCCATCGCCGGGCTGGCCATCGCGCTCACCGTCGTGGTCGACGCCGCGATCGCTGGAGCCGACGCTCTGACGCGGTCACGCAACGTCGCCGGCGCGACGCAAGCCATCGGCCGCCCGATGGTGTACTCCGCCCTGATCGCCGTCCTGGCCGTGATCCCGCTGATCGTGCTCGAGGGCCGTCCCGGGGCGTTCATCGAGCCCCTGGCCACGGCGTTCCTGGTGGCCGTGGTCGTCGCGACCGTGGTCGCGCTGACGCTCACGCCCGCCCTCGGCACAGTGCTGCCGCTCAAGGAGCGGGGAGGCGAGAACAGCAAGCTGAAGAAGAGGTACGGCGCTGCGCTGGCCCGATTCACCGGCACGCCGGTGATCGCCGCTGCGCTCGTGGGCACCGTGATCGTCGTCCTGGTTGCTCCGTTCCTGTCACGGTCCGTCGTGCCGGATCTGGACGATCACGCCGTACTGGTCCGCCTGGCGAGCCCGAGCGGCACGTCGAACGCGAAGATGACGGAGATCGCCACCGAGCTCAGCTCGACGATCCGCGACATCGAGGGCGTCGACGCCGTCGGCGCATCCGTGGGCCGCGCTGTCACCGGTGACCGCATCGTCGACGTGAACGCCGGCGAGATCATGGTCGGCATCGCTCAGGACGCCGACTACGACGAGACCGTCGACGAGATCCGGGATGCGAGCAAGAACGTCGAGGGTGCCGAGGTCAAGGTCTCGAAGTACCTCGACGACCGCGTCAGCACCGTCGGTGCCCTGCTCTCCGGCCAGAACTCGGTCGAGGGCGACGGCATGGACGTCTTCTTCGGCACCGACAAGCCCCTCAAGGTGCGCGTGTTCGGGCAGGAGCAGCAGGCTCTCGAGGACGAGGCCACCAAGATCGCCAAGATCGTCGACTCGGTCGAGGGCGTCAGCAATGCCACCGTCCAGAAGCCAGATCAGCAGCCCACCCTCGAGATCGAGGTCGACCTCGAGAAGGCGCGGGAGTCGGGCGTCAAGCCGGGCGACGCGCGTCGTGCCGAGGCGATCATCGTCCAGGGAATCCTGGTCGGCAGCGTGTTCGAGGACCAGAAGGTCTTCGACGTCGTCGTCCAGGGCAACCCGGACATCGCCAAGGACCCCGAGGCCGTTCGCAACCTGCTCATCGATCGACCCGACGGCGGCCACGTCCGCCTCAGCGAGATCGCTGACATCCGCGAGGGAACATCGCCGACGGTCATCCAGCGCGACGAGGTCTCCCGCAGGCTCGACATCACGATGGACGTGAGCGGGCGGAGCGTCGCGGACGTGTCCGAGGAGCTCGAGGAGCGGTTGCAGGACGTCGACATGCCGCTCGAGTACCACGCGAAGGTCATCGACAACACGTTGGCCGAGGAGATCAGCCGCAGCCGGTTCCTCGCGTTCGGTCTCGCCGCGGCACTGGCCGTGCTGCTCCTCATGCAGGCAGCCGTGCGCAGCTGGCGTCTGGCCGGGCTCGCCTACCTCACCCTCCCGTCCGCGCTGCTCGGTGGGATCGTGGCACTCCTCCTCACCGGAGACGGGCTCACCATCGCGACCGGTGGCGGCCTGCTGGCCGTCTTCGCCCTGGCCGTGCGCAACACGCTCACGACTCTCGATCCGGCCGCACGTGCCGACGCGTCCGAGGGCGCGCTGGAACGCTTCACCCCAGTGGTCACGAGCAGTCTCGCGATCGCGGCCGTCATGCTGCCGTTCGCGGTCCTGGGGTCGGGCGTCGGGATGGAGATCCTGCAGCCGATGGCGATCGTGGTCCTGGGCGGTCTCGTCACGACGGTGCTGCACGCACTGATCGTGCTGCCTGCCCTCAGTGCGTCCGCCCCGGCCCCGGAACCGGACCCGGACGCGGAGATCCTCGAGCCGGCCACCCAGTCCGCCACGGCGGAGGGGTCGCGATGAGCGCTGCATCATTGGCCCTCGACCGGAAGGTCGCGGCGGCTCTCGTCGCGGCCTTCGTGGCCGTGGCGCCGGCCGCCTGCAAGCAGGCCGAGGCGATCGAGCAGGAGCACTACCAGGCCTCGAAGATCTCCGAGGGCGAGGACGGTCACCCCGTGGTCACCCTCACCAAGCTCGGTGCGTCGCAGATTGGTCTGGAGACGGTTCCGATCGAGGACAACCGCATCTCCTACGCCTCGGTCCTGTACGACGCCGCAGGCGGTCAGCCCTATGTGTTCGTCAACCCCGAGGGCCTGAACTTCCATCGCGAGGACGTCGACATCGAGAGGATCGACGGCGACGTCGTCCACCTCTCGAAGGGGCCGGAGAACGGCACTCGCGTCGTCACCGTTGGAGTCCCCCAGATCCACGGGGCCGAGCTCGAGTTCGGAGCGTACTGACATGCGTTGGATCGTCGCGCGGAGTCTCCACTTCCGCTGGATCGTCATCTTCCTGGCCGCCACGTTCATGGCGTTCTCGCTCGCCAAGATCCCCGAGTCCAAGGTCGACGTCTTCCCTGAGTTCGCTCCGCCACAGGTCGAGATCCAGACCATCGCCCTGGGCAACTCCACGGCCGAGGTGGAGTCCTTGGTCACCGTGCCGATCGAGGAAGCGCTCAACGGCCTGCCAGGGCTTGCGGAGATGCGGTCGAAGTCGGTGGCCCAGCTGTCGTCCATCCGGCTCATCTTCGAGAAGGGAACCAACGAGACACGCGCTCGTCAGCTCGTGCAGGAGCGCGTCGCCCAGGTGTCGCCCCAAATCCCCACGTGGGCGAGTCCTCCGTGGATGATGCCCGCCCTGTCGGCGACCAGCCGCATCATGAAGATCGGCATCACGTCCGACCAGCTCGACCTGATCGAGCTGTCGTCGATCTCGTACTGGAAGATCCGCCAGCACCTGCTGCGCGTGCCCGGCGTCGCCGGCGTCGACATCTACGGCGAGCGGCTCAAGCAGCGGCACGTCCAGGTCGACCCGAAGCTGCTGGCCAAGTACGACATCCCGATCGAGAAGGTGATGGAGTCCGGCTCCGAGGCGTTGGACGCCGGTGTGCTGCAGTACGCGCAGAGCTTCACGGTCGGTCAGGGCGGATTCGTCGAGACCGCGACCAAGCGGCTCAACGTCGAGAACGTCCAGACGATCGAGGACGCTGAGGACCTCGCCAAGGTGCCGGTGGCCAAGCGCGGTGACCGCACGCTCCGTCTCGGCGACCTCGGCGACGTCAAGCAGGACAGCATGCAGCTGTGGGGCGAGGGCGTCATCAACGACGGCGACGGCCTGATGCTGATCGTCCAGAAGTACCGCGGCGCGAACACCAAGGAGACCACTGACGGCGTCGAGGAGACGATGCGTCAGATGGCCCCCGGCCTTCCCGCCATCGAGTACGACACGACCATCTTCCGGCCGGCGACCTTCATCGAGGAGTCGATCAACAACCTCACCGTCGCCCTGTTGCTGGGCGTGCTGCTGGTGATCGTGATCATCTCCGCGTTCCTCTACACGTTCCGAACAGCGTTCATCAGCCTGATATCCATACCTCTGTCCTTGATGGGTGCCTATCTGGTCCTCGACGCGCGAAACGTGACCATCAACGTCATGGTCCTGGCCGGGCTGGTGGTCGCGATCGGGGTGGTGGTGGACGACGCCATCATCGACGTCGAGAACATCGTCAGACGACTGCGTCAGGCACGGGCGGAGAACTCTGCCAAGTCGACCGTGCGCATCGTGCTCGAGGCCTCGGTCGAGATCCGGAGCGCCATCACCTTCGCCACGATCATCAACGTCGTCGCGATCGTGCCCGTCCTCTTCCTCGAGGGCCTGTCCGGGTCGTTCTTCCAGCCTCTCGTGCTGTCCTACGGCCTGGCCGTGTTCGTGTCGATGCTCGTCGCCATGACCGTGACGCCCGCGCTCTGCCTCATCCTGCTGCACCGCGGCAGCCTGCGCGAGAAGGAGGCGCCGCTGCTGCGCGTCCTCAAGAAGGGCTACGCGAACATCCTGGGCAAGGTGACGCGCCGGCCCGCCCCGGCGATGATCGCCGCGCTGGTGATCGCGCTGTCCGGCATCGCCGTCTACCCGACGCTGGGTACGCAGCTGCTGCCCAACTTCAAGGAGCGCGACTTCCTGATGCACTGGCTGACGGAGCCGTCGACGTCGATCACCGAGGAGAAGAAGGTGTCGGTGGCGGCCTGCCAGGACCTCACCGCGATCCCTGGCGTGCGCAACTGCGGCTCGCACATCGGTCAGGCACTGCTGAGCGATGAGGTGTACGGCGCCTACTTCGGCGAGAACTGGGTCAGCGTCTCCGACAAGGTCGACTACGACGACACCCTCCAGAAGGTCACCGACACGGTCGACAGCTATCCGGGCATGCAGCGCGACGTGCAGACCTACCTGCGTGAACGCGTCAAGGAGGTGCTCACCGGATCGAGCGGTGCGGTCGTCGTCCGGATCTTCGGCCCCGACCCGCGCAAGCTGACTGAGCTTGCCGACACCACCCTCAAGGCGATCGGCGACACCCCCGGCCTCATCGAGGCGGCCGCCGCCCTCCAGAAGGAAGTCCCGCAGATCGAGATCGAGCTCGACCTGGAAAAGGCCCGGAAGCACGACCTCAAGCCCGGTGACATCAGGCGCCAGTCGTCGGTGTACATCGCCAGCGAAGAGGTGTCCGACATCTTCTCGGGGGGGCGTGCCTACGACGTCCAGATCTGGTCGATCCCGAGTGTCCGACACAGCTTCCAGGACATCAAGGACCTGCCGATCGACACACCCGCGGGCGAGAAGGTGAAGCTGTCCGATGTCGCGGACGTCCGCTTCGCGCCGAGCCCGAACGCGATCCTGCGTGACGACCAGTCACGCCGCATCGACGTCGAGGGCAACATCGCCGAGGGCGGCGACCTCGGTGCCGTCGTCGACGAAGTGGAGCGCCGGGTTGCGGCGCTCGACCTCCCGCCGGAGTACAGCGTCAAGGTGCTCGGCGAGTCGTCCGAGCTCACGAACTCCCAGAACACCCTGGCCGTCTACGGCTTGGCGGCTCTGATCGTGATCTTCCTGCTGCTCCACGCGGCGTTCGGCAGTCTCCGCCTGGCTTCACTGGCGTTCCTGCTGCTGCCGGTCGCGCTGGTCGGTGGTGTGCTCACAGTCAGACTCAGTGGGGGCCTCCTGTCGCTGGGATCGCTGATCGGGTTCCTGACCGTGTTCGGCATCGCGGCACGCAACGGCATTCTGATGATCAACCACTTCCAGCACCTCGAGAAGGAAGAGGGCATGAAGTTCGGCCGCGAGCTCGTCATGCGCGGGGCGTCGGAGCGGCTGGCGCCGATCATGATGACCGCACTGGCCACGGCACTGGCGATCGTGCCTCTGGCGGTCGCGGGCAGCATCCCGGGTCACGAGATCGAGCACCCGATGGCACTCGTCATCTTGGGTGGTCTGTTCACGGCGACGCTGGTGAACCTGTTCATCATCCCGTCGCTGTACCTGCGGTTCGGCAAGCCGAAGAAGGAGCGTCAGGCGGCGACTGCCTGAGTCGTGAGGTCATGAAGGGTGCGGCGCTCGGGCGCCGCACCTTTCATGTCATCTGGCGGCTGATGTGCCGGCCCCACAGCGCGGCGAAGGCGAACATGAACAGTGAGTACACGGCGGCCGGGATCGAGATCTCCGTGTCGTCGAGGATTTCGACCGCCACGTAGATCGCCAACGTCGCGTTGTGCACGCCGATCTCCATCGACGACGCCACGGACTGCCGGTCACTGACGCCGAACAGCCGGGGCACGTAGTACCCGATCGTCAGGCTCAGTGCGCAGAAGACGGCGGTCGCGAGTCCGATCTTCGCCACGTAGTCGGTGATGTTCTCGCGCTGGTCGACGACGATGGCCACAACCAGCACCGCCAGGATGATCGCCGACCCTGCCCGCACCGGGCGGTCCATCCGGGCGGCGAAGGAGGCCCACCGTGACCTCACGATCATGCCGATCAGCACTGGGATGAGGACGATGGCGAACACCTGGAGCACCTCGACCAGAGGCAGCTCGACGTCGTCCTGCCGGTCGAAGTACCGGATCGTGAGTCCGGTGATGAGTGGGAGCGTGACGATCGAGATGAGCGAGTTGACCGCCGTGAGCGTGACATTGAGGGCGACGTCGCCTCGAAACAGATGACTGAACAGGTTGGCGCTGGTGCCACCGGGTGATGCGGCCAACAGCATCATCCCGATGCCGAGCAGGGGCGAGAGGCCGAGCAGGACGACGAGCCCGAAGCAGATCAGGGGCAGCACGACGAGCTGACACGTGAGCGCCACCACGACTGCAGTCGGAGCCTGCCGGACCCGACGGAAGTCTTCAGGGGTCAGTGACAGGCCCAACCCGAACATGATGATGGCCAGGGCGATCGGCAGACCGACGGTCGTCAGCGCGGAATCCATGGCTCACCGTACCGACGGGTGAGTCCGTCAGAGCAATGCGGCGAGTGCGTCCTTCCGCGCGAGGAAGGCGTCGAGCCGGTCGCGGGTGCGCTGGGGCTCGCCGGCCTTCGCGAGCGTGATGAAGCCCGGGTCGCCGCGCTCCTGACCGGCGGCAATGCGCTCGGTGGCGGTCGTCATGCGCTCGACGACGGCGTCGAGCACGGTCAACGGGCCCCACTCGCCGTAGGCGTCGACCAGCAGGTCGACCCGCCGCGCCGTCTCGTCCGCACCGATGTCGCGGTACAGCGGAATGCCGGTCCAGGCGAGGAAGGCGAGGTCGTCGATCGGTCGGCCGGGTCCGGCCATGTCCCAGTCGATCATCGCGACGAAGTGGCCACTCTGGATGATCCAGTTGTACACGCCCGGGTCGTGGTGGCAGATGATCTCGTCGGCCCCGAGCTCGGCCTCTCCCCCGCGCCACCGACGCGGACCGTCGGGACGGAACTCCTCGACGATGTCGTGGAAGTCGCGCAGCCACGTGACGGCCTCGGTGAGGACGTTCTCCAGCACCACCTCGCGGTCGACCGGCACGCCGCGCCCTTCGACGTAGGTGAGCACCTCGCGGCCCTCGTCGTCGAGGCCGTGCAGCTCCGGCACGCCCCGTAGTCCCTGGTCCGTGAGGTAGGTGAGCAGCTCGTGCACCGCGGGCGTCCACGGGCCGGTGGGACGTCGCACCGTGCGGCCGACTCGCGTGGCCCCGCCGACGTTGCCGGGCAGGTGCTCGGTGTCGTCACTGCTCATGTGCCGATCGTGGCACGCGTCCTGATGGCGCTCCACCGGGCCCGCATCGGACGTGGCAGGCTGGTCGCCGTGGCCCACACCCACTCCGGCACCGAGCTCGAACCGGCACGGCCACGGCGGGCTCTCGGGTCCGTGCTGATGGTCGTCGTGCTGGCCATCGCCGCCGCCGCCATCGTCGGCATGGTCACGCTCTGGCCCGATCCCGGACGACGTGCCACGCGGTGAGAACCCCTATGCCGGCGAGGGCGTGAGCACCGTCGACGGTGAGGTCGTGCGCGTCGAGTCGTTCGACTGCAACTCCGGCGGCGAGGGCCCCGACCAGCAGCCGTCCGTCCCCGGCGACTGCGCCAAGGTGACCGCCACGACCGACGGTGACCGGGCCGTCTTCAATCTCGACCCCGGACGCTACGCCGCCGGCATCGAGGTCGGCGACGACGTCCGGATGGTCCGCATCCAGCCGGAGGGTCAGTCGGCGTCGTACGAGTTCCTGGACTTCAGGCGTGGCCTTCCGCTGACCGCCCTCGCGGTCGCGTTTGCGGTGCTGGTGGTGCTGGTTGCCCGCCTGCGTGGGCTGTTCGCGCTCGTCGGCATCGGCGTCACGCTGCTCGCGCTCACGAAGTTCATCCTGCCCGCGATGCTCGCCGGGGAGTCGCCGCTGCCGGTGGCCGTCGTGGGCTCGACGGTGATCATGATCGCGGTGCTCTACCTCGCGCATGGGGTCAGCATCCGCACGACGTCCGCGCTGTTCGGCACGCTGGCCGGTATCGCCCTGACCGCCGCGATCGGGCTGATCGGCACCGGCTGGACGAACCTCAGCGGCATCGGCACGGAGGACGACCAGGCGCTGATCGCCACGGTTCCCGCGCTCGACCTGAGCGGCGTGGTCGCCGCGACCATGGTGATCGCCGGGCTCGGCGTGCTCAACGACGTCACCGTCACCCAGGCGAGCGCCGTGTGGGAGCTGCGTATGCTGCGGCCGGCCGCCGACCGGCTCGCCGTCTTCGCTTCCGCCATGCGCATCGGCCGCGATCACATCGCCTCCAGCGTCTACACGCTGGTGTTCGCGTACGCCGGCTCGGCGATGACGGTGCTGCTGCTCATCACCGCGTATCAACGGGGGCTCGCCGAGGTGGCGACCACCGAGGAGATCGGACAGGAGATCGTCCGCACCCTCGTGGGCGCCATCGGCCTGGTGCTGGCGGTGCCGATCACCACCGCGCTCGCGGTCTTCATGGCGCCGAAGCCGACGGAGTCGTCATCCGAAATGTGATGACATTTCACCCTGAATCCCGCGGAGAATGAGTGAAAAGTCCTCAAATCTCGACGCCGGGCGCGACACACGCATAGGGTCTCTGTACCCGCAGACATGAGGGCCTCATGACAAACGACATCGCCGAGGGCTGGTACACCGACTCCGACGGCGCGATCCGCTGGTGGAACGGCGCTCAGTGGACCGGGCACGTCCGGGATCCTGCCGATGAGCTCGAGGACACGGTGGTCCTTCCCGCAGAACGCACCGACACCTCGGCACGTCGCACCGAGTCGAGTCCCGACCCCGAGCCGGACCACAAGCGCCGGCTGTGGCTCACCGCGACGGTCGTCGGGCTGCTCGCGTTCTTCCTCGGCATGGCCATCGGCGGCGGCAGCACCCCGGACCCGGCCGTGATCGACGAGGCGACAGCATCATCGGGTGCCACGGTGGAGGAGCTTGACCGGCGCGAGGCGGATCTGGAGTCGCGTGAAGGCGACCTTCGCACGAAGGAAGAGGACCTCACCCAGCGCGAGCAGGATCTCGAGGGCCGCGAGAGCGATCTCGAGGCATCACCGGCCCTTGGGTCAGGCACCATCGGGAACGGCGTCTTCGAGGTCGGGGCCGAGGTCCAGCCCGGCACCTACGCGACCGAGGGCCCGGACGACCCCGATCTGTCGTGCAGGTATCGGGTGTCGGCCGACGAGGACGACATCGACATCATCACGAGCGAGATCGCCGACGGACCGGCCACGGTGACACTCCAGGCCGGGCAGTTCTTCACGTCCGAGTACTGCCAGACGTGGACGCAGACCGCGGCGGAATGACCAGCCCGGCGGACGCGCTCTCCGTCTGTCAGGCGACGCTCCAGGTGTCTCCGCTCGACAACAGGCCGGCGAGTGCTTCCCGGCCGACGGTGTCATCTGCTCCGGCCGTCGTGAGCTGGCTCCGCGCCTCGTCGTCGTAGGTAGGCCGCTCGACCTGGCGGAAGATCCCGATCGGCGTACGGGTCAGGACACCGGCGCCGCTGAGTCGAGACAGGGCGAAGGCGGTGCTCGGGTCGTCGATCGTCGAGCGGTGGACGAGCAGCGCCTCCTCCCCGACCTCACTGACCTCGACGACCCGCACTCCCCCGTCCGGGTCGCGCACGACGCCCAACCGGCCGTCGGTGCCGAAGCGGATCGGTTCACCTTCGGTGAGCGGGATGATCGCCTCGTCGCGGGTGTCGGGCTTCTTGATCGCGTCGAAGGCACCGTCGTTGAAGATCGGGCAGTTCTGCAGGATCTCGACGAGAGACGTGCCGCGGTGCGCCGCCGCGGCGGACAGCACGGTGGTCAGGTGATTGCGGTCGGAGTCGACGGTGCGGGCCACGAACGTGGCCTCCGCACCGAGCGCCAGCGAGACCGGGTTGAACGGATGGTCGACCGAACCCATCGGCGTGGACTTCGTGACCTTGCCGGACTCCGACGTGGGCGAGTACTGCCCCTTGGTGAGGCCGTAGATGCGGTTGTTGAACAGCAGGATCGTCATGTTGACGTTGCGCCGCATCGCGTGGATCAGGTGGTTGCCACCGATCGACAATGCATCGCCGTCGCCGGTGACGACCCAGACCGAGAGGTCGGGGCGGGTGGTGGCGATGCCGGTGGCGATGGCCGGTGCACGTCCGTGGATGGAGTGCATGCCGTAGGTGTCGAGGTAGTACGGGAAGCGCGCCGCGCAGCCGATGCCCGAGATGAACACGATGTTCTCGCGACGCAGGCCGAGGTCGGGCAGGAATCCCTGCACGGCCTTGAGCACTGCGTAGTCGCCGCAACCGGGGCACCAGCGGACCTCCTGGTCGCTGGTGTACTCCTTGGCGGTCTGGTCCTCGTCCGACGTCGGGACGCCGTGCAAGCCCAGGGGCAGCTCGATCATCGGCTCTCCTCGATGGACTGGTGGACGTCGACGATCGTGTCGATCAGCTCGGCAACCTGGAGCGGCATGCCGCGCACGCGGTTGTGGCCCAGGGCGTCGACCAGGTAGTGAGCCCTCAGCAGCATCCGCAGCTGACCGAGGTTCATCTCGGGAACCAGCACCTTGTCGTAGCGATCGAGCAGGGCGCCGAGGTCCGGCGGGAAGGGGTTGAGGTGACGCAGGTGGGCGTGCGCCACCGGGATTCCCTTGCGGCGCACGCCTTTGCAGGCCGCGCCGATCGGCGCGAAGCTCGATCCCCAGCCGATGACGAGCACTCGGGCCTCGCCGCCCGGATCGTCGACCTCGGTGGGGCCGATGTCGTCGGCGATGCGGTCGATCTTGGCCTGCCGCAGCCGGACCATCGCGTCGTGGTTGTCCGGGTCGTAGGAGATGTCGCCCGTGACGTCGGCCTTCTCGAGGCCGCCGATGCGGTGCTCGAGTCCGGCGACGCCCGGGATGGCCCACGGCCGCGCCAGGGTGTCGCTGTCACGCGCGTACGGCTGGAACGGCTCACTGCCGTTGGGTGTCGCGAAGCCGGGATCGATGGGCGCGAGCTCGGCGACGTCCGGCAGCAGCCACGGCTCCGACCCGTTGGCCACGTATCCGTCGGAGAGCAGGATCACCGGGGTGCGGTAGGTGATCGCGATGCGGGCCGCCTCCAGTGCGGTGTCGAAGCAGTCGGCCGGCGACCGCGGAGCGATGATCGGCAGTGGTGCCTCGCCGTTGCGTCCGAACATGGCTTGCAACAGGTCGGCCTGCTCGGTCTTCGTGGGGAGACCGGTCGAGGGTCCGCCACGCTGGACGTCGATGACGAGCAGCGGCAGCTCGAGCATCACGGCCAGGCCGATCGTCTCCGACTTCAGCGAGATGCCCGGGCCGGACGTCGTGGTGACGCCGATGGCCCCACTGAACGCGGCGCCGAGAGCGGCGCCGATGCCCGCGATCTCGTCCTCGGCCTGGAACGTGGTGACGCCGAACTTCTTGTGCTTGCTCAGCTCGTGCAGGATGTCCGATGCCGGCGTGATCGGGTAGCTGCCGAGGAACACCGGAAGGCCGGAGGTGACGCCCGCGGCGACGATGCCGTAGGCGAGCGCCAGGTTGCCGGTGATGCTGCGGTAGGTGCCTGGCTCCATCGGGGCCGGCCCGATGTCGAACTTCACGCCGAACGCCTCGGTGGTCTCGCCGAAGTTGTACCCGGCGGTGAGCGCCGCGATGTTCGAGTCGCGCAGCTCCGGGGCGTCGGCGAACCGGCGCGAGAGGAATGCCGCCGTGGTCTCGGTGTCCCGGCCGTACATCCACGACACCAGGCCGAGCGCGAACATGTTCTTGGCCCGGGCGGCGTCCTTGCGCCCGAGGTCGAACTCCTCGACGGAGGCGACGGTGACGGTCGTGAGGTCGACAGCGTGGAGGATGTAGTCGTCGAGCGATCCGTCCTCGAGGGGGTTGGCCGCGTAGCCGACCTTCTTCAGGTTGCGTTCGGTGAAGTCGTGGCTGTCGACGATGACCGTGCCGCCACGCTTGAGATCGGGCAGGTTCACCTTCAACGCCGCCGGGTTCATCGCCACCAGCACGTCCGGCGCGTCACCGGGAGTCAGGATGTCGTGGTCGGCGAGGTGGATCTGGAACGACGAGACTCCGGGCAGCGTGCCCTGAGGCGCTCGGATCTCGGCGGGGAAGTTCGGCAGCGTCGCCAGGTCGTTGCCGAACACGGCCGACTCCTGCGCGAAACGGTCGCCGGTGAGCTGCATGCCGTCGCCGGAGTCGCCGGCGAAGCGGATGACGACACTCGCCAGCTCCTCGACGTCCGAGGCACTCGTCCCGGTCGCGGTCACACGGTCCAGTCTAGGTCTTTGACCACAGTGAAAAAGGGGTGTTCACCCGATGGACAGACATCTCGTCACGGCGACGGATGCGGCTGTCCTACCCGAGAGCCTGCTGCTCGTAGTGGAGCTCTTCAGCCACAACCGGGTTCGCCAGCAGGTAGGCGTACACCGCATGGGCCGTGGTCAAGGCGTCCTGATAGGTCTCCGTCAGGTCAGCCGGGACCCCACCAATGAGAGGGGGGATCTCATCGGCCTCGCGTGCGTGGGATTGAAGCCGGGTCCCGTACATCAGGTAAAGCGACTCGAGGCGCCCGTGCTCATCCGGGTCGTAGGCCATGACTGAGGCAGATTACTACGCACGGGAGGCAAAAGGTGCCGTTTTGCGAACTGATGGTCGGCCGTCGATTCCGCCGCTACGCACCGAGCAGGGTCCCGCCCTCGAGGAGGTCCAGGTCGTAGTCTCGACTCGTGCCCTCCCGGAGCCGGGCCGCGACGTACGCCAGACGCCGCAAGCGTCGGATGGCCGGCCGCGTCCATGACCTGACCGATGCCGAGTGGGCCGCTCTCACCGACGCCTGGGGCGGCTGCGCCTACTGCGGGGCCGACGGGCCGCTCCAGAAGGACTGCATGCTGCCGATCTCGCGCGGCGGCCGCTACACCGTCTCCAACGTGGTGCCGGCGTGCGGCTCGTGCAACGCCAGCAAGTCCAACATCGAGGTCACGACATGGCTCCGGCGCAAGAAGCTGGATGAGAGCGGGTTCCTGGTCCGGCAGGTTGCGATTCGGCTGGCGATCGAGTCGACCTGACCGATCCGCTCTTCGACCCGTTCTGAACCGTCGCTCAGCCGGTGTAGTCGACCTCCTTCTCGCCCTCCCAGCACGTGTCCCCGGCAATGGTCTTCGGCACGGAGTACTTCTTCAGGCTCGCACAGTCCGGGAGATCCTGGCCGGCCCAGGCCTCCTGCCAGATGCCGTCTCGCTCGGCCCAGATGTAGGCGGCTCCACCGCACGAGTGCAGGTTGCCAGTGGCGAAGCCGGACGTGTCGATCGAGCCGATGCCGACGGTGAACGGGCAGTCTTTGTCAGGGAGTGACTTGTTGGCATCGACGATGCCTGCGATGTACTGCTTGAAGCTGTCGGGTGCTCCCTTGAGCTTGGCGACATCAGCCGGTTTGGCGATGGTGACACCGCCACCCTCTTCCTGGTCGTACTCGATGAGCTCGGACTTCGGTTCCGCGGGCGTTGGTGACGACGCGGCCCCACCCCCGTCGTCGTCGGCGCCACAGGCGCCGCTGAGCAGCAGCGCGGCAGCCAGGACGGCCGCCGCCGGGAGTCTTGTGCTCTTCATGGCGAAAGAGTGGCAGCGGACGCCTCTCGCGCCAATGGCTCCTTGTGCCTAGCGTCCACGAATGGGCCGGACTCCACGACCGAAATCCCTTCGGTGGGCTCCACAATGTGCGCGACATGCGACTGGGCAGACGATCCGAGCGGTGAGCAGTACACGGTGTAGTGGTTGTCTGTTTGAGCAGACTGCGGGCGCTGTATCCGACCCGAACCCTCGGGCGGAGCTTATCTACCGATATGAGACTTCGGATTCACGCCGCCGCCCTACCCTCGTTCACATGCGTAGAACCGGGGTCATCGCAGTACTGCGTCGCTCGCGTCGTTCACTTGGCGCCATCCAGGAGCGCCTCGAGAGTTCGGTCGCCGGGGAGGCCGTCGTCAGTGGGATCGTCGTGATGGTGTTGCTGATCGGCGTCGTGTGGTCGTTACCCAGCTCGACCATTCAGCGATCGATCACGCCGTCAATACGACCAGCGGCTTTGGCGTTCGGGCTCGACCAGAGCTGGGGCGTGTTCGCACCGAACCCGCCCCGCTCAGCGACGGCCATCGAGGTGCATGTCCTGGTTGATGAGGACGCCACGCAGCGAACTTGGCGGCCACCCCACGGCAACAGCGTCTATGGCCAGTACTCCTGGTACCGCTGGCAGAAGTTGAAGGAATCGGTGCTGAATCCGGCTTCGGGGTTCGATCGCTCTGACTTCGTCCACTGGGTCGTGCGTGAAATCACTGACCCGAACGAACATCCGACGTACGTCGAGGTCGTGGAACGCATCGACACGCTGCCCCCACCAGGATCGTCGGCGCCCTCGAAGCGTTCATTCAAGCTCGTGTACAGCGAGCGACTCTCCGGGAGGCCGTGATGTCGACGCATGTTGCCGGGCGTTCTGCAGTGTCGAATCCGATTGCCGCCTGGCGGACCTTCTGGTTCGAGCCGGCTGACATGACCACGTTGGGGCTTGTGCGGATCGCGTTCGGTCTCGTCGCGATCGCGTGGACGTTTTCACTGCTGCAGTACCTGGACGACTTGTTCGGGCCCAGTGCGGTGCAGGTCGATTCGGCTCCCGACGTCGCGCAGTGGACGGTGCTCAACCTGGTCGGCAATGACGCCGTGTTCGTGTTGTGGTGGGTACTTCTGGCTGGCGCCGTGGCGCTCACGCTCGGTTGGCACAGTCGCGTTGCGGCACTGATTGTGTTCGTCGGGGTGATGTCGTTCGAAAGACGGAACGGTTTCGTCTTCAACTCCGGAGACGTGCTCGTCCGCATCGAGGCACTGTTCATGGTTCTGGGTCCGTGCGGCGCAGCTCTCTCACTCGATCGCCGACGGACAGCCGGCTCGTTCTGGTCGGCACAGGTTCGGGCCCCATGGGTCGTGAGACTCATGCAGGTTCAGCTTTCACTCATCTATCTCAGTGCAGTGCGGGAGAAGTTCACCGGATGGACATGGAATGACGGAACGGCGGTTTCGTACACGCTCCGACTTCCAGACCTGGCTGCCTTCCCAGTGCCCGCCTGGTTGACTACCGACCCCCTGCTGATGAACCTTGCCACGTGGGGCACGCTCGTGTTGGAACTGGGATTGGGCATTCTGATCTGGAACCATCGGTGGCGGTGGTGGCTCCTCGCTGGCGGCATCATCATGCACACCTTGATTCTGCTGAGTGTTGCCGTGGCCTTCTTCACGGTCGCGATGTTCGTGTTGTACATCGCTTTCATCCCGCCCGACGTAGCCTCGCGCCGGTTGCCGGGTCGTGGGCAACTCGACAACGGTCAGGAGGGCGAGGATGAGCGATGGCAAACGGACGCCGACTTCTAAGCGCTTGACCGGGGGAAGTCTGGGCCGCTCAGATGTCTACCCCGGGGAACTCACAAGCGACCGTTGCCGGAAGACGGGTTCCCCGCTTCAGGCGTGGGTGGTAGACCAAGCACACCCAGGGCAGCCCTTTCGGCGAACATGGCGTCGAAAGGGTCTTGCCCCGCAAGCTGGCTCACGACTCCTTCCATCGACCCGAGGTAGGCGACCGCCAGCATGCGGGGTGGTGGACCGGGTGGGATCGCCCCGGTCCTACGCCCCGCTTTGATGACCCCAATGATCTCGTCAACGATGTGTCCCGCGGCTTCTTCGGCCGCCCGACCGACCGGATGATCGACCCTGTGGAATTCGGCTAAGAGGCGCGAGAGAACCCTGGCTCGGTCGTTGCGGCAGTAGACGGCGGTGCCTCGCGCGACCGCGACCAGTGTTCCGACCGGATCGGTCCTCTGAGCAAGGAGAAATCCCACCTCGTCGTGCCAGGTCTGATTCACCCAGTCGATGACCGCCAACGTCAGTTCCGCTTTGTTGGCGAAGAAGTGATAGAGCGCCCCTCGGGTGTAGCCCGCATCGCTGGCTACGCGCTCCAGCACCATGTCGGAGTACCCATGTCGTGAGATGTGCTTCGCGGCCGCCTCCATGAGGGCGGCCCGGGTGCGAGCGCGACGATCGGCCTGCCAGAGGCGAGCCGAATTCACGATGTGATCGAAGTCTTCATGGACCGCAAGGGATGCATTTTACGAATGCTACCTGTTCGTCAGTGCTCACCTGAAGAGAGTGAAACCAGCTGAATCGCGTCATAAAGACAAGCGCGTATGTTACGTTGGTCACAGTCCCCCAACGCTGTCCCAGACCCCGGCGGTGCCCACTGGCCCAACCCGGAGAGTCTCGTGGAACACGAACTGCACATGCGGCACGCCAAGGCCGCTGCGGCGCTGGCGATGAGTTCCGTGATACTCATCTTCGCGGGGTTGACCGGCGGATCGTCACCGGCAGCCGCGATCGCCACCGCGGTCGATCTCGGTACTGCTGAGACCTACTCGGTGCTCGGGGGCAGCGCGGTCACGAACACCGGTCCCACGGTCCTTTCCGGTGACCTCGGTGTCAGCCCGGGGGACTCCATCACCGGCTTCACCGGACCACCGGACGGTAGTTATCTCGGGATGCTGCATCAGGATGATGCGGAGGCGGCCCAAGCGCAGAGCGATCTGACCATCGCCTACAACAACGCCGCCGGCCAAGCACCCACCACCGTCCTGGCGTCACCGGAGCTCGGCGGTCTGACGTTGGTCTCTGGTGTCTACAAGAACCCTACGGACGTGGATTCGATGCAGTTGACGGGCACGGTCACCCTCGATGCCCAGGGCAATTCGGGCGCGGTGTTCATCTTTCAGATCGCGTCGACACTGACCACGGCCGAGGACAGCACGGTCAGCCTCATCAACGGGGCCAATCCGTGCAACGTGTTCTGGCAGATCGGGTCCTCTGCCACCCTCGGGACCGACACAACGTTCGTCGGCACCATCATGGCTCTGACCTCAGTGACGGTGACGACCGGCGCCACGATCCAGGGACGAGCGCTGGCTCGCAACGGAGCCGTCACACTCGATACGAACACCATCACCACACCTGACTGCTCGGGCGGAGGCACGACCGGCACGACCGGCACGACCGAGACGACCGGCACGACCGAGACGACCGGCACGACCGAGACGACCGGCACGACCGAGACGACCGGCACGACCGAGACGACCGGCACGACCGAGACAACCGGCACGACCGAGACAACCGGCACGACCGAGACAACCGGCACGACCGAGACAACCGGCACGACCGAGACAACCGGCACGACCGAGACAACCGGCACGACCGAGACAACCGGCACGACCGAGACAACCGGCACGACCGAGACAACCGGCACGACCGAGACAACCGGCACGACCGAGACAACCGGCACGACCGAGACAACCGGCACGACCGAGACAACCGGCACGACCGAGACAACCGGCACGACCGAGACAACCGGCACGACCGAGACAACCGGCACGACCGAGACAACCGGCACGACCGAGAACGGGGACGACCACGGGGACTCGAAGGATCGCGATGTGGTGGTCCCCAGGGGCCACCCGCGCACGGGCATGGGCGGCGCCGCGTCACAGTCCAACCCCTACTCTGCCGTTCTCTTAGCGATGGGCACGGTCGCAGGCTTCGGAGCACTGTTTCTGTTGGAGCCGACCTTGAGGCGCTCCCCCCGCAAGAAGTCGTAGGGGATGGCATACGTCGGCAGGCACAACGCGTCGACGCCGTCCGGAGCTCGACGTGCTCTTTCGGTCGTGTTGGCAGTTCTCAGTGGTTCGCTCGTCGCGGTCGGTCTTCGGGGCGATCTGGACAACGTAGAAATAGCGACTGCACCCCCAGCCGGCCTCTCGACCCAGCCGTTGACCCTACCCCCGCTGAATCCACCCGCCAGCACGTCCCTGGAAGAGACCGGTTCGAAGGTCTGGCCTGTTCAGCTGCGCATTCCGGCAATCAAGCTATCGGCTGATGTCACAGGCCTTGGCCTGAACGATGATCGTACAGTCGAGGTCCCCCCTGACCCCGACGATGTGGGCTGGTACCGCATGGGACCGTCCCCAGGTCGGCCCGGATCAGCGGTCATGCTGGGTCACGTCGACTCCACGCACGGTCCCGCGGTGTTCTTTCGCCTGCGGGCTCTCAAGCCCGGTGATCGCATCGCCGTCCGGCTCTCCGATGCCGCAGTCGCGCACTTCGAGGTCGCCCGAATCGTCACCTACCCGATCCGGGACTTTCCGGCCCAAAAGGTGTACGGACGTGCTCCCAACGATCGGCCGACCCTCAACCTCGTCACCTGTGGCGGCAAGTACGACAAGGCAGCCGGCGGATACCAGTCCAACGTGGTCGCATATACGACGTACCTGTGGGCCACCGACGCCAGCCGCCATCCGGACGTGATCGACCGACAACGAGTCTTGTGACTGAAAGCTCAGGGCAGGTAGCGAGAGGCACGAACTGCGAGCCGGGCGGCAACCCGCTACCAGCAGCGGACAGACCAAATTGCGGACACCCCTCCGGTCACTAGGGTCGGCACGAGGGGCGGTCGCCCTGTGCGGAGGCACAAGTCCGAGTTTGAAGCGTTCGTCGCCGAGTTGATCGCAGCACGGAACGCGGAGTCTCCTGTCGCGACGTCAGACTTGCGGAGTTTCCGGCTAGCTGTCTGTCAGCCGCCGCCTCCGTGCGTCGCGCCAAGCCTCGTCGCCTGAGCCCGTCCCTGTGGCCACCGAGCCCGTTTCGTCGGAGGGCGTAAGTAGGGTCACCCGCAACTTGAGCCGGTCCTCGGGCGTCTGCGCGCGTACTTCGCTGACCGCAAGCGAATCTCGCTGGCGAGGTCATGCCGACCGCGGGTCCACATCGTGTGATGCAGCAGCGCGGTGTCGACCAAGAACGCCCATGACCACGCGGGCTCATCGGCGAGGAAGGCCCACTGTCGGACTCCCGCCCACCATTCGACAGTGACCGGATGCCACGATTCGCCGTCCGGCAGCACATTCTTCGGAAGCGGCCGCCCATACCGCTTGCTCGACTGCGACGGGTGCAGCGCGAGACGTGCGCGCTACCCCTGTCTCGAACGCGCCGGCGTTTCGGTAGTACGCGTGGGATCAGACGTTGAATCGGAACTCGACGACGTCGCCGTCGGACATCACGTAGTCCTTGCCCTCCATGCGCACCTTGCCGGCGGCCTTGGCGGCGTTCATGGATCCGGCGGCGACGAGGTCGTCGAAGGAGACGATCTCGGCCTTGATGAAGCCGCGCTGAAAGTCGGTGTGGATGACGCCGGCCGCCTCGGGTGCGGTGGCGCCCTTGCGGATCGTCCAGGCCCGCGACTCCTTGGGGCCGGCGGTGAGGTAGGTCTGCAGGCCGAGGGTGTCGAAGCCGACCCGGGCCAGCGCGTCGAGCCCTGGCTCCTCGACGCCCATGTCGGCGAGCAGCTCGGCCCGGATCTGGTCGGACTCCTCGTCGTCGCCCAGCTCGGCCAGCTCGGCCTCGCTCTTGGCGTCGAGGAAGATCGCCTCCGCCGGCGCGACGATCTCGCGCATCCGGGCCTTGAGGTCCTCGTCGGCCAGCTCGGCGGTGTCGCAGTTGAAGACGAACAGCTGCCGCTTGGCGGTCATCAGGTGCAGGTCACGCAGCAGGCCGGCGTCGAGGCCTGACTGGAAGATGCCGGTGCCGGCCGCGAGCACTTCCTGTGCCTTCTGGGCCTCGGCGTACTGGGCGGCCACGGCCTTGTCGCGCCGGGCCTCCTTCTCCAGGCGCTGGAGCGCGTTCTCGACGGTCTGCAGGTCGGCAAGGACGAGCTCGGTGGAGATGGTCTCGATGTCGTCAGCTGGCGACACCTTGCCGTCGACGTGGGTGACGTCCTCGTCGCGGAACACCCGCGTGACCTGGCAGATCGCGTCGGACTCGCGGATGTGGGACAGGAACGCATTGCCCATCCCCTCCCCCTCGGACGCGCCGCGGACGATGCCGGCGATGTCGACGAACTGCACCGTGGCCGGCAGGACCTTGGCCGACTCGAAGATGCCGGCCAGGATCGGGAGCCGCGAGTCGGGCACGCCCACGACGCCAATGTTCGGCTCGATGGTGGCGAACGGGTAGTTCGCGGCGAGGACGTCGTTGCGCGTCAGGGCGTTGAAGAGGGTCGACTTGCCCGCATTGGGGAGCCCGACGATGCCGATGGAGAGTGCCACGAGGGACAACCTTAGATGTTGGTTTTCCAAACCTGTGGACCGCGTGCCACGTGGAGGATTAGCGTCGAGTCACCACCAACGGAGAGGACACCATGTTCATCCAAGTGATCCAGGCCAAGACGTCGCGAGCAGATGAGGTCCGCGCCCTGCTGCAGGAGTGGAACGACACCTCCGACGGCGGCTCCGGGCTCCTCGGTGGCACGTTCGGGGTCACCGACGACGGCGAGTTCGTCGGTGTCGTGCGGTTCGAGTCCAGGGAGAAGGCGATGGCCAACTCCGCCCGTCCCGAGACCGACGCCATGGCGAAGCGGATGGCGGAGCTGATGGACACCCCGCCGACATTCCGCGACTGCGACGACGTCACAGAGTGGCTGGACGGCGGCTCCGACGACGCCGGCTTCGTCCAGGTCATCCAGGGAATGACCGACGACCCGGACCGGCTCAAGCAGGTCATGACCGACGACACCGATGATGACATGCGCCAGCAGCGCCCGGACATCATCGGCGGCACGTTTGCTCTCGAGGACGACGGCTCGTTCACGAACACGATCGCCTTCACCGACGAGGCGAGCGCACGGGAAGGTGAGAAGAACTCCAGCCCGCCAGAGGAGATGCAGGCTCTCATGCGCGACCTCACGTTCTACGACCTGCGAAACCCCTGGTTCGCCTCGGCCTGACGGGTGACGACCGACAACCTGGCCGACGCCCTCCTGGTGCTGGTGGGGATCGTCAACTTGCTTCCGGGACTGGTGGCGACGGTCTCCGTCGAGCGTGCGGCCGCGGCGTACGGCGTCACGCTCGACGGGCCCGACCTCGCCGTCGTCCTGCGCCACCGCGGCGTGCTGCTGGCGATCGTCGGGCTCGCCCTTGTCGTCGCGCCGTGGTGGCCGGAGATCCGCACGGCCGCGATCGTCGGTGGTGTCATCAGCATGGCGTCGTTCGTGGCGATCGTCCTCGCCAGGCCCGGCGTGGGCCAACCGTTGCGCAAGGTGATGTGGGTCGACGTCGGAGCGCTCGGCCTGGTGCTGGTGGCGGTCCTGCTGCGCGCGCTCGACTGATCAGCCAGCGGCCTCTGCGCCGGCGAACGCCAGGTCGGCGGCATCCGCGAAGTCACCCATCGAGGGGAACTCCATGTCGTAGGACCAGGTTCCGGATGGTTCCGGGGTGGCACCCCAACCGTCACGGTCGTGACGCCGGTTGATCCACACTGATGGCAGGCCCTCGCGCTTGGCCGGGACGTGGTCGTGGAACAGGCTCTGAGCCACGTGGAGCAGGTCGGCGCGGTCCACGCCGAGCTCGATCAGCGTGCTGTCCAAGGCGCGGAAGTGGTTCTCGGCCGGCTTGTATGCGCCGACGTCCTCGGCGGTGATGACGGCGGCGAAGTCGCCGCGCAGGTGCAGGTTGCTGCCCGCGAAGCCCTCGCGATGCACGTTGGACAGGATGATCAGCTGGTAGTGCCTGGCCAGGCGGGCCAGAGCGTCTGCCGAGTCGGGGAATGCCGGCCAGTCCGGGACCGACCCGGCCAGCCGCGTCGCCCACTCATCGCTGACCGGGCGATCGAGGGCTTCTCCGGTGCGGCGAAAGGCGGTGGCGAGGACGTCCGGGTAGAGCGCCTCCGGAGTCTCCGCCTGGACCGCCGCCTCGTTGCCGCTGTAGGCGAGCAGCAGCTCTTCGTCGGTCAGGTCGAGTCCCTGTTCGCGCGCCCACGGCACGAGGACGGATCCGAGTCCCGACTCCCAGTCGATCAGGGTGCCGTAGCAGTCAAAGCTGAGCGCCGAGTAGCTGGTCAGATCAAGGTCGTAGGTCATGAGGAATACCTTGACGCACCGCCCGGTTCGCCGCTCGTCAAACGATCAATCGGGTCGGCTCAGAACGCGTGCCCGTAGCGGGCCAGCACTCCCTCCCTCTGGTCCTTCGTCGACGAGCTCGTCTTGGCTGCAGACGTCCTGAGGCTCGCCGGCAGCGGCACGCTGCACTCTTCACCGATGCAGTCCTTGTACATGCGCCACAACCGGGTGAGCTCATTGAGGACCTCGCGGTACTCCGGATCGTCGGCCACGCTGTCGAGCTCGTTCGGGTCTACGTCCAGGTCGTAGAGCTCGACTGTCCCCGATGCGTCGTGGATCAGCTTGTAGCGCGCGGTGCGGATGCCGATGGTGGTGCGCGCGTCGGTGAATCCGTGCTGTCGCCTTCGTGTGTTGTTCAGGTACGTCGAATCGCCGATGATCCCTTCGGTCACCACGGGTGCTATCCAGCCGCGGTCCGCGCCGAAGCTCGGCACCAGCGACTGCCCGTCGGCAGGCCAAGGTGCCTTGGCACCGGCCAGGTCGAGGATCGTCGCGGTGAGGTCCTGCGTCATGGCGGGGTCGTTTCGGACGCCGTGCGGGATGCCGGGCCCGGCGATCACCAGGGGCACCCTGATCGAAGGCTCGTAGGCCTTGCGCTTGCCGTTGCGGAACCGGTGCTCGCCGAGGAAGTAGCCGTTGTCGGAAGTGAAGACGAAGACCGTCTCGTCGAGCTCGCCCCGCTCGCGCAGGGTCTGCACGAGCCCGCGGACCTGGGCGTCGAGGACGGCGATCGACTCGGCACGCTGCCGCGTCAATGCGGTGGCGAGCTCGTGCTCGCGCGAGCTCAGCTCGGGGCTCTGGAAGGCCCGCGGCTTGTCGCTCACGTCAACCTCGCTCGGCCCACCATTCGCGGGCAGGCCAGAGCTACGGCGTATCTGGTCGTCGAAGCGTCCCTTGACCCAGTCGGGACGCGCCGGGGTCCTGTACTCGTAGACCCGGCCGTCGGGCGACCGGATCGAGTCGACGTCATCGGGCTCGCGCGGCCCACCGTAGTG
The DNA here is from genome assembly GCA_963711615.1 of uncultured Actinomycetota bacterium. Classification (GTDB taxonomy): domain Bacteria; phylum Actinomycetota; class Actinomycetes; order Propionibacteriales; family Nocardioidaceae; genus Aeromicrobium. The sequence goes on along the minus strand of CAVQEY010000021.1, from coordinate 45,901 downwards.
CGGCGCCAGCGCCGAGAGGTAGAGGAAGAACGGCTTGCTGGCCCGGCTGTACCCGGTGACCAGCTCGCGGCTGAAACCACCCAGCACTCCGGTCTGGTACTCGCCCTTGTGGGTGTCGTCGGTGCGGCCGTTCACGTTGAAGATCGGGTGGAAGTAGTTGTACGTACCGCCGTGCGGGTAGCGGTCGCGGAGCCGCCGGGGCGGTTGCACGGTGGCGTACCAGTCCGTCCATCCCGGCGGGACGTACGACCACGAGTGCTTGCCGGTCACCTTGGAGCGGTCGATGCCGTAGTTGTTGAGGTATTTCCCGACGAATCCGGTCTGGTAGCCGGCGTCCTTGAGGGCTGTGGCCACGGTTCGACTGTCGTCGAAGCTGCCGAAGCCGAATGGAGGGTCGTTGGAGAACACCTTGTGGTTGTGCGCGTACTGGCCGGAGAGGAAGGATGCGCGAGCGGGGCAGCACAACGGGTAGGGGCTGAAGGAGTTGCGGAACTTCAGGCCTCGTTTGGTCACCAGTTCGTTCAGCGACGGCATGAAGCGGAGGTCGTCGGCTCGCATGTCATCGGCCATCACGACGACGATGTTGGGTTTCTTGTCGGTGGCGGTCGCCGGTGTCGAACGACTTTCCGCCATCGCGGTCGCGCCGGGCGGGTTGCTGCCGATCTCGCGGAGCCCCATCAGCGAGAGGGATACGGTCGCGGCGACGGTGGCCACCGCCACGCTGGTCAACGTGCGTTTGTGCAAGGTGCGAGGTCCTTTCTCAGTGGAGGACCCTTACCAGAGTCTAGTAACTCACTACACTTTCGACGCAGTCCCACGATACGAGTCGAACACGCTCGGGCGGTCGGTCTCGGGAGGCGCGCCACCGTGGCGAACGTCTGCGAGAGAACCTCCGCCGGGGCGCGTTGTCTCATGGCCAAACAGTACGAGAGGCTTACGCAGCATGGGGTCAGTCATCAACATCGACGCCATCGGAGTGCGATAGGCCCACCCCGGCCAGCATGAGCCCCCGGAGTTGCCCTTCGCCCACTTCCGGGCAGTGGTGCCGCCCGGGTGCAGAGCACGTCAACGCCCCCGTCACGTCAGGGAGAGGAAGAGCCGTTCCAGCTTCTTGACGTCGGCGCTGTCGATCTCTTCGCCGTCCGTGACACAGCGCTTGAGGCCGGTGGCCACGATGGCGAAGCCAGCTCGGTCGAGAGCCTTGGAGACGGCCGCCAGCTGGAGAACGACGTCCTCGCACTCCCGGCCCTCCTCCAGCATCCTGAGCACGCCGGCCAGTTGCCCTTGAGATCAATGTGTAGAGCGACCACCTGCAAGACCTGCGGCAAGACCACCTGGGCCGGCTGCGGCCGTCACGTGGACGAGGTCATGACCGCGATCCCGCCCGAACGACGATGCACTGGTCACCTCGCACCAGCGGAGCGTGACGCGGGTCGACGGCGTCGACTCTTCAGACGAGGTTAGCTTCTGCGGGTTCGTTCGACCGCGTCTCCGACCTCCGACTGTGGATCGCTGAGCTGCTGCTCACACCCTCTCAGCGCAACAGCTGTCCCGAGCGAATGATGACCGGTCAGCCTCGAAGGAGCTGGCTGACCAGGGTGTCTCCCAGCCACGTCTCGTACCGACGGTGGCTCCATCCCCGCTCGACGACGAGCAGGTGAAAGAGTTCGGACATGGTCAGCGCCAGCGTGAGATCGAGTGCCGAGTCGACCGTGAGGTCCGGAAGTAGCCGCGGGGCGAGGGAGTCGATGAGCTTGCGGATCTCGCGCTCGCGTGCGGCCAGGACGTTGCGCAGCGTCTCGGCCATTTGCGGGTCCGACGCAGCGGCTTCCTGGTAGATCACCACGACGTCGGAGCCGACCTGCATCTGGCGGCGGTTGAGCTCGGCAAGCATTCTCAGCCGCCGGGCGGGATCTGGTTCCTCGAGGTACGCGGCGGCACGTGACGCCGTCTGTGTCTCGCTCATCCAGAGCTCGGTGATCTTGTCGAGGATCTTCGCCTTCGATCCGAAGGCCGAATAGATCGTCTGGACCGGGATGTCTGCCTCGGTGGAGATGGTGCTCATCGTGGTGGCGACGTAACCGTGCTCTGCGAACAGCGACCGGGCGACGCGTGCCACCTCCCGCTTGGTGGCTTCGGCCTGGCGCTGGCGATGTCCGGAGGATCGCTTGACAGCCACACGTCAAGGTATCACTATGTTCGTCATAGTTCCACTATGATGAGATCACCCCAGCGGAGGCACCATGAACGAGCCGGTCGTGTACTTCAAGCCGGGATGTCCCTTTGGCATCAGGCTGAGGGCGGCACTGACCCTGCACCGGGTGCCCCACCGTTCCGTGCGATTCCGGAACGATGAGGACGGTGCCGCCCAGGTCCGCGACCTGAACGACGGCAACGAGATCTCACCGACGGTCAACATTGCCGGCCGATGGCTCACCAATCCCGGTTGGCGCGAGGTTCGGGACGCGAGATCAAACCGTGCAGCGTCCATCGCCCCAATCAGCCCAACGAGCTGGAGCAACCTCTAAGTCGGCCCCGCCTGATGCATCACCCCAGGAGATGGAGAATGTCATGTCGAGCACCGAGATCAAGCAGTGGTCAGTTGACCGGGCCACCCACCACAACTGGCGACGGTTCGCCGCGGTCGTCGTTGCGACCACCTCGATGCTGCTGGTCGGCTGCTCGGCGCAGCCCGACAACCGAGCGGGCACCGCTGCGACCTCCGAGGCGCCCGCCGAGTCCGCCTTGGAAGGCACCTGGCGCACTGGTTCCATCTCGCCCCGAGACACCGAGGCCACCCTTCGTCGGCAGGGCTTCGCCCGATTCGTCAAGGCCTATCGGGCCAACGCCCCGTTCTCGAGCGACACCGTCTTGGAACTGAGCATCGTGAATGGCCAGTGGAACCTCTACGGCAAGTCGGAGGGTCAGCCAGCGGAGCCGATCGACTACGACGCCGAGTACAAGATCGACGGCGACACCGTCACCTTCGACCACTCCGACGGTTCGAACACCCATCGATGGACGGTTGACGGCGACAGGCTGAATCTCGAATTCGTGGAGGGAACGATGCCCCCCTACGAAGGGATCCCGGACGAAGTGTTTCAACGCGCGCTGTACATGACCGAGGCATTCACGAGGCAGGACTGACGGGAGGTCGTGATCGCCGTGTGCGGCCAGGACCATGGGCGATGTCGACATGCTACGCACTCGCTGACCTGACTCGACGCAATCATGGTGGGCAACAAATCGTGGTGGGCGATGCCACACCTGCTGCGGCCAACACATCGGGCATGGAGGATGATTCTGAAGACATCGGCTGACCTCTCCATCGCATTTCCCCCGTCGTTGTTCAGCTGAGTTGAAGCCGCCGTCCCCATGAGGAGCGCACGTTCAGATGACCGTCATCAAGATCAATGCCATCACCGTTCCCGATGGCGCCGGCGAAGAGCTGGCGCATCGCTTCGCGGCGCGTGCGGGGGCCGTCGACGACGCGGACGGATTCGAGGGCTTCGAGCTGCTCAGGCCCACCGACGACCGCGACCAGTGGCTCGTGCTCACGCGGTGGCGAGACGACGCCGCGTTCCAGGCCTGGGTCGAGTCGCCGTCGTTCGCCGAAGGACACCGTTCCGCCGTCGAGCGCGCCGGCGGCGAGGCACCGAAGCCGGTGTCGACGCACAGCGAGGTGTGGTCGTACGAGATCGCCGGCGGCTCAAAGCCCTAGGCAGACGCACTCTGGGACGTAGCCCGGCGCGCCAGCCACCCCTCGCGGGTCGCCTCGAAGATGCGTCCTCGCAGCCAGCCAGGACCTGAATAACTGTCGGTGGGGTCGCTCACTCTGAGTCCATGAAGGCGCTACAGCGCGGCTCCGGCTCCGGGGCATCCGGAGCGACTACCGTCAGAGGTATGTCGTCGAGGACGGCACGTTCTTCGGTCGGGCTGGCGCGCCACGACCTCTCGGCTCAGCAGGCTGTCGCCGTGGCCTGCGTGTCACTGGCTGCCGTCGCGGCGCTCGATCTCGCCGACGGCCGCCTCGGATTCCTGTTCTCGCTGGGTTTCGTGCTCGCGGTCGTCACGGCTCCCCTGAGCGTCGACGTCCGCTCGCTCCTCACCACCGGCGTCATGCCGCCGGTGCTGCTGATCGGATCGCTCTTCACGATCGCGCTGTTCTTCCCCGACGCCATCGCCGTCGACGGGCTCCCCGCCGACGCAGGCACGCTCGCGCGCACCATCGCAGCCGTCATCGACCACGGCATCACACTGGTCGTCGGGCACGTCCTTGCCCTCGCTGCCATCCTCGTCCGGGTCGCCACCGCTCCTAGCCGGTGAGGCTGTCGACAAAGCACCAGCGCCAGGCCTCACCCGGCTCGAAGCTTCGCATCACCGGATGGCCGGTCTCGTTGTAGTGCCGGTCCGCATGCTTCTCCGTCGACGAGTTGCAGCAACCCACATGGCCGCACTCCATGCAGAGCCTCAGGTGCACCCACTCGTATCCGTCGCGCAAGCACTCCTCGCAGCCGTCCGGACTGGTGGGCGCGGGTGTCACGCAGTACTGCTTGAGGTGCTCACATCCTCCCCGCCCAGTGACCGGTAGCAGCTCGGTCTCGCGGTTCGCGGTGGTCTCGTTCTCCGACGCCCTGTCGAGGATCGACTCCTCCACGTCGAGCGCGTCCAGCACGCGCCGGAGGACGCTTTGGTCGATCGACGCCTCGTCACGGAGCCTGAGCACCTCGGCCCGCTCGACTTCGAGCATCGCCGCCCGAGCGCGGGAGTACTGCGCGCTCGGCGTCTCCGCTCCGCCCAGCCGCTCCCACACCGCATCGGTCCGGTTGGCGGCGCGCTGCTTCAGTCGCTCCATCACCGTGGCGGAGACCCGGTCGGCCTCATGCTCCTCGAGATAGGCGAGCCCGGCCGCCGTCGCAGCCTGATGGACCTTGGCCTCCTCGAGGTTGTCCTCGTGCGGATCGGGCGGCCGCAGGCCGAGCAGTCGCACGGCGACGGGGAGGGTGAGCCCCTGGATCAGCAGGGTGCCGACCGTGACGACGAACGCCACCATCACGAGAGCCGGACGGTGGTCGGTGTCCACCGGTAGGAGGAACACCGCTGCCAGCGTGACCACGCCGCGCATGCCGGCCCAAGCGATGACCGCGGGGTACTGCCAAGGCGGGGCGGGATCGACCCTACGCACGGCAGGGATCAGTCGCGGCAGGTACGTCGCCGGGAACATCCACACGATGCGCAGCACCACGACGCCGACCAACACGACGGCGCTGGCCGCCATCACCCGCCCGAACGACAGCTCGTCGTCGCCGGCCGCATTCACGATGTCGCGGATCTGCAGTCCGATCAGCAGGAAGACGACGTTCTCCAGGACGAATGAGACGGTGGCCCAGTTGGTGCGCTCGAACAGCCGTGAAGACGCCGACTGGATGAGATGCGACTTGTGGCCGAGCAGCAGACCGGCCACCACGACGGCGAGCACCCCGGACGGGTGAGTGTCCACGCCCGGCACGCGGATCTGCTCGGCCGGGAGATACGCCAGCCAGGGAGTCAGCAGTGAGAACGCGACATCGGTCAGCGTGTCGTCGATGCGTCCGCGGATCTTGCCGACGACGAGCGCCACCAGCACGCCCACGACCACGCCCCCGAGGGCCGAGACCACGAAGCCGAGCCCGACCTCCCACGCCGAGACCGTGCCCCCGGCTGCCGCGATCGAGGCCCGCAGCAGAACGATCGCGGTGGCGTCGTTGACCAGGCTCTCGCCTTCGAGGATCGTGACGATGCGACGAGGTAGGCCCACGCGGCGCGCGATCGTGGTGGCCGCCACAGCGTCGGGTGGCGCGACGACCGCGCCCAGCGCGAACGCCACGCCCCACCCGACCGGCAGGACCGCGTGCACCAGCACCGCGACTCCGGCCGCGGTGAACAGCACCAGTCCGATGCTGAGCAGGGCGATCGGACGCCTGTTCGCCCGGAAGTCCACCAGCGACGTCCGGATGGCCGCGGCGTAGAGCAGCGGCGGCAGCAGCCCGATGAGCACGATCTCGGATGAGAGCTCGAACTCCGGCACGAACGGCAGGTACGAGCCGGCGATACCGACGAGGATGAGCCCCAGCGGTGCAGCCACGGAGAATCGTTCGGAGACAGCACTGACGGCGACGGCGATCGCGACCAGGGTGACCAGGGTCAGCGCGACTTCCACGCCCTTATTGAAGCAGGCTGGGCCTCAGACGCCGGCGGCCTTCATGTCGCGTCGCAGCTCCGGCGGCAACGAGAACGTGAGGCTCTCCTCCGCGGTGCGCACGGCGTCGGCGTCGGGATGGCCGTGCTCGGCCAGATAGGCGAGCACGTCCTGCACGAGGTCGTCGGGGACGGAAGCGCCGGATGTGACGCCCACACGCTCGACCCCGTCGAGCCAGGACTCATCGAGCTCACTGACGTCATCGATCCGGTAGGACGCCTTGGCGCCGGCCTCGAGGGCGACCTCGACCAGCCGGACCGAGTTCGAGGAGTTCGCCGAGCCGACGACGATGACGAGGTCGGCCTCGCGGGCGATCTCCTTGACGGCGACCTGTCGGTTCTGGGTGGCGTAGCAGATGTCGTCGCTGGGCGGGTCCTCCAGCTGCGGGAACTTCTCGCGCAGCCGGCGCACGGTCTCCATCGTCTCGTCGACGCTCAGCGTCGTCTGTGACAGCCACGACAGCTGGGCGTCTGCGGGAAACTCGAGCCCGTCGACGTCGTCGGGGTGCTCGACGAGGGTGATGCTCTCCGGGGCCTCGCCCGCAGTACCTTCGACCTCCTCGTGGCCGGCGTGGCCGATGAGCAGGATGTGCTTGCCTTCGCGGGCGAACCGCTTGGCCTCGTGGTGCACCTTCGTGACCAAGGGGCAGGTGGCGTCGATCGTCTTGAGGCTGCGCTCCTCGGCCTGGGCGTGCACGGCCGGTGAGACGCCGTGTGCGGAGAACACGACCGTGGCACCCTCCGGCACCTCGTCGAGCTCCTCGACGAAGATCGCGCCGCGGGCGGCGAGGTCGTTGACGACGTGCTTGTTGTGCACGATCTGCTTGCGCACGTAGACCGGCGCACCGTAGATGTCGAGCGCCTTCTCGACGGTGATGACCGCACGATCGACACCCGCGCAGTAGCCGCGCGGGTCGGCGAGCAGCACGCTGCCGCCCACCGGGGGCATGCCGAGATCGACGTTCGTGGTCATGGCCCGAGTCTAACGGCGCGGCATGAGGGGCCAGGACGTCCGTCCCTGCCCCTACGCTGGCCCCATGGCCCTGCAGACGAGCGCGGACTCCCCAGCCCCGTTGCGCCAGGTGTCCCAGCTCATCGAGGGCTACGTGGGCCGGTTGGGCCCGATCTGGGTCGAAGGTCAGGTCACCGAGGTCAACCGCCGACCGGGAGTGTGCTTCCTCACCGTCCGCGACCTGCTCGCCACCGTCTCGATCTCCGTCACGTGCAGCTCCAGCGTGCTCGACGCTTCGCCGGCCCCGGTCACCGAGGGCTCACGGGTCGTCCTCCACGCCAAACCCACCTTCTACCTGCCCACCGGCCGCCTCTCCCTCGAGGCACGCGAGATCCGGCCGGTCGGTGAGGGCGAGCTGCTGGCCAGGCTCGAACGACGCAAGCAGCTGCTCGCCGCCGAGGGCTTGTTCGACCCGGCGCTGAAGCAGCCCCTGCCGGTGCTGCCCCGCAGCATCGGCTTGATCACCAGCCAAGGCTCCGCCGCCGAGCGCGACGTCCTCGAGAACGCTCGTGAGCGGTGGCCGGGGGTCCGGTTCGTCGTGCGGCACGCGGTCATGCAGGGCTCGTCGTCGGCGCAGGCCGTCATCGACGCGCTCGGCAACCTCTCGTCCGGCGCGGACGTCGACGTCATCGTCATCGCCCGCGGTGGCGGCTCCGTCGAGGACCTGCTGCCGTTCTCGGACGAGGCCCTGATCCGGGCCGTCTTCGCGTGCGCGACGCCCGTCGTCAGTGCCATCGGTCACGACGTCGACACCCCGATCCTCGACCTCGTGGCCGACTTCCGGGCCTCCACGCCCACCGATGCCGCCAAGCGCATCGTGCCGGATGTCCGCGAGGAGCTGGCCGGCATGGCCGCCATGCGCGGGCGGGCGTTGCAGGCCGTGCAGAGGCTGCTGGCACGCGAGGACCATCATCTCGCCCAGCTGCGATCCCGCCCGGTGCTGTCGCATCCCGTCACGGTCGTCGACGCACAGCAGAAGGTCGTCCGCGACGCCCTCGCCCAGGCGCGCCGCGACCTCCGCCACCGTCTCGACCGCGAGGCCGACGCCGTGGGTCACCAGCTCGCCCGGGTACGCAGCCTGTCACCGCTCGCCACCCTCGAGCGGGGCTACGCGGTCGCCCAACGACCCGACGGCGGCGTCATCACCACGCTCGACGAGGTGCCCGAGGAGTTCGGCGTCCGGCTCTCCGACGGCAGCGTCGAGGTCAAGAAGCTGTCCACCAAGGAGATCCCGCATGGCTGAGACGCCCGACATCCCCTACGAGCAGGCCCGCGACGAGCTCATCGCGATCGTGCAGAAGCTCGAGACGGGTGGCACCAGCCTCGATGAGGCTCTGGCGCTGTGGGAGCGCGGCGAGCAGCTGGCGGGCATCTGCCAGCAGTGGCTCGACGGGGCTCGCGAGCGTCTGGCCAAGGCGTCCGGACAGGCCGATGCGGATCAGGAGGACGAGAGCGAGGAGATGTAGCGCTCCATCACCGGGCGGGGAGCCGTTCCGGTGACGACGATCGTCATGTCCACTTCGCCGCGGACGTACGTGAGATCGTCGCGTGGGCCGGTGCGCAGCGACCACGTCTCACCGCCGATGACGGTCTCGCCGAGCGAGCGGCTGCCCTCCCCGAACCGCTCGATCGCTCGCTTCGTGCTGTCCGGCACTTGCTCCAGGCCGACGTAGTCGTCCTCGTCGGTGACCACGCCGAGGTGCCACGCGTTGTCCTCGAATCGCACGGATGTCGCTCGCCAGCCCTCCGGAAGCGAACGCGGCGCGTACAGGTCGAAGTCGGCGACCGTGCGACTGCTCTCGACGGCCTCGCGGTAGTCGACGGCGCGGGTCGGCTGGTCGGGTGTGATGGTCACGAGCCTGCCGACGACGAACAGCGTGAGGATGATGGCGCCGAGCACGGCGATCGACCGGAGGATGTCGCCCAGCGACGGGTTTCCGCGGCTGCTGCCGGTTCCACTCATGCGCCTCTCCTGCCGCGTGCTTCTCCCGCATGTGCGGGTCCTAGGTCTGAAATTCTTCGCATCTGCGGATACAGTCGGCCCATGACCGACTACCGGATGGCCGAGGCTGCCGACCTGCTGGGCGTCAGCGATGACACCCTACGACGCTGGCAGCAGCAGGGACGATTCGAGACCACGACCACCGGATCCGGCGTCGCCGCCATCCCCGGCGCCGAGCTCGCCCGGCTCGCCGTGGAGGTTGCGGAGTCACCCGACCACGGCCCGACGGCCGGGAGCGCGCGCAACCGCCTGCGCGGCATCGTCACCAAGGTCACCAAGGACGGTGTGATGGCGCAGGTCGAGATGTCCTGCGGCCCCTACCGCGTCGTGTCGCTCATCAGCAGCGAGGCAGTCGACGACCTTGCCCTCGAACCCGGTTCGCTCGCCTGGGCGACCGTCAAGTCCACCAACGTCTCGATCGACGTGACGCCATGAAGTGGAGCGCACTCCCCCTCGCTCTGGTCGCCGCGCTGGTCCTCGCCGACTGCGGCTCCGGCGAGTCCGCCGGCGAGGGCTCGACGCTGGGGGTGCTCGCCGCGGCGTCGCTCACCGAGCCGTTCACGGCACTGGAGAAGTCGTTCGAGGCGTCGCACCCCGACGTGGACGTCCGGCTCTCCTTCGACTCCTCGGCCATCCTCGTCGAGCAGCTGTCCCAGGGTTTGGCTGCCGACGTGCTCGCCACGGCCGACGAGAAGTCGATGGACAAGGCCGTGTCGGCAGGTGTCATCAGCGGTGAGCCCGAGACGTTCGCGACCAACACCCTCGTGATCGCCACCCCGGCCGGCAACCCGGCCAAGATCAAGGGCATCGACGACCTCGCCGACGCGATCTTCGCGGTCTGCGTCCCGGCCGCCCCCTGCGGTGACGCCACCCAGCGCCTGTTGGCACTCGACCAGTTCACCGGCAAGCCGGCCACCGCGGAGGAGAGCGTCAAGGGCGTGCTCACCAAGGTCACGACCGGCGAGGTCGACGCAGGCCTCGTCTACGCCTCGGATGCGAAGGCGGCCGGTGACGAGGTCGACGTCGTCCAGGCCGAGAACGCCTCCGAGGTCGTCAACGTCGATCCGATCGCCGCCGTCAAGGGCAGCAAGAGCTCCGGGCCCGCGCAGGAATGGATCGACCTCGTGACCAGCACCGAAGGCCAGGAGGTATTGAAGTCCCATGGTTTCGGTCCTCGCCCGTAAGCCGCGTCGCACCAGCCTCCCGCCTCCCGCGATCGCCGTTCCGGCGGTGCTCGCCACGCTGCTGCTCGTCATCCCCCTCGCCGCGCTGGTTGCCCGAGCGCCGTGGGACGACATGCCCGGCCTGCTCGCGTCGGAGTCGCTGCGCTCCGCGCTCCGGCTGAGCCTGCTCACCGCGACCATCGCCACCATCGTCTGCGTGATCGTGGGAGTGCCGCTCGCCTGGCTGCTCGCGCGCGTCTCCTTTCCTGGCCGCCGATTCGTTCGAGCGCTCGTCACCGTGCCCCTGGTGCTGCCGCCAGTTGTCGCCGGCGTGGCGCTACTCACCGCGTTCGGACGCCAGGGCTTCATCGGCGCACCGCTGCGCGACGTCCTGGGCGTCACCATCCCGTTCTCGACCACGGCGGTCGTGCTGGCCCAGGTGTTCGTGGCGATGCCGTTCCTGGTGATCTCGGTCGAGAGCTCGTTCCGCACCGCCGACCCGACCCTGGACGAGGCCGCAGCCACGGAAGGCGCGAGCCTCTGGCAGTCGTTCCGCCTCATCAACGTGCCGCTCGCCCTGCCCGGCATTCTCGCCGGTGCAGTGCTCGCCTGGTCCCGGGCGATCGGCGAGTTCGGCGCGACCATCACGTTCGCCGGCAACGCCCCGGGCGTCACGCGGACCATGCCGCTGGAGATCTACACCGCGCTGCAGACCGATCCGGAACCGGCGATCGCCCTCAGCATCGTGCTGCTGGCGCTCAGCATCGTGGTGCTCGCCGCCCTGCGGGAGAAGTGGTTGGCCAACCCCTGGGAGTAACCAGAGTTGTTCGCCGCCCACGGCCCGGCATCCCCGCCGGCCGGTAGTCTGGCCCCGTGGACAGCCTGCAGCCCGCCGCCCAAGCTCCGGACCGCAACCTTGCCCTCGACCTGGTCAGGGTCACCGAGGCAGGCGCCATGGCCGCCGGCCGCTGGGTCGGCCGTGGCGACAAGAACGGCGCCGACGAAGTCGCGGTCAACGCGATGCGCACGCTCATCAACACCGTGCAGATGAGCGGTGTCGTCGTCATCGGCGAGGGCGAGAAGGACCAGGCGCCCATGCTGTTCAACGGCGAGCAGGTCGGCGACGGCACCGGTCCTGAGTGCGACGTCGCCGTCGACCCGATCGACGGCACGACGCTGGCCGCCAAGAGCATGCCGAACGCCGTCTCGGTCATGGCGGTCGCGCCACGCGGCTCGATGTACGACCCGTCGGCCGTCTTCTACATGGAGAAGCTCGTCGTCGGCCCCGAGGCTGCCGACGTCGTCGACATCCGCCTGCCCGTCGCGGAGAACATCTCGCTCGTCGCCAAGGCCAAGGGGGTCCAGGTCAGGGACGTCACCGTGTGCGTGCTCGACCGTCCGCGCCATGCCGAGCTGGTCGAGGAGATCCGCGCCACCGGTGCCCGCATCAAGTTCATCATGGACGGCGACGTGGCCGGGGCCATCACCGCGGCGCGACCCGACACCGGCGTCGACATGCTCGTCGGTGTCGGCGGCACACCGGAGGGCATCATCACCGCGTGCGCGATGAAGTGCGTCGGCGGCATCATCCAGGGCCGGCTGTGGCCCACCGACGACGAGGAGCGCCAGCGCGCCATCGACGCCGGCCTCGAGCTCGACGTCGTGCTCGACACCGACGACCTCGTGCGCACCGACGACTGCTTCTTCGTCGCCACCGGCATCACCGACGGCGAGCTGATGGACGGAGTCCGGTACGGCGCCGGCCGCGCCTACACCGAATCCATCGTCATGCGCTCGCGTAGCGGCACGGTCCGCAAGATCATCAGTGAGCACCAGCTGCACAAGCTGAAGGCGTACTCGACCGTCGACTACGAGACGTGAGCGGATCCGGAGAGCAGTTCGCCTCGCTGCCCTCGGGCATCGACCTCTGCTACGAGACGTTCGGCAAGCCCGATGACCCTGCGGTCCTGCTGATCATGGGGCTCGGCGGCCCCATGAACTGGTGGGATCCGACTTTTTGCCGGCTCTTGTCCGCTCGTGGTTTCTTCGTCGTCCGGTATGACAATCGAGATACTGGTCGCTCGACGAAGCTGCGCCAGCACCCGGTCACCAAGCGCGACATCGTCCGCACCGCGCTCCGCCGCAGCCGGGCGCCGTACACGATCGACGACCTCGCCATCGACGCCGTCGGGCTGCTCGACCACCTCGATCTCGACCGAGTCCACGTCGTCGGCGTGTCGATGGGCGGCATGATCGGCCAGACCTTGGCGATCGACCACCGCGACCGCGTGCTGTCGCTGACGTCGATCATGTCCACGACGGGACGCCGCACCGTCGGCCGCTTCCACCCGAAGCTCATCCCGCTGTTGCTCGGCTCCACCGGCAGCACTCGCGACTCCTACGCCAAGCAGGCCATCCGTTCGGCCGAGGCCATCGCCTCCCCCGCTTACCCGCCCACGCGCGAGGCATCGTTGGCCCGCGCGCACGAGACGTACGACCGCGGCTGGAGCGCGAGCGGCACCGCTCGGCACATGCTCGCGGTGCTCACCCAGCCCGACCGCACGAAGCGGCTGTCCGACATCGACGTGCCGGTCACCGTCATTCACGGCACGAACGACCCACTGGTGCACCGGTCCGGCGGACGGGCCACCGCGAGGGCCATCCGCGGCGCCGAGCACGTGGAGATCGAGGGCATGGGCCACGACCTCCCGGTCGAGCTCTACGACACCTTCATCGACGCGATCGCCAAGACCGCCGCACGCGCAGGAGCGGACTGAGCCATGCTCCGCAACCCGTTCCACCAGGACGACGACCCGGAGACCGTCAAGGCGCTGATCCGCGAGTTCCCGTGGGCGGTCATCGTCAGCACCCACGACGGCACCATGGTGGCCTCGCACTATCCCGTGCTGCTCGACGAGGACTCCGACGACCTCGCGGTCGTCACGCACGTCGGCCGTCCCGACGACAAGAACCACCGATTCGACGGATCGGAAGTCCTGCTGATCATCCAGGGACGGCACGGCTACATCTCCCCCAGCTGGTACGCACCCGGCACCACCCCGGCGCCGACGTGGAACTTCAGCGTCGTTCACGCGTACGGCGTGCCCGAGATCGTCGATCCCGACGAGAACTTCCGGGTCCTCACCCGCCTGGTGGCGCACTTCGAGCAGCACGTCGACGACCCGATGTACCTCGATCCGGAGCTGGGACGTCCCTTGTCCCGCGGCACCGTGGGCCTGCGCATCCCGATCACGCGGTTCCAGACCCAGATCAAGATGAGTCTCGACAAGGATCCGGTGAGCAGGCAGAACGTCATCGACCACCTGCGCCGGCCCGGCCACTACCAGGACCCAGCCCTCGCCGACGACATGGAGCGCGCCCGGGCGAAACGAGGCGACTAGCCATGGCCTCAGACGAGGTCGTGGTGCGGCGACGCCCTGACGGCGCGCTCGAGCTGCGGGTGAACGGCGTGTTCGTCATGGACGACGTCGAGACGACGTCCGAACGCCGCCTGGCCGAGCTGGTGCTCGAACGCGGCGCCCGCGACGTCCTCGTCGGCGGGCTCGGCCTCGGCTTCACCGTGCGCACCCTGCTCGCCGACGCCCGGGCGCGTCGCGTCGTCGTCGCCGAGCTGCACGCGGAAGTCGTGGCGGCCACCGGGCTCGTCGATCCACGCCTGGACGTCGTGATCGGTGACGTCCGCGACCTCGTGGCCGCACAACCCGACGACTGCGCGGATGCCGTGCTGCTCGACGTCGACAACGGTCCGGACGCGCTCGTGCACGCCGGCAACGCGGCCGTCTACGGCGACGCCTTCGTGGGCGAGTGCGCCCGCGTCCTCCGGCCTGGCGGCACGCTCGCGGTGTGGTCGATGGCCGACTCCCCCGACCTGCGCGCCATCCTGGGTGACCACCTGGTCGACGTCGCCGCGGAGCCGGTTCCCGTCCGGTTGCAGGAGCGGGCCGAGGAGTACTGGATCCTCAGCGGCCGGACCGCTGGCGGTACCACATCATCAACAGCTGAGGACCCGCCCAGAACACCCCGATGAGCAGGAACGTCAGCGCGGCTGCGCCCGAACCGTCGAAGCTCATCTCCCGCACGAACAGCGCCGCGAGCAGGAAGCCGATGCCCCCGATGATGAAGAACCACTGCACCGGATTCATGACGACCGGTGCTTTTCCGCAAACCAGATGAGCAGCATCGGCACCAGCCAGAAGAACCCGATCAGACCGAACGTCAGGGCGACGATCTGGGCGGCCTGGTTCTGGATCTCGCGGAGGAACAGGGCGGCCAGGAGGAACAGCGTGCCGCCTCCGATGAAGATCCACCGGACCGGATTCATGCTGACATGCTGCCATCTGCGGGCCGTCCGGCGCGGGCTATCGTTCGGGACATGACCGAATACCGCATCGAGCACGACACCATGGGCGAGATCAAGGTGCCTGCCGACGCCCTGTGGCGTGCGCAGACCCAGCGAGCCGTCGAGAACTTCCCCATCTCCGGCACCCCCATCGAGTCGGCCCAGATCCGCGCCCTCGCCCAGATCAAGGCCGCTTGCGCGAAGGCGAACGCCGAGCTCGGCATCATCGAGCAGGACATGGCCGACGCCATCGTCGCCGCCGCCGAGGAGGTCGCCACCGGCCGGCACGACGATCAGTTCCCCATCGATGTCTTCCAGACCGGCTCGGGCACGTCCAGCAACATGAACACCAACGAGGTTCTCGCGTCGCTGGCCACGACCTCACTGGGACGCGAGGTCCACCCGAACGACCACGTGAACGCCAGCCAGTCCTCCAACGACGTCTTCCCGACCTCGATCCACGTCGCCGCCACCGCGTCGGCCGTGAACGAGCTGATCCCGTCGCTCGATCACCTCGCCCAGGCGCTGGAGGCGAAGGCCAAGGAGTTCGCCGAGGTCGTCAAGTCCGGGCGCACGCACCTGATGGACGCCACCCCGGTGACACTTGGCCAGGAGTTCGGCGGCTACGCCGCACAGATCCGTCGCGGCATCGAGCGCGTCGAGGCATCGCTCCCCCGCACGGCAGAAGTACCGCTCGGCGGAACGGCCGTCGGCACCGGCATCAACACGCCCGTCGGCTTCCCGCAGCGCGTCATCGAGCTGCTCGCGGACGGCACCGGCCTGCCCGTCACCGAGGCCGTCGACCATTTCGAGGCGCAGGGCGCCCGCGACGGACTCGTCGAGATGTCGGGCCAGCTGCGCACGATCGCCGTCAGCCTCACCAAGATCTGCAACGACCTGCGCTGGATGGGTTCCGGCCCTCGCACGGGTCTCGCTGAGATCAACCTGCCCGACCTGCAACCCGGGTCGAGCATCATGCCCGGCAAGGTCAACCCGGTGCTGCCCGAGGCCACCCTGATGGTGGCCGCGCAGGTCATCGGCAACGACGTCACCATCGCCACGGCGGGCGCATCGGGCTCGTTCGAGCTCAACGTCATGCTGCCGGTCATCGGCCGCAACCTGCTGGAGTCGATGCGCCTGCTCGGCAACGCGTCGCGCACGCTCGCCGATCGATGCATCGACGGCATCACCGCCAACGAGGAGCGCTGCCGCGAGTTCGCCGAGTCGAGCCCGTCCGTGGTCACGCCGCTCAACCGGCACATCGGCTACGAGAACGCCGCCGCCATCGCCAAGAAGGCGGTCAAGGAGCGCAAGACCATCCGCGAGGTCGTCATCGAGGAAGGCTATGTGGAGCGCGGTGACATCTCCGAGGCCGACCTCGACGCCGCCCTCGACGTCATGTCGATGACGCACCCGTAGCGCCGCTCGCGTGAGGGAACTCCAGCTCGTGAGAGAGAAGCTCCTCGGTCGCGAGAGTGAGATTTTCCCATCGCGAGTGGGACGCTTCGGTGGAATCACCTCGCGACGCAGGGATCACCTCTCGCGACCGAGGAGCTTCTCTCTCGCGGGCGGGACCTTCACCTCACGACCGCCGCTCCCAAGGGAGGCTTCCCCTCCCAGGTCGCGAGAGGAGACGTCCACGTCGCGAGAAGCTTCCTGCGCTCCGTCCTTCTCAGGATGGGAAAACCTCACTCTCGCGACCTGGGAGGGGAAGCCTCCCTCGCGAGCGGCTCAGTGCGAACTCAAGGCGAGCGGCGGGCGAGCTGGTAGCCGTCGACGTCCTCGACCATCGTGTACGGCACGTCGTAGCGCTCCTCGGCGTATGCGACCGCGTCGCTGTGCGGCGAGCTGAAGCCGGAGCCGACGTCGAGCAGCACCCAGTCGGGCGTCGCGTTCTTCGGGGTGCCGATCCAGGTGACGTCGTGCTTCGTGACCAGGTGGGTCATGAGGCCGATGTCGGTGTCGACGCTCGCGCCGTCGGGAACGAGAGAGAGGACGCGCTGGGCAGCGTCGGCCCGCGCCGGGGGGTCGTAGGTGTCGGGATCGACCAGTGACGCGAGCGGTGAGCTCGCCAGCGTGAAGGCTGTGAACGCCACCGCCGCGACCGTCGCCCAGCGCAGAGGTGGGTACCGGTCCATCGCGTCGATCGCGGCCACCGCGACGATCACCATCAGCAGGATCGAGTAGTGGAAGTCGGTGCCCCAGTAGTACGGGTTGTCGCCCGCGAACCGCCACGCGAACGTCGGCAGCACGAGCAGCGCCCACGGCGAGACGAGCGCCGCGAACCCGGCAACAGCGAACGTCATGACGACGGTGAGCGCCTTCCTCCCGGGGTCGTCGAGCAGGGTCGCGAGCAGGCCGCGGTCGCCACCGACGGTGCCGGTGTACGCGTACGACCCCTCGGGGTTGAACGCGGGTATGACCACGAGCACCACGAGCAGGAAGCCGATGCCGCCGGCCAGCGCCAGCATGATGCCGCGTCGCCGCTCACCGGCCAGCCACAGGACGAGACCGATCAAGGCGACGGTGAGCCCGAGATCCTCCTTGACCAGCAGCAACGGGAGCGACCAGACGACCACGCGCCCGTAGCTCCGCTCGACGTACGCGGCGCCCGCCAGTGCGAGCAGTGGTGCTCCGAACGCGACCTCGTGGAAGTTCGACGTCACCGCCGACTGCAGGCCGAACGACAGCCCGTACGCCACGGCGATCCCGCCGCCGGCCCACAGCCCCAGCCGGCGCAGCCCCAGCGACGTGACGACGTACACCGAGACGGCGATCAGCACCGCCTGGGCCACCATCAGCGTCTGCGCGCTCGGAAACACCCGGTACGCGGGAGCGACCAACGCGATGACGGGCGAGAAGTGGTCGCCGAGCAGGTTGAAGCCAGGCCCCTTGATCGGGACGATCGGCGCCTGCAAGTGCGCGTACCCGCGAACCGCCTGCTCGAAGATGGCGTTGTCGTAGGACGTTGGCTCGAACGTCTCGAATCGAACCAGCGCCAGCACCGTGTAGGCCGCACCGCAGAGCACGGCCCAGGCGGCGGCCATCCAGCGGCTCCCGCCGATGGACACGGTGTGGGACATCAGCCGTAGATCAGGTTCTCGCCGGTACCCGCGTCGAAGAGGTGGATGGCGTCGCGTGGCACGACGATGCGGGCCGACATGCCGGCGCGCAGATCCGAGCTCGCGGGCAGCTCGGCCAGGACGAAGTTCCCGAACAGGTCGAAGTCGAGGGCGTCCTCGATGTCCGCAAGCATCTCCTCGACCTCCGGCTCGAGCTCAAACCCCAGGTAGACGATCTGGGTCTTGCCGCGCCACTCGACCTCGTCGATGCGGGTCGTGAACTCCACCCGGTCGACGACCTCGCGACCCTCGACCGTGGTGGCGTCGTGGCACAGCTCCGGCCGGATGCCGACGATCACCATCGAACGATCCCCGATGCGGTTCCTGAGCGTGTCGTCGAGCATCACGGTGGCGAGGGGCATCTGCAGCTGGGGACCGGACACGATCGCCGGGACGAGGTTCATCGCCGGTGCGCCCAGGAACGCGGCGACGAAGAGGTCGGCGGGCTGGTCGTACAGATCGCGCGGCGACCCGACCTGATGGATGTAGCCCTGGTGCATGACCGCCACCTGGTCCGAGAGCGTGAGCGCCTCGTGGGCGTCGGACGTCGTGAAGATGGACGTGCGCTCTCGATCGGACTGCCACTGCGTCGTGACGGACCGTACGTGCGCGCGCACCCGGGCGTCCTGCGCCGTGAACGGCTCGTCGAACAGGTAGCCGAGAGCGTCGCGCACCAGCACTCGTCCGATGGCGACCCGCTGGCGCTGGCTGTCGTCGAGCTCGGACGGCTTGTGCTCGAGCACGTGGTCCAGGGCGAGGAAGTCCGCGACCTCCTCGACCTGGTCGTCGATCGCGTCGGGATCGCCGCCACGACGCAGACGCGCCGCGAACGCCAGGTTGTCGTAGACGTCGAGGTGCGGATGCAGCGCGAAGTCGGAGAAGACCATCGCCATGTCGCGTTGGCGAGGGCCGACGGCGTTCACCACGGTCCCGTCGATGACGACGTCGCCGTCCGTGTGGTCGTCGAGGCCGACGAGTACCCGCAGCAGCGCGGTCTTGCCCGCGCCGGGCGGGCCGCAGACCGCGAGCCGGGAACCGGACGCGACGGACAGGCTGACGTCGTCCAGCAGGCGTCGTCCGTCAGGGGCGTCGAGACTGACGTGGCGGACCTCGATCGTGGTCATCAGTACGACCTTCCCAGAAGTCGAATCGTGCGGCGCGGCAGGGCGAGCAGCACGAGCACGGCCGGCACCAGCCAGAGCAGCCCGACGGCCGCCACCGCAGCGGGCGGCTGCCCGAGCTGGTCGGCGGCCAGCAGAAGCGTGGCAGGGAGCGTGCGCGACTCGTCGCCGGCCGTGAGCGTCGCACCGATGACCGCGTCGTTGCAGGCCACGATGAAGGTGATGAGGGTGGCGGTGAGCAGCGCGGGGACCACCTGGGGCAGCCCGAAGGCTCGGAACGACTGGGCGCGAGTGGCGCCGTCGGCACGCACCGAGTCGCGCAGCGTCCACGGGACGTCGCGCATCAGCGTGACGTTCAGCCACAGCGCGAGCGGGAGTGTGATCATCAGCGTGGGAACCACGAGCACGTACCGCGAGCCGAAGACCCCGAACGTGCGCAGCTGGTCGCCGAACGGTCCGGCGAGCGCGACGAGTGGTGTCATCAGCGCCGCCACCACGAAGAAGTACACCGCGCGGCGCCCGCGCACCCTCCGGCGCACCAGCGCGTAGCCGGCCGGAACCGCGAGCAGCATCGAGACGACCGTGGCGATCAGGCCCACCAAGATCGACGTGGCGGCAACCTGCCGGATGGAGCCACTGCCGATCGCGTCGCCGAACACCGACCACCGGATGTCCTGGGGCAGCAACGACTCCGTCGTGGCGGTCTCGGTCGACGTGGCGAGCGTGAACGTCCAGAGCAGCGGCAGGAACGTGAAGACGATCAGCACCTCCAGCCCGAGGACCGCCCACATGGACACCCGTCGGCGCGAGTCGGCGATCAGCACTCCCACCACGCTGGTGAGCATCAGCACGATGGCGATGGCGAACCAGAGCCAGCGATCGGCGCCGGGCACGCGCAGGATGCCGTAGTTCGCGACGCCGAAGCCGAGCACGAACGCGGTGGCTGAAGCGACGACGCGGGAGCGGATGGACGGTCTCACAGCACCCTCCTCACGCGCAGCAGCAGCGTCAGCATGACGCCCAGGAAGCCGGCGACGGCGAGCAGCACGACCGACATCGCGGCGCCGAGCCCGATCTCGAACGACGTGAACGTGGTGTCCCACACCAGCAACGGGGCGGTGCGCAGCCTCGGCAACGACGGTTCGGCGAGCAACGGCGCCTCGAAGGCGCGGAACGCGTCCAGCGAGCGGTAGACGACGGCCACGGCGACCGCCGGCGCGGCGGCAGGCAGCACGACCCTGGTCAGGCGCTGCCGTGCCGTGGCTCCGTCGGCGACCGCGGACTCGAGCAACGTCGGCGGCACCCGTGTCAGCCCCGCGAGGAGGATGAGCGTGGTGATGCCGGTGCCCCTCCAGATCTCGCTGGCGGCGATCGCGGCGAGCGCGGAGATCTGGCCGTCGCCGGAGTAGTGGAACCACTCCGGCGCGAAGCCCGCGGTGACGCCCTCACGCCACACGAACGCGACGACCGTCGCCATCAGCGCGAACGGCACGAGCACGAGGATCCGCGTGTAGGGGGCGATGATCGTGACGCGTCGCAGGGCGGCCGCGAATCCGGCGGCGAGCAGCAGCTGGATGACGACGACCATGGCGACGAACACCAGGGTGAGGGCCACCGCGACCCACCAGTTGAGGCTCGTGACGACGTCGATGTAGTTGTCGGCCCCGACGAAGGCCGTGTCGTCGGGAGTGGTGAGCGACTCGGAGTACAGGGACGTGTAGACGGCCCGGCCCAGCGGCCAGAGGATCACGGCGACGAGCACGATGAGGGCCGGTGCGACCAGTCTCCAGCCGCCCTTGGTCGGCCGGCGGCGCGCGGCGTGTGACGTCATCGCATGCCTCCCGCGACGAGGTCGGTCACCGCTTGCTGGGACTCCGCAGGCGTGGTCGACGGACTGACGCCGCTGATCGGCAGCCACGTGTCGCGCAGCGCCACCCGCACGCGCTGCCAGTACGGAGTCGACGGGACGTTGACGCCGGACTCGACCGCCTTGAGCGTGATCGCGCTGGACGCGATGGCGCTCTTGACCTCCTCCGCCTCGTAGACCGATGAACGGGTCGCCCCGTGACCGGAACCGATCATCATCTTCTGCTGCGACTCCGCCGACGTGAGGCAGGTGACCGCCTCGAGGGCGAGGTCCGGGTCGTGGCCGTCCTTGGGCACAGCGAGGGAGACGCCCGACAGCGGTGCCACGCTCTCACCCTCCACCACCGGGTACGGCACGGCCTTCATGTCGGCCACGACAGCGGAGAGAACCGGATCGGTGGCGATTGCCGTGCTCGCGAGCAGGAATCCGCCGCGCGCCCCGGCGAACTCGGCGCGGGCATCCGGCGACGGTCCCGGACCGATGCCGGCGCTGGCGTAGAACTGCACGATGCCCGCCGCGGCCTTGCCCGCATCGGTGGCGAGACCGACCTTCGGGTCGCGTCCGTCGCCCTCCAGGATCGTGCCTCCGGCAGCCGCCACGAGGACACGCACCCACTCACCGAGGCCGGTGCCGTCGGGGTCGTCGATCTGGAGTGTTGAGCCGAGGCGCTCGGCCCCGCCCAGCAAGTTGTCCCAGCTGATCGGCTTGGTGGTGTCGAGGCCGGCCCGCTCGGCGGAGGTGCCGCGGTACCAGAGCATCTGTGGATCGAGCCACCACGGAACGGCGACGAGCTGGTCGGCATGGGTGGCGGCTTCGACCGCCTTCGGCAGGACACCCTCGGTCAGGGTCGGCTCGGCCTCGGGCGGCACCGCCTCGAGGTAGCCCGCGGCGGCCATCTCGGCGGTGAGGGACGTGTCGAGGCTCAGGATGTCGATCGCGTCGGTGCCGGCCGCCAGCTGACGGACGATCTCGCTGCGTCGTTGGTCGATGCCGGCCGGGAGCACCTCGAGCTCGATGGTGTAGCCGCCGTCGCTGCTGCACGTCTCGGCGATGGTGCGGGCGTCGACCCGGTCGGGCACGACCCACCACGTCAGGACGCTCGAAGAGCCCGACTCAGAGCCGGCACAACCGGCGAGGGTCAAGGACATGGTGATGAGGGCAGCGCCGACGACTTCCCTCCTGTTCACGGGCGCAACTCTGCCACAGCCGGGGTGGCGCGCCAGCGAACTTCAGAGGGTGACGTCCTCGAGCATTTCCGTGACCAGCGCGGCCACCGGCGATCGCTCGGAACGGGTCAAAGTGACGTGCGCGAACAGTGGATGCCCCTTGAGCTTCTCGACCACCGCCACCACCCCGTCGTGCCGTCCGACCCGCAGGTTGTCGCGCTGGGCGACGTCATGGGTGAGCACGACCTTGGAGTTGGCTCCGATCCGCGACAGGACGGTGAGCAGGACGTTCCGCTCGAGCGACTGCGCCTCGTCGACGATCACGAACGAGTCGTGCAGTGACCGTCCGCGGATGTGGGTGAGCGGCAGCACCTCGAGCATGCCGCGATCGAGGATCTCCTCGATGACTGGCGTGGAGGTGACGGCGCCCAGGGTGTCGAACACCGCCTGCGCCCACGGGCCCATCTTCTCGGACTCGCTGCCCGGCAGGTATCCCAGCTCCTGGCCGCCGACGGCGTACAGCGGCCGGAACACCACGACCTTCTTGTGCTGGCTCCGTTCCATGACGGCCTCGAGGCCTGCGCAGATCGCCAGCGCCGACTTGCCGGTGCCGGCGCGGCCGCCGAGCGAGACGATGCCCACGTCGGGGTCCAGCAGGAGGTCGAGCGCGACCCGCTGCTCGGCCGAGCGGCCGTGGATGCCGAAGGCGTCGCGGTCGCCGCGCACCAGCTGCACGTGCTTGTCGGGCGTCACGCGTCCGAGTCCGCTGCCCTTGTCGGAGACGAGCACCAGCCCGGTGTGGCACGGCAGGTCGCGCGCTTCGGGGAGGTCGAGCTCACCGGCCTCGTAGAGCGTGTCGAGGTCGGCGCTGTCGACGTCGATCTCGCTCATCCCGGTCCACCCGGACTCCAGCGCGAGCTCCGCCCGGTGCTCCTCCGCGACGAGACCAACTGCCGACGCCTTGACCCGCATCGGCAGGTCCTTCGAGACGAGCGTGACGTCGTTCCCCTCGTTCGCGAGGTTGCGCGCCACCGACAGGATGCGGGTGTCGTTGTCGCCGAGCCGGAAGCCCGCGGGAAGCGACTCGGGATCGGTGTGGTTGAGCTCGACCCGGATGGTGCCGCCCTCTTCACCGATCGGCAGAGGGACGTCGAGGGTGCCGTGCTGCGTGCGCAAGTCGTCGAGGAAACGCAGCGCCGCCCGCGCGAAATATCCCAGCTCGGGATGATGCCGTTTCCCTTCCAGCTCCGTGATGACGACGAGAGGAATGACGACCTCGTGCTCGTGAAAGCGTGTGACCGCCGCAGGATCCGCCAGAAGAACGCTGGTGTCCAGGACGAAGGTGTGGCATTTCGGGGAGGTGCTGGGACGGTTGCTCGCGCTCTTCTTCACAGCCACGGTTGTCTCCTCGGTGAGCCCGCGCGCCTCCTGCGCAGGCCCTTAGTCGTCGTCGTGAATGGGGCGGCAGGGCTCAGGGGCGAGCATCAACACAGTTCGACGCTACGTCCGGAGGCGCCGTTCAACAGTCACGACACGCCCGATCTGGTGTGACGGATGGGGCGCTGCGACGGACGGCGTCAGGTACCGAAGCGGCGCTCGCGCGAGGCGTAGGAGCGCATGGCACGAAGCAGGTCGACGCGGCGGAACGCCGGCCACAGGGCGTCGCAGAAGTAGAACTCCGAATGAACGCTCTGCCAGAGCAGGAAGCCCGAGAGCCGCTGCTCGCCGGACGTGCGGATGACGAGGTCGGGGTCGGGCTGTCCCTTGGTGTAGAGGTGCTCGGCGATGTGGTCGACCTCGAGGGTGCGGGCGACCTCCTCGAGGTCGTGGCCGGCGGCGGCCTTCTCGAGCAGGAGCGATCGGATGGCGTCGGTGAGCTCTTGGCGGCCGCCATAGCCGACGCACACGTTCACCCGCATGCCGTCGATGCCGGCCGTGCTGTCGGCGGCGCCCTTGAGCCGCCCGGCCGACTCCGGGGGCAGCAGCTCGAGGCTGCCCATCAAGGTCAAGCGCCATCGGCCGTCGGCGGCGAGACGACCGACCAGCGCCTCGACCGCGTCGAGGATGCTCGCGAGCTCCGCGGCCGGGCGCTGGAGGTTGTCGGTGGAGAGCACCCAGAAGGTGACCGTGCCGACGCCGAGGTCGTGGCACCAGTCGAGGAACTCGTCGACCTTGGCAGCACCCGCCTGGTAGCCGCTCTCCAGGTCGGTGCGCGTGTCCTTGGCCCAGCGGCGGTTGCCGTCGATGATCGCCCCGACATGGCGGGGCAGCTTGTCGGTGTCGAGCTGACGCAGGATCCGGCGCTCGTAGGCACCGTAGAGAACGTCGCTCATCTTCATGTCGCTAATCTCATCACATGTCGAAGCAAGGGCCCGAGGCGCTGAAGGAGGAGGCGTCCGAGGCTATCCAGACGGCGGTCGACGAGATCAAGCCCAGGCTGCGCGGGTGGCTGCATGCCGCCCTGTGGCCGCTCGCGTTCTTCTCGTTCCTGGTGCTGCTCGTCCTCGCCGACAGCGTGCTCGTCCGGGCCGGTGCTGCGGTGTTCATGTTCAGCGCGCTGGCCCTGTTCGGGGTGAGCGCGGTCTATCACACGGGCCGCTGGAGCGCCCGTGCCCGCACGATCTGGAAGCGCGTCGACCACGCCACGATCTTCGTGCTCATCGCCGGGTCGTACACGCCGTTCTCGCTGATGCTGCTCTCGACCCAGCACGCGGTGCTCCTGCTCTCCGTCGTGTGGGGCGGTGCACTGGTCGGCGTGCTCTTCCGCGTCTTCTGGCTCGGTGCCCCGCGCTGGATGTACGTGCCGCTGTACCTCCTGCTCGGCTGGGCCGCGGTGTTCTACTTCCCCGAGTTCTCGCGAGAGGCACCCACGGCGGTCATGGTGCTGCTGATCGTCGGCGGCGGGCTCTACACCCTCGGCGCGCTCGTGTACGGGTTCAAGTGGCCCGACCCGTGGCCCACCTGGTACGGATTCCACGAGGTGTTCCACACCCTCACGATCGCGGCGTTCATCGTGCACTACATCGGCGTCAGCATCCTCGCCTACACGCGATAGCGGCCGCGGTACCGCCGGGTTCACCCGGTTCTGGGCTCGCCGTGCTGACGAGCGGAAACGCCTGCGACGCCCATGGGCGCGCCGTAGCATCAACGCCATGACCGGCGAGCCCGGTACCGCCTGCCGTCAATGCGGCCACGAGAACCCCGCCGACTCCCGATTCTGTGGACAGTGCGGGGCCTCGCTCGCGGCTGAGACCACGTGCGTCAGCTGCGGCGCCGACGTTCCGACGGGGTCGAAGTTCTGCACCCAGTGCGGCACTCCCGTCGGAGCACCTCCGCAGGCTCCACTCACGATCCCCGACCATCTGGCCTCGAAGATCGATGCAGGCCGCGACGCCATGGAGGGTGAGCGCAAGCAGATCACCGTGTTGTTCGCCGACGTCGAGGGGTCGATGGACCTCGCAGAACGACTCGACCCGGAGTCGTGGCGCGAGCTGATGAACCGGTTCTTCCAGGTGTGCGCCGACGCGGTCCACCACGCCGACGGGACGGTCGACAAGTTCACCGGCGACGGCATCATGGCGCTGTTCGGGGCCCCGATCGCCAGGGAGGACCACGCCCAGTGCGCCTGCCGCGCCGCCCTGGAGATGATCGCGACAGTCACCGCGCTGGCGGCCGAGGTGAGCGCCGAGGGAATCGAGCTCAACGTGCGGATCGGCATCAACTCCGGCGAGGTGGTGGTCGGGTCGATCGGCGACGAGGGCGAGATGGAGTACACCGCCATCGGCCACACCGTCGGGCTGGCCCAGCGGATGGAGACGATGGCCGAGTCTGGAACGGCGAACCTGACGTCGCACACCGCTGCGCTGGTCGATGGCTACTTCGACGTCACCCCGCTCGGCGAGCGCGCCGTGAAAGGCGCGACCGAACCGGTGACGGTGTTCCGGCTCGAGCGGGCCGGTCAGGCTCATGGTCGCCTCGACGTGTCGCGAGCACGAGGCCTGTCGAGCTTCGTGGGTCGTTCGGCCGAGGTGGCCGAGCTCGACGCGGCGTTCGAGCGATCGCTTGCCGGCAGCGGTGAAGTGATCGGCGTCGTCGCTCCTGCCGGCGTCGGCAAGAGCCGTCTGTGTCAGGAGTTCGCTGACCAGTGCCGCGATCGCGGTGTCCGCGTGTATGAGGCACAGTGCGAGGCCCACACGCGGGAAGTTCCGCTCGTTCCGGTACTGCAGATGCTCCGGAACCGGTTCGGGATCACCCCCGCCGACTCCGACACCGATGCCCAGGGCAAGATCCTCTCGGAGCTACTGGCCCTCGGGACCGATTTGGGCACCACCGAGGACCTCGAGCTGATCTACGACTTCATCGGCGTCAGAGCTCCGGACGCACCGGAGATTCCGATGAAGGGAGATGCCCGGAACCGCCGTCTGCGCGATCTCGTCCGCCGGCTGGTGCAGGCCACGAATCGAGAACCGAGCCTCATCCTGGTCGAGGACCTGCAGTGGGTTGATCCGGCCAGCGCGGCATTCCTCGAAACCCTCGTGGAGGCTGTTCCCGGGAGCGGCGGACTCGTGGTCGCGACCTTCCGGCCCGAGTTCCGGGCCAGCTGGATGTCCGGTTCGTACTACCGCCAGATCCCCCTCACGGTTCTGCCGCAGGATGCCCTCGACGCGCTCCTCGACGAGTTGCTCGGTCCCGATCGATCCCTCGACGGTCTGTCCGAGCTGATCTCCGAACGCACCGGTGGCAACCCCCTCTACGTCGAGGAGATCGTCCGGGAGCTGGACGAGTCCGGAACGCTGGACGGCGACAGGGGCGCGTACCGGATGGCCCGCGAGATCGACGAGCTTCCGGTTCCGCCGACGGTCCAGGCGATCATCGCGGCCCGTATCGACCGGCTCACACCAGAAGCGAAGGTGACGTTGCAGACCGCCGCGGCGATCGGCTCCGAGACCAGTCGGGAGCTGTTGGGCGTGGTCGTCGACCTCGACGAGGAGGCGCTCGACCGAGCGATCCGAACGCTGATCGAGACGGACTTCCTGCACGAGACCGCCCTCTACCCCGAGCAGATCCTGGCCTTCCGCCACCCCCTGACCCAAGAGATCGCCTACGGCTCCCAGCTCGCACAGGCCCGCGGCCCGCGCCCACACCGCGATCGCCATGGGGCTCGAATCCACCGACCCCGAACGCGCCGACGAGAACGCCGGCCTGATCGCCCAGCACTTCGAGCGAGCCGGTGACGCGTGAAAGCCGCGGAATGGCACCTGCGGGCGATCGGATGGGCCGGTCTTCGAGACCCGAGGGCGTCCATCCGCCACGCTTTCAGATCGTCGAGCTCGACGACGACATCCCCGACGACGCCGACGGCGATCTGGCACGCCTCTCCGCCCGGCTGTACGTCACGACGATGGGCTGGCGCGTGGGCGCCGATCCGGCCATCACGAGGAGGGCCTTCGACGAAGGCGTCGTCATCGCCGAACGGACCGGCAACACCATGGTCCTCGCCCTCCTCCACACGTCCTTCGCGCGCGAGTCCCCTGACGTGCGAAGGGCCGCCTCGCCGAGGCGGTGTTCATCGCCACGGAAGCGGCACGCCTCGCGGACGACCTGGGCGACCCGGGCGTCCGCGTCTTGACCTTGACCTTCCTTCCGTACCTGATCTGGCTCCAGGGCCGGCTGGAGGAAGCGGTCGCGATGTTCGACGAGCTGCTGGAGCTGACGTCCGACAATCCCGACATTCCTTTCAAGGAGCTCATCGGGAGCCCCCGGGCCTGGGCGCTGGCGGTCCGCGGAGCGATTCTGTACTGTCTCGGCCGGCCGGAGGAAGGTCGACGCGGGATCGACGAGGCCATCCAGCTCGCCGAGCAGGAAGATGGGGAAACCCTCGGCTGGGTCCACATGTTCGCGACATCGGTGCACTTCTCGGGCGGCGAGATGACCGTCGACGAGGTCGTCCACGCATGCCGAGAAGGTCTTCGAGATCGCCGAGCGCCTGGGCGACGCCTTCTCCCGATCCTGGGCTCGCCTGTGGCTCGGCTATGCGGCACTCGTCACGGGCGATGCCGAGCGGGCGATCAAGGAGTTCACGCGCACCCTGTCGGAGATCCAGGAGCGCGGCGCAGGTCGAGAGGCCCTTGGCCTGGTGCATCGTGCACTGGGATCCGCTCTGGTGGCCTCTGGCGAGGTTGACCGGGGCATCGACGTCGGCCGCGAAGCCATCACCTACGCGGTGGACCTCGGTTCGGTCCACTACGAGATGTGGACCCGCGAGGCACTCGGGGCCTCGCTCCTGGAACGCGGTTCCGAGGCCGACCTCGAGGAGGCCGCCGAGCAGCTGCACCTGGCCCTTCACATCGCTCGGCGCATGGGCCACGTGCTCTACATCGAGCTCATCAACGAGCACTTGGAACGCATCCCGACGACAGCCTGATCAGACCAGCGCGTCGGGCTCCGTGACGGGGACGCGACACACGAAGTCGCGGCAGACATAGGCCGCCGGCTTTCCGTCGACCTCGGTGCGTCCCTCGAAAAGCGGGATCGGCAAGCCCGTGTCACCTGCCACGACGACCGCGCCGGGTGACGTCAGTTGGAGGGCGGCACGGTGCAAATCGTCCCGATCCGGCCGCGGCCCGACGACAGCGATCTCGGCCGGGCCGGCCAGCATCGCCTCGGCCACGGCCAGGCTCCAGCCCGCGAAGCGCGGGGCCTGTCGCGCGACCTCGGCAGCCGACGCGAGTCCGGCCTCGGCCGCATCGCGGTAGCGATGCTCTCCGGTGACCGCGGCGAAGGCGACGAACGCCGCCACCACGGCCGACGTGCCCGACGGTGACGCGTTGTCGGAGACGTCCTGCGGCCGCACCACCAGAGCCTCGGCGTCGTCCGCGGTGTCGTAGAACCCACCCGTCGGATGGATGAAATGCTCGAGAACGCCGTCGAGAAGCACACGGGCGCGGTCGAGCCAGACCGGGTCGCCGGTGATGCCGAGCACCGCGATGAACGCCTCGGCGACGCAACCGTGGTCCTCGAGCACCGCAGCGTGACGTCCGGCCGTCCCGTCGCGAGACGCCCGCACGAACGAGCTGCCCTTCGCTCCGGCGCCGTGGACGTCCACCAGCAGCGTCGCGGCAGCGACAGCAGCCTCGCCGAGCGACGGGTCGTCCAGCAGCACCGATGCCTCCGCCAGTGCGGTGATCGCGAGACCGTTCCACGCGGCCACGACCTTGTCGTCGCGGGCTGGACGCGTGCGTTCTGCGCGGGCCGCGAGCAGGCGAGCCCGGACCTCCGCCCAGCGATCCGGGTCGTCCGGATCCTCGAGCAGCTGGAGCGTGGAGAACCCCCGCTCGAACGTCCCCTCCCCCGTGGCGCCGAGCAGCTTCGCCGCCCACGCGCCGTCCTGCGCGCCGAGGACGCGCATGAGCTGGTTCGGGTTCCAGACGTAGAACGTGCCCTCGTGACCGTCGCTGTCGGCATCGAGTGCGGACGCGAAACCGCCTTCGGCCGTGCCGAGCTCGTCGATGATGAAGCGAGCCGTCTCACGAGCCACCCGCTCGGCCAACCCGGCGGGGGTGCCGGGCCGCGGGCGGCCAGATGAAGGAGACCCGGACTGGCGCCAGAGGTGGAGGTACACGCGCAGCAGCTGGGCGTTGTCGTAGAGCATCTTCTCGAAGTGCGGAACCCGCCAGAACCGGTCGACGCCGTAGCGCGCGAACCCGCCGGCGAGCTGGTCGTAGATGCCGCCCCGCGCCATGGCGTCGCACGTCGTCGTGACCATCTCGAGCGATCGCTCATCACCCGAGCGCGCGTGCTGGCGCAGCAAGAACTCCAGAATCATCGACGGCGGGAACTTGGGACTGGCCCCGAATCCACCGGCCTCGTCATCGTGCTGGGTCGACAGTGTTGCCGCGGCGGCGTCGAGGGCATCGGCGTCGAGCCCGTCACCGCCGGTGTCGGCCTCATGCTGCAGGTGGCTGACCACGTCGGCACTGACCGCGCGCACGTCGTCGCGCCGGTTCTCCCAAGCGTCGGCCAGCGCCTGCAGGACCTGGCTGAAGGCGGGCATGCCCTGCCGAGGCTCGGCCGGGAAGTACGTGCCGGCAAAGAACGGCTCTCCGTCCGGCGTGAGGATGCAGGTCATCGGCCAGCCGCCCTGACCGGTCATCGCCTGGGTCGCCCGCATGTAGACGGCGTCGATGTCGGGGCGTTCCTCGCGGTCGACCTTGATGTTGACGAAGTGGTCGTTCATGTAGGCCGCGGTGGCCGGGTCCTCGAACGACTCGTGCGCCATCACGTGGCACCAGTGGCACGCCGCGTACCCGACGCTGAGCAGGATCGGCCGGTCGAGCTCCTGCGCGACGGCCAGCGCCTCAGGCCCCCACTCCCACCAGTCGACCGGGTTGTCGGCGTGCTGGACGAGGTACGGACTGGTCGAGTCGACGAGTCGGTTGGCCATGTCCTCCAACGTACTGGCGTCGTGGAGGCTGGGCCTCAGCTCGGTGGTTCGTCGTCCTCCTCGCCCGGCCACGGCTCGGCGGCCCGGCGAGAGTGCTTGACGAACGACCGCAGCAGGAAGATCGTCGCGACGATCAGCAGGCCGACGACCAGCATGGCGATCCATCCGGGCCTGACGTTCTCGGGGGTCAGGGGGACCTCGGCCGTGACGACGCCCAGCAGCAGATCGCGCATGAGTCCAGCCTAGGCGCTGCCAGAATGTGTTGGTGACCGCGCCCGTCCTCACCCGCCGACAGCTCAACCGGGCGACGCTGGCCCGTCAGATGCTGCTCGAACGTGTCGACATCACCGCCCTGGACGCGATCCGGTTCCTCGTCGGACTGCAGGCGCAGGAGGCGCCCGATCCGTACATCGGGCTCTGGTCACGGCTCACCGCGTTCGACACCGGCGAGCTCGAGGCGCTGATCCTCGACCGCGGGGTCGTACGGCTCGTGGTGCAGCGCGGCACCGTGCATGCGGTCACCGCCGACGACTGCCTGCTGCTCCGGCCGCTCGCCCAGCCGATCCTGACCCAGCAGCTCTACAGCCACAGCGACTACAAGGGCCGTTTCGACGGCGTCGACCTCGACCACGTCATGGCGTTCGCGCGGGAGGTGCTCGCCGAGCCGCGCACCACACGCCAGCTCCGCGAGGCCCTGGGCGAGCAGTTCCCTCAGCACGATGCCGCAGCGCTCGCGTTCGCCTGCCGCAACCTGCTCCCCTTCATCCAGGTACCGCCGCGCGGGCTCTGGGCCACGCCCGGGCAGGTCGTCGGCACCACGGCCGAGGCGTGGATCGGCCGCCCAGTCGAGCCGAACCCCTCCGTCGACGACGTCATGATGCGCTACGTCGCCGCCTTCGGCCCCGCCACGGTGCAGGACGCCGCGACCTGGTCCCGCTACACCGGGCTGCGTGAGGTCTTCGACCGCATCCGGCCACGGCTGCGCACGTTCCACGACGAGGACGGCCACGAGTACTTCGACGTGCCCGAGGGCCCGCTTCCCGACGAGGACACGCCCGCGCCGGTGCGCCTCCTGCCCCAGTTCGACAACCTCCTGCTCTCGCACGCCGACCGCAGCCGGTTCACCGCCGGCGGCGACTACTCCGAGATCTGGCTGAACACCACCGGCTTCCTCGGCAACGTCCTCGTCGACGGGATGCTCGTCGGGATGTGGCGGTTCGACCAGCCGACCAGGGTCGTGCAGCAAGGCAAGACGTCCGGCGTGCTGACGATCACCACACGTCCACTGCCCCGGCGCGACGCGACCGCCGTCGAAGCGGAGGCACACCGGTTCATCGAGTTCGTGTCCCCAGGCCGCCGGCACGACGTTGTTGTCACCGCTCCGGAGTAGCCTCAGCGCCAAGCGAAACGGAGAGCCACCATGAGCAATCGCATCGTTCACTTCGAGATCCCGGTCGACGACCAAGATCGAGCCAACGCCTTCTACGAGGGCGCGTTCGGCTGGGAGATCACGTCCATGCCGGAGGTGGGCTACACCGGGGTGGCCACCGGGCCCGCCAACGAGCAGGGACCCACCGAGGCCGGCTACATCAACGGTGGCATGTTCAAGCGCGAGGGCGACCTCGCCACACCGGTGCTGACGGTCGACGTGGCCGACATCGACGCTGCCCTGTCCGCCATCGGCAACCTCGGCGGCACGACGGTCCGCGAGAAGTTCGCGGTCGGCGACATGGGGTTCGCGGCCTACTTCACCGACACCGAGGGCAACGTCGTCGGTCTCTGGGAGAACGCAGCGGGCTGACGCTTCGCTCCCCAGGCTCAACGACCGATCAGCGTAAGCCGGCGAAGAGGTCATCCTCCGGCACGGACGTCTCGACGTGGCTCGTGACGAGCTGGAAGTCCTCGGTGGGCCAGGCCTCGATCAGCACCTCGCGCGGCACGGAGAAGAAGTAGCCGTTCGGGTCGATCTGAGTCGCGTGGGCGAGTAGTGCCTCGTCGCGCACGTGGAAATACTCGGCGCACTCGACACGAGTGGTGAGCCGCGCCTCGTCCTCGGGCTTGGGCTCCCAGTCGTCCCAGTACTCCTGGTACGGATTCTCGAGCCCGTGACGTTCGATGGCCTCCACGATCGCCTTCATCCGCTGGTAGCTCCAGCTCAGGTGGTAGTAGAGCTTGGAGACCTGCCAGGGCTCGCCGGCGTCGGGGTACCGGTCCGGGTCGGCCGCTGCCTCGAAGGCGTAGACGCTGATCTCGTGGCACTTGATGTGGTCTGGGTGCGGGTAGCCGCCGTTCTCGTCGTACGTGGTGAGGACGTTCGGACGGAACGACCGGATCAACCGCACCAGCGGCTCGGCGGCCTCCTCGATCGGCACCAGCGCGAAGCAGCCCTCGGGCAGCGGCGGCTTCGGGTCGCCCTCGGGCCAGCCTGAGTCGATGAAGCCGAGCCAGTCCTGACGGATGCCGAGGATGTCACGCGCCCGGGCCATCTCGTCGCGGCGGATCTCGGTGATCAGCGCCGGATTGTCGATGATGCCGGGATGGTCGAAGCTCGGGTTGAGCACGTCGCCGCGTTCGCCTCCGGTGCAGGTCGCCACGTGTACGTCGACGCCCTCCGCCACGTACTTGGCCGTGGACGCCGCCCCCTTGCTCGACTCGTCGTCCGGATGGGCGTGCACGTGCATGAGACGAAGTTGTTCTGCCACGCACCCATCCTTGCACCGAGGCCGAGCGAGGGCCGACGCGGTCTCGGGCGCCGGCCCGCCTGCTCAGTGGCCTTCGACGACCGGGTAGATGTGGTCCGCCAGGAGGCCGTGCGCCTCGCGGTGCACGGTGATGGCGGCTTCGGCATCAGGTGCCTCGACCAGGCAGAACACCTTGCCGCTCGCGTCGTCGACCCAGTACGACTTGTAGTCGACCCCGTACTTCTCCTGGATCTTGACATCTTCTGCGTGTGCGCTCGCCACGTCGGACGCGGTTGCGCCGTCGGGGAGCTCCTCGTGAACGTCCATGAAGAGTGGCATTTCCTTGTCCTTCCATCGTCTTGTTCTGACACACTCATCGTTGTGTCAGGTTCACTCGTTGACCATGACCACGACCCCGCCGCACCTGACCGGGACGCCACATCCGTGCTCTCGGACGCCTTCGCGCACCTGAAGGTTCGCGGCGCGATCTTCCTCACCGGGCTCTACACGGAGAAGTGGGCGTATCGATCGATCCCCACCGAGGACCTCGCGGCGATGCTCATTCCCGGCGAGGATCGGGTCATCCTCTTCCACGTGGTCGCCTCCGGCCGCTGCTGGATCGCGACCGAGGGCGGCGAGAAGCACTGGGCGAGTGCGGGCGACGTGATCGTGCTCCCCTACGGCGACAGCCACCGGATGGGCGGCACGGAGGACACCACCGTGCTGGCTGCGGCCACCAACCTCGTCGCCGAACCGCCGCCGTGGGAACGGATGCCGGTCATCGAGTACGGCGAGGGTGGCGATCCGACCCAGGTGATGTGCGGCTACATGCTCTGTGACGACCCGCTCTTCGACCCGCGGATGAACGCCCTGCCCCCCGTGTTCGTCGTGAGCCCGTCTGGTGCAGCGCAAAAGTGGGTCCAGGCCGGCATCGAGTACGCCATGCACCAGACCACGCTGGTCGGCGACGACCGGTTCGAGGTCCCACCCGAGATCCCGCAGATGCTGCTCACCGAGGTGCTGAAGCTGCATCTGGCCAGCACTCCGGCCTCCGAGCAGGGGTTCGTGCGAGCCTTGCGCGACCCCGTCGCCGGAGCGGCGATGGCGCTGATCCACGAGACCCCGGAGCGCAAGTGGACCGTCGCCGACCTCGCTGCCTCGAGGAACGTGTCGGTCTCGCTGCTCGACGACCGCTTCCGCGAGGTCCTCGGGGTGCCGCCGAGCCGGTATCTCACCGGCTGGCGGATGCACGTGGCCCAGGACCTGCTCGCGTCGACCGATCTCGGCGTCGCGTCCATTGCGCACCGTGTGGGCTATGACTCCGAGGAAGCGTTCAGCCGAGCGTTCAAGCGCGGCCACGGCGTCTCACCCAGTGCTTGGCGCTCGGATGCCCCGGCGAGGTCACGGTGAACAACCGGAATCCCGACGTCGACGCGTGGTTCGCGTCGTACGACAACCCGCAGAAGGAACTCGTCCAAGCCGTGCGCGACGTCGTCCTGGACACCGATCCGCGCGTCGAGGAAGCGATCAAGTGGAAGGCGCCGACGTTCATCTACAACGGCAACATCGCGTCGTTCTTTCCGCGTTCGAAGAAGGCTGTCGTGCTGATGTTCCACACCGGCGCGTCCCTGCCCAATCCGGACGGCCTGCTCGAGGGTGATGGCGACACGTCTCGCACCGCCCGTTTCGCCGACGCCTCGGATCTCGACGCGAAGCGCGATGCGTTGCAGCATCTGGTCCGGGCGTGGATCGAGTCTCGTTCATCCTGAACGCCTGAGACACTGGGCGGCGTGACCGACCTGTCCGATCGCTACGGCACCCGCGGACGTCCGCGCTGGCTGTGGCCGGTCGTCGCAGCGGTCGGCGTGGCGATCGGGGTGCTCCTGGCGGCATGGATCGCCTTCCAGCCTCGCCCCGTCTCGGCCGAGCTGTTCGGCTACGAGGTCGTGGACGACCACCAGGTGGAGATCACGCTCAACGTCCACCGGCCGGAACCGCTGGCCGTGCGGTGCACGGTGTACGCGCAGGCCAAGGACCATTCGATCGTCGGTGAGAAGACCGTCACGGTACCCGCCAATGACCGCGAGAACGTGCGCGTGAACATCTCCCTGGAGACCGAGCGGAGGGCGGTCACGGGCGTTCTGCGAACGTGTCAAAGCATGGATTGAGTGGTAATCTCGGTGTTTCACCCCGGGCGTGTGCCTGGGGTGCCGCACGTGGAGGGAGTGAGTGAGCTCTATGACGCAGCCCACCGACACCGAGACCATCTGGGTGACGCAGGAGGCTTACGAGCGCCTGCAACAGGAGCTGGAGCATCTCAAGGGAGACGTGCGCGCCGACATCACCGCCAAGATCTCTGCCGCCCGCGACGAGGGCGACCTGAGCGAGAACGGCGGCTACCACGCCGCCCGCGAGGAGCAGGGCAAGAACGAGGCCCGCATCCGTCAGCTCGAGGACCGGCTGCGCCGCGCCGAGGTCGGCGACAAGCCGGCCGACGACGGGCACGTCGAGGCCGGCATGAGGGTCACCATCCGGTTCGCCGGCGACACCGACACCGAGACGTTCCTGCTCGGCTCGCGCGAGCTCCTCAGCATGGACAGCGCCGTCGACCTCGACATCTACTCCCCCACCTCGCCCCTGGGCGCGGCCATCCTCGGCAAGAAGGTCGGCGACGAGGCCTCGTACGAGGCGCCCAGCGGCTCGACCATCACGGTCGAGGTCGTCGACGCCAAGCCGTTCTGACGAACCGCGGTCTCAGCCGTTCGCCCGCACCGGCGGCAGCTCCCACTCGTCGTCGGGCGTCCTGAGGATCGCGACACCGACCACGGCGAAGGCGACACCGTTCGCCGCCCATGCCGCGAGATCCAGCGTCTGGCTGCCGACGATCACCAACGCCACGAAGTGGAGCGGTTGCGCGACCATCGTGACGATCGCCGCCCAGGAGGGCACCGTCCGCGATCGCAGCAGCGCGATCCCGAGCAGCACCGTGCCGATCACGTGGCCGAGCACGAAGACGCCCACGGCGATGTCCGACGATGGGTGGATCGTCTCGGCGAGCCGGGTCAGCGTCGGGAGGTCCAGCCCCGCGTGGGCGCCGGTCCAGAGCACCAGGTCGCTGCCGAGCATGTACGTCAGCGCGAGGTATCCCGGGACGACGAGGAGCATCGCGGCAGCCGTCATCCTGGGCGCGCCTCGTCTGGTGAGACGACCGACGGCGAGAACGCCGGGAAGCAACGTGAACGTGGCGACGAGACCGAGCCAGAGGACGGCCGACTGCTGACCCTCGGAGGCGAGGACGTCTGGCAGCCGTCTCGCGCGGGTTCGAGGCCGAGAAGTACGGCAGGAGGTAGCGGAGACCGGCAACCGCGAGCGGGCCGATCGGCAGAATGAGTGCGGCGAGGAGACGGGACGCGTGACGCAGGTCGGCGCCGTCCGCCACATCGGTCGTCGAGCTTCGGGACATGGTGACCTCCAGGAGAGATGGATCTCCGAGCAGCGTCGCGCTGATCCCGTTGCCGCGAACGGGTCGTCGTTCCCGATCTCCACGGGAGGATCTCCCGGGAAGCTGGGTGCTCCGTCCCGGAGGGTCAGAGGACGCGGTGGCCGATCTCGACCAGCCGGCGCGAGACCTCGGCGCGATGATCGGGCCCTCGGGTCGCGCCCTCGATCGCGACATCGACCTCGCGCACCCCGATCCCTTCCCCTGAGCGGTCGTGGGTGACGTTGATGACGTTGACCTGCAGGTTCGCGAGGTCGGTGAGGAGGTTCATCAACCCACCCGGTCGGTCGGAGATCCGCACCCGCAGGTGGATGAAGCGACCGGCGGCGACGAGGCCGTGGCGGATGACGTCGAGCAGCAGGAGGGCGTCGATGTTGCCACCGGACAGCACCGTGACGACCGGTCCCCTGAACTCGTCGGGGCGGTCGAGCAGGGCGGCCACGGCAGCGGCCCCGGAGGGCTCGACCAGCATCTTGCTGCGCTCGAGCAGGCCGAGCAGGGCCTGACTCATCGACTCCTCGCTCACCGTGATGACCTCGTCGAGCTGTGCCGCGACGATCCCGAACGGGATGTCGCCCGGCCGCGCGACCGCGATGCCGTCGGCCATGGTCGGACCCATGACGGCCGTCGTCGGATGCCCTTCGGCGAGCGATCCGGGATAGGCGGCGGCGTCCTCGGCCTGCACGCCCACGATGTGCACGTGCGGATGCCGCTCCCGGAGCAGTGCGATGCCGGCTGCCAATCCTCCGCCGCCGACCGGCACCACGATCGTCTGCACGTCGGGCACCTGCTCCATGATCTCGAGCCCCACGGTGCCCTGACCGGCGACGATGTCGGGGTGGTCGAACGGGTGGATGAGCACGGCCCCGGTGCGTTCGGCGAACTCCTGGGCGGCCACGAGCGCCTCGGTGACACCGGTGCCGGAGAACTCGACGTCGGCCCCGTAGCCCTGGGTTGCGGCGATCTTGGGTAGCGCCGCGCCCTCCGGCATGAAGATGGTGGCCTTCGTGTCGAGCATCGACGCGGCGAGCGCGACACCCTGCGCATGGTTGCCTGCGCTGGCGGCCACGACGCCACGAGCACGCTCGTCTGCGCTCAGCCGGGAGATGCGCAGGTAGCCGCCACGGATCTTGAACGATCCGGCGCGCTGGAGGTTCTCGCACTTGAGGTAGACCGGCGTCCCGACCCGCGTGCTGAGCCACCTCGAGTGCAACGAGGGCGTCTCTTCGATGACCCCTTCGAGCACACTGCGGGCTGCATCGACGTCGGTGAGATCCACGCCCGACACCTTAGGGCTCACGCGGGTTCAGGTTGGGGAGGGAGCTCTTCCGGGTTCGCCTGGAACTCTCGCGCGTTCGTCGCGAGGTGCCGGACGACGCCGTTGAGGCAGGCGGCCAGCGGCACCGCGATGAGCGCGCCCACGATGCCGGCCACGACGATGCCGGCCGCGATCGCGAGGATGATGGCCAGCGGATGGACCGCGACGAGCGACCCCATCAGGAACGGCTGCAGCACGTGCGACTCCAGCTGCTGCACGGCGACGACGGCGAGCAGCATGAACAGGGCGGTCCACGGCCCCTGCGCCACCAGTGCCACCAAAACCGCGACCATGCCCGAGATCAGCGCACCGACGATCGGCACGAAGGCGCCGAGGAACACGAGGACGCCGATCGCCAGCGTGAGAGGCACGCCCAGCGCCCAGGCCGCGAACGCGATGCCCATGGCGTCGATGAGCGCGACGACGACGGTGGCCCTGACAAAGGCGGTGAGCGAGTGCCATGCCGTCTGGCCCGAGGAGTACACGCGGTCACGGGCCGCACGCGGGAACAGGGCGACGACCCAGCTCCAGATGCGGTCGCCCTCGTAGAGGAAGAAGAACGCCGAGAACAGCGCGATGAAGAACCCGGCGACGGCGTGCGTGATCGTGGCGCCGACGGCGGAGATGCGGGTGAGCACCGAGCTGTCGGTGGTCGAGATGGCGGACTTGGCCTCGTCGATCCAGCTCTGCAGCTGGGCGTCGCTGAGTCCGAGCGGTCCGGTGCGGGCCCAGTCCTGCACCTGCGTGATGCCCTCGACGACGTTGGCCCTCAGGTCGTCGACCTGGGTCGACAGCTGTTGACCGACCAGGGCCAGCATGCCGAAGAACGCCGCCAGCATCGTGATGACGACGATGAACGTGGCGAGCAGCCGTGGCAGGCGGTGGTCGACGAGCCAGTCGACGGCTCCGATCGTCAGTGCCGTGCCGAGGACGGCGACCGCGACCGGGACCGTGATCTCGGAGAAGTACCGCAGCAACCAGATCACGAGGCCGGTCGCCGCCGCGATGAGCAGCAGACGCCATGCCCAGGCCGCGGCGATCTCCACACCCGCCGGCACCTGGTGCTTGCGCTCCACGTCATCGGACACGACGCAGAGCCTAACCGTCACGGACTCGTCACAACCACACACGGGCGTCATGCGAGGTTCGTCCGTAGGCTGGAGGCGAAAGGTGGTCCCATGATCTTCGGCAAGAGCAAGACCGAGCTTCCCGACGCCGCCGACACGCTCCCCGGCCGCGACACCCGCCAGCACACCGTCGGCGACCGACACCTCGTGCTCGGCAATCCCATCGAGACCGACGCGCCCGAGGGCTTCGAGACGGTCGTCGTCGGGCTTGGCTGCTTCTGGGGCGAGGAGAAGGCGTTCTGGGAGGTGCCTGGCGTCTGGTCGACGTCAGTCGGCTACGCCGGCGGCGTCACGCCGAACCCCTCGTACGAGGAGGTGTGCACAGGCCGCACGGGCCATGCCGAGGTCGTGCGCATCATCTTCGATCCGGCCGAGGTGACGTTCATGGAGATCCTGATGAAGTTCTGGGAGAGCCACGACCCCACCCAGGGCATGCGACAGGGCAACGACCGCGGATCGCAGTACCGCTCGATCATCCTCACGACGACGCCCGAGCAGCAGGAAATGGCCGAGAAGTCGCGCGAGCACTACCAGGAGAAGATGACCGCGGCTGGCATGGGGAAGATCACCACGACGATCCAGCCGCTCGGTGAGTACTACTACGCCGAGGACTACCACCAGCAGTACCTCGTCAAGAACCCGTTCGGCTACTGCCCGCTCCACGCGACCGGGATCAAGTACGACGCCTAGAGCTGGGCGAGGAGGTCCTGCATCCGGTCGATCTCGGCCGACTGGGTGGAGGCCACGTCGGCGGTCATCTCGCTGACGATCGTGTCGGTGCCGTCCTGCGCCGCATCCTCGGCCATGTCGACCGCGCCGGCGTGGTGCCGGATCATGCCCCGGAGGAAGAGCCGGTCGAACTTCTCACCACGGGCGGCGGCCAGCTCCTTCATCTGGGCGGGAGTCATCATGCCCATCATCGAGTTGTGACCGTGTTGTGAGTGGTCGTACTTCTTCGGGTCCGCATCGGCTCGCGGGACCTCGATGTTCCGCTCGTCCAGCCAGGAGGACATCGCCTGGATCTCAGGAGCCTGGGCCCCGCTGATCCGATCCGCGAGGGTGCGGACGGCCTTGCTGCCGGCATGCTTCTCGGCCAGGGCGGACATCTTCAGAGCCTGGTGGTGGTGAGGGATCATCATCTGCATGAAGGCGACGTCGGTGTGGTTCCACTCGTTGGATCGGTCGGTGGGGTCGGAGTCGCCACTCTTGTTCGGCTCGCCGGGGGCACCCGGCTGAATCACCTTCGGACCGTCCGGTTCGGAGTCGGACGTACAACCTCCGAGAGTCGCCGCCAGGACAGTGGAGAGCAACAGTCGAACGACGAGCTTGGGCATGCGGCAGTCTCTCCCCCGAGTAGAACCCGAATTCGAAATTTTTCGGCCCGAAGTCTTTACTTTCGGATTGCATACACGATACGACGTAGATGACGTCTGTGGAAACCCCACAGCGTTCTCATGAAAGGTATCGGGGGATGCACTCCTTTCGTAGACGAGCCCTTCTGCGCGCTCGACCGGTCGGTCTGGCCGCCACAGCGGCCCTTGCACTGGCGTTGACAGTCTTCGCAGCACCGGTCGCCGCACACGACGACGAGCACGAGGCGGCGGCCTCCAAGGCTCCACCGAACTGCACGGAGGCGGAGAAGAAGAAGCTGGCAAAGGCGAAGGACAACTTCTCCGAAGCCTGCGCACCCAGCAAGAACCTCGCGCAGATGAACGACAGCGCCGCGGATCTTCCCGTCGGCGAACAGGCTGCCGAGGACATGGAGCTGCTGACGAACCTGCCCAAGAACGGCGCGTTCGCCGCGGAGACGGCGTTCAACAGCGACCTGGCGTTCAGCGGCAAGTATGCCTATGCGGGCAACTACGAGGGGTTCTCGGTCTATGACCTGAGCAACCCCGAGGCCCCCGAGCAAGTGGCGCAAGTGGTGTGCCCGGGCTCGCAGAACGACGTGTCGGTGTACAAGGACGTGCTGGTGCTCTCGACGGACTCGAGCCGCAACAACAACACCTGCACGAACACCGCGCAGCCGGCCACGGAGAAGAGCTCGTGGGAGGGCCTGAAGGTCTTCGACATCAGCGACCCGACGAACCCGGAGTACATCGCCGCGGTGGAGACTCCCTGCGGCTCGCACACGCACACCCTCGCGCCGAGCAAGAGCGGCAAGAACCTGTGGGTCTACGTGTCGTCGTACTTCCCGAGCGCCACGTTCCCGGACTGCCAGCCGCCGCACGACCTGATCAGCGTGGTGAAGGTGTCGATGAACAAGCCGGAGACGGCCAAGCTCATCGACACACCGGTGCTGTTCCCCGAGGGTGGAAACCCGACTGGCAACTACTCGCGGGAGACCAGCGGCTGCCACGACATCACCGCCTACCCGTCGAAGGACATCGCCGCGGGCGCCTGCATGGGTGACGGGGTGCTGATGGACATCTCCGATCGGGAGCACCCGGTGGTGACCGAGACGGTCAGGGACACGACGAACTTCGCGTTCTGGCACTCGGCGACGTTCAACAATGCCGGAACCAAGGTCGTCTACACCGACGAGCTCGGCGGTGGTGGCGCGGCCACCTGCAACCCGACGGTCGGTCCCGACAAGGGTGCCAACGGCATCTATGACATCGAGGGTGGGGAGCTCGCGTTCAAGAGCTACTACAAGATCCCGCGGACCAACTCCAACACCGAGAACTGCGTGGCCCACAACGGCTCGCTGATTCCGGTCGCGGGGAAGGACATCATGGTCCAGGCCTGGTACCAGGGCGGCATCTCGGTGATGGACTTCACCGACTCCGCCAACCCGGAGGAGATCGCCTGGTTCGACCGTGGTCCGTTGAGCGACGAGAGGCTGATCCTCGGCGGGTCGTGGTCGGCGTACTACTACAACGGGTACGTCTACTCCAACGACATCCAGAAGGGCTTCGACGTGCTCAAGGTCACCGACCCGGCCGCACAGTCGAACGTCAAGATGGACAGTCTGAACCCGCAGTCTCAGCCGTCATTCTGATCTGAGGAGCGACACCAAAGGCCCCGACCGGCCCGGGACATCCGGGTTGGTCGGGGCCTTCGCCTCGGGTGGCCGTGAGGAGGAGGACACCACATGAGCACCTTTGCCTTGATCCACGGCGCAGGTGACGTCGGCTGGTATTGGCACCTGGTGGCTGCCGAGCTTCGTAGCCTTGGCCACGACGTGGTCGCGCCCGATCTCCCCGCCGACGACGAATCGGCGACACTCACCGACTACGCCACCACGGTGATCGACGCGATCGGTGACCGGGAGGACGTGGTGGTCGTCGGCCAGTCGTTCGGGGCCTTCACAGCCCCGCTGGTCGCCGACCGGACTCCGACCGACGCGCTGGTCCTGGTTGCCGGCATGATTCCCTCCCCGGGCGAGTCACCAGATGAGTGGTGGGCGAACACCGGCTACCAGGCCGCGGTGGTCGAGCAAGCGGCACGCGACGGCGGCCTGACCGGCAACGATGATCCTTACGTCAGCTTCTACCACGATGTGCCACGCGAGCTGGCCGAGGAGGCGCTGAGCAAGGAGCGTGCGCACCCGTCGCAAGCCTCGACGGCCGAACCCTGGCCGTTGGACTCCTGGCCCAGCGTGCCGACGAAATTCGTGCTCTGCAGCGAGGACCGCTTCTTCCCGCCGGACTTCTTTCGCCGGTTGGTGAAAGAGCGCTTGGACATCGTTCCGGAGGAGATCGCAGCCGGCCACTGCGTCGCACTGAGCCAACCTCGAGAACTGGCGGCTCTGATGTCCGGCCCGCCGTCCTCCCGGAGCTAGCCGCGGATCGCCTTGAGCACGATCCGCGCCTGCGCGTTGGCTCCGGCCGAGTTCGGATGTGCGGGCACGGCAAGCGCGGGGCCGTTGAGCGACACCGGAATGACCGCTTCGACGTAGCGCCTCAGCGGGCCCAGGAGTCCCCCAGCGACACGTACTCCTGGTAGACGGGGTCGGCGTCCGGAGTCGGTGCGGCAGCTGCCGGGGTCCCGATCAGGGACACAGCGAGGAAGAGCGAGATGGATACCGCGCGGAAACGAACCATGGGAGTTCTCCTTTGGGAACCGGGACGCACACCGGCGAACGGACCATATCGCGACCGTCAAGAGGTACGGTCCGTGTCCATGTCGGACGAATCGCCGGTGCCAGACCTTGTCGGTCCCGACCTGCGCCTGCTGTTCGTCGGCATCAACCCCAGCATCATGAGCGCCGAG
This sequence comes from uncultured Actinomycetota bacterium, assembly GCA_963711615.1. GTDB lineage: Bacteria > Actinomycetota > Actinomycetes > Propionibacteriales > Nocardioidaceae > Aeromicrobium. Next base: position 2,568 of record CAVQEY010000021.1, on the reverse strand, counting down.
ACCGGCTTTCATTTCGCGCATCCCGTCAACCGCTTCTACCCCGCGCTGCGCGGTGCCGGGATCCTGCCCGACGACGTGCTGACTCCCGCGAACGCGGCTCCGGTACTGGTCGAGCGGGGTGTCGGCATCACGAATCTCGTGGCGCGCCAGAGCGTCCGGGCCGACGAGCTCGACGACGACGAGCTGAGGGCCGGACGCGTCCGGCTCGAGCAGTTCGTGCACGAGCACGGCCCCCGGGTGGTCGCGGTCGCCGGCGTCACGGCCTACCGCACGGCGTTCGTCGAGCGTCGAGCCCGGCTCGGCCGCCAGGAGACCACCATCGGCGCGGCCGAGCTGTGGGTCGTGCCCAACCCGAGCGGCCTCAACGCCCACGCCACCATCGCGACGCTGGCCGAGGCGTACCGCGAGGTGGCCGTTGCCGCCGGCATCTTGGCGTAGACAACCGCCTCCCGCGACATTACACTCCGAACGACAGACGTTCTGATTCTGTAACGGAGTTCCGTGCCGACGACAACCACGCTCGCGCAACCGCTGACCGCCCGCTCGGTCGTGCTCAGCCTGCTGCTCGGTGCCCATCCCCCGCGTCTGCCGGTGCGCGACATCGTCGACGCCGGCGAGGAGTTCGGCATCTCCACCGCGACGATGCGGGTTGCACTGACGCGCCTCGTCCAGGCCGGCGACCTGGTCGCCGACCAGGCCGTCTACGGCCTCAGCCCACGACACCTGGAGCGGCAGCACGCGCAGGACAGCGAGATGGACCCGGTCCGTCTTCGGTGGGACGGCACGTGGGAGACCATCGTCGTGACGTCAACCGGCCGCAACGCGGCAAGCAGGGCCGAGCTGCGACGACGTCTCACGTCCCGCAGGCTCGGCATGCTGCGTGAGGGCGTCTGGATGCGTCCGGACAACCTCCCCCGCGACGACTCCCCCGAGCCCGACACGATCCGACTTGTCGCGCAGAGCGGCGACTCATCCGACCTGGCCGGCCGGTTGTGGGACCTGCCTGAGTGGGCGGCCGCGGGCCGCGAGCTCCTGGATGCCACCGCCCACGGCCGCACTTTTGCCGAGCGATTCACCGGGGCCGCGGCGCTCGTGCGGCACCTGCGCACCGACCCGGCCCTGCCCGACGAGCTCCTGCCAGCCGACTGGCCCCGTGAGGCCATGCGTCAGGGCTACGAGGACTTCCGCACCGAGATCAAGCGACTCCGCCAGAAGGGAACGACATGACGACCCATGAGGTGATCAACCAGGTCCCGCCACTCACCGGCCACGACACCGCCGACTACGCGGTGTTCGAGGAGACGCTGCGCCGCGAGGGCGCCACGGCCGCGCTCGACGAGCTCCACGAGGTCGGCCGGCAGGCCGGGAGCGCGCACGCCATCGCGCTCGGGGACCGAGCCGAGGCCCACCCGCCCGTGCTGCACACGCACGATAGGTACGGCCACCGCATCGACCAGGTCGCGTACGACGCGAGCTACCACGAGCTGATGGAGATCTCGACGGGCTTCGGCCTGCACGGCACTCCCTGGGCGTCCGGCGACCCGCACGCCCACCTCGTACGGGCCGCGAAGCTGAGCGCCTGGGGGCCGGTCGACGCCGGCCACCAGTGTCCGATCTCCATGACGTACGCCGCCGTGCCCGCCCTTCGGGTCGACCCGGCATTGGCGGAGGAGTACGAGCCCGGGCTCACCGCGGCCGGCTACGACCCGTCCTTCCGTGCGCCGTCGGACAAGCAGTTCTTGACCGCCGGCATGTCGATGACGGAGAAGCAGGGCGGCTCGGACGTGCGAGCGAACACCACCCGCGCCGTGGATCAGGCCGACGGCACCTACCGGATCACCGGGCACAAGTGGTTCACGTCGGCGCCGATGTCCGACCTCTTGCTGGTGCTCGCGCAGGCGCCGGGTGGGCTCACCTGCTTCGTCGTGCCGCGCGTGCTCCCCGACGGCACGGCCAACGGCATCCAGCTGCAACGGCTCAAGGACAAGCTCGGCAACCACTCGAACGCCAGCAGCGAGGTCGAGTACGTCGACGCCGTCGGCTGGCGGCTCGGCGACGAGGGTCGCGGCGTGCCCACGATCATCGCCATGGTCAACATGACACGGCTCGACTGCACGATCGGTTCCGCGACGTCCATGCGGGCCGGCGTCCTGCAGGCCGCCCACCACGCTGCGCACCGTCAGGTGTTCGGGGCACAGCTCATCGACCAGCCGCTGATGCGCAACGTGCTCGCCGACCTCGCCGTCGAGGCCGAAGGTGCCACCACCGTCGCGCTGTGGCTGGCGGCCCTCATGGACCGGGCCGAGGCGGGCGACGAGCACGCCGCGATGTTGCGGCGCGTGGGCCTCGCGGTCAGCAAGTACCACGTGTGCAAGCGGTCGCCGATCCATGCCGCCGAGGCCCTGGAGTGCCTGGGCGGCAACGGCTACGTCGAGGACTCCCGGATGCCGCGGCTGTACCGCGAGGCGCCGCTGATGTCGGTGTGGGAGGGCTCGGGCAACGTCGCCGCGCTCGACACCCTGCGCGCCGCCGCGAAGCAGCCGGAGTCAATGGAGGTCTTCTTCGGCG
>CAVQEY010000020.1:0-54926 GCA_963711615.1 uncultured Actinomycetota bacterium | reverse complement strand
CAGCTCGCGGAACTCCGCGAGAGCGTCGGCGGCGGCGGGATCGACCGGCTCCTCGGCAGCGGCCTCCTCGGCGGCGGCCTCCTCGGCGACAGGCTCCTCCGTGGCGGCGACGGCGTCCTCGACGACCGGGTCCTCCTCGACCGCGTCGTCCTCGACGACCGGTGCGTCGGCGACGTCCTCGACCGGCGCGTCCTCGGCCGGAGCGTCGTCAGTGGCGACGACCTCGACCGGGGCGCCGTCAGTGGCGACGTCCTCGGTGGAGGCGTCGTCGGTCGGCGAGTCGACGGCGTCGTCGGCAGGTGCCTCGTCGACGTCGTTTCTCGTTGATTCCTTGGCTCACGGTGATCCTTCAGTTCCTCACGCGAAGATCGCGAACATCGCCCGACCGAACCCGTAGTCGAGTCCGGCGACGAACGCCATCATGAACAGCACGAACACGAGCACGACGAAGAAGTAGTTGACCACCATCGGGCGGGTCGGCCAGACCACCTTGCGGAGCTCGGCGACCACCTGACGGTAGAACGTGGTCGGCGACGTGCGCCCGGTGGTCCCGGACAGCTCGTGACGTTCGCTCACGATGATCCCTTCTTCGTGTCTCGTCCATGTCCTTCGCACGGCACGAGGGACTTGAACCCCCAACCTTCGGTTTTGGAGACCGATGCTCTACCAGTTGAGCTAGTGCCGTAGGTCAATCCCCTCGCGCGGCGTCGGACCCTTGCGAGGGCATGACGAACTAGCCTGAGAATTCACCGGTCAGGCAAGTGTACGGGGTGGATGACACCCGAGTCGAACCGGTGTAATGCGTTCCGCCAGACTCGCGTCGAGGTGCGCCGATGCACTAGAACCGAGACATGGTTGCCGCACCGAGCATCTCCTACTCCATCACGGTTCGCCTCGAGATCGCGTCGGGAGGAACAGCCGTCAGCGAGCTGACGACGACCGTGGAAGAAGCCGGCGGAGTCGTCACGGCCCTTGACGTCGCGCCGTCCGGTGCCAACCTGCGTCTCGACCTGACCTGCGCGACGTCGGGCACCGAGCACGCCGAACGGGTGGTCGCCGCGCTCGAGGCGCTCGATGACGTCGACGTCTCCAAGGTGTCCGACCGCACGTTCCTCATGCACCTCGGCGGCGTCATCGAGACGAAGGCCAAGCACCCGCTGCGCAACCGCGACGACCTGTCGATGATCTACACGCCCGGGGTGGCCCGGATCTGCCAGGCGATCGTCGCCGATCGAGAAGACGCGCGACGGCTGACGATCAAGCGCAACAGCATCGCCGTGGTCAGCGACGGGTCGGCCGTGCTGGGCCTCGGCAACATCGGCGCGCACGCGGCGCTGCCGGTGATGGAGGGCAAGGCGGCACTGTTCAAGAGCTTCGCCGACATCGACGCATGGCCCATCTGCCTCGACACCCAGGACGTCGACCAGATCGTCGAGACCGTCGCGGCCATCTCACCCGGGTTCGCCGGCATCAACCTCGAGGACATCTCGGCCCCGCGCTGCTTCGAGGTCGAGGCGCGACTGCGCGAGCGGCTCGACATCCCGGTCTTCCACGACGACCAGCACGGCACGGCCATCGTCGTCCTCGCCGCCCTGCGCAACGCACTGCTCGTCGTGGACAAGCGGATCGAGAACATCCGCCTCGTCATGGCGGGCGCGGGCGCCGCCGGCACGGCGATCCTGAAGCTGCTGGTCGACGCCGGCCTGAGTGACGTCGTGGTGTGCGACGTCGCCGGCGTCGTGCACGCCGAGCGCGGCGACACCGACGAGTCCCTGCAGTGGATCGCGACGAACACCAACCGCAGCGGCTTGACCGGCGCCCTGAAGGACGTGCTGCCCGGTGCCGACGTCTTCGTCGGGGTGAGCGCGCCCGACCTCATCGACGCCGACGACGTCGCCGCCATGGCGGAGGGGTCGATCGTCTTCGCGCTCGCCAACCCGGACCCCGAGATCGACCCGATCGTGGCGCGCCGCCACGCCACCGTCGTCGCGACCGGACGCTCGGACCACCCCAACCAGATCAACAACGTGCTCGCGTTCCCCGGCATCTTCCGCGGGCTCCTCGACGCGCAGAGCCACGGCATCGACGCGGCGGTGCTGTTGGCGGCCGCGGACGCGATCGCGGCGACCGTCGCCTACGACGAGCTCAGCGCCAACTACATCGTGCCCAGCGTGTTCCATCCCGACGTCCACACCCGGGTGGCGTCGGCCGTTCGCGACGCTGCGCGCCGTTGAGGTCCATCGCACGGCTGCCGAAGGCGCACCTGCACCTGCACTTCACCGGCTCGATGCGGCACACCACCTTGCTCGAGCTCGCCGAGCGCGACGGCTTCCGGCTGCCTTCGGCACTCGTCGAGGACTGGCCTCCACAGCTGGTCGCCACCGACGAGAAGGGGTGGTTCCGGTTCCAGCGTCTCTACGACGTCGCCCGGTCGGTGCTGCGCACCGAGGACGACGTCCGCCGGCTCGTCCGCGAGGCCGGTGAGGACGATGCCGCCGACGGCAGCGTCTGGACCGAGATCCAGGTCGACCCGTCCGGCTACGCCGCGAGGTTCGGTGGAATCACGGAGTTCACCGACCTCGTGCTCGACGCCGCGCGCGACGCGGCCGACCGCGCCGGCATCGGCCTGGGCGTCGTCATCGCGGCCAACCGCACGCGGCACCCGCTCGACGCCCGCACCTTGGCGCGCCTCGCCGGCCAGTACGCCGGACGAGGCGTCGTCGGCTTCGGGCTATCGAACGACGAACGGCGCGGCGACACCCATGCGTTCGGGCCGGCGTTCGCGATCGCCGAGCGGGCCGGGCTGCTGCTCGTTCCCCATGGCGGCGAGCTGCGCGGCGCGGCGCACGTGTCCCAGTGCCTGGATCACCTGCACCCGCACCGGCTCGGCCATGGCGTGCGCTCGGGCGAGGACCCCGACGTGCTGAAGCGCGTGGTCGATGCCGGGGTGGCGCTCGAGATCTGCCCGACGTCGAACGTCGCGCTCGGCGTCTACAGCACGTTCGACGAAGTGCCCGTGCGGATGCTCGTCGACGCGGGTGCCGATGTCGCGCTCGGCGCCGACGATCCCCTGCTCTTCGGCTCCCGTCTCGCCGGCCAGTACGCCGTGCTGCGCGCCGCTCAGGAGCTCACCGACACCGAGCTCGCCACGCTGGCCCGGATGTCACTGCGACGCTCGTGCGCCCCCGACGACATCAGGGACCGCGCCCTGGCCGGCGTCGACGACTGGCTCGGGACCCCCGACGTGGAAGGCTGAGTACGTGACGCAGCAGGCGCATGTCGTGGTGCCCGACCACCCGCGCGCCACGGGCGCCTTCGTCGTGGGGCTCGTGTCGGTGATCGGTGCGTTCTTCGTGCTGCCGGCCGCGCTCGGGCCGCTTGCCTGCTATCTCGGTGTCTCCGCACGCCGCACCATCGAGCGGGAGCCACATCGCTGGGGCGGCCACGGGCAGGCGACCGCCGGCATGGTGCTCGGCATCATCGCCTCCGCGTTCCTGGCACTGCTCGCCGTGGCGTCACTGATGATCGCCGGGTTGTTCGCCGTGGCCCTGCGCCTTGACACCGGCTACGGCTGACGGGTGTGTCTCCCTAGCCTCACAGCTCGCAGCCGACGAGCACGGGCTCGGGCACGAGGGTGATGCCGAACGCCGACCGGACGCCGTCGCGGACCTCGCGGGCGAGATCGAGCAGCTCTTCAGTGGTCGCGCCGCCGCGATTCGTCAGGGCGAGCGTGTGCTTGGTCGACAGAGACACCCGGCCGGAGCCGTGCCCCCGCGAGAAGCCGGCCTTCTCGATGAGCCAGGCTGCACTGGTCTTCACCGTGCCGTCGGGCTGGACGAACCGCGGGGCGTCCGCCGGAAGCGACTCGGCCTCGATGGCGGAGAGGAAGGGGTTGGTGAAGAAGGAGCCCGCGCTCCACGTGTCGTGGTCGTCGGGGTCGAGCACCATGCCCTTGCCGCGCCGCAGGTCGAGCACGGCCTCGCGCACGCGGGCTGCAGGAGCGCGCGCGCCGATCTCGACACCCAGCGTGCGGGCGAGCTCGGCGTAGGCGACCGGCGCGCCGAGGTCGCCGAGTGGGAGCTGAAACGTCACGGAAAGCACGACGAAGCGGTTGGGTTCGGCCTTGAAGCGGCTGCTGCGGTAGGTGAACCCGCAGTCGGCCGCCGCGATCGTGCGGATCTCGCGGTCGTAGCGGTCGAAGACGCGCACCGATGCGATGGTCTGGGCGACCTCCTGGCCGTACGCCCCCACGTTCTGGATGGGAGTGGCGCCCACCGATCCCGGGATGCCGGACAGCGCCTCGACGCCGACCCACTCCTCATCGACCGCCCGGGCGACGATCGCGTCCCACGTCTCTCCCGCCTGCACGGTGACCATCGCTCCGCTGCACGAGTCGAGGTCGACGACGACGCCCTGGGTGAGGACCCGGATGACGGTGCGGTCGACTCCTTCGTCGGCGACCACCAGGTTGCTGCCTCCGGCGACGAGAAGCGGTGGGTCGCCGCCCTCGTCGGCGATACGCACGACCTCGACCAGCACGTCCTCGGTGGCGGCTTCGATGACCGCCGGGGCCGGGCCGCCGAGACGCAGCGTCGTCAGCTCGGCGAGGTCCATGGAACGAGCCTAACGGCGGGCGTGCCGGGCCACGGGCGGCCGATCAGCACTGCGAACATGAATGACCCCCGGCCGTTGCGGACCGGGGGTCGTTCGGGATGCCTGGGCGAGCGTCAGCGCGTCTCGCGGTGAACGCGGTGCGTCTTGCAGCGCGGGCAGTACTTCTTGATGTCGAAGCGGTCCGGGTTGTTGCGCCGGTTCTTCTTGGTGATGTAGTTGCGCTCTTTGCACTCGGTGCACGCCAAGGTGATCTTGGGTCGAACGTCGGAGCTCTTGCTCGCCACGGGTCTGCCTCGATTTCGTTGGTCCTGCTGGGTGTGTTGCTGTGTTGCGTGGTAGCGGGGGCGGGACTCGAACCCGCGACACCACGATTATGAGCCGTGTGCTCTAACCACCTGAGCTACCCCGCCACGGGAAACGAGCCTACTCGCGTCCCAGAGCCCCTTTACGGAATCGAACCGTAGACCTTTTCCTTACCATGGAAACGCTCTGCCGACTGAGCTAAAGGGGCAAGCCGACGACCAAAGATACCGGCTCACCCGACGATCCCGAAATCGGGTCGAGGGACGCCTAACCCGCTGCTCGGGCCATGCGGGCGGGCCAGGCCGGACCGCCGTAGACGAAGCCGGTGTAGGCCTGCACGAGGTCGGCGCCGGCGGCCATTCGTTCGCGGAGGTCGTCGGGTGTCGAGACTCCTCCGACCCCGATGAGAGCCACCCGTCCCGAGGTTCGGGCGCGAAGTCGGGTGAGCACGTCGAGGGCTCGTTCCCGGAGCACCGGGCCGGACAACCCGCCGGCTCCGGCCGCCTCGACGGTGGCGCGGGCGGAGTGCAGGGAGTCCGGACGCTCGATGGTCGTGTTGGTGGCGCTGATGCCGTCAAGGCCGAGCTCGAGCACGAGGTCGGCGACGGCGTCGACATCGTCGTCGGCCAGATCGGGCGCGATCTTGACGACCAGCGGGACGCGCGGCGCGCCGCCGGGTGCGTCGCTCACCTGCTTGACGGCGGTCAACAGCGGACGCAGCTCGTCGACGGCCTGGAGATCGCGCAGGCCGGGGGTGTTCGGGCTGGAGACGTTGACCACGAGGTAGCTGGCAAACGGCGCGAGCAGGCGAGCGCTCTCGACGTAGTCGGCCACCGCGTCCTCGGGCGCCACGACCTTGGTCTTGCCGATGTTGACGCCGATCACCGCATCGCGTCCGACGCGGGTGCGACGCAGACGATGCAGCCGGCTCGCGACCACCGCGGCGCCGTCGTTGTTGAACCCCATGCGGTTGACGAGGGCCCGATCGTCGACGAGACGCGCGAGCCGCGGGCGTGGATTGCCGGGCTGAGGCCGTGCCGTGACGGTGCCGATCTCCACATGGCCGAAGCCCAGGCCGAGCAGGCCGGGCACGGCGCGGGCGTTCTTGTCGAAGCCGGCCGCCAGGCCGAAGGCGTGCGGGAACTGGATGCCCATGACGGTGCGCGACGCCGGCGACACGCGGATCGCGCGACGGGTGACGGGACCAGCCGCTCGGATCGCCGCGACCGCCCGATCGTGCGCCTTCTCCGGATCCATCGAGGCGAACACCGAGTCGAAGAACGCCTGATAGACCACGCGTTCAGCGTATCGCAGCTCGCGGAACTCCGCGAGAGCGTCGGCGGCGGCGGGATCGACCGGCTCCTCGGCAGCGGCCTCCTCGGCGGCGGCCTCCTCGGCGACAGGCTCCTCCGTGGCGGCGACGGCGTCCTCGACGACCGGGTCCTCCTCGACCGCGTCGTCCTCGACGACCGGTGCGTCGGCGACGTCCTCGACCGGCGCGTCCTCGGCCGGAGCGTCGTCAGTGGCGACGACCTCGACCGGGGCGTCGTCCGTGGCGACGTCCTCGGTGGAGGCGTCGTCGGTCGGCGAGTCGACGGCGTCGTCGGCAGGTGCCTCGTCGACGTCGACGTCGTTCTCGTTGATTCCTTGGCTCACGGTGATCCTTCAGTTCCTCACGCGAAGATCGCGAACATCGCCCGACCGAACCCGTAGTCGAGTCCGGCGACGAACGCCATCATGAACAGCACGAACACGAGCACGACGAAGAAGTAGTTGACCACCATCGGGCGGGTCGGCCAGACCACCTTGCGGAGCTCGGCGACCACCTGACGGTAGAACGTGGTCGGCGACGTGCGTCCGGTGGTCCCGGACAGCTCGTGACGTTCGCTCACGATGATCCCTTCTTCGTGTCTCGTCCATGTCCTTCGCACGGCACGAGGGACTTGAACCCCCAACCTTCGGTTTTGGAGACCGATGCTCTACCAGTTGAGCTAGTGCCGTAGGTCAATCCCCTCGCGCGGCGTCGGACCCTTGCGAGGGCATGACGAACTAGCCTGAGAATTCACCGGTCAGGCAAGTGTACGGGGTGGATGACACCCGAGTCGAACCGGTGTAATGCGTTCCGCCAGACTCGCGTCGAGGTGCGCCGATGCACTAGAACCGAGACATGGTTGCCGCACCGAGCATCTCCTACTCCATCACGGTTCGCCTCGAGATCGCGTCGGGAGGAACAGCCGTCAGCGAGCTGACGACGACCGTGGAAGAAGCCGGCGGAGTCGTCACGGCCCTTGACGTCGCGCCGTCCGGTGCCAACCTGCGTCTCGACCTGACCTGCGCGACGTCCGGCACCGAGCACGCCGAACGGGTGGTCGCCGCGCTCGAGGCGCTCGAGGACGTCGACGTCTCCAAGGTGTCCGACCGCACGTTCCTCATGCACCTCGGCGGCGTCATCGAGACGAAGGCCAAGCACCCGCTGCGCAACCGCGACGACCTGTCGATGATCTACACGCCCGGGGTGGCCCGGATCTGCCAGGCGATCGTCGCCGATCGAGAAGACGCGCGACGGCTGACGATCAAGCGCAACAGCATCGCCGTGGTCAGCGACGGGTCGGCCGTGCTGGGCCTCGGCAACATCGGCGCGCACGCGGCGCTGCCGGTGATGGAGGGCAAGGCGGCACTGTTCAAGAGCTTCGCCGACATCGACGCATGGCCCATCTGCCTCGACACCCAGGACGTCGACCAGATCGTCGAGACCGTCGCGGCCATCTCACCCGGGTTCGCCGGCATCAACCTCGAGGACATCTCGGCCCCGCGCTGCTTCGAGGTCGAGGCGCGACTGCGCGAGCGGCTCGACATCCCGGTCTTCCACGACGACCAGCACGGCACGGCCATCGTCGTCCTCGCCGCCCTGCGCAACGCGCTGCTCGTCGTGGACAAGCGGATCGAGAACATCCGCCTCGTCATGGCGGGCGCGGGCGCCGCCGGCACGGCGATCCTGAAGCTGCTGGTCGACGCCGGCCTGAGTGACGTCGTGGTGTGCGACGTCGCCGGCGTCGTGCACGCCGAGCGCGGCGACACCGACGAGTCCCTGCAGTGGATCGCGACGAACACCAACCGCAGCGGCTTGACCGGCGCCCTGAAGGACGTGCTGCCCGGTGCCGACGTCTTCGTCGGGGTGAGCGCGCCCGACCTCATCGACGCCGACGACGTCGCCGCCATGGCGGAGGGGTCGATCGTCTTCGCGCTCGCCAACCCCGACCCCGAGATCGACCCGATCGTGGCGCGCCGCCACGCCACCGTCGTCGCGACCGGACGCTCGGACCACCCCAACCAGATCAACAACGTGCTCGCGTTCCCCGGCATCTTCCGCGGGCTCCTCGACGCGCAGAGCCACGGCATCGACGCGGCGGTGCTGTTGGCGGCCGCGGACGCGATCGCGGCGACCGTCGCCTACGACGAGCTCAGCGCCAACTACATCGTGCCCAGCGTGTTCCATCCCGACGTCCACACCCGGGTGGCGTCGGCCGTTCGCGACGCTGCGCGCCGTTGAGGTCCATCGCACGGCTGCCGAAGGCGCACCTGCACCTGCACTTCACCGGCTCGATGCGGCACACCACCTTGCTCGAGCTCGCCGAGCGCGACGGCTTCCGGCTGCCTTCGGCACTCGTCGAGGACTGGCCTCCACAGCTGGTCGCCACCGACGAGAAGGGGTGGTTCCGGTTCCAGCGTCTCTACGACGTCGCCCGGTCGGTGCTGCGCACCGAGGACGACGTCCGCCGGCTCGTCCGCGAAGCCGCTGAGGACGATGCCGCCGACGGCAGCGTCTGGACCGAGATCCAGGTCGACCCGTCCGGCTACGCCGCGAAGTTCGGTGGAATCACGGAGTTCACCGACCTCGTGCTCGACGCCGCGCGCGACGCGGCCGACCGCGCCGGCATCGGCCTGGGCGTCGTCATCGCGGCCAACCGCACGCGGCACCCGCTCGACGCCCGCACCTTGGCGCGCCTCGCCGGCCAGTACGCCGGACGAGGCGTCGTCGGTTTCGGGCTATCGAACGACGAACGGCGCGGCGACACCCATGCGTTCGGGCCGGCGTTCGCGATCGCCGAGCGGGCCGGGCTGCTGCTCGTTCCCCATGGCGGCGAGCTGCGCGGCGCGGCGCACGTGTCCCAGTGCCTGGATCACCTGCACCCGCACCGGCTCGGCCATGGCGTGCGCTCGGGCGAGGACCCCGACGTGCTGAAGCGCGTGGTCGATGCCGGGGTGGCGCTCGAGATCTGCCCGACGTCGAACGTCGCGCTCGGCGTCTACAGCACGTTCGACGAAGTGCCCGTGCGGATGCTCGTCGACGCGGGTGCCGATGTCGCGCTCGGCGCCGACGATCCCCTGCTCTTCGGCTCCCGTCTCGCCGGCCAGTACGCCGTGCTGCGCGCCGCTCAGGAGCTCACCGACACCGAGCTCGCCACGCTGGCCCGGATGTCACTGCGACGCTCGTGCGCCCCCGACGACATCAGGGACCGCGCCCTGGCCGGCGTCGACGACTGGCTCGGGACCCCCGGCGTGGAAGGCTGAGTACGTGACGCAGCAGGCGCATGTCGTGGTGCCCGACCACCCGCGCGCCACGGGTGCCTTCGTCGTGGGGCTCGTGTCGGTGATCGGTGCGTTCTTCGTGCTACCGGCCGCGCTCGGGCCGCTTGCCTGCTATCTCGGCGTCTCCGCACGCCGCACCATCGAGCGGGAGCCACATCGCTGGGGCGGCCACGGACAGGCGACCGCCGGCATGGTGCTCGGCATCATCGCCTCCGTGTTCCTGGCACTGCTCGCCGTGGCGTCACTGATGATCGCCGGGTTGTTCGCCGTAGCCCTGCGCCTTGACACCGGCTACGGCTGACGGGTGTGTCTCCCTAGCCTCACAGCTCGCAGCCGACGAGCACGGGCTCGGGCACGAGGGTGATGCCGAACGCCGACCGGACGCCGTCGCGGACCTCGCGGGCGAGATCGAGCAGCTCTTCAGTGGTCGCGCCGCCGCGATTCGTCAGGGCGAGCGTGTGCTTGGTCGACAGAGACACCCGGCCGGAGCCGTGCCCCCGCGAGAAGCCGGCCTTCTCGATGAGCCAGGCTGCACTGGTCTTCACCGTGCCGTCGGGCTGGACGAACCGCGGGGCGTCCGCCGGAAGCGACTCGGCCTCGATGGCGGAGAGGAAGGGGTTGGTGAAGAAGGAGCCCGCGCTCCACGTGTCGTGGTCGTCGGGGTCGAGCACCATGCCCTTGCCGCGCCGCAGGTCGAGCACGGCCTCGCGCACGCGGGCTGCAGGAGCGCGCGCGCCGATCTCGACACCCAGCGTGCGGGCGAGCTCGGCGTAGGCGACCGGCGCGCCGAGGTCGCCGAGTGGGAGCTGAAACGTCACGGAGAGCACGACGAAGCGGTTGGGTTCGGCCTTGAAGCGGCTGCTGCGGTAGGTGAACCCGCAGTCGGCCGCCGCGATCGTGCGGATCTCGCGGTCGTAGCGGTCGAAGACGCGCACCGATGCGATGGTCTGGGCGACCTCCTGGCCGTACGCCCCCACGTTCTGGATGGGAGTGGCGCCCACCGATCCCGGGATGCCGGACAGCGCCTCGACGCCGACCCACTCCTCATCGACCGCCCGGGCGACGATCGCGTCCCACGTCTCTCCCGCCTGCACGGTGACCATCGCTCCGCTGCACGAGTCGAGGTCGACGACGACGCCCTGGGTGAGGACCCGGATGACGGTGCGGTCGACTCCTTCGTCGGCGACCACCAGGTTGCTGCCTCCGGCGACGAGAAGCGGTGGGTCGCCGCCCTCGTCGGCGATACGCACGACCTCGACCAGCACGTCCTCGGTGGCGGCTTCGATGACCGCCGGGGCCGGGCCGCCGAGACGCAGCGTCGTCAGCTCGGCGAGGTCCATGGAACGAGCCTAACGGCGGGCGTGCCGGGCCACGGGCGGCCGATCAGCACTGCGAACATGAATGACCCCCGGCCGTTGCGGACCGGGGGTCGTTCGGGATGCCTGGGCGAGCGTCAGCGCGTCTCGCGGTGAACGCGATGCGTCTTGCAGCGCGGGCAGTACTTCTTGATGTCGAAGCGGTCCGGGTTGTTGCGCCGGTTCTTCTTGGTGATGTAGTTGCGCTCTTTGCACTCGGTGCACGCCAAGGTGATCTTGGGTCGAACGTCGGAGCTCTTGCTCGCCACGGGTCTGCCTCGTTTTCGTTGGTCCTCTGGATGATTGCTGTGTTGGTGGTAGCGGGGGCGGGACTCGAACCCGCGACACCACGATTATGAGCCGTGTGCTCTAACCACCTGAGCTACCCCGCCACGGGAAACGAGCCTACTCGCGTCCCAGAGCCCCTTTACGGAATCGAACCGTAGACCTTTTCCTTACCATGGAAACGCTCTGCCGACTGAGCTAAAGGGGCAAGCCGACGACCAAAGATACCGGCTCACCCGACGATCCCGAAATCGGGTGCGGCAGCTCGTACGGCCCCGATCGGCGAGTGGCGCAAACCGTCCCGCGAGTGGCGCAAATTCGTCGCGACACGCCGTCCGTGAAGACCAATCTGCGCCACTCGGCGGGGTTGGGCGGATCGTCAGTGGGCAGCTCGGGCCATGCGGGCGGGCCAGGCCGGACCACCGTAGATGAAGCCGGTGTAGGCCTGCACGAGGTCGGCGCCGGCGGCCATTCGTTCGCGGAGGTCGTCGGGTGTCGAGACTCCTCCGACCCCGATGAGAGCCACCCGTCCCGAGGTTCGGGCGCGAAGTCGGGTGAGCACGTCGAGGGCTCGTTCCCGGAGCACCGGGCCGGACAACCCGCCGGCTCCGGCCGCCTCGACGGTGGCGCGGGCGGAGTGCAGGGAGTCCGGACGCTCGATGGTCGTGTTGGTGGCGCTGATGCCGTCAAGGCCGAGCTCGAGCACGAGGTCGGCGACGGCGTCGACATCGTCGTCGGCCAGGTCGGGCGCGATCTTGACGACCAGCGGGACGCGCGGCGCGCCGCCGGGTGCGTCGCTCACCTGCTTGACGGCGGTCAACAGCGGACGCAGCTCGTCGACGGCCTGGAGATCGCGCAGGCCGGGGGTGTTCGGGCTGGAGACGTTGACCACGAGGTAGCTGGCGAACGGCGCGAGCAGGCGAGCACTCTCGACGTAGTCGGCCACCGCGTCCTCGGGCGGCGCGAGCTTGGTCTTGCCGATGTTGACGCCGATCACCGCATCGCGTCCGACCCGGGTGCGACGCAGACGATGCAGCCGGCTCGCGACCACCGCGGCGCCGTCGTTGTTGAACCCCATGCGGTTGACGAGGGCCCGATCGTCGACGAGACGCGCGAGCCGCGGGCGCGGGTTGCCGGGTTGAGGACGTGCCGTGACGGTGCCGATCTCCACATGGCCGAAGCCCAGGCCGAGCAGGCCGGCCACCGCGCGGGCGTTCTTGTCGAAGCCGGCCGCCAGGCCGAAGGAGTGCGGGAACTGGATGCCCATGACGGTGCGCGACGCCGGTGACACGCGGATCGCGCGACGGGTGACGGGACCAGCCGCTCGGATCGCCGCGACCGCCCGATCGTGCGCCTTCTCCGGATCCATCGAGGCGAACACCGAGTCGAAGAACGCCTGATAGACCACGCGTTCAGCGTATCGGGCCGGCGACGACGACTTCGAACCCGTCGTGGCGTTCGGCACGAGCGTTGCCCGCCACTGGGACAACGGTCGCCACAAGGCGCTTGCCGGGGTGCGCACCGTCACCGAGCTGGTTCACAGGACCCTTCAACCCGCATGGCCCACACCTGCGCCGACCTCCTCGGCGGCGTCCTTCTGCTCACCTGACCTCGACGGGAACGTCATGAGGCGGCCGTAGGGTCTCGGTGAGAGATTCTCGGACCACAGGAGGAGCCATGCCCACCACATCGGGTGTCGCAGCGTACTTGACCGTGCACGACGCCGCAGCGGCCATCGACTTCTACGCGCAGGCGTTCGGGGCGACGGAAGTGCTGAGACTCAACGGTCCCGGGGGTCAGATCGCTCATGCGGAGATCGAGATCGCCGGTAGACCGGTCATGATCTGCGACCCGCTCCCCTGGTTCTCCACCAAGCCACCAACAGTGCTCGGTGGAACCTCGTCCAGCGTGCTGGTCTACGTCGACGATGTCGACGCCGCCGTGAGTCGTGCCGTCGACGCCGGAGCCAGGCTCAGGTCCGAGCCGAAGGACCAGTTCTGGGGTGATCGCCTTGGCGAGGTGTTCGACCCCTTCGGGCACTCGTGGCTCATCGCGACCCACGTCGAGGACGTGACCCCGGAGGAGATCGCGGAGCGAGCCAAGGCTGCGGCGGCTGGGGGCTGACGCCCTCACCCCGTCCCGAGCGGGATGCGCGCCTCCACCCGGCCGCCGTCCGCTCGGGACCTGGCCGACAGCGTGCCGCCGACCTGCTCGGCCCGTTCGCGCATCGACGACATGCCGACGCCGGGTCGCCACGATCGCGAACCGCGACCGTCGTCCTGGACGGAGAGGCGGAGGTCGTCGCCGGCGATGCTGAGCTCGACCGCCGCACTGGTGGCCGCTGCATGGCGGGCGACGTTCGTGAGCGCCTCGACGACGATGCGGTAGGCGGTGACCTCGGCGGCCGCCGAGAGCTCCGGCAGTGGTTCCGGTGCGGAGATCGTGACCTGCAATGGAGTTCCCCCGTCGGCATGCAGCGACGCGGCGTGCTGCCGCACGGCACCGAGCAGGCCGAGCTCGTCGAGGGCCGGCGGCCGCAGGCCTTCGACGAGCCGGCGGACCTCCGCGATGGCCGAGGACGTGTCGGCCCGAAGCTTCTCGAGCAGGGCGTCAGCGGCATCGGGATCGCCGACGAGCTGATTGCGGGCCGCGTCGGTGGAGAACGCGACTCCCGAGAGCGTCGGACCCAGCCCGTCATGCAGGTCGCGGCGCAGCCTGCGACGTTCCTCCTCGATCGCGGTGATCGCGGCGTTTCGCGACGCCTGCAGATCCCGGGCGAGGGCTTGGGCGCGCAGCGTCTGGGCAAGCAGCGGTGCGACGATCCGGAGCACGTCGGCATCTGACTGCGCGAGCGTCAGGTCGCCTGCTCGGAGGCCGACGATGATCTCGCCGACGGCGTCGTCACCGAGCGGCAGCGGGAGCGTGCGGGTGTGCGTGACCTCGGTCCCCGACGTGGCGAGGGTCTTGCCGTCGGCGCGCAGCGACGCATACGGAAGCACGAGGGCCTCGCGGATCGCGCGCAGTGCGAGCACCGGGTCGTCGCCGATCCGGTCGGCCACGTGCGTGGCGGCCTGCAGCGGATCCGGACGGTCGCCGAACAACAGCTGGTCGACGACGCCGCGGAGCAGGACGAGGGTCGGATGGAACCCGAGAGCGAGCACCGCCCCGATGAGGCCCAAGGCGCCCGGCGACGGGTCGCCGCCCAGGGCGTCGATGCCCGAGACGATCCCGGCGAACACGGACAGGTAGACGATCACCGTCATGAACGTCACGACGCCCAGGACGACCAGGCCGCGAACGTCCATCACCTCCGGGCGCAGCACTCCGACCACCATCGCCGGTGCGACCGGAACGGCGAGGAGCGCGATGACACCCTCCGGCAACGTCTCCGTACCGTCGAATGCGAACGCGACGAGCCCGATGACCAGACCGACGCTGCCGAGGGTGACGGCCGACCACTGGAGTGCGGTGCGGTCGGCGCCGGAGGCCGTCTCGATCCGCCACCAGAGGTAGAGGATCAAGGTCAGCCCGATGGTGGCGCCCATCGCCTCGCCGATGCCATCCCGGTCGAACCCGAGCACCGCGATGGCGCCGGCCGCGACCACAGTGACCGATGCCACGAAGTCCACCGGTCGGCGCCACACCCAGCGCGGGTAGGTCAGCACGGCCACGGGCAGTACCAGATGGGTGGCGGCGACCGACAAGGCCAGCTCGGCGGTCCGCGACACGCCACTGACATGCAAGGCGACTGCAACCGCCGCGAGGATCGCCGCGACCGTCAGCGCCGCCCCGCTCAGCACGGCCCGGCGCTTCGTGAGGAGGATGATTCCGCTGATGCCGATCGCGGCGATCAGCAATGCGACGCACACGACCGTCGCGGCGGCCGTCATGTCGACCGGCCCAGGCCTTCGTCGCGGGCCCGGACGATTGCCGCGGACCGGTCGGCGACCGCGAGCTTGGCGAAGATCGAGGAGATGTGGTTGGCCACGGTCTTCGGCGAGAGGAACAGCTCCTCGGCGATGGCGGCGTTGCGATGTCCGGCGGCCACGAGGTCGAGCACCTCGCGCTCGCGATCGGTGAGCTCCGGAAACGGCACTTCGGTGGCGGTGGGCGGATCGGCGAAGTGGCGCAGCACGCGTGCCGCGACCCCTGGACCGAAGATCGCCTCCCCGGCGACGACGGCCCGGATGGCCCGGTCGATCTCGCCCTGCTCGGCTCCCTTGAGCAAGTAGCCCTGGGCACCGGCTTTCATCGCCGCGAACACGGTGTCGTCGTCGTCGAACATGGTCAGCACCAGCACCGCGACGTCCGGGGTTGCGGCCCGGATGCGCCGGGTCGCCTCGAGACCGTCGACGCCCGGCATCTGCACGTCCATGAGGACGACGTCCGGGCGGGTCAGCTGCACCTCGCGCACCGCCTCTTCGCCGTCGACCGCTTCCGCAACCACCTCGTACGCGGGCAGGGACTCCAGCAGCGCACGCAGTCCGCCGCGCACGACGGGATGGTCGTCGGCGAGGACGACACGGATGACGGCTTCGGTCATAAGGGCATTCTGGCCCCGCGACCGGTGCGCAGACCCGGGATCGTGCACCTATTCAACCCGGGAGATCTCCCGCAGAATGAGGAACGAGCACGGATCCGGCTCCGGGCCTCGGGGATCGATGGTGGTTTCACCATCCCCGAAGCAAGGAGAACATCATGCTCAGCACCAAGAACAAGGTCGGACTCGCACTCGCTGGGTTGCTCGGCCTCGTCGACCTTCCGTCTTTCCTCACGGCAACGCCGGAGGGCGAAGTCGGACCGCCCTACGGCATCCTCGTCCTCGGCTCAATCTGCGGTCTCGTCACCGTCGTCGCGGTGGTCATCGCCTGGCGCACCGCGAGCCGTGGCGCCATCCGGATCGCCGCCGGCGCACGGATCGTCTCGTTGCTCGGCGCCCTGCCGGCGTTCTTCGTCGACGTGCCCTGGTTCGTCAAGGTCGCGGTGACCGCGTTCACCATCGTCACGGTGATCAGCCTCGTCCTGATGCTGTCGCCGGCGCGCCAAGCGTCTCCCGTCACGGACTGAGGAGGCCGCCATGATCGCCGTCGTCACCGTGCTGCTGGCGTTCCCGCTCGGGTACCTGCTGCGCAGCCACTTGGCCGCCAACGTTGCCTACGCGATCGCCTACCTGTGGGCATTCACGTTCCAGAGTCTCTACCTGACCCTGTCATGGGTCGGCGGAGACGACTCGGCCTTCTCGAAGGACGGGTTTCCTCTGTCGTACGGAATCGTCGCCACCGTGATCTTCGCTGTCGGGTTCGGCCTCGTTGCCCTCGGGCACCGGGTGGGGACTCGACGCAGGACGAAGGTCGCTGCCTGACAGGAGGCGGGGCCGATGGACGTGGGTTACCTTGGCGGCAACACGAGGAGGTCACCATGCGATCCATCGGCTCCACCTTGGTCTTGATATGGCTGCTCATCGGCGTGCTCGCCGCATTCCAGCGCGACTACCTCACCGATCGAGACCAGAGCTGCGCCGAGGTCGGCACGATCGCCGTCACCGTCATCGCCGGCCCGCTCAACTACGTCGGGCTCAACCCGAAGGTCAACGACTGCAACGCTCCGGAGCCGTCGGAGTAGGCCCAACCCCTTCATGGGATATCCCTCGGCGGGCGCAGCCAGAGCGAGACGTGGCGCGGCTTCACGGTGTCGCGAACGACAGCGGCATCACTCGGACCGTCCGGCCGACTAGGCGTGTCGCCACGACTCCGGTCAGGGCCTCGGGTATGAGTCGAGGATGCCCTTCGCGCGAGCGACGACGTCGGTGGGGATCCCCTCCGGGATCTGCTCAGCGCGATCCTGGAAGAGCCCTCTGGACGATGCAGCACGGCGACGGGCCACATGGCCCCAGTCTGCGTTTCGTGCTCTGAATTACAGGCGAACCGCGACCTTTTCGCGACGGGTAAGCATCGCGGTCCGGGTGCGACGACTTGGCATGAAATCTAACCGATACCGGCGAGTTTCATGGCTCGTCGTCCCCCTGCTGATTGCCACGGCAGCGCTGTTCGTCGTGGAGTCCCCCGCTGCGGCGGGAAGTCGATGGACGTGCCCGAGCGGCTCCTTCTGCGTCTGGACAGGCACCGACTTCGAAGGAAGCCGATACTCGTTCAACAACGTCGGCGAATACAACCGCATCCACGCCGATCCGATCCGGTCGGCCTTCAACAACCGCAGCAAGCGGACCTACCTCAACCAGGGAACCGGCAGCAGCTCGACGTACTCGTGCTTCGGGCCGGGAAACTACGACCGATCCTTGTCCGGCTGGCAGGTCCACGCGAACTCGGCGTACCTCTCGACCGCGACGAATTGCTAGTGGGCCCACGATCTCGCGGACACCGAGCCGGATCGCGGGTACTGTCGATGGGTGGACGACGAGGAGTTCACTGAGCTCTACGATCAACTACATCGCCCCCTCTTTCGGTATGCGATGGCGCAGCTTCACGCCGTCGAGACCGCTCGGGACGTCGTAGCCGAGACGTTCCGCATCACGTGGGAAAAGCGCCACGCAGTGAAGGTCGAGGCGCGCTCGCCGAGTGCTTACGTGATGGGCATCGGGAAGAAGGTCGTCCTCCGGCAGCTCCAGGATCGTCAGCGACATCCGGAACAGGTCTACGAGGACGCCCGCCTCCACAGCCTCGTCACCCCCAGCGTGGACGTCGCGGACACGGTCGTGGAGTCTCGTCGCGGACAGTCGATCTTCCGAGCGCTGTCCCCGGCTGACCAGCTCCTCGTGACCATGATGACGTCACCGCACCTCGAGCCGGACGACATCGCGACGGCACTGGGGCTGACTCGCAACGCCTACGCTGTGCGGGTCCATCGAGTCCGCCGACGGATCGACGAGCTGAGCCGTAGCTACGACGCACCCGGGAAGGAGGTCGGCCATGAACAGCGACGACCAGCCTGAGCTCAATCCTGAGTTCGAGACGGCCGAGCTCCGCCGCCAGATGACGTCGACCGGCATCGCCGGCTACCTGGAGGACGATCTGCCGGACATCGAGCTCGAGTCGGCAGAGTCGCTGCTGGCGCGCCTCAAGTCGATCGAGGAGTCCGACTTCGGCACCGTCGTGCCCCTTGACGCATCACGACGACGACGCGTCCCCACCCTCTTGGCCGGCACGGCCGCCGCGGTGGTGGCAGGCGTCCTGATCGCGGTCCAACCTTGGGGCACTCCAGTCGCCCAGGCGTCCACCCCTCCCCTTCTCGACTACGAATTCGCCGAAGCGGCCAGGATCGCGGACGCCCCCGGCGTCGACCCTGCCGACACGCTCGAACAGCTCGCGCTCGCCGCCGAGCGGACCCGATCCGGGACGAGGACGTCCGCCGTGCAGCACGTGGTGAGCGAGGGCTGGTCCATCGACAAGGACTTCGATCCCGACCCCGACTCGACCATCACCGCCACCAGGACGGAGAACTGGCTTCGCCCAGACGGGAGCTTCCGCACACGTGCCCACTTGAGTGAGCCCCTGAACGCCGACGGACGCGGCGTCCCGCGGGGCGGTCGACTTGATCGTGGAACCGAGTTCTTCGACGAGGCGAACGAACCGACGGGCACTCTCGACCCCGAACTCTTCGCCGGCATGCCCAACACCGTCGACGGCGTGCGCAACGGCCTCCTCGACGACATCGAGTGCCTCGACCGAGAACGAGGACAAGAACGGTCCTGGTGTCTGACCGATCAGCTGCGCAACCTTCCTCGGAAGTACGTCATACCCCCCGACGTCATGGCCAGCATCTGGCGCATGCTCGCCGAAGAGGAAGGCATCCGCTCACTCGGCACGGTCAAGGACCGCACCGGACGCGAAGCCGTCGCGCTGTCCTTCATCTGGGACGGCGCCCCCGAGTACCGCGCGATCATCCTCGCCGACCCCGAGACCGGCCAGGTCGTCGGATCCGAACGCATCCTCATCAAGCCTTCATCGAGCTCCCCGGTCAAACCGCCCGCCATCGAGGAGTTCTTTGCGATCGTCACATCCGAGTCTCAATAGGGGCGGACAGCTCGTTCTCACCTGATTCGCCCTCGACGCAGACGTGAGGTCCGCTCGGGCGTGTAATTTCGGGTGCCGTGTTGCGACGTATCCATGTGGGTCGCCGGCCTGAACTCCCGTGTGCCGGCAAACGATGGAGGTCCGATGTCGTACATCCGCCGAACCGGTTCGTCGAAAGGCAGTTCCGCACCATCTCGCAGTCGTGCCGGGGCACTCCCGCTGCGTCTCTTGCCGTCCGTTGCTCCCTCTCGCTCCACTGAGCCATTCCCGACGAACGGATCTGATGATGTCGGCGAGGAGACGCGACATTTCGACGAGCTCATCCGCTACCTCCAACGCCTGCGAACCGAGGTCATCGAAGCGGTGCTCGGGCACCACGGTGATCCCGTTGAACCAGAGGTGGCGACGGTGATTCGCCACCTGGGGGTGCAGCCCGCCGAGCGCGTCGAGATGGCGCTGCTCTCGCGGGACGGCCCCGGCGACGCGTTCTCCGTCCTGGTCTACCTGGAGGAACACTCGACAGACCAGGTCGTCAGGGAACGAGCGCGGCGTGCGATCGAGCTCGGGATGGAGCGGCTCACGAAGACGGTTCTCTGCACACCTGAGCCCGATGAGAAGGGCCCCGACCAGCGTCGGCGCTGAACAAGGCCCGTCACGTGCTCCGTGGCAGGTGCAGGGTTCGAACCTGCGTAGGCTGAGCCGTCTGATTTACAGTCAGATCCCTTTGGCCACTCGGGCAACCTGCCGGGTTGTCGCCCTTGTGTCATTTCAACGGGGGCAACGAGGAGCCACGATATCTCAGCCACCTAGGGTGGGAGAAACCAGATCCGCCGCACCTGCGTCACAGGAGAAGTCATGGCCGACTCGTCGTTCGACATCGTCAGCAAGCTCGACCGCCAGGAGGCCGACAACGCCCTCAACCAGGCGGCCAAGGAGATCGCGAACCGGTACGACTTCAAGAACACCGGCGCGAAGATCGAGTGGCACGGCGAGGACGGCATCGAGATCACGGCCAATGCCGACGAGCGCGCGCTCGCCATCCTCGACGTCTTCAAGGAGAAGCTCATCAAGCGCGGCATCTCCCTCAAGTCGCTGGAGACCGGCGACCCTCGGCAGTCCGGCAAGGAAGTGAAGCTGAACGGAACCTTCAGCGAGGGCATCAGCTCCGAGCAGGCCAAGAAGGTCTCCAAGCTCATCCGCGACGAAGGCCCCAAGGGCGTCAAGGTGCAGATCCAGGGCGACGAGCTGCGGGTCTCGAGCAAGAAGCGCGACGACCTGCAGGCCGTCATCGCCCTCGTCAAGGGCGCCGACCTCGACTTCCCCGTGCAGTTCACCAACCGCCGCTGAGCCCGGGCTTCCAGATTTGGCTACCTTTGCAGCCAATCGGGGCACCTGAAGATGCGCAAGTGACCAAATCTGTGAGCCCAGGGCTAGGGCAGGTTGCCGATCAGCAGGTTCGGCCAGACGCTGAGCGTGACGAGGGCGAGCGTTCCGACGACGGCCGTCGCGGTGGCCAGGCGCACTGCGTAGGGCGCGGACGTCCGCTCGTACGGCTCCCCCGTCGCCGGGCCGACGACGACGGCGACGAGGCGCAGGTAGTACGCGAGCCCGAGCATGACGTTGACCGCCATGACGACGGCCAGCCACTCGACGCCTCCGTCGACCACCGGACGCAGCACGACGTACTTGGTGACGAGTCCCGCGACCGCGGGCGGGAAGCCGGCGAGCGTCAGGACGGCGAAGGCGAGCGGGAGGCCGAGCCACGGATTGGTGCGGGCGAGTCCGGCCAGCTCGTCGTAGGACGTGCTGCCGCGGGTGCGGAGCACGACGGCGAGTGCCGCGAAAGCGACGATGTTGGCGAGCGCGTAGATCGCGAGGTACTGAAGCGGCGCGCTCAGGCCGGACGCCGTGAAGATCGCCGCGGCCGGGGCGATCAGGAACCCGGCCTGCGCGACCGACGACCACGCCAACATTGCGACGCCGTCACGCTGACGCAGCGCGCCGAGGTTGCCGATCGTCATCGACACCGCGGCCACGACGGCGATGACCGGCTGCCAGGAGTCGTCGGCCGGGCCGAGCCCGAGCGCCAGCAGGACGAGCAGCGCACCGAGTGCCGCGGACTTGGACACCGAGGCCAGGAAGCCGGCCACCATCACGCTCGCGCCGCGGTACGTGTCGGGCACCCAGACGTGGAACGGCACTGCGCCCAGCTTGAACAGCAGGCCGACGATCGTGAGCACGACGCCGACCGAGATGACGGCGCCGGGCACCGACGGCGCGTCGAGCTCCCGGCTCAGCCCCGAGTAGGACAGCGTCCCGGTGGAGCCGTAGAGCAGAGCCATGCCCATCAGCGTCACCGCGGTCGACACGACCGACGTCAGGAAGAACGTCCACGACGACGCGATCGCGCGGCGGTCGCCCTGCCTCAGACCGACGAGCGCGATGGACGGAAGCGCGAGCAGCTCGATGGCCACGACGAGGGTGACGAGGTCGCGGGCGCTCGCCATCACGAGCCCGCCGGCCGCCGCCGACCCCAAGAGCAGGTGGAACTCCCCCGCCGGCATCGAGTTCTCGGCGTTCATGACGATCGACGCGACGACCACGAGTGCCGTGCCGACGACGACGATCAGCGAGAACCCGAAGGCGATGTCGTCGATGCTGCCGGTGCGGAGGAGCTCGGCACCGCCGGCCAGCACGCCGACGAGCGTGGGCACCCCTGAGCCGACCCAGGTGCGTCGGGGCGCGAACGCGTCGACCATCAGGCCGAGGACGGCGCCGGCGAAGACGAGGGTCGCGGGCCCGGCGGCGACCCAGTCGAAGGGGATGTTCATCCCATCACCCCCGCGCCGAGCAGGTCGGTGATGACGGTCGGCGCGAGGCCGAGCGCGACGATCGGCAGCAGCAGGGCGACCACGACGACCATCTCGCGGCGGGTGAGGTCGGTGTCGCCCTCGTGCGGTGTCGGCTCGCCCTGCAGGAGTGACCGGGCGAACCGGACGACGTAGGCGGTGGCGAGGGCGATGCCCGCGGTCGCGACGCCGAGCAGCGTCCACGACATGGTCCGGTCGAGCCCGGGGTTGGGCTCGAACGTCGCGCGGAGGGTGAGCAGCTCGCCCCAGAACCCGGCGAACCCGGGCAGCCCCATCGTGGCGAGGCCGCCGACCATGATGGCGACGGCCCGCCAGGGAGCCCTCTCGTACAGGCCGCGACCCAGCTCGCGCAGCGACGCGGTGCCGTTGCGCTCCTTCAGCGAGCCGGCCAGGAAGAACAGCAGACCCGTGATCAGGCCGTGCGCGACCGACCCGAACACCGCGGCCGCGATGCCGGTGCGGCTCATGGTCGCCAGGCCCAGCACGACGAAGCCCATGTGGCCGATGCTCGAGTAGGCCACCAGCCGCTTGAGGTCGTCCTGGACGAGGCAGGCCAGGCCCGCCCACACGATGCCGACCACGGCGACCGTGCCGATGACGGGCGCGATGCGTTCGGTCGACTCCGGCAGCATCTGGACGTTCAGCCGGAGCAGTCCGTAGGTGCCGAGCTTCAGGAAGACGCCGGCCAGCAGGACCGATCCGACGGTGGGAGCGCGGCCGTGCGCGTCCGGCAACCAGGTGTGCAGGGGCACGAGCGGGACCTTGACCGCCAGGCCGAGCGCGATGAGGCTCGCCGCCAGCAGCGACTCGGTGCCGCGGATCTCGTCGATCTGCAGGCTGCCCGCACGCAGGCCGATCACGACGATGCCGACCAGCAGCAGCGCCGACCCGGTGACGGTGAACAGCAGGAACCGTGTGGCCGCCCTTCTCGCCTCGGCGCCGCCCGCGCCCCAGCGGGCGATCACGAACCACATCGGGATGAGCGCCAGCTCGAAGAAGACGAAGAACAGGAGCAGGTCCAGCGACACGAACACGCCGATCGACGCCGCGGCCACGACGAGCAGCAGCGCGACGAGGAACGGCGACGTGTCGGGCTTGAGCAGCCACAGGCAGCACAGCAGCGTCAGGAACGCGGTGAGCAGGGCGAGCGGCAACGAGACACCGTCGACGCCGAGGTGGAGGCGGGCGCCGAGCGGCTCGATCCACGCGTGGTCGATCTCGCCCCAGGTGTCGTCGGCGCCGCCGCGCGGGACGAGGGCGAGCAGGACCAGTGCGGCCAGGGACGCGACCGCGCCGAGCAGCGCTGCGGAACGTCCTGTGAACCGCGACGGCAGGAGGACCAGCAGCAGGGCGGCGGCAAGCAGCACGCCGAGGGCGACGGCGATCACGAGCCCACCCCCGCGGCGACGCTGCCGATGACGACGAGCAGCGCACCCCCGGCGATGATCGTCGCGTACACCTGCACGCGGGCCGACTGCACGGCGCCGATGACCCAGGACGCGCGCTGCGCGAACCACGCGCCACCGCGCGGATAGACGTCGATGCCGTCGGCGTCGATCGTGTCGACGACGCGGGCCGCACCCAGCGTGACGGCAGGCGCGACCCGGACGAACACGGTGTCGAGCCCGAGCTCGTCGGCGAGCGGCCGGCCGAACCGGACCCGCCAGCCCCGGCCGCGAAGCCCCAGCGCAGCCGCGATACCTGCCAGGGCGACCAGGGTGGAGAGCAGCCCGATACCGACGTGCAGGTCCTGGCCGATGGACAGGGCGAGGCAGGACACGGCGAGGAGAACCAAGGGACCGACCATCGCCCGAGGCTCCGGCGGCCAATGTCCCTTCGCCGAGCTCTCGGACCGGGCCCCGAGGAACGTCGCTGTCCAGAGGCGGGTCGCGTAGAGGGCTGTGACGCCCGCCGTCAGCACGGCAACAACCAGCACGACCCAGGCGGTGGTACCGCCCAGAGCGGCATCGCCGTTGGTGGCGGTGTGGAGGGCGTCGAGCACGCCGTCCTTGGAGAAGAAGCCGACGGTCGGAACGATGCCGGCGAGAGCTGCGAACCCGATCGTCATCGTCCAGAACGTGACCGGGAGGGACGCGCGGAGGCCACCCATCGCCGACAGCGCGCTGCTGCCGACGGCCTGCATCGCCACTCCGCAGCCGAGGAACAACAGCGCCTTGAACGCGCCGTGCGACACGAGGTGGGTGATGCCGACGTCTCCGGCCGTCGCCGAGATCGCGGCGAACATCAGGGCGAGCTGGCTGACCGTCGACCATGCGAGGGCTCGCTTGAGGTCGGTCTGTGCCACCGCGAACAGCGCGGCGAGCAGCATCGTCACCGTGGCCACCACGGCGAGCGTCGTCATCGCGACCTGTGACGTCTCGAACACCGGCAGCAGCCGTGCGAGGAGGTAGACGCCAGCCGCGACCATGGTGGCGGCGTGGATCAGCGCGGTGATCGGTGTCGGGCCGGGCATCGCATCCGGCAGCCAGGTGTGCAGCGGCACCTGGGCCGACTTGCCGACGACCGCCAGGATCAGCAGCAGCCCGATCGCCGTGGCGTTGCGCGGTTCCTCCAGCCCGGCGGCGTCGATCAGGTGGCTGATGCGGTAGGTGCCGTAGGTCTGGCCGAGCACGATGATCGCCACGAGCAGGCCGATGTCGGCGACGCGCGTGACGATGAACGCCTTGGCCGCACCGGCGCGCGCCTGTGGAAGCTCCCAGGCGTGCCCGATCAACAGGTACGAGCAGACGCCCATGACCTCCCAGCCGATGAGCAGCACGAACAGGTGGTCGGTGGCGACGACGGCAACCATCGCGATCAGGAACAGCACGATGAGCGACGCGTACGAGCGGTAGCGCTTGTCATCGCCCATGTAGGCGGTGGAGTAGATCTGCACCAGCAGGGCCACGCCGGCGGCGAGCAGCATGACCTGGGCGGCCATCGGGTCGACCACGGTGTCGAGGGTGAGGCTCGGCAGCGCCGGGCCGACGTCGTTGCCACGGTGGGTCACGGACCTCGACGCGTCGTCGTCGAGATGCGGGATGGCCCAGACGGCCACAGCACCGGAGACCAGCGCGGTGACGACGACGTACGGCCAGCGCTTCACGTCTGGGCCTCGTGCTCTGGCGACGCATCGACGTCGATCGTGCCGGTGCCCCGGAACATGGCGAGCACGATCGCGAGACCCAGCCCGATCTCGGCCGCGGCCAGCGCGATGACGAACAGCGTGAGCACCTGGCCGGTGTGCAACCTCTCGGCGAACCACGCGTCGTACGCGACCAGCTGAAGCGTGACGGCGTTGAGCATCAGCTCCACGCCGACGAGCACCAGCACGGCATTGCGCCGCGCGAGCACGCCGTACAGTCCGATGCCGAACAGTGCGGATGAGAGCAGGAGTGGGAACAGCAGCGGCATCAGCGTTCCGATCCCGAACGCGCGAGGACGATCGCCGCGATGAGGGCGGCGAGCAGCACGACGCTCAGCACCTCGAAGCCCAGCACCCAGTGCTTGAACAGCGCATCACCGATCGACTCCGGGGTGCCCGGCAGCGCCCCCATGATGCGTTCGCCGCGGAAGCCGGCCACCACGGTGATGCCGAGACCGATCGCTGCCAGCAGCCCGAGCACAGCCGCCACAGGTCGGTTCGCGGTGACCTCGGCCGAGCGAGCGCCGGTGGGCGAGCGAGTGAGCATCAGGGCGAACACCACGAGCACGACGACCGCGCCGACGTAGACGAGCACCTGCACCCAGGCCAGCAGCTCCGCGGTCATCAGGACGAAGCACCCGGCGACCGCGCCGAGCGTCACGACCAGCCACAGCGCCGAGTGCACCAGGTGCCGGCTGCCCACGGCGAGGACCGCCGACGCGATCGCGACGGCGGACATGACCAGGAAGACGACCTCAGGCAGGTTCACCGGCGTCCTTCTCGAGCTTCTCCCGGAAGGACGTCAGCTCCTTGGACTCCTCCGACCCGGCCTCGAGTGCCGGCGGCGGCGGGACCGTCCACATCCACTCGCGCAGGCGGTTCATGTCGTGGGTGAGGTCGACGATGTCGCCCTCGGCGTACGCGAACTCCGGCGACCAGTGCAGGGCGTCGAACGGGCAGACCTCGATGCAGATGCTGCAGTACATGCAGAGCGAGTAGTCGATGTCGAAGCGGTCGAGCACGTTCTGGCTGCGGTCGCGGCCGCCCTCGGTGGTGGCCGGGATCGTCTCCTTGTGGGAGTCGATGTAGATGCACCAGGACGGGCACTCGCGGGCGCACAGCATGCACGAGGTGCAGTTCTCCTCCTGCAGCGCGATGACGCCGCGGCTGCGCGGCGGCAGCGACGGCTCGTTGTCGGGATAGTGGGCCGTCGCGCTGCGGCGCAGCATCGTGCGCAACGTGACCGCGAGACCCTGGGCCAAGCCCTTGCCGAATGTCATGCCACCACCAAGATCGTCGTGAGTGTGACCTGGAGCAAAGCGATGGGCACGAGGACCTTCCACGCGAAGGCGTTGACCTGGTCCTCCCGCAACCGCGGATACGCCACCCGTGCCCAGATCACGAGGAACGAGATGACGACGATCTTGCCCAGCATCCACAGTGCCCCGACCTGGTCGGACCACGGCCCGGACCAGCCGCCGAGGAACAGCACCGCCGTCAGGGCGGCGAGCAGGACGATGCCCGCGTACTCGGTGAGCAGGAACATCGCGAAGCGCATGCCGCCGTACTCGGTGAGTGGCCCCATGACGAGCTCGGCGTCGGCCAGCGGAGCGTCGAACGGTGGCCGTATCAGCTCGGCCAGACCGGCGACGAAGAACACGACGAGCCCCGGCAGCTGGGTGAGCAGCCACCACGGCTCCCAGGCCTCGGCGATGCCGACGAGCGACAGCGTGCCGGCTGCCATGGCGACGCTGGAGGCGGCGAGCACCATCGGCAGCTCGTAGCTCATCAGCTGGGCGGCTACCCGCAGGCCGCCGATGTAGCTGTACTTGTTGGCGCTGGCCACGCCGGCCATCAGGGTGCCGATGACGCCGACGCTCATGGCCGCGAGCACGAAGAACAACCCGGCGTCGAGGTCAGTACCCACCAGCACGTCGCTGCCGAGAAGCGGCCCGAGCGGGATGGCGACCATCGCCACCACGTACGGCACCAGCGCGACGGCCGGGGCGAGCGCGAACACCGGCCGGTCTGCAGCGGCCGGGGTGACGCTCTCCTTCTGCATGAACTTCACGCCGTCGGCGATCAGCTGGGCCCAGCCATGGAAGCGACCCGCGTACATCGGGCCGACCCGGCTCTGCATGTGAGCCATCTGCTTGTGCTCCATCTGCCCGACGAGCAGCGGCAGCGTCATGAACGCCCCGATCACCAGGACGCAGCGCAGCACGACGTCGAGGAGGTCACTCATCGGCATCGTCCGAAGTCGACGTCGATTCGTCCTGGACCCAGTCGTCGGGGACGCCCGGAGGCTTCATCCGCCGGCCGCCGGTGCGGCCGGCGACGTCGTGGTCGGACTCCCCCGGCTCCTTCGCGCCCGGCCACGCCTTGACGACGCGGGACGCGAGCACGAACTCCTTGCGCAGCGGGTGGCCCTCGAACCCGTCCGGGAGCAGCAATGGCTCGAGCGGCATGCCGAAGTCGATGCCGAACATCTCGTGGGTCTCGCGCTCGTGCCAGGAGGCCCCGCCGTAGACGTCGGCGACGGAGGCCACCGTGGGCGACTCGGCGTCGAGGAATGTCGCGACCAGCAGGTGGTCCCACGGATCGGGCCGGAGCAGATGCGCCACCAGGCGGAACCCGTCCGCCTCCTCGTCGACCGCCGACAGCCAGTCGAAGTAGGTGTAGCCGTCGGCCCGGAGCTCGGCGAGGGTGTCGTGCCAGGCGTCCGGCTCGACGACGCGATGACGGGGCCCGAACTCATTGGCGTCGAGACTCATGGCGCATCCAGGCGCGGGGTCAGCAGTGACGAGGTTGAGCGCTGGTACCGGTCGGCGAGATTCTCCTGCGCGATCTGGTCCTGCAGCGTGACGATGCCGTGCAGGAGGGCTTCGGGACGGGGCGGGCAGCCGGGCACGTAGACGTCGACCGGGATGATCTGGTCGACACCCTTCGTGACGCAGTAGGAGTCCCAGTAGGGCCCGCCGGAGTTGGAGCACGACCCGAAGCTGATGACGTACTTGGGCTCTGGCATCTGGTCGTAGAGGCGCTTGATGGCCGGCGCCATCTTGTCGGTGACGGTGCCGGAGACGACCATGAGGTCGGCCTGGCGCGGGCCGGGCGCGAACGGGATGACGCCGAGACGAATGAAGTCGTGCCGCGACATCGAGCTGGCGATGAACTCGATCGCGCAGCACGCGAGCCCGAAGTTGAACACCCACAGCGAGTAGCGGCGGCCCCAGTTGAGCAGGAAGCGCGCCGGCTTGGGCGCGAACTGCGTGCCCACACCGACCGACGGCGGACCGACGGTAGGCAGCCCCAAGCTCACCGAATCGGTCGCCCGGAGCCCGACATCCCCGCCGGCCGGCTGCATCAGCGAGTCCACGACAGCACCCCCTTGCGCCAGGCATAGACGAGCCCGACCACCACGATCGCGATGAAGATGCCCATCTCGACGGCGGCCGCGGGGCCGAGCCGCTCCAGCACGACCGCCCACGGGAACAGGAACACCGCGTCGACGGCGAAGATCACGTAGAGGAACGCGTACACGTAGTAGCGGATCGTCGACTGAGCCCAGCCCTCACCCACCGGGTCGACGCCGGACTCGTAGGTGATGCCCTTCTCGCGCGCGGGCACCGTCGGACGCATGAACGCGTTGACACCGAGCATCGCGGAGGCCAGCACCATGGCGGCGACGACGATGGCGCCGACGACCGCGTAGTCGTCGAGGAAGGCGCCCATGAGGGGAGTCTAGGGAAGTTCGCGCGCCGGGGTCTGCAGGTGGCTCGGCATGCGGGCCCACGGCCAGGTGAGCAGGGCCCAGACGCCGATGATGATGGCGATCTCGAGGACCACGTAGAGGGGCCAGGGGCCGAGGAGGTCGAGGATCGAGGCGCTGGCGGGCTTGCCGTTGAGGTACCCGTAGTTCGTGTTGGCGACGACGTTGTAGACCATCACGGCTCCTGCCCAGACCGCGGTGATGCCCACGGTGGTCCAGTAGGTCGCCCAGGTGGGCAGGATGCGCAGGCCGAACACGAGGTGGAACGCCGCCCAGACGATCAGGACGTGCATGGCCCAGAACATCAGGTAGCGCGGCTCGGGAAAGTCGGACGCAAGGTCCGGAGTGATCATGGCCTGCGTCGTCAGGGTGATGCCCCACAGGTAGGTGACGGTGGCGCTCAGCCGGGAGCGGGTCCAGAGCGCGTGAACCGCGAACATCCACGCGAGGTCGCACAGCTGGAACGGCAGCGACGTGCGGGGATTCCACTCGTCGGGCAGCAGCTGCATCACCTGCAACGGGATCGTGACCAGCGCGATGGCGACCGCGAACCCGCGGTTCACGCCGCTGCCCTGAGCACGGCGCCCGAGCAGCACGATCGCGATGATGCCGATGACGCAGACCGCGAGGGCGGCCAGGTGGGACGTCCCGTACGTCTGGAACCGGTCGGCGGTGATCATCGCGATGGCGCCCGCTGCCCGAGGAGCTCGATCAGCGGGGAGAGCTCAGCGAGGTGGCGGCGCAGACCCGCGTCGTCCTGCGTGGCGGTGCTCGGGGTGATGACGAGCGACACCGCGATCCGGTAGGCCCACTCGACGATCGCGCGAACGTCACCCTCACCGCCGGTGCGGGCGAGTCGTTGCTCGACATGCTCGGTGAACGCCGCCACGACGCCCTCGACGAGGGCTTCGGAGTTCGTCGTCAGCGCCGGCAGGATCAGACCGGGGTACCGATGCAACGCCATCTGCAGCAACGTGTGGCGCCGGGCGTAGTCGACGACGAACACGATCGCGTCGTCCAGCCCCCGGCTCTCGTCCTCGTTCATCGCCGTGAACGCCGGCGTGGCCGCCGCGAAGAACCGCTCGACCTCCCGGTCGAGCACCGCCCTGAGGATCGCCGTCTGGTCGCCGACGTACTTGTAGACCGTGGGCCGCGAGACACCGGCCCGCTCGGCGATCGTGGCATGCAGCCGAGCGTCGATGCCGGACTCGATCAGGCACTCCGTGGCCGCGTCGAGGATGCGTTCGCGCACGCCATCCGTGCCGGATGTGACCTCGGTCATGGCTGCATCGTAGGTCGTTGACTGCATCGATCGCATCGTTTACGTTTAGTTTGAGAATGTAAATCTCCTGGAGGCACCATGACCGCCACCCTGGACCGCGAGGTCGTCGCGCAGCGCTTGCTCGGCGGCTCGGTCCGCCGGTCGTACGAACCCGAGGTCGACATCGACTGGGACGCCCCGATCGATCCCCACAAGTACTTCCTGCCGCCG
The DNA here is from genome assembly GCA_963711615.1 of uncultured Actinomycetota bacterium. Lineage (GTDB taxonomy): Bacteria > Actinomycetota > Actinomycetes > Propionibacteriales > Nocardioidaceae > Aeromicrobium. The sequence goes on along the minus strand of CAVQEY010000020.1, from coordinate 24,470 downwards.
CAGGTCGTCTCGTTGTACGGCACGCCGTACTGGGAAGAGATGACGGAGGCGCAGCGCATCGAGCTCTCGCGGCAGGAGATGGCGAACACGCTGTCGGTCGGCATCTGGTTCGAGAACCTGCTCATCCGGGCACTGCTGCGCGAGCTGATGCACGAGGACCACCGCTCCCCCCACGTGCACTACGCGCTCACCGAGATGGGTGACGAGTGCCGGCACATGACGATGTTCGGCAAGGTCATCGACCGGGTCGGTGCGCGCCCGTACCAGATGCGCACGCGGGAGCGTGTCGCCATGGACGCGCTGCCGTTCGCGCTGCGTGGCTCGCTGCTGTGGGTCGCTGCGCTCGTCGGCGAGGAGATCTTCGACGCGATCCAGCGCCGCATGATGGATGACGACCAGCTCCAGCCGTTGGTGGCCCAGCTGATGCGCATCCACGTCACCGAGGAGGCCCGGCACATCAAGTTCGCGCGCGAAGGCGTCGTCCGCCGGATGGAAACCGCCGGGCGGGTCGAGCGTCTGCTCACCGGCAACCTGGTGGGGCTCGGTGGACCGGTGTTCAGGTACGCCTTCTCCAACCCTGCGGTCTACCGCCGAGCCGGGCTCGATGCGAAGCGGGCCAGCCGCGAGGCCGCAGACAACCCCCACCTGCGGGAGAACCAGATCATGGGCTTCGCCTCCCTGGCGCAATTCCTCACCGAGAACGGCCTGCTCGGCCCGGTCGGACGCCGGATGTGGCGACGGGCTGGTTTCCTCGAATGAAGCTCAAGCGCCGCCGTCGTCGTCAGCGTCCGGCTCCGTGGGTTCCGGAGCACGACGACGAGGACGGCTACAGCGGGCCCGCCCGCCTCTCGATCGGCGACGACACGATCGACGTCGAGGTCGTCCTCGGCGGGCATCTGGAGCCGCTCGACGGCAGGTACCACTGGTACGGACGCGTCGTTCGAACGACGATGTCGACGCAGCGAAGACCGAGCGGCGCCACTGCGCGTCGGAGTATCCATCGCCGACGGTCGCGAGTCCGCCGAGGGCCGCCTCGCCGAGCACGACGCTTGGGGCAACATGCGCATCACCGGCCTCGGTGCCCCGCCGTTCTCACGAGCCGAGGTCGAGATCACACACGTGCGACCGTGACGGCGTAGTCCGGGTCGTCGGGGAGCGGGCGCAGGTCCCACGTCGCGAACCGCTGCTCGACGCGCAGGCCGGCCGCCTCGAGGTCGGCGTCGAACGCCGCCAGCGGGTAGTGCAGGTCGAGGTCGAAGCCGATGAGCACCACGCCGTCGGGCTTGACGTGCGCGGCGACGCGGGCGAGGACATCCGCTTCCGTACCGGTCGCGACGAACACCATGACGTTGCCGGCGATCAACGCGGCGTCGAACGGTGCTTCGTCGAGATCCAGCTCGGCGAGATCGCCCACCAGCCAGGTCGGACCGGGATGGTCCTCCTCGGCGGCGGCGATCAGCACCGGATCGACGTCGACGCCGACCACCGTGTGGCCGCGGGCGTGGAGCTCGGCACCGAGACGACCAGGGCCGCAGCCGGCGTCGAGGATGCGGGACCCGGGCGGGACGATCGCGTCGAGCAGGCGGGCCTCACCGGTGATGTCCGTTCCCTCCTCGGCCGCCGTGCGGAATCGCTGGACGTACCACTCGGAGTGGCCCTCCTTGGTGTCGGTGAACCAGCGAGGCCGATCGCTCATGTCCCCATCGTCGTACATTTCGGGGACAGGGAAGGAGTCAGCGATGGGTCGACGTCCGCACCGAGATCGTGATCGAACGACCAGTCGACGTGGTCGCCGGATACGCAGGCGACCCCACGAACGCGCCCGAGTGGTACGTGAACATCCAGTCCGTCGACTGGCAGACCGCGCCGCCGGTCGCCATCGGGTCGAGGATGGACTTCGTCGCCCGCTTCCTCGGCCGCCGGCTCGCCTACACGTACGAGGTCGTCGAGCTGGAGCCTGCCAGAGTCGGCTCGTGATGCGCACGGCCGACGGCCCCTTCCCGATGGAGACGTACGTACGACCTGGGCGGTGGCTGGGGACGGCCGAACTCAGGATGAGCTTCCGCAACCGGGGCGAGCCATCCGGATTCTCGACGGTCGCGGCGCTCCGATGATGGCCACCGCGATGCGTCGCGCGAACACGAAGGACCTGGCCCGGCTCAAGCGACTGCTCGAGTCGACCTGATCCGTCCCTGCCAGCCGACGACGGGATCCTGCCAAGATCGCGCAGCCGCGCTGGTTCCGTCGGGAATATCCGGCGCGGCTGCCGGGGTAGGTTCCTGATGTGAACGATTCCCGCAGCGGTCTGGCGATGGGTGCCGGCGCGTACCTGTGCTGGGGCCTGTTCCCGCTGTACTGGCCGCTGCTCGACCCGGCGGGCTCGCTGGAGGCGCTGGCGCATCGGATCATCTGGTCGCTGGTGTTCGTCGGGCTGTTGCTCACCTTCACCCACCGCTGGGAAGCCTTCCGCGCCATCTGGTCGAACCGACGCCGCGTCGGTTTCCTGGGCCTGGCGTCGGTCGTCATCGCGGTCAACTGGGCCGCGTTCATCTACGGCGTCACCAACGACAAGGTCATCGAGACGTCACTCGGCTACTTCATCAACCCGCTCGTCACGGTGCTGCTCGGCGTGTTCGTGCTCCAGGAGACGCTCCGCCGGCCGCAGTGGGTGGCCGTCGCCATCGGCGCCGTCGCCGTCGTCATCCTCACCGTCGACTACGGACGGCTGCCGTGGGTCGCACTCACGGTCGCGTTCTCGTTCGCCACCTACGGCTTCCTCAAGAAGAAGGCGCAGCTCGGTGCGGTCGAGGCGCTCGGAGCCGAGACCCTGCTGCTGACGCCGATCGCCTTCGCCTATCTCGGCGTCCTGGAAGCCAACGGCACGCTGTCGTTCGGGCACGAAGGATTGCCGAACGCCTTGCTGCTGGCCGGCACCGGCATCATCACCGCGATCCCCTTGCTCCTGTTCGGCGGCGCCGCGACCCGCCTCCGCCTCACCTCCATCGGGCTGCTGCAGTACCTCGCGCCGACCCTGCAGTTCATCTTCGGCCTGCTGCTCTTCCACGAAGAGATGACGACGGCCCGATGGATCGGATTCGTGCTCGTCTGGATCGCGCTGGTGATCTTCACCGTCGACGTCTTCGGCGGCCGTCGCCGCGCCCCCCAAGCAGGCGAGCCCATGTCGGTCTCACCCGCTGAATGCGACGTTCCGGTCGTGGTACGAGCCGAGCTGCAACCGGATGGCCGCAGTCACGGCGTCACGGATCTGAGCCGCTAGTCCTCCAGAGCGGATCGGAGTCAGCGGCAGAGCGCCCGCTCCGCCGTCTCTGAGAGCACGTCGGCAGCATCGTCGACAGCGAGGCCCCTCCCGACGTGCAGGTGGTAGAACGCGTCGAAGCTGCCCAGCAACCACAGCAGGTCGAGCGCCTGCTCGGTTGTGACGTCGTCGCGGAGGTACCCGTCATCGCCAAGGCGCTTCGCCAACCTCCCCATGCCTCGCCGACGGTCATTCTCTGCGGCGTCGACCACCTGCCCGACGGCATCCGGGTCCAGTCGCGCCATCGCGTTGAGCACGCGATAGACGTCGACGTCGCCAGCGAACATTCGACACGCGGCCTTGGTGGCTGCTCGGAGCTGTTCGAGAGCATCGGCGGTCTTCACGGCCTGCACCAGATCAGCAAAGCCCGTGCGGTCCCAGAGGTCCTCCGCGAAGGCCTCGAAGAGCCCGACCCTGGAGCCGAAGACGACGTAGATCGTCGAGCGCGACACCTTGGCCAGTCGCGCCACCTGATCGATGCTGATGGGTTCTGTGGGGGCGGTTCGCATCCGTTCGGCGACTGCGTCGAGGATCCTCTGGCGGGTCTCTGCCGCGGACTCGGCTCGGAGCTTCTGGTTGTACTGACGCGTGGGCATGCCGACAGTCTTTCACATTTCGGTTGACACTTCGTCTTATGTACTACATAGTGTCGTTTGAAATACACATCGTCCGATGAAAGAAGAATCCGATGAAGTCATCACTCACCGATGGACGGGTTCGTCCGGTCGTGGTCGTCGGAGCAGGACCCGCGGGCCTCACCGCCGCCGTGTCCTTGGCCAGGCACGAGCATCGAGGTCGTCCTCGTCGAGCGGCGAGAAGCCGGCTCGGAGCTGCCCCGCGCGACCGTGCTGAGCGTCCGCACCATGGAGATGCTCCGGTCCTGGGGTCTCGCGGACCGCGTCCTCGCCGGCGGGGTCGACGTCGAGATCTCGATGCTCCAGATACCGACCGCGGCGAGAGCCGCGGAGGGCTTCCGCATCGATGTCGGGTATCCCTCACAAGCACAGAGCGCCATGGTCAGCCCGATGTTCCCGGCCTGCGTGCCACAGGACCATCTGGAGTCGGTCCTACTCGAACACCTGGCAACCCTTCCGACTGCGGAGGTCGTGCGCGGCATCGAGGCCGTCGACGTCCGACACACCCCTCAGCACGCGGTGCTGACTCTGAAGGATGCCGGATCGGGACAGAAGCTCGACGTGGCGGCCGAGTACGTCATCGCGGCGGATGGCGCCAAGAGTCGCATCCGAACGTCGCTCGGCATCAAGCACACCGGGCTCGACGGCCTCATCGAAGGGGCCATGGTCGAGTTCCACGCACCGCTCTGGGAGCTGATGGGCGAGCACCGACACGGCGTCTACGCGATCACCGACCCGAAGGCCGGCGGCATCCTGGTGCCGGCCGGGCCTGACGACCGGTGGCTCTTCGGCACGGATCTCCCGAGCGATCTCGGCGACACCGACGCGGCGCGGGAGCTGCTGCGTCACCGGATCGAGCGGGCGGCCGGAGCGCCCGGCATCCCGATCCAGATCGACCGCTTCGGCTGGTTCACCTCGGCGGCGCAGCTCGCGGACACCTTCAGCAGCGGCCGGGTCTTCCTGGCCGGCGACGCCGCGCACCGAGTCACGCCGAGGGGCGGAACAGGCCTCAACACGGCCATCGCCGGCGGACGGGATCTCGGCTGGAAGCTGGCCTGGGTGATGCTCGGGTGGGCGCCGCCGGAGTTCCTGTCGACGTACGAGGACGAACGTCGGCCGGCCGCCGCGCACAACGTGACCCGGTCCGCCGACCCGGAGGGCAGCCGCCGTGAGGCGATGTCGGAGCTTCAGATCGACCTCGGTGGTCGCATCGCCCACGTGTGGCTCGACCCGTCGCCGTCCGGCGAAGCGCGCCGTTCGACGATCGACTCGGTCGGACCCGGGCTGACTCTTCTCGTCGGTCCGGAGAGCCATGCGGCGCACGACGGTCCGGCCCGCATGGGGCGGCCGCCGATCACGACGACGAGTCTGCCGCACTCGGCGGCTCGTGCACTCGGGCTCGGGCCCGCCGGCACCGTCCTCCTCCGTCCCGACGGCGTGCCTGTCGCCAGCTGGTCGGCTGCCGACGTGTCGCGGTCGGACATTGACCGAGCGATTGACGCCTTCGTCTCCCCCACGCCGACCAACACGCTCACGACAAGGAGAACGGCATGAACGCACCGAACGACCTCCGATGGCTCATCTTCGCCACCGTCCCGGTCCACGGGTACGTCGATCTCGCGACACCCCTCACTCGCGGCATCCTCTGGCTCTGGCGGCGCGCCGCCGGATCAGTCGGGGCCAATCGCAAACGTCTCGCAGGACCCCAGGGCGTCCCCGTCAAGCAGGTCTCGTGAGCGCGGACACCCAGAGATCTCCGAGAAACGCGGCGAACTTCCCGTCGCTCCAACCGCTCTCGTGGACGAGTCGGTGCCATAGCGCACCATCGAGAGTCGCATTGAAGACGTCGCGGCACTCAGCCGACGACACTGACAGCTGACCCGTCTTCTTGGCCGCCTTCGCGTACTGGGTGCAGGCGTCCAGCCGACCGGCGTCGAACTCGGCCATCATGTCGGCGGCGGACGGTTCGGTCGCGGCAGCGGCAGCGAGCGCTCGGTGCAATGGGACGAAACGGCGGAAGACCGGCGTGATGACGACGGCATGCCGGTGCAACCGACGGATGAGGTCCGGCTCGGCGAGCATGTCCTGGATCGCGGGGCGGTGAAGGAGACGGACATCCTGATCGTCGCCGCGGAACCGGACGTACCAGACCTGTCGGAGTAGAGCCGCCTTGTTGCCGAACGCGGAGTAGACGGTCTCCACCGAGACGCCAGCGCCGCGGGCGATGTCCGCGATGGTGGTCAAGCCGTATCCCGGGGAAATGAAGAGGTCGTGGGCGACGTCGATGATGCGCAAACGCGTCTCCTGTGCCCGCGCCCGTCGACCGCTTGCGTCGTACGACCTCTTGACAGGCTCTGCCATTTGGATACATCCTAACTGTATCTAATATCTTCACTGTAGCGGAGGCCAGCCATGAATACAGAAACCCGTGAGTTCGTGGAGGAGTTTCTTCCGAAGCACGTCGAGGCAGAGCGGCTGATCCACGCCGGCGACCCACAGCCGAGGATCGACTTGTGGTCGCGGAACGACCCCGTCACGGTGCTCGGGGCCAAGGAGTCGGCGCAAGGCTGGGTCCAGCTCGAGCCGTTGTTCAAGAGGGTGGCCGGGTGGTTCTCCGACCCGGTGTCCTACGACTTCGAGCTGATCGCGGCCGGGGCGAGTGGCGACCTGGCGTACATCGTCGGTTTCGAGCGCAACGAGGTCGTCGTCGACGGCACTCCCGGGATGTACACCTTGCGTGCCACGCACGTCTTCCGGCGCGAGGACGGCGAGTGGCGTACCGTCCATCGTCATGCCGACCTCCCGCCCGAGGGAGGAGGCACGTTGTTGCCCCAGAAGTGAGGCAACTGCGCCCTGGCGTACGAAGTTGGCTACGAGCGGAACGAAAGAGCGTCGAGGCACCCCTGGGATCTACACGCTGCGCGCCACGCATGTCTTCCGCCGCGAGGACGGCGGTGGCGCACCGTCCACCGTCACGCCGACTTCCCGCCCGAGGACGGCCGAAAGTTGTTCGCCGATGAGTGACTGAAGCGCGCTGAGGCACGCTTCGTTACTGAACCTGACCCTGACTTCGAGCGAACTTCATGAAGTCAGGAGAGCGGGTGTAGTATGAGAGCATGAGGGTCGCCGGCGATGGAAGGATAGGGTGTGTCTCTCGAAATGGTTGACGGCGGAGCGAGATTGGGCTCGCGGATGGCGAGCCCGTGCGCGGAGTCGTTCCTGACGCCGGAGATGCGGTCGTTAGGGATAGAACGTGAGCGAGCGTTGACTGGTGGAACCGGTTCGTTACCACCGCTGTGCCACTGGATTGGTCTACGAGAGACGCAGGTGTAGTCCGCCGGGGTACCATCTCGCTGGCGCTAGCGCTGGGTGTCAACGACGTCGATGTGCACGTGAGTCTGGACCTTCTCGCGCGTCGCGTGTGAGTTGGCGGACACATAGTAGGTCGCGGGCGTCAGGCACGGAGTGGAGCTGAACGAGGCCAGCGGATGGCACGAGAGTCTGACGGAGCATTCACAGCGCGGAGCACCGTCGTCCACGCTGGCCGCACTTTCGTGCGAGTCGCGGCCATCGTTCAGACGGTGTCGGTCGCATCGTCGGGGACGCGATCGTCGCTGACTGGGATCGAGACGCTGCGTCAATGTCCAGAGCTCGCACAGCGGTGCCATACGTCGAGGAAGTCCGAGCGACGTGCGGCAGACGACGCGCCATGCAGGTCTGGGACGGATGAAGGGTGGAGGAGTATCGCGCCATAGGGAGCGTAGAGCTTTCCTTGTCTTACACCAATCGTCTGCTCGGTAAGCGGTTCCTAGATGGACTTCGAATCGTGCACGTAGTATATTCCGTTGCACGGTGGATCGCACCGATGCGACGCTGTCGACTCGTCGTCTCGACACCGTGTCAGCGATGGCCTCCGGGTGCGCGTTCATGAACCTAGGCACTCGGAGCGTATAGTCGGCGTAGTCAGCGCTCGATCGCGATCGAGCGACCGATTCCCGCGCGATGGGGACAACCTCATGCGCGCCGAGAAGCATTTCAAGGCCCGTCCTCATGGTCTGCGAGGCGAGACCATCGACCCGGACAGGCACATCGCCGCGCGCGAAAAGCCGTGAGGCTCCTAGATCCTCGTCGGAGCGACACCAGAGCCTATCCTTTCAGTCAGCTCAGATCGACACGGTCTTGTTCACCGACATCGTGGAGTCGACTGATCCAGCTGCGACTCTGGGCGAACCGCATAGTCCGAGCTGTCGCCGAACACCATGACATGTCCGCCAGCAGCTGCAGATCTTCGGCGGGCGCGAGATCAAGAACACCGTTACGGCTTCGTCACGACCTTCGACAGCCGGCGAACGCGGTCCAATGGCCCGAGTCGTTCGCGATCGCATCCTACCGAGCGGCCTGCGTCCGCACGGATCTCCAGCGGGTGAGCTCGAACACCGAGGAGACGTCGCGGAAGCGCCGAGCACATCTCTCGCGCATCCCGTCGGCGTGCGCGAACGACATACTCGTCTAACCGAGATTGAACATCATTTCAATATTACTTGTAAACGTAAAATAGAAAAGGGCAGTGCATGATCCACGGGTGACCATTTCCTTCGAAGGCCATCCCCCACCGCACGGTCGATTCGTCGTGAATGCGTTGAAGGGGGCCGACGGGTGGGAGCTCGACATCGAGGGCGAGGGCCTCGCGAGCGGCGGAGGCATCACCCATGCCGGGAGCCTCGACGACGCCGTGGAAGCGGTGCGCAGCCACCTCCAGTCCACCTACGGCGTCGACTTCTCCGAGGCGATCATCGAGATCGTCTCCCCCCACGGCGACGACCACCTCGACTCCCAGGGCGTCAGCGGCTGAGGCCCTGGCTCGTCCCTGCAGTCAGCTGAGACGCGTGGCCAGGGTGTCGCAGATCGCGTTCAGGGCTGCACGGGCGGGCGTGTCGGGCAGCTTGTCGAGCAGGGCGCGCGCCGCGTCGGCCTCGTCCTGCACCACGGCGCGAGCCTCGTTCATCGCCGGGTGGGCCCGCAACGCCTCGAGCGGCCCGGGTCACCTCGGCATCGTCGGTGATCGGTGCATTCAGCAGGTTGACGAGATCGGCATCCGCGGGATCGGTCGAGCGACGGGCCAGCAGCACTGGCAGAGTCGGCACGCCTTCGCGCAGGTCGGTGCCCGGTGTCTTGCCGGACTCGCCGGAGTCGCTGGTGATGTCGAGGATGTCGTCGCTGAGCTGGAAGGCCACGCCGATCCGCTCACCGAACTCGGTGAGCGCGGCGACGACGTCGTCGGACGCCCGCGACATGGTGGCGCCGAAGTGGGCCGACGTGGCGATCAGTGATCCGGTCTTGTCGGCCACGACGCTGAGGTAGTGGGCCAGCGGGTCCTCGTCGCCGCGCGGGCCGATGGTCTCGCGGATCTGGCCCTTGACCAGACGTGCGAAGGTGCGGGCCTGGACGCCGACGGCGTCCGGGCCGAGCGTCGAGACGACCTCCGACGCGTGCGCGAACAGGTAGTCGCCGACCAGGATCGCGAGTGAGTTGTCCCAGCGGTGGTTGGCGCTCTCGGCGCCGCGGCGCATGGACGCCTCGTCCATGACGTCGTCGTGGTAGAGCGTGGCGAGGTGGGTGAGCTCGACGGCGGTTCCGGCCGGCACGACGTCGGGGTGGGCCGGGTCGCCGAACTCCGCGCACACCATCACCAGCATCGGCCGGAAGCGCTTGCCGCCGGCGTTGAGCAGGTGCGCCGCGGCCTCGGTGATGAACTGCTCGTCACTGTCGACCACACGGGCGAGGTGCTCCTCGACGAGCTGGACGCCGCGACTGACGCGCGCCTCGAGCGCGTCGTCGGCGAACGCCACTCCCAGACTCGTCACTCGCGCCCTCCTTCAAACAACCCAGTCTTCGGAACTGGTCAGCGCACGAATGCACCCGCATGCTGTGCCAGGTCGAGCACGGGGCCCGGCAGGATGCCGAGCACCACCGTGGCCAGGGCGGCCGCGGCGATGACCACGGTAGTCAAGGCACTGGGGACCGCGACCGTTGGCCCGTCGCCAACCGGCTCGGTGAAGAACATCAGCACGATGACGCGCACGTAGAAGTACGCCGCGATGGCGCTCACGATCACGCCGGCCACGACGAGCGCCCAGTAGCCGCCCGACCACGCGGCACTGAAGACGCTCCATTTGCCGATGAAGCCGGCCGTGAGCGGGATGCCGGCGAACGACAGCATGAACAGTGCGAACGCGCCGGCCAGCAGCGGCGACTCCTGGCCCAGCCCGGCCCAGCGCGAGAGGTGGGTGGCCTCGCCACCGGTGTCGCGGATGAGCGTGACGATCGCGAACGCTCCGATCGACGCGATGCCGTACACGACGAGATAGAACAGCACGCTCGAGACCGACGTGATGCGTCCGGTCGTGGTGACGTAGGCGCCGACGAAGCCGACGAGCAGGAAGCCGGCGTGGGCGACCGACGAGTAGGCGAGCATGCGCTTGACGTCCGTCTGAGCGATGGCGACCAACGAGCCGAGCAGCATGGTGACCAGCGCGATGGCCCAGATGATCGGCCGCCAGTCCCATGACGCACCACCGAACGCGACGAAGAACACCCGCATCAGCGCGACGAACGCGGCTGCCTTGGTGCCGGCGGCCATGAAGGCGGTGACCGCCGACGGCGCGCCCTGGTAGACGTCGGGCGTCCAGGCGTGGAACGGCACGGCGCTGATCTTGAACAGCAGGCCCACCGCCATCAGGGCGATCGCGGCGAGCAGCAGGTTCTCGCTACCGGTGCGAGCCGTGACGGCGGCGTCGATCTCGGCGAGCTCGACGCTGCCGGCGTATCCGTAGATCAGGGCGATGCCGTAGACGAAGAAGGCCGACGAGAACGCGCCGAGCAGGAAGTACTTGAGCGCAGCCTCCTGGCTGAGCAGACGGCGTCGGCGCGCCAGGCCGCACATCAGGTAGAGCGGCAGCGACAGCACCTCGAGTGCGACGAACATCGTCAGCAGGTCGTTGGACGTGGCGAACACCATCATCCCGAGCAGCGCGAACATCGCGAGCGGGAACACCTCGGTGTGCTCGATGTTGGCCGCTTGAGCCTCGGCCTCCCCCGCCGACCCGGGCGCGTCAGCGGCGCGGCCGGTGAACGCGCTGAGCCCGCCCTCGAGGCGCCGCTCGGCGAACAGCAGGAAGCTCATCAGCCCGAACACGAGCAACAGGCCCCACGTGAAGACGCCCGGACCATCGACCGAGAGTGCTCCCTCGGTCGAGATCTGACCGCGGGCGGTCTGAGCGCTCTCGATCTTGTCGAGGGACTGGTACACGAAAACTGTGTCGACCAGAGCGGCGACCACACCGACGACGGCGAGGAGTGCCTGGATCTCGAACCGGCGGCGACGCGGCACCGCGGCCTCGACCACGGTGCCGATCACCGCGACCGCCGTGATGATGAGGATCGGGGCGATCAGCGCGTACTCGACCGTGGGTCCGTCGATGGGTGGCAGGTCCTGGAGGAACATCAGTGGCCACCCTCCTGGGCGAGGTCGGCAGGTGACAGCTCTGTCGGAGATTGGGGGGCCGGGTCGCCGCCACCGACCTGGCTGACGACCTCGTCGACGGCCGGGTTGATGACGTTGAGCACCGGCTGCGGGTAGAACCCGAGCCCGAAGATCAGCACGATGGCCGGCGCCAGCGCCGCGACCTCACGGGGGTTCAGGTCGTGGACGCCTTCGTTGCCGTCACGCAGCGGTCCGGTCATGGTGCGCTGGTACATGATCAGGATGTAGAGCGCGGCGAGGACGATGCCGAGCGTGGCCAGCACGGCGGCCACCGGCGAGCGCGTGAACGTTCCGGCGAGCACCATGAACTCGGAGATGAACGGCGCCAGCCCCGGCAACGAGAGGCTCGACAGACCGGCGACGAGCAGGACGCCCGACATGATCGGGGCGATCTTCTGCACCCCACCGAAGTCGCCGATGCTGGCCGAGCCGCGCCGGGCGATCATGATGCCGGTGACGAGGAACAACGCCGCCGTGGACATGCCGTGGTTGAACATGTAGAGCGTCGCGCCCGCGGTGGACGTGGACGTGAACACGAAGATGCCCAGGATGATGAACCCGAAGTGCGACACGGACGTGAACGCGATCAGGCGCCGCAGGTCGTCCTGGCCGATCGCCAGGAGCGCGCCGTAGAGGATGCTCACCACGGCCAGGCCGATGACCACCGGGCTGGCCCACTCCGATGCACCGGGGAACACCTCGAGGCACCAGCGGAGCATGCCGAACGTGCCGATCTTGTCGACGACACTGACCATCAGCACCGACGTCGACGGGGTGGCGGACGCAGCCGCGTCGGGCAGCCAGGTGTGGAACGGCCACAACGGAGCCTTGATGACGAACGCCGCCATGAAGCCGATGAACAGCAGCCGCTCCGTGGTGGTGCCCACCTCGAGGTTCGTCAGGTCGCTCAGCAGGAACGTCGCCTCACCCTGACGGGCGGTGACGACGTACAGGCCGACGATCGAGGCGAGCATCAGCAGGCCACCGACGAGGTTGTAGATCAGGAACTTCACGGCGGCGTAGCTGCGGCGCGGACCGCCGTAGGAGCCGATCAGGAAGTAAAGCGGCACCAGCGTCGCCTCGAACAGCACGTAGAACAGGAAGGCGTCGGTGGCCGAGAAGACGCCGATCGCGAGCCCTTCCAGCACCAGCATCCAGGCGAGGTAGGCGTTGGCGCTCCGGTTGCCGGGGAGGCGGTCGTCCCAGGCGGAGAGCACGACGATGGGCGTCAGCACCGTGGTGAGCAGGATGAGCGTGACGCCGATGCCGTTGACGCCGAGCGAGTAGGACACCCCGAACTGCGCGATCCAGGTGTGCTGCTCGGTGAGCTGGTAGCCGCCGGCGCCGACCTCGTAGCCCGCCATCATCCCCAGGGAGATGACCAGCGTCAGGAGCGAGAAGGCGACCGCAACGCTCTTCACCAGTCGGGCGCTGTCGTGGGCCCGTGGCATGAGGACGAGGGCGAGCGCGCCGACGAGCGGCGTGGCGGCCATGAGGCTCAGAATCATGCGAGCGTCACCGCCAGGAGGGCGAGCACGATGATGGCCGCGCCCGCGAAGAAGCTGAGGGCGTAGCTGCGGACGAACCCGGTCTGTGGCTTGCGCAGGGCCTGGGACGCGTCGCCGAGCCGGTCGGCGAGACCGGTGACGAAGCCGTCGATGCCCTTGCCGTCGAGGAAGACGAGGAAGCGCGTGAGGTGACGCGTGGGACGCACCGCGATCGCGTCGTTGATCTCGTTGCCGTAGAGCTCGTGGCGCCCGGCGCGGGAGAAGATCGAGACCGAGCTGTCGGCCGGCATCTCACCGGCGATCGGCTCGCGCGTGTAGAGGAAGTAGCCGAGAGCGACGCCCACCGCGACGACCAGCGTGATGAGCACCGTCAGGAGCCAGGCCGGGATGCCGAGCTCGTGGTGCTCGGCGTGGCCGACGACCGGCTCGAGGAACCCGGTGATCCAGCCGCCCAGCAGCATCGCGCCACCCAGCAGCGACAGAGCGCCGAGTGCGATCAGCGGGTACGTCATGACCTTCGGCGACTCGTGCGGGTGGACGTCCTCCTTCCAGCGCTTCTCGGAGAAGAACGTCATCATCATGAGGCGGGTCATGTAGAACGCCGTGACGCCGGCACCGACCAGAGCACCGAGCCCGACCCAGAACGAGTGCCCGAATGCCGTCTCGATGATCTTGTCCTTGGAGAAGAACCCGGAGAAGCCCGGGAAACCGATGATCGCGAGGTAGCCGAACAGGAACGTGATGAACGTGATCGGCATGGCCTTGCGCAGGGCGCCGTAGTGCCGCATCTCCACGTCGTCGTTCATGCCGTGCATGATCGAGCCGGCGCCGAGGAAGAGGTTGGCCTTGAAGAAGCCGTGCGTGAGCAGGTGGAAGATCGCGAACGCGTAGCCCGCCGGGCCGAGGCCGGCCGCGAGCATCATGTAGCCGATCTGGCTCATCGTGGAGCCGGCCAGCGCCTTCTTGATGTCGTCCTTGGCGCAACCGATCCAGGCCCCGACGAGAAGCGTGACGAGACCGACGACGATGACTGCGGTGCGCGCCGTCTCGGAGGCGTCGAAGATGCCGTTGGAGCGGACGACGAGGTAGACGCCAGCGGTGACCATCGTTGCGGCGTGGATGAGCGCCGAGACCGGGGTGGGGCCTTCCATCGCGTCGAGCAGCCAGCTCTGCAGCGGCACCTGGGCCGACTTGCCGCAGGCGCCGAGCAGCAGGAGCAGGCCGAGGGTGGTGGCGACGGCGGCCGACGCCCCGTCGATCGACGCGTTCACCGGAGCGACCGCGGACGTGCCGAACTGGGCGAACATCAGCATGATCGCGAGCGCCATGCCGAGGTCGCCGACGCGGTTCACGACGAACGCCTTGGTGGCGGCCTGGGCGGCCGAGTCCTTGTGCTGCCAGAAGCCGATCAGCAGGTACGACGCCAGGCCGACGCCCTCCCAGCCGAGGAACATCACCAGGTAGTCGGACGCCAGCACGAGCGTGAGCATCGAGGCGATGAAGATGTTGAGGTAGGCGAAGAACCGGCGGCGGCGGGCGTCGTGCTCCATGTAGCCGATCGAGTAGATGTGGATCAGCGAGCCGACGCCGGTGATCAGCAGCACGAACAACCCGGAGAGCGGGTCGAACGTGTACGCGACGTCGACGTGGAACGGGCCGGCCTCGATCCAGGTGAACATCGACTTCGAGAACGACCGGTCGGCCTCGTCGCGGGCGAGCAGCTGGATGAACGCGATGGCCCCGATGAGGAAGGAGATCGACGACGCCGCGGAGCCGATGAGGTGACCGACGCGGTCGCCCTCCTTGCCCCAGACCAGGAGTCCGAGACCGGAGACGAGCGGGACCGCGACGAGCAGCCAGGCGAGTTCGAGCCCAAAATCATTCACGCTGAACCCCCTAGAGCTTCAGCAGGCTCGCCTCGTCGACCGAGGCCGAGCGACGCGTGCGGTAGATGGACACGATGATGGCGAGGCCGACCACGACCTCGGCCGCGGCGACGACCATGACGAAGAACGCCGCCACCTGGCCGTCGAGGTTGCCGTGCTGACGCGAGAACGCGACGAACGCCAGGTTGGTGGCGTTGAGCATCAGCTCGACGCACATGAACACGACGATGGCGTTACGGCGCACGAGCACGCCGGTGGCGCCGATGGTGAACAGGATCAGCGAGAGGGTGATGTACTCGGTCACTTCTCCTCGCCCCCCTGGTCCTTCTCGTCCTTCTCGACCGTCGGGTCGAGCTCGCGCTCCACGGCCTCGACGTCGTCCTCGAAGCCGTCGCGCAGCTGACCGCGGGCGACGAGGCTGGCGGAGATCGACTCCTCCAGCGGGCGACCGTCGGGCAGCAGAGCCGGGGTGTCGACGGCGTTGTGCCGCGCGAAGACGCCGGGCGTCGGCGGGTTGCCGGGGTGTCGACCGGAGTCGGCGTAGTCGCGCATCCTCTGGCGCGCGTGGTCGGCCTGGCTGAGTCGCTCGGCGAGCTTCTCGTGGTGCGCCAGCACCATCGCGCCCAGCGCTGCGGTGATGAGCAGGGCGCTGGTGAGCTCGAACGCGAGGACGTAGGGGCCGAACAGCAGCTTCGCCAACCCGTACGGGTTGCCGTCGCTGTTGGCCTCCTCGAGCCCCGTGACGGCGCCGGTGATGCCCTGCCCGATCGCGGTCACCGCCGTGAACCCGAACAGCAGGCCGACCACGGTGGCCATGAGCCGCTGGCCCTTGATGGTCTCGGCCAGGGAGTCGGACGTGTCGACGCCGACGAGCATCAGCACGAAGAGGAACAGCATCATGATCGCGCCGGTGTAGACGATGATCTGCACCGCGAACAGGAACGGCGCGCCCTGGGCGGCGTACAGCACCGCCAGGCCGATCATGACGATGGCCAGGCAGAGCGCCGCGTGCACGGCCTTGCGGGCGAACACCAGGCCGAGGGCGGCGATGACCATGACCGGCGCGAGGATCCAGAACGTCGTCACTGATCGTCCTCCCCTGAGTCATCTGCCGCCCGTGGCCCGGCACCCTCGCCAGGCGCGCCTGGCGGGTTGACGCTGGCCTCTTCGGCGGGATCGGTCGGGAGGATGTCGAGCGTCTTGCCCCGGTAGTAGTCGTGGTGGTCGTCGCTGATGAGCATCGCGTGCGGCGGCTCCACCATGCCGGGCAGCAGCGGTGCCAGCAGGTCGGACTTCTCGTAGATGAGGTCGGCGCGGTTGTCGTCGGCCAGCTCGTACTCGTTCGTCATCGTGAGGGCGCGAGTGGGGCACGCCTCGATGCACAGACCGCACAGGATGCAGCGCAGGTAGTTGATCTGGTAGACGCGGCCGTAGCGCTCACCCGGGCTGAACCGCCCGTCCTCGGAGTTCGACGCACCCTCGACGTAGATGGCGTCGGCCGGGCACGCCCACGCGCACAGCTCGCACCCGATGCACTTCTCGAGCCCGTCGGGCCACCGGTTGAGCTGGTGGCGTCCGTGGAAACGCGGCGCGGTGGGCACCTTCTCGAACGGGTACTGCTCGGTGACGACCTTCTTGAACATGGTGCGGAACGTGACGCCGAAGCCGGCGATCGGGTCCCACAAGGTCTCGCGAACGGTGTTGGTCATCGTCGAGCCTCCTTCGGGGTGTCGACGCTGTCGGGCATGGGCGGCACCGGGTAGCCGTCGGCGAACGCGTCGAACTCGGCGTCCTCCTCCGGCTCGGTGGGTTCGGGCCCGGTCTTCTTCTCCGGGATCAGGAACGTCAGGAGGAAGAGCACACCGGCGATGATCGCGGCCCACACCAGCGTCTGCTGGTCGAGCAGGTCCTCCTGCTTGAGCTTGCGGATGAACGCGACGGCCACGATCCACGCCAGCGAGAACGGGATGAGCACCTTCCAGCCGAACGTCATGAACTGGTCGTAGCGCATGCGCGGGAGCGTGCCACGCAGCCAGATGAACACGAAGATGAAGGCCAGCGTCTTGCCGAAGAACCACAGCACCGGCCAGTAGCCGGAGTTGGCACCCTCCCAGACCTGCGCGATGCCGAACGGTGCCCGCCAGCCGCCGAGGAACAGCGTCGTGGCCAGCGCCGAGACGGTGACCATGTTGACGTACTCGGCCAGGAAGAACAGCGCGAACTTGAGCGAGGAGTACTCGGTGTGGAATCCGCCGACGAGCTCGCCCTCGGCCTCCGGGAGGTCGAACGGCGCCCGGTTGGTCTCGCCGACCATCGCGATGAGGTAGATGACGAACGACGGGAACAGGGGCAGGAAGTACCAGGTGTTCGACTGCGCGGCGACGATCTCGGACGTCGACATCGAGCCGGCGTACATGAACACCGACACGAACGACAGGCCCATCGCGACCTCGTAGGAGATCATCTGCGCGCTCGAGCGCATGCCGCCCAGGAGGGCGTAGATCGACCCGGATGACCAGCCGGCCAGCACGATGCCGTAGATGCCGATCGACGTGACGGCGAGGATGTACAGCACGGCCACCGGCAGGTCGGTGAGCTGGAGCGGGGTGACCGTGTCGGTGAACGGGATGGTGACCTCGGGGCCGAACGGGATGACCGCCCAGGCGAGGAACGCCGGGATGGTGGCCAGGATCGGCGCGGCGACGTAGACGACCTTGTCGGCCGCCTTGACGACGATGTCCTCCTTCAGCGCGAGCTTGACGCCGTCGGCGAGGCTCTGCAGCAGGCCGAACGGGCCGTGCACGTTGGGTCCGATGCGGTGCTGCATGCGCGCGACCACGCGACGCTCGAACCAGATGTTGAACAGCGTGTAGACGACCAGGAAGACGAAGATCAGGACGGCCTTGAGGGCGACCACCCAGAACGGCTCGTTGCCGAACAGCTCACTCATGCACCATCACCACCCTCGGCTCGGAGGGCGACCGGTGTGCCGTGTCCGGCGCGGATCGCCCGCAGGTTCGTGCCGTTGTTGGCCGGTGCCCACACGACGCCGTCGGGGAGGTCGGCGACCTCGGTGGTGAAGGTGGCGCTGCCGTCGTCGGTGCTGATCGTCGCCCGGCCGCCGGGCATGATGCCGGCCGACTTCAGCGTCGCGGCACTGGCGCGCAGCACCGTGGGGCGAGCGGTGGCGTGGTACTTCGGCTGACCGTCCTGGCCGCGACCGTCGTCGATCATCTGCCGCCACGTCTCCAGGACGACAGTGCCCTGCTCCAGCTTCTGGGTCTGAGGAACGTCGATGTGCGGCGCCGCGGTGCGGACCCCGTCCCAAGCACCCAGCTCAGCCATCAACGCGTGTGCATCCGCAACTGTCTTGAATCCCAGGTCGGATTCCATCTCCTCGGCGATGCCGGCGAGAACGCGGATGTCGGTGAGTGTTCCGGGCGCGTTGAGCACGGCGTCGAACGGACGCAGGCGACCCTCCCAGCTGACGAACGTGCCGGCCTTCTCGACGGCGGGTGCGACGGGCAGCACGACGTCGGCGGATCGGGTCACGTCGCTCTCGCGGACCTCCAGGCTGACGACGAACGCCCGGTCGAGCGCCTTGCGAGCCTCGGCGGGATTCGGCAGGTCGTCGACCTCGACGCCGCCGACGAGGAGTCCGCCGAGCTTGCGCTCGGCGGCAGCCTTGATGATCTCCTCGGTGTCGCGTCCGACTCGGGCAGGCAGGGAGTCGACACCCCACGCAGCGGCGAGGTCGGCGCGAGCCTCGGCGTCGGCCACCGGCCTGCCGCCGGGCAGCAGGGACGGGAGGCAGCCGGTCTCGACGGCGCCACGGTCTCCGGCGCGGCGAGGCACCCAGGCCAGCTTCGCACCGGACCGCTCGGCCAGACGAAGTGCGGCGCTGAAGGCACCCTCCACCCCGGCGAGGCGCTCACCGGCGAGGATCACCGCGTCAGCACCCAGGTCGAGACCGTCGAGCGCCGCGGCCTCGTGGCCGGGCGTGGTGGCGATGAGCTCGCCCCCCATCTTGGTGAGCCCGCGGGTGGCGTGGGCGGCCACCGAGAGCACCTTGAGTCCGGACAACGACGCCTTGCGGAGCCGCAGGAAGATCGTGCCCGCTTCGTCCTCGGGCTCCAGCCCGACGAGCACGGCGGTCGACGCCTCCTCGAGATCGCGGTACGTGACGCTCAGATGGGTGGCCGCGACGTGCGCCGCCAGGAAGTCGGCTTCCTCCGCCGAGTGCACGCGGGCACGGAAGTCGATGTCGTTGGTGCGCAGCACCGTGCGTGCGAACACGCTGTACGCGAACGCGTCCTCGGCGGTGAGGCGTCCGCCGGGCAGGACGCCGACGCCCCCGTCGGCCGTGGCCAGCCCTCGGGCGGCGATGGCCAGGGCGGCGGGCCACGAAGCCGGCTCCAGCTCGCCCGACTCGTTCCGCACGAGCGGGTGGCGCAGGCGGTCGCCCTGGGTCGTCCAGGTGAAGCAGAAGCGGTCCTTGTCGGTGATCCACTCCTCGTTGACCTCGGGATCGTCGCCGGCGAGCCGGCGCATGACGGTGCCGCGCCGGTGGTCGACGCGGATGGCCGAGCCACAGGCGTCGTGCTCGGCCACGGACGGCGTCGAGACGAGGTCGAACGGGCGGGACCGGAACCGGTAGTCGGCGCTGGTGAGCGCGCCGACCGGGCAGATCTGGATCGTGTTGCCCGAGAAGTAGGAGTGGAACGGCACCTCGTCCGCGACGCCCACCTGCTGCTCGGGGCCACGCTCGAGCATGGTGATGAACGGGTCGCCGGCGATCTGCTCGGAGAAGCGGGTGCAGCGCGCGCACAGGACGCAGCGCTCGCGGTCGAGCAACACCTGGGCGGACACCTTGGTCGGCTTGGGGAACGTGCGCTTGACCTCGGTGAACCGGGTCTCGCCGCGGCCGTGACTCATGGCCTGGTTCTGCAGCGGGCACTCCCCGCCCTTGTCGCAGACCGGGCAGTCGAGCGGGTGGTTGACCAGCAGGAACTCCATCGTGCCCTGCTGCGCCTTGTCGGCCACCGGCGACGTGACCTGCGTCTTCGCGACCATGCCGGGGGCGACCTCAAGCGTGCACGACGCCTGGGGCTTGGGAAAGCCGCGGCCGTTGCCGGCGTCGGTGACCTCGACCAGGCACTGACGGCAGGCGCCGATCGGCTCCAGCAGCGGGTGGTCGCAGAACCGTGGGATGTCGACGCCGATCAGCTCGGCGGCGCGGATGAGCAACGTGCCCTTCGGGACGCTGACCTCGACGCCGTCGATGGTGAGCGTGACCAGCTCGACGGGTGCGACCTCGGCCGACCGCTCTGCCTCGATGGTCATGAGACGCCTCCCGCCGTCACGGGGGTGAACAGGGTGGACGCCTCGGGCGGGAACAGCTCGCTCGACGGTGTGTGCATGCCGGCCTCGAACTCCTCGCGGAAGTACTCGATCGCCGACGTGATCGGGCTGACGGCACCGTCGCCGAGCGCGCAGAACGAGCGCCCGAGGATGTTGTCGCACAGGTCGATCAGCAGCTCGATGTCTCCGTCCTCTCCGACGCCACGATTCAGGCGGTCCAGGACTTGAACCAGCCAATACGTTCCTTCGCGGCACGGTGTGCACTTGCCGCAGGACTCGTGCTTGTAGAACTCGGTCCAGCGCAGCACGCAGCGCACGACCGACGTGGTCTGGTCGAAGCACTGCAGGGCCTTGGTGCCCAGCATCGAGCCGGCCGCCCCGACGGCCTCGTAGTCGAGCGGGACGTCGAGGTGCTCCGCGGTGAGGATCGGGGTCGACGAGCCGCCGGGCGTCCAGAACTTGAGCTCTGCGTCGTCCCGCATGCCGCCGCCGAGGTCGAGCAGCTCGCGAAGGGTGATGCCGAGCGGCGCCTCGTACTGGCCGGGCGCCTTCACGTGACCGGACAGGGAGTAGAGCGTGTAGCCCTTGGACTTCTCGGTGCCCATCGACCCGAACCAGTCGATGCCGCCGGTGACGATCGACGGAACCGAAGCGATCGACTCGACGTTGTTGATGACCGTGGGGCAGGCGTAGAGGCCCTCGACGGCCGGGAACGGCGGGCGCAGCCGTGGCTGGCCGCGTCGGCCCTCGAGCGAGTCGAGCAGCGCGGTCTCCTCGCCACAGATGTAGGCGCCGGCGCCGGCATGGATGACGAGGTCGATGCCGACCCCTGACCTGTGGATGTCCTGGCCGAGGTGACCTGCGGCGTAGGCCTCCCGGCACGCGGCCTGCAGGCGACGCACGACGTGCAGCACCTCGCCGCGCACGTAGATGAACGCAGTCTTGGCGTTGATGGCGTGGGCCGCGATGATGACACCCTCGATGAGCGTGTGCGGGCTCGCCATCATCAGCGGGATGTCCTTGCAGGTGCCCGGCTCGGACTCGTCGGCGTTGACGACGAGGTACTTGGGCTTGCTGCCGGCCGGCGAGTCGTCCTGCGGGATGAAGCCCCACTTCATGCCGGTGGGGAAGCCGGCACCGCCGCGACCACGCAGGCCGGACTCCTTGACCAGCTCGACGAGGTCGGCGGGGACCATGCGGAGCGCCTGCTTCAGTCCCTCGTAGCCGCCCTGTTCCTCGTACGCGGCGAGTGTCCAGGCGCGGTCGTCGCCCCAGTTCTTGGTCAGGACGGGCGTGAGCATGTCGATCGTCGATTCCGTCACGAGTCAGACCCTCCGCCCTTCGTGTCGGCCGGCGACTCCTCGGCCTTCGTCTCGCTCTCCGCGCGTGCGGTGTCGGACTCCTCCGCAGCGGCCACTGTGCTGGTCTCCGCCGCCCGCGGCCCGGCATCCCCGCCAGAGGACTCGGTCGCGGCCTTGGTCGCACCGCCCGCCTTGCTGTCGAGCGGCGGGGCGGTCCAGTCGTTCTCGCGAGCGATCTCGAGCCCGACGAGCGACGGTCCGGCCGCAGCCGGGCCCTCGTCGACGAGCCCGTCCTCGAACCCGGCGAGCACGCGCTCGGCCTGACGCCAGCTCGTGATCGTGGCGCCGCGTGTCGCTCGAACGGTCTCGCCCGCACGCAGCGCATCGACGAGCTCCACGGCGCTCTCCGGCGTCTGGTTGTCGAAGAACTCCCAGTTGACCATCATCACCGGGGCGAAGTCGCAGGCAGCGTTGCACTCGATGTGCTCCAGCGTGACCTTGCCGTCCTCGGTGGTCTCGTCGTTGCCGACGTCGAGGTGGTCCTTGAGCCGCTCGAAGATCACGTCGCCGCCCATCACCGCGCACAGCGTGTTGGTGCAGACGCCCACGTGGTGCTCGCCCATCGAGCGGCGCTTGTACATCGTGTAGAACGTGGCGACGCCGGAGACGTCGGCCTGGCTGAGCCCGAGCACGTCGGCGCACACCTCGATGCCCTCGGCGGTGACGCTGCCCTCGACGGACTGCACCAGGTGGAGCATCGGCAACAGAGCGGATCGCGCTTGCGGATAGCGGCCCGCGATCTCCGTCGAGCTCGCCGCGGGTCTTGTCGTCCAGGCTCACCGGTCCACCCCTCCCATGACGGGGTCGATGCTGGCGATGGCGACGATCACGTCGGAGAGCATGCCACCCTCGCTCATCACCGAGGTGCCCTGCAGGTTGACGAAGCTCGGGTCGCGGAAGTGGACGCGATACGGACGGGTACCGCCGTCGGACACGGCGTGGCAGCCGATCTCGCCGCGCGGCGCCTCGATGGCGGCGTACGCCTGACCGGCCGGCACCCGGAAGCCCTCGGTGACGATCTTGAAGTGGTGGATCAGCGCCTCCATGGACTCGCCCATGATGTGCCGGATGTGCTCGGCGGAGTTGCCCTGGCCGTCGGCCCCCACGCTGAGCTGTGCCGGCCACGCGATCTTCCGGTCGGCGACCATGATCGGCTCACCCTCCATGACCGCGAGGCGTCCGACGGCCTGCTCGACGATGCGCAGTGACTGCCACATCTCCTCCAGTCGGATGCGGAAACGTCCGTAGGCGTCGGGCTCGTCCCAGGTGACGACGTCGAAGTCGTACTCGTCGTAGCCCCAGTACGGCTGCGTGCGGCGCAGGTCCCAGTCGTAGCCGGTGGCGCGCAGCACCGGTCCGGTGAGTCCGAGCGCGAGGCACCCGGCCAGGTCGAGGTGGCCGACACCCTTGAGACGTCCCTTGAAGATCGGGTTGGCGTTGCAGAGCGCCGCGTACTCGGGCAGCCGGCTCCGGAGGATGCGCACCGTGCTGTGCAGCTTCTCGATCGCGCCGACGGGGAGGTCCTGTGCGACACCGCCGGGCCGGATGAACGCGTGGTTCATGCGCAGCCCGGTGATCATCTCGAACAGGTCGAGGATGAGCTCACGGTCGCGGAACCCGCAGGTCATGACGGTGAGTGCGCCGATCTCCATGCCACCGGTGGCGATGGCCACGAGGTGCGAGCTGATGCGATTGAGCTCCAGCAGCAGCACCCGCATGATGCGCGCCTTCTCGGGGACGTCGTCCTCGATGCCGAGCAGCTTCTCGGTGGCGGCGACGTAGGCGGCCTCGTTCGAGAACGGCGCCACGTAGTCCATGCGCGTGCAGAAGGTCACGCCCTGCGTCCAGGTGCGGAACTCCATGTTCTTCTCGATGCCGGTGTGCAGGTAGCCGATGCCCGCGCGGGCGTCCTTGACCGTCTCGCCGTCGATCTCGAGGATCAGCCGCAGCACCCCGTGCGTGGACGGGTGCTGCGGACCCATGTTGATGACCAGCCGGTCGCCCTCGACGGCCGAGGCGTCGATGGAGTCCCAGTCCTGGCCGGTGACGGTGAACACTGGGCCGGCGGCGGACTCGGTGGTGCCGGCATACGGATCCTCAGTGGTCGTCACGAGTAGGCCCTCCGCTCGTCCGGGGGCGGGATGGTGCCGCCCTTGTACTCGACCGGGATGCCGCCCAATGGGTAGTCCTTGCGCTGGGGGTGGCCGGGCCAGTCGTCCGGCATCAGGATGCGGGTGAGGGCGGGGTGGCCGTCGAACTCGACGCCGAAGAAGTCCCAGGTCTCGCGCTCGTGCCAGTCGGCGGTGGGGTAGATGCTGACGACGCTCGGCACGTGCGGGTCGTCGTCGGGGCAGGTGACCTCGAGGCGGATGCGGCGGCGGTGCGTCATCGAGAGCAGGTGGTAGACGACGTGCAGCTCGCGACCCTTCTCGTTCGGGAAGTGAACGCCGCTGATGCTGGAGCAGAACTCGAACCGCAGCGCCGAGTCGTTGCGCAGGTGGGTGACGACGTCGAGCAGGGCGTGCCGGCGGATGAAGAACGTGATCTCGCCGCGGTCGACGACGACCTTCTCGATCACCCCGGGCGCGGAGGCGTCTCGTGTTGCAGCGTCTTGCGCGTCGGTGAGCGTGGAGATGCGGTCGTGCACGTCGTCGAACCAGCCACCGAACGGCTGCTTCGAGGCCCCCGGCATGATGACCGGCCGGGTCACGCCACCGTAGCCACTGGTGTCGCCGGTGCCGCGGACGCCGAACATGCCCTCGCGGACGTCGACGACCTCGAGCTCGCGGGCGTCGCTGGGCACGAGCTCGGCCTGAACCTCGTGCGAGGCGTCCTGCGTCGTGCCGGACGTGGAGTCGAC
>CAVQEY010000019.1:0-79407 GCA_963711615.1 uncultured Actinomycetota bacterium | reverse complement strand
GGTGGAGTGGTGGGAATGCTGTGGTGGCTGCAACGCCAGATGATCTATTTCCCGGACGCGTCGTCCGTGCCGCCGGCCGGTGACGTCATCGAGGGAGCGCGCGACGTCACGCTGCGCACCGACGACGGTCTCGAGCTCGGCGCGTGGTTCGTTCCGGCAGCGCCCGGGCAGCGAGCGACCGACCGTCGGATGGCGGTGCTGGTCGCGCCGGGCAACGGCGGCAATCGCCTCGGCCGCGCCGACCTGGCGGAGGAGCTGCGGCGGCGCGGGCTCGCGGTGCTCCTGATGGACTATCGCGGGTACGGCGGCAACCCGGGCGACCCGAGCGAGGACGGCCTGGCGCGTGACGCAGTAGCCGCAGCGGAGGCGCTGGAAGACGCTCGGCTACCCGCCGGAACGCACGATCTACTTCGGGGAGTCGCTGGGCACCGGTGTCGTGGCCGCCCTGCAGACGAGACGGCCTCCCGCCGGCGTCGTGCTGCGGTCGCCGTTCACCGAGTTCGCGGATGTCGGGTCCGAGCACTACCCGTGGCTGCCGGTGCGCCGGATGCTGCGTGACCGGTTCCCCGTGACGGACCACCTCGCCGACAGCACGGTGCCGGTGACCGTGATCTACGGCGATCGGGACACGATCGTGCCCACCAAGATGAGCAAGCGAGTGGCCGACGAGGCGCCGTCGCTGGCCGAGCGCGTCGTCATCGAGGGCGCAGGCCATAACGACGCCGTGATGTTCGGGCCGCGAGTGGCGGACGCAGTGGCCCGCCTGGCAGAAGAGGTCGGCTGAGCTCGTCACCAGCTTCTATTCGGCGATCTGGTCACGGCGTCGGGTGAGATACGCGCGCTCCGCGGAGTTCTCGGTCGCATCGATGGCCGAGTCGTACTCGGAGCGTGCCTCGGCACCGCGCCCGAGTCTGCGCAACAGGTCGGCGCGGGCGGCGTGCCAGGCGTGGTAACCGTTCAGGGCGACGTCATCGACGAGGCGGAGGCCGACATCGGGTCCGTCGAGCTCGGCGACGGCGACGGCCCGGTTGAGGGCGACCACAGGCGTGGGCGTGACGACCTGGAGCTGGTCGTACAGGGCCACCACCTGGCTCCAGTCGGTGTCGCGAGCGTCGGCGGCGTCGGTGTGAACCGCGTTCACGGCCGCCATCAGCTGGTACTGACCGGGCTGCCCGCCGGTCGAGGCCACGTGCTCGAGGCGCTCCCGCACGAGGGCATGTCCCTCGGCGATCAGGTTCTGGTCCCAGCTGCCGCGGTCCTGCTCGTCCAGGGTGACCAGCTCACCACCGGCGATGCGTGCTGAGCGGCGGGCATCGATGAGCAGCAGGAGGGCGAGCAGGCCCGCGACCTCGCCCTCGTCGGGGAGCAGCTCGCGCATCACGCGGGCGAGACGGATCGCCTCGTCCGACAGCTCGACGCGAACGGGGTCGTCACCAGAGCCGGCGAGGTAGCCCTCGTTGAAGACGAGATAGACGACGGCGAGGACTGCGTTGAGCCGCTCTGGCAGGTCAGACGCCTCTGGCACGCGGTACGGAATGTTCGCGGCCTTGATCTTCGCCTTCGCTCGGGTGATGCGCTGGGCCATCGTGGTCTCGGCCACGAGGAACGCTCGCGCGATCTCGGCGACGGTGAGTCCGCCGAGCATGCGCAGGGTCAGGGCCACGCGGGCCTCGGGGGCGAGCGCCGGGTGGCAGCAGGTGAACACGAGTCGGAGGCGGTCGTCCTCGACCGGTCCGGTCGGTTCGGGGGGTGTGTCGTCGGTGATCATCATCGCGGCCTGGTGCTTGGCGTCGCGTCGGGATTCACGGCGGATGCGGTCGATCGCCTTGTTGCCGGCGGTGGTCGTGAGCCACGCGCCGGGGTTGGGCGGGAAGCCTTCGACCGGCCACCGTTCCACGGCCGTGAGGAGGGCCTCGCTCACCGCGTCCTCGGCGACATCGAGGTCGCCGAATCGGCGGGCGAGCGAAGCCACCACACGTCCGTGCTCCTCGCGGACGATCCGTTCGATCTCCGCGTGGACGTGAGCGTCAGCGCTCAAGAGGTCCGGCTCATTCGGCTTCGAATGGTCGGACCTCGACGCGCCCGCGGCAGGCGGCCGACGCCTCGGTGGCGAGTCTCATCGCCGCGTCGTCGTCGGGTGCCTCGATGATCCAGAAGCCACCGAGGTGCTCCTTGGACTCGGCGAACGGTCCGTCGGTCGTGATCACCTCGTTGCCGGTGGCGTCGACGGTCCTGGCTGCGTCGATCGGCTTCAGGCCGCCGCCGAACACCCAGTAGCCGTCGGCCTGGAGCTGCTTGTTGAAACGGTCGACGGTGTCGTAGACCGTCTGCAGCTCGTCGGGCGCGTAGGGGTCGGAGCCGTCGTCGTGGACGGCCAGCATGTACTGCGTCATGAGTGAATCCTCTCCTCTGGGGCGGCCGATCGGCCACCCTTCACCCTGTCCACGAACGAAGTGACGCCGATACGACCATCCTCGCCGACATTTCTCGAACCCCGGCAACGGTCCACCCGGCACGACGCGAATACCGTGGAGGCATGGAGCAACCGGGAAGGAGGCGGCTCGAGCCGACAACTTCCCGACGGAGTCGATGGGCCGCCGTCGTCTGCCTGCTCGTGCTGGCTCCGGTCTGCGCGGAGTACCTCGCCGCGTACGACGACTCGACCGGCGACCCCGGAGCCCTGCTGCTCGGCCTGGCGTTCTTCGTCCCGCTGTACGGCTGTCCGGCTCTGCTCATCCGGGAGATGGCTCGCCGCGTGGGGATGACGTGGATCGGCGTGGTGGCTCTGGCGACCGGGTTCGGCGTCGTGCAGGCCGGACTCATCGACCAGTCGATCTTCCGCCTGACCTATCGCGACCTCCCGGCGTGGGCGGACTGGGCGACGCCGACGTACATCGAGCCACTGGGGCTCAGCGCCTACCTGGCCCTGACGTTCGTGGCCGGCCACGTCATCGCCTCCTTCTGCGCGCCGATCGCGATCAGCGAAGCCCTCGTCCCCGGGCAGCGAACCGAGGCCTGGCTGGGCCCGGTCGCCCTGGGCGTCACCGCTGGTCTCTACCTGACCGCGGCCGGAGTCATCCTCGACGACCATCTCGCCACGGAGGCCGCGGCGATCTCACCGACCCAGCTTCTCGTGACCTCTGTGGTCGTCGCCGGGCTGGTCGTGTTCGCGGTCACGGTCGGTCGGGCCAGTCGCGAGAAGGCGGACCGGTGGTGTCCTCCGGCGCTGGTGCTGTTCGTGGTCGTGGGCGCTGTCGGCGTCGGCAAGGAGTACCTGCCGGTGACGTGGCCGGGCGTGGCCGCACATGCGGCACTGCTCGCGGGCGTTGCGGGACTCGTCCTCTGGTTCGCCCGCTCGTCGTCGTGGACTCGCCTGCACGAGCTCGCCGTCGCCGCCGGGTTCGTGGCCGCGCTGGCCATCGGCGGGTTCACGACGACGCCGCTGTTCGGTGACGCGTCGGCGCTGCAGAAGTACGGCCACAACATCGTGCTCTCCGTCGCGATTGCGGTGATCGTGTTCCTCGGGCTGCGATCTACAGCCACGGACGGCCACAGTCCACGCGCGGAAGTGCCGGACGCTGTGCAGCCTCCAGACGCCATACCCGGCTCCCGCAGACGCGAGCGCTGACGACGTACTTGCTGTGCAGGAGGTCGCGCAGCCGATGGCGGCCGTCCAGGCCCCAGGCATTCAGGGCGCCTCGCTGGACGATCCACACGGGCGCATCGCCGCCTTCGACGGTGGTCCGCAGCAGACTCAGATCGGGGTCGAGAGTGCGGATGGGCAGGCTCCACAGGTAGGGGTAGGGGCTGTCCAGGCCTGACGCGCGCACGATCTCGGGCACGCCGTACAGCACCAGGATCGTGTCGTCGGGATCCGCGGCCGCGCCCACGGCCCGGCCGGTGTAGGTGGCGTGGGGAGACTCGCTTCTACCGGTGAGGTGGGTGTAGCCGAAGTACGCCAGCACCACGGCCGACGAGACGGCTGCGAAGACCACCGTCGCCTTCAGCAACCGCACCAGTGAGCCGCTGACCAGGACCAGCGCGACGCCCAGGATGGTGGCCGGGACGAGCGCGACCAGGTACGGGCTCCAGTAGCTGCCGCCGAGAACGATGCCGGCGATGTCCACGACGAGCATGGCCACGACGGCTGTCGTGACGGCCGGGCGAACCGTGAACACGTGCCGCATCGAGACCAGGAACAGCACGATCAGCACCCCCATCCCCGTCCCGAGGAACAGCAGGAGGAGGTCCCGGATGCGAGACAGCGGTGCGGACGCGTGGCCACGTGTGATGACGTCGAACGCATCCGATCTGAAGCCGTAGATCATCTCCCACATGGACGCCGTGCGAACGCCGTTGACCTCGGCCCAGACCAGCAGGCCGAGGACCGGCAGCATGGCACCGGCCAGCTCTGCACTCGCGAGCATCGCCACGAGCCTCGGCCGGAGATCGCGGCGCAGCAGCGAAGTGACCAGCAGGACCATGCCGAAGACCAGGCCGCCGGCGAGGTTCTGCTTCATGCCCATGGCGAGCATGCCCGCAGTCCCGGCACCGGTGGCCAGCGCGAGCCGCGCCCATCCCGGTCGGTGGTGCAGGGCTTCGAGCGCGAGCCAGCAGCTGACCATCACCAGCGGGACACCGAGGCTCTCGCTCTTCGCTGTCCATGCGTACCAGGCGGGACTGCTCAGCAGGATGACCGTCGCCGCGGTCGACCAGCGAGCGGCGTCGGGACCGGCCACGATCCGCGCGGAGCGGAACGCCGCGACGACCATCAGGCCCGCCAGCGCCGCGGTGAACGCCCGGGGCATGAACGGCCCACCGAGCGCATCGGCGGCCTGGAACATCCAGATCAGCACCGGCGTGCGGTCGGCCCAGTAGAAGCCGAACATGTTGTCGGGCTGTGGGTCCCAGTCGCGCGCCACGACCCAGTACCCCGCCTCGTCGGGCAGCAGTGGCACCAGCAGTGCCGGGACGTACAGCAGCAGACAGGCCGTCACCGCTGCGATGACGAACCGCCCGTCTGCCCGGGAAGACGCCACCTCTCATCTGCAAGCCCCCGAGCGGCGTTGTTACCCGGACTCGTACTTGAACGACACGCGCAGCTTCGTGCGGAACGTGAAGGCGCCGCCATCGTCGATGTTGATGTCCTGCTCGATGACCTCGGCGACCCGCAGCTCGCGGACGGTCTCGCGTGCGGTGGTCAGGGCGCTGGTAGCGGCGTCCTCCCACGACTCGGTGCTCGTCCCGATGAGTTCGGTGACCCGGTAAACACTCACAGCGCTCTCCTCAAGGTTCGGTGCCCGCGTGGGCTCCTTCATCGTGGCCCTAAAGCACTCCCGCGACAAGGCAGGCGCCGTACGATCAGTCACGACTGCGGCGAAAGGATCACCGATGGCTGAGCTCTCGTCCATCCTGAAGCAGGCCACCGGCGTCGTGGCCGCCCGCGGGGAAGGGGTCCATCTCTACGACGAGGACGATCGCCGCTACCTGGACTTCACCGCCGGCATCGGGGTCACCAGCACCGGACACTGCCACCCGAAAGTGGTCGAGGCGGCCCAGCGCCAGGTCGCGACACTGATCCACGCCCAGTACACGACCGTGCTGCACCGGCCGCTGCTCACGCTCGTCGAGCGGATGGGCGAGGTGCTGCCGGCCAAGCTCGACCGGATGTTCTTCGCCAACTCCGGGTCTGAGGCCGTCGAGGCGGCGCTGCGCCTCGCTCGCATGTCGACCGGACGGCCGAACGTCATCGTCTTCCACGGCGGATTCCACGGACGCACCGTCGCGGCATCGTCCATGACGACGTCCGGCACCAAGTTCCGGTCCGGGTTCAGCCCGACCATGAGCGGCGTCGTGATCTCGCCGTTCCCGAACCCGACCCACTACGGATGGACCCAGGACGAATCCACCGACTTCGCACTGAAGGAGCTCGACCACATCCTGCAGACCGTCAGCTCGCCGAACGACACTGCGGCGTTCTTCGTCGAGCCGGTGCTCGGTGAGGGCGGCTATGTGCCGGCCAACACTCGATTCCTGGCCGGGCTGCGCGAGCGAGCCGACCATCACGGGATCCGCCTCGTGATCGACGAGGTGCAGACCGGCTTCGGCCGCACCGGAGAGTTCTGGGGAGCCGACCACTTCGACGTGACCGGCGACATCCTGGTCACCGCCAAGGGAATCGCGTCCGGATTCCCGTTGTCCGCGATCGCGGCTCCCGAGGAGATCATGAACCAAGCCTGGCCCGGCTCCCAAGGAGGCACCTACGGCGCGAACGCGGTGGCGTGCGCAGCCGCACTGGCCACGCTCGACGTCATCCAGGAGGAGAAGCTGGTCGAGAACGCGGCCCAGCGCGGCACGGAGCTCCGAGCTGCACTGCAAGCTGTCGCCGACCAGCATCCAGCGATCACCGACGTCCGCGGCCTGGGCCTGATGCTGGGCAGCGAGTTCCGCGACGCCGACGGCAACCCGGACGGTGCCACCGCTGCAGCGGCCCAGCAGGAAGCCGCACGACGTGGCTTGCTGCTGCTCACCTGCGGTGGGTGGGGTCAGGTCGTCCGCTTCATCCCTGCGCTCGTCGTCGAGTCCGAGCACATCGCCGAGGCGTCGACGATCTGGAAGGAATGCGTCGCCGCAGTCACGGCCTGATCGTCAGGCGTCGGCACCACGGTGGCCCGACCGCTCCAGCGCGCGACGCGCTCGGGTGTGTGGCATCGGGTCCAGCGGGTGACGGACGAGGTTGCGCAGCGACGCCCTGGTGACGGAGCGGGTGAAGAACGACCCCACGTCGAAGGTCCCGCGCACGGCCCGGACGTGCTCTTTCGGGATGCCAGAGCGGATCAGCCCTTGGCTGAGGTCGACGAGATCGGCTCGGCGCATCGCCTCGGCCAGCCGGGCGTGCCGTCCTCGGTAGGTCCTGAATCGGTGGTGCTGCGCGACCACGACCGCGAGCTCCTCCGACCACGCACCCCGGCCGGTTCGCTCGAGCCAGGCATCCTGCGTGGTGATGGACGGGGCGAGGTAGTTCAGGCTCGCGAAAGCCTCGATGTCGTGGAATGCCGCCGCGATTGCCAGCTTGTCGTCGCGGTCGTCGGCCGCGTCGACGAGGCCACGGGCCAGGTTGAACACCCGGTAGACGTGCCCGCGATACCCGGCGAAGCCGGCCTCGTCTCCGCGGGCCCGATCGGCGTGGGCGTCGAGGATCTCCTCGATCAGCGGGTGGGTGGTGAGGATCGGTGGAGTCATCCCGGCCTCGGCCTCGGTTCGCAGGTCACCAGGTCGCGACGACAGCCTCGGGCACGACTCCGTGGCGCACGCGCTGCGGGTGGTTGCCGACCGGAAGGAAGGCCAGCTCCTTCTTCGTCTTGAACTTGAGGACGGCGAGCGAGTCCGTCTCGCTGAGTGAGATCCAGCAGGTGTCGTTGAGGCCCTCCGTCGACCAGTACGGCTTCGCGTAGTCGTGCCCGGTCGTCTCGGTGTCGAAGAATTTCGGCGTGCCGGTCTTGCGATCGACCAGCGCGACGTAGTCGTCCATCGTTCCGGCCGCGCAGAGGGTCGTCCCAGCCTTGTTCATGGCCAGTCCGTGGTGTGCGGAGTCATTCACGTACTGCTCACGCGGCATGTCGGGAACGCGGTTCGGCAGCGGGATCAGCCGTTTGACGGCTCCGGTCCGCGGCTCGTCGATCGCCGCCCGCCTGGTAGTCGACCTTGCCGTTGACGTCCGGCGCCTGCGTGTCGAACTCGACGATGCCGTGGTAGTAGGACACCTGGAAGTACAGGAACCGCTCGTCGGGCGAGAGCGCCATCGGCCGACCGCGGCACTCATGTCCGGGTGTCCGGCCTCGGCGAGCTCCTTGCCCATCTCCCAGCGACTGCGCGATCGAGAAGTCGTTGTTGTTGACGATCTGCATCCAGCGGTCGCCCTTGACGGCGTCGTGGGCCGGTCCGAGCTTGATCGGGCCAGGGTCGTGCTGTCGCCGGGCGTGTAGACGCGGCCGATCGACGCGTGGAAGATCCGCTTCCCGTCCTTGGAGTAGTTGTTCTCGTGCGGCGTCTCGCCCGACGGGAACGTCCGCAGGCGGTCGCCCATCTTGATCTGCTTTCCGCCCACCGTCTCGTTCACCATCGAGTACTCGATGACCTGCTTGCTGGTGGAGTCCGAGACACACCAGCCGACGGCCGTCCGGGGACAGTCCCATGTGGTCGGTGCGGTAGCCGTCCATCTGCTGCTCCCGCACGACGCTGTCGACCCCGCCGGTGCTGGTGGCCTTGGCGATGTCGACCCACACGACGTCGCCGAAGCTCGGGCGCGAGACCGCGAGGTGCCTGCCGTCCGGCGTGGTGAACATGTCGTCGACGTACTGGTCGTGACCCTCACCCGGACCTTGCTGGATCGGCGAGGTAGAACGCCAGGCGGTCCGGAGCCAGACGGATGTCTTGGAGCTCCTGCTCCTTGTCCGGGATCAGGTTCACGCCTGACTTGAGGACCTTGGGCGAGCGTTCGTCGACGATCGTGACGGTGCCGTCCCAGTTGTTGCCCACCCACATGACGTCGCGGAAACCAGAGGGGGCAGCCGTCGCCGGGCCGATGGCCGCGGCGCCGGCACCGGTGAGTCCGGCGACAAGGGCGAGGACGGCAGGGAGTGTGTGACGGGGGTTCACGGGGATCCTTCCGGATTCGTCCTGGGATTCTAGACCTAACAACGATCGTGCCGTCATGCTGTCACGATGAATCCTCAGGTCTCGGTCATCGGCAGCGGCTCGACGTGGGAGGACGCGGCGGAAGAGATCGGCCGGCTCCTCGCCGAGCGCGGCTGCACGGTGATCACCGGCGGCCTCGGTGAGGTGATGGCCGCGGCCCACCGCGGCGCGAAGACGGCGGGTGGCACGACCATCGCGATCCTTCCCGGGCGAGCGACGTGAGGACGCGAACCCATGGGCCGACCACGTCGTCGTCACCGGCATCGGCCACGCCCGCAACCTGGCCGTCGCGGCGTCCGGTGATGCCGTCATCGCCGTCGGCGGAGCGTGGGGGACGCTCGCCGAAATGGCCTTCGCCAAGACGCTCGGGCGCGTGGTCGTCGCCCTGGAAGGTGCCCCCGAGGTGGACGGGGTCGAGACTGCCGCGACCCCGGCCGAGGCCGTCGACCTCGCCCTGCGACTGCTCGGCTAGTTCCCGAAGTTTCCGAGCCGATCCTCCATGGTCGCCTCGACGAGCGCATCGAAGCCGTCCAGGCCGGCCAGCCGCGGCTCGGCCGCGGCGTGCTTCCGAAACGTCGCCGCATCGACCACGGCGCTCTCGACCTCACCGCGGCGCGCCCGGATCGCCGCTCGGTAGAGGCTCGCCGGGCCGGAGCCGGCGTCGGCCGCACGCTCGAAGTCCTCGATGATTTCGTCGCTGTCGAACCGTCGGCCGCGCATTCGAGTGAGCTCGGTGACGGACAGGAGCCTGTCCCGCCCGGCCGCGACGTCGGCGATGAGTGCGTCGGTCAGCACCTCGTCGCCGCGAACGGCGTCACCCTCCCGATAGCTCAGTGCGGCGAGCCGGAGCCGGGAGCGCGGGTTGTCTGGATCTCCCTCGATGGCCGCACCGAGCATCTCTGCGGCCTCGTCGAAGAGAATGTCGTGCCGCACGCGGTAGTACGCGACCCACCACGCGAAGGCGCACTGCACAGGGTGGTAGCGATCACCGTTGCGCTCGAGGTCGGAGCGGGTGATCTCCAGTGACTCCTCCGGCGTGATGAGGTCGACATGGAACTCGGCCTGTTTGTCACCGATGGCCGCCGCCTGGACGGCGAAGCCGCTGTCGCCGGAAAGGATGCGCCCACACCGCGACATCAGGACGAGATCGAACATGGCTTCGGCCGAGCGGTCACCCAGCAACGTCGGTCGCATCGTCGCCGCATCGATGGCCCCGGTCGACTCGCACAGCTCGGCGATGAGCCCGGCGTCCTGTCCGAAGACGATGACCGGAGATCCGTCCGCTCTCGATCGCACGATCAGCTCACGGGCGATGGGGGCCGGGATGGTCTTGTCCCAGAATCGGTTCACCATGCGGAACCGCCCGTAGATGTGGTCGCCGGCGCGGAGGTGGATGCCGACGGTCGAGGGCTCGAGGGGAACCTCTCGAGCAGCTCTGATGGGCTCCTCGATCTGCGGATGGAACCCGACCCGTGCGAACTCCGCCGAGAAGCCGCGCGCCACCTCGGGCACAGCCTTCGGGTCGATGCGGTTCGTGAGCGGGCCGCCGGGAGCCAACAGCCCACGGTCGGCAGCTCTGATCTGGGCGCGCAGCGCGTCGAGGTCGATCCCCGGACCTTTCGGCGGAACGAAACCGGTCGAAGCGACCTCCGGGTCGACCTGGTAGGCAGCAAGGAAGCCGGCCGAGAAGAACGCCTCGGCCGGCACGACGGCGTGGGTGGTGTCCTGAGGGACTCGGCCTTGGAGCGGCCAGGCGAACCTGAACTCGACGCCGAGCAGATCGGCCAGGCGCATGGCGTTGAGGAGTCCGTTGAGGCGGTAGCCCAACCCGTCCGACCGATTCGAGAGAACGATTCGATGTTCGATCGGAGTCGGCGTCGATGGACGGTCACCGCGAAGCCGGGCGAGGCGACGCCGCCACCACCGTGGGGACATCAGCTTGCGCCATCTGGATCTGCGGCGCTGGATCCGCGATTGTCCCGACGCGGCAGGACTTTCGGGGACTCTGGTGTCACGCGCGCAACGCTAGCAGCGCAACGGGCGGCAGGATGTCTACCGTGGTGGCATGCGCACCCGCACGCTGACGGTGGTTGCGGTCGCCGTACCGCACCTGGTGGTGGCCGCGGTCGGCTTCACGCATCCGGCCACGCTGACCGTCGACTCGGCCCACCACTGGCAGGTCATGCACACGGTGTTGCTTCCGCTGTTCCCGCTGCTCGCGCTGGGGCCATGGCTGGTTGCCCGCGCCGTCGACGCCAGATCCGGGGTGATCGTCGGCGTCATCGCCTTCGTCTACGCGTGCTTCTACACCGCGCTCGACATCCTCGCCGGCATCGGAGGCGGCGCCATCAAGGCCGCCGAGGCAGGCGGTCTGGGCATCATCTTCCCTGTCGCCCAAGACCTCGGCGCGATCGGCTCATACGCACACCTGGCCGCCACGGCACTCGCCGCAGGCCTCGCCCTACGCGTCACCGGCCTGGCCAGCGGGTTGTCCGGCACCCTGCTCGTCCTGGCCGGGTCGTTCCTGTTCTGGCAGGAGCACGTCTACCGGCCGTGGGGTGTGCTCGCGATGGTGCTCCTCGCCGCCGGCTGGACGTGGCTGGTCATCGCCGTCGACCGGCGCGACGTCCACGTCAACTAGGTGCGCTTGTCGCGGACGAGGCCGTCGTCGATGAGCTGCTGGAAGTGGTCGACCACGGTCGCCTCGACCGGCCGGCACTCGATGCCGAGGTCCTTGCGGGAGCGAGTGTTGTCGAACTTCAGCGGATGCCCCATGTTGCCGGCCACGTACTTGCGGGTGAGGCCGGCAGTCGGCGCCGCGAGCCACACCATGAAGGTGGGGAGCTCCCGCTTCGGGAACGGGTAGCGATCGCCGAAGCTCTCGGCGAGGGCACGGCCCAGCTCGAGCATCGTCGCCGACCGGCTGACCAGGATGTGGCGTCCGCTGGTGCTCGGGATGTAGCCCGCATTGATGTGGGCCTGTGCGATGTCGCGGACGTCCACGACGCCGAGCTCGAGCGCCGGCGCTCCCCAGCGCATGGTGCCGTCGACCAGCTGCTTCATGGTCGAGAAGCTCGCTGAGGCGCTGGCGTTCGTCAGCGACGGGCCGAGGACGAACCCGGGGTTGATCACGTTGAGGTCCCAGCGATCCTGCGCTCCGGCGATCTCCCAGGCCACCCGCTCCGCCTCGACCTTGGAGAAGCTGTACGGCTGGTGATCGAGGCTGCTGGTCGTGTTCCAGTGCTCCTCGGTGAAGACGTCGCCGTCGATCTCCTCCAGGTCGACGGCGTCACCGTAGATGCTGACGACACTCGACGTGAGCACGACGCGCTTGACGCTGGAGGTGCGGTTGACCGACTCGAGCGCGTTGCGGGTGCCCTGCACGGCCGGATCCACCAGGTCCTTCTGGGGATCCTTGATGCCCGACACGACGAACGGTGACGCGGTGTGGAAAACCACTTCGCACCCGTCCATGGCCTCGTCGAAGGCTCCCTCGTCCAGCAGGTCGGCGCCGAACAGCGTCAGGGTGCCAGGCGACTCGTCCGCCATCTTCATCAGGTGGCCGACCTTGTCGGTGTTCGAGGGGTCTCGCACCGTTGCACGGACGTCGACGGCGTCCTCGAGCAGGTACTTGACCAGCCAGGAGGCGATGTAGCCGTTGCCTCCGGTGACCAGGGCGGGTGCGGATCGATTGATGTTCATGGGTGACTCCAGGAGTGTCCCCCTGCGTCCAAAATACCTGCGCTGGTGCGCGTCAGGTGTCGTTTCTCGCGATGCGGTCGAGCTCGTCGGCCTCGGCGAGCGTGGGCGCCGAGCCGCCCAGGCGGACGGGCACCCAGTCCTCGCCCGCGGGGTGCCGGCCATAGGCGTCCTGCGCGTCGAGGAGCAGCACCTGCATCGCATCGTGCAGCCGGGCGGTGAGCTCGTCGGGCGTGCCGCTCGGTGTCAGCGGCTCTCCGATCGACACCACCACCGGAGTTCTGGTGCGGCCGAGATGCTTCGGGCGCCCCTTCGTGGCAATGCGCTGGGCGCCCCAGACGATCGCCGGGATGATCGGGACGTCCGCCTCGAGGGCCATCCGCGCCGCCCCGGACTTGAACGTCTTGAGCTCGAAGCTCCTGCTGATGGTGGCCTCTGGGTAGATCCCGACCACCTCGCCCTTGCGCAGCTCCTCGACGGCCGCGACGAAGGAGTCGCGTCCGGCCGACCGGTCGACCAGGATCACGCCGCACCCGCGCATCGCCCACCGCAGCACCGGGTTGCCGGCCAGCTCGACCTTGCCCATGAAGCGCACCTGGCGCCGGTCGCGCCGGTACGCCTCCAGCCCGACGTAGACGAAGTCGACGTACGCGGTGTGGTTGATCGCCAGCACTGCCGCTCCGTCGGCCGGGATGCTGCCGCTGCCTCGGCGGACGACACGGTGCCCTGTCACCAGGTTGAACAACCGGACGACGGTGACCACCAGCCAGAACGTCACAGCTCGTCCAGGATCTCGAGCGTGCGGGTCCAGGCGGACGTCGTCGTGTCGATGAGCACGAAGTGGTCGCCCTCGACGGTCGCCAGTGCAGCCCGTGCACCGGCGGCGCGGGCGGCCTTGACGTAGGTCTGAGACTGCTGGATCGGCACCTGGAGGTCGTCGTGGCCGTGGATGCACCACACCGGGACGTCGAGCGGCACGCGAGCGAGCGGGTCGGCGATGTCGAGCGTCGCACGATCGGTGCCGAGGAATCCCTCGACCGCGCCGCCGCCGAGCCAGTCGTCGGCCGCCGTGCGAAGGTCGAGCACTCCCGCCTGGGAGACCGCGGCGGTCACCGTCACCCGCGGACTCGACCACCTGACCTCGTCGAGCTTGGGCCGGCCCGCCGCCCACACCGCGAGCTGCCCACCTGCGGAGTGACCGAGCGTGATGACGCGCGACGTGTCGAGGCCGTCGACGTCGGCCAGCAAGTCGATGCCGGCGGTGACGTCGTCGAACGTCTCGGGGAATCCGCCGCCGTTGCCGGCACGCCGGTACTCGAGGTTGAGCGCCGTCCACCCGTGCCGCGCCAGCGACTCCGCCAGGGGCCGCCCGAGCGAGAAGTCGTACGACGACCGCCAGAACCCGCCGTGCAGCACCACGACCACGCCGTGGCTGCGTGAGGCCGGACGGTGCAGCTCGGCCTTCTGCTCGGGGTCGTTGCCGTAGGTCAGCACCTCCACATCGCCCATCGTGGCACTGCTCGCCCTGGCCGTGGGGCCGTCGTCCTGTGAGCACGCCGGGAGCATCGGCGCGAGAGCGGCACTCGCGCCGAGCTGCAGCAGTCGGCGGCGGTCCATGTCCCCCAGCCAACCGGAGCGGACGTCCTCTGTCAGGGCAAATGGGCCTGACGCCGACCGATAGGATCAGGTTCCGGCGAGGGCGAGGAGGGATGCGTGGACATCCACGAGCTCGACAGGTATCTCCTCGTCGGATCTGCCGTCCTCATCGTGGCGGTCCTCGCCGTGCGCCTCTCGGTCACGGCCGGCATGCCG
Organism: uncultured Actinomycetota bacterium; assembly: GCA_963711615.1. Taxonomy (GTDB): domain Bacteria; phylum Actinomycetota; class Actinomycetes; order Propionibacteriales; family Nocardioidaceae; genus Aeromicrobium. The sequence goes on along the minus strand of CAVQEY010000019.1, from coordinate 65,199 downwards.
TCGTTGCTCGCGTATCTCGGTCTCGGGGTCCTGCTGGGCAGCTCCGGCGCCGGGATCGAGTTCGCCGACGCCGACCTCGCGCACGCTTTGGGCTTCGGCGCCCTCGTGCTCATCCTCGCCGAGGGCGGACTCACCACTCCGTACGCCGATGTCCGTCCGTCGCTGGGACTCAGCGTGCTGCTGGCGACGCTCGGGTCGGTGGTCAGCATCGTCGTCGTCGCCCTGGGGGCGCACTACCTGCTCGATCTACGGTGGCAGCTCGCCGTGCTCCTGGCCGCCGTCCTCACGCCCACCGACGCCGCAGCCGTGTTCTCCGTCCTGCGCACCGTGCCGTTGCGCAAGTCCGTCACCGGAACCCTCGAGGCCGAGTCCGGACTCAATGACGCCCCGATCGTGGTGCTCGTGGTGGCCGTCAGCGCCGGTGACATCGCTTCGGACGGCGTGTGGTCGTTCGTCGGGCTGATCGTGTTCGAGCTGATCGTCGGAGCTGTTGTGGGTCTGGTGATCGGCGCCCTCGCGGGCCGGATCCTCCGCACCTTCGCGTTGCCGTCGTCCGGCTTGTACCCGGTGGTCGTCCTCGCCTTCGCGGTGCTCGCGTACGGCGCGGCCACGTTCGTGCACGCCAGCGGGTTCGTCGCGGTCTACCTCGCCGCTCTGGTGCTGGGCAACACCGAGCTCCCGCACCGCCGCGCGACTCGCTCCTTCGTGGAGGGCGTGGGGTGGCTCGCCCAGATCGCTGTTTTCGTGATGCTCGGACTGCTGGTCACCCCCCAAACCGTCGAGATGTGGCACATCTGGACCGGGCTGGCGGCGGGGGGCCTGCTGACGTTCGCAGCCAGGCCGCTCTCGATCGCCGTGTGCGCCACGGTGTTCGGCCGGCCCTGGCGAGAACAGGTCTTCCTCGCGTGGGCCGGGCTCCGTGGCGCCGTTCCCATCATCTTCGCCGCCATCCCGCTCGCCGCCGACGTCGAGGGCGCGGACGACCTGTTCAACATCGTGTTCGTGGCGGTCGTCGTCTACACGCTCATCCAGGCCGCTCCGCTCGGGCGTCTGGCGTCCTGGTGCGCGGTGCTGACCGACGCCGCCCGTGACATCGAGGTCGAGGCCGCACCGCTGGAACGCATCTCCGCCGACCTCCTGCAGGTGCGGGTGCCGCGGGGATCGAAGCTCGCGGGCGTGGAGATCGGCGAGCTTCGCCTTCCCGAAGGTGCGTCAGTAACGCTCGTGGTGCGCGACGCCAAGCCGTTCGTGCCACAGCGCACCACGCGCCTGAAGCGGGGCGACGACATGCTGGTCGTGGCCACCCGCGCGGCCCGGGAGGAGACGGAGAAACGTCTGAGCGACGTGGGCCGTCACGGCCGTCTCGCCGGCTGGGGCCAGGACTGACGCCCCGCAGATCTGGGTGGTGGTGTCAGGACGAGTCGACGTCGACGGTGGGGACGCACACGGTGATGGCTCGGTCGGACTCGATCTCGCGAGGTGCCTTGACGAGCTCGTTGTAGGCGTCGCCCACGATGACGGTGACGCCATCGGCGATCTTGATGTCGGGCTCGCTGAACTCGACGTTGTCGAACTGCTGGGCGACCAGCTTGACCCGCGGGTCGTCACGGTCGTCGGTGAGGATCGCGACGGCTTCGGGCTTGACCTCGCTGGTGCTGTTGGCCACGGTGCCGGCCTGGAACCCACGCCGCTGCAGGTTGATGCCGACCCGGTTGGCCAGGCCGGCGCGCTGGCTGGCGTTGTAGACGTTGACGGTCACGAGGTTGCTGGTGAGCTTCTCGCCCTCGGCCACCGTGCGGTTCTCGCACGTCGGTGCCGCGTCGAACGTGTCGGCGCTCGCGGTGAGCAGCTTGAAACCGACGAACAACCCGATCACGAACACCACGATCGAGACGAAGATCGTCGTGCCTCCATGGGTGCGGTTCATGCGTCATCACCCATCTCGTGGACGCGGGCGTGCAGCATCCCGCGCTGGTGCAGCGCGGCCCGGAGAGCGCGATGCAGGCCGTCCTCCAGGAAGAGCTCGCCCCGCCACCCGACGACGTGCGCGAAGAGGTCGCCGAAGTACGTGGAGTCCTCGTCGAGGAGGTGCTCGAGGTCGAGCGTCTTCTTGGTGGTGGTGAGATCGGCGAGACGAACCTGGGTGGGGGCGATCTCCGCCCAGTCGCGCTGCACGAGGCCATGGTCGGGGTACGGACGCCCGTCGTTCACCCGCCTGAAGATCACCTGGTCAGTCTAGACACGAGCGCTCTAGGGTGAGGCGCATGACGAGCGACGATGCACGTGCGGCTGCCGAGGAGGCGGCACGCGCTGCCGCCGCAGCCGAGGAAGCGGCCGAGGCCGCCCGGAGAAGGGCCGACGAGCTCGCTCAGGCGGCCGCCGCAGCGCACCAGGAGGAAGCCACGGCAGCGGTCGAGTCCGAGCCGGAGGCCGAGAAGCCGGCAGCGTCGACGTCGGACATCGTCGAGACGGTCAAGGCCGGCTACGCCTTCGACGGCCCGGCCCTGGTGATCGGCGCGCTCGTCGACGGTGACGCAGTTCCCGAGGCGCAGGTGCGCATCCCGCTGGGCATGCTCAACCGCCATGGGCTCGTGGCCGGCGCGACGGGCACGGGCAAGACGAAGACCCTTCAGGTGCTGGCCGAGCAGGTTTCCGCCCAGGGCGTCCCGGTCTTTGCCGCCGACATCAAGGGCGACCTGTCGGGCATCGCGTCGCCGGGCGTCGCCAACGACAAGCTGACGGCGCGGTCCACGAGCATCGGTCAGGACTGGCAGCCGGTCGCAACGCCCACCGAGTACTTCTCGCTCGGCGGGCTCGGCACGGGCGTGCCGATCCGGGCGTCGGTCGACACGTTCGGCCCATTGTTGCTCTCGAAGGTGCTCGGACTCAACGAGACGCAGGAGTCTTCGCTGGGCCTGGTGTTCCACTATGCGAGGAACGCGAACCGGCCACTCGTCGACCTCGGCGACCTCCGCTCCGTGCTCACCTACCTGACCGGCGACGGCAAGGCCGAGCTCAAGGAGCTCGGGGGACTGTCGGCCGCCACCGCGGGCGTCATCCTGCGTGAGCTGATCGCCTTCGCCGACCAGGGTGCCGACGTCTTCTTCGGTCAGCCGGAGATCGTGACGTCCGACTTCCTGCGCACCACGCCGGACGGCCTCGGCATCGTCTCGCTGCTCGAAGTGCCGAGCGTTCAGGACAAGCCGGCGCTGTTCTCGACGTTCCTGATGTATCTGCTCGCCCAGCTGTTCCGCGAGCTCCCCGAGGTGGGCGACACCGACAAGCCCAAGCTGGTGTTCTTCTTCGACGAGGCGCACCTGCTGTTCAAGGACGCGTCGAAGGACTTCCTCGAGCAGGTCGCGCAGACCGTGCGGCTGATCCGGTCGAAGGGCGTCGGCATCTTCTTCGTCACGCAGACGCCCAAGGACGTCCCGCCCGACGTGCTCGAGCAGCTCGGCTCGCGCGTCCAGCACCAGCTGCGGGCCCACACGCCGGACGCCGCCAAGGCGCTCAGGGCCACCGTGTCCACCTACCCGCACACCTCCTACGACCTGGAAGAGGTGCTGACCCAGCTCTCGATCGGCGAGGCCATCGTCACCGTCATGAACGAGAAGGGAGCGCCGTCGCCGGTCGCCTGGACCCGCGTGCGCGCACCGCAAGGATCGATGGAGCCCACGCCCGCCGCTCAGATCGAGGCCAGCGTCGCCGCCTCGCCGCTGCTGGCGAAGTACGGCACCGCCGTCAACCCCCCGTCGGCCACGGAGATGATCGACGCGAGCAAGCCCGCCGAGCCCGCCACCACCACCGCGGAGAAGTCGAAGGAGTACTCCGACAAGTGGGCGGACGAGATCAAGACTCGCTCGCGCCGGCCCCGGTCCACGGGGACGTCGACGTCACGGCGGCAGTCACCGATGGAGCGCGCAGCCGGCGAGGCAGGCCGAACCCTCGCACGCGAGTTCATCAAGAACCTCTTCAGACGACGGCGCTGAGGTCCGCCGTATGTCGCTGCGGCGGGTAGGTCCGGGCAACAAAGGACCCCTCGCGCACCCGACAGAGGTCACTGACCCTTGCTGCCTTCCGGCCCTGGGGGAGTTGGGTGATGTGTCGCCGCGCGAGGGGCTGAGGCCAACTATACGGAGTCGTCCCGCTGCCTCCCAAGCCGGAGGTGGCCGGTAACCTCGTCCGCGGAGGATTCGCATAGTGGCCTAGTGCGCTCGCTTGGAAAGCGGGTTGAGTGAAAGCTCTCAGGGGTTCGAATCCCCTATCCTCCGCCGAAAGTCACGGCTCGACCTCGCGGTTTGTGACGAAACTCGCCAGTGACTGGCGCCCGAGCAGCGACTTTCGTCACAAATCGTGGGGACGGGCCGCTACGGAAGCGGGTTGAGCACCGTGTGGTCGTCGAGGGAGCCGGCCAGGGTGCGGAGGTGCTCGGTGCCGTCGCCGAGCCAGTGGTCGAGGGCGGTGAGCCGGCTCGTGTAGTGGCCGACGGAGTACTCGGCGGTCATGCCGATGCCGCCGTGCAGCTGGATCGCCTCCTCACCGATGTGCCGGCCCGCGGTGCTGACCTGAACCTTCGCGCGGGCAGCGGCCTCGCGGGCGATGCCCGGCTCGTCGAGGAGCACGAGCGTCGCCCACATCACGGTGCTGCGGACCAGCTCCAGCGAGACGTAGAGATCGGCCGCGCGGAAGGTCAACGCCTGGAAGGTGCTGAGGGTGACGCCGAACTGCTTGCGGGTCTTCAGGAACTCGACCGTGAGCTTCAACGCCGTGTCCATCGCGCCGAGCGCCTCGTGGCAGTACGCCACCTGGGCGCGGGCGACGACGTCGTCCAGGAGTGCGGTCTGGTCGGACGTCACGTCGCCGAGCGGCGTGGCCGGCGTGCCGTCGAACGCGACGTGCGCGGCCCGTCCGCCCTCGAAGGTGCGGTAGCCGCTGCGCGTCAGGCCGGTGGCGTCACCCTCGACCAGGAACAGGCCGGTTCCGGCGTCGGTGGCGGCGCTCACCACGAGCGCATCGGCGCGGGCTCCGTGCAGGACCGGTTCCTTGACGCCGGACAGCGTCCAGCCGTCACCGGACTGTGACGCCTTGACGCCTCCTCCGGACAGGTCCCAACGAGCCTCCGGCTCGGCCAGCGCAGCGGCCAGCACGAGCTGACCCTCGGCGACGCGGCCGAGCAGGTCGGCGCGCTGCTCGTCCGTGCCAGCAGCAGCGACCAGGCCACCGGCCAGCACGACAACCTCCACGAACGGCTCGGGCGCGATGACGCGGCCCATCTCCTCGGCGACGATCGAGACCTCGACGGGCCCGGCGCCCATGCCGCCGTCGGCCTCGGCGAACGGCAGCCCGAGGGCGCCCATCTCGGCCAGTCGCGACCAGGTCGTGTCGCTGAACCCGTGGTCGGTGTTGACGACCTCACGACGGGTCTCCGACGATTCGTAGGCCTTGCCCAGCAGTCCTCGAACGGCGTCGCGCAGTGCCTCTTGCTCGGCATCGAGTGCGAAATCCATGGCTCTACCTCAGTCCCAGGATCATGCCGGCGATGATCTGTCGTTGAACCTCGTTGGACCCGCCGTAGATGGTGGCCTTGCGGAGGTTCAGGTACTTCGGACCCACGACGCGGGCCCAGTCGGGAACGCTGCTGTCGTCACCGGCGCCCGACGCCAGTGACTGGGGCCCGGCGAGGTCGACGAACAGTGACGTCGCCTCCTGCTGGAGCTCGGAGCCCCGGAGCTTGAGCACCGAGGACGCCGGGTGGGGCTTGCCCTCCGCGGAGTGGGCCACGACGCGCAGCGCGGTGAGCTCCAGCGCCATGAGGTCGTTCTCCAGCGTCGCAATGCGGGCGGCAACGGCCGGGTCGTCGAGCATGGACGAGCCGCCGGGGCCTGCGGTCTTGGCGACTTCCTTGGCCTGGGCCACCAGCCGCTTGATGAGTCCGACCGGTGCCACCCCGACCCGCTCGTTGCCGAGCAGGAACTTGGCGTAGTCCCAGCCCTTGTTCTCCTCGCCGACCAGGTTCTCGGCGGGCACCCGCACGTCCTCGAAGAACACCTCGTTCACCTCGCTGCCGCCGTCGATGAGCTCGATCGGGCGGACGGTGAGGCCGGGCGACGTCATGTCGATGAGCAGCATCGAGATGCCCGCCTGCTTCTTCACCTCGGGATCGGTGCGGACCAGCGTGAAGATCCAGTCGCCGTACTGGCCGAGTGTCGTCCACGTCTTCTGGCCGTTGACGACGTACTCCTCGCCGTCGCGGACCGCGGTGGTGCGCAGGCTCGCGAGGTCGGAGCCGGCATCGGGCTCGGAGAAGCCCTGCGACCACCAGATGTCGAGGTTGGCCGTGGCGGGCAGGAACCGTTCCTTCATCTCCTGGGAGCCGAACGCCGCGATGACCGGCCCGATCATGCCCGCGTTGAACGCCAGCGGCGGTGGCACGCACGCGAGCTGCATCTCGACGCTCCAGATGTGCCGGCGCAGCGAAGTCCAGTCCTGTCCGCCCCACTCGACCGGCCAGCCCGGCACGGCCAGGCCGGCGGCGTTGAGCGACTGCATGGACCGGACCATCTGGTCCTTCGCTGAGCTCACGTCGCGCGCCGAGGGTGTCGCGGATGTCCTGGGGGACCTTCGTGGTGAAGAAGGTCCGCATCTCCTCGCGGAAGGCGACATCCTCGTCCGTCAGGTGGAGCCTCATGCCGCCATGATGTCAGTCGTGCTGGAGCTGGAGCGGAGCCAGGGTGCCGAGCGACTCGGCGACGACGACCGCGTCGTCGCCCTTCTGCATCCGGAAGTCGCTTCCGGGGTTCACGTAGGAGACGCCCTCGCGGTTGACGCCCAGCAGGGTCGCGCTGTGGTCGCTGCGCAGCCGAACGGACAGCTCGTCGAGGGACAGGCCGACGCACTCGTCGGGGATCGCGACGCGGTACAGCTCCGACCCCTTGCCGCCGGACACGATGTCGGTGACGATCTCGGCCAGGCCGGGGTACAGGGAGGTGCGGGCCAGGAGCCGTGAGGCGATCCTCGAGGTCACCACGACCTCGTCGACGTTCGCGCGATGGAAGTGGTCGACGTGGCCGGGGTTGTTGACCTCCACCACGGTGCGGACCTGCGGGGCGATCGCCTCGATCGCCAGAACGCACAGGATCGAGCGCATGTCGGCGTCGTTGCCGCCGTCGGCCGGGCAGATGATCGCCGCCATCGCCTCGTCGATGCCGGCGCGCTGCAGGTCCTCAGCGTTGGTGATGTCGCCGCTGACGAAGTACACGCCGCGGCCGGCGGGGTTCTTCTCCGCGTCGTGGATGACGACGACCTTGGTGGTGTACTCGTCCGTGCTGAGCTCGGCGATCAGCTCGCGCGCGGTCGAGTTCCAGCCGCAGACGACGATGTGGTCGCGGTATCCGGATGCGCCCATGCCTTGGCCCTCCTTGAGGATGAAGTCGATGACGAAGCCGACGAGTGCCGCCGTGATGACGCCCACGATCGCGACCCCGAAGAGAACGAGAAGCCAGCTGATGACGAAGCCCGCCGGTGTCGTGACGTAGGAGGCGTCGCCCGAGCCCATCACCGTGGTGACGGCCCAGTAGAAGCTGGTGCCGACCTTGCGGAGCAGGTCGCCGACGTTGTCGCGCGGGCCTTCGGCGATCGCGACCAGGATGGACGCGACCAGCACGATCCCGCCGAGGCCGATGATCAGACGGAGGAAGAAGCCGCGGTCGACACCGCCGGTGATGCGGCGGATGTGGAAGCCGAGTCGAGCGAAGATGGGCACGGCGACGATGGCCCCGATTCGACCTGTCAGCCGGCGCTTCATCGTTCCTCCTGCGACGACATCCCACTGTCGTCGGCCTGATCATCGCACCCGTCGCCGCGTCACCGCAGCGGTTTCGGTACACCCCGCTCGTTCCTCGCGGGCCACTCAACCCAAGGATTTCAGCAGGTCAGGAATCGCGAGAACGGCGGGAGCGCCGGGCGTGCCGGATGCGGATGGGTCCGACGAGGCGTGGCCCGGAAAGGCGGCGCTCGAGGCGGCGGGCCTCTCGCTGCAGCGGCTGGACGACGTACTCCCCGAGGATGACTCCGGCGCTGAGCAGAAGCGCCACCGCCACTGCGGTGATCATCGCGACGATGCCGGTGAAGTTCTCCGCCGCGAGCAGCGTCAACGAGGTGTAGATCGACAGGCCCGGCAGCAGAGGCACGATGCTCGAGACGACGATGACCAGCGGCGGCACCCGGAACCGGCCCGCCAGCGGGTAGCTGACGAAGCCGATCCCGAAGGCGGCGATGCCGGCGGCCAGGGCAGTGTGCACCTGCGCCTCGGTGAGCCCGAAGAAGATGGCTCCGCCCAGCCCGCCAATGACCGCGATCGGCGCGAGGATGCGCGCCGGCGAGTAGGCCGAGAAGGCGAACCCGGCCGAGGTGATGGCCGAGCCGATGACCACGCCCGGCAGGCTGGAGAAGCCGCCGGTGAGGTCAGGGTCGACCAGGACGTCGACGCCGATCGACCGTCCGAGCGCCAGCCCGCCGCTGACGCCGACGATGATGCCGACGGTCGCGAACATCACCTCGAGGATGCGAGCGTTGGCAGTGACGTAGAAACCGGTGAGGGCGTCCTGGAAGGCGCCGATGAAGCCCAGCCCGGCGAGCAGCATGACGATGCTTGCCGTGACGACGAGTGACGGGTTGATCGGTACGGGAGTGGCGGCGACCCCGACGGCGAGGGTCGTGGCCAACAGCCCGCCCGCGACCTGGGAGTAGAAGAACGGCAGTCGAAGGCGCTCCAGCCGCCGCTGCAGCACCTCGATGGCGGCCCCGGAGACCGCGGCGAGGAGCATCACGATCCAGTCGCCACCGAGCAGCAGCGCGACACCGGCGGCGGTGACGGCCCAGCTGAGAGTGACGGCCCAGCGGGGGGTCGGGTGGCCTGAGGAGGAGAGCTGGAGGATCTGCGCGGCGGCCTCCTCCCGGGTGATCTCCTCGTTGATGAGCGCCGACACGAGGTGGTCGACAGCGGTGAGGTCTGCGTAGTCGCTCTCCCGGTGGGTGACCTGGCGTCGTCTCACGATGGCGTCGTCCTCGACGCCGGGCTCGTGGCTCAGCGTGAGGGTCGTGAACGTGACGTCGACCAGGACGTTGCGCAGGCCGAGGAACTGCGTGATGGCCGACATCGTGGCCGTGACGTCGGCCGCGCCGGCACCGTTCGACAGCAGCATCTCGCCCACGCGCAGGGCGAGGTCGAGTGATCGCTGGATGTCCCTCGTCTCGCTCACGTGCCCATTCTGGGGGCCCGGTCAACCCACCCTGAACCGAATCGCCATCAAGTGCGGAGGAAGGTCAGGACGGCGAGGACTCGGCGATGTTCATCGTGTGACTCCGGAAGACCGAGCTTTCGGAAAATCTGGGTGATGTGCGCCTCGACGGTTCGGTCGGTCACGTGAAGTCGGGTGGCGATCGCTCGGTTGGTCAGGCCTTCGGCGACGAGCCCCAGTACCTCGCGTTCGCGCTCCGTGAGGGTTGACATCGGGTTGTCGCGGCGCTGCCGCCCGACGAGTCGAGAAACGATCGTCGGGTCGATCACGGTCTCGGCGTCCATGATGCGCCTCAGCGCATCCACGACGGTCGCGATATCGAAGACCCGGTCCTTCAGCAGATACCCGACCCGTTCGGGTTGGTCCTGAAGGAGGAGCATGGCGTACCTGGGCTCGACGTACTGAGACAACACGAGCACGCCGATCTCGGGGTGTTCGGCCCTGATCGCCTGAGCAGCGACAAGGCCCTCGTCCGTGTATGTCGGTGGCATCCGGATGTCGACGAGGACGACGTCTGGAAGGGTCGAGCGGACGAGGCGCGGCAGGTCCTCTGCGTCTTCTGCCTCGCCTACGACGTCGACACCGGCTTCACCCAGGAGCCGCACGAGGCCTTGCCGGGTGAGCATCGTGTCGTCTGCAACAACTACACGCACGGGAACTCCGCTCTCAGACTCGTCGGCTGCACACTCAGGGTTCCACCAACCGCTCCAACGCGGTCCGCCGCGTGAATCATCGAAGAATTGCGGCTCATGCCGTTGTCCTCGACAGAGATGCTGAGACTTCCGTCTGCTTCGGCGACGCTGATGGCAGCGTATCCAGCATTCCTGCTGGCAGCGTCGTCCACGGCCTCGACCGCCGTGAGGTAGGCAGCGGTCTCGATGGGCTCGGGGTAGCGCGACACATCGACGTCGGCGACGATCTCGACGGGCAGCGAAGCCTCGTCGGCAAGCGTGGCCAGCGCAGGTCCAAGGCCTGCTTCGCCGAGGATCGCGGGGTAGATCCCGTGGGCGAGCTCGCGGAGCTCGCCGAGCGCCTGGTGCGCTTCGCCCACAGCTGTCGCAAGCAGCGCTGTGGTGGCTGCGTCCCCGTCCGCGTCAGCCTGGGTGTGCGCCAGCCGGATGTCATACGAGAGCGCGATGAGGCGTTGCTGGACACCGTCGTGGAGGTCTCGCTCGATTCGACGCCGCTCCGCGTCTCCGGTCTCCACGATGCGTGCACGAGAAGCCCGGATCTCCTCGAGGCGAGCGAGAACCTCCGCCTGGAGCCGTTCGTTCTCCAGACCAAGTCGTACCGCGGCTCCGATGTGCCGCTCGAGCTCTGAGAGCGCAGCCGTGTGCGACACCACCGCGATCCGTTGCCCGCTTCGGACGACTGCGGTGACGGTACGCCCTGGCGACGCAACGGGCTGGGGCACGGGATTGCCGTTCGCATCCACGTACCGGTTCGAGCCGGGGAGAGAGTAGGCCACTTCCAAGCCCGGATCGCCGACCGCCTCTCTCAGTGCAGCGGCCAGCGAGCCCCGGCCAGAGATCTCGCCGAGACGGGATCCGATCCGTGCAACCGCGCGCCGCTGCGCGCGGGTACGCATCTCGAGGGAGATCAACCCGGCGGCCAGCATGATGGCCGCCGTGCAACTGACGAAGAAGATGGCCAGGAAGGCCCGGTTGGATACCTCCTCCATCGGCCTGATCAGGAGCGCGACGGCATGTGCAGCAACGGCCAAGGCCATGAGCATCCCGGGACCGGCCACCCGAATGACCGTCCTCAAGCTCGGTCCCCAGGCCTTCCCGATCCTCCAGCTGCACATCCCGGCGAATGCCGTTGCGGCCAGAGTGACGAACCATTGATCGGTCACCTGGACGGCGTGCGCGAGATCCGGCATCGAGCGGGCGAGGAAGACGTTGTCTGTGCAGTTGTCCCAGCAGGTCGGGTCGTAGAAAGGATCCCGGACCAGTGCTAGCACGAATGCAGAAAGCGCGGCCTCGACGTATAACGCGATGATCAGCGCCGACGCGGCAGGCCGGCGGCCCCGACCATCCAGAAACGCGACAACCACATGAAGGATGACGGGAACCGCGAACGCTGAAGCCACCATGCCGAGGCTGCGGACGAGCGGGGGTCCGCCATGCCAGCCCACCCAGGCCGGCGCGAACCACAAGAAGCCGGCCAGCATCGCCAGGTCGCCAAGGTGCGGCGCCTGCCGAGTGCGCGACGCCGCCAGGCCGGCGAGTGTCAGACCAAGGCCGGCGGCCACGAAGAGCGCCGCCGCTTCGAGGGAGTGTCCGGTGTAGCTCGACGCTGGTACATCGGTGGGCTGAGGCAGGACGAACACCGCCAGTCCGGTGGCACCTGCGATGAGACCGGCGCCGAGCCGGGCCGCATGCTGCCAGTTCGCCCAGCGAGAGGCCACCACACGATTGTGGCACGTCAGGCGTGGTCTACGTGCTGGCCACAATGCTTCCTCCGTGGTCGCCGCTGTGCATGCTTCGGTCAACCACGATGTGGCTGCGGGGGAACGTCTCTAGCGTCAGTCTTGACCCAGACGAAAGTGGGATCCGCGATGAGATCGATGACCATCACCCGGAAGCCGGCCGCTGTGCTGGTCGTTGCCATAGCCACCGCCATGGTCGCAGGAGCCTGCTCGGGCGGTGACAAGGCTGGCGGTTCCGGAGAAGCGGTCGTCCTCACGATGGCCAACACCTCGAGCCACATGGATCATCAGCCTGCCGTCGAGCACTTCGCCGAACGTGTCGCCAAACTGTCAGGCGGAGAGCTTCGCGTCGAGCCCAAGAACGAGTGGGGAAACTTCGAAGCTGACGCCGAGAAGCAGGTCGTGCGTGCCGCCGCCGCAGGCGAGGTCGACTTGGGTTGGGTGGGCGCCCGTGTCTTCGACACCTTGGACGTCACGAGCTTCCAGGCCGTGACCGCACCCATGCTGGTGGACAGCTATGAGCTCCAGGATGCCGTGATCCGCAGCGAGATCACCCGCGAGATGCTGCGAGGCATCGAGCCCGCCGGCGTCGTCGGACTGGGCGTCGTCCCAGACGCGCTGCGCAAGCCGATAGGAGTCGAAGGACCCTTGGTGGACCTCTCGGACTGGCGTGGGACCACCTTCGGCACCTTCCCGTCGAAGTCGCAGGAGGCGTCGATCAAGGCACTCGGTGCGAAGCCCGCCGAAGTCTTCGGGCACAAGCGAGCCGATGCGCTCGAGGCAGGGACTCTCGGAGGATTCGAGCTGGGCCTTCACCTGTACCAAGGCAATCCTGACTGGCTCCAGTCCGCGCCGTATGTCACCGCCAACGTGAACCTGTGGCCGCAGATGGACGTCCTGCTGGCCGATCCGAGCCGGTTGAAGGAGCTCACCGATCAGCAGCGCGGCTGGCTGCGTGAGGCCGCTGAGGACGCCGCCGGCGATGCGAAGTCTCTCGCGGATCGAGATGATCAGCTGGTTGCGAAGGTGTGCGACGCAGGTGCACGCATGGCGAACGCGTCCGAGGCCGACCTGGGTGCACTCAGGAAGGCCTTCGCACCCGTGTACGCGAGCCTCGAACGGGACCCTGACACCAAGGGTTTCATCAGCCAGATCCGTGCGCTGAAGAGGTCGACGCAGGCGCGACCCGGCCTCGAGATCCCCGACGGCTGCACCGGCAAGGCCGTTGACGCCGGAAGCAGCTCCGCTGGGAGGGCTCCCGCCTACCTGAACGGCACGTATCGCTATGTCCTCACCCAGGCGGACGCCGACAAGGTGGGTGACACCGACACCGGCTACCCGGTCGTCACCACGATCACGCTCAAGGACGGGACGATGAAGGGCGGCTGCTTCGAGAAGGGCACCTACTCGGTCGTCGGCAAAAGGATCACCTTTCACAGCGACGCGTACAACACCGACGCCACGGTCACCATGTCCCGCGATGGCGAGGGAAACCTCGATCTCACACCCGTCCCACCCATGGACGAAGGCGACGCGTTCACCTGCTTCTCCAAGACCTGGAAGAAGATCGCATGAGGGCTGTCGACTCGGCTCAGGTCGCACCGGCGTGGAGGGGGATCTCGGCCGTCAACCGTGTCCCTTCACCCATCACGCTCCATACCGCGAACGTGCCGCCCAGGGTCTCCACCCGGTCGGCGAGGCCTCGGAGGCCGGTGCCGTGTGTCGGGTCGGCGCCTCCCACCCCGTCGTCCTCGACTTTCACCGTGGCGCGTTCGTCGGTGCGGGTCACGGACACGCGGACGTTCGAAGCCTGAGCATATTTCGCCACGTTGGCCAGTGCTTCGGTGCAGACGAAGTAGGCAGCAGACTCGACCCGCTCGTGCATCCGGTCTCGGGTCACCTCAAGGCTTACGGGGATCGGAAAGCCGTCTGCCACCGTCGTCAGCGCTGCAGCCAAGCCATGCTCGGACAGCTCGGCGCGGATGGAGACCGCTCGCGAGTCTTCGCATGTCCGTGAGCGTGCCGTCGAGCTGGATGGGCAGCTGCCACGATGCGATCCTTCGCCGGCCCATCGTTCGCCTTCGTCGACGATGCGACGCAGGACGTCGGCCATGTGTTCGAGCCGCCGCTCGGCTCCCTTGCGCAGACGCTGCTCGAGGCGCCTGCGCTGATCGTCCTCAGCAGCGAGGATCCGCCGGCGAGAGGCGGCGAGCTCGGCCACCTGGCGCCGCAGCTCCACGTGGAGCCCGGCGTTCGTTCCCGCGAGCTGCGTCGCGGCGGAGACAGCCTCGAGCAGCCCGGGGTTGTCCAGCTCGGCCCGGTCGTGGATGAGGGCAGCGACCGGAGCGGCCCCCCGCCTGACGATCGTGACCCGGCGTTCAGAACCCTCATCGGGGAACGACAGCGCTCGCCCTTGGGCATCGAGGAAGGTGTCTGAGGCGGCGTCCCAGTACCCCAACTCCAGTGATGGGTCGGCGAGTGCCCGCGAGAGCTCACCGCGGATGGTTCCCGAGTCCTTCTCGCCGAGCTCGACGACGAGATCGGTGACGGACAGCTGATCCCACGGGGCGGCACGGAGCCAGGTGAGCATGGTCCCGCAGATGACGACGAGGGCCACCTGATAGGCGAGGAGAGCCGGACGACCGGCGGCCACGCCGCCGACCAGGCTGGCGACTGCAGTGCCGATGATGATCGAGCTGACCGCCGCCGCGGCCCGCAACGAGAAGAGTTGTGCCCGTCGTGCGGGGCCAGTGAGTCGTCGGTAGGCGCCGGCTCGCTCCGCCAGCAGCAGGGTTGCGAAGACGATGGCCGAGACGTCGTTCGACCAGGCCGGAGTGAGAAGGGCGGCCGCGTATCCGACGAGGACTGCGACCCGTTCGTTGCGTCCGAGCAGGCGGCCGACCGGGTATGCGAGGACGAGGTGCACGAGGAATCCGCGATGGACGTACGTCGTATGGGATGCAACTCCAGCGACGAGATCGATACCCGCTGCGGCAAAGTTCCCGAGGAACCAGGTGAATCCCGTCGCGATCATGAGTGAGCCGGCATTGTTGTCCGGCCGCAGTGTCTTCGCAGCGAGCCCGCATCCGATGAAGGTCCAGCCCACGGCGAGGTCGGGCAACCACCGCAATGGGGCGTTCCAGTCGAAGGCGACCCACTCCGCTGCCACCCCCAGTGCGGCACCTGCCGGCCAGACCAGGAGAGCCCAGCGTCGCACGTGCACGTCAGCCAAGAAGGGTGGAGAGGGCCTGACCGGACAGACCGCTCTTGGGGATGAACCCTCTGGCTGAGCTTCTCGTCAGGCGAGGCCCGTAGGCGGACGCTTCCCGGCTAGAAATGAACACGACCACGGGGGGGTCCGGGAGCTCGCCAAGCCGCTCCGCGACCGCGATCCCGTCCTCGCCGGGAAGCTGAATGTCGAGCAGGACAAGGCGAGGTTTGAGCAGGGTGACTGCCTTGATCGCCTCCGCGCCGTCCGCGGCGTCACCGATGACGTCGAAGCCTTCGGCCTCGAGCAGCGCCCGGGCCGACGCTCGAAATTCAGCATGGTCATCGACGATGAGCACGGTTTCACGCACAAGACCCATCGTCCCACCTCGGGCACCTGCAGACACTGTGGCTACCACCATGGCCGACAAGTGAAACAAGGGTCCTGGAGCGCACCCGTATCCTGCGGATGTCATCGAGTGAGGTGAAGTCATGGCCGACTGGCAGCCCGACGTCCTGGGCGACGGATACGAGCAGCAGGTTCTGGAGCTCGGTGACGATCCCGACGGCCAGGGCCAGATCGTGGGCACCCTCGTGCGCCGCGAAGCGCCGGAGAACCCCAACGGCGCCGTCTTGTACGTGCACGGGTACACCGACTACTTCTTCCAGACCGCGCTCGCGGACTTCTTCACCGACCGCGGGTTCGCGTTCTTCGCCCTCGACCTGCGCAAGTGCGGGCGCTCACGCCGTCCGGGTCAGACTCCGCACTACGTCTCCGACCTCAGGCTCTACGACGACGCCGAGCTCAACCGCGCCTTGGCCGCCGTACGCCATGAGACCGGCGATGCCCCGGTGCTGCTGGCCGGGCACTCCACCGGTGGCCTCGTGCTGTCTCTGTGGCTCGACCGGCTGAATGCCGGCACCGGTGGTGCGAAGGGAGCCGGTATCAGCGGACTCGTGCTCAACAGTCCCTTCCTCGACCTGCGCGGCAAGCCGTGGATGCGGAGCTGGGGCACACAGCTGTTTCGGGTGATGGCGAAGATCCGTCCGTACGAGCCGATCAACCTGCCGGTCCACCACGGGTACGGCGCGAGTCTGCACGTCAGCGAGCACGGCGAGTGGGACTTCGACCTGGAGTGGAAACCGATCGGTGGATTCCCGGTCACTTACGGCTGGATCAACGCCATCCGCCGCGGCCACGCCCGCCTGCACCGAGGCCTCGACGTCGGCGTGCCGTCTCTGGTCCTCCGCTCGGCGCGTAGCGGGTCGGCGCCGGAGTGGACTCCGGAGGTCGACGAGCTCGACGTCGTCCTCGACACCCGCCAGATCGCTCGCTGGGCGGGGAGCCTCGGCGAAGAAGTCACCGCCGTGCCGATCACTGCGGCGCGACACGACGTCTTCCTGTCGAAGGTCGAGCCGCGCGACGAGGCGTACCGGGAGCTCGATCAGTGGCTGCACGACCACGACCTGGTGTCCGCCTAGGTCTCCTCGCGCCGGGCGAGGACACACCACACCGCGAACCCGAACAGCAGCAGCCCACAGATGATGTCGGCGATGACGTGCGTCTGCCGCCACCACACCATGTCGGTGGCCCCGGGCACGGCGTAGTGGACGAATCCGACGAGACCGCTCCCCGAGTAGACGGCGATCGCGATGGCCGCTGCCGTGATGCGGCCTCGCACGAACCACCACAGACCGAGGGCGCCGAACGCGGTGAAGACGAACCAGGAAGCGCCGACCACGGCTTGTGACGGGTTCGGCAGTGCGCTGCCGGGCTCGACCTGCGGGTAGTCGGCGTAGTTGACGGTGTTGTCGATGTAGTGGACCACCGAGACGACGAACGCCACGGCCACCAGCACGAGCAGCGGTCCAAGGACGCCCTGACGTCGAGTGGCGGTGAGCATCAGGCCGTCGGCGCCGTCCAGCCGGGGGCCACGTCGAAGTGGGAGACATGCTTCTCGCGGTCGACCAGGAACTCGTCGTCCTCCGGGTAGTACTTCGCCAGCTCGATGTCGTCGCCGGCGAAGGCCCGGATGACGTCGAGGTCGTCCCACCAGCTCAGGGTGATCAGCTCGGTGCGTCCGTCGCCCAGGTCGCGCGTGAGCAACTGGGCACCCTGGTTGCCCGGCGTGGATCGGTACTCCGTCATCCCTGTGCGCTCCACGATGTCGACGTACTCGTCGATCCGGTCGGTGTGCACCCATCCCCGCCACATCCGCGCGATCATGACGACGACGTTAGCCTGCCCCGTGGACGTCGACCACGCGTCGACCCGTGTCCGCCTTCGTCGTTAGGCTGCAGGCGTGGACGCACCCCTTGCCCTCTACCGCCGCTACCGGCCGGAGACCTTCGCCGAGGTCATCGGGCAGGACCACGTCACCGAACCTCTCCGACACGCGCTGGCGGCCAACCGCGTGCACCACGCCTATCTGTTCTCCGGTCCGCGCGGCTGCGGCAAGACCACCAGCGCGCGCATCCTGGCCCGTGCACTCAACTGCGAGAAGGCGCCGTTGGCCGAGCCGTGTGGCGAGTGCCAGAGCTGCCAGGATCTCGCCCGCACCGGTCCGGGAAGCCTCGACGTCATCGAGATCGACGCCGCCAGCCACGGCGGCGTCGACGACGCCCGTGACCTGCGAGAACGCGCGTTCTTCGCTCCGGTCAGCAGCCGTCACAAGGTGTACATCATCGACGAGGCGCACATGGTGTCGTCGCAGGGCTTCAACGCGCTGCTCAAGCTCGTCGAGGAGCCGCCGCCGCACCTGAAGTTCATCTTCGCCACCACCGAGCCCGACAAGGTCATCGGCACCATCCGCTCGCGCACCCACCACTACCCGTTCCGGCTGGTGCCGCCCAAGCTGCTCGGCGACTACCTGCTCACGCTGTGCAAGAGCGAGGGCGTCACGCTCGAGCCCAACGCCCTGCCGCTGGTGGTGCGCGCCGGGGCGGGCTCGGTCCGCGACACCCTCAGCGTCCTCGACCAGCTGCTCGGCGGTGCCGGCCCGGACGGCGTCACCTACGACCTCGCCGTGCAGCTGCTCGGCTACACGCCCGACTCCCTCCTCGACGAGGCCATCGACGCGTTCGCGGCCGACGACGGCGCCACGGTGTTCGGGGTCGTCGACAAGGTCATCGAGTCCGGACAGGATCCGCGTCGGTTCGCCGAAGACCTGCTCCAGCGCCTGCGCGACCTCGTCGTGGTCGCCGCCGTCCCCGACGCCTTGACCACCGGGCTGCTCGAGGTGCCCGGCGATCGCGCCGAACGCCTGCGCGGCCAGGCGTCTGGGTTCGGGCCGTCCGAGCTCACCCGCGCCGCCGAGGTCGTCAACACCGCACTGGTCGACTTCCGCGGAGCGACCGCCCCGCGCCTGCTTCTCGAGCTGATGTGCGCCCGCATCCTGGTGCCGGGCGCCGACCACACCTCGCTGGGCTTCACGGCCCGCCTCGACCGCCTCGAGCGCCGCCTCAGCATCGACGCCCCACCGACCGCAGCTCAGCCCGCCCCGAAGGCCGAGCCCGAACCAGCCGCCGAGCCCGAGCCAGCCGTCCAGCCGGAACCAGCCGTTGAGCCTGAGCCGTCGGTGGAGCCGGACTCGACGACCGAGGAGACGGAGACGACGCAGATCCCCGGCAGTCTCGGCATCGCCGACGTCCGGCGTCTCTGGCCCGGCGTGCTCGATCGGGTCAAGGAGCTGAAGCGGTTCACCTGGGTGATGCTCAGCCAGAACGCACAGATCGTCTCGCTCGAGAACGACACCCTCACGCTTGCGCTGGTCAACGCCGGCGCCCGCGAGTCGTTCGCCAGCAGTGACTCGCAGAAGTACGTGCAGCAGGCGCTGCACGACGTCCTCGGCGTCACGTGGCGCGTCGACCACATCGTCGACCCCACAGCCGATCCGGCGCGCAACGCTGCAGCGAGCCCCGAATCAGCACAGCCCGACCCTTCGGCGGCCGAGCGCCGCGGCGTGAAGTCCCCGGACGCGGTCCGCGAGGCCATGAATGACCGGCCCGGGCCGGCCACCGACGACCCCGACGCCGGAGCACACCCGGACGACCCGGTCGTCGACGCCGACGGACCCGAGCAGCTCCTGTCGCGCGAGCTGGGAGCGCAGGTCATTGACGACCAGTCTGGCGACTGACGTCCGTCGGATCCGCCTCGACATCGGGCTCGAACCGGTCGAGGTCCTGCGCCGCTTCCGCGGCCGCGAGCGAGTCGTCGCGCTCATCGGCGACTGGCACCACGGCGAGGCGCTGATCGCCTTCGATCCGGTGCGCGTTCTCGACGGGCACCCGTTCGACGACGTCGACCTGCCGGCCGCTGCGCCGAGCGGCGTGTTCGGTGGCGGCTGGATCGGGTCGTGGGGCTATCAGCTCGGCCACCTCGTCGAAGAGCTGCCGCCGCCGGCGAAGCGGCCGGTCCCGCAGCCGTATGCGCGGGTCGCGTTCTACGACCGGGTGCTGCGCCTCACCGACGGTGTGTGGTGGCTCGAGACATTGGGTCGCACCGACGACGCCGATGTCATCGAGGCCCTGGACGCGCCGGCCCAGCCCGAGGAGTTCACGGTCGGCACGTTCGCCATGACCCCGTCGCCCGACGAGCACCGCAGGTCGGTCGCGCGCGCGCTCGAGCACATCCGTGCCGGCGACATCTTCCAGGTCAACCTCACGGCCAGGCTCGACGCGCCGTTCGAGGGCGACCCGCTCGACCTGTTCTGCGCCGGGGTCGAGGCGCTCGCCCCGGCCTATGCCGCGTTCGTCGATGCTCCGGAGGGTGCGGTCGCGAGCTTCTCGCCCGAGCTGTTCCTTCGCCGCACCGGCGACGAGGTGCTGACGTCCCCGATCAAGGGCACGGCGCCGCTCGACTCCGACCCCGACGAGCTGACGGCGTCGGCGAAGAACCGCGCCGAGAACGTGATGATCGTCGACCTCATGCGCAACGACCTCGGTCGCGTCTGCACGCCTGGCAGCGTGCGGGTGCCGGCGCTCGTGCGAGCCGAGCGGCACGCGGTCTGGCACCTGGTCTCCGACGTCGTCGGCCACCTCGGGCCGGATGTCACCAACGCGGCTCTGCTGCGGGCCACCTTTCCGCCGGGGTCGGTCACCGGTGCACCCAAGGTCCGGGCGATGGAGATCGCGGCGGAGCTGGAGCCCACGGCCCGGGAGGCGTACACGGGCGCGATCGGGCACGTCAGCGTCGCCGCCGGGCTCGAGCTCAACGTCGCCATCCGCACGTTCGAGATCTCCGGTGGATGGATCTGGCTCGGCGTCGGCGGCGGCATCGTCGCCGACTCGACGCCTGACGGTGAGCTGGCCGAGTGCTTCGTCAAGGCCCGGCCCCTCATCGAGGCCGTCGGAGGCCGGCTCGACCTGGTGGCCGAGGCGCCAGACGAGACGTTGCCACCCCTCGCTCCGGTCGCGCCACGCGCTCACCGGTCCAACCTCGCCCTCGGCATCTTCGACACCGTGCTCGTCTCCGACGGCGTCGCCATCGACCTCGAGGCCCACGTCGCCCGGCTCGACTCCTCGGTGCGCGCCGTCTACGGCCAGACTGTCCGGGCCGGTCTCGAGGAGGCCGTGTATCGAAAAGTCGCCGGCCTGCGCGGACGGCACCGGCTGCGCATCGATGCCGTGCCCCACGGGCCCGGCGGCGGGTGCCGGGCCGTGGGCGGCAGAAAGCACAGACGTTCTGGTCCGCATGACCGTGCGCCCGATCCTCGACGACGTCGACACCTGGACCCTCGTGCCGCGCGTCATCGGCGGTGGCCTGGGGCCGCACAAGTGGTCCGACCGGCGGGTGCTCGACCACGAGGCACGCCCCGACCTCGACCTGCTGGTGCTCGACGACGACGGCAGCGTGCTCGAGACCGGCCGGGCGTCGCTGTTCGTCGTCCACGACGACGGCGTCCTCACCCCGCCGCTCGACGGGCGGATCCTCCCCGGCACGGGTCGCGCCCGGGTGATCGACCAGATGATCGAGGCCGGCATCCCGGTCATCCAGCGCCGCCTTCTCACCGACGACGTCGCGCGAGCCTCGGAGGTGTTCGTCACCAACGCGTTGCGCGGCGTCGTGCCGGTCACGGCCATCGAGGGCATCGGCACGTGGCCCGCCGGTCCGCTCGCCACCTCGCTCCGGAGCGGAGGGCCCGCGACGTCGCTGGACGACGCCGACTCACCGCTGCGCGGCGTTGGCCACGCCCGGGTGCTGTTCGTCGACAACTACGACTCGTTCGTCTACAACCTGGTGCAGTACGTGCGCGAGCTCGGGGCGAGCGCCGAGGTGGTCCGCAACGACGCCATCACCGTCGACGAGCTGGTGGCAGCGCGCGAGCGCGGCGAGCTCACGCACGTCATCATCTCGCCGGGGCCGGGCACGCCGTCGGACGCCGGCATCAGCGTCGACATCGTCCGACGACTCGGCCCCATCACCCCGACGCTCGGCGTGTGCCTCGGGCACCAGGCCATCGGTGAGGCGTACGGCGCCACGATCGTCCGGGCCGAGGAGATCGTGCACGGCAAGCCGTCGCTCGTGCACCACGACGGCCACGGCGTCTACACCGGCCTGCCGTCGCCGCTGGTGTGCGCTCGCTACCACTCGCTCGTCGTCGATCCCGACACCGTGCCTCCGATCCTCGACATCACCGCACGCACCGCCTCCGGGGTGGTCATGGGCCTGCGGCACCGCTCCCACCCGGTCGAGGGTGTGCAGATGCACCCGGAGTCGATACTCACGGCCCACGGACACGACATGCTGGCCCGTTTTCTGGGTGGTGGCGATTGAGGACGCGCCTCCCCATCCGTGATGGAGTTCGCGCGGCCCCGCATCCCGACCGGCGGCGTTCTCGTCGGTCTGAGCACAACCCCGGTGCGCATCCCTCCTCGGCCTTGCCGGATCGGGCGCGGATGCCACGCGACCAATCCACCCCGGATGAGGAGACACGTCCTAGGCTGACGGGGTGTACGACAGCGTGATCCAGGACCTCATCGACGAGCTCGGGCGTCTGCCCGGCATCGGTCCGAAGAGCGCCCAGCGCATCGCGTTCCACCTGCTCGACGCCGACTCTGACGACGTCAAGCGCTTCGCCGCCGTGCTGGTCGACGTCAAGGCGAAGGTCCACTTCTGCGGCACCTGCGGCAACGTCACCGTCGACGAGGAGTGCCGCATCTGCGCCGACCCGCGCCGCGACCTCACCGTCATCTGCGTGGTCGAGGAGAGCAAGGACGTCATCGCCATCGAGCGCACCCGTGAGTTCCGCGGCCGCTACCACGTTCTCGGCGGCGCGATCTCGCCCATCGCCGGCGTGGGGCCCGACCAGCTCCGCATCAAGGAGCTGCTGCAGCGGTTGAACGACGGCACGGTCAAGGAGGTCATCATCGCCACCGACCCGAACCTCGAGGGCGAGGCCACCGCCACCTACCTCATCCGCATGCTCGCCGACCTCGGCCTGCGGGTGTCCAAGCTGGCCAGCGGCCTCCCGGTCGGCGGCGACCTCGAGTACGCCGACGAGCTGACGCTCGGTCGCGCCTTCGAGGGAAGAACGTCGATCGGCTGATCCCCTTGACACGCCCGGGCCCGGGCATCCGGGGTACGTTTCTCGGGTGGAGCTGGAGCTGCGGCACCTGAGGGTGATCTGCGCGGTGGCCGACGCGGGGAGTGTCACGAAAGCCGCCGCGGGCCTGGGGCTGGCTCAGCCGGCCCTCACCGCCCAGCTGCATCGCATCGAGCGGGTCCTCGGTGGGCCGCTGTTCGAGCGCGATCATCGCGGCGTCCGCACCACGCCGATGGGTGAGCTGGTGATCTCCCGGGCGCGGGTGCTGCTGCCGGCGATGTCAGGTCTGCGCGACGAGGCCGCTCGGTTGAGCAGCAACGCCGGACGTGACGTCGGGATCCCCGATCGGCTGAGCGTGGGGTCGTCGACCAGTGCCGTGCTGGGCCGGCTCATCCAGCACCTCACGGCCGCCTATGGCGATCTCCGGGTGTCGACGCACGTGTCCTGGTCGGCCGCGGAGCTCGCCGGGATGCTGGCGGACGGACGGCTCGACTTCGCCGTGATCGGCGTGTGCGGTGACGGTTCGCCACCACCGCGAGCCGGATTGGTGTGGCACCCCCTGGCCCTCGACCCGGTCTTCCTTCTCGTGCCGTCGGACCACCCGCTGGCCGACCGAGAGGCCGTGGACCTCGCCGAGCTCGCCTCGGCCCAATGGGTGGCCACGTCGGGAGACGGCTGCTTCGCCGACTGCTTCTCCTCGGCCTGCGCCCGGGCTGGGTTCACGCCCCGCAACGTCTACGAGACCGATGTCGCGAGCTGCGTCGACCTCGTCGAGTCCGGCGAAGCCATCGCCCTGTGCCAGGCCACGCGCGTGATCCCGGGTCTGCAAACCGTCCCAATCCTCAACACGCCGCTGCGCTGGCGCCATCTCGTCGGGTGGCATCCCGACGCGGCCGTCGCCTCCTTCTCCGCCGCCCTGGTGCAGTCCGCCGCCGACGCCTATCGGGACCTGATCGACCGGAGTGCCCGCTACACGGCCTGGCTGAAGGACCATCAGGGTTTCGGCGTCGCGCCGTTGCCGCGCATCACGCCCACGGTATGACGCATCTGGTATAGCCCTACGGCGCGTGACCTGCACTACCGTGCACCCAACTGTCGGGGTCTCGGGTTGACAGTCGGGGTTCCGATTCCATGTGCGGCGTCGGGTGATCCTCGCGCGTCGCGACATCAAGGGGGAGTATCACCATGTCCAGGAGACGCACACTGATCGGATCGGCAGCGGCCATCGCGGCCGTGCTGACCGTTCTCGGCCAGCAGGCATCCACCGCCAAACCCACACCAGATCCCGATCCACCCGCGACCGACGGCGTGTACTCGGCCATGCAGCGAGATCTCGGTCTGTCCGCTCGTGAGGCCAAGGACCGGGTGTCCGATGAAGCGAAGGCGGCCAAGGCCGAGCGAAAGCTTCGCAAGGAGCTCGGCAGCGACTTCGGCGGCGCCTGGTACGACGCCGACTCGAGTCGACTCGTCGTCGGCGTGGTCGACGATGCAGACGCAGCCACCGTCCGTGAAGCCGATGCGGGCGTACGTCAGGTCGAGTTCACCGAGGATCGTCTCGATGCCTTCAAGGCGAAGCTCGACGCCAAGAAGTCGAAGGCTCCCCAGAGCGTGCCGGGGTGGTACGTCGACGTCGTCGAGAACACCATCGTGGTGCAGTCCCGCAGCGACGCGGTCGCCTCGGCCGAGGAGTTCGCCAAGCGCGCCGGAGTTCCGGCTGACGCGGTCACGGTGCAGTCCACGACCGAGAGCCCGCGGACGTTCATCGACGTCATCGGCGGCAACGCCTACTTCATCGGCGGCAGCCGGTGCTCGGTCGGCTTCTCGGTCAACGGCGGATTCGTGACGGCGGGCCACTGCGGTTCGACCGGTGCACGGACCTCGCAACCGAGCGGCACGTTCGGGGGCTCGAGCTTCCCCGGCAACGACTACGCCCACGTCAGGACGGACGCGGGCAACACGCCGCTCGGGGTCGTCAACAACTACGCCGGCGGCACCGTCGCGGTGGCAGGCTCGCAGGACGCCGCGGTCAACTCGTCCATCTGCCGATCGGGCTCGACGACGGGCTGGCACTGCGGCACCATCCAGGCCCGCAACTCGACCGTGACCTACCCACAGGGGACCGTCACGGGGCTCATCCGGACCAATGTGTGCGCCGAGCCGGGCGACTCCGGTGGATCGGCCATCTCGGGCAGCCAGGCCCAAGGGGTGACCTCCGGTGGATCGGGCAACTGCTCCAGTGGCGGCACCACGTACTTCCAGCCGGTGAACGAGATCCTGCAGGTGTACGGGCTCAGCTTGGTGACCTCCAGTGGCGGCGGTGGCGGTGGCACGTGCACCGGTCCGAGCTACTCCGGATCGCTGGGCAGTGGTGGATCCGCGGTTCAGCCGAACGGCAGCTACTACTTCTCGAGTGTCTCCGGGACGCACCGTGGCTGCCTTGACGGCCCGTCGGGCAGTGACTTCGACCTGTACCTGCAGAAGTGGTCGGGCAGCACCTGGGTGAGCGTTGCCCAGGGCATCACCGCGTCGGCGGACGAGACCGTGAGCTACAGCGGCACGTCCGGCTACTACCGCTGGGTCGTTGACGCCTATTCCGGATCCGGGTCCTACACCCTGGGCACGAACAGGCCCTGAGTCTCGGCTCGCTCAGCCCGGCAACGGTGGCAGCTCGTCACCGTGGCCGGGCGTGAGCGCGTCGTACATCAGGGCGAGGTAGCGCGCGCGACTCTGGGCATCCAGCTTCGGATTGGCGAGGCCGACGACGAGCATGCCCAGGATGTGCGGCACGTCCTCGATCCCGATGTCCGTGCGGATGTCGCCCTGCTCCTGGGCGCCCTCCAGCACCATGGTGAACAGCTCGATGTGGTCCTGGATCAGCTCGGCGTTCAGCTCGGTGAGGTTCGAGGTCGGGGCTGCACTCAGCAGGTCGATGACCTGCACGGACAGGCCGATGAACGCGTCCCTGAGCTCCGGCAGCACGTTCTCGGGCGCCAGCTGCGGGATGATCACGTCGTCGAAGATCGCGTGGTAGGCCGCGCGGACCAGGGCCTCGCGGTTCGGGAAGTGCCGATAGAGCGTGGCGACGCCGACGTCCGCCTTGGCTGGCGATCTCCTCCAGCGACGGGGTCTTTCCCGCGAGGAACGCAGCGCGAGCCACGTTCACGATGCGTTGCGCGTTGGAGCGAGCGTCAATGCGCTGCGCGCGAGGCCGCTCGGGGGGTTTCCCGGCCACCCGAGGAGCATCTCACCGCATGGGCTCACGCCCGGAACGGTGACCAACCACTGACGTGATTGGCGATTCTCTTGCGCGCACACCCGGAAGAAGGCCACGGTGGCCTCCATGACCACAACCGAGCACGAGTCGCCCGACTTCAGCGACCTCAAGGCCGTCTTCATCAACTGCACGCTCAAGCGGTCGCCGGAGCCGAGTCATACCGACGGCCTGGTGACGAAGAGCGCCGCCATCATGAAGAGCCACGGTGTCGGCGTGACGACCTACCGCGCGATCGACGAGGACATCGCCACCGGCGTCTACCCGGACATGACCGAGCACGGCTGGGACACCGACGCGTGGCCCGGCATCCTCGAGCAGATCATGGCCGCGAACATCCTCGTGCTCGCCGGCCCGATCTGGCTGGGCGACAACAGCAGCATCATGAAGCAGGTCATCGAGCGGCTGTACTCGGCGTCGGGCGAGCTCAACGAGCACGGCCAGTACGAGTTCTACGGGCGCGTGGGCGGCTGCCTGATCACCGGCAACGAGGACGGCATCAAGCACTGCGCGATGAACATCCTCTACACGATGCAGCACGTCGGCTTCACCATCCCGCCGCAGGCCGATGCCGGCTGGATCGGCGAGGTCGGCCCGGGTCCCTCCTACCTCGACCCGGGCTCCGGCGGGCCGGAGAGCGACTTCACCAACCGCAACACCACGTTCATGACCTACAACCTGATGCACCTCGGGCTGATGCTCCGCGACGCCGGCGGCATCCCGGCGTTCGGCAACCAGCGCACCGTCTGGGACCAGGGCGTGCACGACTACACGCACAATCCCGAGTACCGGTAGTCGTCAGACGAGTGCCCTCTCCGGCTCCTCGGCGGGATCGGGTGGTGAGGTGTCGTCGGAACCGCGGTCGAGCCTGCTCGGCCACCAGATCTTGCCGCCCAGATCGAGGTTCAGGGCGGTGACCAGCACCGACCGGACGATCATCGTGTCGAGCAGGACACCCAAAGCGACGGCGACACCGAGCTCGGCGAGGAACACCAACGGGACCGAGCCGAGCACGAGGAACGTCGCTGCCAGCACCAGCCCGGCGGACGTGATGACGCCGCCGGTCGACGACAGCGCGATGAGCGAACCCTTTCGGGTGTCGTGGTTGATGGTCTCCTCGCGGACCCGGGTCATCAGGAAGATGTTGTAGTCGATGCCCAGGGCGACCAGGAAGACGAACGCGAACAACGGGAATCCGGGATCGGTACCCGCGAACCCGAAGACGTACTCGAACAGCAGCGCCGAGATGCCCAGGGCTGCGCCGAAGGACAGCACCACCGTGCCGATCAGCAGCAACGGTGAGACCAGCGCTCGCAGGAGCAGCATCAAGATGATGAACACGACGACCAGCACGATCGGGATGATGACCTTGCTGTCGCGGGTGGAGGCCGTCTTGGTGTCGAGGTAGAACGCCGACCCACCGCCCACGAGGGCGTCGGCGCCGGAGACACCGTGAGCAGCGGCGCGAGCGCCCTCGACCGTGTCGAAGGCCGCGCTCGAGGAGATGTCGTGCGTGATGGTGGCCTCGAAGTAGCTGCGTCCGTCGCCGATGTCGCGCACGGCACCGGGGGGCTCGAGCCCGTCGGTACCGGCGATGGCGTCCTCGACCTGGGTGATGCGGTCGCTGTTCGCGACGACCTGGACGGTGTTGGAGTTGTCGGCCAGCCCGTGGGTGGCCAGCACCTTCTGGCCGACGATCGAGTCGAACTCCTTCGTGTAGCTGTCCTCCGTCGTGAGGCCGTCGGCATCGAGCCGGAACAATCCGAGGCAGGCCACGGCCAGCACGCCGGCGGTGACCATCCACACCGCCCGGGGCCGGGGGCGGATGCGTTCGCCCACGCGGGCCCAGAGTCCCGTGGTGGTGGGCTCCGGCGAACCGAAAGCGGGGCGCTTGGGCCAGAACATCCACCGGCCGAAGATCACCAGCAGTGCCGGCAGCAAGGTGACCATGACGAGGAACGTCACGGCGACACCGATGGCCAGCACGGGGCCGAGGCCGGCCGTCGAGTTCAGGTCGGCGAAGGACAGGCAGAGCATGCCCACGACCACCGTGGCAGCGCTGGCCAGGATGGCCGGAGCCGCACGGTGCAGCGCGAACGCCATGGCCTCGTGCCTGTCGTCGTGGCGGCGGAGCTCCTCGCGATATCGCGCCACCAGCAGGAGGGCGTAGTCGGTGCCCGCGCCGATGACCAGGATCGTCAGGATCGCCTGACTCTGCCCGTTGACGGTGAGATCGGCGTACTTGGCGAGCAGGTAGACCACACCCGCCGAGACCGTGTAGGCGAACATGGCGCTGATGATCGGCAGGAGCCACAGCGTCGGACTCCGGTAGGTGAGGAGCAGGATCACGATCACCACCAGCAAGGTGATGAAGATCAAGTTGGTGTCGAGACCCTCGAACGCCTCGGCTGAGTCGGCTGCTTGACCGCCGAACCCGGCGAGGTGGACCTCGACGCCGTCGATCGAGGCGACGTCGCGAATCTCGTCTGCCGCGGCGGGAATGTCGTTCCACCCGTTCTTGCCGAAGTTGAAGGTCAGGTAGAGATAGCCGACCTCGCGGTCCTCGGACAGCAGAGTGGGCACGGGCTTGCCTTGGTCGGACAGCGCCTTCGCGGCGTTGGGCGACAGCACTCCGGCGTCGGTGACGCCATCGATCTTGGCGATCTCCTGGGACTGCTGGTCCATCGCCGCGAGGTCTTGGGCCGTCAGGCCGGAGCTGCGGTTGTAGACCACCAGGGTCGGGATGTCGTTGGGGTTGACGGCCTCGGAGAGCTCGTCGACGACCTTGGTCGACTCCGCCGACCCGGGCAGCCACGACGAGGCCTCGTTGTTCTGGACGTCGATGAGCTTGGCGCTCAGGGGCATGGCGATGCCGAGGAGCACGATCCAGGCGACGAGGACGATCCACTTGGTGATGCGGCCGGTGAGCTTGCCGGCGATCTGTCGATGCATGGCCACAACTCTGTCAGTGGCCGGGGACAATGTGCATCGGTGATTTCCCTGAGATGCCGAAGTTGGCAGGATTTCGCCGTTCCCGGCGGCCGATGTCGAGCAGGTAGACTGAGGACCGCCTGTCAGCCCAGCGCCGTGCTGTCAGTGCAGCCGTGTCAGCCATTCATCCCGAGGAAATCCCGTGGGCATTGTCGTGCAGAAGTACGGCGGCTCCTCCGTTGCCGACGCGGTCGGCATCAAGAGGGTCGCCCAGCGCATCGTCGCGACCAAGAAGGCCGGTCACGACGTCGTCGTGGTCGTGTCAGCCATGGGCGACACCACGGACGAGCTGATCGATCTCGCCAACGACGTCTCACCGCTGCCACCGGGTCGTGAGCTCGACATGCTGCTCACCGCGGGCGAGCGCATCTCGATGGCGCTGCTCGCGATGGCGATCGGCACCCTCGGCCAGGAGGCGCGCTCGTTCACCGGATCGCAGGCCGGTGTCATCACCGACTCCGAGCACGGTCGGGCCAAGATCATCGACGTCACTCCCGGACGCCTGCAGGCCGCGATCGCCGAGGGGGCGGTCGCGATCGTCGCCGGATTCCAGGGCGTCTCGCAGACCACCAAGGACATCACCACGCTCGGTCGCGGCGGCTCCGACACCACGGCCGCGGCCCTCGCCGCCGCGCTCGGCGCCGACGTCTGCGAGATCTACTCCGACGTCGACGGCATCTTCACCGCCGACCCCCGCATCGTGCCCAGCGCCCGTCAGATCCCGCGCATATCCTACGAGGAAGCGCTGGAGATGACGGCGAACGGCGCCAAGATCCTCCACCTGCGGTGCGTCGAGTACGCGCGCCGCAACGACATCCCCATCCACGTGCGCTCGTCGTTCAGCGACCGGCCCGGCACGTGGGTGGTCTCGAGCGAAGACGTCCGGAAGGACCCTGACATGGAACAAGCCATCATCTCCGGTGTCGCCCACGATCGCAGCGAAGCCAAGATCACGGTCGTCGGCGTGCCCGACAAGGTCGGCGAGGCGGCGGCCATCTTCCGCGCGCTCGCCGACGCCCAGATCAACATCGACATGATCGTGCAGAACGTGTCGGCCGCGGCCACCGCGCTCACCGACATCTCGTTCACGCTGCCGCGCTCCGACGGCCAGACCGCCATGACCGCCCTCGCCCGGCTCAAGGACGAGATCGGCTTCGAGCGTCTGCAGTACGACGACAGCGTCGGCAAGGTCTCCATCGTCGGTGCCGGCATGCGCTCCTCACCCGGCATCACGGCGACGTTCTTCCAGGCGCTCGCCGACGCCGGCGTCAACATCGAGATGATCTCCACGTCCGAGATCCGCATCTCGGTCGTCGTCGGCGAGAACCAGGTCGACGCCGCCGTCAACGCCGCCCACGAGGCGTTCGAGCTGGGCTCGGACGAGGTCGAGGCCGTCGTCTACGGAGGTACCGGCAGATGACCTCCATCGGAGTGGTGGGTGCCACCGGCCAGGTCGGCACCGTCATGCGGCAGCTCCTCGCCGAGCGCGACTTCCCGGCCGACGAGGTGCGGTTCTTCGCGTCTTCGCGCTCGGCCGGCAAGACGCTGCCCTGGAAGGGGAGCGAGATCGTCGTCGAGGACGCCGAGACCGCCGACCCGTCCGGGCTCGACATCGCGCTCTTCTCCGCCGGCGCCACCATGTCGCGTGTCCACGTGCCCCGGTTCGCCGCGGCCGGCGTCACCGTCATCGACAACTCCTCGGCGTTCCGCAAGGACCCCGACATCCCG
This sequence comes from uncultured Actinomycetota bacterium, assembly GCA_963711615.1. Taxonomy (GTDB): domain Bacteria; phylum Actinomycetota; class Actinomycetes; order Propionibacteriales; family Nocardioidaceae; genus Aeromicrobium. The sequence continues at coordinate 34,728 of CAVQEY010000019.1, read as the reverse complement.
CTCATCGTCAGCGAGGTCAACCCCGGCGACATCGCCAAGGCCGATCGCGGCATCATCGCCAACCCCAACTGCACCACGATGGCCGCGATGCCGGTGCTGAAGCCGCTGCACGACGAAGCCGGGCTGGTGCGGCTCGTCGCCGCCACCTACCAGTCCGTGTCGGGCTCCGGCGTCGCCGGTGTGGAGGAGCTTCACTCCCAGTCTCTTGCCGTCGTCGACAAGGCCGACGCCCTCACCCACGACGGGTCCGCGGTCGACTTCCCGGCGCCGGTCAAGTACGTCGCGCCCATCGCGTTCAACGTCCTGCCGCTGGCCGGCACCATCGTCGACGACGGGTGGAACGAGACCGACGAAGAGCAGAAGCTCCGCAACGAGACCCGCAAGATCCTCGGCATCCCCGACCTCAGGGTCGCGGGCACGTGCGTCCGCGTGCCGGTGTTCACCGGCCACTCGCTGTCGATCCACGCCCAGTTCAGCCGGCCCATCACACCCGAGCGCGCCACCGAGATCCTGGCGTCCGCGCCCGGCGTGCGCCTCGTCGACGTGCCCACCCCGCTGCAGGCGGCCGGCACCGACCCGAGCCTCGTCGGGCGCATCCGCCAGGACCACTCGCTCGACGACGGCACGGGCCTCGTGCTGTTCGTCAGCGGCGACAACCTGCGCAAGGGCGCGGCTCTGAACACGATCCAGATCGCCGAGCTCCTGCTCGGCTGACTCAGTCCGTCAGACGGATCCCGCAGTTGGAGCAGAACCTCTCGCCGTCCTGCATCGGATCGCCGCACGACAGGCAGAACTTCGGCTTGGGTTCTGGCTCGTGATCTTGGCCTGAGCGGGAACTTCTCATGTGCGGTCCTCCGAACTGAGGTCCCCCTGGAGCGTCCATCCCCTAGCTCGGAGTATGCCCCTCGGCACGAGTCTGCGGAACGAGAATTTCGGAACTTACCGGCGGAGCTCGGCGAAGACGTCGAGGGAGTCCGGGTCGGTGAGGGCGCCCTTGGCGGCGACGTCCTCGACGGACGCGCCGCGCAGGATCTTCTTGACCGGGACCTCGAGCTTCTTGCCCGAGAGCGTGCGCGGGAGCGCGGGGACGGCGTGCACCTCGTCGGGGACGTGCCGGGGCGAGAGCCGCGTGCGCAGCTCCTTCGCGATCCTGGCCCGCAGGTCGTCGTCGAGGTCCTGGCCCTCGGCCAGCACGACGAACAGCATCAACGTGCCGGCGCCCCCCTCGTCGTCCTCCAGGTGCACGACGAGGCTGTCGGCGACGCCGGGCAGGGACTCGACCACGGAGTAGAACTCCGACGTGCCGAGCCGGACGCCGCCACGGTTCAGCGTCGCGTCGCTGCGGCCGGTGACCATGCAGGTGCCGCGACCGGTGATCGTGATCCAGTCGCCGTGCCGCCAGACGCCGGGGAAGTCGTCGAAGTACGCCTCGCGATAGCGCGACCCGTCGTCATCACCCCAGAATCCGACCGGCATCGACGGCATCGGACGCGTGATCACCAGCTCGCCGAGCTCGTCGACCACGGAGCGGCCGGTCTCGTCGAACGCCTCCACCGCGCAGCCGAGGCTGCGGCAGGAGATCTCGCCCGCGTAGACCGGCACGCTCGGTGCCGCGCCGACGAACGCCGAGCACACATCGGTGCCGCCGGAGACGGACGCAAGCTGAAGTGAGTCGCTGACGGCCTCGTAGACCCACCGGAATCCTTCTGCCGGAAGCGGTGCACCGGTGGAGCCGAGTGAGCGTAGGCCGGAGAGGTCGGCGATGTCGCGCGGCACGAGCTCTTCCCTGCGGCACTGCAGCAGGAACGGCGCGGACGTGCCGAAGTACGTGAGCTCCAGCTCGTCGGCGAGGTGCCAGAGCATCGAGAGGTCGGGATGCGCGGGGTTGCCGTCGAGCAGCACGATCGTGGCGCCGACACCGATGCCGGAGGCGAGGTAGTTCCACATCATCCAGCCGGTGGTGGAGAACCAGAAGAAGCGGTCGGCGGGCCCGAGGTCACTCTGCAGGCCGAGCACCTTGAGGTGCTCGACGGTGATGCCGCCGTGTCCGTGCACGATCGGCTTCGGCAGGCCGGTGGTGCCCGAGGAGAACAGCACGTACAGCGGCGCGTCGAACGGCACGCGCTCGAACTCGAGCGACGCCGGCTCTGACAGGAGGTCGGCCCAGGTCTTCGCGCCGTCGACGTAGATGGCGTGCTCGTCGAGGTACGGCAGCCAGACGACGGTGTGGACGCTCTGCAGCCGGGCCCGGATCGCCTCGACCTCGGCGCGGCGGTCGATCGCCTTGTCGCCGTACCTGTAGCCGTCGACGGCGAGCAGCAGCTTCGGCTCGATCTGCTGCCACCGGTCGATGACGCTCTGCACGCCGAACTCGGGAGCACACGAGCTGAACACCGCCCCCAGGCTGGCGGTGGCCAGCATCAGCACCAGCGTCTCGGGGATGTTGGGTGCGTACGCGGCGACACGGTCGCCGGGTCCGACGCCGAAGCGCACGAGACCGGCTCTGGCCCGCGCCACCTGGTCGCGCAGCTCGGCCGCGGTGACTCGCACCTCGTCGCGCGATTGCGAACGTGCGATCACCACGACGTCGTCGTCATCGCGCTCCGGCATCCGCAGCATCGCCTCGGCGTAGTTGAGCCGGACGCCGGGGAACCAGTCGGCACCGGGCATGGCGTCCGTCGCCAGGGCAGGTGACGGATCGCCGTCCGACGGAACGTCGAAGAACGTCCACACGGCCGACCAGAACGACTCGAGGTCGTCGACGGACCAGCGCCACATCTCCTTGTAGGAGTCGAAACCGGGCCCGCCGTGCTCGCGCACGGCGTCGGCGAACTCGTCGAGTCGCGTGCGGGCGCCCGAAGGACGCCAGAGGACCTCTCCAGTCATCGCGGATTCGGCTGGTCGACCGCGAACATCGCCACCCGGCACGACCCCATGAACGCCACCACGCCGAGCACCGGGAACAGGACCCAGGCGATGGGCCCGGCGGCGAGCTCGAGGAAGAACGTCAGGACGAACACCAGCACGAGCATGACCGACATGGAGCTGATGAAGCGTCCGTGCTCGACGCCGAACCCGCCGAGCAGCAGCTCACCGACGGCGAACGTCACGAAGGCCACCACGACGAGGACGAGCGCACCCCAGCCGCCGCCAGCGCTGGTGCCGCGGGTCGCGGAGAAGAGCTCGTAAGACAGGTAGCCCAGGGCTACCGCAAGGAGACCGACGACGAGTCCGGTGATCGCGGCGGCGCGCAGCGGCGAGAGGATGGGCAGTCGCAGGTCGCGTACCCACAGCAGGCTGTCGCGAGCTCTTTGCTTGGTGGAGAACGAGATGTCGCGGCCGCGATCGCCGACGCGGCTGCCCGCCAGGCGAGCGCGGCTGGCCAGCCCGGCTCCCGGGCGGCGGGGCGGTGTCGGGATGCGGATGGATGGCCGTGTCGCGGCCTTGGCCTTGAGCCGTGCGAGAGGGGTGCTGACGGTGGGCGGAGCGGCCTGCCGCACCGTGGTGGTTCCGGGTCGTGCAGGGCGGACGACGACGGTCTTCTTCACCACCTTCTTGACGACCTTCTTGGTGGGGCGCCGCTCGTCGACCATACGGTCAGTTTGTCACAGCAGAGGTCGACCGCTGGGCCGTCAGGACGAAACGAAGCCGCCCCGAACGGGGCGGCTCATCTCTCGTCGGGGGCACACTCCTCGTCGGGGTGACAGGATTTGAACCTGCGGCCTCGTCGTCCCGAACGACGCGCGCTACCAAGCTGCGCCACACCCCGGCCTGCCCTAGCCGGGCAACCCGGGCGAGTCTATCCCAGTCAAGGTGAGCAGCGTGGCCTCGGGCCGACAGGCGAAGCGCACCGGTGCGTAGGGCGATGTTCCCAGCCCGGCCGACACGTGCAGCCACGACGGGTCATGGCCCGGAGTCGAGTGCGTGTTCAGGCCCTTGGCGCGCTTGCGGTCGAGGTCGCAGTTGGTGACGAGTGCGCCGTAGAACGGCACGCAGAGCTGCCCTCCGTGGGTGTGGCCGGCCATGATCAGGGGATAGCCGAGCTCGTTCCACCGGTCGAGCACGCGCAGGTACGGTGCGTGCGCCACGCCAATCGCGAGATCGGCTGACGCGTCGGCCGGCTCGTCGTCGAGCTCGTCGTAACCCAGGTGCGGGTCGTCGACGCCGACGAACGCGAGCCGGCGGCCGGCCACGTCGAGCGAGCCGTGGGTGTTGGACAGGTCCGTCCAGCCCCGCTCGGTGAAGGCGCGACGCATCGGCTCGAAGGGGAGGTCCTTGGTGCGGGTGCGCCACCACGCGTTGCGGCCGTTCGACGTGCCCGTCCCGCCGACCAGGTAGAGCGCAGGGTTCTTGCGGGTGGGTGAGTAGTAGTCGTTCGACCCGAACACGAAGACGCCTGGGAGGTCCAGGAGGTCGCCGTAGGCGCTCAGCACTGACGGCAGAGCATCCATGTGGCCGAGGTTGTCGCCGGTGTTGACGACCAGATCGGGCTCGAGCTCGGCGAGGGTCCGTAGCCACTCCTGCTTGTGGTGCTGCGACGGCGTCATGTGGGCGTCGGAGAGGTGCAGGATGCGGAGTGGGTCCGAACCGGCGGGCAGCACCGGCACTGTGAACTCTCGCAGGCTGAACGCCCGCACCTCGTACAGCGACGCATACGCCAACCCGGCCGCGGCGGCCCCCAGCAGGCCGAGGGGCCAGGCGATCGGTCGCATGGTCACACCCTAGCCACGCGCCCGGTGAGAGGATGGCGCCATGTCTGACCTCAAGGAACGTCTCCGCGCCGACCTCACCACCGCGATGAAAGCTCGTGACCAGCTGCGCACCGGCACGCTGCGCATGGTGCTCACCGCCATCACGAATGCCGAGGTGGGCGGCAAGGAGGCGCGCGAGCTGTCCGACGACGACGTCATCGGCGTCCTGACGTCGGAGTCGAAGAAGCGGCGCGAGGCCGCCGAGGCGTTCGACGCCGGCGATCGCCCCGAGCTCGCCGCCAAGGAGCGCGACGAGTCGGCCATCCTGGCGGAGTACCTGCCGGCTCAGCTCGGCGACGACGAGATTCGCGACATCGTGACCGCGGCCGTCGAGTCGACCGGTTCGGCCGGTGCGGGCATGAAGGCGATGGGTGCGGTGATGGGCGTCGTCCAGCCTCAGGTGAAGGGTCGTGCGGACGGCAAGGCGGTGGCCGCCGAGGTCAAGCGCCAGCTAGGTGCCTAGCACCGTCAGTCGTCTTCCTCCTTCTCGTTGCGAGGCTGGCCTCGCGGCGGCGGGTCGAAGGGCTCCGGGCTCAGGTATTTCTGGATGGTGCCCATGGCCTTCTTCCACATCGGGCCGGCCAGTGACGAACCACCCACCTGGGAGAAGCTGACCGGCACGCCGCGCAGCGTGCTGCCGGCCAGCGAGATGGGAATTCCCTTGGAGTTCGCCCCGGCGATCATCGACGCGGCCACGAGCTCGGGCGTGTAGCCCATGTACCAGACCGCCTTGTTGTTCTGCGTGGTTCCGGTCTTGGCCGCCGACGGGATGGTGAGCGCGGTGCCGTTGGCGTAGCCGAACCCACCTGGCTTCTGCAGGCCGGTGAGGATGTCGTTGATCTGTGCCGCGTCCTCCTGCGGCATGACCCGCTTGCACTCCTTGGTGTACTCCTTGATGACCTTGCCTTCCATGTCCTCGATCGCGTCGACCGGTTGCGGCACGCAGTACATGCCGCCGCTTGCCGCGGTGGCGTAGGCGCCGGCCATCTCGAGGGGGCTCACCGACGTGACGCCGAGGGTGAACGGGCCGACCTGGTCGGTGACGCCGGTCTTGGGGTCGAACGGCACGGTGATGCCCATCGCCTCGGCGGCCTTGACCGTGTTGCACAGGCCGGCGTCACGCTCGAGCTGGGCGAAGTAGGTGTTCACGGACTGTCGAAGGCCGGTGTACATGTTCCTGCGGCCGGCGCCCGTGGAGTTGGAGACCTTCCAGGTGCCCGTGCCGCCGCCCTCGCAGTCGAAGTACGTGCCGGCCGGCATCGTGAGGTTCTGCGGGGAGTTGTAGGTCTTGCTGACCGGGATGGCCTTCTTGAGCGCCGCCGCGACGGTGAAGTACTTGAAGGTCGATCCGGCTGGGAAGCCGCCGGAGTCGCCGAACTTTCGGGGTACCGCGTAGTTGATGTACGACTCGCCGGCCTTCTTGTCGCGGCCCATCGGACGCGACTGTGACAGGCCGCGCACCTTGCCGGTGCCGGGCTCGACGAGGGCGATGGAGCCGATCGCCTTGTCCTTCGGGGCGACCGTGCTCTTGACCGCCTTGTTGATCGCCTTCTGCATGCGGACGTCGATGGACGACTTGATCGTGAGGCCACCACGCTCGAGGCGGGCGCGACGTTCCTCCACGCTGGCGCCCAGGGCGGGCTCGGCGAGCAGGTACCGCCGGACGAAGTCGCAGGAGAAGGCCGCGTTCGACGTGACGCAGCCGTTGGGGAAGGACGTGATCTTGAGGTCGAGTGGCTTGGCCATGAGGTCGTCGGCCTTCTGCTGGCTGATCTTCCCGTTCGAGGCCATCGCGCCCAGCACGAGGTTGCGCCGCTGCAGTGCACGCTCCGGGTAGACGCGTGGGTCGAACTCCACCGGGTTCTTGACCAGTCCGGCGAGAGTGGCGGCCTGCAGGACGTCGAGCTTGTCGGGGCTGACCGAGAAGAAGTGGTTCGCCGCGGACTGGATGCCGTACGAGCCGTCGCCGAAGTAGGCGATGTTGAAGTAGCGCTCGAGGATCTCTTCCTTCGTGTGGTCCTCCTCGTACGCGATTGCCAGCTTGAGCTCGCGGATCTTGCGCGCGATCGACCCCTTCGTGGCCGCCCGGACCTGCTCCTTCGTGGTGGCCTGCTGCACGAGGGTGAGCTTGACGAGCTGCTGCGTGATGGACGAGCCACCCTGCGTCTGTCGGTCGGAGGCGTTGTTGACGAGCGCTCGCAGGGTGCCCTTGAGGTCGAGCGCGCCGTGCTGGTAGAACCGGCTGTCCTCGATGGAGAGGAGCGCGTCCTTCATCGTGTCGTTGATCTTGTCGAGCGGGATGTCCTGCCGGTTCTCCTCGTAGAAGTACGCGAGCAGCTTGCCGTTGGACGCGAGCAGGCGCGTGGTCTGGGCCGCGGGGATGTCCTCCAGCGTGAGTGGCAGATCGACGACGGCCTTGCTGACGTTGTTGGCCGTGACGGCGGTGAAGGCCGCCGCCGGCACGAGCACGGCGGCGATGATGAGGCCGGCCAGGGCGGACAGGCGGGCGATGGCCCAGATGACCGACCCGTCGTGCTCAGGGGGAGGACCCGACTGCACGCGACGGCGCACGGAGTCGGTCAGATCGTCCCAGGACATGGGTCAAAGACTACGTGACCGCGCCGAGGCGGTTCAGCCCGACATCGCAGGCCGCGAGCATCGCTGCAGGTCAGGCATAGTCCAAAAGGACTAGACAGAAACCATTCGGTTGTGTCTGAGAAGCGGCGCCCCGAATTCATACGTTTGCCCTACGTCACTTTCGGCTAATCCGGCCGAGACTCGGGAAGGTGCTCGTCATGGGGTGGAATGAGAATTGGGCGGCAGTCGCCGCTTGTCAGGGCAAGTCGGACGCCCTCTTCGTCAAGGGTGCCGAGCAGAATCGCGCCAAGCAGGTCTGCGGCGGATGCTCCGTGCGCGCCGAGTGCCTGGCCGAAGCGCTGGACAACCGCATCGAGTGGGGCGTCTGGGGCGGCATGACCGAGCGTGAGCGCCGTGCGCTGCTCCGCCGTCGTCCGAACGTGACGACCTGGCGCGCGGTCCTTCAGCCCGCAGCTTCCTGACCTAGCAGATCGCCGATCCGGCGGAGTCCGTCGAGGTCGTGCACGTCGCCGGGCAGCGCCCGCACCGGGACCGTCGGCACGCGCGGATGTGCCGCAGAGAATCGCTGGGCCACGCGTGCCTCACGCCTCGACAGCCTCGCGCGTTCCGCCTGTACCGCGAGCAGCTCTGACGTCCCGCGTTCCATGGGACCACCGGACGCGAGCTTGTGTCCTGCTGACTCGGCGTCGGCGGCGGTGATGTCCACGATGTCGTCGGGATGCATGCGGTTGACGACGAGGCCGACCAGGGGCATCTTCTCGGCCGACAGCCGCTCGACGAAGTAGGCCGCCTCGCGCATCGCGTCGATCTCCGGCGCGGCGACCACGACGAACGCCGTGCCGTCGGCCTGCAGCAGGGAGTAGGTGGCCTCTGCGCGCTGCCGGAATCCGCCGAACAGGGTGTCGAGGGCGGCAGTGAACGCCTGCAGGTCCGTGAGGAATTGTGCGCCGAGCACCTTGTTGAGAGCACTGGTGACGAGACCGAAGCCGGCCGACAGCAGCCGGGCCGGCCCTCGTGCCGGCGCGACCATGAGCCGCATGAAGCGACCGTCGAGCAGCGACGAGAGCCGCTCCGGTGCGTCCAGGAAGTCGAGCGCCGACCGCGACGGCGGGGTGTCGACGACGATGAGGTCCCACCGCGGGTTGTTCTCCACCGACTCCGCGTGCAGCTGGCCGAGCTTCTCCATCGCCATGTACTCCTGCGTGCCCGCGAACGAGCTGGAGAGGGCCTGGTAGAACGGGTTCGCCAGGATCTGCTGTGCCTTCTCCGGCGTCGAGTGCGCCTCGACGACCTCGTCGAAGGTGCGCTTCATGTCGAGCATCATCGCGTCGAGCCGCCCGCCATGGGTGTCGCTGACGCCCTCGACGATGCGCGGGATGTTGTCGAGCTCGGTGAGACCCATCGACTGGGCGAGACGCCGCGCCGGGTCGATCGTCAGGACGCAGACCTGACGTCCCTGCTCGGCCGCCCGCAACGCCAGCGCGGCCGACGTCGTGGTCTTGCCCACGCCGCCGGAGCCACAGCACACGATGATCTCCGTGCCCTGGTCGGCGAGCAGGGCGTCGATGTCGATGGCGTCGCGACGAGGGCCCGGGGCGGCTGGGCCGGTGGTCCGGGACGTGCGGCGCCCCGGCTTCGGCGAGGTGCTCGGTCGGCCGGTCATGCCGGGTCCCCGTCGAGCAGGTCGGCACGCAGCAGGCCGGCGAGCTCGAACAACGCGCCCTGGTCGATCACGTCGCTCATGGCTGGCAGTTCGACGATCCCCCGGTCGGTCTTCTCGAGGACCTCGCGCTGGGTGTCCTGGAGCATCTGACGCTCGAGGTGGGCTCGGCCCTGCTCGAGAAGCGCGGGGGCGGCATCCGCATCGATCGCGACGGACGTGAGCGCGGCCGCGACCTGCTTCGTGCCGAGGGCTCCCGACGTGAGCGCGTCGCGGGTGTCGTCACCCAGCAGAGCCGGCTGCACGAGATTGACGATGATGTGCCCGACCGAGAGGTTCGTGGCACGCAGCTCGGCGATGCCGTCGATCGTCTCCTGCACCGGCATCTCCTCGAGCACGGTGACGAGATGCACCTGGGTGGACGTGCTGCGCATCATCGCCATGATCGAGTCGGCCTGGCGACGCACCGGCCCGACGCGGGCCAGCCCGGCGACTTCGTTGTTGACGTTGAGGAACCGGGCGATGCGTCCGGTGGGCGGCGCGTCCATGACGACCGCGTCGTACGCGAAGCCGTTGCCGTTCCGCCGGCGGGCGGCCTCGTAGACCTTGCCGGTGAGCAGGACGTCGCGGACGCCGGGGGCGATCGTGGTGGCGAAGTCGATGATGCCGAAGCGGTCGAGGGCCTTGCCGGCGCGTCCCAGCCGGTAGTACATCTGCAGGTACTCCAGCAGCGCGGCCTCCGGGTCGATCGCGAGTGCGTAGACCTCGCCACCGCCGAGGCCCACCGCCACCTTGCGCTCCTCGTACGGGAGCGGAGCGACGTCGAAGAGCTGCGCCATGCCTTGGCGGCCCTCGACCTCGCAGAGCAGGATGCGGCGTCCGGCGTCGGCCAGTGCCGTGGCGAGCGCGGCGGCCACGGTGGTCTTGCCGGTGCCTCCCTTGCCGGTGACGACGTGGAGGGGAGTCGCGTTGGCCACGGGCACAGGGTAGCGAGCCCTGGCTGGGGGTGCCGGGCCGTGGGCGGCGAACAGCACAGTCCCGGCGATACAGTCGGCGCATGACGCAATGGGAGTACATGACCGCGCCGGTGCTCGTGCACACGACGAAGCAGATCCTCGACAACTTCGGGTCCGACGGGTGGGAGCTCGTGCAGATCGTGCCGGGCATGAACCCGGAGAACCTGGTCGCCTACTTCAAGCGACCGGTGCAGGCATGACGTCACCGGAGGAGCGTCTGGCCGAGCTCGGTCACAGCGTTCCGTCGGTCGTGCCGCCGGTCGCCGCCTACGTGCCCGCGGTGCGCAGCGGCTCGCTCGTCTTCACCGCCGGCCAGGTGCCGATGCGCGACGGCGAGCTGGTGGCCGCCGGCAAGGTCGGCGGTGAGGTCTCGGTCGACCAGGCCGCCGAGTGCGCCCAGCAGTGCGCGCTCAACGCGATCGCGGCGGTCAAGGCGGAGATCGGCGACCTGTCGAAGGTCCGTCGGGTCGTCAAGGCCGTCGTGTTCGTCGCGTCCACCCCCGACTTCACCGGCCAGCCCGGCGTCGCCAACGGGGCGAGCGAGCTCCTGGCCGCGGCCTTCGGCGACGACGGCGTCCACGCTCGCAGCGCGGTCGGCGTGGCCGCCCTTCCGCTCGACAGCCCCGTCGAGGTCGAGATCGTGGTCGAGGTGGACTGATGCGCATCCCGGTGCCCGAAACGCTGCGCGAGCACGTCAATCGGTCCGGCGAGGCGCCGGTCCCGGTCGATGCGGCGACCATCGTGCTGGTGCGGGACGGTGCCGAGGGCCTCGAGGCCTACTTGCTCCGCCGCCAGAGCACGATGGATTTCGCCGCCGGCATGTACGTGTTCCCGGGCGGCAAGGTGCACGAATCCGACCAAGAGGTCGACTCCTGGGTCGGTCCGCCGGCGGAGGAGTGGGGCAAGCGCTTCGGGTGCGACGCCGACACGGCTCGTGGGCTCGTCGTCGCGGCCGTGCGAGAGACATTCGAGGAGTCCGGTATCCTGCTCGCCGGTGCCGACGCAGACACGGTCGTCGCCGACACGAGCGGCGCCGACATGCAGGCGGCCCGGCTCGCGCTCGAGAACGGGGAGTACGGCTTCGCCGACTTCTTGGCTGAGCGGCAGCTGGTGCTGCGTGCCGACCTCCTGGGGGCGTGGTCGCACTGGATCACTCCTCCGTTCGAACCGCGGCGCTACGACACCAGGTTCTTCGTCGCCGCCTTGCCCGAGGGCCAGGTCGTCGGAGAGCTGACGGGCGAGGCCGACCGTGGCCTCTGGGCTCCGGTACGACGCGTGCTCGAATGGGTCGATGCCGGGAAGGCGATGATGCTTCCACCCACGGCCATCACCTGTCGCGAGGTCTCGGAATTCGCGGTATCGGGGATTCTCGAGGCCTCGGCCGAACGCGCGGTCCTGACCGTCGCACCCGAGCTCGTCGACGTCGACGGCGAGCTGTTTCTCGAGTACCAGCTGGAGGAGACGTGAGCGAGGTCGCGGAAGTCTCCGAGCGTGCCACCGTGGTTCGCGCCGAAAACCCCGGTCTCATGACGCTCGACGGCACGAACACCTGGATCCTGCGCGAGCCCGGGGCATCACGATCGGTGGTGGTCGATCCGGGTCCGCCGGACGCTGCCCACATCGACCGCGTGCTCCAGGCCGCCGGCGACGTCGGCCTGGTGCTGTTCACGCACCGCCACTTCGACCACACCGAGTCGATGCAGCTGGTCGCCGACCGCACCGGTGCGCCCGCGCGAGCCACCGACCCCGAGTTCTGCGTCGACGCCGACCCACTCGCCGACACCGAGACGATCGACGTCGACGGACTCCGCCTGGACGTCGTGGCGACGCCCGGCCACACGTCCGACTCGACCTGCTTCCGGCTGCTCGACGAGCCGTCGCTGCTCAGCGGCGACACCGTGCTCGGCCGGGGCACCACGATCATCGCCCACCCCGACGGCGTGCTCGGCCCGTACCTCGACTCCCTCGCCATCCTGCGCGAGCTGGTGGAAGAGGGCCTGGTCGAGCGCATCCTCCCCGGCCACGGCCCGGTCATCGACCAGGCCGGCCCGGTGCTCGACTTCTACCTGGAGCACCGCCAGGAGCGCCTCGAGCAGGTGCGTGCCGCCCTGGACGCCGGTGCCACCGATGCCCGCTCGGTCGTCGAACGCGTCTACACCGACGTCGACGAGTCTCTCTGGCCCGCCGCCGAGCTCAGCGTGAAGGCGCAGCTCGACTACCTCGAACAGGCCTAGCGGGCGCGGCGCTGCAGCCGTTCGATGTCGAGGATGACGACGCTGCGGGGCTCGAGGCGCATCCAGCCGCGGGACGCGAAGTCGGCGAGGGCCTTGTTGACGGTCTCGCGGGAGGCGCCGACCAGCTGGGCGAGCTCCTCCTGGGTGAGGTCGTGGTTGACGTGCACGCCGTCGTCGGCCTGGCGGCCGAACCGGCCGGCGAGGTCGAGGAGCGCCTTGGCGACGCGGCCGGGGACGTCGGAGAACACGAGGTCGCCGACGACCTCGTTGGTGCGACGTAGACGCCCGGCGAGCTGGTGCAGCAGGGCCAGGGCGACGTCGGGATGGCTCTTCAGAACGGGGCTGAGCGCGTCGTGGCCGAGGCTCTTGAGCTCGACGTCGGTGACCGCCGTGGCGGTGGCGGAGCGCGGCCCGGGGTCGAAGAACGACAGCTCACCGAACATCTGGCCCGGCCCGAGGATGGCCAGCAGGTTCTCGCGGCCGTCGGCGGACGTGCGTCCGAGCTTGATCTTGCCCTCGATGACGACGTACAGCTGGTTGCCGGTGTCGCCCTCGTTGAACAGCACGTCGCCGCGACTGAGGGAGGACGCGGCCATGGAGTCCTCCAGGACAGCTGCCGAGTCGTCGTCGACCCCGGAGAACAGGGGTGATTGGCGCAGCACGTCGTCAGTCACAGGCCATCCTTCGTCTCTGTTGCGTCGATCACAGTCTAGTCATGCCCCGTACCCTTGCTGTGTGCCCGAGGAGACCCCCAAGCCGCCCACGGTCCTCGTGCGCCGTGCCCGCAAGATGCATCGCGTCCTCGCCGACACGTACCCGGATGCCGGCTGTGAGCTCGACTTCGAGAATCCGTACCAGCTGCTCGTCGCCACGGTGCTCTCGGCGCAGACGACCGACCGTCGGGTGAACGCCGTGACGCCCACGTTGTTCGCGCAGTACCCCGATGCCACGGCTCTGGCGGCGGCCGACCGCGAGCACGTCGAGGACGTCGTGCGGACAACAGGCTTCTTCCGGGCCAAGACGAACAGCCTGCTGCGCATGTCGGCTGCGATCGTGGAGAACTTCGACGGTGACGTGCCCGGCCGCCTCGACGACCTCGTCACCCTTCCCGGCGTCGGGCGCAAGACCGCCAACGTCGTCCTGGGCAACGCGTTCGACGTGCCGGGCATCACCGTCGACACCCACTTCGCTCGGCTGGTCCGTCGCTTCGAGTGGATCGACGACGCCACGGCGAAAGATGCCGTACGTACCGAGCATGCCGTTGGCGCACTGTTCCCCAAGAGCGACTGGACGATGCTCAGCCACCGCCTCATCTGGCACGGCCGCCGGCGCTGCCACGCCCGCAAGCCCGCGTGCGGAGCCTGCCCGCTCGCGCGCTCGTGCCCGGCCTTCGGAACCGGGCCGACCGACCCGGAGGTCGCGGCGAAGCTCGTCACCACCCAGGGACGAGCGTGACCCCCACCCCAGAAAACCGCTCGCCATTTGCTGCGCTCGCGAAAGGCGCCGATGTAGGTGGCTCACGCTTTTCCGGGGACCCCGGGAAAAGCGTTCGCACTCTCGGCGCCACGATCCTCATCGCAGCCTTGGTCTCCGGATGCGGTGCCGACGAGCCCACCAAGCCGTCGTTCGGGGGCGGCTCGGAACCACCGGGCGCCTCGTCCGACGAGCTCGCCGACCTGAAGGCCGCCGCGAAGATCGAGGACTGTCCCACCTCCACCGAGACGGCGTCAGGCAAGGACGCCCTGCCCGACCTCGAGCTCGACTGCCTCGGCGGCGGCCGGCCGGTGCGGCTGTCCGGGCTCACCGGTACGCCGACGGTCATCAACCTCTGGGCGAGCTGGTGCACGGAGTGCCGCCACGAGCTGCCGCTGCTCGCCAAGGCCGACCGCGAGTACGGCGAGCGCGTGCGCCTCATCGGCATCGATGTCGCCGACGCCGCACCCGAGGCGGCGCTGCGCCTGGCCCAGGAGTCGGGCGTCACCTATCCGCAGCTCGTCGACCGCACCGGGCGCACGCGAGCACCGCTGCACTACTCGGGTCTGCCCCAGACCGTCTTCGTGGACGAGCAGGGAAGAATGGTCTTCACGGAACGGACGCCGTTCCGCTCGTACGCCGACGTGACGGCGGCGATCCGTCGGCATCTGGGAGTCAGGCCGTGAAGCTCGAGGGGTCCAGCGCGACGCTGCCCGACTGGCTGAAGCCGGTCGAGAAGCTGGCCGCGTCGGTGGAGGCCGAGCAGCTCGCGCCCCGGTTCCCGCACCCGCCGGCCAACGCCCGCCCCGCCGCCGTCCTGATCTGCTTCGCCGACGGCGACAACGGCCCCGAGCTGCTGCTCACGGAGCGCGCCACGACGCTGCGCAACCACGCCGGCCAGATCTCCTTTCCCGGAGGTGCCGCCGACGCCGACGACGAGGATCCCGTCACCACGGCTCTTCGCGAGGCCGAGGAGGAAGTCGGCCTCGACCCGGAGGACGTGCTCGTCTTCGGCATCCTGCCGACGCTCTGGCTGCCGCCGAGCAACTTCGCGGTCACCTCGGTGCTCGGCTACTGGAGTGCCCCACGCACGCTCGAGCCGGTCGACGTCACCGAGGTCGGCGGCATCCTGCACCACCCGATCCACCTGCTGATCGACCCGGCGAACCGTTTCAGCGTCGAGCACCCGACCGGATGGCGCGGACCCGCCTTCGAGGTCGGCTCGGACGTACCGCTGTGGGGCTTCACCGCCGGCGTCATCAGCCGGCTGTTCGAGGCGCTCGGCTGGGAGAAGCCGTGGGACGACTCCGTCACCCGACCGTTGCCGGAGCTGCTGTGAACTCCCTCGACGTCATCTTGGTCCTCATCCTGTTCGCCTACGCCGTCTCGGGATATGTGCAGGGCTTCGTGGTCAACCTGGTGGCGACGGTGGGCCTGCTCGCCGGCGGACTGCTCGCCATCGCGATCGTGCCGAGGCTGCTGTCGGGCGGTCAGCCCACGCTGTCATCGTCGCTGATCGCGCTCGGCATGGTGGTCGCCGCAGCGGCCATCGGCCAGGCGGTGGGCACGTACGTCGGCACCGACCTGCGCAGCGGGCTGAGGTGGCGACCGCTGCGGTGGATGGACGCCATGGGTGGTGCAGCCCTGAGCATGGTCGCCGTGCTGGCCGCCTCGTGGGCGCTCGGCTACTCGGTGAGCGGCACGTCGATCCCGTATCTCTCCACGGCCTCACGTGGCTCGGCGATCCTGGCGCAGGTCGACGACGTCATGCCCTCGCAGGCCTCGGAGACGTTGCGGGCGTTCAACAAGACCCTCGACGCCAACCTGTTCCCGCGCTACATCGACCCGTTCGAGGACGAGCGCATCACGGCTGTCGACCCGCCCGACGACGCAACACTGCGGCTGCCGGGGGTGCGCCAGGCGTCGGAGAGCGTCGTCAAGGTCATCGGGGTCGCGCAGTGCGACCGTGGAGTCGAGGGGTCCGGCTTCGTCTACGCACCCGGCCGGGTCATGACCAACGCGCACGTCGTCGCCGGTGTCGACGAGCCGTTCATCGACGTCAACGGCCGCCGCACCCGAGCCAACGTGGTGCTGTTCAACCCGCGGCTTGACGTCGCCGTGCTCTCCACCCCTGACCTCGGCATGGAGCCGCTGACCTTCGACACGGGCGGCAAGGCCGGCGACGAGGCGGCCATCCTGGGCTATCCCCAGAACGGCCCGTTCGACGCCCGCGCGGCTCGCATCCGCGGTGAGCTCACACTGCGCAGCCCCGACATCTACGACCGAGGAGAGCATGTGCGCAAGACGTATTCCGTACGCGGCCTGGTGAGATCGGGCAACTCCGGCGGACCACTGGTCTCGCGCGACGGTGGCGTGCTGGGTGTCATCTTCGCGGCGTCCGTCACGGACAGCTCGACGGGCTACGCCCTCACTGCCTCGCAGGTCGCTGGCGCGGCCGAGCGCGGCTCGTCGGCGACGTCCCGGGTCGACACCGGAGGGTGCGCATGATCCTTACCCCAGAAAACCGCTCGCCAGTCATCGAGCTGACTGACGAAACCCGTGCCGGTGGCTCGCGCTTTCCCGGGGACCCCGGATGATCCGCTCCGGCATCTCAGTCCTGTGCTGGGCGGCTGCCGTCGTGGCCGCCATCATCACCGTGCCGACGCTGTGGATCGCCACGCATGTCGCCAACGAGGACGGCTACGTCGCCTTCACACAGCCGTTCGTCGCCGACGTCGAGTTCCGCAACGCGATCGTCGCGACGATCACCGACGACCTCGCCTCGCAGGGTGGGCTGCCCCCGGCGGCGAAGCCGATCGTGGAACGTGCCCTGCGCGCCGTGGCTACGCGAACGGCCAAGGAGCCCGGATTCACCGAGGCCTGGGAGGAGTCGCAGCGCCGGACGCACCAGCTCACGTTCGGACCCGACGCGGACACCGACCGGCTCACCGCCGACATCGGACCGATCGCGGCGTTCGTGGCGGAGAAGGTGGCGAGTGACGTGTCGGTTCGCGTGAAGGTTCCGGACAAGCTCATCGTGCCGATCTACGACGCACCCGACCGTGAGGTGATCGAGCAGGTCGACAAGACCCCGAACCGCTCACTCCTCGGCCTGCTGGTGGTCGGTGGGGCGTCACTGCTGTGTCTGCTGTTCGCGCGGCGACGCATCAACGCCGTCGTGGGTCTGGCGGCGGGTGCGGTCATCACGGGTGGTGTGCTGCTGGCCGGCACGGGCCTCGCGCTCCCGGAGGTGCTCGACCGCACACCGGCGCGGACGCCGTTCGCCCGCGAGATGCGCGACCTGCTCGTCGACCGGGCGTCCGACTCGCTCAACCAGTGGCTGCTGTGGACCATGGTGGTCGGAGCGGTCGTGCTCGTGATCGCGATGCTCGGTCGCGCGCTGGCCCGCAACTAGCTCGCGGGTGACGTGTCGCCCTTCAGGGCGGCGGGGATCTCCTTGGCGGTGGCGATCGTCTTCGTGGGTGCCTTGACCTTCTTGATCATCACGACTCCGAGCAGCATCAGGAGTGCGGCGAGGAGCAGGTACGCGCCGGCCACGATCAGGAACGCCCAGGCGGGGTGGAGCCCGGCCATCACCAGGAAGTATGCGACGGCGATCGACAGCATCACGATGATGAGCAGGCCGAGGAACCCGGCGACGACGAACATCGCGGCGCCGATGCCACCGGCCTTGACGCTGAACCGGAGCTCGCTCTTGGCCAGGGCGATCTCCGACTGCACGAGCGCCGACACGTCGCGACTGGCGTCGGCGACCAGGCGGCCGATGGTGGGGTCGTCAGCGGGGCGCGGCTGTTCGGCGGTCATGGAACGACCCTAACGTCAGTCCTCGTCCTTGGCCGTCTTCATCCCTTCCGAGATCTGGTCCATGACGGTGGAGTCGGCAAGGGTGGTCGCATCGCCCACCTCGCGGTTCTCGGCCACGTCGCGGAGCAGACGCCGCATGATCTTGCCGGAGCGGGTCTTGGGCAGCTCGGTGACGACGAGGATCTGCCGGGGCTTCGCGATCGCGCCGATCTGCGTGCCGACGTGGTCGCGGAGCTCGCTGAGCACGGCGTCGTCGGCCGTCTGGCCGTCGACCAGGGCCGACTCGCGCAGGATGACGAATGCGACGGGAGCCTGCCCCTTGGTCTCGTCGGTGGCGCCCACCACCGCGGCTTCGGCGACCTTGGGGTGCGAGACGAGGGCGGACTCGATCTCCGTGGTGGAGAGCCGGTGGCCGGAGACGTTCATGACGTCGTCGACGCGGCCGAGCAGCCAGACGTCGCCGTCGTCGTCCTTCTTGGCGCCGTCGCCGGCGAAGTAGACGCCCTCCCAGCGCGACCAGTAGGTCTCCTTGTACCGGTCGTCATCGCCCCAGATGGTGCGCAGCATCGACGGCCACGGCTCGGTGAGCACGAGGTAGCCGCCCGAGCCGTTGGGCACGGACTTGCCGTCGTCGTCGACGACGTCGGCGCTGATGCCGGGGATCGGGGTCATGGCCGAGCCTGGCTTGCCGGACGTGACGCCGGGCAGCGGGCTGATCATGTGCGCGCCGGTCTCGGTCTGCCACCAGGTGTCGACGATGGGCGTCCTGCCGCCACCGATGTTGTCGCGGTACCAGACGTACGCCTCGGGGTTGATCGACTCTCCGACCGAACCGAGGATGCGCAGGGTGGAGAGGTCGAACTTCGCCGGGATCTGCTCGCCCCACTTCATGCACGTGCGGATGGCCGTGGGCGCGGTGTAGAACTTCGTGACGCCCTTGTCCTGGATGATCTCCCACCAGCGGCCCTTGTGCGGCGTGTCCGGCGTGCCCTCGTAGAGCACCTGCGTGGCTCCGCAGGCGAGTGGCCCGTAGACGATGTACGAGTGGCCGGTGACCCAGCCGACGTCTGCGGTGCACCAGTAGATGTCGTCCGGCTTCAGGTCGAACACGCCCCAGAACGTGTACGCGCACTGCACCAGGTAGCCACCGGTCGTGTGCAGGATGCCCTTGGGCTTGCCGGTGGTGCCGGACGTGTACATGACGTAGAGCGGGTGCTCGCTGTCGAAGTCCTCTGGCGTGTGGTCGGTGGAGGACTCGTCGACGAGCTCGTGCCACCAGACGTCGATGTCGCCGTTGAAGGGAACGTCCTGACCGGTGCGGCGTACGACGAGGACGTTCTCGACCAGGCCCGACTCCTCGGCCTCGACCTTGGCGACGGCCTCGTCGACGGCCGGCTTGAGCGCGGAAGGCGCGCCACGTCGGTATCCGCCGTCCGACGTGATGATGAGCTTGGCGCCGCAGTCGAGGACGCGGGTGGCGAGCGCATCCGCGGAGAAGCCTCCGAAGACGACCGTGTGGGGCGCACCGAGGCGCGCACACGCCAGCATCGAGATGATCGTCTCGGGGATCATCGGCATGTAGATGGCGACGCGGTCACCCGTCTCGATGCCGAGCTCCTGGATCGCGTTCGCCGCCTTGGAGACCTCGTCCTTGAGCTCGCTGTAGGTGATGTCACGGGTGTCGCCCTCGGGCTCGCCGACGAAGTGGAAGGCCACCCGGTCGCCGTTGCCCTCCTCGACGTGCCGGTCGACGCAGTTGTAGGCGGCGTTGAGGCGTCCACCCACGTACCACTTGGCGAACGGGGCGTTGCTCCAGTCGAGGACTTCGTCGAACGGCTTCGCCCAGCTGATCCGCTCAGCCTGCTTGGCCCAGAAGGTGAGCCGGTCGTCGGCAGCCTCGTCGTAGGCGTCCGCCTTCAAGTTCGCGGCATCGGCCAGCTCGGCCGGCGGATCGAAGTGACGATCCTCGTGGGACAAATTGCTGATCGCGTCAGTGCTCACGGTGTCTCCTCGTCAGGTCTTCTCTGCATTGTGTCCCAGACCTCGGGATGGTTCATCCGGGCCATCTACGAGAACCGTCCCGGGCGTGCCCATGGGCCAGCCCGGGACGGTCGTCCTCGTGGCTACTTCTCCGAACCAGCCCCCGTCATCGAGCGGACGTCGAGCTCGACGTAACGCTCCGCGGAGTCACGATCCTGGGTGGTGATCGTGCCCAGCCAGCCGAAGAAGAACCCGGCCGGGATCGAGATGATGCCCGGGTTGCTCAGCGGGAACCAGTGGAAGTCGTGGTTCACGAACAACGCCGTCTCCGAACCGGACACGACCGGCGAGAAGAACACCAGGGTGACGCAGGTGATGAGTCCTCCGTAGATGCTCCACACCGCACCGCGGGTGCTGAACCGCTTCCAGAACAGGTTGTACAGAAGCGCCGGCAGGTTCGCCGAGGCCGCGACCGCGAAGGCCAAGGCCACGAGGAACGCGATGTTCAGCTTCTGCGCCGGGATGGACAGCAGGATCGCCACGCCGCCGATCACGAACGCCGCGATGCGGGCGACCCGCACCTCCTGCTTCTCGGTGACCTCGCCCTTCTTCCAGACGTTGGCGTACAGGTCGTGCGCCACCGAGGAGGCCGAGGTCAGGGTCAGTCCGGCGACGACCGCGAGGATCGTGGCGAACGCGACGGCCGAGATCAGCGCCAGGAGCACCGCGCCCCCGACCGTGCCCGGACCGCCACCGACGGCTTCGGCCAGCAACGGTGAAGCCAGGTTTCCGCCGGAGTCGGCGATCGCCGTCTTCTCGTCACCCGTGACGAGCGCCGCGGCACCGAAGCCGAGGACCAGCGTCATCAGGTAGAAGCTGCCGATGAGACCGATCGCCCAGAGCACCGACTTGCGGGCCTGGCGGGCGGTCGGAACCGTGTAGAAGCGGATCAGGATGTGCGGCAGACCAGCCGTGCCGAGCACCAGCGCGAGGCCGAGCGAGACGAAGTCGATCTTGCTCGTGAGGTTCACGCCGTACTTCAGTCCGGGCTCCAGGAAGGCCGATCCTTGGCCGCTGTTGTCGGCGGCCGTGCCGAGCAGGTCGGACAGGTTGAAGTTGAACTTCGCGAGCACGAGCACCGTGATGAGGATCGTGCCGGTCATCAGCAGGACGGCCTTGACGATCTGCACCCAGGTGGTGCCCTTCATGCCCCCGACCACCACGTAGAAGATCATCAGCGCGCCGACAGCGGCGATGGTGAGGTTCTTCGCGGTCTCGCTGCTCACACCGAGGAGCAGGGCGACGAGTGCGCCTGCACCGACCATCTGGGCGAGCAGGTAGAAGATCGACACGACGACGGTCGATGTCGCCGCGGCCGTACGGACGGGCACTTGCCGCATCCGGTACGCGAGCTGGTCGGCCATCGTGAACCGGCCCGAGTTGCGCAGCAGCTCGGCGACGAGCAGGAGCGCCACCAGCCAGGCGACCAGGAATCCGATCGAGTACAGGAATCCGTCGTAGCCGGACAGCGCGATGGCTCCGGAGATGCCGAGGAAGGAGGCGGCGGACATGTAGTCGCCCGCGACGGCCAGGCCGTTCTGGGCGCCGCTGAAGCTGCGTCCGCCGGCGTAGTAGTCGGAGGCCGTCTTGGTCTGGCGGCTGGCCCAGAACGTGATGGCGATCGTGAGGAGAACGACGGCGACGAACAGCCCCCCGGTGAGGTTCTGGGTGCCCTGCTCGCCGATGGCGTCGATGAATGGAACGTTCATCGTTCGATCTCCCTCTCGTACTGCTCACGCAGGCGGTCGGCGATCGGGTCCATCCGTCGGGCGGCGAAGCGCGCGTACCAGATGGCGATGCCGAAGGTCGTGACGAACTGCAGCAGTCCGAACACGAGGGCGATGTTGATGTTGCCCACGACCTTGGTGGCCATGAAGTCGCCCGCCCAGTTGGAGGCGAAGACATACAGCAGGTACCAGACCATGAACGCGATGGTGAGTGGGACCACGAAGCGCAGGTAGGAGCTCTTCAGCTCCGCGAAGTCATCCGTCGCATGGATGCGCTGATACTCCTCGTGCGCCTCCGGCGAGATCTTCTCGACCACGGGGGTTCACCTCTTTCGGTGGCAGAACGCGGCACGGTGCCGCCTCTTCGACGCTAAGGCGGGTCGTGAATGTGTGCCACCTCACAGGAGGGGTGCTGCGGCGGGGTCGGTCGGAATGTCGCCGTGCGGCGGCATCGCCACGACGAGCGGTCGTTCTCGCGCGACGAACGGTGAACGGCGTTTCGCGCCCTGATGATCAGGTCTGGCGGAGCGAGACGGTCAGCTCGACGGCCTTCTCGGTGCGGTGTGCGAACAGCCGACGAGACGGCTGATCCCGGTCCGGCGGCGGTGGCACACCGATCTCGGCCTCGTGCGGGCGCGATGCCAGGAGTGCCTCGACGGTGCGATGCGCACCCGCCTCGATGTTCACGCTGGTCCAGCGCAGATCGTGCGACGGGATGCCCCACACGCGCGCGAAGCGCTCCACGACCAGGCCGATCCTGTTGTGGTAGTTGAAGCGCGGGTTGCACTCGATGACGATCATCCGATGTCCGCTCGGTAGGGCGAGCCCGTTCCCCTCCCAGGCTTCGCCCGACCCGATGATGACGTCGATGGCCGCGACCCCGACGTATCCGTCGCCGTCCATCGCCTCGATCAGGCGCCGGACGTGGGCCATGACGGTGTCCGTGTCATCGGCGCTCAGGCTCAGGTCACTCCGGGAGCCGATGAAGACGCCGTCCGCGTCGACGACCTGGTCGCTGGTGGCCAACACGGCCGGTGGCCGGTCGGGGCTCAGCATGAAGGACAGCGAGTGGGTGGTGTCCCAGGGCAGCCAGGACTCGATCACGACATCCACCGGGCGGTTGTGGTGCACGTGCTCGGTCCACAGCGACTGGATGACGGCCTCGGCGCCCTCCTGATCCGGCTCGAGGATGGCGTTCGCGAATCCACCGGAACCGGGCAGCTTGACCACGGCCGTACCCGACCTCTCGGCTCGGAAGTGCTTCAGCAGGGCGATGACATCGCCGGCATCTGACACGACGCCCTCGACACCTGGCGGTACGGACCCGTCGCCGAGAATCTGCCGACAGCGAGGGCGGAACAGCGCCTTGCTGCCCCACGCCGACCACAGCTCGGGTGAGACGGCCCAGAACCGCTCGCCCAGCTGCTCCCGCAGCTCATCGATCTCCGCAGCGCACTCGTCGAGCGGCTCGTGGAGGTAGCCCTCGTGCAGCAGGAGGGACGACGTGGACGAGAACCGATCGACGGCCAGGCCGAGCAGTCCTTTGCGGGGGCGAAAGGCCGAGCGCGGTTCACGGTCGTCGAGCAGGGCCAACCAGCGGTCGATCCGGTCGTTGCGGTACGCGTCATCCGGTCGGCGAGCCAGCAGCGCTCGCGTGGCGAAGGTCGCACAGCCCATGTCGTGCTCGGCGGGATAGTCGGCGGTGATGACCGCGAAGTCGTCGATGATCCGCCCATAGACCTCGGATGCGGACCGGCCGACGTCGACGGTCACGACGCAAGCCCCGCGGGAGGCGTCGAACGTTCTGTGGGCACGCGGGCGATTCTAGGCGCGGGCAACCTGGTGGGAGCGGCGAACCGGAAGTCCGCCGCTCCCACGTGCCAGTCAGTTGACGCTGACTCCGCTCCAGGCTGCAGCCACGGTGTTCTGCTGGACGCTTCCGGCGCCGAACAGGTCACCGGCAGCGCTCATCGTCGCTGCGCGCGCACCCGCGTAGTTCGTGCCCGACGTCATGTAGACCGTGAGCGCGCGGTACCAGATCGCCGCGGCGTCGGTGCGGCCGATGCCGGTGACCGACGAGCCGTTGCACGTCGTCGAGGTGTGCTGCACCCCACCGAGCGTCTTCGAGCCAGAACCCTCCGCGAGCAGGTAGTAGAAGTGGTTGCCGATGCCCGAGGAGTAGTGGACGTCGGCGTTCCCTGCAGCCGCCGTGTAGCAGTTCAGCGAGCTGCCGTCGGAGTCCGGATCGTCCATCCTGCGCAGGCCGGCGTGGGTCGAGTCGAACTCCTCGCCGATCAGGTAGTCGCCCGGATCCTGGCCGTTGCCGGCGTGGAACTCGACCATCGTGCCGAAGATGTCGCTGGTCGCCTCGTTGAGTCCGCCGGACTCACCGGAGTACGTCAGGTTCGCCGTGTTCTCCGTGACGCCGTGCGACATCTCGTGCCCGGCGACGTCGAGTGACGTCAGCGGTCCGTACCTGGTGCCGTTGCCGTCGCCGTACGTCATCTTGGTGCCGTCCCAGAAGGCGTTCACGTAGTTGCGGCCGTAGTGGACGCGGTTGAACGATCCGGCGCCGGTGCCGAAGATCCCGTTCCGGCCGAACGTGTTCTTGTAGTAGTCCCAGGTGACGTTCGTGCCGTACTGCGCATCGACGGCCGCCGACTCGCGGCTGCTCGTCGTGCCGTTGCCGAAGTGCGTGTCGGGGCTGGTGAACAACGTGCCGTTCTGGCAGCCGAGCCCGAGGATCGTGCACATCGCCGAGTCGGTGCGGTTGTTCATGTCCGTCGTGTAGGTGTTGCCGCGGGTCGGGTCCTTCAGCTGGAAGCTGCTGCCCGGACTGGGTGAGCTGCAGCGGCACGGTGCCGCCGTAGAGCGAGTCACCGTCTCCGTCGACGGTCTGGATGCGCTGCTCGCTCCGCAGCACGGTTCCGGTCTTGGCGTCGACGTAGGTGTCGAGACGGCTCGGCGTCCCGTCGCTTCTGCTCGCCACCTGTGGTGACGACCCAGGCGAGCTTCGGCGCCGACCCGGTGGCGTCGACGACGAGCTTCGGCTTCGGCGACTTGTCCTTCTTGGCCTTGGCCTGCTTCAACGCCGCGTCGGCCGTGACATCCGGCTCGGTGTCGAGCTGGATCGTCTCGTCGAGCGTCTGCGACGACCCGGTGAAGGCGCCGGCGTCCGATCGGTGCACGACGAGGTCGCCGCCGACGACACGGAGCTTGTCGTAGGTGCGCCGCATGCGGACGTGGGTGTCGCCGGTCGAGTCGGCAAGGGCGTCGGTGACGATCAGCTGCTGCTTGTCGCCGAACTTCGTCTTCGCGGCGTTCTTCTTGGCTGCGGCGACGGCCGCGTCTGCTGGCGAGCCGTCCTCGGAGATCTGGCGGGTGGATGTCACCCGATCGTCGTTTGGCGCCGCTGCGACGGCCTGGATTCCTGCCACTGATGTGGCCACTGCCGTCACGATGACAGGCAGAGACCTCCCCATGGTTCTGGGCATGATGTTTCCCCCGTGTGAGAGTTGCGCCGCCGCGAGGACGTCCCCCGAGGCATCCGCGTGAGCGGAATCATAGGGCTATCAGCGCGCGAGGTCGACGCCCTCGGGCGCGTGCAGCCGCACCATCGTGCGCGAGACGTCTGCTGGGACCTTGTCCCGAGTGGCGAGCGACACCCCGATCATCAGGGCGAACCCGAGCGGAACGGACCACGCGGCCGGCAGCGCGGCGAGCACACCGAACCAGCCCTCGGGGTGGACCGAGATCGTGATGATCGGGGCGACCCCGGCACACAGGCCGCCACCGATGAGGCCCGCGATCGCGCCGGCCGCGGTGAGCCCGCGCCACCAGATGCCGAGCACGAGCAGGGGGCAGAAGGTGGACGCGGCGAGCGCGAACGCGAACGTCACCGAGCTGGCCACCGGGATGCGTTCGGCCGACAACGCCAGCACGAGCGGCACGAGCACACCGCCAACTGCCGCCGCCTGCAGGCCGACGATGTTCGTCATCACCCCTCGACGGCTGAGCGCCTGCCCGACCACTCCGGCGATGGACATCGTGAGCCCTGAGGACGTGGAGAGGAACGCCGCGAAGGCGCCGGCGGTCAGGAGCGCCGACAGCAGCTCGCCGGCGTTGCCGCCCAGCATCCGTGCGGGTAGCTCGAGCACCACGGCATCGGCTCGGCCCTCGGCGATCAGGTCGCTGGCGTAGATGCGGCCGAGCACACCGTAGATCGTGGGCAGCAGGTAGAAGAAGCCGAGCAGGGCGAGCACGATCAGCGTCGTGCGCCGCGCGGCCCGGCCGTCGGGGTTGGTGTAGAACCGCACCACCACGTGGGGAAGTCCCATCGTGCCGAGGAAGGTCGCCACCATCACCGAGTAGATCCGGTACATCGTCTCGCCGTCGGGATCATCGAACGGCAGACCCAGTCCGACGGCACGACGGGCGACGGGCTGCCGTCCAGCGTCCAGGCGTTCAGCAGGAAGAACACCGGGATGAGGAGAGCAGTGAGCTTGAGCCAGTACTGGAACGCCTGCACGAACGTGATGCTGCGCATGCCGCCGGACACCACGTTGACCATGACGATGACCGCGACCAGCACGGTGCCGACCCAGCCCGGCGCGCCGGTGACGGTGCGCATCGTCAGTCCGGCGCCCTGGAACTGCGGCATGAGGTACAGCCAGCCCACCCCGACGACGAGCAGGCTGGCGACGGTTCGGACCGCTCCGGACTGCAGCCGCACCTGGGCGAAGTCCGGGATCGTGTACGCGCCGGAGCGACGCAGCGGTGCAGCCACCAGGACGAGCAGCAACAGGTAGCCGGTCGTCCAGCCGATGGGGAACCACAGGGCTTCCGAGCCCGTGGCCAGCACGAGTCCGGCGACGCCGAGGAATGACGCAGCCGAGAGGTACTCACCACCGATCGCCGAGCTGTTCAGCGCCGGGCTCACCGAACGCGACGCGACGTAGAAGTCACTCGTGGTGCGACTGATCCGCAGGCCGAATGCGCCGATGCCGATCGTCGCCAGCGCCACCAGCGTGATGGCGATGAGGCCGTAGGTGGCGTTCATGGCCGCCGCTCGGTGACGGGATCGGTGGGGGACACGAGGGCGACGAACTCGCGCTCGGACTTGTCGGCCTGCCGGACGTACAGCCAGCCGAGCAGGAACAGTCCCGGGTAGACCGCGACGGCGAGGATGACCCAGGGCAGCGGCACGCCCAGGACCGACAGCTGCCGGAGGTCCTCGAGCAGCCAGAACACGACGGGAAGTGCTCCGAGCGTGAGCACCAGCGTCGTGATCACCGTCAGCGCGGCCCGCAGCTGCGACCGCACGAGGGAGCGCACGTACACCTCGCCGATGCCGGTCGACTCGTCGATCTCCTGCTGCACGGTGCGCCGCACGTGCGGCGAGGCCGTGGTGAGCGGACTGGTGATCCGGACCCGTCCGGTCTTGGGATCGGCGCCGGGCTCGGTCATTGCGCCCGCTCGTGGATGAGCTGACGCAGCTCCTTCGTGTGCCGCCGTGCCACCGAGAGCTCCTTCGCGTCGTCGCCGGCCGGGACGACGACGCTGCACCGGCCGGACTGCATGCGCAGCTCGCGCACCTGCGCAAGGTTGACGACGAGGCTGCGGTGGATGCGCGCGAAACCGGCGTCCTCCCACTGCTCGGCGAGCGAGCTCAGCGGCGTGCGGATGAGGTGGCCGGCCCCGTCGACGGTGTGCAGACGGACGTAGTCGCCCTGCGCCTCGGCGTATGACACCGCCGAGCGCTGGATGAACCGCGTCACGCCGCCGAGCTCGATGGCGATCGACTCGTCGGCGACCGTGTGGTCGGACTCCGGGTCGGCGCCCGCGCGCCGGACGCTCTCGCGCAACCGGTCCTCGCGGATCGGCTTGAGCAGGTAGTCGACGACGCCGATCTCGAACGCGTCGACGGCGTGTGCCTCGTGGGCGGTGACGATCACGATCCGCGGCGGGGTGCGGAAGCGGGAGAGCACACGTCCGAGCTCGATCCCGGACAGGCCGGGCATCACGACGTCGAGGAACACCAGGTCGACCCCGCCGTTCTCCAGGACCCGCAACGCCTCGGTGCCGGAGCGTGCGGCCCGCACCGACGCGATCCGCTCGTCGCGCTTGAGCAGGAACACGAGCTCTTCGAGCACCGGCTGCTCGTCGTCGACGACGAGCGCGTGGAGGCCTGTCATGTGCTGATCCTGCCTCAGTGCGCGATCAGGAGTCGCCGATGCCGCGGGCGGCGAGCGCCTCCCCGGTGGCGTGGGCGTGCGCGACCACACGGATGACCATCGGCGAGAGCGTCGCGCGCGGGCTCCGCTCCAGGCCACGGGCGCGGGCGGCATCGCGGGTGTCTCCGAAGATCGTGAACACCGCCGGGATGGCCGTGATCATCAGCGAGAAGGCGAGTGCGACCTTGTCGGGGTCGACGCCGAACCGCCGGAACGGCCCCAGGCCACGCACGATCGTGTCGAGCAACGCATCCATCGGCGTCGTGGCCGTGAAGGTCGTGGCCGCGACCACGAGGGCGAGCGTCGTGGCGACGACCTCGACGGCGGTCGGCCAGCCGCGCTGCCACCACTGGAATGCCGCCAGGACGGCCAGCACCACCAGCAGTGGCCGCACCCCCAGGGCCACGGTGCGGGAGGGGACACCGGCCCATGCGGCGAGCCCGAGCGCGACGACGAGTGCGACGCAGGCCGGCCACGGACCGGGCAGGGCCACCACCACGATGCTCGCGACGACGAGCGCGGTGAGCTTCGGGCCGACCGGCATCCGGTGCCAGATGGTGGTGCCCGGCACGTGGATGCCGAGCGGCAGTGAACGCCTCACGACGCACCGACGCTCTGCCGGTAGTGCGCGACGGCCGCGTCGGCCGGCCCGTCGAAGCCGATGCGCCCGTCCTCGACGACGAGCGTCCGGTCGCAGCGGGCTGCGAGGTCGAGGTCGTGCGTCACGAGGACGAGCTGCTGGTCGAGGGCGAACAACCGGTCCGTGATGGCGATGGCGTTGCGCAGGTCGAGCAGTGTGGTCGGCTCGTCGGCGATCACCACGGTCGGCTCGCAGGCCAGCACGCCGGCGAGGGCGAGCAGCTGTTGCTGACCGCCGGACAGCGTGTGGACACTCGCCTCGGCGAGCGACTCGAGCCCGAACGAGGTGAGCACCTCGATCACGCGGCGGTCGCGTGCGTCGCGATCGGGCAGGTGGCGGCGCAGCGAGAGGGCCACGTCCTCGGCGACGGTCGGCATCACGAGCTGTGCCGTCGGGTTCGTGAACACGAAGCCAACTCGGCGACGGACGGCGGCACCGTCCTTCGAGACGTCCAAGCCGTCGACGCGGACCTGTCCGCTGCTCGGCTCCACCAGGCCGTTGATCAGCCGGGCCAGCGTCGACTTGCCCGACCCGTTCGCCCCGATGAGGGCGACCCGCTGCTCGGTGAGCGTGGCCGTGACGCGGTCGAGGATCAGCACCTCACCGTCGGACGCGGGCGCGGTGACGGTGACGTCGTCGAGCTCGATCGTGGCCACGCCGTGACGTTAGCCCTTGCGCGACAGCAGTGTCGGGAACGCCCGATGCACAGCGGCGGCGACCACCGCAGCGACGGCGAGCTTCGCGAGGTCGGCCGGGATGTAGACGGCGGCGGCCTTGAGCGTCGAGCCGAACGGGGTGTCGGCGTACAGGCTGATGCCGATGCTGCCGGCCACCCACACGAGCAGGTCGGCCAGCACGCCGCCGATCGCGACGACTGCGGCCGTCACCGCGACGTTGCTGCGGTGCGCCCGCTCGACCACCAGGCCGACGAGGAGTGCGGCGAACGGAAAGGCGATGAGGTAGCCACCGGTGACGCCGGCGAACGGTGCGAGGCCGGAGGCGCCGCCGGCGAAGATCGGCAGGCCGGCCGCGCCGACTGCCAGGTAGAGGAGCACGGCGAGGAAGCCGCGCCACGCGCCGAGCACGGCGCCGCACAGGAAGATCGCGAACATCTGCAGCGTCACGGGGACACCGTTGACGCCGAAGGGCAGCGCGGCGGCGACCGAGCAGACGGCGATCAGGGCGGCGAACGTCGCGATGAGAGCGAGGTCGGTCGTGGTGACCGACTTCCGCGTGGTGGGCTGGGTCGTGCTCATGGCTTCCTCCGTGACCAAGTACTGAACAGTGTTCAGGTATTCTGGCACGCCACTGCTTCAGCCGATCCGGAGGCCGGATGAGTCACCACCGATCCGACGTCGTCGAGCACGCGCTCGAGGTCCTCGACCGGCACGGCCTCGCCGATCTCTCCATGCGGCGGCTGGCCGCCGATCTGGGTGTCCAGCCCAGCGCGCTCTACTGGCACTTCGCGAACAAGCAGGCGCTGCTCGCGGCTGTGGCCGACGAGGTGCTGCGCCGCGGCCGGCGACCCGTCCCGGCCGGGACGTGGGACGAGCAGGTGACCGCCGAGGCCCATGCACTGCGCGATGCGATGCTGGCGTACCGCGACGGCGCCGAGCTGGTCGCCACCTCGTTGGCCTTCGGACTCGGCACGGAAGATCCGGTGGCTCGTCTGGTCGAGCTGCTCGGCGACACACCGGTGTCACGGGTGGCGGCGACGACGATCCTGCACTTCGTGCTCGGGCACGTCAACGACGAACAGATGAACGTCCAGGCAGCCAGTGCCGGAGCGATCGTCGACGAACCGCTCACGCGGGCCGACACGTTCTCCACCGGCCTCGGCATCGTCGTGGCCGGCATCGCGGCTCATCGCACGGTCGACCGCTAGGCGAGGCGACGCCGCGCGCCCGTAGGATCAGCCAAGCCCGGATCGACGAGAAGGCAGGTTTGCAGGATGCGCGGAGGCAACGCGAAGGAGATCGCCAAGCTCGGCGTTCGGCTGGCCCTCCACCGCGCCGACGTCTCGATCGGTCGCGACCCGTTCGTGAACCGGGTGGCCCGCCTGCTCGAGGCTCGTGACATCCAGACCGTCCTCGACGTGGGGGCCAACGTCGGCCAGTTCGCTCGCATGGTCCGTGCCGCAGGTTTCGACGGGGACATCCTCTCCTTCGAGCCGCTCTCGGACGCCTACCGTCGCCTCACCCGCCGCTCGAATGACGATCCGCGGTGGCGCGCCTTCAACACGGCGGTCGGTTCCGAGCCCGGACGCTCGACCATCCACATCTCGGCGAACTCGCACTCGTCATCGCTCCTGGCCATGACGAAGGCCCACCTCGACGCCGCTCCCGGCTCGGAGTTCATCGGCACCGTGGACGTCGACGTCACCACGGTGGCCAGCATTGTCGAGGAACACGGTCTCGACCCCGCGCACATGTTCATCAAGGTCGACACCCAGGGCTACGAGAAGGCCGTCATGTCGGGTGCCGGAGCAGTGATCGACGACGTCGCGGCCGTCCAGCTCGAGCTCTCCTTCGTCGAGCTCTACGAGGGGCAAGAGCTGTTCGACGACGGCGTGGCGACCATGCGCGACCACGGTCTCGAGCTGTGGACCCTCGATCCGGGCATCTCCGACGCCGAGGGCCGCCTGCTCCAGTGCGACGGAGTGTTCGTCCGCCCTACCAGCTGACGTGGATCGGGCGCCCCTCGTCGTAGCCGGCCGCGCTCTGGATGCCCACGGTCGCGCGCTCGGACAGCTCGTCGAGAGTTCGCGCCCCGGCATAGGTGAAGCTCGAGCGCACTCCGGCGGTGATGGCGTCGAGGAGGTCCTCGACGCCGGGACGAACGGGATCGAGGTACATCCGCGACGTGCTGATGCCCTCCTCGAACAAGGCCATGCGGGCTCGCTCGAAGCCGGCCGCGTCGCGGGTGCGATTGGCCACGGCGCGGGACGACGCCATGCCGAACGACTCCTTGTACGGTCGGCCGTCCGTGCCGTAGTGGATGTCGCCGGGGCTCTCGTAGGTGCCGGCGAACCACGACCCGACCATCACGCTGCCGGCACCGGCCGCGAGAGCTAGGGCGACGTCGCGGGGGTACCGCACCCCGCCGTCGGCCCACACGTGGCAGCCTTCGTCGCGGGCGGCTTCGGAGCAGTCGAGCACGGCGGAGAACTGGGGTCGTCCGACCCCGGTCATCATGCGGGTGGTGCACATCGCTCCGGGCCCGACGCCGACCTTGACGACGTCGGCGCCGGCCGCGACCAGGTCGCGCGTGCCGTCGGCCGTGACGACGTTGCCTGCCACCACGGGGATGCGCCGTCCGGTGCTGGACTCGTGGGCGTCGCGGACCGCGACGACCAGGGGCAGGGCCTCGAGCATCTTCTCCTGGTGGCCGTGGGCGGTGTCGACCACGATGACGTCCGCACCGGTGGCCAGGAGCGCCTCGGCCTTGGCCCGCACGTCACCGTTGATGCCGACGGCGCCTCCGACGGCGAGGCGTCCGCTCGGATCGACCGCGGGCGTGTAGATGGTGGAGCGCAGCGCGCCGGTGCGGGTGATGACGCCGGCCAGCACACCACCGTCAAGCACGGGGGCGACCGCGACGTGCGAACCGGCCATCGCGTCGAAGTACTCCCGCGGCTCCAGGCCGGCCTCGACGGTGAAGAGCTCGTGGCTCATGACCTCACGCACCTGAGCGAACCGGTCGACGTCCGTGCCGTCGTGCTCGGTGACGATGCCCACGGGCTTGCCGTCGTCGACGACGACCGCGGCGCCGTGAGAGCGCTTGGTGAGCAGGCTGACCGTCTCGCCGATGGTCATCGTCGGCGACACCGTCACCGGCGTCTCATAGACGGTGTGCGCGGCCTTGACCCGGGCGACGGTCGAGGCCACGACGTCGGCGGGGATGTCCTGCGGGATGATCGCGATGCCGCCGCGGCGGGCGATGGTCTCGGCCATGCGACGACCCGACACCGCCGTCATGTTGGCCACGACGACCGGGATGGTGGCGCCGGTGCCGTCGGACGTCGACAGGTCGACGTCGAAGCGCGAGGTCACGTCGGAGCGTCCGGGCACCATGAAGACGTCGTTGTAGGTGAGGTCGTGCGCAGGCTGCAGACCGTTGAGAAACTTCACCAGACGATTCTACGGCGGTGGCTCAGGCGGAAGCGCTGCCGGAACGTCGGGCGCTCGAATCCTCGGCCAGGCGTCCGACCAGGAACGCGATGCCGCACTGGCGGCAGATGCCCACCTCGGACGCGACCTCGTCGGGGAAGTCGATCTCGCTCTCGCAGGTCTCGCACACCATGTGCAGACCCTCGTCGACCAACGACTCGCTCATGGTCGACTCCTTCCGTTCATCCTCAAGAGTAGGAACGGAATCGGACCCAGCCGTCGCGACACGCCGCATCGTCAGGGCTCGACGCCGGGCGCGAACTTCGGCACCCGGAGGGTCACCTTGGTGCCCTTGCCGGGAGCGGTCTCGACGACGATGCCGTTCTCGTTGCCGTACACGGTGCGCATGCGCTCGTCGACGTTTCCGAGACCCACCGACGGGCTCGACGTGTGGCCGCTCAGCGCGGCACGTACCGTCTCCGGATCGGTGCCGATGCCGTCGTCCTCGATCGAGATGATGCACTCGTTGCCGGCGTCGAGCGCAAGCACCGTCACCGTTCCGTCGCCGTCCTTTCCCTCGAGCCCGTGTCGTACGGCGTTCTCGACCAGCGGCTGCACGGACAGGAACGGCAGCTTGACGCTGAGCACCTCAGGCGCCACTCGCGTGACCACACGGAGCCGGTCGCCGAACCGCGCCTTCTCGAGCACGAGGTACCGCTCGATCGAGCGGAGCTCCTCGGCCAGGGTCGTGAACTCACCGTGCTGGCGGAAGGAGTACCGCGTGAAGTCGGCGAACTCGAGCAGCAGCGTGCGGGCCCGCTCGGGGTCGGTGCGCACGAACGAGGCGATGGCCCCGAGTGAGTTGTAGATGAAGTGCGGCGAGATCTGGGCCCGGAGCGCGCGCAGCTCGGCCTCCATCAGCGCGGTGCGTGACGTCGCCAGCTCGGCGAGCTCGAGCTGGCTCGACATCCATTGCGCCACCTCCGTCGCGGCCCGGGCGAGCCCGGCGGACGCCTGGTCGGTGACCACCACGAGGCTGCCCACGACGATGTCGTCGACCGACAGCGGGGCCACGATGGCCTGTCCGGACGCCTGGGTGGTGCCGCTCTCGAGGGCCGCGGACGTGAGCGCGGCGACGTCCTCCGGATCGCCCGGACCGTCCCACGCCAGGGGACCGGACGTGTCGGTGATCGCGACCGTGGGCGTGCCGAGAAGCGTGCGGATGTGCGGCAGGGAGTGGGCGGCGCTCTCGGCGTCCAGGCCACCGCGCAGCGCGGGCGCGGTGAGTGACGCGGCGTGCAGCGTCGTGTAGGTGGCGCGGTCGGTGGGGGAGCCGAGACTCTGACGCCGATTCAGCAGCCACCAGCGGGCGGCCAGCACCCCGGCGAGCAGCACGACGGCCGCCGCGACGGCCGTGACGACCTCGTTCATGCCGCGAGCGTAGTGCGCACGGGACGAGCCGCTGTGCTCAGCAGCGCGGCTTCAGCCCAGCTCGATGAGTGTGGCGTCCGGAGGGGCGGCCTCGCGGGCGAGGTTCTCCTTGAGCACCCGGGCGCGCAGGCAGTGCGTCTGGTGGCGCAGTCGCAGATTGCCGGTCTGCCCGCCGTAGGAGTTGAACAGGTCGCGGACGCGGGTGAGGGCGTCGGCGTCGACGGATGGATGCTTGGTCTGCTCGGCGAACCGGATGAAGCCGGGGAGGTCGAGCTGCTCCCAGGTGCCGAACTCGTCGCTCTCGGGCTCGGAGAACAGGCCGGATGCGGTGAATGTGTCGGCAGGTGTGTGGCGTGGCGCGCGGTCGCCGATGATCTCGCGCAGCTTGCGCATCCACGGGATGGTGTCGTCGTACGTGCGCGTGACGGTGGAGAGCAGCCCGTCCGGCTGCAGCACCCGGGCGTACTCCGCCAGGGCCGTGGGGGCGTCGCGCAGCTCGGGCACGATGACGACGTCGAAGGACTCCGGCGCGAACGGCAGCCGCTCGCCCTGCGTGCGCACGTACTGGATGTCCGGGTGCCGCGCGCTGGTGACGTCGTCGCCGGCCACCACCACCTCATGGCCCTGGTCGGCGAGGAGGTACGCGACCGAGCTGTCACCGAGGTGAAGGACGCAGGAGAGGGTGTCTCCGACCATCCACGCGGCGGTGCGCTCAGCGCCAGTGCGTCCGGTCGGGGACGGCTCTGTTCCGGTACGCAGGACTCCGCTCTCGTTCATTCCTTGCAGGCTACCGGCCCGCACCGGGGTGGCCGAGGTGCAGCGCCGATACGTTGGGAAGCGTGTCAGAACAGAAGGATGCCTTCCTCGCGGCCGCCTCGCTCGAGGGCATCCCGTCGACGTTCGCGGCGACCAGGGACGGCATCGACTCCCTGCTGCGTGACCGCGGCCTGCGTCGCACCACACCGGACGACACCGCTCGCTCGCTTCTGCT
>CAVQEY010000018.1:0-154453 GCA_963711615.1 uncultured Actinomycetota bacterium | reverse complement strand
TCCCACCGGTCGGCGCCGGTCTCGAGCTCGCGGGCCTTCTCGATCGCTGCCTTCGTCGGCTTCTCGAGCAGGAAGACGATGTGGCCGTTCTTGGGATCGTCCACGTCGAACGGGTAGTTCTTGCGCGCCTTCGTGAGCTCCGCCGGCGTCCGGATGATGCACTCGCGGAAGAACCCGAACTTCTTCTCGATGGCCTTCTCCAAGCCCGTGCCGAAGGCCTTGACGTCCTTCGGCGGGTCGCAGATGAGGTTGCCCGAGGCGATGAACGTCGAGACCTCCGTGGCACCGAGATCGGCGGCCAGCTCGCGAAGCTCGGCCATCGGCAGCTTCGCGCCACCGACGTTGACCGCCCGCAGGAGCACGATGCAGGTGCTCATTGGGACAGCAGAACGACGTAGACGACGGTGGCGATCGCGAGGACGACGATCGCGGCCACCGGACGCAGCCATCGAAGCTTGCCGTGGCGGCCCGCCGACTGGATCAGCAACGGCACCGCGAGCGCGGCGACGAGGAGCACGAGCCAGAAGCCGTAGAACGCCGCGGTGAAGTAGTAGCCGGAACAGATCCTCGGCTCGTCGACGCCCGTGCCGCACGGGTCGGTCGCCATCACCGAGAAGAGGGAGAACAGGAAGAGCACGCCCTCGATGGCGAGCTGCAGGGCGTACAAGATCCACGCCGCGACCTTGTCGGCAGTGCCCTCGTCCTGGTCAGAGCTGGGGTCCATCCCCGCGATGTTAGGCCTTGGGTGGAGGCTCTGCGGCGAAATTGGTGTGGCGTGGCACGACCGCGAGGGCCACCAGCATCACGAGGCTGACGATGGCCGCCCCGATGAAGACGTCGTGGAGGGCGGGGGCGAGCGCCGCTGCCGGCACCTGCTCCAGGCTGCCGCTCACGTCCGCGCCGCGCGCGGACACGGCGGCGTTCGCCACGGCACCGAAGACGGCGATGCCCACGGCGCTGCCCACCGATCGCGCGAACATGTTGGTGCCCGTGACGACACCGCGCGTCTCCCATCCCACGGACGACTGGGCGGCGACCAGCGTGGGCGAGGCGATGAGCCCGAGCCCGAGGCCGACGAAGAAGGAGGCCACGGCCAGGTGCAGCACCACGCTGTCGGCGCCGACGGTCAGCAGCAGGCCGGTGCCGACCAACAGCAGTGCGGATCCGATGAATCCGGTGTCGCGGAACCCGATGCGCATGTAGAACCGTCCGGACAGCGCGGCCGAGATCGGCCACCCGACCGTCATCGTCGCGACGGCGAACCCGCCCACCAGGGCAGACGATCCGAGGACGCCCTGGGCGTACAGCGGGACGTACGAGACGAGGCCGATCAGCAGCACACCGACGACCAGGCTCGCGGCGTTCGTGCCGTTCAGGATGCGGTGACCGAAGATCCACAGCGGGAGGATGGGCTCGGTGGCTCGGCGCTCGACGAGCCCGAAGATCACCAGCAGGACCGCCGCGGCGACGAAGATGCCGATGCCGATCGGCGAGCCCCAGGCCCACGCGATGCCGCCCTCGAGCAGGCCGAGAACCAGCAGCGAGCCGCCGACCGCGAGCAGGATCGCGCCGGCGTAGTCGATGCGGTGCTTCCTGCGCTCGACGCGCTCGTCGAACCGGCGCCACAGCATGGTGGCCGCGGCGATGCCGATCGGGATGTTGACGAAGAAGATCCATCGCCACGACAGGTAGTCGGAGAAGAAGCCGCCGAGCGTGGGACCGACGACCGAGGAGACGCCCCAGACGCTGGCCACGTAGCCCTGCACCCGCGCGCGCTCCTCCAAGGTGTAGAGGTCCCCGATGATGGTCATGCTCATCGGCAGCACGGCGCCGGCGCCGAGTCCCTGGATCGCCCGGAAGACGATCAGCGCCGGCATGCTCCACGCGGCGCCGCACAGCGCGGAGCCGATCACGAACAGGGTGATGCCGATGAGCATCACCGGCTTGCGCCCGAACAGGTCCGACAGCTTGCCGTAGATCGGCACCGAGACGGCCTGCGCCAGGAGGTAGATGGAGAACAGCCACGGGAACTGGGAGAACCCGCCGAGGTCGCCCACCAAGGACGGCACCGCGGTGGCCAGGATCGTCACGTCGATGGCGACCAGCGCCACCGACAGCATGACGCCCAGCAGCACAGGCCCGCGCTCGCTGCGCAGGCCCACGGCAGAACGCGCGACGGGAGAAGTGCTCACGTCAACCCTGTAACCCGTCGCACGCGTCAACCATTCCCTCAGAGTCGTGCTGCGAGCTCCGTGGCCTGCTTGATGGCGCGCTTCGCGTCAAGCTCCACGGCGACGTCCGCGCCGCCGATGACGTGGACCGACACACCGGCTTCCTCGAGCGGGTCGATCAGGTCGCGCACCGACTCCTGACCGGTGCACAGCACGATGGTGTCGACGTCGAGAACGCGCGACTCGTCGTCGACGGTGATGTGCAGGCCGTCGTCGTCGATCTTGTCGTAGGTGACGCCGGGCACCATCTCGACGCCGGAGTCCTTGAGCGTCGTGCGGTGCACCCAGCCGGACGTCTTGCCCAGGTCCTTGCCGAGGCTGGACGTCTTGCGCTGCAGCAGGTGGATCTGTCGACGTGGCGGAGCCTTGACCTTCGTGGCCAGTCCGCCGCGGTCGTCCTCGTCGTCGGAGATGCCCCAGCGCTCCATCCAGTGCTCGAGCGATTCATCGACCTCGTGC
The DNA here is from genome assembly GCA_963711615.1 of uncultured Actinomycetota bacterium. Classification (GTDB taxonomy): domain Bacteria; phylum Actinomycetota; class Actinomycetes; order Propionibacteriales; family Nocardioidaceae; genus Aeromicrobium. The sequence continues at coordinate 151,763 of CAVQEY010000018.1, read as the reverse complement.
AGCAGGAACTCCGACAGGTCGAACCCGATGCCGCCGGCGCCCATGACGGCGACCCGATCGCCGACGGGCACGCGCTCGCGGATGACCTGCTGGTAGTCGACGACCTTCGGGTGGTCGATGCCGGGCAGCGACGGGATGCGGGGCTCGACCCCGGTGGCGATGACGACGTCGTCGAAGCCGGCGAGGTCCTCGGGGGTGGCGCGGCGGCCGAGGTGGAGCTTGACGCCGCCGAGCTCGAGCCGCCGGGTGTAGTAGCGCAGCGTCTCGCGGAACTCCTCCTTGCCGGGGATGTGCATCGCGAGGCGGAACTGGCCGCCGACCTCGGGCTGCTCCTCGAACAGCTCGACGTGGTGGCCGCGGTGGGCGAGCTCGCTGGCGGCGGCGAGGCCGGCCGGACCGGCACCGACGACCGCGATGCGCTTGGCGCTGCGGGTCGGGAGCAGGATCAGCTCGGTCTCGTGCGCGGCCCGCGGGTTGAGCATGCAGGTGGCGCGCTTGTTCTTGAACGTGTGGTCGAGGCAGGCCTGGTTGCACGCGATGCAGGTGTTGATCTCGTCGGCGCGGCCCTCTTCGGCCTTCTGGACGAAGAACGCGTCAGCGAGCAACGGCCGGGCCATCGAGATGAGGTCGGCCTGGCCCTCGGCCAGGATCTCCTCGGCGATCTCCGGGGTGTTGATGCGGTTCGAGGCGACCACCGGCACGTCGACGACGCCCTTGAGCTTCGCGGTCGTCCACGCGAACGCCGCGCGAGGCACCGACGTGACGATGGTGGGGATGCGGGCCTCGTGCCAGCCGATGCCGGTGTTGATGATCGAGGCGCCGGCGGCCTCGACGCGGAGGGCCAGCTCGGCCGTCTCGTCCCAGCTCTGCGCGTCGTCGACGAGGTCGAGCAGGCTCATCCGGTACATGACGATGAAGTCGTCGCCGACGGCCTCGCGCACGCGCTCGACGATCTCGACGGGAAAGCGCATCCGGTTCTCGGCCGAGCCGCCCCAGCGGTCGGTGCGGTTGTTCGTGCGGGCCGTGAGCATCTGGTTGACCAGGTAGCCCTCGGAGCCCATGATCTCGACGCCGTCGTAGCCGGCGCGCCGAGCCAGCTTGGCGGAGGCGGCGAAGTCGTCGACGGTCTGGTCGACCTCCTTGGTCGACATCGCCTTGGGTCGTCCGAACGGCGTGATGGGCGAGGCGATGGTGGACGCGGCGCGCTTGAACGGGTGATAGCCGTAGCGGCCGGCGTGCAGGATCTGGAGCGCGATCTTGCCGTCGTGCTCGTGCACGGCGTCGGTGACGATGCGGTGCTTGTCGGCGAGCTTCCTGCTCGTCATCAGCGAGCCGAACGGCAGCAGCCAGCCGTGCCGGTTGGGCGCGTACCCACCGGTGACCGACAGGGCGACGCCACCCTGCGCGCGCTCGGCGAAGTAGGCCGCGAGCTCCGGCAGGTGCTTGGCACGGTCCTCCATGCCGGTGTGCATCGAGCCCATGATCACGCGATTGCGCAGCGTCGTGTGGCCGAGGTCGAGCGGTGACAGCAGGTGGGGGTACGGGCTGGTCATCGTGCCACTCCTTCATCGGAAGCCGCCCGTTGCCCGGCACCTCCGCCGAGATGGGTGAGGATCTCGTCGCACCACTCGATGGCGCCGGCCTCGGCCCGCATGCCGCCACGCAGCACGAGGTAGGGGCCGACCTGCTCGTCGGTGAGTGCGGACGGGTCGGGGTAGAACTTGGCGGCACTGTTCTCGTAGGCGTCGAGCTGGGCGGCGTGCTCGGTGCGGCGCACGCGCACCTGCTCGACGAGCGCGTCGCGGTCGCCGAGATGCAGGGCCCGGAGCTTGACCGCGAACTCGCTGCGCAGGGCCTCGGGTGGGGTGGGGGTCGCGAGCCATGTGGTGAGCTCGTCGCGGCCGTCAGGCGTGATCGCGTAGACCTTCTTGTCCGGCCGGCCGGCCTGCGCGACGAGGTTCGACTCCACGAGCTTGTCGGTCTCCATGCGGCCCAGCACCTTGTAGATCTGCTGGTGACTGGCCCGCCAGAAGTGGCCGATCGAGGCGTCGAAACGGCGCGCCAGGTCGTATCCGCTCGCGGACCGTTCCGCGAGCGAGACGAGGATCGCGTGCTCGAGTGCCATGGATCGCGACCGTACTATGCAACGTGTTGCTATGCAACCTGTTGCATAGGTAAGGTGCGCCACGGCGATGCCGTGGTGACTCCACTAGCGTGTGTGACGTCATGGACGACGTTGAGCACGATGCTGTGCACGAATCCGGGCTGATCGAGCGTCTGGGCGAGGGTGCGCACGGCTACTTCGCCGGCGGGGCCGGCGACGAGATCACGCTGCGCGACAACCAGGCCGCCTGGTCGAGGCTGGCGCTGCTCCCGCGCATGCTTCTGGACGTCAGTGAGCGTGACCTCTCGGTGCCACTGCTCGGCGGCGAGCTGCCGCACCCGGTGCTCGTCGCACCGATGGGGTACCAGAAGCACGCCCACGCCGAGGGCGAGTCCGGCCTCGCTCGCGCGGCAGATGCCACCGACACCACCTACATCCTGTCGTCGTCGACGACCACGACCGTCCCTGACGTCGCCGCCGCGACGCCGGGCGGCCGTCGCTGGTTCCAGCTCTACGTCTTTCGTGACCGCCAGGTCTCCCTCGACCTCATCGCCCAGGCTCGGGAGCACGGCTATCAGGCCCTCGTCATCACCGTCGACTTCCCGGTGGCCGGTTGGCGCGAGCGGGACCGCCGCACGGGCTTCAAGGTCGAGCACCCGGTGGCGGTGCACTCCGGGGCACCGATGTCGACGGCCGAGCTGTTCGCGCAGCACGACCCGACGCTCACCTGGGACGGGATCGCCGAGTTCGCCGACGCTGCCGGGATGCCAGTGCTGCTGAAGGGCATCCTGCGACCCGATGATGCCGAGCTCGCGGCAGACGCGGGAGTCGCCGGCATCGTCGTCTCCAACCACGGCGGGCGCCAGCTCGACACCGTGCTCTCCGGCGCCGACGCGCTGCCGCCGATCGTCGACGCCGTCGGCGACCGCATCGACGTGCTCGTCGACGGTGGCATCCGGCGCGGGTGGGACGTCGCGAAGGCACTCGCACTCGGAGCCGACGCCGTGCTGGTCGGACGTCATGTGCTCTGGGGGCTGGTCCGGGACGGACAGGCCGGCGCCGAGGCGGTGCTGCGTCAGCTGCTCGAGGAGCTCGACACGACGGTGGCGCTGCTCGGCTGCCACCGGGCGCGCGACCTCGACTCCTCCTACATCACCCGCGCCCCGTGGTGACCGGTCAGGGTGCCCGTCACATTCCGCAGGCTGAAATTCATTGGAATCGGTGGGAAGATGACCCCAGTGCTGGCAGGATCTGTGCTGGCGTCCTTTCCCAGACCCCGAAGGGATTCTTCGTGACCGTCACCCTGCGGCTGCTCGGCTGTGTCGTGGCTGCCCTGCTCGCCCTGACGCTCGCGCCCAGCGCCTCGTTCGCCGACGAGCCGACCCCGCCCGGCGACGACTCGAGCACCGGAGAGACCACTGATCCTCCGGGTGACGCCGAGGACGGGGGCGACGGCACGGTCGAGGGAGACACCCAGACGCCCGAGGGTGGCTCGGAGGTCGGCCACGAGAACGACGCCATCACCGGTGACGGCAGTCCGGTCGGTCAGGTCGAGGCCGAGGTCCAGGGCCCCGCCGACGTCCGCATCATCAAGAACGGCGGGATCTCCGTGACGGGTGCAGACGTGATCGAGGGCGACCCGGTGGTGGGCGAGATCACCGGGGTCCTGACGTCGAAGGCCAACGTGTCCGGTGGCGTTGCGTACGAGGTGCGCAGCTTCATCGCCCCGCCGACCTCCATCAGCGCCCTGTCCACGATCTACGTCAACGTCGTGTCCGACGACGGGCAGGACACCGCCTCCGATGCTGCGGATGACGCCGCCGCCGACTCCGCCATGGCGGCACTGCCCGAGGCCGGTGCGTCGAGCGACTTGAAGCCGGTGCTGGCGGCGGGCCTCTACTTCACCATCGCCGGACTCATCGTCGTGGGCGCGACGAAGCCGTTCGAGGTCTTCGTCCCCGTGCCGCGGCCGCGACGGCCCCGCGTGAACTGGGAATAGGGCCTCCGCAGGATCAGGCGGCCTTGGACGCCTTGGCCTCGGCGACGGTCTGCTCGATGATGCGGATGATCAGGTCGGGGTCGTCGGCCATCGGCACGTGCCCGCTGCCCGGAAGGTCGACGTGCCGTGCCTGGGGAAGCCGCTCGCGCGCCGTCTTCGACTGGGCGTAGGGGAGGATGCGATCCTTCGTGCCCCACGCGATCGTCGTGGGCACGGGCACCTGGCGGTCGAACCCGTACCTGACCCCCGCCATGGCCGTCCGCTCGAACGCCGTGGCGTGCTTCAGGGCGAGGGAGTCGCCGTAGGTCTCTTCGGCGTCGTGGCGTTCCGGATGGGCGTACAAGATCCATCCGATGAGGCGGCGGCCCCAGTCCTTGCCGGCGAGGAACCGCAGGAGGGGCTTGGGTGTGAGGAGCGCCGACACTCGCAGGAGGAAGAGCGGGATGAGCGCCTGGAGCCGGCCGACATGGCCGAAGAAGCCGGCCGGGCTGAACACCGTCACCGACGACACGAGGCCACGCGAGCCGAGCTCGAGGGAGATCGCGCCACCCAGCGAGTTGCCCACGACGTGTGGCTTCGTGATGCCCCAGACGGCGAACTGGTCGGCGAGGTGCTCGCAGGCGTTCTCCATCGAGTAGGGAACCTGACCGGCGAAGGCCGGGGACTGCCCGAAACCGGACAGGTCCGGCGCGATGACGTCGAAGTTCTCCGCGAGCCGGTCGATGATCGGGTCCCACGCCTCTCGACGGTGGCCGATGCCGTGCAGGAGCACGAGCGGGGTGCCGGAACCGCGACGGGTGAACATGAGGTCGGGGAGCATCGAGCGCCTTCCGAGAGGGGTGCCGGGCCCGGGCGGCGGACGGCACCGTTCAACGTGACACCGATGATGACACGATCCTCATGGTCAGGCCATGGGGGTGGGTCCCACCCCACTTGACAACCGTGACACCAACACTGTCACAATCATGTGGTGACGGATCAGCCCAAGTCAGGCCCGCTGGACGGTGTTCGCGTCGTCGAGCTCGCCGGCATCGGGCCGGGGCCCTTCGCGGCGATGATGCTGGCCGACCTCGGTGCCGACGTCGTCCGTGTCGACCGGCCCGGAGGCGGTGCCCTGCAGGTCGCACCGGCCGATCGGGACATCCTCTTCCGCGGACGTCCCAACGTCGCCATCGACCTCAAGTCGCCTCGCGGAGCCGAGCTCGTGCTCGACCTCGTGGAGCGCGCGGACATCCTGATCGAGGGCTTCCGTCCCGGTGTCACCGAGCGGCTCGGGTTCGGGCCGGACGTGTGCCTGGAGCGGAACCCGCGGCTCGTCTACGGCCGCATGACCGGGTGGGGCCAGGACGGTCCGCTCGCCCACACCGCCGGTCACGACATCAACTACATCTCCGTCGCGGGCGCGCTCGATCCGCTCGGCCATGCCGATCAGCCGCCGACGTTTCCCCAGAACCTGCTCGGTGACTTCGGCGGTGGGTCGCTCTACCTCGTCTCCGGGGTGCTCGCGGCCCTCACCCATGCCCGCGCAACCGGCGAGGGCCAGGTCGTCGACGCGGCGATCACCGACGGGGTCGCCCACCTGATGGCCATGGCCATCTCCATGCAGCAGTCCGGCGTCTGGGACGGCGGGCGGGGCACGAGCCTGCTCGGCGGTGCGGCCCCGTTCTACGACGTCTACGAGACGTCGGACGGACGCTGGATGTCCGTCGGCAATCTCGAGCCGCGGTTCTACGAGATCATGGTCGACCGGCTCGATGTCGAGCTGCCCGACCGGAATGACCTGCGTGAGTGGCCGACGCTGCGCAAGGTGCTGGCCGAGACGTTCGGGCAGCGCACCCAGGCGGAGTGGGTCGAGATCTTCGACGACACGGACGCCTGCGTCTTCCCGGTCGTCCCGCTCACCGAGGCCTACGAGCATCCCCACAACGTCGCCCGCGGCACGTATGTCGAGCTGGACGGGCTCACCCAGCCGGCGCCCGCGCCACGCTTCTCGGTCACGCCGGCCACGCTCACCACGCCGCCGTCCAAGCCCGGCGCCGACACGAGAGCAGCCCTGACCGCCTGGGGCATCGACGACATCGACTCCCTGATCGACGACGGCATCGCCGTACAAACGTGACGGCTCCGCCGCAGGGGCAGCCATGACCGAGAGAGGCACAGCATGAAGCGCACCATCTTCGAGGCCGACCACGACGCGTTCCGCGAGACTGCGCGGACCTTCTGCGAGAAGGAGATCGCCCCGTACCACGAGCAGTGGGAGAAGGACTCGATCGTGCCCCGGGAGCTCTGGACCAAGGCCGGCGAGATGGGCCTGATCGGCTTCATGATGCCGGAGGAGCTCGGCGGCGGCGGGATCGACGACTTCCGTTTCAACGCCGTGCTGGGCGAGGAAATCGTCCGGGTCGGCGGGAGCGGTGTCGGCTTCGGCATCCAGAACGACCTCGTGTCGGGCTACCTGGAGCGGTACGCCACGGAGGAGCAGAAGAAGCGGTGGTACCCGAAGTTCTGCACCGGCGAGATGATCACCGCGATCGCCATGACCGAGCCCGGCACCGGGTCGGACCTCCAGGGCATCAAGACCACGGCCAAGCGGGACGGCGACGAGTACGTCATCAACGGCTCCAAGACGTTCATCACCAACGGCATCAGCGCCGACTGGGTCGTCGTGGTCTGCCAGACGGACGCCGAGGCCGGTGCCATGGGCTTCTCGCTCATCGTCGTCGAGCGTGGCGCCGAGGGCTTCGAGCGCGGCCGCAACCTCGACAAGATCGGGCTCAAGGCGCAGGACACCGCCGAGCTGTTCTTCGACGACGTGCGCGTACCGGTGTCGAACCTGCTCGGCGAGGAGGGCCAGGGCTTCATCCACCTGATGGAGAACCTGCCGCAGGAGCGTCTGAGCATCTCGGTGATCGCCGCGGCCGCCTGCCGCCACATGATCGACATGACGGTCGAGTACGTGAAGGATCGCAAGGCGTTCGGCAAGCCGATCGGCTCGTTCCAGAACTCCCGGTTCACGTTGGCGGAGCTGGAGACCGAGCAGCAGATCGCGCAGGTCTTCGTCGACCGCTCGATCACGGAGCTCAACGCCGGGACCCTGACGGTGGAGGATGCGGCGATGGGCAAGTGGTGGACCACCGAGCTGCAGAAGCGCACGGCTGACGCCTGCCTCCAGCTGCATGGCGGCTACGGCTACATGTCGGAGTACCGCATCTCGAAGGCGTACCTCGACACCCGCATCCAGACGATCTACGGCGGGACCACCGAGATCATGAAGGAGATCGTGGGCCGCTCGATGGGCCTCTAGGTCCGCTTGCGCACCGTGGCGCGCTTCGACTCGTCCACGGCTTCCTCGTAGGACGTGACGAGCGCCTGCACGGTGAGCGGCTTGAACCGCTCGATCATCGCCGTCATCTCCTCTGCCGGGAGGTCGGCCTCGCGCATGTGCGGCCACACCTGGGTGCGGAAGACCTCGGTCATCTCCTCGGCGATCGCTCGGCCATGGGCGGTGAAGATCTTGCGGGTCGTCGAGGGCCGCCTGCGTGGGCAGGCCGAGGTCGAGGAACGCGATGCCGATCGCCAGGTGCGCCGGAGCCAGCTGGAAGACATCGTCAGTCGGGGTGGGCTCGACGACGCCGATCGCCACGAGCAGCTCGATGTCGTCATCGGCCAGCGCACGGCCGGCGCGCGTCTGGAGCTCGGTGCGGGTGACGCTCTCGGGCAGGTTGGACGCCCACGGGGCGAGCAGCGTGCGGTGCAGCGCGACCTCGGCCGGGCTGGCGTCCTCGGGGATCCGGTCGAGATATCCCTCGATGGCCGACAAGGTGAATCCGTGCGCCTGCAGCTCGCGCACGAGCTCGAGGCGGGCCAGGTGGTCCGGTCCGTAGTAGCCGTTGCGGCCCTGCCGGCGCGGCGGTGGGATGAGCCCCCGGCCTGCGTAGAAGCGCACGGTGCGGACGGTCATCCCGACGCGGGACGCGAGCTGTTCGACGCTCAGGGTCTCGACCGGATCGGCGATCGTCATGGCCTCTGCCCTTCTCGAAACGTGACGGGTTCCACATGGCCCCGCCTACCACTCTGACAGTGATGGTGTCACAATCGTGGAGCACGCCCAACCCGTCTGTCCATTGATTCAGTAGGGACCAGAACATGACCGAGGCATTCGTCTACGACGCGATCCGGACGCCGCGAGGTCGCGGCAAGAAGACCGGCTCCCTCCACGAGGTGAAGCCGATCTCGCTCGTCACCGGACTGATCGACGAGATCCAGAAGCGCAACCCGTCGCTCGACCCGGCCGGCATCGAGGACGTCGTCCTCGGCGTCGTCTCCCCGGTCGGCGACCAGGGCTCCGACATCGCGAAGACCGCCGCGCTCGCCTCCGGCCTGCCGCACACGGTCGCCGGCGTGCAGCTCAACCGCTTCTGCGCCTCCGGCCTCGAGGCCGTCAACCAGGCCTCGCAGCGCGTGCGCTCCGGCTGGGAGGACCTCATCCTCGCCGGTGGCGTCGAGTCGATGAGCCGCGTGCCGATGGCGTCCGACGGTGGCGCCTGGGCCATGGACCCCAAGACCGCGTTCGACACCGACTTCGTCCCGCAGGGCATCGGCGCCGACCTCATCGCCACGATCGAGGGCTACAGCCGCGAGCGACGTCGACACGTTCGCCGCCGAGTCGCAGGCGCGTGCGGCGAAGGCGATCGCCAACGGCTACTTCAGCAAGTCGGTCATCCCCGTCAAGGACGCCAACGGCCTGACGATCCTCGACCACGACGAGTTCGTGCGCGAGGGCACCACGGCCGAGAGCCTCTCCGGCACTGTCACCCTCGTTCGAGGGCATCGGCGACTTCGGCGGCTTCGACTCCGTGGCGCTGGAGAAGTACCACGACGTCGAGAAGATCAACCACGTCCACCACGCCGGCAACAGCTCCGGCATCGTCGACGGCGCCTCGCTCGTGCTCATCGGGTCCGAGCAGGCCGGCAAGACCCACGGCCTCACGCCGCGAGCGCGCATCCTCGCCACGGCAGTCAGCGGTTCGGAGCCCACGATCATGCTCACCGGTCCCGCGCCCCGGCCAGCCGGAAGGCGCTCGACAAGGCCGGCATGTCGGTCGAGGACATCGACCTCATCGAGATCAACGAGGCCTTCGCAGCCGTCGCCATGAAGCTCATGCGCGACCTCGGCGACTACCCGCACGACCAGACCAACGTCAACGGCGGCGCGATCGCCATGGGCCACCCGCTCGGCGCCACCGGCGCGATGATCCTCGGCACCCTGATCGACGAGCTCGAGCGTCGTGACAAGAAGTACGGCCTCGCCACGCTGTGCGTGGGCGGCGGCATGGGCATCGCCACCGTCGTCGAGCGTCTCTGAACCCCCCGGATCCTTCCAGGAGAAACGAACCTTCATGTCCACGACCACAGAAGCTGTCCGTTACGAGAAGGCTGACGGGATCGTCAACCTCGTCATCGACGACCCGTCGCAGAGCAGCAACACGATGAACCAGGCGTACCGCGACTCGATGGAGGCCGCGGTCAACCAGCTGGTCGACGACATCGCCGCTGATGGCGACTCGATCAAGGGTGTCATCGTGTCCTCCGGCAAGAAGACGTTCTTCGCCGGCGGCGACCTCAAGCTGATGACGCAGGCCACGCCCGCCGACGCCGAGGAGATCTTCGAGAACATCGAGTCGATCAAGGCCACGCTGCGCAAGCTCGAGACCTGCGGCAAGCCGGTCGTCGCGGCCATCAACGGCGCCGCGCTCGGTGGCGGACTCGAGATCGCGCTCGCCTGCCACCACCGCATCGCGGCCGATGGCGGCTACGAGATCGGCCTGCCCGAGGTCACCCTCGGCCTGCTGCCCGGCGGCGGCGGCGTCACCCGCACGGTCCGCATGTTCGGCCTCCAGGACGCCCTGATGAACGTGCTCCTCCAGGGCCCGCGCATGAAGCCCGCGCAGGCCAAGGAGACCGGCCTCGTCGACGATGTCGTCGCGACCCAGGACGAGCTGCTCCCGGCGGCCAAGGCTTGGATCGAGTCGGTCCAGGGTGACGAGGAAGCGGCCAAGCAGCCGTGGGACCGCGAGGGCTACAAGATCCCCGGCGGCACCCCGTCCTCACCGAAGCTCGCCCAGTTCCTGCCGGCGTTCCCCTCGAACCTGCGCAAGCAGACGAAGGGCGCCCCGTACAAGGCTCCGCGCAACATCATGGCCGCGGCCGTCGAGGGCGCGCAGGTCGACTTCGACACCGCGTCCCGCATCGAGTCCCGCTACCTGATCGAGCTGATCGTCGGTCAGCAGTTCAAGAACATGACGCAGGCGTTCTTCTTCGACCTCGGCTCCATCAACGCCGGCGGTTCGCGACCTGACGGCATCGAGCCGCGGAAGTTCACCAAGGTCGCCGTGCTCGGCGCCGGCATGATGGGCGCCGGCATCGCCTACGTCTCGGCCAAGGCCGGCATGGAGGTCGTGCTCAAGGACGTCGACCTCGCCGCCGCCGAGAAGGGCAAGGCGTACAGCGAGAAGCTGCTCAACAAGCAGCTCGAGAAGGGCCGCACCACGCAGGAGAAGGTCGACGAGTTCCTCTCCCGCATCACGCCCACGGCCGACTACGCCGACCTCGAGGGCTGCGACCTCGTCGTCGAGGCGGTCTTCGAGTCCGTCGAGCTCAAGCACTCAGGTCTTCGGCGAGCTCGAGCCGGTCGTCAACTCCGACGCCCTGCTCGGCTCCAACACGTCCACGCTGCCCATCACCGGGCTGGCCGAGGGCGTCAAGCGACCGGAGGACTTCATCGGCATCCACTTCTTCTCCCCGGTCGACAAGATGCCGCTGGTCGAGATCATCGCCGGCGAGAAGACGAACGACGCGACGATCGCCGGCGCGCTCGACTACGTCCAGCAGATCAAGAAGACGCCGATCGTCGTCAACGACAGCCGTGGCTTCTTCACCAGCCGGGTCATCGGCCACTTCATCAACGAGGGACTCGCGATGCTCGGCGAGGGCGTCAACCCGTCCTCGCTGGAGCGGGCCGCGACGCAGGCCGGCTTCCCGGTCGGCATCGCTGCAGATCAGTGACGAGCTGAACCTCGAGCTGATGAAGAAGATCCAGGTCGCCTCGCAGAAGGCGGTCGAGGAAGAGGGCGGCACCTGGGAGCCGGCCCCGGCCGAGGCCGTCGTCGACGAAGATGATCGAGCTCGGACGATCGAGCAAGCTGGTCGGCAAGGGCTTCTTCGACTACGACGAGAACGGCAAGCGCACGGGTCTCTGGCCCGGCCTCGCCGAGACCTTCCCGGTCGCGGACGAGCAGCCGCGATTCCAGGACATCAAGGACCGTCTGGTCTTCGTGATGTCGCTCGACACCGTCCGCTGTCTCGAGGAGGGCGTGCTGCGCACGGTGCCCGACGCGAACATCGGCTCGATCTTCGGCATCGGCTTCCCGCCCATGCACGGTGGAGCGCTGCAGTACATCAACGGCTACGAGGCCCCGGACGGCCGCATCGGCGTCGAGGCGTTCACCGAGCGTGCCCAGGAGCTGGCACAGAAGTACGGCTCCCATTTCGAGCCGCCGGCCCTGCTCCTCGACAAGGCACGATCCTCGACCACGACGAGTACGTGCGCGAGGGCACCACGGTCGAGAGCCTCTCCGGCCTGCCGCCGGCGTTCGAGGGCATCGGCGACTTCGGCGGCTTCGACTCCGTGGCCCTGGAGAAGTACCACCACGTCGAGAAGATCAACCACGTCCACCACGCCGGCAACAGCTCCGGCATCGTCGACGGCGCCTCGCTCGTGCTGATCGGCTCGGAGCAGGCCGGCCAGACCCACGGCCTCACGCCCCGCGCACGCATCCTCGCCACGGCCGTCAGCGGTTCCGAGCCCACGATCATGCTCACCGGTCCCGCGCCCGCGAGCCGCAAGGCGCTCGCCAAGGCCGGCATGTCGGTCGACGACATCGACCTCATCGAGATCAACGAGGCGTTCGCCGCCGTCGCCATGAAGCTCATGCGCGACCTCGGCGACTACCCGCACGACCAGACGAACGTCAACGGCGGCGCGATCGCCATGGGTCACCCGCTCGGTGCCACCGGCGCGATGATCCTCGGCACGCTGATCGACGAGCTCGAGCGTCGCGACAAGAAGTACGGACTCGCCACGCTGTGCGTCGGCGGCGGCATGGGCATCGCCACCGTCGTCGAGCGCCTCTAGTTCCCTCTCCCATCCGAATCTTGCCGCCCGTGGCCCGGCATCCCCGCCGGCCAGACATCGAAGGATCCAGTGTGAGTACAGCAGCCGTTCGTTACGAGAAGGCCGACGGAATCGTCAACCTCGTCATCGACGACCCGTCGCAGAGCAGCAACACCATGAACCAGGCGTACCGCGACTCGATGGAGAACGCTGTCAACCAGCTGGTCGACGAGATCGCCGCAGACGGCGACTCGATCAAGGGCGTCATCGTGTCCTCCGGCAAGAAGACGTTCTTCGCCGGTGGCGACCTCAAGCTCATGACGCAGGCCACGCCGGCCGACTCCGAGGAGATCTTCGAGAACATCCAGTCGATCAAGGCCACGCTGCGCAAGCTGGAGACCTGCGGCAAGCCCGTCGTCGCGGCCATCAACGGCGCCGCGCTCGGTGGCGGACTCGAGATCGCGCTCGCCTGCCACCACCGCATCGCGGCGGACGGCGGCTACGAGATCGGCCTGCCCGAGGTCACCCTCGGACTTTTGCCCGGCGGTGGCGGCGTCACCCGCACGGTCCGCATGTTCGGCCTGCAGGACGCCCTGATGAACGTGCTGCTCCAGGGCCCGCGCATGAAGCCGACGCAGGCCATGGAGACCGGACTCATCGACGAGGTCGTCGCGACCCAGGACGAGCTGCTGCCGGCCGCCAAGGCTTGGATCGAGTCGGTCCAGGGTGACGAAGAGGCGGCCACTCAGCCGTGGGACCGCGAGGGCTACAAGATCCCCGGCGGCGCACCGTCGTCACCGAAGCTCGCACAGTTCCTGCCGGCGTTCCCCTCCAACCTGCGCAAGCAGACGAAGGGCGCTCCGTACAAGGCGCCGCGCAGCATCATGGCCGCGGCCGTCGAGGGCGCGCAGGTCGACTTCGAGACCGCGACCCGCATCGAGTCCCGCTACCTGATCGGGCTGATCACCGGCCAGCAGTTCAAGAACATGACGCAGGCCTTCTTCTTCGACCTCGGCTCCATCAACGCCGGCGGCTCCCGCCCGGACGGCATCGAGCCGCGCAAGTTCACGAAGGTCGCCGTGCTCGGCGCCGGAATGATGGGCGCCGGCATCGCCTACGTCTCGGCCAAGGCCGGCATGGAGGTCGTGCTCAAGGACGTCGACCTCGCCGCCGCCGAGAAGGGCAAGGCGTACAGCGAGAAGCTGCTCGCCAAGCAGCTCGAGAAGGGCCGCACCACGCAGGAGAAGGTCGATGAGTTCCTCGGCCGCATCAAGGCCACCGACGACTACGCCGACCTCGAGGGCTGCGATCTCGTCGTCGAGGCGGTCTTCGAGTCCGTCGACATCAAGCACCAGGTCTTCGGCGAGCTCGAGCCGATCGTCAAGCCGGACGCCCTGCTCGGCTCCAACACGTCCACGCTGCCGATCACCGGCCTGGCCGAGGGGGTCAAGCGTCCGGACGACTTCATCGGCATCCACTTCTTCTCACCGGTCGACAAGATGCCGCTGGTGGAGATCATCGCTGGTGAGAAGACCAACGATGCGACCATCGCCGGTGCGCTCGACTACGTCCAGGCGATCAAGAAGACGCCGATCGTCGTCAACGACAGCCGTGGCTTCTTCACCAGCCGGGTCATCGGCCACTTCATCAACGAGGGACTCGCGATGCTCGGCGAGGGCGTCAACCCGAACACGTTGGAGCGCGCGGCGACGCAGTCCGGTTTCCCGGTCGGCGTCCTGCAGATCAGCGACGAGCTGAACCTCGAGCTGATGAAGAAGATCCGGGTCGCCTCCAAGACCGCGGTCGAGGAGGAGGGCGGCACCTGGGAGAAGGCGCCCGCCGAGGACGTCATCGACACGATGATCGAGCTCGGCCGTTCGAGCAAGCTCGTCGGCAAGGGCTTCTTCGACTACGACGAGAACGGCAAGCGCACCGGCCTGTGGCAGGGCCTCGCCGACACCTTCCCGGTCGCGGAGGAGCAGCCGCCGTTCCAGGACATCAAGGACCGCCTGACCTTCGTGATGTCGCTCGACACCGTCCGTTGTCTCGAGGAGGGCGTGCTGCGCACGGTGCCCGATGCGAACATCGGCTCGATCTTCGGCATCGGCTTCCCGCCCATGCACGGTGGCGCGCTGCAGTACATCAACGGCTACGAATCCCCGGACGGCCGCATCGGCGTCGAGGTGTTCACCGAGCGCGCCCAGGAGCTGGCCGAGAAGTACGGCTCGCACTTCGACCCGCCGCCACTGCTGCTCGACAAGGCGAAGAACGGCGAGAAGTTCGCCTAGCTCGTCGCCGTGATGCGCTGGGGCATGATCCGCCCTGCATTGGCGATCGCGGGGTTGTTCCTCGCCGTGCAAGCCGCCGTCATGGTTTTCGGACCGATGACAGTCAACGATGAGATCGAGTGCGGCAGCCTCTACAAGCCCGAGACCTCCGCCGTCCTGACGGACGAGGAAGAGGCGCTGTGCCGAAGCGCCATCGCTGAGCAACGGGTCTGGGCGGCGGGCTGCACCGCCCTGGCAGCACTGTCATTGATCGGGTTCTTCCTCGTGCCGCGCCGCGTGTCGTTCACTGGATGACGGCATCCAGGATCATCCGCGCCAGCCACTTCTCGTACCGCTTGGCCGACCAGCCGTAGTCGCGCATGAGCATGTCGGCGACCTGTGGGCTGTAGAGCACATACAAGGTGGCTGCGGCTTCCTCGCGGCTGGTCCGCAGGCCGTCGGGCCCCGCCAACATCTTGGCCGAGGTGATCATCTCCCGTCGCCGGGCTGCCTTGACCTCCTCCATGACCGCGGCCAGCTCGGGGTCGGAGGCCGCGGCCTCGCCCACGACCCGGACGATGGGCGCGACGCGCTCGGTGATCGACCGGCTCATCGCGGCATCGAGCTCGGCCCGGCGACGGGAGTCGGGCTCTGCCGCCACGGCCTGCGCCTCGGCCCTCTCGGTGATCGGCTCGGGCTCGTCGTCACCGGTGATGGAGCTCTCGATCAGCTGTCTCAAGAGCTCACGCTTGGTGCCGAACACGGCGTAGACCGTCGGTACGGCGACGCCGGCCCCCTCGGCAATGGCCTGAATCGTGGTCGCCGCGTACCCGGACGTGATGAAGAGCCCGTGGGCCGAGTCCAGGATCGCCCGACGGGTCTCCTGAGCCTGGGCCCGGCGCTTGGCCGAGGTGTACGTCCTCTTGACAGACACATCGATACGGTAGCAACATAATGAATAGAGTCACACTCTATCCAATAAGGAGAAGGCCATGGTTTACGCGACGCTGATCGAGTTCGACGTCGACCTCGACACGCACATCAAGATCGGTGAGGCCGTGGGCGACGAGCCCGTCAAGGGGCTCATCATTCATGCCGGCGGGAAGAGCGAGCGCGGCGTGCACAGTCTCGCCGTGTGGGAGAGCAAGGAAGACTCCGAGCGCTTCTATGTCGAGCGGATGGTTCCGGCGTTGAAGCAGCTGGGCCTCGACGGTGGATCACCACCCCTGGGCTATCAGGAGTTCGATCTCCCGCACGCCATGCGGGGGTAGCAGCAGTGCCTCAGCCGGCGTAGTCGATATCCCGTTCGTTGGGCTCGTCGAAGCAGGTCTTGCCGGCGATCGCGGTCGGCACGGAGTACTTCTTCATGGACTTGCAGTCGGGGGCCGTCTGACCGGCCCAGATCTCCTGCCACACTCCGTCGGGCTTCGCCCACATCGCGGCGGCGCCTCCACAGGAGAGGAAGGCGCCTTCCGCGAAGCCGGCGGTGTCGAGCTTGCGCACGGTCACCGAGAAGGGGCAGTCCGGATCAGGCTCGTCGAGACCCTTGAGCTGGCCGTCGACCACTCCGGCCATGAACTGCTTGAAGTCCTCGGGAGCATCGTGGAGCCGCTGGACGTCGGCAGGCTTGCGGAGGGCGACACCTCGGTCGTCATCCTTCGTGTAGTCGATGAGGTTCGCGGCAGGAGCTGCTGAGCCGGCGGACGGCTCCGCCGCGCCAGTGTCCTCGGGCTCGCTGCCGCCACAGGCACCGCAGAACAGAACGATCGCGAGCACGACGACGTGCACGGGGAGTCGGTGGGATGTCATGACGAGATCGTGGCAGTCCACGGGCGAGCTCAGCCATGGCCCGTTGTGCCTAGGCGATCAGGAAGGTGCCGGACGCCAGAACGTGACGACGACGTCCCACGGCTCGACACCCCAGGACGCAACGACGTCCGCGACGGCCGGTGCGTCGCCCCCGACCTGACAGCTCGGCTCGCTCGGCGAGCCGGTTTCCCCCATCTCGACGACCACATGCTCACCCGACTCAGCGGCGTGGTCGATCGCGGCGTCCAGATATTGCACGAGCTCGTGCGCGGCGTCCGCTGTGGGAACGGCATCGCGCAACGACACGACCCGACCGTCGAGGGTGACACCGTCGGCATCCGTCGACGAAGGAAACCGCGGTACCAGCGCGAGCGCTCCAGAAGCAGTGTCCAGCAGGCCCACCTCCCGGTACCGGTCCGGTCCGACGATGGTCCGGGCCAGGAGCCCGCGGCCCATGAGCTCCCGCAGGGCGGCCGGGTCATCGGGCGTCCACAGCCTCGAACCTCCGTCGGTCCAGGTGCGGACCACCCCGCCGACGCACGGGCCCAGGACCGCGGTGGTGAGGACGGCGCCGGGTTCCAGGCTCATGAACAGATCGTGGCGGCCCGCCGAACACGGTGCAACAGCGCCGCTCAGTGGCCGATTCTCGACGGTTTCTGTCAGAAGCGTCTGGTATTCCTAGTTGGAACAGGAGAGTAATGTTCCGCCTGAATACTGGTCCAGGGGAGAGGGACACAGCATGAACGCCGGTCCGGCCATCGAGGCCATCGACCTCGTCAAGAAATTCGATGACAACGTCGCCGTCGACGGCGTCAGCTTCGTGGTTCCGCAAGGCACGGTGCTCGGTCTGCTCGGGCCGAACGGCGCCGGCAAGACCACGACCACGCGCATGCTCACCACCCTGAGCGTGCCCACCAGCGGCACCGGCCGGGTGGCCGGGCACGACATCCTCAAGGAGCCAGACGCCGTGCGTCGCAGCATGGGCCTCACCGGCCAGGTCGCCACCGTCGACGAGCTGCTGTCGGCCCGCGAGAACCTCCGGCTCATCGGACGGCTCTACGGGCTGCCCAGGCAGTACATCCGCGACAGCACCGAAGAGCTGCTCGAGCGGTTCGCGCTCACCGAGGCCGCCGACCGGATCGCCAAGAAGTACTCCGGCGGCATGCGTCGCCGCCTCGATCTCGCGGTCAGCCTCATCGCGGCCCCGCCGGTGCTGTTCCTCGACGAGCCGACCACGGGGCTCGACCCGCGTAGCCGCACCGAGCTCTGGGAGGTCCTGCGTGGGTTGGTCCGCGAGGGCACGACGCTGCTGCTCACCACGCAGTATCTCGAGGAGGCCGACCACCTCGCCGACGACATCATCGTCATCGACAAGGGCAAGATCATTGCCGCCGGCACTCCCACCCAGCTCAAGGACCAGGCCGGCGCGGCCAGCGTCGTGGTCACCCTGACCCACGCCGCCGACCTGCCGAGGGCCGAGGAGCTGGTGCGCTCCTGCTCACCCGAGGTCCACGTCGACACCACGGCGCGCAGGCTCACTGCCCAGGCCGACGGCCTCGGCGACATGTCCCGCATCGGCAACCTCTTCGAGAGCAGCGGCATCGAGGTCGACGACCTCGGACTCAAGCGCCCGAGCCTCGACGACGTGTTCCTCCACCTCACCGGGCACCGTGCTGAACATGAAGGGGCCGAGGGCGAGGCCGACGAGATCGACGAGATGGAAGAGGCCCTGTCATGACCACGATGTTCACCGCGTCCCGTCCGCCGATCGAGCCGCCGTCGATGCTGCGTGCGTCGGGCACGATCGTGTGGCGCAACCTCATCCACATCAAGCGGATGCCCGAGATGCTGCTCGACGTCACCGTGCAGTCGGTGATGTTCGTGCTGCTGTTCGCCTATGTCTTCGGCGGCTCCATCCAGCCACCCGGCGACGTGTCGTACAAGGAGTTCCTGCTGCCCGGGATCATGGTGCAGACGATGATCTTCTCTTCCGCGGTCGTCGCGATGGGTCTCACCAACGACCTGCAGAAGGGCATCGTCGACCGACTCAAGTCGCTGCCGATCTCGCGGGCATCGGTGCTGGTCGGCCGCAGCATCTCCAGCCTCATCCACTCCAGCATCGGCATCGCGGTGATGGCCGTCACCGGAGTGCTCATCGGCTGGCGCATCCGCGGCGGCCTGGTCGACGCGGTGCTCGCGTTCGCGCTGCTGCTGGTGTTCGGCTTCGCACTCGTGTGGCTCGGCATCTGGATCGGGTCACTGATGCGCACGGTCGAGGCGGTGCAGGGATTCATGTTCACCGTGATGTTCCCGCTCACGTTCGTGGCCAACACGTTCGCTCCCACCGAGCAGATGCCGTCGTGGCTGCGCTTCATCGCCGAGTGGAACCCGGTGTCGGCGCTCACGCAGGCGTGCCGCGAGCTGTGGGGCAATGGTGCGCCGGCGCCCGCTGACGCGGCCTGGCCGCTCCAGCACGCGGTGGAGGCCTCGATCATCACGTCGATCCTGCTTGACGGCGATCTTCGCCCCGCTGGCCCTCGCCGCCTTCCGCCGACGCTCGCAGGACTGAGGCGAGTCAGTCAGCCCTCGCGGGCGCGCCGCTCGTACGCGGCCCGGGTCACTTCGTCGCGCTCGGACAGCACGGTGTCGGCGCGGAACGCCTTGGCCATGCCCCGTTGCACCACGCGGGGCATGCCCAGCCCGAACTTCGCCATGCCCTGGGTCCACCGCGGCACCCACAGCTCGGGCTTCGGCTTGCGGACGGTCGACTCGATGACCTTGGCGACGTCGTCGGCGGTCACGGGCTTCATCCCACGAGCCGCAGGCACGCCGGCCGCCAGCTCGGTCTGGACGATGGCGGGCAGCACCACGCTCACGTCGACACCGAGCGGCTCGAGCTCGGCACGGGTGGACTCGCTGAAGCCGACCACCGCGAACTTCGACGCCGAGTAGGTGGCGCCGTCGGCCACTGCGACGCGTCCGACCGCCGACGCCACGTTGACCACGTGGCCATGCCCGCGCTCGACCATGCCGGGCGCCACCGCCTTGGTGCCGAGGATGACGCCGTGCAGGTTGACGTCGACGATCTTCCGGGCCACCTCGTCGGGCTCCTTGAGCACCGACCCGAGCGGCATGATGCCGGCATTGTTGACGAGGACGTCGATCGGTCCGATCGCGGCGATCTCCTCCAGGAACGCGGCCCACGAGGCCGGATCCGTGACGTCGAGCGGAGCGGCCACGACACCGTCGCCGAGCTCATCGGCGACCGTGCGGGCCAGGTCGGCGTCTCGGTCGCCGATCGCCACGCGGGCGCCCTGACGGGAGAAGCGGGCCGCGGTGGCGCGGCCGATGCCGCGCGCTCCGCCGGTGACGACGACGGTGAGGCCGGAGATTTCGCGCTTGCTCATGTCCGGGGCGGATCCGTGAGTACGGCGATCTAACGACAGCGGGACGGAGGTCGACCGGGAGGCCGTCCTTGGGGAACGGGAGCGAGTGGTAGTTCATCGGCGGGACGTAGTCGGGGTCGACGGTCCACTCGAAGCGGCGCAGCAGCTGATGGACGATCATCTTCACCTCGACCGTGCCGAAGTACAGGCCGATGCACTTGTGCACGCCGCCGCCGAACGGTTGCCAGGCATACCGGTGCACCTTGTCCTCGCGGCGATCGTCGGCGAAGCGCTCGGGGTCGAAGCGTTCCGGGTCCGGCCACAGCTCATCCAGGTGGTGCGTGAGGTGCACGCCGACCGAGACACGGCGTCCGGCCGGGATGTGGTGGCCGAGCACCTCGGTGTCCTTGACTGCCTGGCGTGCCACCCCGGGTACCGGAGGCACGAGCCGCAGGCACTCCTTCATCACCAGGTCGAGCGACTCGAGGGTGTCGATCTCGTCCAGGCTCGGGTGCAGAGGCAGCGCCATCGACTCGCGCTCGGCAGCGCTCCTGCCACTCCGGGTGCTGCCCGAGCTGCTGCATCATCGTCGTGACGGTGATGGTCGACGTGTCGTGGGCCGCCATCAGCAGGAAGATCATGTGGTTGACGACGTCGTCGTCGCTGAGCCGCTGACCGTCGTCGGTCTCGATCTGGCACAGGGCCGAGAACAGGTCGGCATTCGTCGAGGCGCGACGGGCGGGAATGTGCCGGCGGAAGAACTCCTCGAGGACCCGACGTCCGTGCAGACCGCGTCGCCACTTGGTGCCGGGCACCCCGGCGCGGATGAATCCGAGGCCGGCCTGGACACAGTCGATGAACGCCTGGTTGACCCGAGCCAGCTCGTCGCCGTCCGCGACGTCCGCCCCGCCCATGAAGATCTGGGTGGCGAGGTCGAGGGTGAGGTCCTTCAGTGCGGGATAGGCCCGGAACTCCCCACTGGGCGACCATGCGTCGAGGCCGGACGCGATGGCCGGTCCGAGGGTCGAGGTGTAGCCGGCGATGCGGTCGCGAGTGAACGCCTCTTGCAGGATCCGGCGGTGGTGATGGTGCTCCTCGAAGTCGAGGAGCATCAGGCCGCGGTCGAAGAACGGGCCGATGAGGTAGCCCCAGCCGCCGGAGTTCGCGAACGCCTTGTCGGCGTTCCGCAAGACGATCTCGCACGCGTCCGGGCCGAGCATCATCGTCCAGGGGCGCCCGACGAAGTTGTAGTCGGACACCGGGCCGTTCTGGGCGTAGTGAAAGCGCAGCGTGGCGAGCGGGTCGTGGAAGTACGCGAGGGTTTCCCCGACGAACGGGATGAACCGACGCCATGGCGCGGGCGGTCGTGGGGCGGCGATCGTCGCCATCTGTCCTCCATCTGACAGGATGCCCTGTCAGTTTGTCGCGCGTCGCGCCGACTGTCAAGATGTCGGCGTGAGTGAGGGCGCGCGGAGCTATGGCGGCAAGAGCGCCGACGAGCGGGTCACGGCCCGCCGGGCACGTCTGGTCGACGCCACGATCTCCCTGCTGGCGGCCAGCGGCGAAGCCCGCACCACCATGACGGCCGTCTGCGCCGAGGCCGGGCTCACCGAGCGCTACTTCTACGAGAGCTTCGGGTCGCGCGACGAGGTGCTCGTCGCCGCGCTCGACAGCGTCAGCGAGGAGATCGCTCGCACGGCCCTCGACGCGATCGCCGCCTCATCGGGCGAACCCGCCGACCGGGTGCGCGCGACGATCGGAGCCGTCGTCGACCTCGTGGTCGCCGCACCCGACAAGATGCGCGTCGCCGTCATCGAGTCGAACGCCAACGCGTCGATGCGCGCTCGCCGCCACGAGCTGCTCGGCTCGTTCGCCGCGCTGGTGGCTTCCGAGGCCCGGGAGATCTTCGGCGACGAGACGTGGCCCGCACCGCACGACCACCTCCATGGCGTGATCTTCATCGCCGGTCTGTCGGAGCTGGTGGCCTCATGGCTGCTCGGCGAGCTCGAGCTGTCGCCCGACGACCTCGTCACCACCGCCAGCGACTCCCTCGTCGCCCTGATGCGCCGCACTTAGGGCGCGAGCGACACGAGGGCGTCGACCTGAGCATCGACGGGATCGCCGTCCGCCGGGAGTACGACCTACCAGTGCGCTAGGTCGTGGCGCTGAGCACCTGGATGTCATGGTGCACCGGTCCGAGCCCGGCGACGGCGTCCTCGGCAGCTCGCCGAACCTCGGCGCGGCGCGGCTCTGTCAGGCCCTCGACGAACTGCGCCAGCTGCGCCATGCCCAGGCGCCAGCCGACGATCTCGGCTGGAGTGCGGAGCCCGGTGTCGACCGTGCGGACCGTGACCTCGACCTCCTGGTAGCCGGCCGATCGCACCATCGCCGTGAGCGACGAGGTGTCCTCCACCAGCGGCTCGAGCTCGCGCTTGAACTCCTCGTACCACGGCGGGGAGACGAAGCCGAATCGCGTCGCGACTGCGTCGATGGCGACCTTTGCCGGGTGGGAGGGTCCCGGTGCGAACGTCGCGATGAGAGCGGCCGGAGCCACCCGTCGCCACTCGGCGAGGGCCGCGGCCGGGTCGGGCAGGTGGGTCAGGCTGAAGCCGGCCATGAGGAGGTCGAAGCTCCCGTCGGCGAACGGGAGCCTCCCGCCGTCGGCCACCACCGCCGGGATCGCCGGCGTGCGATGCCGCAGCATCTCCATCGCGATGTCGCTGGCGACGGTCTGCCGTGCGCCCAGGGCGAGAGCGGCGTCGCAGGCGACGGCGGTGCCCGCTCCGACATCGAGGACGTCGGCACCCGAGACGGGGACCGGGGAGTGCTCCAGCATCGCCGCCGCAAACCGCGCGTAGACGTGCGCAGGCGCGGACGCCCACGCCTCGGCACCGGCGTCGTACTCTGCGCCGATCTCGGGCCGGCTCACAGCAGCTCCACGGCCTCGACGGCCCGCCGTTCCCACCAGACGAGCTCGTCGTCGTAGCCGCCGAACGCCTTCTCCCACCCGAACTGGACGAGAGTGCCGAGCAGGCAGAGGGCCAGCTGCCGGGACCACCACGGTTCGGTGTCGACGCCATACCGCTCGAGCGCCTCGCGGTAGGCGTCGATCGCGTCCTCCTTGGATTGCGGGAGGCGGCGGCAGTTGATGGAGAGGTACCACGCGAGGTCGCTGGTCGCCGGGCCGCGGCCGGGAAGCTCCCAGTCGAGCACGATGGTGCGCTCCTGCGGGTCGGTGCCCAGGTTGTCGAGCTTCCAGTTGCCGTGCACGAACGTCTCGGGTGTTCCGGCCAGGGCGTCGAGTAGTGGCGCCGGATCGATCGCGAGCGGGGTGACGATGGCCGCGGCCGTCGGGGCCACCTCGCCGAGCAGCGGCCAGCCTTTGCCGATCAACGGGGGGACGGCGTGCGTCGAGCCGAGCGCAGCCTCCCGCTCGGCCGTCTGCGGCGACAGCTCCGTGTACCGAGTCCGGTTCGACACGACATCGATGTCGTCGGGTGTCTGCCAGAACGTGACATGCATGTGCGCCATGTGGTCGAGGAAGCGCAGGTGCTGGTCGAGCGGGACCACGTCGTCGGAGACGGGGACGAGCCAGTCGCCGACGTCGCGCATGAGCAGCGCGGTCACGCCGTCCTCGTGGGCGATCGCGACGATCGGCTGGTTGATGCTCGCCGGCAGCCGGGCGAGGATGCCGCGGCGCCACAGCTCCAGCGTGGCGCTGCCGTCGACGCCGGCCGCGCGCATCGTCCAGTCGACGGTCGGGTCGAGGTACTTCACGACGTGCGGCTCGCCGCCGATGCTCACCCGCTCGAGCAGGGCGCCGGACTTGCCTGCGCTGTCGATCGGCGTGACGTCCGTGGCGTCGGCGAGAAGCTCGGCGAACGAGTTCAGGACGTCGGGGTGCTCGTCCATCGGGTCAGGCGACCGGGACGCACAGCACCGGTCGCGTGCTGAGGTGGAGGAGCTTGTGCGGCGTCGATCCGAGCATCGCGCTCCGGAGCGGGCTCTCGCCGGTGGTGCCGACCACGATGACCGTCGCGTCCAGCTCATCCGCCACCTGCAGCAACGCCTGCGCGGGCTTGGCGTCGACCAACCGGATCTCGGTCGGGACGCCCTTCTCTCGAGCGAGCGCGACGGCCCGGTCGAGGGCGTGCTGCCCGATCTCCATGAGAGCCTCGAGGTGGGCTCGGTGCTCCTCTCCGACGCCGCCGGGCGGTCCAGCGCCGTAGACGATGGTCAGTGGCTCCTCCCACCTCGCGGCCACCCGAATGGCGGTTGCCAGCGCGACCTCGGCACCTGGCGACTCGTCGTACCCCAGCACCACTGCCATGCTTCAGCCCTCCAGGTCGTCAGGATCGGCCGCCGCGGACTTGCGGCCGTGCACGATGTCGGGATCGGCGACTCCAGCCCGCTCCTGCCAGAACCGGGAGTTCTGGCTGCGCCAGATGAGCATCACGACGATGCCGGCGACGAGGATGCCGATGCCGATGACGAGCGGCGGGCCGACGCCGAGCCACGACTGGCCGCTGTAGGAGTTCTCCGGGTCGGACATGTCGCGTACCGACAGCACCAGCAGCCAGGCCAGCAACGCGGAGCCGATCAGCGGGCCAACGCCGATGAGCAGGAAGTTCTTGACGCTCTCCGTCAGGTGGCGGCGGTAGTACACGGCGCAGGCCACCCCGGTGAGCGCGTAGTAGAAGGCGATCAGCAACGACAGGGCAGTGAGTGAGTCGAAGAGGGCGTTCTCGCTGATCTGGTAGACGCCGACGTACCAGACGATGGCGATCGCGGCGACCCACCATGTGCTGACGTCCGGCGTCCGGTGGCGGGGATGGATCCGCGCGAACGTGTGCGGGAGTGCGTGACGGCGCGCCATGGAGAGGCCCGTGCGAGAGGCCGGGATGATCGTGGTCTGGGTCGAGGCGATCGCCGAGGTGGCGACCGCGAACAGGAGCACCCAGTCCCAGCCGCCCAGCACCTCACCGGCGATGTAGGCGAAGACGAACTCCTCCTCACCGGCGTTGTCACTCAGCCACTGCGTCCCGGCGAACGCGACCACGGCGTAGGCCACCGCGATGTACGTGACCAGCAGGATGAACGTCGACCAGACGCCCGCGCGACCGGGAGCACTGGCTCCGTCGCGCGTCTCCTCGCTCAGGTTGACCGCCGACTCCCAGCCCCAGTAGGCGAACACACCGAGCAGCAGGCCGCTGGACAGGGCAGCGCCACCCTCCCCGAACGGGTTGAGCCATTCGAGGCTGGGCCGGATCTCATCGAGCGAGCTGTTGCCGGCATATACCTGGGAGATGGCGACGACCGCGAAGACCAGCAGGGCGGCCACCTGGCCGAAGATCAACGCGTTCTGGAACCGTGCCGCGATGTCGGTGCCGAGCACGCACATCCACGTCATCACGATGATCAGCAGGATGGCCAGCGGCATCCGGATCCAGGCGTTGTCGCCCCACGAGTCGGCGCCGAACATGTAGAGGGTGAACCGCACACCTACGTCGGCCAGGGATCCGATCACCAGCACGCCCGTCATCGTGATGGCCCAGCCACCGATCCAGCCGGCCCACGGACCCATGGCCCGTGTGACCCAGCTGAACGTCGTCCCGCAGTCCTGGTCGACGCGGTTGAGGTAGAGGAACGCGGTCGCGATCAGGGCCATCGGGACGAAGCTGGCCAGCAGCACCCCTGGGGCGTAGACGCCCACGAGCGCGGCGATCGGGCCGATGACCGCGGCCAGTGAGTAGGCGGGACTCGTCGCGGCCAGGCCGATGACCAAGGCGTCGACGAAGCCGATCGCATCGGCCTTCAGCTGAGGTGCAGCCCGTGTGTCGGCCATCGCCGCTCCCTCCGGTCTGGAGACCAGTTGTACTCCCGGGCGGGGCGCGACCGCTACCGAAACGTCACATCAGGCGCAGCTCGGGGTTGTACGGACCCTTCGGCTCCGACCAGAAGTCGAGCGCGAGATCCTCCTCGCGTCCACCGTTGAGGTAGACGGAGAAATCGGTGACGCCGGCGTCCTCGAGCACGTCGTCGTCGATGAAGAACTGACCGGTGACCTCGCGCGACGGCATGGTGAGGATCGCGTAGGCCGCGTCGGCCATGATCGACGGCTGCCGGGAATGGGTCTCCAGTCCGGCCCCGACGACGTTGCGTACGGCAGCCGTGTCGATGGCCGTTCGTGGCCACAGCGAGTTGGCGGCGATGCCGTCCTCGCGCAGCTCCTCGCTCAGGCCGTGCGTCACCAGGCTCATGCCGAACTTGGCGATCGTGTAGCCGGTGGCCCGGCCGAACCACTTCGGGTCGGTCGAGATCGGAGGCGACAACGTGAGGATGTGCGGATTGTTCGTCGACTTGCGCAGCCAGGGGATCGACAGCTTCGACAGCAGGAACGCGCCACGGCAGTTGATGTCGTTCATCAGGTCGTAGGCCTTCATCGGCAGGTCTTCGGTGCGCGAGAGGTTGATGGCGCTTGCGTTGTTGACGACGACGTCGATGCCGCCGAACTGCTCGGCGGTCTGCTCCACGGCACTCGCGACGAACCCGTCGTCGCGCACGTCGCCGACGAGAGGGAGCGCGTGGCCGCCCGCCTCCTCGATCGCCGCCGCGGCCGTGTGGATGGTGCCGGGCAGCTTGGGATGCGGTTCGGAGGTCTTGGCGAGCAGCGCGACGTTGGCGCCGTCGCGGGCGGCGCGCACGGCGATGGCCTCGCCGATGCCGCGGCTGCCGCCGGACATGATGATGGTGGTGCCGGACAGGCCCATGAGTTCTCCTCGCGTCCGGTCGGCGGTATCGTGCTGCCGTGGACAGAAACAGTCAAGCGTGACTGTAACTGACGAAAGGCCCGCATGAGTACCCCGACCTGGTTCACCGACGCGATCGCCGAGCCGTTCGACACCGACGAGGTCGACGTGGCCGGCGCTCGCATCAGCTATCGGGCCTGGGGCAAGCCGGGCACGCAAGGCGTCATCCTCGTCCATGGCGGGGCGGCCCACGCCGGCTGGTGGGACCACATCGCCCCGTTCCTCGCCGCCGAGCACCGCGTCGTCGCCATCGACCTGTCCGGGCACGGCGACAGCGACCGCCGCGCGCACTACTCGCTGGCCACGTGGGCCGACGAGGTGCTGGCTGTCGCCGCCCGGGAGTCCGTCGGCCGGCCGGTGATCGCCGGCCACAGCATGGGTGGGTTCGTCGGCCTCACCGCCGCCAAGCTGCACGGCGAGAGCGTGCGCGGCGTCGTCGCCATCGACTCACCCGTGCGCGAGATCTCGCCGGAGGCCAAGACCTGGCTCGCGGGCAACCCGACGATGCCCAACCACAAGGTGCATCCGGACCGCCAGACCGTGATCGCGCGGTTCCGGACCCTGCCTGAGGACGAGGCCGGGCTCGAGTACGTGCGCAGGCACATCGCCGAGCAGTCCGTGCGTGAGGTCGATGGCGGCTGGTCGTGGGCGTTCGATCCGCAGATCTTCGTCAGCGCGCAGATGGAGCCGGAGGACCTCGCCGAGGCGGGCTGCGAGGTCGCCCTGGTGCGCGGCGAGCGCGGCATGGCCACGACCGACATCACGGAGAGCGTCGCCGAGATCCTGGGCGGCCACGTGCCGGTCACGCTGGTGCCGGACGCCGGCCACCACATCATGTTCGACCAGCCGATCGCGTTGATCGCGCTGCTGCAGACCCTCCTCGGCCAGTGGCGGGCACCATGAGTGACGGAGCGGTGGATGCCATGGACGACACCGAGGTTCTCGAGCGGCTGCTGACCGATCGGTGGAGCTGCCGGGGATTCACCGACGAGTCGGTCCCGCGCGACGTCATCGAGCGGCTGCTGACCATCGCCCAGCGCACCCCGTCGTGGTGCAACACCCAGCCCTGGCAGCTGGTCATCACCTCAGGTGACGAGACCACGAAGCTGCGAGAGGCGCTGCTCAAGTCCTTCGACTGGGCGGGAAGCGACTTCGAGTTCCCGGTCGCCTACAACGGCGTCTACCGAGAGCGTCGACGCGAGAGCGGATGGCAGCTGTACGAGGCCGTCGGCGTCGAGAAGGGCGACCGCGAGGCCTCTGCCCTGCAGATGCTGCGGAACTTCGAGTTCTTCGGGGCGCCGCACGTCGCGATCCTCACCACGGACGCGGATCTCGGGGTCTACGGCGCCATCGACTGCGGGCTGTACGTCGACTCGTTCCTCCTCGCCGCGCAGGCCCTGGGCCTGGGCGCCTGCGCGCAGGCGGCGCTCGCGGCCGGGTCGCCGTTCCTCCGCGACTACTTCGACCTGCCCGACACCCGCAGGGTGGTGTGCGGCATCTCCTTCGGGTACGCCGACCCCGACCATCCGACCGCGACCTATCGGACCTCGCGGGTCGGTCTCGAGGACGTCGTCACTTTCGTCGGCTGACGTCATTTGCCGGCCTGACCCATCCACAGGGCGCTTGGTAGCGAATGACCCACATGCAGAGGACGAGTGAGCGCTTCGCGGCGTGGTGGGCGGGAGCCCTGTCAGGCGTCCTCGCCGCCGCCGCCGGCATCTCGATCGCCACCGGCCTCTCGGCACTCCTGACCGGCGTCCCGTCACCGATCGTCTCGGTCGGCAATCGCGCCATCGACATGACGCCACGATTCCTCAAGGAGTTCGCGGTCCGTCAGTTCGGCGAGAACGACAAGCCGGTGCTGATCGGCGGCATGGTCATCACCCTGCTCGGCGTCGCCGCCATCGCGGGATGGATCGGCATCCGCCGTCCCCGCGTCGCGTACGGCATCCTCGTCCGCGCTGGGCGTGGTGGCGCTGGCCGCCGCGGCGCTCGACCGCACGGCCACCGCACCTCGTGCCCTCACTCTGGTCCCGGCGCTCGTCACCCTCGGAGTGAGCCTTGGTGCGCTCGTGGTCCTTCTCCGGGCGCTCGAGCTCGCACCGAAGGCCGGTGACGACGTCCCCGGAGGATTCAATCGCCGTGCTTTCCTCCGCGCGGTGCTTGGAGCGAGCGCCGGGATCGCACTCGGCGGTGTCGTCGCGAAGTTCCTCGGATCCAACAGCGCGGCCGACTCACGTCGTGACATCGCGCTCCCGCGCGCGGCCGACCCTGCTGCTCCGGTGCCTGCCGGCGCCGCCGTGGACGTCGAGGGCGTCAGCAGGTACATCACCCCCAACCGCGACTTCTACCGCGTCGACACCGCGCTGAGCGTCCCGAAGGTTCCCGCCGACGGATACTCGTTGCGCATCCATGGCATGGTCGACCGGGAGCTGAACCTCAGCTTCCGCGACCTGCTCAAGGAGCGCCTCGTCGAGCGCCGCATCACCCTGACCTGCGTGTCGAACGAGGTCGGCGGACCCTACGTCGGCAACGCCGCGTGGCTCGGCATCCCCGTGCGCGACCTGCTCGCCCGCGCCGGCGTCCAGGACGGCGCGGACGCGGTCAAGACCACGAGCGCCGACAACATGACCATCGGCACGCCGCTCGGCGCGCTCACGGACGCGAACCGCGACGCCCTCATCGCCGTCGGCATGAACGGCGAGCCGCTCCCGCTGGAGCACGGCTTCCCGGTGCGCATGGTCGTCCCGGGCCTGTACGGCTACGTCTCGGCCACCAAGTGGCTGGTCGACATCGAGGTCACGAAGTTCTCCGAGTTCAAGGCGTACTGGACGACCCGCGGATATGCGGCCGAGGCGCCGATCAAGTTCTCCTCGCGCATCGACGTCCCGAAGTCGTTCCAGACCTTCGCGCGTGACAAGGTCCGCGTCGGCGGCGTCGCATGGGCACAGAACACCGGCATCCAGCGCGTCGAGGTCAAGGTCGACAACGGACCCTGGCAGGACGTCGACCTGGCCACCGAGGACACCATCGACACATGGCGTCAGTGGTCGTGGGAGTGGAACCAGGCGACCGCAGGCACCCATCAGCTCACCGTCCGGGCGACCAACCAGGACGGCGAGACCCAGACCTCCGACCGCGCACGAATCGCGCCGGACGGTTCGACCGGACTGCACAGCGTGCAGTTCCGCGTCGAGTAGCACGACCCAACCAAAGGAGAAGGAAATGCGAACCACCAAAGGCAAGACTCTCGCCGTGACTGTGGTGGCTTCGCTGTCGCTCTTCCTGGCTGCTTGTGGCTCCGAAGACGAGCCGAAGCCCGCCGAGGAGACCACCAGCGAAGCACCCGCCGAAGAGGCGGATCCCGCGGCCAACCTTGTCGGCCCCGGCTGCGAGGACTACGCCGCGGCGGTGCCGGACGGCTCCGGCTCGGTTGCAGGCATGGCCGAAGACCCGGTCGCGACGGCTGCGAGCAACAACCCGTTGCTCAAGACCCTCACGGCTGCCGTCAGTGGCAAGCTGAACCCGGACGTCAACCTGGTCGACACGCTCAACGGTGGCGAGTTCACCGTGTTCGCGCCGGTCGATGACGCGTTCGCGAAGCTGCCGAAGAAGACCGTCAAGACGCTCGGAACCCCCGAAGGCGCCGAGACGCTCACCAGCGTGCTGACGTACCACGTCGTCGCCGGTCAGCTCGCGCCCGACGAGGTCGCCGGCACGCACAAGACGGTCCAGGGTGCTGACGTCGCGGTCGAGGGTGAAGGCGATGCCCTCACGGTCGGCGCGGACAAGGCGAAGGTCATCTGCGGTGGCGTCACGACTGCCAACGCGACGGTGTACCTCATCGACTCCGTCCTGATGCCCCCCGCCTGATCGAGGGAGCATCGAGGGGCCGGCCTGAGCGAATCAGGTCGGCCCTTCGTCATGCGCACTAGGCTCCCTGCGTGGGCGCGATCCATCTCATCCGGCACGGCCAGGCCTCCTGGGGCGCTGACGACTACGACGTGCTCTCCGAGCTGGGCACGCGTCAGTCGGCACTGCTCGGCATGGCCTGGGAGGCGTCCGACTGGGCGCCGACCGCGGCGGTGTCCGGGTCGCTCAAGCGTCACACCCAGACCGCGATCGCCGCCATCGACGCCAGCGGCCGGGACAGTGCCATGGGTGGGGGCTACGACGTGGACGACGGGTGGAACGAGTACGACCACCGGTTCCTCGTCGAGGCCGTCGACGCCCGGCGTGGCACGGTGACGCCCCGCGAGTTCCAGCCGTTCCTCGACGCCTCGCTCGCATCCTGGATGGAAGGCGACCTGGCGCGCTCCGGTGTCTCCTACGGAGACTGGCGCGGCAGGGTCGTCGACTCGCTGGAGCGCGCGCTCGCGGCCGCGGGCTCGGGCCAGCACGTCGCGGTGTTCACGTCTGGCGGCCCGATCGCCACCGTGGTGTCGCACCTGCTGGCCGGCGACGACTCCCTGTTCATCCGGCTCAACGCGGTGGTCGTCAACGCCAGCGTCACCACGATCATCAACGGCAGCACCGGACCGCGAGTGCTGTCGTTCAACGAGCACACCCACCTGCCGCGCGACCTGGTGACCTTCCGCTGAGAGGATGACCGACATGCGCAAGAACGTGCTCATCACCGGAGCGAGCTCCGGCCTCGGTGCCGGGATGGCCCGGATCCTCGCCGAGAAGGGGCACAACCTCGCCCTCACGGCCCGCCGCGTCGACCGGCTGGAGGCGCTGAAGGCCGAGATCGAGGCCGCGCACCCGGACGTGGAGGTGGTCGTGCTCCCGCTGGACGTCAACGACCACGACCAGGTGTTCGCCGTCTTCAAGCAGGCCATCCGCGACCTCGGCGGCCTCGACCGCGTCATCGTCAACGCCGGACTCGGCAAGGGCGGACGCATCGGCACCGGCAAGTTCTACGCCAACAAGCAGACGGCTGAGACGAACTTCATCGCCGCGCTCGCGCAATGCGAGGCCGCCATGGAGCACTTCTACGAACGCCAAGCCGGCCACCTCGTGGTCATCTCCTCGGTGTCGGCCATGCGCGGCCTGCCGTCGGCGGTCACCACGTACGCGGCCACGAAGGCAGCGGTCGCTCACCTCGCCGAGGGAATCCGCGCCGACCTCGCCAAGCGCAAGGGCCACGACATCAAGGTCACCACGCTGTTCCCCGGCTACATCGCCTCGGAGATGAACGAGGGCGTGCGGACCAAGCTGATGGTCGACACCGAGACCGGCTGCAAGGCCATGGTGAAGGCGATAGAGCGGGAGGTCACGGAGTCGGCCATACCGCCATGGCCGTGGTCACCACTCAGCACATTCATGAAGCACGCACCGCTCAGCGTTCTCCGCCGGATGACGTGACGAAGGGCTGGTACCCATGGACGACCAGGTGATCGAGCTCGACGGACACCCGACGTGGGTGCGCGACAGCGGGGGCGACGGACCGATCATGCTCCTGCTGCATGGCGGAATGGTCGGCAGCGAGACGAACTTCAGCCGCTCGATGCCGTTCCTTCGCGCCTAGGACAGGGCGTAGTCGGAGATCGGGAAGCGCGCGGCCTCGCGAAAGGCACCGAGCGTCGACGTCGGACGCAGCAGCGTCGCCTCGCCGTGCTGGTTGAAGTAGTAGCTGTTGGCCGTCGAGCACGAGCCGAGGTTGAACACCGAGTCACCGAGCTTCTCCCGCATCCGCGCGAGGAACTCCGCGTTCGCCTCCTCGGTGACCTCGAACTCGGTCTTGCCCTCACGGCGCATGGCCTTGAGCAGGCGCGTCATGTGCTTCATCTGGCTCTCGATCGTGGTGAAGTACGAGAGGCCGGAGTACGAGAACGGGCTGTTGAGGCTGAAGTAGTTGGGGAACTTCGGCACCGCGACGCCCTCGTAGGCCTGGAAGCGGTTCTCGCGCCACCACTTGCCGAGGTTGCGGCCCTCGCGGCCGATGACCTCGATGGCCGGGAAGTTCGTGTCCCACAGGTTGAAGCCGGTGGCGCAGACGAGCGTGTCGATCTCGTGTCGAACGCCGTCCTCGGTGACGATCGCGTCCGCCTCGACGCGCGCGATCGGCGTCGTCTCGAGGTGCACGTTCGGCCGGTTGAACGTCGGGAAGTAGTCGTTGGCGAACGTCGGCCGCTTGCAGCCGAAGGAGTAGTCGGGCGTGAGCTTGCGCCGCGTCTCGGGGTCGTGCACCTGACGCGCCATGTGTGCCTTGGCGACGCGCTCGGCCATGCGGTTGAAGGCCTTGAATCGTCGGTACTTCAGCACGCCGGCCACCATGAGGACCTCGAGGATGCTCGAGCCGATGCCGCGGGCCACGCGCTGCGTGAAGGGCGCGCGTGCGTAGAGCAGCTGCAGTCGCCTCGGCACCGGTCCGTCCGACTTCGGAGTCACCCAGATCGCGGTGCGCTGGAACACGGTGAGCTCTGCGAGCTTCGGGGCGATCTGCGGGATGAGCTGGACGGCCGTGGCGCCGGTGCCGATGACGGCGGCGCGGCGGCCGGTCAGGTCGAGGTCGTCGTCCCACTTCGCGGTGTGGACGATGGTGCCGTCGAACGTCTCGATGCCGGGGATCTCGGGCATCTTCGGCTGGGACAGGAACCCGGTGGCGGTGAGCAGGTAGCGAGTCGTGAGAGTCTCGCCGTCGTGCAGGTTGACGATCCAGTGCCGCTCCTCCTCGTCCCAGCGTGCACCGTCGACGATGACGCCGAACCGCATGTGACGGCGAAGGTCGTACTTCGTGGCCACGTGGTCGCAGTACGCCTTGAGCTCGGCCCCGGGCGCGTACATGCGCGACCAGTACGGGTTGGGCTCGAAGGAGTAGGAGTAGGTGGCGGAGGGGATGTCGACGGCCAGGCCCGGGTAGCGGTTCACGTGCCAGGTGCCACCGAGGTCGTCCTCGCGGTCGAGCATGACGATGTCGTCGATGCCGAGCCGGCGAAGCGCGATGGCGGCTCCCATGCCTCCGAACCCCGTGCCGACGATGACGGCCCCATGAACGTGATGGGGGACGTGGCGGTCGGTCTGGGCGGGCATGAGATGCTCCTGAATTCGGATACCGGCGGTATCTGAACAGTGAACACCACCCGTCGTGGTGTGACAAGTCCGGTGTCACGTACATCACAGAACGAGCGTGCGGCACGATGGGCGCATGACTCTCGAGATCACGGTGCGCGGTTCGGCCGAGCAGCGGTTCGCCGCCGAGCGGGCGACGGTGATGCTCGCCACCTCGATCGAAAGCACCGACAAGCAACAGGTGTACGACGACGCGGTCTCGGTGCTCGAGCCGCTGGTGATGCAGCTGCGAGAGCTGGCCGACCGTGGGTCGGTGTCCACCTGGTCGAGCGACCAGGTGCGCGTCTACAGCCACCGGCCATGGGACAGCGACGGCAACCGGGGTGAGCTGCAGCATGTGGCGCGTCTGCAGATCACTGCGGAGTTCACCGACTTCGAACGGCTCAGCGGGTTCGTCGACTACTGGGCCGGCAAGGCCGGCATCGAGGTCGGCGGCATCACGTGGGACGTCACGGCTCGCAATCGCCGGTCCTACGAGGCAGACGTCCGCAAGGCCGCCGTCGACAACGCCATCGCCAAGGCCCAGGCCTACTCCGACGCCGTCCGCCGGGGCCGCGTCTCAGCCCTGCAGATCGCCGACCCGGGCATGCTCAACGGCGAAGGCGAGCAGTCGCCGATCCCGCTCATGATGACGTCCTCCGTCGGCGGAGAGGACAGGAAGTCCGCGCTCGACCTCACCCCTGACGACATCGTCATCCACGTCGAGGTCGACGCCCACTTCGCGGCCGACTAGGCGACCTCGACGACCACCTTGCCGAGGGCGCGGCCCTCACCCACGTGTGCCAGCGCCTCTGGTGTCTCCTCGAGGGTGAACGTGCGATCGATGTGGATCTGCACGTCGCCGGCGACGCACCGCTCGGCGAACGGCTCGAAGGTCGCGGGCCCGAGCTTGACCACCAGCCCACGATGAACCCGACGGTGGCGACGCGCAGCAACGAGCGTGAGGTGCGCGGTGTCAACCGTCACACCCGCCGCCTGACCTGCGAAAACGCCGGATCGCCCGTTTGCTCCAATCGGATACCGCCGGTATCTTTGGCGTTCATGTGGACTGAGCTCCGCGCCCGCCTCCTGCAGGCGTTCGCCAACGCACGTCTGCGTCAGGCACCGCGCATGCTGGCAGCCGTCCGCGACGCGACGCGGCGCCTTCCCTCGCCCCGGTCTCTGCTCGAGTCCAGGCCGACTCGCCCGCTGGGGGCACCTCCCACGCGCGCAGCGCGTGGGGGACTCACTCGCCTCCGCATCGTGCGACCGGGCAACCGGCCCATGCGCGTCGTGTTCGAGCAGGCCATCGTGCACGAGAAGTACAGCATCCGCTCGCGGATGCTCCAACGCGGCGCACGCCTGGTCCTCAAGCCGCTCATGGCCTGGGTGCCGCTCAACGACCGCACCGTCCGTGCGCTTCGCAGGATCGATCGTCTCTCGGCCCGGGGCCCTCGCTCGCGCTACGTCGAGCCGCACGCGTTCGAGCTCGGCGGGGTCCGCGTCGAGTCGATGACCCACCGCTACGGTCCGACGAGCGACATGACTGTGCTGTACCTGCACGGCGGCGGCTTCCTCTCCTGCGGCATCGAGACCCACCGACGTGCCTGTGAGCGCCTCGCCCTGTACACCGGCGGGCAGGTCATCTCCGTCGACTACGTCCAGCTGCCCGAGGGCAGCGTCGCCGACTCGGTGCAGGACGCCATCTCGGCGTACGAGGCTTTGCTCGACATCGTCGAGCATCCCGACAAGATCGTCGTGGCCGGCGACTCCGCGGGCGGCTACCTGACCATGAAGATCGCCGAGCTGGCCACCCGCCGCGGCCTCACCCCGCCGGCCGCGGTGCTCACGTTCTCGCCCGTCCTGAGCCTCGACTTCGAGCGCGACGACAAGGACATCGCCCGGGTGTCACGCATGCGCGACGCCTACATCCCCAAGCGGCGCATCGCCCTCGTGCGCGAGCGCTGGGTCCCGGAAGGGTCGTCGATCGAGGGGTACGCCTCGCCGCTCCTCGCCACGAGCTACATCAACTCGCCGGCCTTCTTCGTCGCCGCCGAGGACGAGCTCCTCCGTCCCGAGGTCGAGGCGATGGCGCTGCAGCTGGCTGAGCGCGGCGTCGACGTCGAGACGCATCTCTGGCGCGGCCAGGTCCACGCCTTTCCCGTCATGGCCGACCTCATCCCGGAGAGTCGTCAGGCGCTCAAGCTCGCCGCCGACTTCGCCCGCATCGCCGTGGGCGAGCTCGAACGGGCGGCCGAGTACGACGTCGAGGTCGACCCGGACGCGCACGAGGAGCCGATCGTCGGCGAGATGGTGAACGACGACACAGTCCCCGACGACGGCGAGGACATCATCGACGTCGAGCTCGAGGGCGACACGGGCAAGAAGCGCTGGTTCTTCCAGGCCAGCTGACCGACGGCACTACCGGCGCACGTCGCTGAACCGGAACACCATCAGCGGCTTGTCGATGCTCTGGCCCTGCGTCAAGCGCGGGTTGGTGAAGCACGGACCGTCGTCGTCGGGGACGAAGCGCCCGCTGAACGTGACCACCTGGCCTTCCTCGAGCTCGGTGACCCGGTCGAGGAGCGGGCCCGGTGGGATCAACGTGTTGTCCGTCGAGAACGCGCTGCCTCGCGTCGTGACCTGGGTGTTCGGCTCGATGTTGATGCCGATGATCCCCTTGCCGTCGCCGTTCGAGTCGATCTCGTAGATCTTCCCGGTCCAGTCCTCGACGCGGCCATCACCGAGGAGCGCGCAGATCCGCTCGTCCCGGTCCGCGAGTGCCGCGTCCCTCTGCAGGTCGTGGTTGGCAGCGTCGTACTCCCGTCGCGCACTCTCGATGAGGTCGACGACCTCTCGTTCGTCTCGCGGTTGTGCACCGAACGGGGGATCCGGGTCGGTCGCGCTCTCGGTCGCGAAGACGACGAGGCCGACGATCACGAGCGCGGCCAGCACCGCCATGCCGACCTTCGCCCACGCCGGTGTGGTGCTCTCACGCACCACGGGTGCGGGCTGGTCCGGCGGGGACTCGGCGCTCGACAACCGATCTTCGGGCAGGGGCGGTGAAGGCGCGGCGGCGAGGTCGGTCCACGCGTCCCCGTCCCAGTACCGGACGACGTTCGCGT
Organism: uncultured Actinomycetota bacterium; assembly: GCA_963711615.1. Classification (GTDB taxonomy): domain Bacteria; phylum Actinomycetota; class Actinomycetes; order Propionibacteriales; family Nocardioidaceae; genus Aeromicrobium. Next base: position 115,038 of record CAVQEY010000018.1, on the reverse strand, counting down.
CGGACGGGTCGGGGTACCACCCGGCCGGCGCCCGCGGACCAGTCATGCTCCCTCCCGATTTTCCCTTGAACCAAAGGGGTTCAGGCCATCGAACCATCGCGCGGGGCCGCTGTTCGCGAAATCGGTGCGTTCGGCGCGCAGAAACAAGCAGGCTTGACTGTTTGTGTGCGAACGCTCATGCTGGACCGGTGACCGCACAACCCACCGGGGCCGCTCCTGCGCGCACGCCGCAGGGCGAGCGCACGCGCGCCATGCGCCGCCGCCTCCTGGAGGCGACGGTCGAGTGCCTGGTGGAGCTCGGCTGGGCCGGCACCACGACGACCGTCGTCAGCGAGCGGGCCGGCGTCTCCCGGGGCGCCCAGCTGCACCACTTCCCGAGCAAGCAGGACCTCGTCGTCGCCGCGGTCGAGCACCTGAGCGAGCGACGTCGCGACGACATGGTCGCCGCGGCCGCAGACCTGCCCGAGACCGGCCGCACGCGCGCGGTGCTCGACGTGCTCGCCGCCCAGTTCGTCTCGCCGGTGTTCTTCGCCGCCCTCGAGCTGTGGGTCGCGGCCCGCACGGACGCCGAGCTGCGCGCGGCCGTCGGACCGCTGGAACGCCGCATCGGCCGTGAGACCCACGTCTACGCGCTGGAGCTGTTCGGCGTCGACGAGTCGCGTGGTGACAACCGGGCGCTCGTGCAGGCCACCCTCGACCTGCTGCGCGGCTTCGGCCTCGCCGCCTCGCTCAGCGACGACAGCAAGCGTCGTGGCGCCGTGCTCGACGCCTGGGCCGTCATGCTCGACGACTCCCTGGAGAGCTCATGAACGACCTCCGCACCGCCGTCATCGCCGACCTCGACGCCGAGAGCGCCCAGCTCGACGGATGGGTCGCGCCGCTCGACGCCGACGAGTGGACCCGGGTCACCACCCCGGAGGGCTGGACCATCGCCCACCAGATCGCGCATCTCCACTGGACCGACGTTGCGTCGATCACCGCGATCACCGACGTCGAGGCCTTCAACGAGGGGTTGAAGATCGCCGCCGCCAACCCCACCGGCTACGTCGACGAGGCCGCGGACGAGGGGGCGCAGCTGCCGCCGGCCGAGCTGTTGGAGACCTGGCGCGACGGCCGCGACCGGCTCGCCCGCGAGCTGACCGCCGTCCCGGACGGCGAGAAGATCGCCTGGTACGGCCCGCCGATGAGCCCGACGTCGATGGCCACTGCGCGGATCATGGAGACCTGGGCGCACGGCCACGACGTCGCCGGCGCGCTCGGCATCGTGCCTCCGCAGACCGACCGGTGCAAGCACGTCTGCCACCTCGGGGTGCGCACCCGCGGGTTCGCGTACATGGTCCGCGGCGAGCAGATGCCCGACGTCGAGGTGCACGTCGCCCTCACCGGGCCGAGCGGTGATCTGTGGACCTGGGGATCGCCCGAGGCCCAACAGCGGGTCACCGGCTCGGGCTACGACTTCGCGCTGCTCGCCACCCGGCGTCGGCACGTCGACGACGTCGACGTCCACGCCGAGGGTGATGACGCCGCGTACTGGTTGACGATCGTCCAGGCGTTCGCCGGACTGCCGGGCAACGACCCGCAGCGAGTGTCGGAGAGTGCAACATGAGTGCGCTGCGGATCGGGAACTGCTCCGGCTACTACGGCGACCGCATGTCGGCGATGCGCGAGATGCTCGAGGGCGGGGAGCTCGACTACCTCACCGGCGACTACCTCGCCGAGCTCACCATGCTCATCCTGGGCCGCGACGTGATGAAGGACCCGTCGACCGGCTACGCCAAGTCGTTCGTCCGGCAGTTGACCGACTGCATGGCCCTCGCCCAGGAGAAGGGCGTCAAGATCGTCGCGAACTCCGGTGGGCTCAACCCGGCCGGACTCGCGGTGAAGCTCCGCGAGATCGCCTCCGAGCAGGGCGTCGACGTCGTCATAGCCCATGTCGAGGGCGACGACCTGCGCGAACGCGCCAACGAGCTCGACTTCGGCGACGTCCTCACCGCCAACGCCTACCTCGGCGCGTTCGGCATCGCCGAGGCCCTGAACCGCGGTGCGGACGTGGTCGTCACCGGCCGGGTCACCGACGCGTCGGTGGTCGTCGGGCCGGCGATCGCGCACCACGGCTGGGGGCGCGACGACTTCGACGCGCTCGCCGGCGCCGTGGTGGCGGGACACGTCATCGAGTGCGGCACCCAGGCCACCGGCGGCAACTTCTCCGGGTTCACCGGCATCGACATGAGCACGCCGCTCGGCTTCCCGCTCGCCGAGGTCGCTGCCGATGGATCCTGCGTGATCACGAAGCACGACGGCACCGGCGGCGCGGTCACGGTCGACACCGTCACTGCCCAGCTGATGTACGAGGTCGGCGGGCCCGTCTACCTCGGACCGGACGTCTCCACCCGGCTCGACACGATGACCGTCGCCCAGGACGGAGCCGACCGGGTCGCCATCACCGGCGTCGTCGGCCAGGCGCCCCCGTCCAGCACGAAGGTCTGCCTCAACACCGTCGGCGGGTTCCGCAACACGGTCGAGTTCCTGCTCACCGGGCTCGACATCGAGGAGAAGGCCGCTCTCGTCCAGGCCCAGATGGAGGCGGCGTTCGACGCCGGCACCCGGCCGGACGTCGTCGAGTGGCAGCTCGACCGCACCGACGTGCCCGACCCGCACACCGAGGCCGCCGGCACGTCGCTGCTGCGCTGCCACGTCCGCAGCGCCGAGTCCGACCCGGTCGGCCGCGCGTTCAGCGACGCCGCGATCCAGATCGCGCTCGCGTCCTACCCAGGCTTCAGCGTCACCCGCCCGCCGGCCGCCGGCACCCCGTTCGGCGTCTACCGCCCCGCGTTCGTTCCGCAGACGGACGTGCCGCACGTCGTGGTGCTCGCCGACGGCACGCGGATCGACATCGAGCCGCCCAAGGACACCACGGACGAGCTCGACGCCGGTGGCGTCGGTGTCACGATCGCGGAGGACTGGATCGGCGACACCGTTCGGGTGCCGCTCGGCCGGCTGGTGCACGCGCGCTCCGGCGACAAGGGTGGCGACGCCAACCTCGGCGTCTGGATCCCGTCCGACCACCCGCACCGCGAGTCGGCGTTCACCTGGCTGGCCGCCTTCCTCGACGAGGACACCGTCCGCGACCTGCTGCCCGAGGCGGCGGAGCTCGACGTCGAGATCCACCCGCTGCCGAACCTGGCCGCCGTCAACGTCGTCATCCACGGACTGCTCGGTGAGGGCGTGGCGTCGTCCACCCGCCTCGACCCGCAGGCCAAGGGCCTGGGTGAGTGGCTGCGAGCGCGCGATGCCGCCGTCCCGACCGCCCTGCTGCCCGAGGAGGCCGCGTCGTGACCATCTTCGACACCCCCGAGCGGCTGACGCTGCGCGAGAGCGCGCGCCGGTTCACCGAGCGCGAGATCGCCCCGAACATGCCCGAGTGGGAGGAGGCCGGCCGGCTGCCGCGCGAGCTGCACGCGGCCGCGGCCAAGGCTGGGTTGATGGGCGTCTCGTTCCCCGAGGAGGTCGGCGGGCAGGGCGGTGACGTCGTCGACTCCGCGGTCGTCGCCGAAGGCGTGCTCGATGGTGGCGGTTCGTCCGGCGTGCTCGCCTCGCTGTTCACCCACGGCATCGCGATCCCGCACATCGTGCAGAGCGGCAACGCCGACCTGATCGACCGCTACGTCCGTCCGACGCTGGCCGGCGAGATGATCGGCTCGCTCGGCATCACCGAGCCCGGCGCGGGCTCCGACGTCGCCAGCCTGCGCACCCGGGCGGTGCGCGACGGCGACCACTACGTCGTCAACGGCGCCAAGACGTTCATCACGTCGGGCGTGCGAGCCGACTTCGTGACCACCGCCGTGCGCACCGGTGGGGACGGCTACGAAGGCATCAGCCTGCTCGTCATCGACAAGGACACGCCGGGCTTCACCGTGGCGCCGCCGCTGAAGAAGATGGGCTGGCTCTGCTCGGACACCGGCGAGCTGAGCTTCGACGACGTGCGCGTGCCGGCCGAGAACATCGTCGGCGAGGAGAACGGCGGATTCGTCCTCGTCATGCAGCAGTTCGTCAACGAGCGCCTCGGTCTCGCCGCGCAGGCGTTCGCCACCGCGCAACGCGCGCTCGCCCTGGCCGCGCAGTACGCGAAGGACCGCGAGACGTTCGGCAAGCCGCTGTCGTCGCGGCAGGTCATCCGACACAAGCTCGTCGACATGCACCGCCGTACCGCCGCGGCCCGGGCCTACTCGGCGCAGGCGTTCGAGCAGGCGGTGAACGGGTCGACCACCGATCCCGCCGTCATCGCCGACGCCGTGCTCGCCAAGCGGCAGGCCGTCGACGCCTGCGAGTTCGTCGTTCACGAGGCCGTGCAGATCTTCGGCGGCATGGGCTACATGCGCGAGAGCGAGGTCGAGCGCCACTACCGCGACGCCCGCATCCTCGGCATCGGCGGCGGCGCGAACGAAGTCCTGAACGACCTCGCCGCCAAGATCCTGGGGTACGCATGACCACCGCGTCGCGTCGAGTGGCGCATTCCGATCCGCGAGTGGCGCAGTGTGGCGTTTTCGAGACGGCGTGTCGCGCCATTTTGCGCCACTCGCGGAACAGTGTGCGCCACTCGGAGGGGAGCGGACGATGACGACCGCCATCGACACGAGCAGCGAGATCTACCGGGCCAACCGCGAGGTGATGCTGGAGCGCGTCGCCGACCTGGCCGAGCAGAACGCGAAGGCGCTCGAGGGCGGCGGGGAGCGCTACGTCACCCGTCACCACGAGCGCGGCAAGCTCACCGCTCGTGAGCGCATCGAGCTGCTGCTCGACCCGGACACCCCGTTCCTCGAGCTGTCGCCGTTGGCGGCATGGGGCACCGACTTCACCGTCGGAGCCTCCGTCGTCACCGGCATCGGCGTCGTCGAGGGCGTCGAGTGCATGATCGTCGCCAACGACCCGACGGTGAAGGGCGGCACGTCCAACCCGAACACCCTGAAGAAGGGATTCCGGGCGTCGCAGATCGCCGCCGAGAACGGCTTGCCCAGCATCCAGCTGGTGGAGAGCGGTGGCGCGGACCTGCCGACGCAGAAGGACATCTTCATCCCAGGCGGCGCGTCGTTCCGCAACATCACCCGCGCGAGCGCGGCCAAGCGTCCCACCGTCGCGCTGGTGTTCGGCAACTCGACGGCCGGCGGCGCCTACATCCCCGGCATGAGCGACTACGTCGTGATGGTCAAGGAGGGTGCGAAGGTGTTCCTCGGCGGCCCGCCGCTGGTCAAGATGGCGACCGGCGAGGAGTCCGACGACGAGTCGCTCGGCGGCGCCGAGATGCATGCCCGCTCGTCCGGCCTGGCCGACTACCTGGCCGTCGACGAGCGCGACGCCATCCGGCTAGGCCGCCAGATCTTCCGGCGGATCAACTGGCAGAAGGAGGGGCGGGCTCCGGCGACGGACTACACCGAGCCGTTGTACGACGCCGAGGAGCTGCTCGGCATCGTCTCGACCGACCTCAAGGTGCCGTTCGACCCGCACGAGGTCATCGCGCGCCTCGTCGACGGGAGCGAGTTCGACGAGTTCAAGCCGCTGTACGGCACCAGCCTGGTCACCGGCTTCGCCCAGCTGCACGGCTACCCGATCGGCATCCTCGCCAACGCACAAGGCGTGTTGTTCAGCGAGGACTCCCAGAAGGCGGCGCAGTTCATCCAGCTCGCCAACCAGATCGACACGCCGCTGCTGTTCCTGCACAACACCACCGGCTACATGGTGGGCGCGGAGTACGAGCAGAAGGGCATCATCAAGCACGGCGCGCAGATGGTGAACGCGGTGGCCAACTCCAAGGTCCCGCACATCTCGATCGTCATCGGCGGCTCGTACGGCGCCGGCAACTACGGCATGAGCGGGCGGGCGTACGACCCGCGGTTCATGTTCAGCTGGCCCAACGCGAAGTCGGCGGTGATGGGGCCGGCACAGCTGGCCGGCGTCATCTCGATCGTCGCCCGGGCCGCCGCCGAGTCGAAGGGCCAGGAGTACGACGAAGAGGGCGACAAGGCCATGCGCGAGATGGTCGAGCAGCAGATCGAGGAGCAGTCGCTCGCCTATTTCACGTCCGGGATGCTCTACGACGACGGAGTGATCGACCCGCGCGACACGCGGTCGATTCTCGGCATCTGCCTGTCCGTCATCCACACCTCCCCGGTCGAGGGCGTCAAGGAAGGCGGATTCGGGGTGTTCAGACTGTGATCCGCTCAGTTCTGGTCGCCAACCGTGGCGAGATCGCCCGCCGGGTGTTCCGCACCTGCCGCGACCTCGGCATCGCCACCGTCGCGGTGTTCTCCGACGCCGATGCTGACGCGCCGTTCGTCGCCGAGGCCGATCGCTCGGTGCACCTGCCGGGCAGCTCGCCCTCCGACACGTACCTGCGCGGAGACCTCGTCATCGACGCCGCGAAGCGCTCGGGAGCCGACGCCATCCATCCCGGCTACGGCTTCCTGTCCGAGAACGCCGATTTCGCGCGTCAGGTGCAGGACGCCGATCTCATCTGGATCGGTCCCGCGCCGGAGACGATCGAGGCGATGGGGTCGAAGATCCGGGCCAAGGAGCTGATGTCCGAGGCCGGCGTGCCGATCCTCTCGGTCGACCCCGACTCAGCCACCAAGGACGACTTCCCGCTGCTGGTCAAGGCCTCGGCGGGCGGCGGTGGACGCGGCATGCGGGTCGTCACCGACCCGGCCGCCCTCGCCGGCGAGATGGACAAGGCGGGCGCCGAGGCAGCGTCGGCGTTCGGCGATGACACCGTGTTCGTCGAGCCCTACCTGCCGACTGCGCGCCACATCGAGGTGCAGGTCATGGCCGACACCCACGGCACCGTCTGGGTCGTCGGCGACCGAGACTGCTCGATCCAGCGACGCCACCAGAAGGTCGTCGAGGAGGCTCCCGCACCGGCGGTGAGCGACGCGGTGCGCAAGCAGCTGCATGACGCCGCCCGGGCCGCCGCCGAGGCGGTCGGCTACGTCGGCGCGGGCACGGTGGAGTTCCTCGTGTCCGACGCGCACCTCGAGTCCGGCCACCCGTACTTCATGGAGATGAACACCCGGCTCCAGGTGGAGCACCCGGTCACCGAGCTCGTCACCGGAGTCGACCTCGTCGCCCTGCAGATCGCCGTGGCCGAGGGCCGCGAGCTGGGCGAGGAGCCCGGCGAGCCGCACGGGCACGCCGTCGAGGTGCGCCTGTACGCCGAGGACCCGGCCGACGACTGGGCCCCGCAGACCGGCACCATCCGCACCTTCGAGTTCCCCGGCGGACCGGGCGTGCGGATCGACTCGGCCGTCGAGGCCGGGTCGACCGTCGGCATCCACTACGACGCCATGATCGCCAAGGTGGTCACCCACGGGCCGGATCGCGAGACGGCCGTCCGCTTGCTGGCCGACGTGCTGCGGCGAGGGCGGGTGCACGGGGTCACCACGAACGCCGGCCTGCTGATGAACATTCTCGAGGACGAGGAGTTCGGCGCCGCACGAGTCCACACCGCCTTGCTCGACGAGCGGATCGATGACTGGTCCAAACCCCGCATGGATCGGGACGCGCAGCGCCGGTACGCCTTGGCGGCGGCGCTCGCGGAAGCCACGCGCGTATCGACGACCTCTCCGGTGCTCAGCCGGATCCCCACCGCGTTTCGCAATGTTCCGAGCCAACCGAGAATGCGGGAGTACTCGGTCGGGGATCGTCACTGGAGCATCCAGTATGGGAGCGAGGGTGGTCGCCTGGCCGCCTCGGAGACCGTCATCCGTGTCACACCGGCCCAGGTGGTGCTCGAGGTCGACGGAGTGGCCGAGTCGTACGACGTCTCCTCTGGCCCCGGCTGGGTCGATGTCGACGGCCCGCTTGGATCGGTCAGCCTGGCTCCCGTCCCCGTCTTCGTCGACCCGGCCGACGTCGTCGCCGAGGGCTCGCTGCTGGCACCGATGCCGGCTGCGGTCGTCAGCGTCGCCGTCGAGTCCGGGCAGCACGTGAGCAAGGGCGACGTCGTCCTCGTGCTCGAAGCCATGAAGATGCAGCACACCATCACCGCGCCGAGCGACGGCGTGGTCAGCGAGATCGACGTCAGCCCCGGCCAGCAGGTCGAAGCGGGCGTGGTGCTGGCCCTCATTGAAACCAGCACAGCCGAAGGAGAAGAGCAATCATGACGACCTTTACCGAGACAGAGGAGCGCCTGGCGCTGCGCAAGGCCGTCGGCGAGCTCGGCCGCAAGTACGGCCGCGACTACATCCTGAGCGCCGCCAAGGAGGGCCGGAAGACCACCGAGCTGTGGCAGGAGGCGGGCAAGCTCGGCTACCTCGGCGTGGCCGTGCCGGAGGAGTACGGCGGAGGTGGCGGCGACATCGGCGACCTCGCTGCCGTCTGCGAGGAGCTGGCCGCGGCCGGCAGCCCGCTGCTGCTCATGGTCGTCTCACCGGCGATCGTCGGCACCATCATCGCCCAGTACGGCACCGAGGAGCAGAAGAAGCGCTGGCTTCCCGGCATCGCCGACGGAACAACGACGATCGCGTTCTCCATCACCGAGTCGGACGCCGGCTCGAACTCGCACCAGATCATCACGACCGGGTACCGCGAGGACGACGGGGGCTGGCGGCTCAAGGGCGGCAAGACGTTCATCTCCGGCGTCGACGAGGTCGAGAACGTGCTCGTCGTCGCCCGCACCGAGGACGCGAAGACCGGCAACCTCAAGCCGGCCCTCTTCATCGTCCCGACCGACGCCGAAGGCTTCACCTACCAGCAGATCGACATGGGCATCGTCTCGCCGGAGAAGCAGTTCACCCTGTTCTTCGACGACGTGAAGCTTCCCGCCGACGCGCTGGTGGGGAGCGAGGACGCCGGCATCGAGCAGCTGTTCGCCGGGCTCAACCCCGAGCGCATCATGGGCGCCGCGTTCGCCTGTGGCACCGCCCGGCTCGCGCTGGAGAAGGCCACGGAGTACGCCAAGGACCGCCAGGTCTGGAAGGCGCCGATCGGCTCGCACCAGGCCATCGCCCACCCACTCGCGCAGACGTACATCGAGATCGAGATGGCCCGGCTGATGACCCAGAAGGCGGCGGCACTCTACGCGTCCGGTGACCACATGGCCGCAGGTGAGGCGGCCAACATGGCGAAGTACGCGGCCGGCGAAGCCGTGTGCAACGCCGTCGACCGGGCCATCCAGACCCACGGCGGCAACGGGCTGGCCGAGGAGTACGGTCTCGTGCAGATGCTGGCCGGCTCGCGGCTGTCGCGGATCGCCCCGGTGAGCCGCGAGATGGTGCTCAACTTCATCGCCCAGTTCTCCCTGGGCCTGCCGAAGTCCTACTGAGAGGAACCCATGGCCGACGAGCTGGTCCATCTGGAGGTCGCGGACGCGGTCGCCACGATCACCCTCGACAGCGAGCACAACCGCAACGCGCTGAGCCGCCAGCTCGTCACCGAGCTGGGTGAGCGACTCGCGACGGCCGACGCGAACGCCGACGTCAAGGCGATCCTCGTCCGCTCGGCCGGGCGGGTCTTCTGCTCCGGGGCGGACCTTTCGGAGGCGTCCGAAGGCACGGCGAAGGACACGCCGATGCGGATGGTCGACCTGATCCGGCAGATCGCGACGATCGGCAAACCGGTCGTGATCGAGCTCGGCGGACCGGTTCGTGCCGGAGGTGTCGGCATCGTCGGTGCCGCCGATGTCGTGGTCGCCGCCGAGTCGGTCTCCTTCGCGCTGACCGAGGTCCGGCTGGGTCTGGCGGCCGCCACCATTTCGCTCAGCCTGCTTGAGCGCTTGGCGCCGCGCGCGGTGTCTGACGTGTTCCTCACCGGCCGAACGTTCGATGCCGCCGAGGCTGTGCGGATCGGACTCATCACCCGGGCCGTGCCGGACGACGAGCTCGCGTCCGGCGTCCGCAGCGTTCTCGACGACCTCGTCCTGGGGTCGCCGCAGGGCCTCCGCGAGACCAAGGCCGTCATCAACCACGACCTCATCGCTCGCATCGACGCTCTCGGGGAGGAAATGTCGACGTTGTCGGCGCGGCTCTTCGGCAGCGACGAAGCACGTGAGGCGATGCTCGCCTTCCTTGAGACCCGCAAGAAGTAAACTTCGGCGGTGAGCGCCAGACGCCCAGGCACCGTCGTCGCGGCCCTGATGGTCGGCGCCCTCGCGCTGGCGTCCTGCTCAGAGGCGGGTTCGAACCGTGCCTCGTCGGCACCGACCACGGGAAACGCTCACCACCAGCCCACCGCGGTCGCACCTCCAAGCGCACCGTTGCGGGACGGCGAGCGATTCCTCGACCTCGCGATGCCGAAGCCGTACAAGCCGGAGGCACCCACCGCGGGCACGGACGACTACCGCTGCTTCCTGCTCGACCCCCACCTCGCCGACCCGGCGTTCGTCACCGGCATCGACGTGGCGCCCGGCCGTCCCGATCTCGTGCACCACGTGATCCTGTTCCGGGTCGGCCCCGACGAGATCGCCGAGGCAAAGGCTCAGGACGCCGACGCCGAGGGTCAGGGATGGACCTGTTTCGGCGGCGCCGGGCTGCGCTCGGAGGCGGCAAACAACCCCCTCGAGAGCGCGCCCTGGCTGGGCGCCTGGGCACCGGGAGGCGGCGAGAGGGTCCTGGCCAAGGACATCGGCATCCCGCTCCAGGCAGGCAGCCGCATCATCATGCAGGTCCACTACAACCTGATCGAGGGCAGCCATCCCGACACCAGCAGCACGCGTCTCCGTCTGGCCCCCGGTTCGGCGGACCTCGCTGCGCTGGAGACGATGCTCCTGCCGGCTCCGGTGGAGCTCGCCTGTCGCTCCAACATGACCGGGCCGCTGTGTGACCGCGACGCCGCGGTCCGCGACGTGTCGCACCGCTTCGGGGGCCAGTCCGGGCTGATGATCGCGGGGCTGCAGTTCCTGTGCGGCGGCGACGCCGCGGACCCCAAGGCGTCCCCTGTCCAGACGTGTGACCGGACGATGCGGACCGCAGCCACCGTCCGGGCGGTCGCCGGGCACATGCACCTCCTCGGCCGGTCGATCTCCGTGACCCTCAACCCCGGCACGTCGCGCGAACGCGTCCTGCTCGACACCCCGGTCTGGAACTTCGACGACCAGGGGGCGAGATCGCTCCGCAAGCCCGCGAAGATCCGGCCCGGCGACGTCCTCCGCGTCAAGTGCCGGCACGACCAGGCACTCCGCGACGAGGTCCCCGCGCTCGAGGACGCCCCCGAGCGGTACGTCGTCTGGGGCGAGGGCACCACCGACGAGATGTGCCTCGGCATCGTCATGGTCACCCAACCCGGCCGGAATTAGCCGCGTGTGCCGCGTGTGACGCAAGTAAACTCCTCGTTCCTGTGATACAGGAGTGATTCTCCCGCTACGGTGGCGCGATGCGTACTTTTCGGCGCGGTTCCGGGCCTTCCCTCGCGGCGGTGCTGGTGGCGGTGACGGTCGTCCTGGCCGGTCTGACCACGAGCCCCGCCGCGGCTCAGACGACCATCTGCTCCGGAGTCAGCGTCCAGGACGTCCAGAAGTGCGACCCGGGCTGGGCGGCGAACATGCACTTCATGCACTGGCGCATGTACAGCGGTCACAACTGCACGAACTACGCCGCGTACCGCCTCAAGCGAGACGGCGTCCCGGAACCGACCTACCGGCTGGGCAACGCCGACACCTGGGCGCCGAACGCGAAGGCGCACGGAGTCCGCGTCGACGGCACGCCGGAGGTCGGCGCGATCGGCGCCTGGCCCGGACGTCGCCACGTCGTCTACGTCGAGGAGATCGGGTCGAACTACCTGATCACCAGCGAGGACAACTGGCCCGGCTACTACCCCAAGGGGATGTACCGCAAGATCAAGGTCTTCAAGGGTGAGCGCGCGTACCCGACCCAGTTCATCCACTTCAAGGGCAAGAGCACCATCAACGGTCCGCTGCCCAGCGTCACCGGCGCCCCGACGGTCGGGTCGACGCTCAGTGCGACGGCCGGAACCTGGTCGCCCAGCGACGTCACGCTGAAGTACCAGTGGCTGCGCGACGGCGTCATCATCACCGGCGCCACCAGGACCTCTTACATGCTGACGGCCGACGACGTCGGCCATGCGATGACCATCGCCGTCACCGGCTCCAAGACCGGCTTCGCGTCGCGCACTGCGTCGTCGGCACCGACCGTTCCGGTGACGGCGGGCAAGCTGACGTCGGCCACCCCGACCATCACGGGCACGCCGAAGGTCGGTACCGCCCTCACGGCCGAGCCGGGATCGTGGGGACCCGGCGCCGTGACGTTCGGCTACCAGTGGCTCGCCGACAGCACGGCCATCAGCGGAGCAACGAGCAAGACGTTCACGCCGACCGATGCCCAGCTCGGCAAGCGGATCAGCGTGCGCGTCACCGGACGGACGACTGGCGCCGACTCAGCGACCGTCGAGTCCGCGAAGACGGCCGCCGTGGTTCGGCGCGACAGCACGACCAATGTCGTCCAGAGCTCGACCCCGACCGTGACCGGTACGGCCAAGCGAGGTCGAGTCCTCACCGGCGACGCCGGGAACTGGGGTCCAACCGGTGTCCAGCTGACCTACGAGTGGTTGCGAGGCGAGGTCGTCGTCGCCAGCGGCACCACGAGCTACAAGGTCCGCACCACCGATCTCGGCCACCAGCTGACGTTCAAGGTCACGGGCGCGAAGAAGTCGTTCACGACGGTGACCAAGACGTCCGAGCCCACAGAGACCGTGAGGGCGACGTCGACTCTCGTGATCTCGACGGAGACCGGACGCGGCAAGGCCGTCCTCGGCGTCGTCGTCTCGGTGTCCAACGCTCCGACGCCGACGGGGTACGTCACGGTCTACAAGGGCACGAGGAAGCTGCTGCGGAACGACCTCGCTGTCGGCCGGCCCGGCCGGGCGACCCTTCGGCTCACGCTCGCCAAGGGAACTCACACGCTGACCGTGTCGTACGGAGGCTCGGGCCTGGTGGCTCCGAGCACCAAGACCGTCACCGTCAAGGTGTCCTGACGCCTCCGCTAGCCATATCGCGCCGGCCTGGGTGCATCGCGTGCCGAGCCGGGGCTCGGCTCGTCCGATGAGTGACGCCGCGCGAGCAGGCGTTCCGTCGGACTGGGTTCGCCGTCGAGCTCGCCCGAGGCCTCGAGCTCGATGACTACTGCAGGTGGGGTGGAGTCGATGCCGTGGGATGGGACGCCGAACGGCTCTGGACCGAACGGGTGGTACGTGGACGGCGCCTTGTGCTTGCCGAGATCCGCAGCGGGGACGATCACCGGGACGAAACCCGGCGTCGCGGGTCGAACCGGGCGGGATCTGCCGGTGGCGGGGTAGGACGCTCGGTGGCGTGGTGGGTCCTGTGCCGTCTGGCTGAGCAGGCGCCGTGCCGTCGCGGCGGCGCCCAGGACGGCGGCAGCCGTGGCGACCGTGGCAGCCAGCCTCATCGCCGAGCGGAACCCATGGCTCATGCGCATCCCTTCGACCCCTCCAGTATCGCCGTTGTTGTCTGCGATTCCGGGCATCTCGCCGTGTGGCGAGCCCCACTGGCTCATACCGTGAGCACGATGCTGCGAAATGCCACACCGACGGCATAGAATGGTCAGTTCTGTATCCGGGAAGTGTTTGATCGAACTGGGGAAACTGGTGGCATCCTCCAACGCCGAGCAGCGCGAGATGGCTGCCGAGCAGACGTATGTCGACACGGTGTACGAGCGGCTCGAGGAGTCCGCGAAGGTCGCCCAGTCGCTGGTCGCCGAGGGTTTCGCCCGCGGTCACGTCGGCAACGAGGGCGGGCTGGTCGAGCGTGACGCCATGGTCTACCAGGCATCGCGCCGGCTCTCCGCGCTCAACGCCGCGCACGACGGTCTCGTGTTCGGCCGGCTCAACCTGCTCGACGGCGAGTCCCGCTACATCGGCCGCATCGGGGTGCGCGACGCCGATCGCGAGATCATCCTCGTCGACTGGCGCGCGCCCGCTGCCGCCGTCTTCTACCAGGCCACGGCCCAGGATCCGGCCGGCGTGGTGCGACGCCGGGTGCTCCGCTGCTCCGGTGATCGCGTCGTCGGAGTGGAGGACGACCTGCTCGACGCCGACAACGCGCCGGACGACATGGTCATCGTCGGCGAAGGTGCACTGCTCGCGAGCCTGAGCCGGGCGCGCGACAGCTCGATGCACTCCGTCGTCGCCACCATCCAGAAGGAGCAGGACGAGGCCATCCGGGCGCCCAGCCGCGGTGCCACGATCATCGGCGGAGGCCCCGGCACCGGCAAGACGGTCGTCGCCCTGCACCGAGCCGCGTACCTGCTCTACACCGACCGTCGCCGCTTCGAGTCCGGTGGCGTGCTCGTGGTCGGCCCGTCCAACGTCTTCATGAACTACATCGAGCGGGTGCTGCCGAGCCTCGGCGAGACGAGCGTGACGCTGCGATCGCTCGGTGAGGTCGTCGACGGCGTCAAGGCCACCCGTCACGACGATGCCGTGGCCGCGGCGGCCAAGGGTTCCTCCCGCATGGTGCCGGTGCTGCGTCGCCTCGCATCCGCGCCGCAGCTCGGTGAGCCCACCGAGTTCCGCTACTTCTACAAGGACGACGTGCTGCGCCTTGACGCCGGCCAGCTGTCGGCCGTCCGCCGCCACCTGCTCCAGGGCATGAAGCGCAACCGTGCCTACAACCGCGCTCCTGCCGCGCTGGTCGACGCCCTGTGGAAGCAGGTCAACGGCGAGCGCGCGCTCGAGAAGGGCGAGGAAGGCTTCATCGAGACCATCTCCACCGACGACGCGTTCGTCGACTTCGTCGAGGCCTGGTGGCCGCCGGTCGACGCCGTCGAGCTGTGGCACACCCTGCCGAACCGCATCGACGAGCTCGGTGACGGCGGCTTCAGCGCCGATGAGCTCACCGCGCTCAAGGCGTCGTGGGCCGACGGCGAGCCGCGCATCGAGGACGTGCCGCTCATCGACGAGCTCCGGTACCTCGTCGGCGAGGTGCCGCACACCGACGACGACGACGATGACGTCCCGCGTCAGCTGATGAGCTTCGAGCGGCGTGAGCGGGACGACCGCGACGATCGCTTGCGGGCCACCCGCAGCATCGAGGACGACGGCTTCGCGCACGTGCTGGTCGACGAGGCGCAGGACCTCTCCCCGTTGCAGTGGCGGATGCTCGCGCGCCGCGGCCGTCACGCCAGCTGGACGATCGTCGGCGACCCTGCGCAGGCGTCCTGGCCGCTTCCGGAGGAGTCGGCTCGCGCTCGCGCCGAAGCGCTGGAGGGCAAGCCGGAGCACGTGTTCCGGCTGTCCACCAACTACCGCAACTCGGCCGAGATCTACGACCTCGCCGCGCAGGTCGCTGCCGTCGCGGTGCCAGACCCCGACCTCGCCGACGCGGTGCGTCGCACTGGCGAGCACCCTCAGCACGACGTGGTCGACAGGGCCGCCGTGCCGGCTCATGTCGTCGCACGCACCGAGGCGTTGCTCGCAGAGGTCGAGGGCACCGTCGCGGTCGTCACGGCCCGCGGCTCGAAGCCGGAGATCGAGCAAGCACTGGAGCCTCTGGTCGCCCAAAGCTCAGGGCGACTGGTGGTCCTCGAAGGTCTGGACACGAAGGGCCTGGAGTTCGACGGCGTGGTCGTGGTCGAGCCCGATGCGATCACCGACGAGTCCGCCTCCGGCTGGCGCACGTTGTACGTCGCCCTCACTCGTGCCACCCAACGACTCACGACGGTAGCCAGCACAGATCGCTGGCGCGGCACCATCGCGTGAGGCGGTCACCGTGAGGCGCGGCCTTCCGACCGTCAAGCAAGTGCTGCAGGCGCTTGCCCTGTTCGTCGTCGCCGTCATCGTGGGGGCTCCGGTGGCGTACAGCACGTTCGTGCACAGCGAGCGCCACGTCGTCATCGGCGCGCACGACGCAACGGTGGTCCCGGCGCTCGACGGTTTCGCGACGCTGGACTTCGGGCCACTACTGCCGCGGGTGCGCCTGCCTGCCGAGGCCGTCGCCGGCATCGGCGTCGACATCTCCCTGGGCAACGCCGAGGTCGAGAGCCTCGATCAGCTGGTGGCACGTGACGCCGTCATCGCCAGCCAGCCGGAGGGCGAGATCGCGGCCGTGCGTGCCGAGGTCCGGGACATGCTCGAGGCGGCGCTCCTGCGTGGAGTTGGCGTGGGTGTGCTGGTTGCGGTCGGCGTCGCGCTCACGTGGCAGGCAGTCGGGGCAGAACGGCGAGCCATGATCTGGCATGCCTCTCGGCATCCCACCCGCACCCAGGCCTTGGTCGCCGCATTCGTCGGTGTGGCGGTCGTGGGATCGACGGTGCTGGTCGCGGTGCCCGAGCAGCAGGAGAGGCCGCCGAAATCATGGGTTCCGCTCGTGCAGGCATTCCCGGACGTGCCGAGTGACCCGGTGCTCGACCAGGTCGAGATCGTCAACGGCTCGGCCACCAAGGGCAGCAAGGCGCTCGTGCAGGGAGCGTTGGAAACCTATCGCGAGTCGGTCGAGTTCTACGGTGCGCTGGCGCTGCGGGCGGCCGCCACCACGGATGTGCGCCGGCCGGCGGAGGGCGAGAGCACAGCTCTCGTCGTCACCGACCGGCACGACAACATCGGCATGGATCCGGTTGCGCACGCCATCGCCGTCAAGGCCGGCGCGGAGACGCTCATCGACCTCGGCGACGACACGTCCAACGGCGGAAGCTGGGAGACCTTCAGCATCAACTCCCTCGCACGGGAGTTCCGTGGCTTCTCGATCGTCGCCGTCGCCGGCAACCACGATCAGGGCAGCAGCGTCACCGACACGATGAAGGACCGGGGGTTCCGGGTGCTCACGGGCCGACCGGTCAACGTCGACGGCATCCGCTTCCTCGGCTCGAGCGACCCCCGCAGCTCGGGCTTCACCGCCGGCTACGACGGCGAGGAGAGCGACAACATCAAGGCCATCAAGGAGCAGGACCAGCGCCTCACCGAGGTCGCCTGCCAGGACGAGCGGGTCGCTGTGCTGGTGGTGCACAGCTCGGCGTCGGCCCGGAAGGCGTCCGCGAGCGGGTGCGTCGACCTGGTGCTGTCCGGCCATCTGCACCGGCAGGTGGGTCCGGACGTCGTGGAGGGGGAGAACGGCCGCTCCACCACCACGCTGACGACCGGATCGACCGGCGGTGCCGTTTACACCTTCGCGCTGGGCAGCAAGCTGCGTCGCGCCGCGCAGGTCGCGATCGTGACGTTCCGCGCCGGCCGGCCGGTCGGACTCCAGCCGGTCACGTTCGAGCCCGGCGGCATGATCGACGTCGCCGACTTCACCCGCGTCAGGCCGTCACGTCGCTGAATCGAGTGTCCGTCATCCGCAGCGGCTCATGAGCAGGCGGGCGTAGGTCTCGGCGCACCGGACGACGTCGTCGATGGCGACATGCTCGTCGAGGGCGTGGGCGTTCTGGATCGTGCCCGGCCCGAACTGCACGGTGGGTATGCCGACCGCGATGTACTGGCGCAGGTCGGATCCGTAGGGCGCGCCGACGAGCTCGGGACGATCGCCGCCCGCGGCCTGCACGGCCGACGCCACCTCGTCACCGAACGGGTGGCCGGGGGGAGTGCTCCTGCCGCGAACCGGCCACCCGGCCAGGTGACCTCCACCGGGTGCTCGCTTCAGCCACGGGTCGTCGGCGTCGCGGACCGCCTGTTCGAACTCCGCCATCGCGTCCTCGAACGACTCGCCGGGCTTGACCCCGAAACGCCCCTCGGCGACGAGGTAGTCGGGCACGGTGCTGGCCCACGCGCCCGCGCTCACGATGCCGGTCGAGATCGGCCACGGCCGGACACGGAACGGTGCCGGCGGTGAGACGTTCCGCTTCTCGTCCAAGCGGCGCAGCGATGCTCGCACGCTCTCCAGCAGGTCGACGGCGCTGACGCCGAGACCGGCGAGCGAGCCATGGGTGGCGAGACCGCGCACCTCCAGGCGGAACGTGAGTGCGCCGGCGTTGGCGGCGACGATCTCGCCGGCCGTGGGCTCGGCGATGAGGCACGCGTCGCCGGTGTGACCGCGGCGCAGCGTGCCGAACGTGCCGATGCCGCCGTCCTCCTCACCGATGACGGTGTGCACGGCGAACGGACGCTCGAGCCGGTCGCCGACGGCGCGCACGGCGGCGAGGATCGCGACGACGCCGCCCTTCATGTCGCAGACGCCGCGGCCGTACCAGTGGTCGTCGATCTCGTGCAGGTCCCACGGGTCGGCGCCGGTCCACCACTCCTCCTCGCCGGGTGGCACGACGTCGACGTGACCGTTCAGGATGACCGCCGGCGTGCCCTCACCCGACACACCGACGCAGCCCCAGGCCTCCTCGCGATCGACCTCCTCGCCGGGGTAGTCCGGGTCGGCCCGCAACTCGTCCAGGTCGAGTCGCCACAGATCGACGTCCAGCCCGAGTCCCTGGAGCGTCGCGGCGCACCATCGCTGCACCGCGACCTCGGACTCGCTGCCCCCGACGCTCGCGTAGCTGACGAGCTGGGCGAGGTCCCGGCGCACCAGGTCGACGTCGATCAGGTTGTCCACCTGGCCAGCATGGCATCAGGCCATGGCACGACGCCGATAGGATCGACGCCTCATGCTCGACGATCTGCTGGCCCAGCCGGCCTTTGCCCTGATCCGCGTGCGCGACGCCGACACCGTCACGCTCGTCGGTGGCCCGCGCACGGATGTCGAGGCGCTGGCCGACATCCCGCTGCGGACGGGGTCTGGCCGTGCATGGGACCACCTGGTGCTGGTTCCGTTCGCTCAAGCGCGCGAGCGCGGCTTCGAGGCGCACCAGGACGGCACCCCGCTGAGCGTCATCGAGGCGGCCGTCCAGGGTGAGCTGCCGCTCGACGAGCTGCTGGCCGAGCTGCCTGACACGACCATCGAGCTGGCCGACCGCGGCGGCTTCGAGACGTCCGACGACGACTACGCCGACATGGTGCGGCACGTGATCGACGAGGAGATCGGCCGCGGCGAGGGCGCCAACCTGGTGATCGGCCGGCACTACCGCGCCCGTGTCGCCGACTGGGGTCACGAGCGGGCGCTCGCGGTGTTCCGTCGCCTGCTCGAGCGCGAGCGGGGCGCGTTCTGGACGTTCTGCATCTTCACCGGCGACCGCTACCTCATCGGCGCGAGCCCGGAGCGGCACGTCAGCATCGAGGACGGCCAGGTGCGGATGAACCCCATCAGCGGCACGTTCCGCATGCGCGGCCTCGAGACGCACGCCGATCGCAAGCGCGAGCTGCTCCGCTTCCTCGCCGACGAGAAGGAGATCTACGAGCTCTTCATGGTCGTCGACGAGGAGCTCAAGATGATGTGCGACATCTGCCACGAGGGTGGTCTCGTGCTGGGCCCGTACCTCAAGCCGATGAGCCACCTCGTGCACACCGAGTACCTGCTCGCCGGCCGCACCCGCCGCGACGTGCGCGAGGTGCTGCGCGACTCGATGTTCGCCGCGACCGTCACGGGCAGCCCGGTCGAGAACGCGTGCCGCCTGATCGCGAAGTACGAGGAGCACGGCCGGGGCTACTACGCGTCCGTGGCCGCGCTGATCGGGCGTGACGGCGACGGGCTACCGGTCGCCGATGCGCCGATCCTCATCCGCACGGCCGACGTCGACCTCGACGGCAACGTCACGGTCACCGCCGGCGCCACGCTGGTCCGCGACTCCGACCCCGCCTACGAGACGAAGGAGACGTGGGCGAAGGCGTCCGGCATCCTCAGTGCGTTCGGTCTCGTCGACCAGGCACCGGAGCCGCAACCTGATTTCGACGCATTCACTCGCGAGGAGGACGTGCTCATCGCGCTCGGATCCCGCAACCAGCGGCTCAGCCAGTTCTGGCTCACCGACCAGTCCGGCACGCCGCCGGTGGCGTCGCTCGTCGGCAAGCGGGTGGTCGTGCTCGACGGCGAGGACGACTTCGTCAACATGCTGTCGCACGTGTTCGGTGTGCTGGGCATGACCACCGACGTCGTCCGGCACGACGCTTACACCGACGGTGCGCTCGACGGATACGACCTCGTGGTCGTCGGGCCCGGCCCGGGCGACCCTCGCGACGTCGACGACGCCAAGATCCGTGTGGTCGACGGCGTCGTGCGCGGACTCCTCGAAGCCGGCCGTCCGTTCCTCGCCGTGTGTCTCGGCCACCAGGTGCTGAGCCGGCAGCTCGGCCTCGACCTCGCGTTCAAGGACATCGTGTTCCAGGGCACGCAGAGCCGGCTCACCGTGCTCGACCGACCGGAGACCGTGGGCTTCTACAACACCTTCGTGGCGCGGGTATCCGATGCCGGTCTGCCCGCCGGCGTCACCGTGGAGGCGGACGAGAGCGGCGACGTGCACCTGCTGGCCGGGCCGCACTACCGCGGCGTTCAGTTCCACGCCGAGTCGATCCTCACCCGGAACGGCTACGTCATCCTGCGGGATCTGGTGACCCAGCTGTTGGACCCCGCCTCCGGTAGCGCGTGATGGCCACGCCGATGAGGCAGAGCCCGCCGCCGACGAACGCGAGCGACGCAGGCACCTCGTCGAGCATCACCCAGGAGATGAGCGTCGCCACGGCAGGCACGAGATAGGTGGCCGAGGCGACTTGTCCGGCACTGAGCCGCTTGAGCGCGTACGACCAGGTGCTGAAGCCGATGGCCGTCGGGAACACCCCGAGGTAGACCACCCACACGATGTTCGCCACGGACGCGTCGCCGGTCTCGCGCACCAGAGACGGCAGGTAGGGCAGGCAGACGACCGCCCCGACGACGCACATCAGCCACACCGACATGACCGGCGTGACGACCGTCAGCGTCGGCTTCTGCGCGAGCGCGCCGATGGCGTACAGGACCGCCGCCGCCAGGCACAGCAGAACGCCCGTGGTGGTGGCGGTGTCGACCGCTGACTCGTCGCGGGTGCTGAGGGAGATGAGCACGACGCCGGACGCGGCGACGAGGATGCCGATCAGCAGTGGCTTCGGGAAGCCCTCCTTGAGGAGGATGCCCGCGAACAGCGCGATGAGGATCGGGCCGACGGTGACCACCAGCGCGGCCGTGCCGGCATCGACCTGCTGCTCCCCGGCGTTGAGGGCGACGTTGTAGGCACCGAACCAGCTGACCCCGCCCAGGACGAGCAGCAGGAGCGGACGGCCTGTGGGCAGTCGATGACGCCAAGGTCGCGCCAGCGCGGTGAGCACGACGGCGGCGACCACGAGCCGGCCGAGCGAGAGCGGCCCTGCCGAGAAGGAGTCGGCCGCGTCGCGGATGCCGACGAACGCCGACGCCCAGAGCACGACCGTGACGCCGAGCGCGCCGATGGACAGGTCGCGCCCGGAGAAGTCGTGCCAGCGCCGATCAGGCTTGGTGGTCGGTGGTGTGCTCACCTGTCCACGCTAGGGCCGCGCACCGACAGTCCACGAGCGAAAATCGGACATCCACCCTCCGGATCAGGACGAGTGGCGCAGGAGATTTCGCCTCGATCCTTCTCCGAGGAGGAGTGCACAGGGTCTACGGTTCGATTGACATCTCCGTATGAAGGGGATCGATGACGCTCCCGACATCGTCCGTCGATGCACCGCCGGCCTTCGCGCAGAGCGGAAGCTGGGGGTTGTTCCGTGAGCCGTCCGTCGAGGCGGACTACCGTTCCTGGCACCAGGACGAGATCACGCCGGTCACCCGCGCGGTCGGCTTCGGTTCGGCTGTGGTCTGGGTGCTGATTCCCTTGATGTTCACGTGGGCTCTCGGTGAGAGCCCGCGACTCATTTATGTCAGCAACTGGGCCATCGCCGTGCCCATGCTCACCATCATCATCCTTCTGAGTTACACGACGCTGAGACGATGGACCAATCTCGGGATCGCCTTCGCCGCCATCGTGATCGGCCTGAACTTCGTCTGGATCATGAGCAACCTCTACGGAACGCACAGCGGGACCGTCGCGTGCGGGGTGCTCTCGGTCATCTTCTACCCGCTCGTCGTGCGGCTGCCGACCCGCGAGACGGCGGCAGTCGTTGCCACGTTGACGACGGTGCCTGTGGCGCTGCTGATCCGCGACACGCAACAGGGTGAGGTTCCGTTGGCGCAGACGTGGCCGTACATCGCCATCCTGGTCGCAAGCTCACCCATCCTGGTGGTCGCGGCCGCGCTGATCGAACGCGGAATGCGTCGTCAGTTCATCGCGCAGCGGACCGTGGCCCGCCAGCAGGAGCAGCTGCAGGCCAGTCGGCGCCTGCTCCAGAGATACGCCCCGGCTGCGGTGGTGGATCGCATCGAGTCCGGTGATCACGCGGCCATCGGTGTTCCCCAGCGCCTTCGAGTGACGGCGCTGTCCTCCGACGTCGCCGGCTTCACGGCCCTGGCCGACCGACTCGATCCCGAGTCCCTGAGCCAGATCATCAGCGAGTACGTCGGTGCCATGAGCGAGATCATCGAAGGCCAGAAAGGTGTCGTCACGGAGTTCGCCGGTGACGGCCTGATGGCGATCTTCGGGGCTCCCGAACGATGTGAACCCGTGGATCAGGTGCGACAGGCCATGGCAGCGGCCCAGGGGATGCACCAACGTCTGGCGGAGCTCAACGCCACCTGGTATCAGCTGGGAATCGAGCAGCCGCTCCAAGTCCGAGTCGGCATCAACTCCGGAGTCCTGAGCGTCGGAACCTTCGGCTCGGCCGGCCGGGGGACGTACACGGCGATCGGGCTGCAGATGAACATCGCGGCCCGGATCCAGGCTGAGGCGGAACCGGGCCGCACCTTGCTCAGCGGTACGAGCTGGCACCTGGTGAAGGACGAGGCCGGCTTCGAGCCGCTGGGCGAGGTCATGGTGAAGGGCGTGCACTTCCCCATCAGCGTCTACGCCCCACGCGATGGTGACTTCTGCAACCGAGATCGGGCTAGCCGCCGACTTTGCCACCATCGGAATCGAGAGTGACCTTGGCGGTCCGCTCGTTCCCGTCGCGATCGTATGTGACGGTGATCTTCTCGCCCGGCGCGTAGCCACGGATCGACGCAACGAGTGCCGTGGAACTGGAGATCTGCACATTGTTGACCGACTTGATGATGTCGCCCACCCGCAGTCCGGCTTCGTCACCGGCGCTGCCCTTCGTGACTTCCTTGACCTCGGCTCCCACGCCGGTGATGTTGTCCTTGGCAACCGCCCCGCCGACGGTGACTCCGACGCGCGCGTGCTCGAAGGCATCGCCCTTTGCGAGGTGCCGTCGAGACCCTCTTAGCGAGGTCGATGGGGATGGCGAAGCCAACTCCATTCGATCCGGGCGCGACTGAATTTGAAATGATTCCGGCGTTGATGCCGACGACGCGGCCCTGCAGGTCGACAAGAGGTCCGCCGGAGTTTCCGGGATTGATCGCGGCGTCGGTCTGGATGGCCGGGAATACCGTCTCCGTGTCGCTGCCTGGAGCCAGGTGGCGGATACGGGCGATTGAGCGCGCTGATGATGCCACTCGTGACTGTGCCCTCAAGCCCGAATGAGGAACCTATGACGACAACATCCTGGCCCACCGAGAGCTCAGCAGAGCTCCCGAACGTGGCGGGGCTGAGTCCGCTCTTGCCCTCGGCCTTGATGACCGCGAGATCCGTCGCCGGATCACGGCCGAGGATCTCGGCCTTGGCGTTGGTGCCGTCGTTGAAGGCGACCGAAATCGTGCCATTGTCTGCCGCGGACTCGACCACGTGGTTGTTGGTGAGGATCTGACCGTCGCTGCTGATGACCGTTCCGGTGCCCCTTCCGCCTGCTGCCACCGCCCGCGACGTTGATCTGCACCACGGACGGCAACAGCTTCTGGGCCACCTTCTCGATCTCGCCGGCCGGTGCGGAGTCGGTGTCGGACCCGGCCTCGAGCGAGCTGACGACGCTGCTGTCATCGCCCTGGATCGCGTCGTAGGCGGCCGCTCCGCCGATGCCCGCGCCCGCGGCGAGGACGACGAGGGCGAGGGTTCCGGCGAGGGTTCGACGACCGCGCGGGGGCGGTGGCGTGCCTTCGTCGTCCTGTGCGTCGACCGGCAGGATGACCGTCTGCTCGCGGTCGTCGTACGCATGGTCGCGCGGCGGCTGCTCGACCTGCACTGTGTCCTCCGTGGACGAGTCTGCCGGCGCAGGCTCGGCGGGAGGTTGCTGCTGGTCAGCGACCGGTCCCTGCTCCTCAGGCTCGGAGTCCGGAACCCCGGACAGCGCGTCCTGGGTGTCCGTGTCGGTTCCGCGCTCGGACGGCGGCGAGTACGGGTGTGCCGCGAAGGGATCATTGGGGTCGCTCATGAGTACACATTCTCCCCTACGGCTGAAAACCCGCTGAGTGCCACGTGTGATGTCAGGAAGAACTGGGAACGGTCATGGTGAACACGCTCCCGCCACCCACGGGCGACTCCGCCGTCACGGTGCCGCCATGACGCTCGGCGGCGCGCCGGACGATCGACAGCCCGAGCCCCGAGCCGGGCAGCGTCCGCGCCTCGCTCGAGCGGTAGAAGCGGTCGAACACGTGCGGCAGGTCGGCGTCGGAGATCCCGGGACCCTCGTCGCTCACGGTGAGCACTCCCTCGTCGAGGCGCACAGTGACGGTGCCGTCCTCCGGGCTCCACTTCGCCGCGTTGTCGAGCAGGTTCGTCACGGCCCGCTCCAGGAGCGGCGGCTCGCCGATGACCGGCCACGACTCGGCCTCGACGTCGAACCTCAGGCCGGGGGCGCGCGGACGCACCCGCTCGAGGGCCGACGCGACGGTGTCGGCGAGGTCGAGCGGCTCGGGATCGCGGGACATCGGCTCGTCGCGCGCGAGCTCGACGAGGTCGCCGACCAGGGTGGTCAGCTCCTGCAGCTGCGCCCGGACGTCGTCCATGATCTCGGTGGTCTGGGCCGCGGTGAGCTGGCGCTCGGGGTTCTCGGCCGCCTGGCCGAGGAGCTCGATGTTGGTGCGGAGGCTGGTGAGCGGCGTGCGCAGCTCGTGCCCGGCGTCGGCGACGAGCTGCCGCTGACGGTGCTGCGACGCGTCGAGCGCGAGCAGCATCTGGTTGAACGACGCGGTGAGCCGGGCCAGCTCGTCGTGGCCGGTGACCTTGATCGGGTGCAGCTCGGACGTGCGCGCGACCCGTTCCGCGGCGGCGGTGAGGCGGCGCACCGGCCGCAGCCCGTTGGTGGCCACGACCCATCCGGCGCCACCGGCCAGCACGACGCCGGCCGCGCTGGCGAGCAGCAGGATGACCTTGAGGCGTTCGAGTGCCCGCTGGACCGACTCCATCGGCTGGGCCAGCACGAGCGCGGACCCTTCGCCGGCCTGCACCGCGACGACGCGGTACGGCTCGCCGTCGAGCGTCGTGGTGCGGCGCGAGCTCTTGGTCTGGCCGATCGACACCTCGATCTCGTGGTTGTTGAGCGGCAGCGTGGCCTCGTCGCCGCGGCGGCTGAAGATCTGGCCGCCGCGCACGACAAAGATCTTGATGCCCGCGAGGTCCAGTTCCTCAGCGGACGGCGTGTAGTCGGCGCTGACCGCGGCGTTGGCCCTGCGCAGCATGGACTCGTCGAGCGAGCTCTCGAACTCCGCGCGGACGGTGACGAACACGAGGGCGCTCACGGCCGCCAGCGTGACTGCGACCGCGGCCGTGGTCAGCAGGGCGACCCGCATCGCGAGCGACGCGCGAGCCGTCAGGGGCTGGATCTGACGATGGATCGTGCCAACCGCGGACCGTGCCCGGCCCTGGGACCTGCCGCTCTCGGCGACCTCGGTCATGGCGGCGTCTCACGCAGGACGTAGCCGACGCCGCGCACGGTGTGCAGCAGCCGGTCCTCGCCCTCGGCCTCGAGCTTGCGCCGGACGTACCCGACGTACACCTCCAGCGAGTTGGCCGTCGTCGGGAAGTCGAAGCCCCAGACCTCCTCGAGGATGAACGAGCGCTCGAGCACCCGCTTCGGACGTCGCAGAAACAGCTCGAGCAGCGCGAACTCGGTGCGCGTCAGCGACAGCTTGCGCTCGGCGCGGGTGACGTCACGCGTGACGGGGTCGAGGGTCAGGTCGGCGAACGTCAGCGGCGCCTCGTCGGCCTCCAGGTCAGCGCGGCGGGACGACCGGCGATGCAGCGCGCGCACGCGGGCCAGCAGCTCGTCCAGCGCGAACGGCTTGGTGAGGTAGTCGTCGGCGCCGGCATCGAGCCCGTCGACACGGTCGGTGACGGCATCGCGCGCGGTGAGCACCAGGATCGGGACGTCGTTGCCGGCGCTGCGAAGCGCCCGCGTGGCCTCGAGTCCATCGAGCCGCGGCATCATCACGTCCATCACGATGACGTCGGGGTCGACCTGCGGAACGCGGACGAGTGCCTCGGCTCCGTCGGACGCGAGGTCGACGGTGTAGCCGTTGAACTCCAGCGACCGACGCAGCGAGTCGCGCACCGCACGGTCGTCGTCCACGACAAGGATCCGCATGACTCCAGTGTGCCGTGCATGGCTGAGGTTTCTCTGAGCGTGGGTTCTCAGTCGTCGGAGGGGCCGTCGAGCAAGGCTTGGGCCGTCGTGGCGGCGCGCTCGCCGTAGGTGCCGCCGAACAGGACGGCGTGCACGAGGAGGGGATGCAGCTGGTGCAGTCCGACGCGGTGCTTCCACCCCTCCGCCAACGGCGCCGCCTCGTCGTACGCGTCGAGCACGCGCTGCAGGTGCGGGAGGCCGAACAGGGCCATCATCGCGAGGTCGGTCTCGCGATGGCCACCGTGTGCCGCCGGGTCGATGATCCACACCTCGCCGTCGGTGCCCCAGATGATGTTGCCCGACCACAGATCGCCGTGCACTCGCGCCGGCGGTTCGGGGTCGCCGGCGAAGTCGTGGATGCGTTTCATCGCCGTCTCGATGGTCGCCGCTTGTTCGTGGGTGAGCGCCTGACGGTCCTGGGCGGCGCGGACATAGGGCATCACCCGGCGCGAGGCGTAGAACTCCGGCCACGTGGGCATCGTCCGGTTGGGCAGCGGCGCCAGCCCGATGAACCCGTCGACGTCGGCGCCGAACTGGGGCGCACCGGCGGCGTGAGTGGCAGCGAGGGCACGCCCGTACCGCTCGGCGACGTCACCGGACGGCTTGCCCGGCTCGACCCAGGTGAGCACGATGCAGTCGTCGGAGACCGCCAGAAGCTCGGGAACATTCGCGCCACCGGCGTCGGCGAGCCACCGCAGGCCTTCCGCCTCGCGCTCGAAGAACCCCTCGGGCGGCTGGGACCGGGTCTTGATGACGGCGCTGCGGCCGTCGCTGAGCCGCAGCCGCGTGGCGGTGCAGATGTCGCCGCCGGCGACCGGGGTGGTGGAGACGACACCGTGGCCGAGCAACGCCTCCGCGCGAGCCGCGGTGCCTGCCATGCGTGCCATGGCGCCGACGTTACCGCTTGAGTCCCGGCCCGAGCTCAGGAAGCCGTGTGCCGTCCGGCCGCCCGGAGAGCATCTTCGGCCTCCCGAACGAACGTGTCCACGATCTCTGCAGCGGGACGAATCTCGTGGACCAGCGCGGCCGATTGACCGGTGAAGGGAAGAAGACCTTCCAGGGTTCCGCTGCGCACCGCCGCCATCACCTCCGCACCGAGCTCGTCCCTCTTGCTCTCGGCCCCTGCGAGATCGGCATTCCAGGTGTCGACGAAGTCGTTACGGAGGGTCCGCGGACTCATCGTGGTGTACGCGCCCTCGGTGTACGGGGGCATCACCGACGCAGCGAATGCGACCTTGACCGCGTCTGTCGCGTCCGCGGCGACGATGGACTGTTTCCATGCGTCCGAGGCCTGCATCTCGACACTGGCCACGAAACGCGTGCCGACGTTCGCTCCTTGCGCACCCAGGGCCAACGCCGCAGCGAGACCGCGGCCGTCGGCGATGCCGCCCGACGCCACGACCGGCGTGCCCCCTGCGATGTCGACCACCTGGGGCACGAGCACCGACATCGCCACATCACCCGCGTTGCCGCCCGACTCCCAACCTTGGGCGATGATGACGTCGGCGCCGGCGTCCAGAGCCTGTCGAGCCTGGTCGATGGTGCCGACCTGGTGCATCCAGAGGATGCCGGCCGCATGGGCCCGGTCGATGAGGTCCATCGGCTCCCCGATGTGGAACGAGATCACGGCCGGGCGTGCGTCCAGGCTCGCCGCAAACGCTTCCTCGTCGAATGGTCGGCGGGTGTGGTTGATCGCGAACGGCTTGGTGGTGAGCTCACGAACTCGGCGCCAGTCGTCCTGGAGCTCCTCGACCGGACGAACGGCTGTGCCGAGGCTCCCGAGCCCGCCCGCTTCGCTGACGGCCGCGGCGAGGTCGACCTCCGGCCACGGCCCGAATGGAGCGCAGATGATCGGGTGCTCGATGCCGAGCACGTCGCAGAGCGGGGTGCGAAGGGCCACCCCATCAGTGTCCTACGACTGCTTGAGTCCTGGTGCGATCTCGGGAAGTCGCTCGATGATCGCGTCGGCTGTGCGCTCCACCATCGTGAGCACTTCGGCGAAGCCCTCGGGGCCGCCGTACCAGGGGTCGGGCACCTCGTCGTCGCCTTCCGACGCGTCCGGGTCGAAGTCGCGGAACATGCGTACCTGCCCCTGCGCCTCGACGGTCGGGGCCAGATCCGTGATGTCGGCGCGGTTGCTGGCGTCCATGGCCAGCAGGAGGTCGTGCTCGCCGTACCAGTCGGTCGTGAAGGTTCGGGCGGTGTGCCGGGTGGCGTCGTAGCCGGCGGCGGTCAGCGTGGCCGCCGCACGCTCGTCCATCGGCTCGCCGACGTGCCAGTTGCCGGTGCCGGCGGAGACGACCTCCACCTCGTCGGCGAGGCCGGCACGCTCGATCCGGTTTTCGAGCACGACCTGGGCCATCGGGGACCGGCAGATGTTGCCGAGGCACACGATGGCGATCCGGAGCGGCTCGCCGGGGGTCATATGCGCTTGGCGAACGTCCCGAGGATGGCGTTCACGATCGAGATGACGATCGCGCCGAGAACTGCCCAGCCGAAGCTCTCCACGTAGAACGAGACGTCGAGCTTGCCCGCGATCCAGTCGGTCAGCAGGAGCAGCAGCGCGTTGATGACCAGCAGGAACAGGCCGAGCGTCAGGATGATGAAGGGGAGCGACAGCATCTTCACGATCGGTGCGACGAACGTGTTGATGAGGCTGAAGACGAGTGCGACGACCGCGAGCGCGATGATGCGCTCCATGTCGGTGTCACCCGCCCGGCCGATGTTCATGTGCTCGCCGAGCAGTCCGGCGGCGGCGGCCAGGGCTGCCGCGCTGAGGATCCAGGACATCAGGATTCGGGTCATGCACTGATTGTTGCAGCGTCATTGAAGCCGCCCGGGGGCACCTCCCGCGAGCGCCAGCGAGTGGGGGAGGCCCGGCACCCCCGCCAGGGCCTACTGAGGCGGCGGCAGGGACGGCTCGACGTCGCGGGCCGTCTGGGCCAGCAGGATGCCGGCGAGCACGGCGGCCATGCCGACGAGCTGAACGGGGTTCAGCGTCTCGGCGAACCACACCCAGCCGACCAGGGCGGCCACGACCGGTTCGAGCATCGCCACGACGCTGACGACCGTCGCGGAGAGCACCTGGAGCGCGAGCAGCAGCAGGAAGAACGGCGCCACCGTGCCGAGCAGGACCACCCAGGCCATCGCGCCCCACGACGGAATCGTCGTGTCGGCGAAGCGGCCGAGCATCGAGACCTCGTCGCCGAGCGCGTCGGCCGTCCAAGCCGGCTGGACGAGGTTCATCATCACCGTGGCGGCGGCGAACGCCCACAGGATGACGTGCAGCGGACCACCCACGTTGGCACTCCCGGTGTGCTCGCCCAGCAGGAAGTACGCCGCGAAGCACACGGCCGCACCGAGGGCCATGGTGACGCCGAGCCCGTCGAGCGTCATGCCCTGCCACAGCTGGCTGACCACCGCTAGCCCACCGACGGCCAGGACGAGCGCTGGCCACATCCGTGGATGGACGTGCTCGCGGCGCGCGAACCGCACCCAGAGCACCACCAGTACCGGCCCGAGATACTCCAGCAGCAGCGCGATGCCGAGCGGCAGCCGGTTGATCGCGACGTTGTAGGTCCACTGCACCCCGGCGAACCCGGCAATCCCGAGGCCGGTGATCAGCAGCAGCGCGCGTCCGCGCGGGACGCGCAGCGCCGACCGGTCGACGACGAGGGCGATCAGCACGAAGGCGAGGAACGCGGTGGTGATGCGCACCGTGGTGAACGTGTCGGTCGGAGTGCCGCCGCGCAGCGGGATGCGCGACACCCCGGCGTTGAGCCCGAACAGCGCAGCCGCGAGCAGCACGAGCGGGTAGCCCCACCTGGCGTCACGAGCCGTCACCCGATGATTCTGGCAGTGACCTAGCCTCAGGGGATGACTACCCCGAACGCGCGTCGGGCTCTGGACGACATCCCCGTCTACAAGCCCGGCAAGCCCGCCGAGAGCGACCACCTCAAGCTCTCCAGCAACGAGAACCCGTACCCGCCCCTGCCCGGCGTGATGGAGAAGGCCGCCGCGGAGCTCGGGCGGGTGAACCGGTACCCGGACGCCGGTACCACCGACCTCTACGCCGCGCTCGCGCGCAGGTACGACCTCCCGCCGGAACGGTTCGCGGCCAGCACCGGCTCGGTCGCCGTGCTGTTCTCCTTGCTCACGGCCTTCTGCGAGCAGGGCGACGAGATCATCTACGCCTGGCGCTCCTTCGAGGCCTACCCGATCGGCGCCGACCTCACCGGAGCGCGCACCATCCGGGTGCCGCTGCGCCCGGACGCCACGCACGACATCGACGCGATGGCCGCCGCCGTCACGGAGCGGACGCGCGTCATCCTCGTCTGCTCGCCCAACAACCCGACCGGTCCGGTCGTGACGCAGGCCGAGCTCGAGCGCCTCGTCGACGCGGTCTCCGACGACGTGATCATCGTCGTCGACGAGGCCTACAACGAGTTCGTGCGCCGGGACGACGCCGCGAGCGGGCTGGCCCTCGCCGACCAGCACCAGAACGTCGTCGTGCTGCGCACGTTCTCCAAGGCATACGGGCTCGCCGGGCTGCGGGTCGGCTACGCGATCGCCGCCACGGACATCGCGCTGTCGATCCGCAAGGCCATCGCGCCCTTCAGCGTCACCGACGTCGCGCAGGCCGCGGCCGTGGCCTCGCTCGACGCCGCGGATGCGCTCGCCGAGCGGGTGGAGGCGATCGTCGCCGAGCGGGTCCGGGTGCTCGCGGCGCTGCGCGACCAGGGGTGGGACGTGCCCGACAGCGAGGCCAACTTCGTCTGGCTCGCGCTCGGCGATGACGCCGTCGACTTCGCGGCCGCCTGCGACCCGGTGTCGGTGCGTCCGTTCGCCGGCGACGGCGTACGCGTGAGCATCGGCGAGCCTGAGGTCAACGACCAGTTCCTGGCCGTCGCGGCCCGCTGGAATCGAAACCACGGCTAGCGCGAGCTCGTGTTCTCACGAGGTTTCGATACAACGGACGGGCTTCGCCCGTGGCGCACTCAACCTGGCTCGCCGTTTGCTCGCAGGACTCGCTCAGGCGAGCTCAAATTGGAGATGGACACTCGCTCGGGATACGGTGAGAGGGCAGGTGTGACAGCAGTCACGTCTCGCCCGGTCCTCGTCGCTCACCACCCATGAACGTCGAAGATCGGCACCTAGTCGAACCGGTGCGATAATCTCGCGACCGGCCGAGATGAGGGAGTCGCATGAGCGCACCCATGCCCGAACAGGTCGGTGACGACCTGCCGCTCGTCCAGTTGCTCACGCCCGCCGGCGAGCGCGTCGAGCACCCCGAGTTCCACTACGACGGCGACGACGCGTCCATCCGCGGTCTCTACCGCGACCTCGTCCTTTCGCGTCGCATCGATCACGAAGCCTTCTCCCTCCAGCGTCATGGCGAGATCGGCCTGTGGCCGCCAGCTCTCGGCCAGGAGGCCGCGCAGGTCGGTTCAGGACGTGCGCTCCGCCCGCAGGACTTCGCCTTCGTGTCCTATCGCGAGCACGGTGTCGCCTGGACGCGCGGCATCGACCCCGGCAAGCTCGTCGGCCTGTACCGCGGCGTCGAGCTCGGCGGCTGGGACCCGGCGGAGCACGGCATGGCCCTGATCAGCATCGTCATCGGCGCCCACACCCTGCACGCCACCGGCTACGCGATGGGTCTCACGTTCGACGGGGCCGTCGGCACCGGCGACCCCGAGCGCGACGCCGCCGTCATCACCTACTTCGGCGACGGCGCGAGCAGTCAGGGCGACGTGGCCGAGGCCTTCGACTTCGCCGCCGTCAACCACGCGCCGGTCGTCTTCTTCTGCCAGAACAACCAGTACGCGATCAGCGTCCCGCTGGCCCGTCAGACCGTGGTGCCGATCGCGCACCGCGCCGCCGGCTACGGGTTCCGCGGTGTGCGGGTCGACGGCAACGACGTCCTCGCGTGCCACGCGGTCACCGCGGCGGCCCTCCAACAGGCCCGCGACGGCGGCGGCCCGATGCTCGTCGAGGCGGTCACGTACCGCATGGGCGCGCACACCACGTCCGACGACCCGTCCCGCTACCGGAGCGACGACGAGGTGGCGTCGTGGAAGGCCAAGGACCCGATCGAACGCGTGCGCGCCTACCTCGACTCCGCCGGCACGCCGCCGCAGTTCTTCACCGACCTCGAGGCCGAGGCCGAGGCACTCGGTGAGCATCTTCGCGAGCAGTGCCACGCCATGGAGAGCCCTGACCTCGCGGAGCTGTTCGACTACGTCTACGTCGAGCAGACCGACGAGCTGCGCGAGCAGAAGGCCGAATACGTCGCCTGGCGCGCCCAGTACGAAGGGAGCCCGGCATGACCGAGAAGATGCCGATCGCGAAAGCGATCAACGCCGGACTCCGCGCCGCACTCGAGGGCGACGACAAGGTCCTCATCATGGGCGAGGACGTCGGCCCGCTCGGTGGCGTGTTCCGGGTCACCGACGGCCTGCAGAAGGACTTCGGCGAGAGCCGCGTCATGGACACCCCACTCGCCGAGTCGGGCATCGTCGGCACCGCCATCGGCCTCACCTTCCGGGGCTACCGCCCCGTGGTCGAGATCCAGTTCGACGGCTTCGTCTACCCGGCCTACGACCAGATCGTCAGCCAGGTCGCCAAGCTGCACTTCCGCAGCAAGGGCGACGTCCGCATGCCGATCGTCATCCGCATCCCGTTCGGCGGCGGCATCGGCGCCGTCGAGCACCACTCCGAGAGCCCAGAGGGGCAGTTCGCGCTGACCGCCGGGCTCAAGGTGGTCTCGCCGTCAAATGCCCACGACGCCTACTGGATGATCCAGCAGGCCATCGCCTCCGACGACCCGGTCGTGTTCATGGAGCCCAAGCGGCGCTACTGGGAGGCCGGCGAGGTCGACCTCGCCGCGGAGCCCGCGTCGCTGTGGGAGTCGCAGGTGCGCCGCCCCGGCTCCGACGCCACGCTCATCACGTACGGCCCGATGGTCACCACGTGCCTCGAGGCCGCCGAAGCGGGGCGCGACGACGGCCTCGACCTCGAGGTCATCGACCTACGTTCGTTGTCGCCCCTCGACCTCGATCCCGTGCACGAGTCCGTGCGCCGCACCGGACGCGCGGTCGTCGTGCACGAGGCGGCGCGGATGCTCGGCCTGGGAGCCGAGATCGCAGCCCGCATCACCGAGGAGTGCTTCTACTCCCTCGAAGCGCCAGTGCAGCGCGTCACCGGCTACGACTTGCCCTACCCGCCCAGCCGTGTCGAAGATGACTTCCTCCCCGGCATCGACCGCATCCTCGACGCTGTCGACACCGCGCGCGCTTTCTAGGAGAGTCAACTGCATGAGCGAGTACAAGCTGCCCGACGTCGGTGAGGGTCTCACCGAGGCCGAGATCGTGTCGTGGCGCGTCGCCGTCGGCGACACGGTCAAGGTCAACGACATCATCGTCGACATCGAGACGGCCAAGTCGATCGTGGAGCTGCCCAGTCCGTTCGCCGGCGTCGTCACCGCGCTGCTGGTCGAGGAGGGCAAGACCGTTCCGGTCGGCACTCCGATCATCGCCATCGGCGACCGTGAGGCCGCGGAGGCGTTCAACAGCACCGCCACCGCCGGCTCGATCGTCGAGAGCGAGATCGGGTCGCCGGTGTCCGAGCCGGAGGTTCCGGTCGAGGCAGAGGACGAAGCCGCAGAGGCGGCCGAGGAGCGCCAGCCCGTGCTCGTCGGCTACGGACCCCGCGCAGGTGAGGTTTCCCGACGTCGCAAGGTGACTACCTCGCAAGCGGTGGTCGAGCCCGACGACACCCCGGACGACGATGAGGTTGCGCCCTTGTCGGGCGAAGCCGAAGCCGAAGTCGAAGTCGAGGCGGAGCCCGGTGCCCATCGGTCAGTCGTCCACGCGCTGGCCAAGCCGCCGGTGCGCAAGCTCGCCAAGGACCTCGGCATCGACCTCGCCGACGTCCCCGCCGACGGTCCCGTGGTCACCCGCGCCGACGTCGAAGCCTTCGTCGCTCATCACGACGAGCCGGCGCCGAGCTCGTCGGTCGCCACGCGCGCGACGCGACCCGTGTCGCCCACGCTCACCGGCCCGGTCGAGGGCGACGTCCGCATCCCGATCAAGGGCGTGCGCAAGTGGACGGCCGACGCGATGGTGGCCTCGGCCTTCACCGCCCCGCACGTCACCGAATGGATCACCCTCGACGTCAGCCGCACCGTCGACCTGGTCGAACGCCTGCGTCGCGACCGCGCGTTCCGCGACGTCAGGGTGTCACCGACGCTGATCGTGGCCAAGGCCGTCTGCCTCGCGATGCGCCACACGCCGGAGCTCAATGCTCAGTGGGACGGCGAGAACCAGGAGATCGTGCTCAAGCGGGCCGTCAACCTCGGCATCGCCGCCGCCACCGATCGCGGGCTCGTCGTGCCGAACATCCGTGACGCCGACCGCATGACCATGGTCGAGCTGGCCGAGGCACTCGACGACCTCACCGCCACCGCCCGCGCCGGCAAGGCCCAGCCCGCCCAGCTCAGCGGCGGCACCTTCACGATCACCAACGTGGGCGTGTTCGGAGTCGACGCCGGAACGCCGATCATCAACCCGGGCGAGTCGGGCATCCTCGCCGTCGGCGCGATCGACCGGCGCCCATGGGTCGGCGACGACGACCAGATCGTCGCCCGCTGGGTCACCACGCTGGCGTTGAGCTTCGACCACCGCATCGTCGACGGCGAGCAGGGCTCCCGCTTCCTGTCCGACGTCGCCGCGATCCTTCGTGATCCAGCGACCGCCCTGACCTACTAGCTAGTCGTCGACGTGCACGACGCCGTCGCGCACCTCGACCTTCGCGCGCCCGAGCGGCACGACGCCGGTCAACGCCTTGAAGAAGGCGCCGAGTCCGGGAACCTTGGCGTAGACGCCCCGGGGTCCGCGCACCATCCGGCCGGAACCGACGTCGTACTTCGCACCGTGCCACGGACAGACCAGGCATCCGTCCGCGGCGACAACTCCCTCGTCGAGCGGCCCGCGGAGGTGGCGGCATCGGCGCGTGACGGCGAAGTAGTCGCCGTTGTTGCCCACGGCGTACTTCCCTGAGCGAGTGACGGTCCCGCGGGGGAGGTCCTCGGCGCTGCTGACGGCGGTCACCTGCCCACTATGACATCCGTTCGCCCGCTTCCACCCGCGCTTCGATCGTGTTGCCCGGGGCGGCAAGCGGGCAGCGCCAGCGGTCGTCGTAGCGACAGGACGGGTGGTAGGCGAAGTTGAGGTCGAGCACGAGGCTGGAGTCGTCGCCGCCCAGCCAGGAGCCCTTCGCGGTGTCGAGGAGGTATCGGCCGGCGCCGTAGCTCCCGTCTCCGGCGGTTCCGTCCTTGATCGGCACGAACAGCCCACCGGCGTACTGGTGCATGGTCCACACGTCGAGGGACCCACCGCCCGGTAGCTCCACCGCGGCGATCCGGCGCATCACCAGGCCACCGTCGTCACCGGTGTCGAGCTCGCGCTCGTCGGAGTCCGCGGACAGCAGCGGCACGGTGAACCGCCATGACGGGTCGTACGGCCAGTAGGGCAATCCGGTCTCGCGGAGCGGATCGTCCGCGGGAAGCGGGGACTGCGGGTGGGTGCGGAACAGCTCGTCGCGACCGTCGCGCCATAGGGCATGGCCGCGCTCGGGGTCGTCCTCGGCTCGCACGCGGGCGTAGAGATCGCTGACGCGTACACGCCAGTCGACAAGGGTCAGGGCCGGTGTCTGCATCCACCTAGACTGTCGCGGTGAGCGACGTCGCGCGAGGCCAACAGGGTGCAGTGGCCATCTGGCTCGTCGGTCTCGCGATCTACTTGCTGGCCGTCTTCCACCGCTCATCGCTCGCAGTCGCCGGCCTCGCGGCGTCGGAGCGGTTCGACATCTCCGCCGCCCAGCTCTCAACGTTTGTGGTGCTTCAACTCGCCGTCTACACCGCGATGCAGGTTCCGGTGGGCCTCATCCTCGACCGCTTCGGCTCACGCCGCGTGATGCTTGCCGGTCTCGCGACCTTCACCGTGGCCCAGGCCGGCTTCGCGCTGGCAGAGACATTTCAGCTCGCGCTCCTCGCCCGCGCCTTCGTGGGCATCGGGGACGCGATGACGTTCGTGTGCGTGCTGCGTCTGGTGAACACCTGGTTCGTCGCCCGCCGCATCCCGCTCGTCACCCAGCTCACCGGTGTGCTCGGCCAGCTCGGCGCGGTCATCGCGGCGGTGCCCATGACGGTGTCGCTGCGCGAGCTCGGCTGGACGCGGTCGTACCTGCTGGCCGCGGCAGCCGGGGTGGTGCTCATGGCCGCTCTGGTCTTGGTCATCCGCGACAGCCCGGAGGGACGCAGCCTGTCCGGCCCCGCCCTCTCACTGGCCTCCGTGCGGAGCAGCCTTGCCGATGCCTGGGAGCACCCAGGAACCCGGCTCGGCTTCTGGACGCACTTCACGACTCCGTTCAGCGCCATCTCGCTCGGCCTGCTCTGGGGATTTCCCTACTTCGTCCAGGGCGAGGGACGCTCGGACGCGGCCGCCGGCGCGTTGCTCACGGTGCTCGTGGTCGCGGTGATGGTGGCCGGGCCGGTGCTCGCGTGGGCCATCACGAACCATCCCTGGCACCGCTCGACGCTGGTGATCGGCATCGTGCTCGGCCTGGTGGCTGGTCTGGACGGTCGTGCTCGTGTGGCCCGGCCCGGCGCCGACGTGGCTGCTCGTCGTGCTGGTCGTCGTGGTCGGGGTCGGCGGTCCGGCCTCGATGATCGGCTTCGACTTCGGCCGCACCTTCAACCCGGCGCACCGGCTGGGAACGGCCATCGGGCTCATCAACCAGGGCGGGTTCCTGGCCAGCCTGATCCTGGTGCTTGCGATCGGCGTGATGCTCGACTGGCGCACGCCGGGGTCGAGCACCGACTACGCCCCGTCCGCGTTCGTCTGGGCGATGTCGTGCCAGTACGTCTTGTGGACGCTGGGCCTGGTGCAGCTCGTCCGCTACCGCGTGCGTGCACGCAAACGCCTCCGAGTCGACGACCCGGAGGCGTACGCGCGGATGTCCGGCTTGGGTTAAGCGGCGTCCGGCTCGCGGACGAACATCACGTTGGTCTTGCCGTGGTGCTCGAGCTCGCCGACGGGTTCGAAGCCACGGCCCTCGTGGAAGGCCAGTGAACCCTCGTTGTCGTCGTAGACCTCCAGCGCGACGGGCTTCTCGCCCTCGATCTCGTCGTACAGGCGCGAGGCCACGCCGAGGCGGCGGTGCGTCTCGGCCACGACGATGCGGTCCAGATAGACGTAGTCGTCGAGCCTCTTCTCGAACCACTCATACCGGCTCGAGTCGTAGGTGGCACCAGTCGGCAGCGTGATGACGAATCCGGCGATGTCGCCGTCGTCGTCGAGCACGAGTGCCTGGTCGGCCTGCTTCACGAGGAGTGCAAGGCCTTCTCGGTCGATCGGACCCACGCCCTCGAGCGCGGTCTGGTTGATGTCGACGACGTCATCGAGATCATCGGTGGTGATCTCGCGGACGGTCATGTCATGGGCAGTGGCTGAATTGTTGAGAGTCATCTGGCTCATTGCTCTCGACGTTACGTCAACCTGGAGCGGCAAGCGAGCCGAGACCCCTGTTCCATGAGGCATCTCACGTTCAGCCTGTGATCTGGGTCACAATGGCGCTCAGAACTAGGCCGGCGAGGTGAGGCCTCGGACGAGGGTGCTCAGCGTCCTCCGCCAAGCCATTTCCTCCTGCCCGCTGGGAAGCAGTCGCATGATCGTTCCGCGGAGCTCGAGGTTGCCGAGCCCCTCGCACGCAGCCTGGAAGGCGATCACGGCATCGGGCAGGGGCAGGCTGTCGAGGAGACCGGCATCCTCCAGGCGGCCGACTCGCTGCGTCAGCAGGCGAACGCCGCTGTCGCGGGCACTGACCAGTTCCGGGCCCGGCTGGAAGCTCGGGAGGACCCGTTGGAAGGTGATGCGGAAGAGAGTGGGGTGCTGAACCACGAGCTGGCGGAAGGCCGTCACGCCCATCTCGACGAGGTCGGTCGCTGGGTCGTCGGTCAGCACCTGCGAGTGCATTCGTTGCATGAGGAACTCGTAGGCGCGAGAGCCCATCGCGTCAACGAGCAAGCCGTCGCGGGACCCGAACAGGCTGTAGACCGCGCGCGTGGTGGTACCGGCCGCGTCCGCCAGCGCACGCACGGACACGCCTTCGGCGCCATGCTCGTCGAAGAGTCGTTCGGCGGCGCTGCGTAGTGCCTCGCGGGTCGATTCGTCGTGCTCGCGTGGTCTGCCCATGGTCTTGACAACGTAACAGGACATGTTACGTTACGTGAAACGTAACATGTCACGAAAGGCACGATCATGAACGAATTGGCGTATCGGGAGACCGAGAGGCGGCTTCTGACAGATGCCGGACTCGACGTGCAGGAAGCTCAGATTCCACTCGACCGGCTGGGTGGGAAGGCGCGCGTATTGGTGGCCGGGGAAGGCGACCCCGTGCTCTTCCTCACCGGCGGCCCCGACGCGGGAGCAAGCTGGGCCTACGCCGCGGCTCACATGTCCGGAGTCCGAGCGATTCTGCTCGATCGCCCGGGTACCGGTCTGAGTGCACCACCCTCACAGATTCCCGGAATCGACACCCTGGCCCCGTACGTCTCCGATCTGACCGCAGACGTCCTCGACGCCATGGAGGTCGACCGAGCCGTCCTCGTCGGCTGCTCGTTGGGCGGGTACTCGGCTCTTCGTTCCGCCGCTGCTCTTCCCGACCGGGTGCAGGGCGTCTATCTCGCGGGCTGCCCGGCATTCGTCCCCGGCTGGTCGGCGCCGCGGTTCTTCACGATGCTGCGGACCCCGGTGATCGGCAGGCTGATGCTTGGGCTGCCCGCGACCCGGCAGAGCACCCGCCTTTCATTGCGCGAGCTCGGTCACCGCCGATCGCTGGCTTCCGGACGCATCCCGCGGCCCTTGCTCGACTGGGTCCACGCGTGGCAGCGGCACACCGACACCATGCGTAACGATGCCGCGATGATCTGCGGGCTCGGCACCTGGCTCGGAGGTTTCGATCCATCCCTCGATCTCGACGAGGAGACGCTGGCATCCGTTCGAGTGCCATGTCACGTGCTCGTCGGCACGGACGACCCGGTCGGTGGCACAGACGTGGCCGAACGGCTCGCGTCGCTCCTGCCGGATGCCGACGTCGAGGTCTGGGGGGACGCCGGCCACCTCCCCTGGTACGACGACCCGGAGCGCTTCGCGGCCAGCGTGGGGAGTTTCCGGGCTTCTCGCGTCGCCGATCCGTCCTGAACTCAGACTCGGAACTCGACGCCCGTGGCCTGCTCGGACGCCGTCCAGAGGTTGTCGGCGAGCGCCTCGTCGCGGGCCCAGCGGGTCATGCCGACGAGCTTCGGGCGGCCGCGGGTCTGGGCCAGCGAGCTCGGCCCGACGTACTCACCACCGGACAGGGACGGGTCGGTCGCCGCGAGCAGCAACGGCCAGGCACCCATCCCGGCGGACTGACCGACGATCCGGCTGACCTGCTGGAACGCGGTGCCGGCGAGGGCGTTGATGCCACCGCCCATGCTCGTGCCGGTCTTCTGCAGGTTGGTGAGGGCGTAACCCGGGTGCGCGGCGACGCTGACGACGCCGAGTCCTGCCGCCTTGACGCGACGGTTCAGCTCGAGGGCGAAGCTCAGGTTGGCGAGCTTGGACTCGGAGTACGACTTCCAACGCCCGTAGCGTCGCGGCGAGCCCTGCGGAGTCAGCGACCGCAGGTCGATGCCGGTGGCCCGGGCGTGCATCAGCGACGACACCGTGACGATGCGTGCGTCGCTGGCCTTGAGCAGCGGCCACAGCGTGGCGGTCCAGGCGAAGTGTCCGAGGTGGTTGGTGCCGATCTGGAGCTCGAAACCGTCGACGGTCGTGGACCGGGGTGTCGCCATGATGCCGGCGTTGTTGACGAGGATGTCCACGCGGTCGTAGGCGGCTGACACGTCGGATGCCGCCCGCTTGGCGTCGGCGAGACTGGCGAGGTCGAGCGAGACGAGGTCGACTGTCACGCCCGGAACCTCGTCGCGAAGTCGGGCGACCGACTCTTCGCCCTTCGACGCGTTGCGGGTGGTGACCACCAGCTCGGCGCCGTGTCGCGCCAGCTCCAGGGCGGTGGAGAAGCCGAGGCCACCGGTGATGCCGGTGATGACGGCGCGACGTCCGGTGAGGTCGGGGATGTCGTCCGTTCTCCAGCTCATCCGGGTGAGCACCATGCGCGTTGAGCACGGCACGGCCGAGCTCTTCGTCGCCTTCGATCTCGACGTCCACCTGGTCCGGCCCGCGCCGTCCGGCGGCGAGCACGGTGAACGCCTCGCTGGTGAGCGTGAGGGTCGTGGTCGGGTCGTCAGAGACGTCCGACGAGGCCCGGCCGTCGTCACCGACGACCGCTCCGATCTCCATCGGCACCTCACCGGTGATGCGCCAGACGACGGACGTGCCGGCCGGCGGCGCGACCCGCTTGCCGAGCACGAACGGCATGCCGGCCGCGAACGAGCGAGTCGTGACCTGGGCGCCGCCCGAGCCGAGACTGCCGGGGCGGCCGACGGCACGGCGGATGTCCTGCTCGTGCGCCCAGACGTCGATCGCGCGGTTGCGGAGCAGCACCTCCCAGGTCCAGTCGACGCTGCCGGGCGTGACGGGCGCACTCGCACCCGGATCGGGCAGCGCCGCGTCGAACTCGCGCGATCGCACGTCGACGGCGGTGCGGAACTCCTCGATGAGATCGGCCGGCGGACGGTCGGCGCGCGCGTCGACGCCGAGCTGCGTGTAGTCGGGGGAGACCTGGCCGTCCGGCCCCCTCATCTCCATCTCGTCGTCGTGTCCGGCCAGGACGGCTTCGAGGTGCGCGAGGTGGGCGGCGACGTCGTGCACGCTCCATCCGGGCAGATCGGTGGGTTGCGACCAGTCGTCGTCGGACAACGAGGGCAGGAGGTCGAGCAGGTCGTCGGCGGTGCCGCGCCACGCCTGGACATAGGGCTCAAGCGGATGCATCGTCGGTCTCCTGGTGAAGTCGTCGGCGGCGGGCGATGAAGGTCCAGATGGCCAGTCCGATGCCGAGGGCGGTGCCGATGATCGCGATGCCGTTGCCGGTGTTCGCCCGGTCGGTGAAGCCGTCGACGGTCGAGAACGCGTAGGTGGCGTTGTCGGACCCCTCGTCGGCCGGTGTGCAGCGGATGGCCATGTCGTTGCGGCCATCCGGCTCGAACCCGATGAGGTGCCACTCGTTGCCGTCGTCGGTGACCACGAGCTCGAGGCTGGCCACGGGTATGGGCTTCGGCTTCTTCTCGGCCTTGCGCTCCGCGGCGGTGGACTGGCTGCAGGCGACCTTCCGCTCCGGCTGGACGACGTCGGTGAACACCGCGACGCTCTGGCCGCCCGCATCGAGTGGCTTGTTCACGGCGGCGACGGGCGCGGCCCGGACCGCGTCCCACGCCCCGGCGGCCACCACTGTCGCGACGACCCACCCGGTGAGGGCGATCGTCAGCGCGGCGAGATACCAGAGCGGGTTGACGGGCTTGATGGCGTGCCTCCTGGGGGTGCGGAGGAGACGTTACCGGCGATCAGAACGCGGACTCGTCGAGCTCCATGATCGAGTCGTCGATGTTCTCGGCGATCGCGCGCTCGCTCGCCAGCTTCGGCAAGACGTTGCGGGCGAAGAACTGCGCCGCGGCGACCTTGCCCTCGTAGAACGACTTGTCGGTCGACGAGACGTCGCCACCGAGCTTCTCGAGAGCGACCTCCGCACCGCGCAGCAGCAGCCACGCGACGACGAGGTCGCCGAGCACGTACACGAGGCGGGTGGTGTTGAGGCCCACCTTGTAGATGTTCTCGAGCTGGCCGTTCTCCTCGGCCGGATTCGCCGACATGAGGTCCTGGAACACCGCGCCGACCATGGCCTGGGCGTCCTCGAGGCCGGTGGCGAGCAGCCCGCGCTCGACCTTGAGACGACCGTTGCCCGCGTCGCTCTCGACGAAGCCCTGGATCTCCTGTGCGAGGTGGCCGAGCGCCTGGCCCTTGTCCTTCACGATCTTGCGGAAGAACAGGTCCTGACCCTGGATGGCCGTGGTGCCCTCGTACAGCGTGTCGATCTTGGCGTCACGCACGTACTGCTCGATCGGGTAGTCCTGCAGGAAGCCCGAGCCGCCGAGCGTCTGCAGGGACTCGGTGCCCAGCAGCACCCACGAGCGTTCCGAGCCATAGCCCTTGACGAGGGGGAGCAGGAGGTCGTTGACGGCCTCGGACAGGGAGGTGTCGTCGCCGGCGGCCTCCTTGATCATGATGTCGTCCTGCCACGTGGCCGCGTAGATCATGAGCGAACGGAGGCCCTCGGCGTACGCCTTCTGCGTCATGAGTGAGCGACGGACGTCGGGGTGGTGGGTGATCGTGACGCGCGGCGCGGTCTTGTCGGCCGCCTGGGTGAGGTCGGCGCCCTGGACGCGCTCCTTGGAGTACTCGAGCGCGTTGAGGTAGCCGGTGGACAGCGTCGCGATGGCCTTGGCGCCCACCATCATGCGGGCGTTCTCGATGACGCGGAACATCTGGTTGATGCCGTCGTGCACCTCGCCGAGCAGCCAGCCCTGAGCGGGTTCGCCGTCGCCGAAGGTGACCTCGCACGTGGTGGACACCTTGATGCCCATCTTCTTCTCGACGTTGGTGACGTAGGCGCCGTTGCGCTCGCCCGTCAGCTCACCGGTCTCGTGATCGAAGTGGAACTTGGGTACCAGGAACAGGCTCAGGCCCTTCGTGCCCGGTCCGCCGGCACCTTCGACGCCCTGGGGGCGGGCAAGAACGAGGTGCATGATGTTCTCGGCCATGTCGTGCTCGGCCGACGTGATGAAGCGCTTGACGCCCTCGATGTTCCACGAGCCGTCCTCGTTGGGGATCGCCTTGGTGCGTCCGG
Source organism: uncultured Actinomycetota bacterium (assembly GCA_963711615.1). Lineage (GTDB taxonomy): Bacteria > Actinomycetota > Actinomycetes > Propionibacteriales > Nocardioidaceae > Aeromicrobium. The sequence goes on along the minus strand of CAVQEY010000018.1, from coordinate 71,745 downwards.
CGCCGACGTCGGAGCCGGCGTCGGGCTCGGTGAGCACCATGGTGGCGCCCCAGCCTCGGTCGACCATGATCTGCGCGATCTTCTTGTCCCGGTCGATGCCGTTCTCGAACACGATGCGGGCAAACGCGGGGCCACATCCGTACATCCAGATGGGCGGGTTCGCGCCGAGCACGAACTCGGCGGAGCTCCAGACGAGCGAGGCCGGCGCGACCTGGCCGCCGAGCTCCTCCGGGACCTGCAAGCGCCACCACTCGGCATCCATCCACGCCTTGTAGGACTTGGCGAAGGCCTCGGGCATGGTGACCGTCTTCTCCGCGGGGTCGTACACCGGCGGGTTGCGGTCGGAGTCGTCGAACGACGCGGCCAGGTCCTCGCGGGAGATGCGCTCGATCTCGGTGAGGATGCTCTTGGCGATGTCGGTGTCGACCTCTTCGAACGGGCCGGTGCCCAGGACGTCCTGGCGGTCGAAGAGCTCGAAGAGGTTGAACTCGACGTCGCGCAGGTTGCTCTTGTAGTGGCTCATCTGCTCGATCCCCAATTCACGGGTGCACTGTGGATTCGCTGCGATGCTGCAGCCGGTTACTGGCCAGTCTACTAGCCGGTAACTTGAGTATCGGTGGTTCGCGAGGCTTGGGCAAGTCAAGTTCGCCGATTCTCGGTGTGATTCATGTCATTGCAGGTCAGATCATTGACGCGCTGACCAGCGCGGGTCTACTCATGGGAAATAACTACCGAAACCGACCCGCGCTCAGCGATTGAGACGATTCGTCCTGGCCGCCCGACGACACCAGGACGCCGGTGCCGCTCACGTAGACGAAAAGCGCCCCCGCGGCCGAAGCCACGGGGGCGCAGATCAACCGCGCGATGCGGGGTCAGGCGCGGCGGGTCGGGACCCGACCGTAGCCGTCCTTCACGACCGAGGTGGCCGTGCGGGTGACGCCGATGGCGGTGATGAGGGCGATGAGAGTTCCGAGGACGAACATGGTGAGCCTCCTTCAAAGGTTCGGTGAATGACTCCATTCTCCATCGTTCAACTATGCAGCACAAGCGAACGTACCTACATCTAACGTGTAGGCTGGCTACATGGACGTGCGCAGACTCGAGTTTCTGAGGGAATTGTCGGAGCGGGGCACCGTCGGAGCGGTCGCCGACGCGATGAACGTCACACCCTCGGCGGTGTCCCAGCAGCTCAAGGCACTGGAAAGAGAGGCCGGATACACCCTCCTGGAGCCCGCGGGACGGGGTGTCGCGCTCACCGAAGCCGGCCGAGCCCTGGCCCGTACGGCCACGGAGATCGTGACGGCCGTGGAGCGGGCGGAGGGGCGGTGGCGCGAGTTCATGGAGCAGCCGGCCGGACGCGTCACGCTGCGTACCTTCCCCACCGGTGGGGAGATGTTGCTGCCCGGTCTGCTCACCCGGATGGCCGAGCGTCCGGACGTCGAGCTGGTGTGCACGGACGAGAACGGCACCGTCGACTTCGCCGACCTCACGCCCGACCACGACGTCGTGGTGGCCGACTCGCCGGCCACCCGGGACAGCTGGCACGACCGCAAGCTGCAGGTCGTGCCGCTGATGAGCGAGCCACTCGACGTCGCGCTGCCCGAGGACCACCCGCTGGCCCGCAAGGACAGCCTGTCCCCGAAGGACGTCGCCGGCGAGACCTGGATCGGTGTGCCCCACGACTACCCGTTCGACAGCGTGCTGGAGCAGGTCGTGGCCATCACCGGTGAACCCGTGCGAGTTGCTCAGCGCATCGCCGACAACGGCATCGTGGAGTCACTAGTCGCGGCCGGTCACGGCATCGCGATCCTGCCCCGCTTCACCACCCGCGAGCACGGCAACGGCCTCGTCACGCGGCCGCTCGTCGGCATCCGGGCGAAGCGCGAGATCACCGCGCTGCTGCGTCCCGACCGGTACGAGCGTCCGTCGGTTCGGGCCGTGGTCGACGCGTTGCGGGCGGAGGCGCGGGCGGTGGCGGCAACCCATCGCGCCGCCTAGCCGATGAGGTCGGTGTAGATCCGGCAGTCGATCACGTTGCGGGTCTTCCGGTCGAGCGTCGCGATGACGGCCGCCGGTTGACCGTCGACGGTGCAGTTGGCCGTGACGACGTTGCCTGAGGCGATGACCTTGTCGAGGTCGTCCACCCTGGTCCCGAGGTAGGCCCGGACCGCCTTCTTTCCCTTCTTGCCGACGCTCCGAAGGGCTCCGACGTAGCGGCCAGTGCCGCCGAGGCCCAGGTTGCGAACCAGGCTGGCGCCCATCGTTCCCATTGATCGCAGGTGCGCCGCTCGCGGGCGCATCAGCTGCGCGAAGTTCGGTGCCAGCTCCCAGTGCGCCGCCATCCGCTCGACCTTGAGCGTCCCGTCTCGATCGACCAGCTCGTAGCGCAGATGCGCCGGCGTCCTGACGGTGAGCCCGGTCCCGAGGGTGGTCACGACCGTCACGTCGCGCACGACGTGCAGTCCGTCGATCCAGTCTCGGTGCACCACGAAGTCGATGTCGTTCGGCGCGATGAAGGCGTCCCAGAAGCTGGAGATGCTGTCGCCACGGACCGGCTGCCAGCCCACAGGGTCCTCGATCACGTAGTCGTCGTCGAAGAGCGCGATCCAGCCCGCCTTGTCGTGCGCCGCCACCGCGGCGGGTGACGAGCGCACCACGTCGTGCACGTCCTGGGTCGTGACCACGACCGCAGTCTAGAACGCGTTCTATTCAGCGCGCTTGAAGGGCGTCGAGTCCGACGGCGGTCGCGAGCACGAGGCGCCGGTCGAGGCGGTGATTCGTGTCGGCAGTGAAATCCATGTCGTAGATGTCGGTGAGCTTCCACAGCCGACGGCTGTGGGTGCCCAGCAACGTCTCGCCGGACGTGAAGTCGAAGTGGTAGGGGATGGGCAGCCAGTCGGCGAAGTCGCCGACGTACGGGACGAGGCCGACGACGCGTCGAATGATCGCGGTCACCAGGTTCCGCTCCCGCACGGTCGCGACCTCGGCGCCCTGCGAGTCGAACAGCGTGTAGGTGGAGCGGAGCAGCGACTTGCCGAAGACCTTCTGGATCATGCCGATCTTGGCGCCTGCCGCGTCGGTGATGTCGTACTTGGCGCGGGGGTCGAACCGCTGCCGCGCCAGGATCTTCATCAGCTCCTGCGTCTTGGTGTCGTCGGCGAAGAAGCGGATGTCCTCCTTGAACTTGAAGCGCTTCTGCTCGACGAAGCAGAACGGCGCGCCGTCGCCCTCGCCACCGTCGGGCACGAAGAAGACGTACTGGTTGATGGCGAGCTTGATGCGCTGACGCAGCACGAAGCGATCGTGCTGGTTGGGGTCGATCATGCGGTCATCGAATCACGAGTAGGTTGCCGGGCATGGATCAGGACACCCGACTCCCCGACGTTCCCGGTGTCCAGCACCGGTTCGTCGATCTTCCTGATGGTCTGCGGATGCACGTGGCCGAGGCCGGCCAGGGCGATCCCGTCCTCCTGCTGCACGGGTTTCCGCAGCACTGGTGGGAGTGGCGCGGGGTGATCCCGGCGCTCGCGAAGGATCACCGGGTGATCGTCCCCGATCAGCGCGGGACGGGATGGACCGACGCCCCACGGACGGGGTACGAGCGAAAGCAGCTGCTGGCCGACGTGGTGGCCTTGCTCGACGCCCTCGAGATCGACCGCGTCCATCTGGTCGCGCACGACTGGGGTGTGCTGGTCGGCTATCAGCTGTGCTTCGAGCATCCCGAGCGGATCCGGAGCTTCTTGTGTGTCGCCATCCCGCACCCCTACATCCGATTCGACGTGCGGGCACTCCCGGCGTTCCGTCACTTGTGGTTCCAGTACGTGGTGGCCGCACCCGGCGTCGGTGCGCGGCTCCTCCGCTCGGGACGCCAGCGCCTTCTGCGCCGAATCATCCGCGGCTTCTCGTCGCCACGTACGACGTGGACCGACGACGACCTCGACGTGTACGCCGACCGCATGCGTGAGCCGGCACGTGCCCGGGCCGCGTCGAGCCTGTATCGCGGCCTCATCCTGCCCGAGCTGGTTCGGATCGCCCGCGGCGTGTACCGCAACCGCACGCTGACGACGCCGACCGTCATCCTCTGCGGTGCCGATGACCCGGTGATGCGGGTCGAGCTTCTCGGCGGCTACGAGGACCACGCCGACGACCTGACGATCGAGGTCGTCCCGAACGCCTCGCACTTCATCCCCGAAGAGCAGCCGGCCGATGTCGCGGCCCACGCCCTGGAGCTGATCGGCCGGACCTGATCCATGTGGTAGAGTGTGCTCATTCGCCGATGAGCTCCCTCGCAGAGCGCTTGCTTCGCCAGCAGACACGCGGGTTCGATTCCCGTCATGCGGCTTCACTTCGCCTCCGATCCGATGACGGGAATCGAAGGCCCGCGTGTCTTGCTTGGGAAGCAAGCGCTCTGCCATTGAGCTACATCGGCGAATGGGCACACCTTACCGAGCAAGCGTGGGGCGGTCAGTCAACGGCGGCTGAGGCACTCTGCTCGTCGGCGGAGCGGGCCAGAATGAACCCGTAGACGGCGAAGGTGAGTGCAGCGGCGCCCGGCACCAGGAACAGTGCGCTCCAGTAGGGAGTCGCCAGGTAGGTGTAGAGGATCGCTGCTGTCGGCATGAGCGCCACGATGGCTGCTGCCCTCAGAGTGAGTGCGCGGACGGGCAGGAGCGAGAAGACGATACAACAGCAGGGTGATCGAGAGAATGTCCAACCCTCCGTGGAGCCACACCTGGTCGGAGAACCGCGTCGTCGCGTCGACGCCCTCGTCGGTCATGAACAGCTGCATCAGTCGCGGATAGAACGTGGTGATGAGGCCGAAGACCGCGTAGAAGCCGGCCAATGAACGGAAGTACACGACGCCTCGTTGCATGGTGTTCCCCTCTGCGCTCAGTGGGCCGTCTGATTATCGTGCAAGTTCCGGGTGGGCGCGGCCTGTCACCAGAGGAAGGTCGACGAAGGTCACCAGTCCGGCGGGTGCGTCGCAGACGTTCGGGATCGAGTTCACGCAGTGGGCTGCCGTGACGACGATGCCGGGGTTGCGCTGGAGCCCGGCCTCGATGGTGGCCGGGTGCCACCCGTGGATGACGACGTCGCAGTCCGGGTCTCCCTTGACCTCGACCTCGAAGCGCTCACGGTTCGGTCCGAGCTTCCACGGTGGGTCGAGGTTCTCCTCGCCCATGAACCAGTTCACCGCGACTCGCACCACCTTCGTCTCTCCGACGAACGCCTCCCAGGCGAACTGCTGAGCGGCGACCTGGCCCGGCTCGATCACGCCGGCGGGGGAGTCGATCGGGGCGGTCGCGACGGCGAGCTCGTGGCTGGGTCGGATCTCCGCGTCGGCGAAACCGAGCACGTCCAGGCACATCCGCACCGACTGCTCGAAGCCACCGGTCAGCAATCGGAGCATCGGGCCGGACCTCGCCTCCTCCGGGGTGCCGCCGAATCCCATGATGTGCCGGACGACGTCGGGCGCGTTGTAGGTGCGGATGTCGGAGAACTCCTCACCGCGCACGAACGTGATGGCCGACGACAAGCCCGCGAAGAACAGCGGGTGCTGCTCGGTGACGCCACCAGGATCGATGCCGGTGCCGTGCAGGGTCACCCCGCCCTCGAGCGCCGGTGCCTCCATCGAGGCTCGCTCCTTGGCGCTCGGCCAGAACCAGCCGAGCGGGGTCACGACGTTCTTGCCCGACCGCAGGATCGCGGCGACCTCCTCGGAGCTCGGCATGAGCGGCGATAGAGGACGCAGTCGGCGTCCAGGGCGAGGATCTCCTCGATGCTGTTCGTCGCCGTCACGCCGAGGGGCTCGGACCCGACGATCGCGCCGACGTCCTTGCCGGCCTTCTCCTCGCTGTGCACCCAGCAGCCGACGAGCTCGAGGTCGGGGTGGCGGACGATGTGCTCGATGGCGGCTCGCCCCACACCGCCGGTGGCCCACTGGACGACGCGGTACATCATGAACGCAGATCCAAGCACATCCGAACGGAGTCGAGTCGCGCATGGAGAAGGTGCTGTACGTCCTGGACGCCGGCGACGGGACGTCCGGAGACGCCTTGCGCGAGCAGCTCGTGGACGCCGTCGCTCCGCGGCTCCTGACCGCCGGCGCCCACCAGGTGCAGGTCAACGTGATGGACGCCGGCGTCGAGGCCGCAGCCGGATCTCGCCTGTGCAGTGGCACCGGTCCCTGCCCCGACGCGATGGTCTCGCTCTGGCTCGACTCGGCCAACGGTCCGTTGCGGGCGGCGTACGACGAGGTGCTGCGGGAGGTGGACGCCGGCGTCGCCGCCTATCTCGTGACGGAGTCGGCCCCGCTGCCGGGGGACCCGATCGACCGGCGACGCCCGGGATACACGCAGGTCTCGTTCCTCCAGCGACCGGAGCGTCTCGACGAGCGGTCGTGGCTGGCTCACTGGCACGACCACCACACCCAGGTCGCGATCGACACCCAGGCCACCAGCCGCTACCTCCAGAACCTGGTGGTCCGGCCGCTGACGCCCGGTGCGCCTCCGTGCACCGCCGTGGTCGAGGAAGCCTTCCCCGACGAGGCCATGATCGACCAGGCGGTCTTCTTCGACGCGGTCGGTGACGACGCTCGTCAGAAGGCCAACGCGGACACACTGATGACGAGCGTCATGGCGTTCCTCGACTTCGACCTGATCGACGTCGTGCCCACCAGCGAGTACACCGTCCGGCCGAAATGACATGCTCGGGGCATGAGCACACCTGACCTCGCCGTCATCGGCGGCTCGGGCTTCTACACGTTCCTCGACGACCCGGAGACGGTCGAGGTCGAGACGCCGTACGGGCCGCCGTCCGCGCCGATCGCCGTGGGCACGGTCGGCGACCGCAGCGTCGCGTTCCTCCCCAGGCACGGCGCGGACCACCAGTTCCCGGCGCACCAGGTGCCGTACCGGGCCAACCTGTGGGCGTTGCGCAGCCTCGGGGTCCGGCAGGTCCTGGCCCCGTGCGCGGTCGGCGGGCTGCAGGCCAGCTACGGGCCGGGCACGTACGTCGTCCCCGACCAGATGGTCGACCGCACCACCGCGCGGATCCAGACGTACTACGACGAGGGCGCCAACCACGTCTCCTTCGCCGACCCGTACTGCCTGCGCCTGCGTCGACACCTCGTGGACGGCCTGGACGGCCACGCTCCCGTGGACGGCGGCGCGCTGGTCGTCATCGACGGACCGAGGTTCTCGACTCGTGCGGAGTCGCAGTGGTACGCCGGGCAGGGATGGGCGGTCATCGGGATGACCGGGCATCCGGAAGCGGTGCTCGCCCGCGAGCTCGCGCTCTGCTACGCCACCGTTGCCCTCGTCACCGACCACGATGCCGGCGTCGACGAAGCCGAGGCCGTCACGGTGGACGAGGTGTTCAAGGTCTTCGCCGAGCACACCGACACGCTCAAGTCGGTGCTCGCGGGCGTCATCGGGAACCTCGGCACCGACCGCGACTGCGCCTGCTCGCACGCCGTCGACGGCATGGACCTGCCGTTCGAGCTTCCGTGAAGGTCCTGCTCACCGGTGCCGCCGGGTTCATCGGCAGCCGGATCGCACCCCTGGCTCGTGAGCGCGGCCTCGACGTGGTTGGGCTCGACGCCCGTCCGGCGGAGGGAGTGCATGCGCTCGACCTCCGAACCGACCGGCTCGACGGCGTGCTCGCCGACGTCGACGTCGTCTGCCACCAGGCCGCCATGGTGGGCAACGGGGTCGACGCGCAGGACCTGCCCGGCTACGCCGGTCACAACGACCTCGGCACGGCGGAGCTGCTGGCGGCGATGGCGCGTGCCGGCGTCGCGGACCTCGTGCTGGCGTCGTCGATGGTGGTCTACGGCGACGGCCGATACGACTGCCCCGAGCACGGTGACGTACCGCCGGCTCCGCGCCGCGAGGACGACCTGGCCGCCGGACGCTTCGACCCGCGCTGCCCGCACTGCGGCGGCGCCATCACGTGGCGGCGCATCGGCGAGGACACGCCGTTCCGTCCACGCACCAGCTACGCCGCCTCGAAGGTGGCCCAGGAGCACTACGCCGACGCATGGTGCACGCTCCAGGGCGGCCGGACGATCGCCTTGCGGTACCACAACGTCTATGGCCCGGGCATGCCTGCGGACACCCCCTACTCCGGCGTCGCGGCGATCTTCCGATCATCACTCGCCCGCGGAGAAGCGCCCCAGGTGTTCGAGGACGGCGGCCAGGTGCGCGACTTCGTGCACGTCGACGACGTCGCCCTGGCGAACTGCCTCGCCATCGAGCGGGTTCGCGACCACCCGGCGGGGGTGACGCCGTACAACGTCGCGTCGGGTCACCCGTTCACGATCGGCGAGATGGCCGCGGTGCTGGCCCGGGCCGGTGAGGGTCCCGAGCCCGTCGTCACCGGTGAGTACCGCGCGTTCGACGTGCGGCACGTGGTCGCGTCACCGGACGCCGCGGTCGACGGACTGGGGTTCAGCGCACGCACCATGCCCGAGCACGGTCTGGCCCGGCTGGCGACGGACCCGCTCAGGACCCGCTGACCGCAGGGAGGCGGACCTCGAAGCGGCAGCCGTCGTCGAGGTTCGTCACGCCGATCGACCCGTGCTGCGCGCCGACGAGGCCGTGGGCGATGGTGAGGCCCATGCCGGCCCCGGTCGGGTCGCCGTCCTGCTCGGCCTCGCGCGCCGAGGTGCCGCGGAACGCCGGGTCGAACAGGTACGGGAGGTCGGTATCGGGGATGCCGCCGCAGGCGTCCTCGACGCTGAGCCAGACCTCGCCGTCGGCCCGGCCCGCCGCAACCGTGACGACGCCTTCGGCGGGTGTGTGTCGGATGGCGTTGCCGAGCAGGTTGCGCACCACCCGCACCAGCGCGGGACCTTCGCCCAGCGCATGGGTGACGTCGGTCGGTACGTCCACCTCGAGCCGGACTCCGCGGCGATCGGCGGACGCCCGTGACGCCCGGACCGCGCTGTGGAGCACCTCGGCGACAGCCACCGGCTCGAGCTCGAGCCGCAGGTCGCCCGCGTCGATGCGGGCCAGCTCGAAGAGGTCGTCGATCATGCCGGCCAACCGGTTCGTCTCGCTGCGGATGAGGCCGGCGTACTCCTTGACGTCGTCTGGACGCTCCACGACGCCGTCCTCGACCGCCTCGGCCATCGCGAGCACGCCGGAGACAGGTGTGCGGAGGTCGTGGCTGAGCCAGGCGAGCATCCTGCGGCGGGACAGCTCGGCCTGACGTTCGCGCTCTCGTGCCTCGCGCTCCCAGACGATCTCGTGCGCGAGGGTGCGGCCCAGCCACACCGCGCTCGGCACGCACACGACGGCCACTGCCACCCAGATCACCGCACTGTGACCCAGCTCCGCGGTGAACATGAAGCCACTGGCCACGACGATGCCGGCGATGACTGCCACGAGCGGGGTCAACGTGAGCAGCAGCAGGGACGCGATGAGCGCCTGGGCGCGCATCCGGCGCAGCCCGAACACACCGAGGGCAACAGCCGTGAGGGAGCAGGCCACACCCAGGAGGACGTAGCCGATGTCGATGGCACTCATGCTGCTCCTTCGTCGAGGTCGTACCGGTAACCGAGCCCGTAGACGGTGACGATCCGCCGAGGCTCCGCGGGGGTGGGTTCGATCTTGTGGCGCAGTCGCTTGACGTGCACGGTGACCGTCGAGTGGTCGCCGAAGTCCCAGCCCCACACCTGCGTGAGGAGGTCGGCCCGGCTGTGCACGACGCCGGGATGCCGCAGCAGGAAGACCAGGAGGTCGAGCTCCCGGGTGGTCAGGCGCAGCGGCTCACCCCCGCGCATCGCGGTGCGGGCCACCGGGTCGACCTGGAGGTCTCCGTCGCTGAGCGGCTCATCGCTCGTGTCCGTGCTCGGGCCGCTGCGCGACCTCCTCAGCACCGACTCGACGCGAAGGGCCAGCTCCTTCACGCTGAACGGCTTGCCGATGTAGTCGTCGGCGCCGGACTGGAGCCCGGCGATGCGGTCGTCGGTGTCGTCCAGGGCGGTGAGCATGATGATCGGCACGTCGGATCCGTCGACGTCACGGAGGATGCGACACACCTCGAGTCCGCTGATGCCGGGCAGCATCACATCGAGCAGGATCAGGTCGAAGCGTGTGCGGCGGGCCAGCTCGAGTCCGTCGGTGCCGGTGGCCGTCACCTGCACCGCGAGACCGTCGCGCTCGAGATAGCGGCGCACGACGTCGCGCACCTGAGGGTCGTCCTCGACGATCAGCACCTGGTCTCGCTCGGGCATGGCTACCACCTCGTGATCAGGAGTGTCTGGAGGAGGACGGCGAGCACGACTTGCGAGAGAAGCAGTGGACGTCGCCAGCGATCGGGGAGGAAGGCGGCAATCGGCAGGATCCACAGCGTGAACGGGAGCCAGATCCGCTCCACCTCGGCCTTGCTCAACGCGGTCAGCGAGGCGATGGCGATCGAGGTGAGGGCGGCCGAGGCCAGGACCGCGAGCGGAACTCGTTCGCGGAGGGCCGACCACGTGCGCGGCAGCGCCGCCCAGGTGACCAGGCCGACCGCGAACGTCCACGCCGCAAAGTCGGCCCACACCCAGTACCCGTACGGGCGCTCGCCACCCACGCCGTCGTAGTAGCGCTCCCGAAGCACGGGGTACGCGTCCCACCAGGTGAAGCCTGCGACCCAGAACGCCGCGACCACCGCCGCGACTCCCGTGGCGGCCCATGGCAGCAGCCGCCAGGCGCGGGTCAGGGCGAATACCGCGAGCGGAACCAGGCCGAGCAGCAGGAGGCCGTAGGAGAGAAACAGGCTCCACCCGAGGACGAGCCCGCCCGCGACGGCGAGGATCCGGCCGGACAGTCGGGCCCGGGTGCCGCGCGTGCAAGCGAGCGCCACCAGGAAAACGCCCCACGCTGCGACCGCCGCGTAGAGGGTCTCGCCGTGGCCGGCCCACACGACGACCGGCGCCAGGGCCACCCATGGCGCCGCGCGACGGGCCAGCGCGCGAGATCCGAGGAGGTCGAGCGTCAGGAGCACCGCGGCGACGCCGGTGGCCCCGAGCGTCACGATGGTGACGCTGACCCAGAACGGGTCGGAGATCCCGATGCGGTCGAGCAGCACGAACGAGATCAGGGAGCCGGGCGGGTGGCCGGCGACATGCACCTTCCAGTTCTCCGGATACACGGCGTACGGGATGCGGTCGACGAACTCGGCAACCGCGGTGCCGATGTCACCGATCCGCTGGGCGTCGTAGAGGTACTCGCCGACGCGCTCGTACACCCGCGACAGGCCGTATCGGCCGTCGTAGAGCGCGAGCACCATCGACCAGAGCCACGAGCCGACCGTGCTGAGCAGGACCGTCGCCGCCCACGAGGCCTTGGCGGCGACCCACGGAAGTACCGCCCACAGGGCGAGACCGACGATGACCAGCAGCGCGAGCTCGGGCTTGAGCCGCGGATCCCAGTCGGCGTGCAGCGGTGGCCAGTGCGCGCGCACGTCCCGCTCCCACACCAGGGGGACGACCATGGCCGCCACCACCAGGGCCAAGCCCACCGCTGCGGCAAGACCAGCAGTCAATGAGGTCGACCGCTGCACCTGCATGCCCGTCACAGTAGTCGCGCCGCGGGCCTGAGGACCGGGCGCGAAGTCGCGATGTCACGGGTTCGTCACCCGTTTCAGATGGCCGCCCGGACGGGGTGCCCATAGCGTCGAAGCATGGAGCGAACGGTCGCCTGCGACGTCGTCATCCCGTGCCGGGACGAGGCCGCAGCGCTTCCGCTCGTGCTCGCCGGCGTGCCCGAGGGATTCCGCCCGATCGTCGTCGACAACGGGTCGACCGATGGCACGGCCGACGTGGCCCGACGACTCGGGGCGACTGTGGTCGAGGAGCCCCGACCGGGTTACGGCGCCGCGGTCCATGCCGGTGTGCTCGGCGCGAGCGCGACCTTCGTCGCGGTGGTCGACGGTGACGACTCGATGGATCTCGGCGAGCTGCCCACGCTGCTGGCGGCCGTTCGCGATCGCGGTGTGTCGATGGCGGTGGGCCGGCGTCGTCCGATCGCCCGCGGAGTGTGGCCGTGGCACGCCAGGTTCGGGACGACCCTGCTCGCCGCCTGGCTGCGCCGGTCCAGCGGATTCGAGGTCCATGACCTGGCACCCATGCGGGTCTGCCGACGCGACGACCTGCTGTCCCTCGACGTCCGCGACCGCCGGTTCGGCTACCCGCTCGAGCTGATGATCAAGGCGGCCCGATCCAGTTGGACGGTCCAGGAGTTCGACATCGCCTACCGGCCGCGGGCGGCAGGAACGCGGTCGAAGGTCTCCGGCTCACTGCGCGGTACCGCACAGACCGTCCATGACTTCCTCGCGGTGCTCAGATGAGGGGTCCAACGGTGCTCGTGGTCGCCAAGGCGCCGGTGCCCGGGCTCGCGAAGACCAGGATCGCGGCCGACGTCGGCGACGATGCCGCGGCGGACATCGCGGCCGCTGCCCTGCTCGACACGCTGCAGACGTCGGTCGACAGCGGCATGAGAGTCGTCGTCGCCCTGACCGGAGATCTCGATGAGGCGATGCGGTCGGACGAGCTCCGCAGAGCACTGGACGATCTCGTGGTCGTGCCGCAGCGGGGCGCGACGTTCGGCGAGAGGCTGGCTCGAGCTCACCTGGACGCGGACGTCGGGCATGGCGTCGTGCAGGTGGGCATGGACTCGCCCCAGGTGACCCCAGGCGACCTGCTCGGGGCGGCGGAGCTGCTCGGCCACTACGCCAGCGTCATCGGTCCGGCCGAGGACGGCGGCTGGTGGCTGGTCGGGGTACGGAACGGGTCGGACGCGTCCGGGCTCGCGGCGGTGGAGATGTCGACTCCGTTCACCGGACTCCACACTCGCGAGGTGCTGCCGGCACCCACCGCGCTCATCCGCACCCTGCGTGACGTCGACACCTGGGACGATGCGCGCGTTGTTGCCGCCGAGATCCCGAACTCGCGGTTCGCGGCATCCGTCACCGCGATCAGCGAGCGGAGCCGTGCATGACCGCCCCGATCGTCGACCACCCGGTCATCGGCTCCGTGCAGGCCATGGATGCCGCGTTCGCCGGACACCCGTGCCAGCTGCTCGACCAGTCCGGCACCCCGCGGCACATGGCGCTGCGGCGGTGGACCGGAACGGTCGACGCGACCGACAGAACCCTGCTGCTCGAACAGTGCCGGGGGCGCACCATGGACGTCGGTTGTGGACCGGGCCGTCTCGTCGAGGGTCTGGCCATGCTCGACGTTCCTGCGCTGGGCATCGACGTCTCGCTCGAAGCCGTCCGGCAGGCTCGCCGGCGGGGCGTGCTCGCCATACGGCGCGACGTCTTCGCCCCGGTGCCCGGTGAAGGGCGATGGGACTGCGTCCTGCTGGCTGACGGCAACATCGGCATCGGCGGTAACCCTGGACGCCTGCTGGACCGGATCCGCCAGATCGTGCGGCCGGCCGGACGCGTGGTCATCGAGCTCGACGCTCCTGGCACCGGTGTCGTCCACCACCGCTGGCGGCTGCGGGTCGGCAGCCGGGTCACTCCCGTGTTCGCCTGGGCGGCCGTCGGACTCGATGCGATCGAGCGGTTCGCTGGCACGGCGGGGTTCGTCGTGGAGGACGTGGCCAGCGCCGGCGACCGGCACGCCGCCGTCTTGCGGCAGGCGGCCACCACGTGAAGGACATCGTCGCCGCCATCGACGAGCGGATCCCGCGACCGCACGACTTCACCAGCCCGGCCCGCGGCCCACGGGCGGCTGCGCGGCTCGGCATCCTGCTCGGAAGCTGCATCGGCATCTGCTTCCTCACCGGCCTGTGGAGCCACTTCCAGTACGGCTCTCCGGGATGGCTGCCGATCGGGCCGGACCCGTCCTGGCTCTATCGGGTCACGCAGGGCACACACGTCGCCACCGGAACGGCTGCCATCCCGTTGGTCCTGGTCAAGCTCTGGTCGGTCTATCCGCGGTTGTTCCGCCGGCCCCGGAAGCACGGGATTCGCGCCGTCCTCCTGGGCGGGCTCGAACGAGCCTCGATCTTCCTGCTGGTCGGCGCGGTCCTGTTCCAGCTCGTGACCGGCTCCCTCAACGTCGTGCAGTGGTACCCGTGGGACTTCAGCTTCCGAGCCACGCATGAGGCCGTCGCGTTCGTGGCGATCGGCGCGCTGCTCACGCACCTTGCGGTGAAGCTCCCACTCGTGCGCATCGCGCTGCGCAACCAGATCGACGATCGGTTGTCGCTGGCATCCGACGGCCCGAGCCGACGCGCGGTGCTCCTCGGCGCCGGTTCCGCGTCGGTGCTCGCGGTGCTGCTGACCGCCGGTCAGACGGTGCCGTTCCTGCGCCGCGTGTCCGTGTTCGGCGTGCGCGACGGTGACGGGCCACAGAACCTGCCCGTGAATCGCACGGCTCGGGCTGCCGGGGCGATCGAGGGTGCCACGAACCCCGACTTCGCGCTCGAGCTGCGGAACGGCGACCGTTCGATGCGACTCACCCGAGCCCAGCTCGCCACTCTTCCCCAGCGCACCCATCGGCTGCCGATCACGTGCGTCGAGGGCTGGAGTCGCAACGCCACCTGGACAGGAGTCGCCATCGGTGATCTGCTCGCGCTGGTCGGCGCCGACCCGGCGTCCTTGGTTCGGGTCCGCTCGATGCAAACCCGTGGCGCGTTCTCCTCGTCCGAGCTGCCGGCCGACTTCGCTGCCGACCCGCGTACCCTGCTGGCCCTTCGGCTCAACGGCGAGACGCTGGACCTCGACCACGGGTACCCCTGCCGGATCATCGCCCCCAACCGTCCGGGCGTGCTGCAGACGAAGTGGGTCACGAGCCTGGAGGTACAGACGTGAAGGCGGCGCGACTGACCTTGGGTGCGCTCGGGGTCGCGGGCGTGCTCTGGGGCGCGCGGCTGCTGAGCGACGACGGGGCCGACAGGCTGCGGTCGACCGCCCTCTGGCTGGTCGGCGTCGTCGTGCTGCACGACGCCGTGCTGGCGCCCGTCGTCGTGGTGCTCGGCGTGGTGGCGACCAGGACGCTCCCGCACCGGCATCGGGCGGTGGCCGCGGTCACCTTCCTCATCTGGGGAACGCTCACGCTCGCCGTGGCCAACGTCCTGTCCGGCCTGGGCGGAAAGCCCGACATGGACTCCCTGCTCAATCGCCCCTACGTGAGCGCTTGGCTGGTGCTGACCGTTGTCGTGCTTGGTGTCGCCATCGCAGCCGCGGTGATCAGAACGAGGGAGCATCGCGGGACCGACGCATAGGTTACGTTTTCACAATGCTTCTCTCCGACCGCGACATCCTCGCCGAGCTCGACGGCGGTCGGGTGCGGCTGGACCCGCTGTCCCGCGAGATGATCCAGCCGTCGAGCATCGACGTCAGGCTCGACAAGTTCTTCCGGGTCTTCGACAACCACAAGTACCCGCACATCGACCCGGCGGCCGACCAGTCCGACCTCACCCGCGAGGTGGAGGTCGGCGCCGACGAGGCGTTCATCCTGCATCCCGGAGAGTTCGTGCTCGGCTCCACCTACGAGCTCGTGACCCTCCCCGATGACGTCGCGGCGCGGCTCGAGGGCAAGTCGTCGCTCGGGCGCCTTGGGCTCATGACGCACTCCACGGCCGGCTTCATCGATCCCGGCTTCTCCGGCCACGTGACGCTCGAGCTCGCGAACGTCGCCACCCTGCCGATCAAGCTGTACCCGGGCATGAAGATCGGCCAGCTCTGCTTTTTCCGGCTCAGCTCGCCAGCGGAGAATCCCTACGGCTCGGCCAAGTACGGCTCGCGCTACCAAGGCCAGCGCGGCCCGACGGCCTCAAGGTCCCACGCGAATTTCCATCGGACGAGTATTTGAGAACGTCATGACGTTCCCGCTCTCGGTCTCACCTGATGTGGCGGACGCTCTCGCGGCCGGCACGCCGGTGGTCGCGCTGGAGTCGACCATCATCTCGCACGGGTTGCCGCGTCCGGACAACCTCGTCGCGGCTCGTCGCTTCGAGCAGCTCCTCCTGGACGCCGACGTCGTCCCGGCCACCATCGCGGTGCTCGACGGCGAGCTCAAGGCCGGCCTCACGGGCGACGAGCTGGAACGCGTCGCGACCGATGACCTGCCGAAGCTGAGCATGCGCGACCTCCCGGTCGTGCTCGCGCGCGGCGGCAGCGGTGCCACCACAGTCGCGGCCACGTCCTTCATCGCCGACCACGCCGGCATCCGGGTCTTCGCCACCGGTGGGCTCGGCGGCGTGCATCGGGGCGCGGAGCACACCTACGACGAGTCGGCCGACCTCAAGGTGCTGTCCGAGGTTCCGATCACGGTGGTCTCGGCGGGCGTCAAGTCCATTCTCGACATCGCCGCGACGCTGGAGCGGATGGAGTCGCTCGGCATCATCGTGCTCGGCTACGGCACCGCCGACTTCCCCAGCTTCTGGCTGCGGTCGTCCGGCCACCCGCTCGACTGGTCGGTGCCCGATGCCGCCGCGGTGGCCGCCGTCATGGAGTCGCGCGAGGAGCTCGGGGTGTGCTCGGCCATCGTCGTGGCCAATCCGCTGCCGCTCGACGAGCAGCTCGACCCCAGCCGGCACGACGCCGTCCTCGAGGAAGCTCTGCGTCGCGCGGAGGAGAAGGGCATCGTCGGCAAGGACGTCACGCCGTTCCTGCTCGAGTCGATCGTGGAGCTGACCGGCGGCGAGAGTCTCGAGGTCAATCTCCGCATCGCCGAGAACAACATCCGCCTCGCCGCGGAGATCGCCACGGCCTGGTCTGCTCTGTGAGTCGAGTGCTCGTGGTCGGCGATCTCGTCGACGACATCAGTGTCCGCCTGCTCGACGACGTCACCGAGGCGAGCGACACCAACGCCGAGATCCGCCTGCGGCCCGGAGGCTCGGCCGGCAACGTCGCCGCCTGGCTGGGGCACCTGGGCGTCGACACCGTGTTCTGCGGCCGCGTCGGCGCCGACGCTGTCGAGCGCCACGTCCGTGCGCTGGCCGGGCTTGGAGTCGAGGCCCATGTGGCGGGCGACCCGGGCACGACGGCGACGATCGTGCTCCAGCTCGATCGGGACGGTGAGCGCACCATGTTCGTCGACCGCGGAGCCAACCGCGGGCTCGTCCATGACGACATCCCCGACGAGACCTGGCGCGACGTCACCTGGCTCCACCTCACCGGGTACACGTTCTTCGACGCGTCCACTCGGCCGGTAGCGGTGGAGCTGCTCGCCGATGCGCGCCGGCGTGGTGCCGGGGTCAGCGTCGACCCCAGTTCGGTGGCGTTCCTGCGGGCCGCCGGCGGGGAAAACTTCCTCGGCTGGGTCGACGGGGTCGCCGTCATCTTCCCGAACCTCGACGAGGCCCGAGTCCTGGTCGGCTCCACCGGCCCGCAGATCGACCTCGACGCGCTGGCCGTCCGGTTTCCCCACGTGGTCGTCACGCTGGGCTCGATGGGCGCGGCCTACCTGGGCGGCACGGAACGCGCCCAGATCACGGCGCCGCGTATCGACGTCGTCGACACCACCGGCGCCGGCGACGCGTTCGCCGCCGGCTTCCTGGCCCGCTGGGTCGATGGCGGCACGCCCGAGGAGGCACTCGACGGCGGTCGGGCCGCGGCCGAGATCTGCGTGGCCCACCTCGGCGCCCGCCCAGTCCCCTGAACGCTCCCGCGAGTGGCGCAAATTCGTCACGTTGATGCGCCGAAGGCGACGAATCTGCGCCACTCGCGGTTCGGTTTGCGCCACTCGGCGGCTCAGGGTCTGATCAGGGGCCGGCCAGGGTCGCTGCTGCAGCGCCGCGACGCCTGACTAGGGCGTGTCTCCCTACGGCACGACCGGCAGCGTCAGCACCTGCGTGGCGCTGCCGGTGGGAATGCTGACCGGAGTCGGCACCAGCCCGCCGCGATAGTTGGTCGAGCCGCCGGCGACGACGAGACGGATCGAGTGGCCGGCCTCGAAGCGATGGACGAAGCCGGGCAGCACCACGGTGAACGCCTTGCGGACGTCGGGTACGCGCACCGGGGCGACGAGATTGCGGATGAGCGTCGCCTTGCCGTCGGCGTCGACGTCGAGCACCTTCATGAACAGCACGAGCTTGCCCGGGTTGAGCCCCTGGGTTGCCACAGCAGTGGGAGCGTCGACCTTGACCTTGAGCTTCGGTGATCCGACGACGTCGACGTTGGCGGTGCTCGGCGCCGACGTGAAGGCGGCGAAGGTGCCCGGGAGGTCCTTCTCCGGCACGGGGATGGGAGGGATCGGGAGGGAACGAACCGCGTCGAGCTCGTCGAAGGACGACGGGAGCCCGCCGGGCGGCGTGATGAAGCTCTGCTTGCCGGCGGCGATCTGCGACCGGTCCGTGACCAGCTTCGAGCCGGACAGGAAGTACGACCTCGGCGTTCCGACCGGGTAGGTCGGGCTGTCCGCGTAGGCCGGTGTCGCGATGCCGGTGTAGGACACCCAGTCGCGGAAGTAGGAGAACTCCGGACCGGTGTCGACTGAGGCGCCCTTGAGGTAGTGGTCGAGCCAGGCGGCGATACGGCCAGTCACGTGCTGAGCGGCCGGATCCGGGCTGCCGGTCTCGAGCTCACCGGGCGCGGCCGGGCCGGAGTGGCCGCCGTTCATCCAGATCATCTTCGTGGGCGTGCCCTGGGCCTTCAGCGCGCGGTAGTTGGCGACACCTTCGTTGAGGTTGAACAGGGTGTCGCTCTGGCCCTGGACGATGAGCGTCGGCACGGTGATCTTCCGCATGTAGTCGGTCACCGATGCGTGCCGCAGCTGATTGGTCTGGTACGTCGTGAGGGTGCCCGTGGCAGCGGCGTACGCGAGCGTCGGGCACACGAACGTCGCGAAGTTCGGGCAGCCGAGCAGCCGCCCGGGGTCGGTCGGGGCGTTCTCGACGCCGTTGACGGCGCCGAGCCCGAAGAAGCCGAAGGCCCAGACCAGCTTGCCGGCGCCCGGCGTGCTGGTGCTGACGCCGTTGAGTGAGGGCTTCAGCTGTGACGTGTTGTTCGGAGCGAAGGTGTACGAGAGGTCGTTCCAGGTGATCAGGGGCACGATCGTGTCGATGCGCTGGTCGACGCCGGCCGCGGCGAACTGGATCTGGCCGCCGTACGAGCCACCGACCATCCCGACGCGGGGGTCGCGGGCGATCCGCAGGCCATCGAGCTGGACGACGTCGAGCACCGGTGCCTGAGTCGTGTGCTTGTCGTCGGTGAAGGCGATGCCTGACGTGCCGCCGAGGTAGCTGACCAGCTGCTTGGCCGCCTTGCCGTCGTAGTCGGGGTCGTCGAGCGTGATCTTGCAGTCGGATCCGCCGAAGCCGAGGCCTGAGTAGGAGAGCACCACGTAGCCGCGGTTCGCGAAGGCCTTGCCGATGCCGGCCTGGTCGTCCTTGGACCCACCGAAGCCGTTCGTGGTCAGGATCGCCGGGGCGCGGCTGGCGGGGGAGGCGCTGTTCGGCACGTAGAGGTCGCCGATGATGTCGCACGTCGTCGCGTTGGTGGGGCCGACCTTCACCTTGAAGTGGAGCGTCGTGACGGAGAAGGAGTCGGCGGCCGCGGCCGTGCTGACGGGGGCCACCAGGGCGGCGAGGGACAGTCCGGCAGCGGCGACCAGGCCGAAGGGGCGAGACATACGCATGGATGCTCCCTCGCAAACATGAAGGGTGCAAGTGTGCACCCTCAGTCACCTCAACGACGCAGAACGGGTCAGGTCACGCGGGTTCTGGCGCGGGACGGTGGCGCAGGCGCCGGGTGATCTCCGCGGCGGTTCGGCGAACGGCGGCGGCGAGCCGGTCGACGTCCGGTGCTCGGCGGATCTCCCAGGTCACCGCGACGCTTGCGTGGATCGTGCCGGCCTCGACCGGCGCGGCCACGGACGCGAAGCCCGGGGTCACCTCGCCGTCCTCGGTCGCATGCCCGCGCGCCCGCGTCGAGACCAGCAGCCGGCGCAGCTCGGTGGGCGACGTCGGCCCGGCGGCGGTGCGCATCACGAACGAGGCGCGGCCGGGGTACAACGCGCGGACCTGCGCCGCTGGGAGCCCGGCGAGGATCGCCCGGCCCGACGCGGTGAGGTGAGCCGGCAGGCGCACTCCGACGTCCGTGACCAGCGGCGGGCGCCCCGGCGCACGCTCCTCGACCACGTAGAGCACGTCAGCTCCCTGCAGCACGACCAGGTGAGCGGACTCGCCGACCTGGTCGACCAGACGGGCCAGCGGGACGCGGGCCAGCCGTGCCAGCGGTTCCTGCCGGGCGAACCCGTGGCCCACCTCCCACGACGCGAGCCCCATCCCCCAGGTGCGGTCGTCGGGGTAGTGGACGACGAAGTTTTCGTCCGCCATCGCGCTGAGCAGGTGGTACGTGGTCGAGCGGGGGAGACCGAGCGCGGCGGCGATCCGCGCGGCCGGCACGGGGACGGGCTGGCCCGACAGCATCCGCAGCACGCGCAGGGCCGACGTCGCGGCAGGCACGGGACGGCTCATGCCGTCATTGTCTCGTATCCGAGACTCATGCGTGCTGAGGTGCCTTCCGGAAGCGGCGTCCATGGCGTCAGATGGAGGCATGGCCCTTCGACAAGCTCAGGACCCGGTTGTGGTCGACGTCGGGCCGTTGAGTCCCGACGACGTGGTGCGGGTCGCCCGCGACGGTGCCCGGGTGACGATCGGGTCCGAGGCCCGCGAGGCGATCGTCCGGGCGCGCAAGCACGTCGACGACCTTGCCGCGTCCGACACCCCCGTCTACGGGGTCTCGACCGGGTTCGGCGCGCTGGCCAACCGGCACATCGCCCCCGAGCAGCGCACGCGTCTGCAGAAGAGCCTGATCCGTTCGCATGCCGCAGGCACCGGTCCGCGAGTCGAGGACGAAGTGGTGCGCGCCCTCATGCTGCTGCGCCTCTCGACCATGTGCACCGGCCACACCGGGGTGCGGCTCACGATCGCCGAGGCCTACGCGGACATGCTCAACGCCGGCCTCTCGCCGGTGGTCCTCGAGCACGGCAGCCTCGGCTGCTCCGGCGACCTCGCGCCACTCGCGCACTGCGCCCTCGCGGTGACGGGTGAGGGCGAGGTCGTCGATGGTGACGCTCTTCGTCCGGCCGCCGAGGCGCTTGCTGACCATGGGCTCGCCCCGGTCGAGCTGGCCGAGAAGGAGGGGCTCGCCCTCATCAACGGCACGGACGGCATGCTCGGCATGCTCGTGCTCGCCCTCGCCGACCTGCGCCGCCTCCTCGACACGGCCGACCTCTCGGCCGCGCTCAGCATCGAAGGGCTGATGGGCACCGACCGTGTTCTCGCCCCCGACCTGCAGGCGCTGCGACCGCACCCGGGCCAGGCGACCTCGGCCGCACACATGGCGGCGCTGCTCGACGGCTCGCCGATCGTCGCCAGCCACCGGTACGGCGACGACCGTGTGCAGGACGCGTACTCCTTGCGCTGCGCCCCGCAGGTGAACGGGGCAGCGCGCGACACTGTCGACCACGCGGCGACCGTGGCCGGGCGCGAGCTCGCGGCCGCGATCGACAACCCGTCCGTGCTCGACGACGGCCGGCTGGAGTCGCACGGCAACTTCCACGGCGCCCCGCTGGCGTACGTGCTCGACTTCCTCGCGATCGTGGTCGCCGACGTGGCGAGCATGAGCGAGCGTCGCACCGACCGCTTCCTGGACGCCGCCCGCAACCACGGCCTGCCGCCGTTCCTCGCCGACGACCCCGGCGTCGACTCCGGCCTGATGATCGCCCAGTACACCCAGGCCGCCATCGTCAGCGAGCTCAAGCGGCTCGCGGCGCCGGCCAGCGTCGACTCCATCCCGTCGAGCGCGATGCAGGAGGACCACGTGTCGATGGGCTGGTCGTCCGCGCGCAAGCTTCGACGCTCGGTGGAGGGGCTGACCCAGGTGCTCGCGATCGAGATCATGACCGCCGCCCGCGGCGTGGAGCTGCGGGCACCGCTCCAACCGGCCGCCGCCACCGGCGCCGCCATCAAGACCCTGCGGGAGAAGGTCGAGGGCCCGGGTCCCGATCGGTTCCTCACGCCAGACATCGAGGCAGCCACCGAGCTCGTCCGGTCGGGCGCTCTCATCGACGCAACAGGCGTAGCAGTGCACATGACGGACTCCGTCCGCGGGGAGGATCAGACATGACAGACATTCGCGCAGCCCGTGGCACGACGCTCACCGCCCGGTCGTGGCAGACCGAGGCACCGATGCGGATGCTGATGAACAACCTCGACCCCGAGGTGGCCGAGCATCCTGAGCAGCTCATCGTCTACGGCGGCACCGGCAAGGCGGCCCGCGACTGGCCGTCGTACGACGCCATCATCCGCACCCTCACCGACCTGCGCGACGACGAGACTCTGCTCGTCCAGTCCGGCCGGCCTGTGGGAGTCATGCGGACGCACGAGTGGGCGCCTCGGGTGCTCATCGCGAACTCCAACCTGGTGGGCGACTGGGCGACTTGGCCGGAGTTCCGCCGGCTCGAGGCCGCGGGGCTCACGATGTACGGCCAGATGACCGCCGGCTCATGGATCTACATCGGCACCCAGGGCATCCTCCAGGGCACCTACGAGACGTTCGGCGCCGTCGCCGCGAAGTCGTTCAACGGAACGCTCGCCGGCACCATCACGCTCACTGCCGGGCTCGGCGGCATGGGCGGCGCCCAGCCGCTGGCCGTCACGATGAACGACGGCGTGTGCGTGTGCATCGAGGTCGATCAGTCGCGCATCACCCGCCGGATCGAGCACCGCTACCTCGACGTCCAGGCCGACGACCTCGCGCACGCGATGCGGCTGGCCGAGGACGCCAAGGCCCAGCGCAAGCCGTTGTCGATCGGGGTGCTCGGCAACGCCGCGGACATCGTGCCCGAGCTGCTCGCGGCCGGGGCGCCGATCGACGTCGTCACCGACCAGACCAGCGCGCACGACCCGCTGTACTACCTGCCCCACGACGTCGCGTTCGAGGACTGGGCGGCGGAGCGGGAGAAGGACCCCGCAGGCTTCACCGAGCGCGCCCGCGCATCCATGGCCCGCCACTGCGAGGCCATGGTCGGCTTCGCCGATGCCGGCGCCGAGGTGTTCGACTACGGCAACTCGCTGCGGGCCGAGGCGCGTGAAGGCGGTTTCGCGCGGGCCTTCGACTACCCGGGATTCGTGCCGGCCTACATCCGGCCGCTGTTCTGCGAGGGCAAGGGGCCGTTCCGGTGGGCTGCACTGTCGGGCGATCCCGCCGACATCCGAGCCACTGACGAGGCCGTGCTCGAGCTGTTCCCCGACAACGACCACCTGCACCGCTGGATCCGCACCGCGCAGGAGCGGGTCGCGTTCCAGGGGCTGCCGGCGCGGATCTGCTGGCTCGGCTACGGCGAGCGTGAGAAGGCCGGCATGCGGTTCAACGACATGGTCGCGAGCGGTGAGCTGTCGGCGCCGGTCGTGATCGGCCGCGACCACCTCGACTGCGGCTCCGTCGCCTCGCCCTACCGCGAGACCGAGGCCATGCTCGACGGCTCGGACGCCATCGCCGACTGGCCGCTGCTCAACGCGATGGTCAACGTCGCGTCGGGCGCCAGCTGGGTGTCGATCCACCACGGCGGCGGCGTCGGCATCGGTCGCTCCATCCACGCGGGCCAGGTCTGCGTCGTCGACGGAACGCCGCTCGCGGGCCAGAAGGCCGAGCGAGTGCTCACGAACGACCCGGGCATGGGCGTCATCCGCCACGTCGACGCCGGCTACGACGAGGCCGTCGACGTCGCCGAGGAGCGCGGCGTACGGGTCCCGATGCGGGAGGGCTGATGCTGGAGGCCATCGCGGAGGTCGGCCTCGACGCGGGGACCGGCGGCTACCGCCGGTTCGCGTGGACGGATGCGGACATGGAGCTCCGCGAGTGGTTCGTCGGCGAGGCTGAGGCTCGCGGGATGGACGTCGTCGAGGACGGCAACGGCAACCAGCTGGCCTGGCTGGGCTCTGGCCCTGGGATGGGGCGCGGGTTCGGCGCGAATGAGCACCGCGCCCTGCTGCTCGGATCGCACCTCGACTCCGTTCCGGACGGCGGCGCATTCGACGGGCCCCTGGGCGTCGTCTCCTCCTTCGCTGCACTCGACCGCCTTCGCGCGGACGGCTTCACGCCGGCGCGGCCGATCGTCGTCGCGAACTTCGCCGACGAGGAAGGGGCCCGGTTCGGCATCGCCTGTGCCGGGTCGCAGCTGGCCACCGGCGTCCTGGCGCCGGAGAAGGCTCTGGCGCTGAAGGACCGCGACGGCCTGACGCTGGCGGAGGCCCTGACGAAGCGCGGCCGTGATCCTCGAGGCGTCGGACGATCGGACTGGGTGACCCATGTCGGCACGTTCGTCGAGCTGCACGTGGAGCAGGGTCGCCACCTCGTCCACACCGACGACGCCGTGGGCGTCGCCTCCGCGATCTGGCCGCACGGCCGGTGGCGCCTGGACTTCTCGGGGATGGCCGACCACGCGGGCGCGACGCGGATGGCGGACCGGCGCGACCCGATGCTCGCGTACGCCGCGACGGCCCTCGCGGCTCGCCGGCTCGCCACCGACGCGGACGCGCGGGCCACGTTCGGACGCCTGGAGGTCGCACCCGGCGGCACGAACGCCATCCCGTCGCGGGTGCGGGCTTGGCTCGACGCGCGGGCGGCGACCGAGCACGAGCTGGAGCGCCTGGTCGACGGCATCGTCGCCGAGGCCCGACAGGCGGCGACGGCCGATGCCACCGAGGTCGAGCTGATCGAGGAGTCGGTGAGCCCGGCCGTCAGCTTCGACGTCCCGCTCCGCGACCGGCTCGCCACGCTGCTCGACGCGCCCGTCCTGCCGACCGGAGCCGGTCACGACGCCGGCGTGCTGAGTCCAATCGTCCCCACCGCGATGCTCTTCGTCCGCAACCCCACCGGCGTCTCGCACTCGCCGGCCGAGCACGCCGATGACGCAGATTGCGAGGCAGGTGTTGACGCGATGGTCCGTGTCATCGACACACTTGCCTCATGACCACTCGCCTCGCCGGGCCCGACGACGCGCCTGTCGTCGCCCAGATGTTGCACGACTTCAACGTCGAGTTCGGCACTCCGACGCCGGGCGTCGAGTTCCTGGTCTCGCGCTGCCGTGAGCTCATCGAGGCCGAGGAGACGACGATGATCCTGGGTGGCGACCCGCCGCTCGGGCTCGGAGTGCTGTTCTTCCGACCGTCGTTGTGGAGCGGGGGACTCGAGGCGTACCTCGCGGAGCTGTACGTCGTCCCCGACCGCCGCGACGAGGGCATCGGCGGCGCGATCATGGCCACGGCCTTGGACCTGTCGCGCGAGCGCGGCGCCACCGACATGCAGATCGGCGTCGACGAGCCTGATGTCGACACCCGCCGGTTCTACGAGCGGCTCGGGTTCCGCAACCACGATCCCGAGGACCCGTCGGCCCGGATGTTCTTCTACGAGCGCGAGCTCTGATCGTGCAGGCCTTCGCGAACTGCCACAGTCACGCCTTCCATCGCGCCCTGCGCGGCCGTGCTCAGGGGGATTCGTTCTGGTCCTGGCGAGACGACATGTATGCACTCGCCGCCGTGCTCGACCCGGACCTGCTGCACCGCCTCGCCCGTGCGACCTACGCCGAGATGAGGCTTGCCGGCATCGTGTGTGTGGGCGAGTTCCACTACGTCCACCACCAGCCGGACGGCACGCCGTACGAGGAACCGAACATCATGGGCGAAGCGCTGGTCGCGGCGGCACGTGAAGTCGATCTCCGGATCTGCCTGCTCGACGCCTGCTACCTGGCCGCGGGGTTCGATCAAGGAACTGATGGCGTCCAGAGGCGATTCGACGACGGCGACGCTGAGCAGTGGGCGACCCGCGTGAGCGACCTCGTCGATGACCACGCCGACTCCTACGACGTCGTGATCGGCGCAGCGATCCACTCGGTTCGCGCCGTCCCCCGCGACCAGCTGCCACTCGTCGCCGACGCCTTCCCGGATGCGCCGCTGCACGTGCACGTCTCCGAGCAGCCGGCCGAGAACCGGGCCTGCCTCGCCGCGACCGGGATGTCACCCGTCGCGTTGCTCGACGTGGCCGGCGTCTGGACGCCGCGCACGACGGCAGTCCACGCCACGCACCTCACCAACGGCGACATCCGCATCCTCGGCGACGCCGGCGTGTACGCCTGCTTCTGCCCGACCACCGAGGCCGACCTCGCCGACGGGATCGGCCCGAGCGTCGCGCTGCGGGAGGCCGGTGCCACGCTGACGCTCGGCACGGACGGGCATACCGTGATCGACATGTTCGCCGAGGCCCGTGCCGTGGAGATGCACGAGCGGCTCGACTCCGGACGACGAGGCGCGTGGACCGCCGATCAGCTCTGGGCCGCGGCGACGACGGACGGCTTCGACTCGCTCGGCTTCGATGCCGGCGGCTCCATGGAGCTCGCGTCGTCGGTGCGCACCGCCGGGTCGGAGGAGCCGCTGTGGTCGGCCACCGCCGCCGACGTCCTGCCGCCACCCGACATCGACCCTGACGACGTGGCGCACGACCTGGCTGCCGTGATCGACGAGTGCTGGAGCCTGACATGACGAGCCTCCTGGTCACGAACATCGGCGAGCTCGTCAGCTGGGACGACGAACGGCCGGTGCTCCGCGACGCGGCACTGGTGGTCGAGCACGGCAAAGTCACGTGGATCGGCGACCGGACCGCCGCGCCCGACGCGGACAGCGTGCATGACGTGGGCGGCGCCGCGGTGATCCCGGGATTCGTCGACTCCCACACCCATCTCGTCTTCGCCGGCGATCGTGCGGCGGAGTTCGAGGCCCGCATGTCCGGCCGGCCGTACGAAGCGGGCGGCATCCGCACCACGGTCGCGGCCACCCGTGCGGCGACCGATGAGCAGCTTTCCGCCAATGTCGCCCGCCACCTCGCCCAGATGCGGGCGCAGGGAACCACAACCGTCGAGATCAAGAGCGGCTACGGCCTCACCGTCCGCGACGAGGCCCGCTCGCTGGCGATCGCCCGACAGGCCACCGAGGAGACGACGTTCCTGGGCGCCCACGTGGTGCCCGAGGGCTCAGACGTCGCGGCCTACGTCGAGCTCGTCACCGGCGCGATGCTGGAGGCCTGCGCGCCGTACGCCCGCTGGATCGACGTGTTCTGCGAGGAGGGCGCGTTCGGGGCAGATGAGGCGCGCACGGTGCTCGATGCCGGCATGGCGGCAGGCCTGCAGGCGCGTGTCCATGCGAACCAGCTCGGCCCCGGTCCGGGTGTGCAAGTAGCCGCTGAGGTCGGCGCCGCGGCAGCCGACCACTGCACCTACCTCGACGACGCGGACGTCGCTGCCCTGGCCGACTCCGGCGTGGTGGCCGGCCTGCTGCCCGGCGTGGAGTTCTCGACCCGCTCGCCCTACCCGGACGCCCGGCGCCTGATCGACGCCGGCGTCACCGTCGCGCTCGCCACCGACTGCAACCCGGGCAGCTCCTTCACGTCGTCGATGCCGTTCTGCATCGCACTCGCCGTCCGCGAGATGGGCATGACGCCGCTCGAGGCGCTCTGGTCGGCCACCCGCGGCGGCGCGTTCTCGCTCCGCCGGGACGACGTGGGCCACCTGGCCGTCGGCGCGAAGGCCGACCTCGTGGTGCTCGCCGCACCGTCCCACGTCCACCTGGCCTACCGGCCGGGCGTCCCGCTCGCCTCCGTCCTCCAGATTTGAGGAGTTGCGCACGTTCCAAGGGTCGAAAAGCCTGCCGAAGTACCCAAATCCGGTGGTCAGGGGCGCTCGTCGTCGTCGGACGCGAGCTCGGTGGCGCTCTCGCTCACCTCGGTGCTCGACGGCGTCGGGTCGGAGAAGGGGACGGTTTCGGCCTCCGCCTCGGTCGTGTCGCCGGGCTCGGGTTCGGGCTCGGGGACCTCCTCGACGGCGGGGACGTCCTCGCCGGCCATCGGTTCGTCCGCGGAGTCGGCCTCTGACATCTCGTGGCCTCCACCCTCGTCGTCGAGGGCGACGTTGTGCTTCGCGGCGTCCTCCTGGTCGGAGTCCGAATCTCCGGCCGTCTCGCCGGTCCTCGCCGCGACGGCGGCTGGGCCGACGGAGGCCGGGTCGCTGATCGAGTCGGAATCGGCGCGTTCCTCGGCGTCCGGCTCGGCGGCGACGACCTTGGCGTCGACGTCGCGCTTGACGGACGCGAGCAGCATCTGGGCGACGTCGAGCACCTCGACCTCCTCGCGCGCCTTGCCTTCGGCCTGCTGGGCGGTGAGCCCGTCGGTGAGCATCACGCGACAGAACGGGCACCCGACGGCGATCTGGTCGGCGCCGGTGGCGACGGCCTCCTCGGTGCGCGTGGTGTTGATGCGCGAGCCGATCGTCTCCTCCATCCACATGCGGGCACCGCCGCCACCGCAGCAGAACGAACGCTCGGAGTTGCGCGGCATCTCGGTGAACGTGGCGCCGGGGATGATCTCGAGCAGCTCCCGCGGCGGCGTGTAGACCTTGTTGTGGCGGCCCAGGAAGCAGGGGTCGTGGTACGTGATGGTCGTGGCGTTCGTGGCGCCAGCGGCGGGTGCGAGCGGCGTCAGCTTCTTCTCCTGCACCAGCCGGTTGAGCAGCTGGGTGTGGTGCACGACCTCGAGCTCGACGCCGAACTCGGCGTACTCGTTCTTCAGCGTGTTGAAGCAGTGGGCGCAGGTGGAGACGACCTTCTTGACCTTCGTCTCCTTGAACACCTCGGCGTTCTCCATGGCCAGCTGCATGAAGACGACCTCGTTGCCGGCGCGTCGGGCCGGGTCGCCGGTGCAGGTCTCGCCGTCACCGAGGACGGCGAAGTCGACGCCGGCCATGTTCAGCAGCTCGGCGACGGCCTGGGTCGTCTTCTTGGCGCGGTCCTCGAACGCGCCGGCGCAGCCGACCCAGAACAGCCACTCGACCTCGTCGAGGCTCTCGATGTCGACGCCGACCTGCTTGACCGGGAAGTCGAGGCCCTTCGCCCAGTCCATGCGGCCCTTGGGATCCATGCCCCACGGGTTCCCCTTGCGCTCCAGCCCCTTGAAGATGTTGTTGAGCTCGGTCGGGAAGTTCGACTCCACGAGCACCTGGTGCCGGCGCATGTCCATGATGTGGTCGACGTGCTCGATGTCGACGGGGCACTGCTCGACGCAGGCGCCGCACGACACGCACGACCACAGGACGTCGGGGTCGATGACGGCACCGCCGCTCGGGTTCCACGCGTCGCCCTCCGTATCACCGACGAGGGCTCGCTCGGCCTCGGCGATCACCTCGGCCGACAGGTTGGCGCGCTCGTCGTCGCTGTCGGCGAGCAGGTACGGCGCCTTGGCGAACGCGTGGTCGCGCAGGCCCATGATGAGCAGCTTCGGGCTGAGCGGCTTCTCGGTGTTCCACGCCGGACACTGGCTCTGGCAGCGGCCGCACTCGGTGCAGCTGGCGAAGTCGAGCATGCCCTTCCAGCTGAAGTCCTCGATCGAGCCGATGCCGAGCTTCTCGAAGTCCTCCTCCTCGAGCTCCTCCATCGCCTCCATGTCGACCGGCTTGCCGCGCACCGTCATCGGCTTGATCGCGCCGAGCGCGATGGGACGACGGCCGAACATGACGTTCAGGGGTGCCACGAAGATGTGCAGGTGCTTGGAGTTCAGCACGATGATGAGGAACACCAGCATGACGCCGAGGTGAGCCAGCAGGCCCACGTGCTCGAGCGTCTCGTTGGCACCCTCGCCCAGCGGCTCGAGCCATGAGCCGACGATGTGCGACATGAAGGCGCCGTCGCCGTACGGGAAGTTGCCTGTGACGACGCCGGCCCCGCGGAACAGGAACATCGACAGCACGACGAAGGAGATCATCAGCAGCACGAGCCAGGCGCCGCCCAAGTGGGATCCCTCGAACCGAGACTTGCGACCCAGCCGCTCCGGAGCCTCCCGCAGCCGGATGGCGGCGAAGACGGCCAGTCCCACCAGCGCCATCACGGCGATGAAGTCCTGCGCGAAGCCCAGCAGGTCCCACCGCCCGATGATCGGGATGGCGAAGCCGGTCTGGAAGAGCGAGCCGTACGCCTCGAGATAGACCGACGCCAGGATCAGGAAGGCCCAGAACACGAAGAAGTGCGCGGCGCCCGGCACGGTCCACTTCAGCAGCTTCTTCTGGCCGAGCACCTTGACGAGCTGGTCCTTGGCGGTCTCGCCGACGCGCTCGCGGACGTTCTCGACGCGGTCCGGAGCGGGCTGCCCGCTCGTGATGAGCCGATACAGAAAGCCGATGCGCTTCCCGGCGATCGGCAGCGCGATCAGGTTCATCAGGAGACCGACGACGAGCACCCAGACAGTCATGGGAGGACCCTACCGCCAGTCATTCCGGCTCGTTGTCCGTGCTGCCTCCGACCTTGAACGGTGTGGAGACGCCCTCGTACATCAGGTGCGCCACGAGTCCTTCAGCGGCGTGCGGGAGATTGTGGCAGTGGTCCATCCAGATGCCGGGGTTGTCGGCCTTGAACACGAGGTCGACGGTCTCGCCGTCCTCCACGTCGATCGAGTCGACCCAGACCGGGCTGCCGCGCGGCGCCTGGGCGTTGCGCGCGACCACGACCGCATGGTGCCCGTGCAGGTGCATCGGATGGGCCTCGCCGCTGTGGTTCTCGATGTGGAACGCGACGACGTCTCCCTCGGACACCGTGTACATCGGGACATCTGGCCAGAGGTGGCCGTTGATCGTCCACCACAGGCCCGGCTTGCCGTCGAGGAACCCGGGTCGCCGACCGATGGAGTACTCGAAGCTGCGGTCGGGGTCGTCGGTCTCGAAGGGGATGGGCTTCGGAGATCCGTAGGTCAGCTGGTCGAGCTCGGCGGTCGGCTGCTTGGGACGGCTTTCCGCCGTGGCGTCCTCCGGACCGATGACGTACGCCGTCGCCGCCCCCGACTGCACCCGGACCGTGCCAGACGACGGCACCGTCACCTCCAGGTCCGCCCGACCGCCTGCCGGCAGCGTGACGCGTCGCCCCTCGACCGGGGTCGGCTTGTTCAGCTCGCCACCGTCGATGGCCAGGAGGCGGAACGGCTCCGACGCCCACGTCGCCATCGAGCCGTTGTCCGTGTTGATGATGCGTACCCGGACGCGCTCGCCGGGCCTGGCCGGAACTCGGGTCACGTCCTCCAGCCCGTTGAGTGTTCGGGTGCCTCGGTAGGTGTGGGCCACGCCGACGAGGTCCTGGTCCTGCTCGATGCCGTCACGGGGAAGGATGACGAACGAGCCGAGCAGTCCTCCGATCACCTGGTCGTGCGAGACCTGGTGGGAGTGGTACCAGAACGTCCCGACCTGGTCGGCGACGAACCGGTAGGTGTGCTCGCCGCCCTGGGTCGACCGCGTCCTGGGTCACCCCGGCGACACCGTCCTCGGCATTCGGCACGTCGATGCCGTGCCAGTGCAGGGAGACGCCGTCCTCGACCGAGGCGTTGCGCAGATTCACCTCGACGAGCTGGCCCTCGGTCGCGGTGATGGTCGGGCCCGGAGTCTTGCCGTTGAGCGTGTACCCCTCGATCTCACGACCGGAGGCGAGCCGCACCGTTCCCTGACGGGCGACGAGGTCGACCGTGACGTCCGGCTCGCGCTGGGTGTCGGCCACCAGGTCCTTGACGCTGGTGCCGCCTTGATGGTCGCCGTGGGCACTCCTCGGGCCGCCGCCGAAGTCGACGTACCCCATGTCCATGACGGAGTACGTCGACGGCATCAGGCTCTGTTGCCAGAACCAGCCCAGCGGCAGCAGCACGACGTGCCGCCGCCGCCAGGCTGATCAGCAGGCGGATGTTGCTTGCTTCGTCACCCCGCCTTTCTACATCGCCGCGAGGCTGGTGTCTCCTGCGACCGCCGACTCCGGCTTGGCCGCCTTGGCGGCCACCAATGCCGCCCCGAACAGGATGAAGGCGTTGGCGCCGTGCACGAGTCCGAGGTACGGCATGTCCGGCTCGGCGAAGAAGCCGGCCAGGTACTGGACGACGATCGAGCACGACGACGACCGCGGCGAGCATGACGCCGCGCGGCACCTTGGCGAAGAACGAGACGATCAGCAGGAGCAGCCCGAGCAGCGGGATGAGGAACGTTCCGCTCATGACGTGGATGAAGTGCCCGATCGCGCCGGCGAATGTCGGCGGTTCGTCTCTCCCAGCCCTCGATGACCGCCTTGTCGAGCGGGTTGCACCGTCGTCGATCCAGCTGAACAGCCCGGCGATCGCCCACACCATCATTGCCGCCTGGACGACGACCAGGACGGCGATGATGTCTGTGCGAGAATTCGATAGGTCTTGCGCATGCGTCACTCCTCGATAGACCCACGATCAGCATGGCACTTCGGGTCCCGCATGGTGAGACATTTCCTCAACCAATTTTCGCGTCGTCGACGCGCTCTCCTCGCACCGGAACCACCGGGATGGCCAGCAGCGCGAACACCGCCACCGCTGCGAAGGCGAACGCATAGCCCCGACCCGTCACCAGGGCTCCGACCAGCGGGGGAACCAGAGCGGCCACGAAGTACTGCCCGGTGTTGTGCACCCCCATCGCCCGGCCCGACCAGAAGGGACCGCCGAGCTCGGCGACGGCCGTGAAGGCCAGGCCATTGCTGGCCACCGTGACGGCCGTGGCGGCGATCATGACCGCCACCGCGAGGCGGGTTTCCTCGAGCACGCCGAGGGCGACCATCGTGACGAGTGCGGCCACCGCCACGATGCGCATCGGGCCGAGTCGGCTGCCCACGCGGTCCGACCACCAGCCGACCCCGATGCGCGCCGCCGCACCCAGCAGCTGGGTGGAGGCCACCAGCGCGCCGGCGGCCGTGGTCGACCACTGCCGGTCGTCGATGAGCCACACCAGCATGTACGTCCACACGGTGATCTGCGGGATGACGAGGAGCATCGACGCGACGTGGATGCGGCCGAGACGCGAGCTGCCCCGGTACGGGTTGGCGAGCTGCCCGCTCTCGGCTGCCTCTGCGCGGCTCGGACGCGGTGGGTCGACCACGAGGGCGGCCACGATGACCGTCGTCGCGGCACACACCATCGCCGGGATGAGCAGGGCCGCCCGCAGCCCTTGTGCCTCCGCCGTGACCGGCACGATGAACGCGGCCAGCCCGATGCCGAGCGGCAGCGCCGTCTGCCGGATCCCCATCGCAGTGCCGCGGCGCTGGGGCGGGAACCAGCCGACGACGAGCCGTCCGCTCGCCGAGTTGGTGCTCGCCGCCCCGACTCCGGCCAGCAGCCAAAAGAGTCCCAGGCCGACATAGGAGGTGCTCAACGCGGCCCCGAGCCCGCCGATCGTCACGATCGCCAGACCGACGGTCAGCGACAGGCGTTCGCCGATCCGGTCGACGACCGCACCCCACACGACCAACGTGAGCGTGGTCGCCACCAACGGCGCCGACGCGAGGAAGCCGGCCTCGACGAGAGTCAGGCCGCGCTCGAGGTGCAGGTACGGGATCAGGAAGATGGGCGCGTTCGCCAAGAGCGTCCCGGCGATCTGCGCAAGCATCCCGACCACCAGCATCGTCCACCGGTTCGGGGTTCGGCTGGTGACGGCCATCGGTCAGCGAGGCAGGGCGCTGACGGCCGCGAGTGCCTGCTTGAGCAGGGTGCCGCGGCCGCCTTCGAGGTCGTCGAGGACCTCCGGGCTCGTGGCCTCGTCCGGCGTGAGCCAGGTGAGCTCGAGCGCGTCCTGGCGTGGGTTGCACTCGCCGGTGACCGGAACGACGTAGACGAGTGCGACCACGTGCTGGCGCGGGTCGTGCAACGGAGTGACGCCCGGCAGCGGGAAGTACTCAGCCACCGTGAACGGGACGGTCGAGGCGGGCAGCTGCGGGAAGGCCGTCGGGCCGAGGTCCTTCTCGAGGTTGCGCAGCAGCGCCTCGCGCACCGACTCGCCGTGGAACACCCGGCCGGACACCAGGGTGCGGGTCAGCTCGCCGGTCGTGGGCGATCCGCGCAGCAGGACGCCGACGTGCTCGACCTGCCCGAGTGAGTCGATCCGCACCGGCACCGCCTCGACGTAGAGGATGGGCACGCGAGAGCGCGTCTCGTCGAGGGCGATCTCGGAGAGCCAGCCGGGGTTCGGGTCGGGCGTGCGGACGGAGGCCATGGGAGCCATTGTGGCCCACGGGACTCGCTTCAGAGCTCGAGAACCGCGGCGCCGTTGACGCGTCCGTCCGCGAGGTCGCGCAAGGCGTCGGGTGCGCGCTCGAAGGGGTACGGCGTGACCGTGGCCCGGACGACTCCCTCCGCCTGACGCAGGAACTCCTTGCCATCGGCCCGGGTGTTCGACGTGACGCTCGTCAGTGTCTTCTCCCCGAAGAGGTGACGCCGATAGTCCAGCGTCGGGATGTCGCTCATGTGGATGCCGGCCAGCGCCACCGTGCCCTGCTGGTCGAGGGCGGCGAGGGCGAGGGGCACGACGTCACCGGCAGGAGCGAAGACGATCGCGGAGTCGAGCTGTACGGGAGGCTCGTCCGTCGACTGGCCCGCCCAGGAGGCGCCCAGCTCCAGGGCGAGGCGCCGGGCCGACTCGTCGCGGGTGAACACGAGCACGTCCATGCCCCGCGAGACGGCGAGCTGGGCGGTGAGGTGGGCGCTGCCGCCGAATCCGTAGATGCCGAGCGTCCCGCCGGGTGGGACGGCCGCCCTCTGCAGCGAGCGGTAGCCGATGATGCCCGCACAGAGCAGCGGCGCCATGTCCACATCGCTGATGCCGTCCGGCACGCGGTATGCGTAGGCGGCCGGGACGACGGTGTACTCGGCGTAGCCACCGTCGTCGTCCCAGCCGGTGTAGCGGGAGCTGGGGCACAGGTTCTCGGCGCCGCCTTCGCACCACCGGCAGGACCCGCAGGTGCTGCGCAACCAGGCGACACCGACCCGGTCGCCGACCGCGAAGCCTTCGGCGGCCGAGCCGACGTCGTCCACGACTCCGACGACCTCGTGGCCCGGCACCACGGGCTCCCGGTGGAGGGGGAGGTCTCCATCGACGATGTGCAGGTCAGTCCGGCAGACGCCGCAGGCCACGACCCGGACCAGGAGCTCCGCGTCGCTCGGCTCCGGGATGGGCACCTCGTCGAGCCGGAGGTTGTCCGGCCCGTCGCCTTGGGTCCGCCAGGCCCGCATGGTGCCAGCATGGGTGCGTGACTGATGGGTTGGCAAACGGCGGAGTGTCCTTCTGGTGGGCTGACATCGGCCGCCCTGCGCCGCGCCCTGCTCTGGAGGGCGATCTTGACTGCGACGTCTGCATCGTCGGCGGCGGGCTCACCGGACTGTGGACGGCCTACTGGCTGGCGACCCACGACCCCTCGCTCGACATCGTCGTGCTCGAGGCCGAGTTCGCGGGATTCGGCGCGTCCGGACGCAACGGCGGCTGGCTCTCGGCCGAGCTCGCCGGCAACAAGGAGCGCTACGCCCGCACCCATGGACGCGCCGGAGTCGAGTCCCTCGTCACCGCCATGGAACGCGCCGTCGACGAGGTCATCGGCATCTGCGCGGACGAGGGTGTCGACGCCGATGTCGTCAAGAACGGCGTCCTGTACGTCGCCCGGTCGCCGGCGCAGCTCGTCCGGATGCGCGAGGGACTGGCCGACGATGCGCAGTGGGGCATCGGCGAGAGCCACCAGCGTGAGCTGGACGCCGATGAGGTGGCGGCGCGGGTTCGGGTCGAGGGTGCGCAGGGCGGGGTGCACTCCCCGCACGCCGCCCGGGTGCAGCCGGCGCGGTTGGTCTCCGGCATCGCGGCGGCGGTGGAACGACGAGGCGTCCGGATCCTCGAGCGCTCGCGGGTCACGCGGATCGATTCCGGATCGGCGGCCACGTCTCACGGCACCGTGCGCGCGCCGGTGGTGCTGCGATGCCTCGAGGGCTACACCGCGAGCATCCACGGCCAGCGCCGCACCTGGCTGCCGATGAACTCGGCGATGATCGTCACCGAGCCGCTCCCCGACGACGCGTGGGACGCGATCGGCTGGAGCGGTTCCGAGGTCTTGGGCGACGTCGCGAACGCCTACTGCTACGCCCAGCGCACGGCTGACGGTCGCATCGCGCTCGGCGGGCGCGGCATCCCGTACCGCTACGGCTCGCGCACCGACGTCGACGGACGCACGCAGGACTGGACGATCGAATCGCTGACGCGGACCCTGCGCGCTCTTTTCCCGCCGGCGCGCGATGCGCGGATCGACCACGCCTGGTGCGGTGTGCTCGGCGTCCCGCGCGACTGGTGCGCCAGCGTGACGTTCGATCCGGCCACGGGCCTCGGCAGCGCCGGCGGCTACGTCGGAAGCGGCCTGACGACCACCTATCTGGCCGGCCGCACGCTCGCCGATCTCACACTGGGCCGGGACTCCGAGCTCGTCGCGCTGCCCTGGGTCGGCCGCAAGGTCAGACGCTGGGAGCCCGAACCGCTGCGCTGGCTGGGCGTGCGCGCGATGTACGGGCTCTACCGCGTGGCCGACCGGCGTGAGGACGCCGGCCTGTCGCGACCCAGCCGTCTCGCCCGGCTGGGCGATCGACTGACCGGGCGATAGGCGACCCGTCCCGTGGCGAGATCATGGCCGGAGCGTAGGCTGGAAACCACAGACAGGGGAGCGCCCGGCAGAGGGCGCTGAGAGTGCGGAAAAGCCGCAGACCCTTGAACCTGCTCCGGTTAGCACCGGCGAAGGGAGTCATCATGAGTTCTGCCGTCACATCCACCGGTCGCATGCGGTACCGCACGATCGACCTCGTCACCATCGCAACGCTCGCCGTCGCGTTCGGCGTGATCTTCTGGGGCTGGGGCAAGCTGTACGCCCCGCTCAGCGGTCTCGCCGTGTTCTCGTTCCCGCCCAGCGCGGCGCTGCTCGCCGGCCCGTGGCTGCTCGCCGGCGTGGTCGGCGGACTGATCGTCCGCAAGCCGGGCGCCGCGTTCGCCACCGAGTTCCTCGCGGCCGCCGTCTCGACGGTCGTCATCGGTGGCACCGAGTGGGGCCTCACGGTGTTCGCGTCCGGCTTCTTCCAGGGCCTCGGTGCCGAGCTGATCTTCCTCGCCGTCTTCTACAAGCGGTTCGGCGTCCTCGTCGCGATGGCGGCTGGTGCGCTTGCGGCGATCATCGAGGCGTTCTACGAGTGGACGCAACCGTTCGCCGCGGCCTGGGACTTCGGCTACAAGCTCGCCCACCTCGGATTCCTCACGCTGTCCGGCATCGTCGTCGCCGGCGTCGGCGGGTGGCTCCTCACCCGGGCCCTGGCTCGCGCCGGTGTTCTCGACGCGTTCGGACCAGGACGCGACGAGGTCACCGAGGTCTGATGCCGCAACCGGGTCGGGTTCGCTTCGCCGGATTCACCTGGCGACCCCTCGGACGTCGCGAACCCGTCGTCCGCGACCTCGACCTCGAGATCTCGCCCGGCGAGCGTGTCCTGCTTCTCGGCGCCAGTGGTGCCGGCAAGTCCTCGCTGCTGCACGCCCTCGCCGGGGCGCTCGGCACGACGATCGCCGGCGAGGTCTCCGGCGTCGCCGAGGTCGAGGGGCGGCTCGGGTTGCTGCCGCAGGACCCCGACGACGCGGTGGTCGCCGACCGGATCGGACGAGACGTCGCCTTCGGTCCGGAGAACCTCGCGCTGCCGCGTGACCAGATCTGGCAACGTGTCGACGAGGCGTTGGAGGCGGTCCGGCTGCCGTATGACCGTGACCACCTCACCAGCGCCCTGTCCGGCGGCGAGCGGCAAAGGCTGGCCCTCGCCGGCGTGCTGGCCCTGCGTCCGGACGTGCTGCTCCTCGACGAGCCGACATCGATGCTCGACGCAGACCACGCCGCGTCGGTGCGCGACGCCGTGCTCGACGTGGCCGGCGGCCGGACGCTTGTCGTCGTGGAGCACCGGTTCGAGGCGTGGCTCGAGCATGTCGACCGGGTGATCGTCCTCGCCGACCGCTGGCTCGGCTTCGACGGCTCCGTCGCAGCATTTCTGGAGGCGCCACCGATCGACGGACTGTGGATGCCCGGCCTG
Organism: uncultured Actinomycetota bacterium; assembly: GCA_963711615.1. Taxonomy (GTDB): domain Bacteria; phylum Actinomycetota; class Actinomycetes; order Propionibacteriales; family Nocardioidaceae; genus Aeromicrobium. Next base: position 33,843 of record CAVQEY010000018.1, on the reverse strand, counting down.
CCGCCGCCCGAGCCGATCGACGTGCCATCCCGTCTTGTCGCGCCCTCGCGTGAGACGTCGGTCCGGGCCGAGGCGGTGACGGTCGACCTCGTCACGCGGACGCTGCGCGGCACCCAGCGCACCCGCGCCCTCGACGGCCTCGACCTTGCGCTTGAACCCGGGGTGCGCACGGCGGTGGTGGGTCCGAGCGGCGCCGGCAAGTCCACCGCTCTCGGAGTGCTGGGCGGTCTCATCAAGCCTGTGTCCGGCACGGTCACGCCAGACCTCGTCCGCCGGCGCAGTCGCGACCTCGCCCTCGACGTCGGTTGGGTGCCGCAGGACGCGGAGCTCGGGTTCGTCACCACCGAGGTCGCCGCCGAGATCGCCCGCACCGGCGGGGTGGTCGAGCGCGACGTCGACGTCGGTGCCGTGCTCGACGTCCTCGGACTCGGCCATCTCGGCGCGGCGCACCCGTACCGACTGTCGGGAGGCGAGCAGCGACGCCTCGCGCTTGCGGCTGCCCTCGCGCACCGTCCCGGGCTCGCGCTGCTCGACGAGCCGACCGTGGGCCAGGACCGGAACACCTGGGCCGCCGTCGCCGGCTGGATCGCGGCCGCGACGCGCTCGGGCGTCGCCGTCGGCGTCTCCACGCACGACGACGACCTCCCTGTCGACGTCACGGTGCGGCTGTGAGGTCCCTCGTCGTCCGGGCCAATCCGCTCGTGCTGCTGTCCGTGGGAGTGTTCTCGCTGCTGGGTTCCTTCTTCGTCACCGACCTCCGCTCCGCGTACATCGCGCTGACCGCCTACGGGCTGGCCGCACTCCTGCTGCTGCCGGGCTGGCGGTTCCCGCTCGTCTGCCTGGGCTTCTCGCTGTTCGCCGCCATCACGGTCGTCTACTCGGCCTGGCGACTCGGCAGCGGCGGGCTCGAGCCGGCCTTCGTGCAGGGGCTTCGCCTGCTGGTGCTGGCCTGGCCAGGCTCGGTCGCCGTCGGCTACCTCGACCCGGCGAAGCTGAGTGACTACCTGGCCCAGACGTTGCGCCTGCCCGCCCGCCTCGTGGCCGCGTTCGGCGCCGCGCTCCAGCGCATCACCTCCTTCGGCCACGCCTGGACCCAGCTCGAGCGCACCCGCCGGGCCCGAGGTCTCGGGCCGTCGCGGAATCCCGTCACCACCGCTCGGTACGCCGGCGGGATGTCGTTCGCGCTCCTCGTGCATGCCATGCGTGGCGCCACCCGATCGGCCGTCGCCATGGATGCGCGGGGATTCGCCACCGCCGACGACCGGACCTGGGCGGAGCCGGCGACCTGGACCAGGCTCGACGTCACCGGACTCGCCCTTGCGGCCATGCTGGGTACCGTGCCCGTTGTCGCCCACCTCGTCGGCGGCTAGGGTGCGGGCTAAGCAAGCGCTTAGTTCCGGTAGACCCAGGAGTGCCCATGCCCCGCGAGTTCGAGAATCTTGACGCCTTCCGCGCCGCCGTAGGGGAGGAGCTCGGCACCAGCGACTGGCACACCGTCACCCAGGAGCAGATCAACCTCTTCGCGGACGCCACTGGCGACCACCAGTGGATCCACGTCGATCCCGAGAAGGCCGCAGCCGGTCCGTTCGGCGGCACCATCGCCCACGGCTACCTGACCCTCTCGTTGCTTCCCGTCCTCGCCGAGAGCATCTACCAGGTGCACGGCCTGACGCTGGGCGTCAACTACGGCGCCAACAAGATCCGGTTCCCCAGTCCGGTGCCGGTCGACTCCCGGATCCGAGCCAGCGCCACGCTCCGCGAGGTCGCCGACATCCCGATCGGCACGCAGGTCGTCATCTCCTTCGTGGTCGAGCAGGAGGGCGGCGAGAAGCCGGCCTGCATCGCCGACGTCGTCTACGTGATGGCGGCGGGGGAGAACTGACATGCACTTCGAGTTCGACGACGAGACCCAGGCCCTGATCGAGCGCGTCGAAGCCTTCATGGACGCCGAGGTGTACCCGGCCGAGGGCACGCTTCGCGAGCAGATCGAGCAGCTGGACGTCGATGATTCCTGGAGATTCCCGGCGATCGTCGGCGAGGTGGCGCAGAAGGCCAAGGCGCAGGGCTTGTGGAACTTCTTCCTGCCCGGGGATCCCTCCAATGGGGGTGCCGGCCTCACCAACCTGCAGTACGCGCCGATCGCCGAGATCACCGGCCGCAGCATCCTGCTGGCACCGGGAGCGTTCAACTGCTCCGCGCCGGACACCGGCAACATGGAGGTGCTGGCGATGTTCGGTACCGAGGAGCAAAAGAAGCAGTGGCTCGAACCCCTGCTCGAGGGCACCATCCGATCGTCGTTCGCCATGACGGAGCCGCAGGTGGCGTCGTCCGATGCCACCAACATCGAGCTGAGCATCGTCCGCGACGGCGACGACTACGTGATCAACGGCCGCAAGTGGTGGATCAGCGGTGCCATGAACCCGGACTCCAAGATCTTCATCGTCATGGGCAAGACGGATCCCGAGGCGGACCGGCACCGCCAGCAGTCGATGATCCTGGTCGAGCGAGACACCCCAGGCTTGGAGATCATCCGGGGCATGCGGGTGTTCGGCTACCCCGATCGCCACCACGGCGGCCACGCCGAGCTGGCCTTCCATGACGTCCGCGTGCCGGCGTCGAACATCATCGGCGCGGAAGGCGAGGGGTTCGCGATCGCCCAGGCCCGGCTCGGGCCCGGTCGCATCCACCACTGCATGCGATCGATCGGTGTGGCAGAGCGGGCCATCGAGATGATGTGCCAACGGGCGTCGTCGCGGGTCGCGTTCGGCAAGCCGATCGCCGACCAGGGCGTCGTCCGCGACTGGATCGCCGAGTCGCGGGTGCGGCTCGAACAGCTCCGTCTGCTCGTCCTCAAGGCAGCGTGGCTGATGGACGAGAAGGGCAACCGTGCGGCGCACACCGAGATCCAGGCGATCAAGATCGCCACGCCGGCGACGGTCGAGTGGATCCTCGACAAGGCCATCCAGGTGCACGGCGCCGGCGGCCTGAGCCAGGACTTCCCGCTCGCCGAGTGGTTCGCCGGCATGCGCACGCTGCGGTTCGCCGACGGGCCGGACGAGGTGCACAAGGCGAGCCTCGCCAAGGCCGAGATCCGGAAGCATCGTGGAACTGAGTAGCGCGTCGGCGATCGTCACCGGTGCCGCTGGAGGCATCGGCGAGGCGATCGCGCAGCGGCTGCTCGAGCGGGGCGCGTCGTCGGTCGTGCTCACCGACCTCGACTCCGACCGCCTGGAGGTCGCCGCCGACCGTCTGAGCAACTCGTACCCGCAGAAGGTCGACTTCCTGGTCGGCGACGTGACGGACGATGCGCATCTACGGGCGCTGACGTCACGCGACGTCGACCTGTACTTCGCCAACGCCGGCATCTTCCGCGGGTTCGGGCTCGAGGCCGGCGAGGATGACTGGGCGGCCAGCTGGGACGTCAACGTGATGGCTCACGTCCGGGCGGCTCGGCTGCTGGTTCCGCGCTGGGTGGAGCGGGCGGACTTCGGCCAGCCGGGCGGATGCTTCGTCAGCACCGCCTCGGCGGCCGGCCTGCTCGTCCAGCTCGGCTCGGCGACCTACACGACCTCCAAGCACGCGGCGCTCGGGTTCTCCGAGTGGCTGGCCGCCACCTACGGCGATCGCGGCGTGCAGGTGTGTTGCCTCTGCCCGATGGGTGTGCGAACTCCCATGACGACCGGCGGAGACATCCAGGAGAACCCCGACGGCCGCGTGGCCCACGCCGCCGTGGCCGGCGCCGGCGAGATGCTGTCACCGCTCACGGTCGCCGACGTCGTCCTCGATGCCGTCGAGGAGGGTCGGTTCCTTGCCCTCCCGCACGTGGGCGTCGACGCCATGCAGCAGGGCAAGGCTGCTGACCGAGACCGCTGGCTCGCCGGCATGCAACGTCTCCGCCGCTCGGTCGAATGAGGGCAGAGCTCTCCCGGTGAGCTCATGCTGTCTGTTTGACGCGGTACCGCTGGTTGCGTCGCGGCGTGCCGGTGGGATCGATCCGCCGGGGTGGGATGAACTCCGGCACTCCGTCGTCGGCGAATCGCAGTGCCCATTCGCCCTGATGGAGCAGCCGGTGGTGGAAGGGACAGATGAGGACGCCGTCGGCGATGTCGGTGGGACCGCCGCGGCACCACGGGTCGCGCCCGTGGTGGGCATCGCACCAGTCCGGCGGACGCTCACAGCCCGGGAACGTGCAGCCTCCGTCGCGGTGGCCGAGGGCGACGCGTTGGTGGCGGTCGTAGTGACGTTTGGCACGTCCGACGTCGAGGACGGTGGACTCCCCGTCGAGCACGACGGGAAGGATCTCCAGGTCGCAAGCCAGTCGGCGCGCTTCGCCGGCCGAGAGGCGGGTTCCGGTGTCGAGAGTGGCGGCGCGGACGGTGCCGACGAGGACGTCGAAGTCGACGTTGACGGTCATCCGCGGTCCGACGCCTGCGGCACCAGGCAGCACGCCGGTGGGGTACTTCTCGATCAGCGTCGCGAAGGCATGGCCGTTTCGCTGGTTGGTGGTGGGCCGTTCGTCGAGCAGGACGTCGCTGTCGTCGTCCGGATGCTGGTTTCGGGGAGCGGCGATCGTGTCGATCACCGTGCGGAGCTGGTCGGCGACGAGCTCGGGAACGGTGAAGCCACCTTGGTACGTGCCGTCGCGGCGGTCGACCATCCAGAACTCGGTCTTGGCCCAGGCCCGCTTCTCGCGCTCGGCGAGCGTCTCGGACTCGATCGCGTCCACCTCGTCAGGAGCGAACACGTCGGCGATCCGGTCGGCACGACGGCGCAAGTCCTTCAGCGAGAGCCGAGGTGCGTCACCGATCAGCGTGTCCTCGCAGGCTTGCTTCTGCTCGGGCGTCACGCCGGCAGGCAGACCATCGATGGTGAAGGCGATGACGTCGGCCTGGGCGGTGGAGATCTCGCCCTTCGCCAGAGCCGACTCGGTGGCCGGCGCCTTGGACACGCGCTCCGCCTGATGCAACAACCGGTCGCCGGCGCGGCGGTCACCGCCGAAGGAGTTGGCGAGCATCTGTCCGGTGGACGATGCGCCCATCTCGCGCGCGGTGCCCGTCTCGTGGGCCGAACGCGCCGCCGCCATCTGATGTGCCTTGACGCGCGCCTCCAGCCGCATCAGCGACTCACATGCGGCGGCCCGTTCGGCGGGGGACAGGTTTGCATAGGACGCGAGCGGTACGGCGTCCAGAAAATCGTGCATCGCGCCTAGGGACTGACTGACGGTCGTCACGGGCACCTCCTGCACACGACCTCGGATGGGTTCAGTGCAGCTTGCCCGGCGACGGGGAAGTCTCCTGCAGTTTCAGACTTCGAATCTGTGTTCTAGTTTATACCGTTGACCTCCACGGATGCAAGAGAGTGGCACGGTCTTTTACACCTTTTCGAGGGCCTCCGCGACGATCTCGGCCATGCCGGCGTAGCCGAGGTCGTTCGGGTGGAAGTGGTCGATCGAGAGCTTGCCCTTCCAGCTGCGCATCCGGCGGTCACGGAACTCTGCGATCACGATGCGGCGCTCGGCCGCGGCCTCGTCGACGAGGCGGTTGAACTCCAGCGCGCCGGAGCGCCCACCCGGCTGGGTGCCGACCACAGCCCCAGCCGGCAGCCGGAGCAGCATCTCCGCGAGCCGCGCCGGGAGGGCGTCGCGCAGGCGTCGGCTGATGAGATCGTTGCTGCCGACGATGACGGTGACGAGGTCGGGCTCACCGAGCAACTCCATGGCTGGGATCTGCCGCTCGAGCAGGTCGGTCAGGCGGCCTCCCGACACCGACAAGTTCACGAGCCGATGATCGGGCAGACGGTCGGCGAGCTGGCCCGGCCAGCCGCGGTCGTACGAGCTGGCGCCTATGCCCTGGGCCATCGAATCGCCGAGGACGACCCACAGCGGTCCGTCGGCCTGCACCGCCGCACGGTTGTGCTCCTCCCAGGCGCGGGCATACGGCTCGACCTGCGCCTGCACCTCGCGCACACCGGGCAGCAGGCGAGCGGCGACCGACAGCACCGGGCCGGGCGGGCGCCCGCTCAGGTTCGAGTAGTCGAAGTGCGTCTCGGGCACGGCACCAGTGAACCAGCCCCCACCACCCGGATACGGTTGGCGGCGTGCCCATCGAGCTCCTGACACCACGACAGCTGGACGAGATGCGTCCGGCGGGGGAGTTCGTCGCGTCGGTCCTGACCCGCCTGGTCGAGGTCGCCGAAGTCGGCATGAACCTGCTCGAGCTCGACGCCCTCGCGCACGACATGATCCGCGAGCGCGGGGCCGAGTCGTGCTACATCGACTACCACCCGTCGTTCGGCGCGATGCCGTTCGGCAAGGTGCTGTGCACGTCGGTCAACGACGCCGTGCTGCACGGGCTCCCGCACGACTACACCCTCCGCGACGGCGACCTGGTGAGCTTCGACTTCGCCGTCGCGATCGACGGATGGGTGAGCGACTCCGCGGTCAGCACGATCGTCGGCACGCCCCGCGACGAGGACGTCCGGCTCATCGACACCACCCGTCGCGCCTTGGACGCTGCCATTGCCGTCGCCAAGCCCGGCAACAAGCTGGGCGACATCTCCGCGACCATCGGCGAGGTCTCGCGCGACGCCGGCTACAGCGTCAACACGCAGTTCGGCGGGCACGGCGTCGGCCGCACGATGCACGGCGACCCGCACGTGCCCAACGACGGCCGAGCCGGTCGCGGGTTCCCGCTCAAGCCGGGCCTCGTCATCGCCATCGAGCCCTGGCTGCTCCAGACCACCGACGAGATCGTCATGGACCCGGACGGCTGGACGATCCGCAGCTCGGACGGCTCGCGTGGCGCCCACTCCGAGCACACGATCGCCATCACCGACGGCGACCCGATCGTCTTCACCTCACGCGACTGAGCAAAATGCCGGAAATCCGGCGCCCTTTCAGCAGACGCTGCTAACTTGATCCCGATCTTGGGTCGGTTTGGTTGCCGCCGTGGGAGTCCGAGATTCCTGATGGAAGGCACGCCGTGCACGGACTCACCCGACGAATTGCCGTGTCCATGGCCGCGGGCGTCGTTGTCGCGACCGGCGCCGTGGTGGCCGTGACGCTGCCAGCCGTGGCGAGTCCCGAGGAGTGCACGGACGCCTCCGCGTCGCCGCTCCTGGGCCTGACGAGGATGCTCGGCGGCGGCTCGGACGTCCCAACTGCGGAGGAATGCCTTCCCGGCGCGGAGAGGAGCTCCGGCGCGGTCTCGACCCAGGAGTCGGCGCCGGACTCGAATGCCGGTCCCTCGGACGTGGAGGCGGCCGCCGCCGACGTCGAGCTGGAGACCGTGGCCCAGTCAGTCGCGGCAGTGGGTGAGCCCGATGTGGAGGACACGGCGTTCATCAGCGCACCCACCGGGACCGGACCGCCGCTCACGGGTTCGGTGACGTTCAATCTGTACGGTCCCGACGATGTGGACTGTACGGGAGCGATCGTGTTCACCAGCACCAATGCGATCACCAAGCAGGCTGCGCCCGGCGAGGCCATCGTCGATTCGTCGCCGGCGACTCTGAATCAGGCGGGCGTCTACCGGTGGGTGGCCTCCTACAGTGGTGACGCCAACTACAACCCGGTGACTGCGCCCTGCAACGCCCCGGAGGAGTCGACCTACATCTACGAGCAGAGCGACTCGCTCATCATGCTGACCGACACCTACGAGGGTGTCGCGATCGGTGAGACTGCGTACGACGATGCCTTCTTCGTCAAGCCGACGGAGGACAGTCCGGCGCCGACCGGCACGGTGGACTTCGCGCTGTACGGACCGGACGATGCCGACTGCAGTGAGACGCCCATCTTCACGTCCGTGGATCGGCCGATCGCCGAGGAGGTGGACACGGCCACCTCGGAGGACTTCACGGTGACGGAACCGGGTACCTACCGATGGAAGGCCTCCTACTCTGGCGACGACGAGTACGAGCCGATCGCCGCCGCCTGCAACGAGCCGAACGAGAACTTCACGGTCCAGGATCCGGAATCCACCGAGAAGGAGAACGTCACGCTGTCAACGGTCGCCGCGACTGACAAAGAGGTCGGTGAGGACGTGCGGGACACTGCCGTCATCTCCGCACCCGACGAGAACGGGCCTCCGATGACTGGCTCGGTCACGTTCACCCTCTACGGTCTTGGCGACGCGAATTGTTCCGGGCCCCCCATCTTCACCGACACGACTCCGATCGCCGGTGAGGACGTCCCGGGCCTGGTCATCGAGGATTCGGCCGTCACTCAGTCTGACTCATGCCGGCGACTACCAGTGGAAGGCCTCATACAGCGGCGACGCCAACTACAACTCGGTGGCTGCTCCGTGCAACGCCCGCAACGAGACGACCCACATCGTCGGGGTGGTGGTGGTGGCGGCAACGGCGACGATGACGGCGACGACGGTGACGGCGACGGTGACGGTGACGGCGATGGCGACGACTCCTCACTCCCCGACACCGGCGCAGGCTCCGGCCTGCTGCTGATGCTCGCGATCGGTGTCGGGCTCGTCAGTGCCGGCATCACCCTCCAGCACTCGTCACGACTTGGTCGCTCACGCGGCTGATCGGTCAGCGGTCGGCCGAGGAGATCGGGACCGCGATCCGCGTCGGCTCGAGACGGCCGCGCAGCTTCACCTCGTCGACCTCGCGCCAGTGCTCGGCCTCGTCGGACGATGCCGCCTCGACCGCGCGTATCGAGCCGACGACGCAGCCTTCGACGCCCTTGGCGTGCTCGGACAGGCGCGCGGCCTCGTTGACCGGGTCGCCGATCACGGTGTACTCGAACCGGCTCTCGGCACCGACGTTGCCGGCCACCGCCCGGCCGGCGGACACGCCCACCCCGGCCTCGGCCTCGGGCACCTCCTCGCGGAGCCGGGCGCTCATGCTGCGTGCCGCCTTCAGGGCGCACCCGGCGGCGTCGTCCATGTCCTCGGGCGCACCGAAGATCGCGAGCACCGCATCGCCCTCGAACTTGTTGACGAACCCGCCGTACTCATGGACCTCGGCGACCACGACCGCGAAGAACCGGTTCAGGAGCTTCACGACCTCCTCGGGCGGCTGCTCGGCCGCGATGGTGGTGGAGCCGACGACGTCGATGAACAGCACGGCGACCTCGCGCTCTTCACCGCCGAGCTCGATCTGTCGCTTGATGGCGGCCTTGGCCACGTCCTCGCCGACGTGCCGGCCGAACAGGTCGCGGATCCGCTCCCGCTCGCGCACGTCGTCGACCATGCGGTTGAACCCGGTCTGCAGGAGGCCGAGCTCGGTGCCGTCGAACACGAGCACCTCGGCGTCGAGGTCGCCTTGCTGGACCTTGGCGAGTGCGGCGGTGACGGAGCGGATCGGTGCGACCATCGCGCGTGTGTTCATCACCATCAGACTGAGGCCGGTGACGAGCCCGACCCCGCCCAGCACCAGGACCGCGACCGCCAGCTCATCGGCCGAGACGTTCTGCCGAAGCAGACCGAACAGGGCGACCGTCATCATGCCGGCCACCGGGATGCCGGCCAGCAGCCAGATCAGCAGCGACCGCATGGTGATCCCGACGCCGATGGCGCGCCTCGGGGGTGACGCCGCCAGCGCACGTGCGGCGATCGGGCGCAGCGCGAACTCGCTGAGCAGGTACGAGTTCGCGCACACGACGATGCCGGCCATCAGCGACGTGAGCATGACCTTGGCGATCAGCTCGGTGTCGACGAGCCCATAGAGCGTGGTGAACAGCGCCGTACCGATGAGCCAGAGGACGCCAGAGACGGCCGTCAGCTTCCACGGCAGACGCAGCGTGGCGATCCGCTCCTTCCTGTCGGCGTGATGTCCTTCGAGGAACCACCTCAGTGCGCCGCGCGTCATCGACGTGCCGGCGATCGAGCCGAGGACCAGGGCGACGAACACGTACGCGGGCACCGCGACGAAGTTGAGGAAGGCGAGGTCGTTCGTGAGGACCGCGCGCCCGGGAAGCACCAGCGCGAGGAGAAGGGTCACGAGGACGGTGCCGACGAGATTCGCGATCACCTGGGTGACGGAGAGGAGGATCTGCACGCGCAGCCACACGCGATCGGTGCCTTCGTCACCCGGGCCGAGAAGCCACGACCCGAGCGGACGCGCCCGGAGCAGTCGACGCTCTGACGGCATGGGATCTCCTCGGGAGTACTCCCAGAGCCTATGGGAGAACGGCCGAGTCAGTGCCCACGCGCGGGGGGAGCGGTGGAACCTGGTCGGCCCACGGCGCCGCCTCCTCGACCTGGGAGAGCAGCGAGAACAGCGGGCCGTCCTCGCCGGGGCGGCCGGCGAGCATGACGCCGACCGGCAGCGACGGGGTGTCCGGTGTCGCCTCGGTCCAGTGCAGCGGCAGGCTCGCCGCGGGGACGCCGGCCATGTTGTAGACCGCGGTGAACGGCGTGAAGAGCAGCTCGCGGCGGTGGTCCTCGCTCGGGTCGCCGGACTCGGTGAACCACTCCGACGGTTGCGGCGGAAGGGCGAGCGTCGGGGTCAGCCAGACGTCGTACTCGTCCATCGAGGTCAGGACGTCGCGGGTGGTGGCCTCGAGGAACTGGATCGCGTGTGCCAGCTCCACACCGGAGGCTTCCTGCCCTCGGGTCAACCAGTACCGGGTGTTCGCCCGGAGGACCGGGATCGCCTCCTCGGGCACCGGCGCGGCTGCCATCCCGCTCGACCACACGACGTTGAACTGCGGTTCGAGCTCCGCCGGAAACGGGTTGTCGACGTCGACGACCTCGTGGCCCAGGGACTCCAGCACCCGGCTCGCCTCCTCCCAGGCTGCGATCGACTCCGCGGACGTCTCGATCCCCGGCAGGTAAGGAGTCGACCAGCGGGCGATGCGCAGTCGTCGCGGCTCGCGTGCCGCCCAGGCCGAGAACGCGACGTCGGGGTCGGGGAGCGGACGCAGGTCGCCGGGCATCGGGTGCGCCATCGCGTCGAGCATGGCGGCGGCGTCGCGCACGGTGCGGGCGAGTGGTCCGTCGCCGCCCAGGCCGGTCCAGTCGCTCCCGAGCGGCCCGGCGCTCACCCGGCCGCGGCTCGGCTTGAACCCGACGATGCCGCAGCAGCTCGACGGGATGCGGATGGAGCCGCCTCCGTCGCTGCCTTCCGCCACCGGGATGAGCCGCGCGGCCACGGCGGCCGCGGCGCCCCCGCTCGACCCACCGGCGTTGCGGGTGAGATCCCACGGAGTCCGGGCCGGACCGACGATGTCGTTGTCGGTGTAGGAGGACAGCCCGAACTCCGGGGTGTTCGTCTTGCCGAGGCTGATGAAGCCGGCCCGCTCGACGAGCTCGACCACGTAGGCGTCGACCGGCGGAACGTTGTCCCGCATCACCACCGACCCCATGGTCGTGCGCACCCCAGCCGTCGCGGTGAGGTCCTTGAAGGCGGTCGGGACTCCGCAGAACGGTGGAGGGTTGTCCTCGGAGAGCCGCCGGTCGGCCTCGGCCGCGCGCTCGAGCGCCTGCTCGGCGGTGACGGTGATGAACGCCCCTAGCATCTCGGCGTGGGCGTCGATGCGCTCGAGGTGGTGCCGGACGAGCTCGACCGACGAGGCCTCGCGGTGACGCAGCAGCGCAGCTTGCTCGGTGGCGTCGAGGTCGTGCAGCTCCGTCATGCACCGAGCCTAGGGCGACCGTGGGCGCTGGACGGTTGAATGAAGTCGTGCAGCTGACCGACCTCGTCACCACCTTCGAAGCAGTGCGTGCCACGCGCTCGCGCAAGGCCAAGATCGCCGCCGTGGCCGACGCCTTGCGCCAGGCCGGCGACGACGTCTTCGTCGTCGCGACCTACCTGTCCGGGGCACTCACCCAGCGGCGCACCGGCGTCGGCTGGCGGTCACTCACGGAGCTCCCGGCTCCGGCGACCGAGCCGTCGCTCACTGTTGCGGAGGTCGACGCCGCATTCGACGAGATCGCAGCCGCGTCCGGCGAGGGCTCGAAGGCCGAACGGCGTCGCCTCCTGGACGAGCTGTTCGGTGCGGCGACGGAGCCCGAGCAGAAGCTGCTCGGCGGCCTCATCACCGGTGAGATCCGCACCGGTGCGCTCGAAGGCGTGCTGGTCCAGGGCATCGCGTCGGCCTACGAGATACCCGCAACCGTCGTCCGTCGGGCGGTGATGCTCGCGGGATCGGCGCCGTTCGCGGCCCGCGCCGCTGCCACTGGCGGGGAGGAGGCACTCGCGGCGATCCGTCTCGAGGTCGGGCGCGCGGTGCAGCCGATGCTGGCCGGAAGCGCACCCGATCTTGCGGCCGGGCTGGACGCCGTGGGTGTGCCGTGCCTCGTCGACGGCAAGCTCGACGGCATCCGGATCCAGGTCCACCGCTCCGGCCCAGACGTCTCGGTGTGGTCGCGCAGCCTCGACGACCTCACCGGCCGGTTCCCCGAGCTCGTCGAGCTGGCCACGTCATTGCCGGCCACCTCGTTCGTGCTCGACGGCGAGGCACTGCTGGTCGATGACGCCGGCCGACCGCGGGCCTTCCAGGACACCGCATCGCGTTCCATGACGGTCTCGGCATCTGAGCTGGAGATGAGCTCGTACTTCTTCGACGTCCTCCACGTCGACGGCCACGACCTGATGGACGCGCCGGCCACCGAGCGGGCCGACGCCCTGTCGAAGCTCGTCCCCGACGAGCACCTCGTCCCTCGCCTGCTCGCCGAGACCCCTGAAGCCGCGGCCGAGTTCCAGGCCCAGGTCCTCGCCGACGGCCACGAGGGCGTCGTCCTCAAGGGCGTCAACTCCACGTGGGAGGCGGGCCGCCGCGGATCAGGATGGGTCAAGGTCAAGCCGCGGCACACGCTCGATCTGGTCGTCCTCGCGGTCGAATGGGGCAGCGGCCGGCGGCGGGGCTGGTTGTCCAACATCCACCTCGGCGCCCGCGACGGTGACGGCTGGGTGATGCTCGGCAAGACGTTCAAGGGCATGACCGACGAGATGCTCACCTGGCAGACCGAGCGGTTCCTCGAGCTGGAGACCTCCCGCGACGAGCACGTCGTGCACGTGCGTCCCGAGCTGGTCGTCGAGATCGCCTTCGACGGCCTCCAGCGCAGCACCCGCTACCCCGGTGGTCTGGCGCTGCGGTTCGCCCGCGTGCTGCGCTACCGCGACGACAAGCGCGCCGAGGAGGCCGACACGATCGAAGCGGTCCGCGCGCTCGCGCGCTAGGGCCGCCCGAGACGACGCTGCATCTCGGCGTTCAGCTGGGCGAGCGCCGACGCGATGCAGGTGGCGACGAAGTCACTGAGCTGGTGGTGGACGTGCTCGCTGATGGCCGGGTCGGCGTCGGCGAGGCCGACTGCCAGGCGATGATCGGTGCCTGCTCGCTCGACGATCAAGCCGTCGCCGGCGGGCCGCACGTCCACACGGACGCGGGTGAGCACCGGCTGCACTGACCGCGACGACGCCTCGACCAGGACGGATTGGGCGCCGTCGACGGACTGGTCGAGGACGATCCGGATGTCGAACTCGTGCGCGATCGGCTTGGAGATCTGGTCGACCGCGATCTCGATCAGCTCGCGGCGCACCCGCTCGGCGGCGGCGTCGAGTTCGGCGGTCATGCGCCCATCTTCTCGCGAATCCTTCTTCAACCAAGTGGTTGACAAGCGGAGGGGTGTGCGCTTGACTGTATTCAACCAGACAGTTGAGGAAGTACCGATGTCCGATCATCTCTCCCGAGTCTTTGCGGCACTCGCGGATCCGACCCGACGCGACATGGTGGCCAGGCTCACGACGTCGGACGCCACGGTCGGCGAGCTGGCCGAGCCGTACGACGTCAGCATCCAGGCGGTGTCCAAGCACCTCAAGGTGCTGGAGGATGCCGGACTGGTCAGCCGGAGCCGGGAGGCGCAACGCCGCCCGGTGCACCTGGAAGCGGAGGTGTTCGACCTCATGACGAAGTGGATCGAGCGGTACCGCCGGCAGGCCGAAGAGCGGTACAGCCGCCTCGACGCCGTGCTGTCGGAGATGAACGAGCAGGACAACCCCCAGGAAAAGCCACGAGAAGGGACAGCATCATGAGCACCACGACCAGCGAGGCCACCATCGAGGCCGACGAGACTCTGCCCATCATCCGGATGACGCGGGACTTCGCGGCCACGCCGGACCAGCTCATGCGGGCGCACACCGACCCGGACCTGTTCGCCCGATGGGTCGGCCCGAACCGGACGGAGACGCGCATCGTCGAGTGGGACGCCCGCGACGGCGGCGCATGGCGGTACGTCTCCGGACTGGAGGGCGAGGAGTATGGCTTCCGCGGCTGCTTCCACCGCGTCGGCGACGACGTCATCGTCCAGACGTTCACGTACGAGGGCGAGCCCGACGGCGTCGCCCTGGAGACGCTGCGGTTCGAGGACCTCGGCGACGGCCGCACCCGTCTGCACGCCCAGTCGCTCGTCGACTCCTTCGAGGGGCGCGACGCCTGGCTGCGCAGCGGCATGGAGGTCGGCGTCAACGAGGGTTACACGAAGCTCGACGCGATGCTCGCCAGTGGCGATGTCTGAGATCACCGAAGCCAGTGCCGCCGAACGGCATCGGCTCGTGGCCGGCGTCTTCACCGACCGCGTCGAAGGGGCGCGCGACTGGGAGGCCCCCTCCCCGGTCGAGGAGTGGACGGCGCGCGAAGTCGTCCGTCACCTGGTCGAGTGGTTCTCGGGGTTCCTCTCCGCTGGAGGAGTTGAGCTGGCCCGCGGTCCGTCGGTCGACGACGACCCGGTCGCCGCATGGCGTACCCATGCCGACGCGGTGCAGGGCCTGCTCGACGCCCCCGACGCGGACCGGCCGTTCTCCCACGCGGTCGCAGGTACCCACCCATTGAACGGTGCCATTGATCGCTTTTACACGTCCGACGTCTTCATGCACACCTGGGACGTCGCCCGCGCCACCGGGCAGGACGACACGCTCGACGAGGACCTTTGCGCCCAGCTCCTGGAGGGCATGACGCAGATGGAGGAGATCATCCGCTCGTCCGGGCAGTACGGCCCAGCCGTCCCGGTGCCCGACGGCGCCCCGGTGCAGGACCGCATGATCGGCTTCATCGGGCGCGACCCGTACTGGAAGCCCGACACCCAGGCCTGATGACTTGCGCGTGCACGCGCAGGTGTCCGCTCGTAGCGTGGTGAGCATGAGCCATCCGTCCGTCCTCCTGTTCGACGTCAACGAGACGCTCTCCGACCTCGCGCCGATGGGTGACCGGTTCGCCGAGGTGGGCTTGCCCGCGCACGTCGCCCCCACCTGGTTCGCCGCCCTCCTGCGCGACGGCTTCGCCGTGACCGCCACGGGGCGCCGGGCGTCGTTCAGGGAGATCGGGGCCGATGTCCTGCGCGGCCTCGCCACGGGCGTCGACGGCGTCGACCCCGACGCCGCGATCGAGCACGTGCTGAGTGCTTTCACGACGCTCGACCTGCATCCGGACGTCGTCGACGGCCTGCGGCAGCTGCACGAGCGCGGCATCCGGATGGCCACGCTGACGAACGGGGCAGCCGCCATCCCGAGATCGCTCCTGGAACGAGCCGGGGTGGATGACGTCATGGAGCAGTTCCTCTCGGTCGACGACGCCGGCATCTGGAAACCTCATCCCGACGCCTATGCCTACGCGGTGCGGACGATGGGCGTGGAGCCGGCCGACGCGATGCTGGTGGCCGCACACCCGTGGGACATCGACGGAGCGGCGCGCGCCGGCCTCGCCACGGCGTACGTGAACCGGGCCGCGCGCCCGTATCCGCAGCATTTCCAGTCGGCTGACCTCGAGGTCGACTCCCTCGCAGCGCTCGGTGCAGAGCTCGCCTGACGGCGAAAATGGCCCGCCCGACCCGGAACATTTCGGGTCTGGACGAAGTTGATACGATCAGACTCAAGTCATCTGACTGAGACTCGTCAACACTTCAGAAGCACCCGATCAGCAGGAGGAACCACCCATGGCACGTGCCGTCGGAATCGACCTTGGCACGACGAACTCCGTCGTAGCCGTCCTCGAAGGTGGAGAACCCACCGTCATCGCCAACGCCGAAGGCGCACGCACGACGCCGTCGGTCGTGGCCTTCGCCAAGGACGGCGAGGTCCTCGCCGGCGAGGTCGCGAAGCGTCAGGGCGTCACGAACGTCGACCGCACCGTCCGCTCCGTCAAGCGCCACATGGGCACCGACTGGAGCGTCGAGATCGACGGCAAGACGTTCAACGCCCAGCAGATCTCCGCGTTCGTCCTGCAGAAGCTCAAGCGCGACGCCGAGGCCTACCTGGGTGAGCCGGTCACCGATGCGGTCATCACCGTGCCGGCGTACTTCAACGACCACCAGCGCCAGGCCACCAAGGAGGCCGGCGAGATCGCGGGCCTCAACGTCAGCCGCATCATCAACGAGCCCACCGCGGCCGCGCTCGCGTACGGCCTCGACAAGGGCGACGACCAGACGATCCTCGTCTTCGACCTCGGCGGTGGCACGTTCGACGTGTCCCTGCTCGAGATCGGCGACGGCGTCATCGAGGTGAAGGCCACCAGTGGTGACAACCACCTCGGCGGCGACGACTGGGACGAGAAGGTCGTCGACTGGATCGTGTCCCGGTTCAAGACCAGCACCGGCCTTGACCTCACCAAGGACAAGATGGCCATGCCGCGCGTCCGTGAGGCCGCCGAGCGAGCCAAGATCGAGCTGTCGTCGAGCTCCTCGACGTCGATCAACCTGCCGTACATCACGGTCGACGGCGAGAAGAACCCCGTGTTCCTCGACGAGAAGCTGAGCCGCGCGGAGTTCGAGAAGATCACCGCCGACCTGCTCGAGCGCACCAAGGCGCCGTTCCAGCACGTCATCAAGGACGCCAGCATCGAGCTCTCCGCCATCGACCACGTCGTGCTCGTCGGCGGCTCCACCCGCATGCCGGCGGTCGTCGAGCTGGTCAAGTCGCTCACCGGCGGCAAGGAGCCCAACAAGGGCGTCAACCCCGACGAGGTCGTCGCCGTGGGCGCCGCGCTGCAGGCCGGCGTGCTCAAGGGCGAGGTCAAGGACGTGCTCCTGCTCGACGTCACCCCGCTGAGCCTCGGCATCGAGACCAAGGGCGGCGTGATGACCAAGCTCATCGAGCGCAACACGACCATCCCGACCAAGCGGTCCGAGGTGTTCACGACGGCCGACGACAACCAGCCGTCCGTGGCGATCCAGGTGTACCAGGGCGAGCGCGAGATGGCCGCCGGCAACCAGCTGCTGGCCACGTTCGAGCTCACCGGGCTGCCCCCTGCCCCGCGTGGCGTGCCGCAGATCGAGGTCACGTTCGACATCGACGCCAACGGCATCGTCAACGTCTCGGCCAAGGACCGCGGCACCGGCAAGGAGCAGTCGATGACCATCACCGGCGGCTCGGCCCTGTCGAAGGAAGAGATCGACAAGATGGTCAAGGACGCCGAGCAGTACGCCGAGGAGGACCGGACGCGTCGCGAGGCCGTCGAGACCCGGAACCAGGCCGAGACGCTCGCGCACACGACCGACACGTTCCTCCAGGAGAACGGCGACAAGGTCGGCGAGGACGTCAAGGCCGAGGTGCAGGCCGACCTCGATGCGCTCAACGAGGCGCTCAAGGGCGACGACGCCGACGCCGTGCAGGCGGCGGTCACCAAGCTCGGTGAGTCCAGCTCGAAGATGGGTCAGGCGATGTACGAAGCCGCCGCGGCCGACCAGGCCGCCCAGGGTGCCGACGCGCCCGCCGGCGACACCGAGACCTCCGATGCCGATGACGATGTCGTCGACGCCGAGATCGTCGACGACGATGCTCCGTCCGACGAGGAGACCAAGTGACGGGACGTCCCGACGAGGAGCCCGAGGAGGAGTCGGTGGCGCAAGCCGCCGACGCCTCTCCGGAGTCGGAAGAGACTGAGGAGAAGCCGGCCGAGCCCACCGTCGAGCAACAGCTTGCCGAGCGCACGGCCGACCTCCAGCGTCTGCAGGCCGAGTACGTCAACTACAAGCGCCGCGTCGAGCGCGACCGGGCGATGTCGCGCACCACGGGCGAGGCGACCGTGCTGCGCTCCCTGCTCACGGTGCTCGACGACATCGGTCGCGCCGAGGAGCACGGTGAGCTCGAGGGTGGCTTCAAGGCCGTGGCCGAGGCGCTTCAGCAGGCCGTCAAGAGCCATCGGCTGGAGTCCTTCGGCGCTCCGGGCGAGGTCTTCGACCCGCGGCTGCACGAGGCGCTGTTCCATGCGGGCGAGTCGGCCGACGTCGACGCGACGACGATCCAGTCCGTCATCCGAACCGGCTATCGCGTCGGCGACGACGTCATCCGGCACGCCCAGGTCGGCGTCGTCGACCCGGCGAGCGAACCTGTCGAGACGACCGTTGACGAGGTCGAGCCCGAACCCGAGACCGAGTAGGGAGGTTGGCCGTGGCTGCCAGTGACTGGGCCTCCAAGGACTTCTACAAGACCCTCGGGGTGTCCAAGGACGCGTCGCAGGCCGACATCAAGAAGGCCTACCGCAAGCTCGCGCGCGAGAACCACCCCGACTCGAACCCGGGCAACAAGGCCGCCGAGGACCGCTTCAAGGAGGTCTCCGAGGCCTACGCCGTGCTGTCGTCGGCCGACAAGCGCAAGGAGTACGACGAGCAGCGCACCTTGTTCGGCCAGTTCAAGGGCGGCTTCCAGGGCCCGCCCGGATACGGCCAGCCGGGTCCCGGCGGGGTCGACTTCGACCTGGGTGACCTGCTCGGCGGCATCTTCGGCGGAGGCCGTGGCCGCACCCGACGCCAGCCGCAGGGGCGTCGCGGCGACGACCTCGAGACCGAGGCCAGCATCACGTTCCAGCAGGCTGTCGAGGGCGCCACGCTCCCGCTCCGCATGACCAGCGACGAAGCATGCTCCACCTGCCACGGAACCGGCGCGAGGCCGGGCACCGTCCCGAAAGTGTGCTCCAAGTGCCAGGGCAGCGGCATGCAGACCGGCACCGCCGGCGGCGTCTTCGCCATGACCGAGCCGTGCGACCAGTGCCGCGGTCGCGGCATGGTGGTCGAGGACCCGTGTGCCACCTGTCGAGGCACCGGCCGGGCTCCCTCGAGCCGCACGTTGCAGGTGCGCGTTCCGGCCGGGGTCAAGGACGGCCAGCGCATCCGGCTCAAGGGCAAGGGTGGCAAGGGCGACGGTGCACCTGACGGAGACCTCTACCTCGTCGTGCACGTCGGCAAACACCCGCTGTTCGGACGCAAGGGCGACGACCTCACGATCACCGTTCCGGTCGCCTTCGACGAGGCGGCTCTCGGCGCCACCATCACCGTGCCGACGCTCGACGGCCCGTCGGTCAGCATCAAGATCCCCGCCGGCACACCGAGCGCCCGAACGTTCCGGGCGCGTGGCAAGGGTGGTGCCAAGAAGGGCGGCGGGCGGGGCGACCTGCTCGTCACGATTGACGTCCAGGTGCCGGCCGAGCTCGACGACGAGTCCCGCGCCGCCGTCGAGGCTCTGCGCGCCGCCCGCGGCAACACCGATCCCCGCGGGTCCATCTCCTCCGAGGCGGTGAGCTGACATGGAACATCCATTCACGCCACCAGGACCGGAAGCGAAGGTCTTCGTCATCAGCGTCGCGGCGGAGCTTTCCGGCCTGCATCCGCAGACCCTGCGCTCCTACGACCGGCTCGGCATCGTCGAGGCCGGACGCACCGGTGGCGGAGGTCGCCGCTACTCATTGCGGGACATCGAGCTGCTGCGCCAGGTCGCGCGTCTGACCGCCGAGGGTCTCGGCCTCGAGGGCGTCAAGCGCGTCATGGAGCTGGAGCACCAGGTCCAGGCCCTGCAGCGGAAAGTCGCCGAGCTGCAGGCCGAGCTCGCCGCCGCCCACCAAGCCCTCGGCACCGTCCAGAATCTTCCCGTCCGCGTCACGGACACCCAGATCACGGTCTGGCACAAGCCCCGCCGCTGACGGCCTCCAGATTTGGCCACCTGTGCAGGCTTCAAGGGCCGCTGAGACTGCAGAAGTGGCCAAATCTGGAAGGGACGCCGTCGCCGTCTACGCTGGCGCCGTGGACGTTGCCGTTCCGTTCGCCGGAGTCGTGAGTCCCCTCGTGGCCGAGGGCGACCAGGTCGAGTCCGGCCAGGCGGTCGCCAGGATCGAAGCCATGAAGATGGAGGCGTCGATCACCGCCCCCATGGCCGGCATGGTGACGCGGCTCGTGATCACCGACACCAGGCAGGCGTCAGGCGGGGACCTGCTGCTCGTTCTGGAGTGACCTGGCTTTTGACGAGTCGTCCGCGCCGCGCACGACGAATCGGCTGATCATGCGGCTGGTACGGGAGCTGTTCGTGGCCAGCCGCACGCGGGCTCGGTCCAGAGGCCGAGATGATCAACGGCTGCGAGAACGGGCGTGTCAGGTCGACCCTCGCCTTCCAGGCGAACAGCGGCCACGAGCCGGGCACGCCCTTCGAGCTCGTGCTCGCCGCGCGGATCGAACCTGAATCCCGAGCCGAACACCAGGTCCCTCATCGTCGACGACACCAGGACCTCGCCACCGCGCGCGTTCGCGCCGATGCGCGCGCCGAGGTTCACTGCCATGCCGCCAATGTCACCGTCCGAGTACAGCTCGATCTCGCCGGTGTGCACACCCGCGCGAACCGCGATGCCGAGATCCTCGACGCCGTCCACGATCGTTTTCGCGCAGCGCAGGCGCGAGCCGGACCATCGAACGTGGACAGGAAGCCGTCGCCGATGGTCTTGATCTCGCTGCCTCGATGCTCAGCGAGCGCCTCGCGGACCAGCTGGTTGTGTCGATCCAGCAAGCGCCGCCACGCGTCGTCGCCCAGCTCGGCGTTGCGACTCGTGGACGAGACGATGTCGGTGAACAGCACCGTCGACAGGCTTCGAGCCGGTTCGGCAGCGTGCGTGCTCCCGGTCAGGAACTCCTCGATGGCCCCGAAGTACTCGCCGGCGTTGCCGACCCAGGGCAGGTGGTCGTCGCCCTCGACCTCGACGATGCGGCCGTTCGGCACGCCCGCGGCGATCTCGCGAGCATAGGCGATCGGGGACCGCTTCGCCGACGCGATGCACGGCCAGGACCGGCGCCTGGATGGCGGGCAGCGCGGCCTGATGTCAATCGTCTTGATGAACTCCACCAGCGACTTCGCCATGTGCGGACTCGCCGATGCTCGTTCGAGGAATCCGAGGGAGCGGCGGACCAGACCGCTCGACTGTCGCAGCGCGGGCGACAGCTCGAGCGAGATGGTGCCGGTGCCCCACTGGTCCGCACCCCGATCCAACATCGCCTCCATCGGCGAGCCCGTAGGCACGTGGCCGAACGACCCGCACACGACGACTGCCTCGGCGCGCTCGGATGGGTGGCGGCGAACATCAAGCTGAGCGGTCCACCCTCCGACACGCCGATGATGGCCGCGGTCTCCATTCCGGTGGCATCCATGACTGCACGGATGTCATCCATGCGATCCTCCAGCTCCGTGGCGCCAGCCGTGGGGTCGGAGAGTCCCATGCCCCGTTTGTCGAACGTGACCACGCGGGCGAATCGGCCGAACCGTCCCATGAACTCGCAGAACAGGTCGAACGTGAAGAACAGGTCGAGGTGAGAGAAGATCCCGGCACGACGACGACGTTCATCGGCCCGTCGCCGAAGACGCGGTAAGCGATGTCCACGTCGCCGGCGGCGTGCGCGTACTGGGTTTCGCCGAAGTCCACACCTCAGGGTAGGACGGCTGGCCCGTCATCTCGGGAGAAAGGTCAGTCGGCGAGCAGGGTGACGGCGAGCGGGGACGCAGGTGGCGCGGGTGTCCGACAGCTCAGCGGCTGTGGTGAACTGAGGCTGTGACCGAGCCTCGTCCCGCGAGCGACTGGCCCGAGCATCCGTACCCGGGTGAATGGCCCGACCATTCCTACGTGGTCGACGACGAGGCCATCGTGCACCGCATCGAGGTCGCCGCGCAGGCACCGTCGGGCTGGGCCGTGCGGTCGGGCGATGAGTCGGCGTGTCTCGACGAATGGCTGCGGCAGGCTGGGCGACCCGGGCTCGTCGGACGGACGCCGGTGCTGAGCTTCGGGTCGAACCGCTGCCCTTCCAAGGTCGTCCGCCAGGGCGGGCCGTACGTCAACCTCAAGTGCCAGACCACCGGCCTGGCAGCGGTCTGGAGCCACGGCGTCCGCGGCGACGGGCAGACCGTGGCCACCCTCGTGGAGGCGCACGAGCACGAAGACGTGTTCTTCCTATCGATGTGCACCGACGCAGAGTTCGAGCTCCTCGACGTCGTGGAGGGGCGCGGGCAGCGCTACGACCTCGTCCCCCTCGACCCGTCCCAGGTCGTGCTGGAGGACGGCTCGTCGCCGGAAGCCGTGGCGGCGTACGTCGGCGTGCACCCCGACCGGTGGCCGGTGGCGGGCGAGGAGGGCCACCCGGTCCTTTTGAACACCATGACCCAGGAGGAGGTCGGGCTCTGGCGCGAGCAGGACCCGGCCCACTGGTACCCGGAGGCACACCATCCGTTCGGGGCGCTGACCGACCTGGCCGAGGAGGAGGACGCCGGCCAGTAGGGTCGGGAGGGTGAACTGGTCCGTTGTCGCAGACGTGGTCAACGCCGCGGCCGTCACGATCGGTGTGGTGTTCGCGGCTTCGCAGCTGTTCGACCTCCGGCGGCAGCGCAAGCGAGATGCGATGCTCGCGTTGGTCCGGTCGTTCCAGAGTGCGGACTTCACAACCGCCCTGCGCCGCGTCAACTCACTGCCGGACGGTGCCGACCGTGCGACGATCAGGTCGACCCTCGGCCTCGACGGCGAGGACCAGGTGTTCCTGGTCGGGCTCACGTGGGAGAGCCTCGGCGTCCTGGTCTTCCGCCGCGAGGTCACGATGGACCTCATCGACGACTTCTTCAGCGGGGCGATCGTGCTGTCATGGCGCAAGCTGCATGCCTACGTCGACGAGGACCGACGCACCCTCGACCGCGCGACGGTGTGGGAGTGGTTCCAGTGGCTGGCCGAACGAGTGGCCGCGCGTGAGCGCGAGGTGAACCCGATGCCCGCGCACCTGGCGCACCGCGACTGGAAGTGACGCTCAGTTCACCTGCCGGTCCTGCCCCTTCCAGAACTCCTCACGGAGCTTGAACTTCTGCAGCTTGCCGGTGGCGGTGCGCGCGAGCTCGTCGCGGAACTCGATGCGCTTCGGGGTCTTGTAGCCGGCGAGGTTCTCGCGGCAGTGCGCGATGAGCTGCTCGGCGCTGACGTCGCCTGCCTCGGGGTCGAGCACGACGAGCGCGGTGACCATCTCGCCCCACTTCTCGTCCGGGATGCCGATGACGGCGACCTCGGTGACGGCGTCGTGCGACATGAGCGTGTCTTCGACCTCGATCGATGAGACGTTCTCGCCGCCGGTGATGATGACGTCCTTCTTGCGGTCGGCGATCGTGACGTAGCCGTCCTCGAACGTGCCGCCGTCGCCGGTGTGGAACCAGTCGTCGGCCTGCGCCTCCGCGGTGGCCTCCGGGTTCTCCCAGTAGGCCTCGAGGTTGTGGTTGGTCTGCGCCAGCACCTCACCCTCGTCGTCGATCTTGATGCGGACTCCCAGAGCCGGGGCACCGGCGCGGCCGAGCAGCCGCGCCTGCTCGTGCTCGTCGAGGTCGTCCCACTCCTCGCGCATACGACTCATGGTGAGCAGCGGCGTCGTCTCGGTGAGGCCGTAGATCTGGATGAACTCCCAGCCCAGCTCCTCGCGGACCCGCTCGATCGTCCGGGTTGGCGGGGGTGCGCCGGCGACGATGATGCGGACGCGGTCGCGGCCCGGGATCTCGCCGTCCCAGTCCCTGGCGCCGTCGAGTGCGGCCGCAACCACCGCAGGGGCGGCGCACATGTAGGTGACGCCGTGCTTCTCGATGCGCTTGAGGATCTCGGTGCCGTCGACCTGCCGGAGCACGACGTGCTTGGCGCCCACGCCGGTGGCCGTGAACGGGTGCCCCCACCCGTTGGCGTGGAACATCGGGAGGGTGTGCAGGTAGACGTCGCGGTCGTCGACCGACGCCTGCCAGCCGAAAACAGTGGCATTGAGCCAGTTGTTGCGGTGCGTCAGTTGCACACCCTTGGGCCGGGCGGTGGTGCCGGACGTGTAGTTGATCGTCGCGGTGGCGCCCTCGTCGCCCTCCCACGGCTCGGGATCGGCCGACCCGATGCCCAGATCTTGTCGTCGTCCTCGCCGAGGATGAACGTGCGCTTGCACTCGATCTCGTCGGCCAGGTGCTTCAGGGCCGGGTCGATCATCAGCACTTCTGCGCCGGAGTGCTCGACGATGTAGCGGACCTCCGGCACCGACAGCCTGAAGTTGACGGGCACCAGCACCCGGCCCCATCCGCTGACGCCGAAGAATGACGTGAGCATGCGGGCCGAGTTGTGCGAGACGATCGCGACCCGTCCACCCTCCGGCACGCCCATCTCGTCGAGTGTGGCGGCCTGGGATCGCGCCCGCCGAGCCATCTCGGCATACGTGATCTCGCCCCATGAGTCCGCCGGCTGGTCGGGTTCGTCGACGACGGCGATGCGGTCGGGATAGACCGTCTCGGCCCGATCAAGGAAGTCACGGATGGTGAGCGGATAGAACATGGGTGCCTCCCGACGTGGCGTGGCTCGCTTCGTTTCTATCAGCCCTTCGATACAACCGCCTCAGGGCTCCTGGGCATGCCCTTTGACGAGCCGCTTCCGGCGGCCACTCAGGACAAGTTGTACGGGTAGAAGCCGTGTCCCGCCTTTTTGCCGAGCAGGCCGGCCTCGACCATGCGGTCGAGGATCGGCGGTGGAGAGTAGAGCGGCTCCTTGAACTCGTCGTACATGGAGACGCCGATGGCTCGGATGGTGTCGAGGCCGATGAGGTCGGACAGCGCGAGCGGCCCCATCGGGTGCCCGCAGCCCAGCACCATGCCCCGGTCGATGTCGGCGGCCGACGCGTAGCCGGCCTCGTACATGCGGATCGCCGAGAGCAGGTAGGGCACCAGAAGGCTGTTGACGACGAACCCGGCGCGATCGGTGGCCTCGATCGGCTGCTTGCCGAGGTCGTCGGTCACGAAGGAACGCATCCGGGCGATCGTCTCGGCTCCCGTCGTGAGGGACGGGATGAGCTCGACGAGCTTCATCACCGGTGCCGGATTGAAGAAGTGCACGCCCATCACGTGGTCGGCGCGTCCGGACACGGCGCCGAGCTTGACGATCGGGATGGACGACGTGTTGGACGCCAGGATCGCGTCGTCGGCGTCGAGGATCTTGCCGACGCGGCTGAACAGCGCGAGCTTGGTGGACTCGTCCTCGGTGGCCGCCTCGACGACGAGCTGCCGGTCGGCCATGGCCTCGAGGTCGGTGGTGAAGGTGATGCGGGCGAGGTTCTCCTCCATGCCGGCCGCGTCGATCTTGCCGCGCTCTTCGGCGTGGTGGAGCGACGCCTCGACGCGGTCGCGAGCGGCCTTCGCGGCGTCGTCGTCGACCTCCACCGTGATGATGTCGAGCCCGGCCCTGGCCCCGACCTCGGAGATGCCCGAGCCCATCAGGCCCCCACCGATCACACCGAGTCGTTCGATCGTCCCCATCGTCTTCTCCCTCAACCTGAACCAAACCTCGTGTTTCGACCCTACTGCGGCCGGCGGCACCGAGTGTCGGCCCGGCGGCCGGCGTCGAGCGTGGTGGGATGAGCACATGCGCATGCGCTCGGCCGTGGTTCTCGCGCTGATTCTCGCGCTGACGGCCTGCGGAGGCGGCGACGCCAAGCCCAAGGCCAAGGCTTCGAACACGCCGGCGAAGAAGGCCGCCATGGACGGCGCGCTCCCGAACATCGCCGACGGCATGTCGATGCCCGAGGCGCTGTCCGACTTCGTCTGCAAGAAGGACGACAAGGGCGACTGGAAGGCGTCGGGCGCGGTGACGAACCGCTCGAAAGAGCCGGTCTCGTTCCAGGTGACGGTTCACGTCGGGAGTGCCGACGGCCAGGGTGCGCCGGCCAGCACCAAGCACATCTCCTCGGTGCAGAAGAACGGCTCCGTGGGGTTCGAGCTCGACGAGATCGAGACCGGACACCTGACGGTGCCTGTCACGTCCAGGTGCTGGCTCTCGATCGGGTGTTGTAACCCAGCAGCCGCCGGGCGACACTGATGCTGTGGCACTGGAGAAGTACCTTCAGGAAGAGGTAGCGCTCGACCACGCCGACGGGTATCTGAGCCGTCGCGAAGCCATCCGCCGTCTGGCGTACCTCGGTCTGGCCGCTCCCGCCGCCGTCGCCCTCCTCGCTGCATGTGCGCGTGAGGAGGAGCGCCCCGAAGCCCACGAGGACGCCGGGCGCGTCGCCCGCCGGACCCGAACCGGCCGAGACCGAGGACATCAGCTTCCCGGGCCCGGGCGGCCGCGACACCTTCGGCACGTTCTCGGCGGCGAGCGACCCGAAGGGCGCGGTCCTCGTGATCCACGAGAACCGCGGGCTCACCGACCACATCAAGTCCGTCGCCGGCCGATTCGCGACGAGCGGATACTCCGCCCTCGCGGTCGACCTGCTGTCGTCCGGTGGCGGCACCAAGGAGTTCACCGACGAGGCCGAGATCATGGCCAAGCTCAGCGAGACGCCGGCGGACGACTTCGTCGCCGACATGACGGCGGCCATCGACGAGCTCGAGCGTCGCGTCCCCGACGCGAAGATCGGCGCGATCGGATTCTGCTTCGGCGGAGGCATGGTCTGGCAGCTGATCCAGTCCGGCGAAGAGCGACTCGCGGCTGCCGCGCCCTTCTACGGGACGACGCCGGACGAAGGACCCGACTTCGGCGACTCGAAGGCCGCCGTCCTCGGGGTCTATGCCGAGCTGGACGACCGCGTGAACGCGACGCGCGACGGCGCCGAGGCGGCCCTCCAGGACGCCGGTCTCGAGCACGAGATCGTCACCTACCCCGGCGTCGATCACGCGTTCTTCAACGCGACCGGCGACAACTACGACAAGAACCAGGCCGAGAAGGCGTACGCGAAGGTCGTCTCCTGGTTCGGCGAGCACCTCGCCTAGCGGTTCAGCGCGCGGCTGATCACGAGCCGCTGGATCTGGTTGGTGCCCTCGAAGATCTGCATGACCTTGGCTTCGCGCATGTAGCGCTCGGCCGGGAAGTCGCGGGTGTAGCCGGCGCCGCCGAGCACCTGCACGGCATCGGTGGCGACCTTCATCGCGTTGTCGGTGGAGACGAGCTTGGCGATCGCGGCCTGGCGGCCGTAGGGACGGCCCGCGTCCTTCATGCGGGCGGCGGCCAGGTAGGTGGCCCGCGACGACTCCACGGCCGCGGCCATGTCGGCCAGGATGAAGGCAAGTCCCTGGTGCTCGATGATCGGCTTGCCGAACGTCTCGCGCTCCTTGGCGTAGGCGACCGACACGTCGAGAGCGCTTTGGGCCAGGCCGGTCGCCACGGCGGAGATCCCGAGTCGGCCGGCGTCCAGTGCGGCGAGCGCGATCCTGAGCCCTTGCCCTTCCTCGCCGAGGCGACGCTCGGCCGGCACCCGCACGTCGTCGAACAGCATCGACGACGTGGTGGAGCCCCGCAGGCCCATCTTGAGCTCGGGTGTGGCGGCGGCAAGTCCTGGCGTGTCCGCGGGGACGAGGAAGCAAGAGATTCCGGCCCCACCGTCGTCGGAGGTACGCGCCATCACCTTGTAGAAGTCGGCCACGCCGCCGTGGGTGGTCCAGGCCTTCTGGCCGCGGATGACGTAGTCGTCGCCGTCGCGCACCGCGCGGGTCCGCATCGCGGCCGGGTCGGACCCGGCGTGCGCCTCGGAGAGGCAGTATGCGCCGAGCAGGTCGCCTGCCAGCAGCTCCGGCAGCCACTTCTTCTTCTGCTCGTCGGTGCCTGCCGTGAAGAGCCCGAAGCATGACAGCGCGTGCACGCTGACGCCGACGCCGACGCTCGCCCAGGCCGACGCGATCTCCTCGAGCACCTGGAGGTACACCTCGTACGACTGGCCCCCGCCTCCGTACTCCTCCGGGTACGGCAAGCTCAGCAGGCCGAGGCGGCCGAGGGTGCGGAAGAGCTCGCGCGGGAACTCACCCTTCGCCTCGTACTCGACGACGTACGGGCGCAGCTCCTTGTCGGCGATCGTGCGGGTGAGGTCGATGAGGTCGGCTGACTCCTGGGTGGGCATGAGCCGCTCGGCCGGCATGGGTTCGCTCCTGTCTGGCTGGGTACGCTCCCCAGTATGATCCGGACCGAATTCACCGAGCTTCTCGGTGTCGACCACCCGATCGCCTGCGGTGGCATGACAGGACTCGGCAGCGCGCCGCTCATCTCGGCCGTCGCCGAGGCGGGTGCGCTCGGCTTCCTCACCGCGCTCGACCAGCCGACGCCCGAGGACCTCGTCAAGGAGATCGCCCGCACTCGCGACCTCACCGACCGGCCGTTCGGCGTCAACCTGACGATCCTGCCCACGATCAGGCCGGTGCCGTACGACGAGTACCGCACCGCCATCGTGGAGTCCGGCATCACCGTGGTCGAGACGGCCGGCTCGAATCCCGAGCCGCACCTGCCGGACTTCCATGCGGCCGGCGTGAAGGTCATCCACAAGGCGACGTCGGTGCGGCACGCGATGTCGGCCGAGCGCAAGGGCGTCGACATGATCAGCATCGACGGGTTCGAGTGCGCCGGTCACCCCGGCGAGGACGATGTGCCCGGCTTGGTGCTCATCCCTGCCGCCGTGCGGGCGCTTTCCGTTCCGGTGATCGCGAGCGGGGGCCTGGCCACCGGGGGAGGTCTGGTCGCCGCACTCGCCCTCGGGGCTTGTGCCGCCAACATGGGCACCCGTTTCATGGCCACCGACGAGGCGCCGATTCACGAGAACGTCAAGCGGCAGATCGTCGCCAACGACGAGCGCGACACGCTCCTGGTGTTCCGCGAGTTCCGCAACACCGCCCGCGTCGTGCGCAACTCCGTCAGTGAGCAAGTGGCCGCGATCGGCTCACAAGCCGGTGCAGAATTCGGCGACGTGGCCGAGCTCGCCTCCGGGCGGCGTGGTCGTGAGCGCGTCCTCAAGGCGGGTGAGCTCGAGGACGGCATGTGGTGGGCCGGCCAAGTCCAGGGCCTCGTCCACGACGTGCTGCCGGTTCGCGACCTGGTCGACGGCATCATCGCCGAGGCGGAGGACGTCATCGCCAAGCGGCTCGCGTCGCTGGTCGTCTAGCCGCGGAGCGGCGGCAGCAGCCAGGTGTGGATGCGCTCGCGCCGCAGCTCCATCGCCCCGGACGGGTTGCGGATGAAGGCGACGCGCTCGCCGGTGACGTGGGTGCCGCCGTCGAGGCACAGGGCGGCCGCGTTCTCGAGCTGGACGGTCATCCGGGCGAGCGCGTCGAGGTCCTGCTGCGAGTGCAGGCGGACGCCGAGGTCCACCTGGCCGATGGCGTCGAGGCCATGGGCCCGTAGCACCTGCAGCAGCATGCCGGTCTCCACGCCGTACCCGGACACGAACGGCAGCCGGAGCAGGGCTGCTCGGACGAACGCGCACTCACCGGCGAGCGGCTGCGTGAGTCCGAGCAGCCGCGGCTCGATGCGGCGGAGCAGCGGTCGGGCGACGAGCTCGGTGACACGCCCGCCGCCTCCGCCGGGCGACGGGCGGTCGTAGAAGCCCTTCACCATGACCAGCGACGGATCGCGCAACAGCGGATCGAGCAGCCGGACGACGAAGGCCGGGTCGAAGTCCTCGATGTCGGCGTCGAGGAACACGCCGACCTCGCCGGACATGCGGGCCAGCCCGGTCTGCATCGCGCCGCCCTTGCCGCCGTCGCGACCACGCGGACCGACCCGGTAGACCATCGCGCCGGCTCGCGCCGCACGCTCCGCGGTCGAGTCGGACGAGCGCGAGTCGACCACGATGATCTCGTGCACGAGGCCGACCTGCTGGATGAGCTGCCGCCGGATCGAGCTGACGATCGGACCGATCGTCGTCTCCTCGTTGCGGGCCGGGAGAATCACGCTGACCCGGCGGCCGGCGAGCTGGGCGGCGACTTCCTGGGCGTCGTCCGTGGTCGGGAGCGTGCGGCGGCGGAACCACGCGGCCGCTTCGCGCGCGTCAGACAAGGCCCCGCACCGTCCGCGCGGGCGGGCGCTCGCCCGCGATGCTCGCCGTCATCTCGAGCACGTGCCGGGTGGCCACGACGTCGTGGGTACGGAAGACCGCGGCTCCGGCCGACGCGGCGCAGGCGCGGTGGCTGCCAGCGTCCCCGCGAGACGGTCATCCGGAGGTACGTCGAGCGTCTCGCCGATGAAGTCCTTGCGCGACAGGGCCATCAGGACCGGCCAATCGGTGGCCACCAGCTCGTCGACCCGGCGCAGCAGCTCCAGTCCGTGCCAGGTGTTCTTGCCGAAGTCGTGGGTGGGGTCGATCAGGACACCTTCGCGCGGCACCCC
This sequence comes from uncultured Actinomycetota bacterium, assembly GCA_963711615.1. Classification (GTDB taxonomy): domain Bacteria; phylum Actinomycetota; class Actinomycetes; order Propionibacteriales; family Nocardioidaceae; genus Aeromicrobium. Next base: position 3,518 of record CAVQEY010000018.1, on the reverse strand, counting down.
GTGTGCGACGGCATCGGTGGCGGCCCTGGTCGTCTCGGCCACGACGTCGGCGACGACGTCCTCGTACGCGACGCGATGCGGTCGCGTGCGCGGCTCGGCTCCGCCGGTGTGTGAGCAGACGAACCCGGCGCCGAGCTCGGCCGCGACGTCGACCAGCTCGGCGTCGTGCGCGGCCCAGGTGTCGTTGATGATGTCGGCGCCGACCTCGAGGCACCGGCGCGCGACGTCCGAGCGCCACGTGTCGATGCTGATCACCACGTCCGGAAGCAGCTCGCGAACCCGCTCGATGAACGGCACGGTGCGACGGGCCTCTTCGTGGGCGTCGACGAGGTCGCCCGGCCCCGCCTTCACGCCACCGATGTCGACGATGTCGGCACCGTCGTCGACCGCGCGCCGAACCGCGGCCAGCGCGACGTCGGGCGCGAACGTGGCCCCCCTGTCGTAGAACGAGTCGGGGGTGCGGTTGACGATCGCCATCACCAAGGCGCGGTCGCGCACGACCTGACGTCCGCGAAAGGTCAGGTCGACGGTCATGCCCTGATCCTGCCCGACCGGCCTAGGACCGGGCTATACGTACCATCTGGTCACGAGGGACGACCTTCACCCGCTCGCGGGTGTGTTCGTGGGCCTCGCCGAGCGCGAGCTCGTGGGCGTCGAGCTTCTCCCAGCCCTCCCACGTGGTGACCTCGAGCCCACGGCCCGCCAAGTACGCGTCGACGGCCTCGCGCTCGGGCTGCGCAGGCGCCGCCAGGAGCGGCAGGTCCTCGAGCAGCAGCTCGACGGTCTGGGCGGCGTCGGACTTGGTGTGGCCGATCAGGCCGACCGGCCCGCGCTTGATCCAGCCCGTCACGTAGGCGCCGGGCAGGGCGGAGCCGTCGATGTCGATGACGCGGCCGCCGTCGTTGGGCACGATGCCGGCGGCGAGATCGAACGGGAGTCCGGCGAGGTTGTCGGAGTAGTAGCCGATCGCGCGGTAGACCGCCTGCACGGGCCAGTCGACGAGATCGCCGGTGCCGCGCACGTTGCCGGTGCCGTCGAGCTCGGTGACCTCGGTGCGCAGGCCCACGACCCGGCCGTCCTCGCCGAGCACCTCGACGGGGTTCTGGCAGAAGTGGATGTGGATGCGGTGGGCGGCGCCGGACGGCTCCTTGGCCAGGTAGTTCTGCAGCACGTCGACCACGAGCTTGACGCTTTTCGAGGCGCGTATCGCGTCCATCGAGCCTGCATCGAGCTCGAAGCCCTCCGGGTGCACGATGACGTCGATGTTGGGCGAGTGGTTGAGCTCCCGCAGCTCCATCGGCGTGAACTTGACCTGGGCCGGACCGCGCCGGGCGAACACGTGGACGTCTGTGGTGGCGTTGCGCCGCAGTCCGTCGGCGACGTTGTCGGGGATCTCGGTGACCAGCAGCTCGTCGACGGTCTTGGCCAGGATGCGCGCGACGTCGAGGCCGACGTTGCCGACGCCGAGCACCGCCACCTGCCTGGCGTGCGGGTCGAAGGGCCAGCGGCGATCGACGTCGGGGTGGCCGTCGTACCACGCGACGAAGTCGGCGGCCCCGAAGGAGCCCTTGAGCTCGATCCCGGGAATGTCGAGGTCGCGATCGCCGCGGGCGCCGGTGGCGAAGATGACCGCGTCGTAGAACCGCTGGAGGTCGTCGAGCTTGAGGTCGTCGCCGTAGGCGACGTTGCCGAAGAAGCGGATGTCCGGGTTGGACAGCACCCGTTTCAGTGCCTTGACGATCTCCTTGATGCGTGGGTGGTCGGGCGCGACGCCGTAGCGGATGAGACCGAACGGGTGGGGTCGCGCTCGATCAGATCGATCGTGACGGACTCGAGGGTGGACGGTAGGTCGGCCTTGGTGAGGATGTCGGCGGCATAGATGCCGGCCGGTCCGGCGCCCACGACGGCGACTCTCAGCTGTCTGCTCATACCACGAATCTAGAACGTGTTCTAAAACAGTGGCCAACTCGGTCCAGCATGCGGAACACGGCCCTGACCTGCGAGGACGTGATCTGTGTCACAGGTTGAGCCGCCCAGTCGAGTTCCTCATCTGTCACATCCGCCACATGCGCCCCTACGGAACTGGTATGAATGTTCAACTGACCGAGTACCTCGGTCGTGTCACATCCCTGAGTGACCCGGAGGACGAGATGCGTCGAGCTGTGTGGTGCACGGTGCTGGGCGTGATCGGTTCGGTCTTCGCGATGAGTCCGAGTGCGGCGGCCATGGGGCCCCCGCAGGGCCCCGCACTCTTCGTCAACTGTGGAGCGGGCGTGCCCCGGCCGGGTGGAGGGCTGTGGGTCTGCACCTTCTCCGATGAGTTCAACGGCAGAAGTCTGGACCGGACGAAATGGCTTCCGCAGACCAACTTCCCCACGGGCGGGTCGTTGCCCTCGTTGCGCTCGTGTCACGTCGACAACCCCGCCAACGTCGCCGTCGCAGCGGGCAATCTCCGGCTGACCGTGCGCAAGGCGAACGTCCACGTCGTCTGCAGGGGAAAGCGGGCCAACTACACATCGGGGCAGGTCTCGACCTACCGCCTAATTCAGCCAGAAGTACGGTCGCTTCGAGGCACGGATGAAGGTCCAGGCCTCCGGACCCATAGGCGGGCTCCAGGAGTCATTCTGGATGTGGCCCGACGACCGCCACTCGAGCGGCATGTGGCCGGCGGCCGGCGAGATCGACGTCGCCGAGCTGTACTCCAGATACAACTGGCTGGTGATCCCGTACCTCCACTACACATGGAACGACAACGGCGGCGCGAGGTTCGGCGTCAACACCGCCCACTGCCAAGGGTCGCGGGGCACGTACAACACGTACACCCTGACCTGGACGCCCAGCAGGCTGGCGATCGACGTCAACGACGGACCACCTGCCTGGTCAACACCTCCGGCGACAAGGCGTTCCAGAAGCCCTACATCGTGGCGCTCACCCAAGCGCTGGGCGTCGGAGCCAACGGCTCCGCTGGAACACCCGATCCCCGCGACGATGCACGTGGACTATGTCCGGGTGTGGCGCTGAGGCCGGCTCAACGCACGATGTCCCTGACTCGATCCGGCACAACTGATCGGCCCGGACTGGTAGTTTGGGCCAACCGACCGGAAGCTCGGTCGTGCCTCTGTGAGCTTGAGGAAAGCTGGTGGGCACTGTGCTTCGAGTGGTGCTGTGCGTGGTGACGGGGCTGATCGGCGGGGTCGTTGCGATCGGACCGAGTGCGGCGGCGACACCGGCGCGCGCTGAGTCCCTGTCGGTCGTCGAATGCGGCCCCACGGTGAAGAAGCCGGGTGGCGGAGTGTGGGAGTGCATCTTCGCCATGAGTTCACGGGACCAGCCTCGACCGGACGAAATCGGTCCTCCGGAGGTCATCATGGTTGGCAGCCCGATCCGTGCGTGCTTCGTCGATCGCCTGGGGATATCTCGGTCGGGGCCGGCACCTCTCAAGCTGATCGTGCGCAAGGTGACCACGCTGGTCGTCTGCGACGGCGCGAGTGCTGAGCACACGTCGGGCAGCGTCTCCA
>CAVQEY010000017.1:0-222580 GCA_963711615.1 uncultured Actinomycetota bacterium | reverse complement strand
GCTCGCCACCGTCTACGGGGGCGCGCCGATGGGCAAGCAGATCACCGCGCTCCGTCAGGGCGCCGACATCGTCATCGCGACGCCCGGGCGCCTGGGTGACCTCATCGAGCGTCGCCACTGCCATCTCGACGCAGTCGAGGTGACGGTGCTCGACGAGGCCGACCACCTCTGCGACCTCGGCTTCTACAAGCCGATCGACCGCCTGCTCGCGGCCACCCCGGCCGACGGCCAGCGCCTCCTGCTCTTGGCCACGCTCGACGGCCAGGTCGACAAGCTCGTCCGTCGACACCTGCGCCAGCATCGCCGGCACGAGGTCGACCCGGTCGACCAGCTCTCCGACACCACGGAGCACCACCTCCTCGTCTCCGAGCAGACCGAGCGCCTCTCTGTCGCCCGCGACCTGGTCACCGCCAACCCACGGTCCATCGTCTTCACCCGCACCCGGCGCGGAGCCCAGCGGCTGGCCCGCCAGCTCAGCACCGGTGAGGTCGTGGCCGTCGACCTGCACGGCGACCTCTCGCAGGGTCAGCGCGAGCGCAATCTCAAGCGGTTCCGCTCCGGCGCCGCGTCCGTCATCGTGGCCACCGACGTCGCCGCCCGCGGCATCCACATCGACGGCATCGGCCTGGTCGTGCACTACGACGCTCCGGCCGAGCCGAAGGCCTTCACCCACCGGTCCGGCCGCACGGCTCGTGCCGGTGAGTCCGGCGCATCGTTCACCATGACGACCCCGGCCGCACTCGACGACGTGCTGCGCATGCAGCAGAAGGCCGGCGTCGCTGCCCGCCGTCATGACGCCCGGCGTGCGCCGCGGCCGCTCACCGTCGAGGCACTCGCCGACAGCGGACTGGTCGCGACGGCCCCGGCTCCGCAGCGTGCCTCGTCGAGCAACGGGAACGGCAACAGAAACCGCAATCGCAACCGCAACCGTCGTCGCCGCTCCGCAGCGGGTTCGCTGAGCCTCTGCCAGACTCGGCGCCGTGGCTCTCCCCGACCCTGCACATCCCTCGCGACCTCGGCGCCGTCCGCACCAACTTGGGTGACAAGCTGCGTCGGGAGCCCATCGCCGATCTCCGCATGACCCCGCGCGAGCCGTCGAACGCACCGACCACGCGGAGCTCTTCCGCTACGACCCAGTGCCGGGCGTCGAGCAGCACGGCAAGCCGCTGCTTTTCGTGCCGCCGCTGGCGGCGCCGGCGCTGGCCTTCGACCTGCGTCGCGGCTGCAGCGTCATCAAGTCTTCGTCGAGCATGGCCGTCCGGTCTACCTGGTCGACTACGGGCCGGTGAGGTTCGGTCGTCGCGGCCTCGGCATCGAGCACTGGGTCGACACCGTGCTGCCGTGGGCCGTCGAGCGGACGGCGGCCGGTGCCGGGGCGGGCGTACACATGACGGGCTGGAGCCTCGGCGGCATCTTCACGATGTTCACCGCGGCCGCCCACCCCGAGCTGCCCATTGCCTCGGCCGCTGCGGTCGCCACCCCATTCGACCTGCACGCGGTGCCGATCCTGGCCGTCGCCCGGCCGCTGAATCGGGCCGGCGTGCGCATCGTCCACAGCACCTACCGCCTGGCCGGCGGCATCCCGGCTCCGCTCACCCGGCTGGGCTTCCCGGCTCTCGGCGATCGACAAGTCCCTCACCAGCCGATCGCGATGCTGGCCCTTGCCGACGACCGCGACTTCTTGGCACAGCTGGAGGCCGTCGACCGGTTCATGAGCAACCTGTACGCCTACCCGGGCCGCACCTCGGCCGCTCTACCACGTGGTGATGCGCACCAATGAGTTCGCGACCGGCACGATGCAGCTCGGCGGCCGCGCGGTCGAGCTGGCGTCGATCGACAAGCCGGTGCTCGTCGTCGCGGGGCTGAACGACACGCTCGCCCCGATGCCGGCCGTCACCCGTCTGCTCGACCTCGTCACCGGCTCGCCCGATGCCGACCTCGTCCAGGCTCCCGGTGGCCACCGGCGTGCTCACCGGCCGGGCCGCGCGCACGACCGCGTGGCCGGACATCGAGGAGTTCTTCGCCCGCCACGACTAATAGAATACCGACCAGGACGAGGGGATGGAGCAATGGGTGAGCTGCACGTCAACATGAACGTCACGCTCGACGGGGTGATCCAGGCCAACGGCGGACCCAACGAGCAGGACGCGGGCTTCGAATACGCCGGTTGGGAGCGTCCGTACTGGGACGAGGAGGCCGGGGCACAGATGGACCAGGACGTCCAGGAGGCCGACGTGATGCTGCTGGGACGCACGACGTACGACCTCTTCCGCGGCTACTGGCCGGGCAAGCAGGACGAGATCGGGCGAAACTTCGACCGGGTGCCCAAGTACGTCGCCTCGCGCGGCACGCCGGAGCTGTCCTGGGACAGCAGCACCCAGATCACCGACGCGGGCGCCGAGGTTCGCGACCTGCGTGAGCGGCATGAGCTGATCCACACGTGGGGCAGCGGCAATCTCCTGCAAGACCCTGTTCCGCGAGGGCCTGGTCGACCAGCTGAACCTGTGGGTGTGCCCGGTGGTGATCGGTACCGGCAAGAAGCTCTTTTCGGACGGCACCACTGCCACGCGGTTCGAGCAGGTCGAGCCACCGAAGTCGTATCCAGCAGGAGTGATGCTGCTGCGTTACCGGCCCCTCGACGGCGCCCGGGCCCGGCATAGCCACCGGCCGGGATCGACATTCCGGGTTGGACCGATCTAGGCTGACCCCGTGCCCGAGATGCCCGAGGTCGACGCGCTGGTGGCCGACCTGCGCGGGCGCGCCGTCGGCGCGGTGATCGCCGAGATCGAGCTGGCCTCCATCTCCGTGCTCAAGACGTTCGATCCGCCGGTCGCGTCGTTCTCGGGGCTCGAGATCACCGGCGCCGCCCGGCACGGCAAGTTCGTCGATCTCGACGTCGACGGCCTGCACCTCGTCATCCATCTCGCCAAGGCGGGCTGGCTGCGCTGGTCCGAGAAGCTCTCCGACAAGCGGCTCAAGCTCGGTAACGGCCCGCTCGCCATGCGGGTGCGCCTCGACGCGGGCGACGGCCCACACGTGGGATTCGACCTCACCGAGGCCGGAACCCGCAAGGGGCTCGCCGTCTACGCGGTCCGCGACCCGCTCGACGTCGCGGGCATCGCCGCGCTCGGGCCCGATCCGCTCGCCGACGGCTTCGAGCTCGACTCCGCTGCTGGACGGGCCGGCGCATGCAGGTCAAGCGGCTGCTGCGCGACCAGAAGGTCGTGGCCGGAATCGGCAACGCCTACAGCGACGAGATCCTGCACGCCGCCAAGATGTCGCCCTTCGCCATCGCTGCCGACCTCGACGACGATCAGGTGAGGCGACTCGAGGCGGCCATCCGCGACGTGCTGGGTGAGGCACTGGCCGAGGCACACGGCAAGCCCGCGTCCGAGCTCAAGGACGACAAGCGCAGCCGCATGCGCGTGCACGGCCGCACCGGCGAGGCGTGCCCGGTGTGCGGCGACACCGTCGCTCAGGTGGTGTTCGCCGATTCCTCACTGCAGTACTGCCCGACCTGCCAGACGGGTGGCAAGCCGCTCAAGGACCGCAGCACGAGCAAGTTCCTGAAGTAGCTGGCTCCCTCAGGGCTTGTCGTACTTCGTCAGGGTGACGGTTTCCTTCTCGCCCTCGATGGTGTCCTGCTGAACGGCGCCGACGCCCTTGGCGTAGAACTTGTGCTCGACCTCTGGCTCCAGCGGCGTGGTGTCCTCGGTCTGCAGGACACCTTCCCAGCTGCCGACCGGGCCTCTGATGGACTCGCTGGTGCTGAGCACCTCCGCCTGGTCCTCGGCATCGCCCTCGGCGAACATCTGCCGGTACACGTCGCCGACCTTCGGCTCGGCCAGCATCGCGATGCCCGCCTCGGCTCCGTCGACGCCGGCTTCCCAGCCTTCGACCTCGGGCTCGGTCGCGCCATCCTCGTAGGCCTCGGTGCTCTCGCCCAGGTTCCAGACGTTCCCGTCGGCATCCTGTGCGTACCAGACGGCGGTGTCCTCGATCGTCTGGCCGTCCTCGGAGACCTTCTCCGTCACGACGGTCGTCTTCACGCCGTCGACCTTCTTCTTCTTGTCGGTGACGGTGACGACGACGTCCTCGACGCCGTCGGCGGTCTTCTTCTCATAGGTCCACGACGCGCCCTCGACCAAGGGCAGCCAGGGGTTGTCGATCTTGTCGGCCCACTCGGTGGGGAATTCCCGGGCCGGGATCTCGGTGGACTCTTCTGGGGCGGCGGTCTTCTTCGCCGGCGGCTCGGTGTCGCTTCCACAGCCGGCAACCAGCACCAGAGCCGTCACGGTCAGGAGTGTTCTCATCGTCATGCGACAGAACCTTAGAGGTAGCCTGTCATCCCACAGCAACCAGGGTCACAGCGGCGACAGCAAACGCGAGTCCGACGCCCTGCCAGGCATGGATCCGCTCCCTCAGCAGGACCGTCGCCAGCAAGACGGTTCCTGCTGGGTAGAGGGCCGCGATCACGGCCACGACGGACAGCAGCCCGTGGTGGGTGGCGTAGAAGAAGAAGCCGGTCGCCATCGCTCCGAGCGGACCCATCACCACCGCACGCCACGGCTCGCGGGTGCGGGGGACGAACGGCTGGCGCAGCGCGACGGCCAGGGTGATGACCCCGAGAACGGCGAACGCCTGGGCGAGCGCGAGCGGCATCAGACCGGCGTCGTCGCTCATCTGACCGATGAACACGAAGAGCAGTCCGAACCCGAGGCCGGCCAGGATGCCGTCGATGACGCCTCCGCGGTGGGTCGGGTCCTCGTCGACGACGAGCGAGATGAGGTACATGGCAGGAAACGCGCAGATGATGCCGACGACGGCCAGCGTGGACGGCCGGTCGCCCGTGGCCAGCCCGACGACGACCGGGACCAAGGCGCAGCCGACCGCCGAGAGTGGGGCCACCACGCTCATCCGGGCACCGGCGAGTCCGCGGTACAGGAACACCGCGCCGGTGCCGGCTGACACCCCGGCGAGAGCCCCCCATCTCCAGTCGCTGGCCTCCGGGGAGCCGCCGACGACGAGAGCGGCCAGGGCGTTGAACGTCGTCGACGACATCTGCGCCACGACGGCGACCTGCCACGGACTCGCCTTCTTGGAGAAGATGCCGCCCAGGAAATCCGAGATGCCGTAGGCCAGAGCCGAGAGCAGAGCCAGGACGATCGCCACGGATGCAGGCTAGTCGGCGGCTCCTACACTCGACGCATGAGGAGCAGGAGGACGTCGTGGGGCGCCAGGGCCAACCGCGGCGTCCACGACATGGCTGCGCAGGTCGACGGCCAGACCGGTGAGGCAGCCCAGCGCGCGACGTCAGTGATCGTGCTCGCCGTGCGGGTGCTGCGCATCCCCACGCTGCTGCTGCTCGTCGCACCGATCCCGTTCATCGCGGCGACGCTGGTGCTCGCCGCCAATGCCGAGGGTGCCGGGCGCACGATCGGGCTCGTCGTCGGGCTGCTCATGGCCGCGGTTTCCCTCATGTTCGGACTCCGTCGGCAGCGGATCCTGCAAGCGGTCGAGGAGCCTAAGGCGCTGGCCACCGAGCTCGGCATCGCGGTGAGTCTCAGCGGCAAGGTCGACGAGACGCGCACCGCCCTGACGCAGATCGCCGGCGGGGGAGGCTGGCGGGTGCTGTCACGACTGCGCGGCGTGTGGAGCGGCGTGGGCATGACGGGGCGCTGGATCGAGGGTGTCGGTGACCTCCCTCGTGCCCGCTACTTCGTCCCGCCCAAGATCGGCACCACCGTCACGATCGCGATCGCCTCGCTGTGGCTCGTGCCGATCTCGATCGTCGTCGCGCTGTTCACGGCGATCGGCTCCATCGCGTCCGTGCTCTGAGCAGCCGTCAGTCGATCAGCATCTGCATCGGCGGTGCGTAACGCGCCACGACATCCTCGATCGGAGCCTTGGCCAGCGGATCGAGCTCGACGACGAACCGCAGCGTGGCCATGCCGATGAGCTGACCGGCGATGAGCGTGGCCCGCAGCTCGCGGTCGTCGCCCTCGAGCACGTCCAGGAGGCTGGTGATCAGCACGTTGCGTGCGAGCTGGAGCATCGGCGCCTCGGTGTCGCCGCCTCCCAGCGTGGTGCGGACGAGCGTGCTGAAGACGTCGCGGTGCGGTTCCCAGGCGGTCAGGAACGTCCGCAGCAGACGCTCGGCCATGCCGTCCGGGCCGCCCGAGACGACACCGACGATCTTCTCGATCGGGTTGACGGGCAGCTGCATCGTCGCCACCAGCAGCTGCGACTTGTCGCCGAAGTAGTGGCTGATCAGGCTCGCGTCGACGCCGGCCTCGCGGGCGATGGAGCGCAGCGATGCTCCGCCGAACCCGCGGGCGGCGAACTGCGAGCGGGCGGCGGCAAGGATCGCCGCTCGGGTGTCGCCGGTGGTCCCGCCCGCAGGGCGCCCCCGTGAGCGGGTGGTCACGGGGTGCGGCGGCGCAGGGTCAGCGACGCGAGGGCGATCGAGACGACCACGAACCCGACGAGGACCGTCAGGTCGAGCGCCATGGCGTCGTTGAAGGTGTCGGAGCTCGACAGCTCGGTGAACGCGTCGGTGGCGTAGCTGAGCGGAAGGACGTCCGAGATGAGCTCGAGCACGCGCGGCATCTGGTCGCGCGGCAGGAGCAGGCCGCACAGCAGGATCTGCGGCACGACGACGAGTGGCATGAACTGGACGGCCTGGAACTCGGTCGTGGCGAACGCCGACATCAGCAGGCCCAAGGCGGTGCCCAGCACGGCGTCGATCACGGCGAACAGGCCGATGGCCCACGGGATCTGGACGTCGAGGCCGAGCAGCCAGATGGCGACGGCCGAGCTGACCACCGACTGCACCAGGGCGGCGACGCCGAAGCCGAGCGCGTACCCGCCGATCAGCTCGCCACGGCGCAGGGGAGTGGTCAGGAGCCGTTCGAGCGTGCCGGACGTGCGCTCGCGGACCATCGTCACCGACGTCACGAGGAACATGATGATGAAGGGGAACAGCCCGAGCATCTGTGGACCGATCCGGTCGAAGATCATGGGCGTGCTGTCGTAGACGTAGCGGAACACCAGCATCAGCACCGACGGCATCAGCACGATCAGGGCGACGCTCCGGTGGTCGTGGCTGAGCTGCTCCAGCACGCGTCGGGCGCAGGCCAGCGTCCGAACCGCGCTGACGCTGTTGCGAGCCAGATGGGTGTGGGTGGTGGTGGTCATGCCGCACTCCTCTCGGCGAGCACGAGGAACGCCTGCTCGAGGTCGTTGGTGCCGGCTGCGCTGCGCAGCTCGTCAGGGGTGGCGTCGGCGATCAACTCCCCGTCGCGCATCAGCAGGACGCGGTCGCACCGTCCGGCCTCGTCCATGACGTGGCTGGAGACGAGCAACGTCCGTCCTTCGGTCGCGAGGTCGTTGAACAGCTTCCACAGGTCGCGACGGAGCACCGGGTCGAGGCCGACGGTGGGTTCGTCGAGCAGGTAGACGTCCGGGTTGGCGAGCAGCGCCGCGGCCAGCGACACCCGGGTGCGCTCTCCGCCGGACATGTCGCCGGTGAGCTGGCCGCCGCGATCGGTGAGGCCGACCGCCTTGAGCGCTCGCTCGACGTCCGCGTCGTTGCTGCCGCCGAGGGCGGCGAAGTAGTCGAGATTCTGCCGGGCGGTCAGGTCGGGGTACACGGAGCTGGACTGCGTGACATAGGCGACGCGGGACCGGTTGAGGGCGGTGCCGGCGGGTTCGCCGAGCACCGTGACGTCGCCGCGCTCGGTGATCTGGATGCCGGCCAGGCAACGGATGAGGGTCGTCTTGCCGCAGCCGCTCGGTCCCAGCAGCCCGGTCACCGAGCCGCTCGGGATCGTGACGTCGAGCTTGGGGATGACGAGGTTGCCTCCCCGCTTCACCCGGAGGTCGCTCACCTCGATGGCGTTATTCATCATGCGTTGAATATAGGGGCAAGCGAAGGGCCACGTCAAGGGATCAGATCGCCGTCAGGCGTCGCCCACGGTGGGCGGCGCCACCGACTCGTCGACGGCCGGCTGGGCATGTTTCGGGAGGTTGGCGACGTCGACGGCGTCGAGCACCAGGCAGGCGCGGCAGAAGTCCTCGCCGAACGGGGTGAGGTGGATCGACCGGCGCACCACCTTGGCGTAGCGAACCGAGTGCATCGCCTCGAGCACGTCGGGCTGGGCCTCGACGACCTGGTACTGATGGACGTCCCGCAGCGTCTCTCGCGAGAACCAGACGAGTCCGAGCCGGAACAGGTTGTTGAGGTAGGCGGGGACCTGGTCGGTGTACCGCAGCCCGGCGCGTGGGCCGATCATGGTCAGGCCCGGCGCGATCAGGTGCGAGCTGAGCACTCCGATGGGTCCGCCGGTGCGGACGTCGACGCTGGGCTGAGGCCCCTTGCTGAGCAGCAGCATCAGCACCCGACCCTCGTCGGGAGCCAGCTCGCTGAGGATGCGTTCGTAGGCCGGGTGCGCCTGCTCGTCGTTCCAGACGTCGCGGGAGCGCCGGATCAGGTCGGCGCCGCTCTCCTTCAACGTGGGCAGGCTCGCCTGTTCCGGGCGCGCGGTGGGCCCGGAGATGAAGCTGCGGAGGGTATTGGTCGCGGCTTGGAGGAACTGGTTCGACGCAGCCACTTCTTCGAGTCGGCGGGCCGCACCGGCGATCGCGGGCGACTCGCGTGCGGCCCGTTCGAGCTCGCGGGCCAGCCCGCGCGCCGGTTCGGGTGTGACGGCAGTGATGATGCGTCGACCGGACTCGACATAGGTCTGGAAGCCGAACTGTGCGGTGCGCAGGCCCGCCGTTGCGGCGAAGCGCAGCACGCCGATCAGCTCTTCGTTCTGGTTGCGGGGTTCGTCCCGGCCGTTGTCGTCGTGCTCAGCCACCGGAGACCCCGAAGATCGCGAGGTGGAGGAAGCCGCCGGCCAGGCCCATGATCGCCCCGTGCGCGTAGAGCATCCACTCATCTTCCTTGATGGCCGAGCGCAGCATCTCCACGAAGTCCTTGTACGGCAGCTCCTTGGTGCGCTTGGCGAACAGGATGCGGATCTTGTCGCTCTGCCGTTTCGAGAAGGCCGGGTCCTGGAACGGGGTGATCGTGCGGTCGACGGCCTCGGAGGCGAAGGAGTCGCGGATGGAGTCGAACTCGCGGAACCCGACGGCGACCCGCGCAGCCGTGCGGGCCGGACCGGCGGCCTTGTCGATGGCCGGGCGCATCGAGGTCGCCAGCATCTGCCGGGTGCGATCGCCGCGTGGACCGTCCATCAACGTGTTGCCGATGTTCTCGAGGGTGACGACGTCGTCGGCGATGATGCCCGCGTAGACCTCGGCCACCTCGGGCTGCCGACGCAGGAACAGGCCGTGCATCTTGAGCGGCCCCCACTTCGTGGGCTCGACCGGCTCGAAGATCAGCTTCATGCCGAGCAGGTTCGTGGTCCAGCCGACGACCACGCCGAGGATCGGCAGCAGATACCACTGGTGCAGGGTGACGTCGATGATCGCGACGGGGATGCCGAGCAGGAAGCCGAACACGAACCCGACGTTCACCATCAGGCGCAGCTCCTTCTTGCCGATGTCGCGGAAGATCCGCACGACGAGGTCGGGGTTCTTCTCGAAGTGGTCGATGACCATCAGCTTGGGGTCGAGGAGCTGGTCGATGTGGACGCCGATCTCGGTGGTGATGCCGGTGACGATGCCCGGCAGCTGGCTCCGGACCCGGTCGTAGACGGTCTTCTTGATCCGCGGCGACAGGTTGTCCCACAGCTCGGGCTGCTCGCGCCGCATGACGCCGTCGACCACCTCGGGGATCTGCGGCTCGAACAGGGAGACGATGTGCGCGGCGATCTGGTCGGGCTCGAGCTGCTGGTAGAACTCCGCCGGCGTCCCGAGCTTGGAGATCGCCTTGTCGGAAGCGATCGACCCCATCTTCGCTGCCCGGGCGGGCACGATGCCCTGCCAGCCGACGCGGCCCTCCATGATCCCGGGAATCTCCTGGATCTTCCGCGGCACGAGCGTGGCCAGCTCCTTCAGGCCCGGGATCTTGAACCCGTAGAAGCGGACCGGGCTGAACAGCATGATCAGTCCGGTCCAGTTGATCAGCCACCCGATGACGGCGGTGAAGACCGGGATCGACGCGAACGCGACCCAGTCGAAGCTGTCGCCTCCCGTGGCCTCCAGGAGTGTGAGCGGATTCACGTGCGGCAGCGTATCCCAGCCTGTCAGTGAGGAGTCGAGGATCGAACCAGTCCCTCCGGGTGGCCGGCCTTGGTGACGTGAGAGACGGTGAGGACATGGACATCGTCATCATCGGCGCCGGGCTGGCCTCGGCAAAGGCCGCGATCGCCCTGCGCGACGGAGGACACGAGGGTGCGATCACGATCGTCGGCGACGAGGAGCATCCGCCGTACGAGCGCCCGCCGTTGTCGAAGGACCTCCTCATGGGCAAGGCCGGGTTCGACGACGCGATCGTCGAGCCGGCCACGTGGTACGACGAGCACGACGTCCGGCTGCTGACCGGCCGGACCGTCGAACGCCTCGACCCGGCACAACACCGAGTCGAGCTGTCCGACGGTGAGGTGCTGACCTACGACAAGGCGGTCCTGGCCACCGGTGCCCGTCCCCGCGTGCTCGACATCCCCGGCGCCGAGCTGGCCAGCACCCTCCGCCGCGTCGAGGACAGCGAGGCGCTGCGCGAGTCGATCGGGTCGTCGTCCTCGATGGTCGTGATCGGCGGCGGATGGATCGGGCTGGAGGTCACGGCCGCCGCGCGTGAGGCCGGCGTCGACGTCGTGGTGCTGGAGGCCGCGCCGGTGCCGCTGCAACGAGCGCTCGGTGACGAGATCGCCGGCTACTTCGCCGACCTGCACCGCAAGCACGGTGTCGACCTGCGCACGTCCACCGGCGTCGACTCGATCACTGGCTCCGGACCGTTCACCGTCACCGCCGGCGGCGAGGAGCTCTCAGCCGATCTCGTACTCATGGGCGTCGGAGCGGTGCCCAACACCGAGCTCGCCGAGGCCGCCGGCCTCACGGTCGACAACGGCGTCGTCGTCGACGAGCGATTCACCACCAGCGACCCCGACGTGCTCGCGATCGGCGACGTGGCCCGGGCCCGCAACACCGCCCTCGACGAGTCGGTGCGCGTGGAGCACTGGGACAACGCGATCAAGCAGGGCAGGGCGGTCGCGAAGGTGCTGCTCGGCCAGGACGTGGTCTACGACTGGCAGCCGTACTTCTACACCGACCAGTACGACCTGGGCATGGAGTACGTCGGCTACTCCGACCCGTCCCACGACGTGGTGGTCCGCGGCGACCGGTCGACCGGCGAGTTCGTCGCGTTCTGGCTCGACGGGCAGAGGCTGACGGCAGGCATGAACGTGAACGTCTGGGACGTCAACGACGACATCCGTGCCCTGTGCGGGCGTACCGTGGATCGTGAGCGGCTCGCCGATCCCGACGTCCCGCTGACTGCGTTGATTGAAGGGGAGGTGGCAGGTGACTGAGACCCGGCGCTTCTCCCGGCTACCCGACCAGATCCGCCTCGAGGACACGGTCGAGGAGACGGACACCCGCCCCGTCCCGGACCCGGAGAACGGGCGCAACACCGACCGAGACTTCCTGATTCGGTACGGCATCGGCGGTCTGTAGCCGGTATCGTCGCCGGATGGTCGATCAGGTCGAGCCAGCCGAGTCCGATGCCGAACGCTGCACGTACGAGGAGTTCGGCGAGCTGTTCTTCCGCGCTGCCGTCACTCCCGATCGCATCCTGGGCGCAGTCGACGGCATCGCCGGCGAGCCGATCGACTTCGGACCGATGGGTGTCGGCCCGGGACGCATCGCCCAGGTCACGGCCAAGGGACAGATCGGCCAAGCGACCGCGACCGAGCTGCCGGGCACCCCGATCTCCTACAAGCTCGTCATCCCGGTCGACCTCGACTTCACCATCAACCTGCAGGTCGAGAAGGAACGCTTCCACGCCTCGGTCGAGGTACCGCTGCTGGTCACGGCCCATGCCACCACCGACCTGCGGATCGTCGTCGATGTCACGCCGCCCGACCCTGATGAGCTGATGCTCGATCTCGCGGCCGACGGCATACGCGCCGGCCTGCTCGGGCGCATCGCCAACGTCGACGGAGAGCTGCGCCGCTTTGTCGCCAAGTACGTCGCCCGCGAGCTGGAGAAGCCGCACATCGTGTCGACCCGCAACATCGACGTCGGTGTCTCCATCGACGTCGCGTGGGCGAAGATGGCGCCGCGACGCAGCATCGAGGACGTCGCCTCCGCTGGGTAGGCTGAAGCCGTGACGGACACGGTGGAGAAGGCGCTCGCCAACCCCGATGTCGAGCAGCCGTGGGCCGCACTGGGGCTGAAGTCCGACGAGTACGACCGCATCCGCGCGATCCTCGGCCGGCGCCCCACGTCCGCAGAGCTGGCGATGTACTCGGTGATGTGGAGCGAGCACTGCTCCTACAAGTCGAGCAAGGTGCACCTGAAGAAGTTCGGTGACCTTCCGCAGGAGACGCCGCTCGGCAAGACGCTCGCGGGCATCGGCGAGAACGCCGGTGTCATCGACATCGGGCAGGGCTACGCCGTCACGTTCAAGGTCGAGTCGCACAACCACCCCAGCTACGTCGAGCCTTACCAAGGTGCGGCCACGGGTATTGGCGGCATCGTGCGCGACATCCTCGCGATGGGCGCCCGCCCGGTCGCTGTCATGGATCCGCTCCGGTTCGGGCCGCTCACCGCGGACGACACTCGGCGGGTGATGCCCGGCATCGTGGCGGGCATCGGCGGCTACGGCAACTGCCTCGGGCTGCCGAACATCGGTGGCGAGGTCGTGTTCGACCGCACCTACGTCGGCAACCCGCTGGTCAACGCCCTGTGCGTCGGGGTGCTCCGCCACGAGGACCTGCACCTGGCCCACGCGTCAGGGGTCGGCAACAAGGTGATCCTCTACGGCGCGCGCACCGGCGGCGACGGCATCGGAGGCGTGAGCGTCCTGGCGTCCGAGACGTTCTCCTCCACCGGTCCCACGAAGCGTCCGAGCGTCCAGGTCGGGGACCCCTTCATGGAGAAGCTGCTGATCGAGTGCACGCTCGAGCTGTTCGGCGCCGGCGTGGTCGCCGGCATCCAAGACCTCGGCGGCGCCGGCCTGTCCTGCGCCACCAGCGAGCTCGCCAGCGCCGGCGACGGCGGCATGCACGTCCAGCTCGACACGGTGCCGCTGCGCGACTCCACCCTCTCGCCCGAGGAGATCCTCATGAGCGAGTCGCAGGAGCGCATGATGGCCGTCGTCGAACCACGCCACCTCGAGTCGTTCATGGCCATCTGCCAGAAGTGGGAGGTCGAGGCCGTCGTGGTCGGCGAGGTCACCGACGGCGACCGTCTCGTCATCGACTGGCACGGCGAGCGCGTCGTCGACGTCCCGCCCCGATCGGTCGCCCACGAAGGGCCCACGTACGAGCGGCCGTTTGCGCGGCCAGCCAGTCAGGACGCCCTGCAGGCCGACGCCGCCGAGGCGCTGCCACGGCCGGCGTCGGGCGACGAGCTCCGCGAGACGCTGCTGCGCCTGGTCGGCTCGCCCAACCTCGCCGACAAGTCGTGGGTCACCGACCAGTACGACCGCTATGTCCAGGGCAACACCGTGCTCGCCCAGCCTGAGGACGCCGGCATCATCAGGGTCGACGAGCAGAGCCACCTCGGGGTGGCCGTCTCCACCGACTGCAACGGACGCTTCGCCCAGCTCGACCCGTACGCCGGCGCCCAGCTGGCCCTGGCCGAGGCGTACCGCAACGTCGCGGTCACAGGAGCCCTGCCGCTCGCGATCACCGACTGCCTGAACTTCGGGTCGCCGGAGGACCCCACCGTCATGTGGCAGTTCGAGCAGGCCACGCACGGACTCAAGGACGCCTGCGCCGAGCTCGGCATCCCGGTCACCGGCGGCAACGTGTCGTTCTACAACCAGACCGGCGACACTCCCATCCTCCCGACACCCGTCGTCGGCGTGCTCGGCGTCATCGACGATGTCCGTGCACGCGTCATGCAGGGATTCACCCGTGAGGGCGAGCATGTGATCCTCCTCGGCGAGACGCGCGAGGAGCTGAGCGGCTCCACCTGGGCCGACGTCGTTCACGACCACCTCGGCGGCCGTCCGCCGGTCGTCGACCTCGCGGCGGAGCAGGCCCTGGCCGCGCTGCTTCACGAGGCCGCCGGCAGTGGACTCCTCTCGGCCGCGCACGATCTCTCCGACGGCGGTCTCGCGATGTCGCTGGTCGAGGGCTGCCTCAGCCACGACGTCGGCGTCCACGTCGAGCTGGACGACCCGTTCGTCGACCTGTTCAGCGAGTCCTCCGCCCGAGCGATCGTGGTCGTGGCCGAGAGTCGGCACGACGAGCTGGTGGCGCTGGCCGAGCAGCACGACGTCGAGCTGAGCTCGATCGGACGCACCGGCGGTGACGCGCTCGAGGTCGCCGGCCAGTTCCGGGTGCCGCTCGCCGAGCTGCGGGCCGACTGGGAGGCGACCCTTCCGGCCGTGCTCGGCCCCACGCTGGGCTGAGCGATGGCCCGACGGCTCACCCTGCTCGACGACGAGGAGTTCGCAGCCGTCTGCGCCCGGCTCGACGACGGTGGCACCGACATTGACGACCTCCGTGCTGCCACGAAGCACACGCTCGCGCTGCTCCAGGCCAAGGTTCCGGGCAACAGCGTCGAAGTCAGGGTGCCGCCGTTCGCCGCCGTCCAGGTGATCGCCGGTCAACGCCACACCCGGGGCACCCCACCCGCGGTCGTCGAGACCGACGCTTCGACCTGGATTGCGCTCGCACGTGGCCGAGTGGCCTGGGAGGACGCGGCCGTCCGAGCGTCGGGGGAGCGGTCCGACCTGTCCGACTACCTGCCGCTCACCGACGCGTGATCAGCCGAGGTTGCCGTGCTGAAGGAGCGACCAGACTGACGACTCCGTCGTCTCGTAGGACGTGAGGCTGTTCGCGCTGCGGTACGCCTTGACGGCCGACACGGTCTTGCTGTCGTAGACGCCGTTGACTGTCACGCTGGTGCCGGCTGCGGTGAGGGCTCGCTGCAGGCGCCAGACCGCCTCGCCGACCGACCCGCGCTTGAGCACCCGCGGCTTGGAGCCGGCCGAGAGCAGCGCCGTCCAGGTGGGGTTGGTGGTGTTGCCGGCGGTGGGGCCCCAGCCGAGCGACTTGCGGAAGGCGTTGATCGCTGCCGTCGTGCTCGACCCGAAGGTGCCGGAGACACTCACGGAGTGGCCGCGTTCCTTGAGCAGGCACTGCAACGCCGAGACGCGCGACCCGGTGTCGCCGCTCTGGAGCCGCGGGTAGCTGCTGAACGACATCGACACGTTGCACGGCTTGGGATCGCTCGAGGCCACCGAACCCTTGCCGACGTCGAGGAAGTTCTTGTCGATCGTGACGCCGTATCCGCCGTACGAGGCGCTGACGTTGTTGTGGTACTGGTGGATCCGCTGGTGGTTGTCCCACAGCGAGTCGCGGAGGTAGGGCCCGCCGTCCGTGTTGGCCACCTTGTTCGTCCACGCGATCCAGAGGTGGTCGGGGTACGTCATGGAGCGGCCGGCCGCCTTCGCGGAGTCCAGGACGGCGATGGCCGCGGATCCGCTGGAGTAGACCCCGGACTTGAACCCGGCGTCATGGAGCTTCTCGGTCCAGACGTCGATGAACTCGAGCACCGCCCGGTCGCACGTCGTCGTGCGCGACCACCACTCGAGGTCGAGGTAGTGGACGTCGCCAGAACCGAAGCCGTACTTCTTCATGGCGGCGATCCCCTCGGCGGCGTCGCTGGCGGCCTGTGAGCGCGCGGTCGAGACGGTCGAGGACATGCGCTTCTTCTGCACCCGGCTGCTCGGGTTGTTCCGAAAGCACGGCGACTGGTAGCCGACATGGATCGGGATGAAGCGCCACCCGTGTGACGCGTTCGTCTCGACCCACGTCCTGCTCAGGTTCGGCTGGTACTTGTCGCTGCAGTAGCGCGAGTTGCCCGAGATGTAGATGCCGATCGCCGAGTACGGCGAGCGCAGGTTCCAGGCGTCCATGACTTTCTGGCTCGGCGCGACGCAGGCGTCGAATCCGTATCCGGTGAAGTTGCCCGGCGCCTGCGGGTCGACGGCAGTGGATGCCGTCGACGGCATCAGCAATGAGGCGGCGAGGGCCAGGGTGCCGGCGAGGACGCCGCCCACGGTGACCCGCGTGGGGGAAGACACGCGCATCCAGCCAGCATAGGCGCGAAAACCACTTCTGTCACAGGGATCACACCAGTCACACGCCTCGTCAACTAGTCCATACGGACCATGGGCATCCCGTCCTTCGCGGCCCTACGCTTCGAGAACCTTGAGGAAGGTGTCGCCATGACCTCCCGAAACACTCGTGTGCGTGTTTTCTCGATGCTTGCGGCCGCGCTGGCCTTGTTCGCCGGACTGCTGGTGGGATCCGCGCCGGCCCAGGCCGACGACGATGACAAGTTCCTCAAGGTCTCCAGCTGGTGCGGGCAGTACATCTACTTCACCAACCTCAGCTCCGATGAGGTCGAGGTCGACTACGAGTTCGTCGTTCCCCTCTCGCCGTTCTCGAAGAAGGAGGGCCACTTCTCCCTCGACCCCCACAAGTCGTACACGCTGAAGGCGATCGGAGGTCAGCCCGGCGGGCCGGTCCATCGGCTCTACTACTACGCCGAGTCCGACGAGCACTATCAGCAGGGCTACGTCGACCAGTGGAAGTACTGCAAGAAGCCCCTCGTCCAGGCCTATGTGCAGTGCGGGTACGTGATCTTCACGAACGTGTTCAACCACAAGGTCACCGTCGAGTATCAGAAGGGCTCCGACTACGGCGACTGGGATGACGATTTCTCGATCTTCCCGAAGCAGAGCAAGAAGGTGAAGTTCGATCACAAGATCGCTGTGGTACAACGCGGAGAGTCGATGGGACGACAACTATCGCCGTCAGGTCGGCACGCTCTACCAGCCACAGAAGTGTGACAAGTACGAGGAGTACGACGATTACAAGAAGAAGCATGATGACGACGACGACGACGAGTTCGAGCCGCACGACGCCGGCGACTACATCCTGAAGATGCTCACCTTCACCGGAGGACCGGTGGTGGACAAGCCGTCGTTCGGGCAGTTGTTCCGCAGGTTCAGCGGAGCCGTCAACACCAACAACAGCGACGGCACCGCAGCTGTCGGCAACGTCTCAGCCAACAACTAGGCGCCGACCAGCGCTTCAAGAGCCGGTGGTTAGTCGTCAGACCTGGCGGTCCTGGTCCGCCCAGTACTGCTTGCGCAGGTCGCGCTCGAGGATCTTGCCGGACGGGGTTGCGGGGAAGCGCCTCGGGGTCGTGCTCCGCGCGATGTTGGTGGTAGTCGCTCGGGTACGTCGCAGCGGGGATATCTGCAGGCATGGCACGCCTCGGGGCGTGACGGCGGTCACGTCAGAGCACCGATCGCAACGCCGCTCCGAGAGCGGGCGAGAACGGCTCGGTGCCAGGCGCCAGCGTGAGCCCCGCCTGTCCGTTGGCTTGTGCATATGCCAGCTCCTTGGCGAGGTCGCCGACCCCGTTCGAGCCCGCAAGCGGTGCGAGCTGCACGGTCGAGAGAGTGCCGAGCGCCTTGCCCTGGGCGTCGATGAACGCGCTGCCCGAGTCGCCCGGTATGCCCGGGGTCGCGGTGTAGACGTCGTGCGACCACCCCTCACCCTGGTCGCCGATGCTGGTGCCCTGCTTGGGCGACAGCGGCTCCGCGCCACCGCGGACGCTGGAGTTGCCATACGTGTAGACCGTGTCACCGGCGACGGTTCCGTTGGTGTCGATACCCGTGGGACCACCGTAGAACGGGATGCTCGGGTTGACCTTGCCGACGTCGGCGGCGTCGACCTCGACGACGGCGAAGTCGTTGTAGTCGCATGCGTTCGGGTCGGTCTCGTTGTTCTGCTGCATCGCCAGCCACGACGAGTAGACCAGAGTGCCGCCCCCGACGCGGGTACCGCCGCTGGCGAGGCTGCCGCCCTCGCGGAAGTCGACTCGGGTGCCGAGCGGAAGGGATCCGGCGTCACAGCCGTTGGTGTCGGTGGCCGCGCCGGTTCCGGCGCAGTGGGCGGCGTACCCGACGTAGACCGAGGCGCCGTTGGTGAAGACGAAGTTGGCGGTGCATTGCGCGCCGTCGGTGTACATCATCGTCCCGGGATGGATCTGAGCGGTGTCGGCCGGAGCCCAGGATGCGGCGGTTGCTGTGTTGGCCGAGGCGAAGCCGGCGGCCGCGAGGACTCCCGCGGCGACGGACAGAAGCAAGATTCGAGTCGAACGCATGATGTCAATTCCCCGATCGCGCAGCGGGCGCCGCGTTGGGGAGATAACGACGATCCGCGCGCGGGGTTACGAGGAGTCGATGCAGACGTCGTCAGACAAGATGGCGCTCCAGGCGGCCCGCCGCGCACCGGCACTCTCGCGCGCGGCCATGCGGATGGCCAACGCCCTCGAACGCCGCCGTGCCAAGGCGGCGCAGCCCTAGACTCCGGGCATGAACCGGGTCTGGCAGTGGGCGTGGGACCGGTACGGGTCGCGGTACTCATGGGCGGTGCTGGTGCTCTCCTACCTCCTGACGGTGCCGATGTGGGTGTTCACAGCGATCGTCATCGTGATGTACGAGGAGTCCGATCAGTTCGTCGGGCCGGTCGCGACGTCGGCCGCGATCACGCTGGTCTTGTTGGCGATCCTCGTTCGCCCCGGTTTCGATGTCTGGCGCCCCATCGAGCAATGGGCGGCGGGCGACCGGACTGATCGGCAGCAGACGCTCGAGACGACCTACACTCTCGCCCGGAGCTTCCTCGTCCGTGGCATCGTGATCTGGACGCTGGCAGGCGGGATCAACATGGCCACGGTTAGTGCGGTCGCCGGAGCGACGAGCGCGAGGCTGATCCAATACGCGATCCTCGGCGGGACGATCGGGATCGCGCTCCTGTTGATCGCGGTTCATCCGATTGTCGAGTCGTTCTTTCGGCCCGCCCGTGTCTCCATCGCCGGAGCTTCGGGGATCGGGGATACGATGCCGCGCTCACGGCCGAGCTTCGCCACGTGGTCGAGCATCTCGATCCTTTCGATCGCGTGGGCGTTCGCCTTCGCAGGAGCGGCCCTAGGTGCGGTGATTCCCCGGACGGTGGAGGCACCCCTGATCGGCGGCGCCATCGCCGCGTTCCTGACCGTGGTCTTTGCGTTGCCGATCACGGTGGGTGCCCTCATGGCGCCGTCGTTGCGACCGATCCGGGACCTCGCCGAAGGCACCGAGCGAGTCGCGGCCGGTGACTACAGCCAACGACTGCCGGTGGTGCAGGACGACGATCTTGGCGCCCTGGCCGGGTCGTTCAACCGGATGCAGGATGGCCTGGCCGAGCGCGAGCGACTGCAGGCGGCGTTCGGCTCCTATGTCGACCCCGCTTTAGCCACGCGGTTGCTCGAGCAGGGCGACGACATCTTCACCGGTGAGCGGATCGACGTCACGGTGATGTTCGTGGACATCCGTGACTTCACGCCCTTCGCCGAGTCCCACACTGCCGAGGACACCGTCTCTCATTTGAATGCCCTCTTCGAGATCGTCGTCCCGGCCGTCCTCGACGCCGGTGGCCACGTCAACAAGTACCTCGGCGACGGCGCCCTGGCCGTCTTCGGGGCTCCGAACACTCTCGACCGTCACGCCGATGCCGCCGTCACTGCCGCCGTCCGGATCAGTCGACTCGTCGCCGAACGCTTCAAGGGAGACCTCCGGATCGGCATCGGGATCAACACCGGGAAGGTCATCGCCGGCACCATCGGCGGGGCCGGCAAGCTCGAGTTCACCCTGATCGGTGACACCGTCAACGTCGCCGCCCGCATCGAACAGCTGACCAAGACGACGGGCGACACCATCCTCCTGACGCAAAACACCCTCGACGCCCTCGCCAAGCGACCCGACGGCCTCATCGACCGGGGAGCGCATGACGTGAAGGGCAAGGCGGCGACCGTCCACGTCCACGCGCTCCCCTGACTCCCAGATTTGTGGACTTGCGCAGGAAAATGGTCCCGGGAAGCATGCACAGGTTCCCAAATCTGGGGGTAGGGCGGCCGCGGTCAGCCGAGCACGTAGGCCACGAGGAAGCCGAATGCCGTGGCGAGGCCGACCCACCAGCCGCCCTCCTTGTACGCCTGGGGCATCAGGGTGTCGGCGAGGACGGCGATGGTCGCGCCACCAGCGAAGGCCTGGATCGCCGCGATCGAGGCCGGACTCACCGAGCCCGCGGCCGCGTCTGCTGCGACGGTCGCCAGCACCAGCAGCACGCCGGTGGCCGCCCAGAGGAGCATCCCCCGTCGTCGCTCCATGTCCATCTCGGTGCGTAGGAAGGCGCCGCTGCTGATGGCCTCAGGGGTGTTGCCCACGGCGATGGCCACGAGGAGCACGAGCCCGCCCTGGTCCATCGAGACGCCGAGGGCGACGTTCTCCGGGACGCCGTCGAGCACCGCCCCGAGAAGGAGCGCCCACCCCACTGCGCTCGCGCCGAGCTTCGTGTCGATGAGGTGGGCTGCGACGACGTAGACCGCGGCACCGGCCAGGAGAGCCGCGCCGGCCAGCTCGGGTGTCATCGAGCCGAACGCGGGGCCGAACAGCTCCTCGCTGACCGCAGCGACCAGGGTGCCGGCGCCGAACGCCATGAGTCCCCCCAGGACCCGGGGAGGAATCGTCCACCGCAGGCCGATCGCCGCCCCGAGCACGAGCGGGACGGCGGTGCCGAGTCCGTACAAAAGTGCTTTGAGCACAACCGCACGGTAGCGAAACCTGGCGGGATGCCGGCCCGTACACTGAGAACGTGCCCCGCGGAGACGGTCGTCTGACCCACGACCTCGACCCCCAGGATGTCGGACCCCAGGACGCCTGTGGCGTGTTCGGTGTCTGGGCCCCCGGCGAGGAAGTCGCCAAGCTCACCTACTTCGGCCTCTACGCCTTGCAGCACCGCGGTCAGGAATCCGCCGGTATCGCGGTCAGCAACGGCCGCCAGATCCTCGTCTACAAGGACATGGGACTCGTCTCGCAGGTCTTCGACGAAGCCACGCTCGAGTCGCTCGCGGGCTCGGTCGCCATCGGCCACGCGCGCTACAGCACCACCGGCTCGAGCGTGTGGCAGAACGCCCAGCCGACGTTCCGACCCACGTCCAGCGGCTCGGTCGCGCTGGCCCACAACGGCAATCTCACGAACACCCACGACCTGGTCGAGCTCCTCAAGGAACGCACGACCGAGGCCGCGAGTGACCACAACGGCAACGGCAAGGCCGAGACCGCCACGAGCGACACCGGCGTCATGGCCAGCCTGCTCTCCTCGATGGACGACCGTTCGGTCGAGGAAGCCGCCATCGACGTCCTGCCGCGTCTCCGTGGCGCGTTCTCCCTGGTCTTCATGGACGAGGGCACGCTGTACGCCGCGCGTGACGCCCAGGGCATCCGACCGCTCGTGCTCGGCCGGCTCGAGCGCGGCTGGGTCGTCGCCAGCGAGACCGCGGCGCTCGACATCGTCGGCGCGTCCTACATCCGCGAGGTCGAGCCCGGCGAGTTCCTCGCCATCGACGAGGACGGCCTGCGCACCGAGCGGTTCGCCAAGGCCGAGCCCAAGGGCTGCCTGTTCGAGTACGTCTACCTCGCCCGCCCCGACACCACCATCTCCGACCAGCGGGTGTTCTCGGTGCGGGCCGAGATCGGCCGCCGCCTCGCCCGCAGCAACCCGGTCGACGCCGACCTCGTCATACCGGTACCGGAGTCCGGCACGCCCGCCGCCATCGGCTATGCCGAGGAGAGCGGCATCCCGTTCGGCCACGGCCTGGTCAAGAACTCCTACGTCGGCCGCACGTTCATCCAGCCGTCGCAGACCATCCGGCAGCTCGGCATCCGGCTCAAGCTCAACCCGTTGCGTGACGTCATCGCCGGCAAGCGGCTCGTGGTCGTCGACGACTCGATCGTCCGCGGCAACACCCAGCGGGCGCTGGTGAGCATGCTGCGCGAGTTCGGTGCCAGCGAGATCCACGTGCGCATCTCCAGCCCACCGGTCAAGTGGCCCTGCTTCTACGGCATCGACTTCGCCTCCCGCGCCGAGCTCATCGCCAACGGCATCTCCGTCGACGAGATCCGTCGCTCCATCGGTGCCGACTCCTTGGCGTACGTCGACCTCGACCAGCTGATCGAGGCCACCAACGTTCCCAAGGACAACCTGTGCCGGGCCTGCTTCGACGGCATCTACCCGATCCCGCTCCCCGAGGACGACCTGATCGGCAAGCACCTGCTGGAGAACCCGGGCGAGACCTCGCTCACCGTGGTCAATCCGTGACAGATTACGAATCGGCCGGCGTCTCGATCGAGGCCGGCGACCGCGCCGTCGAGCTGATGAAGCAGTGGGTCGAGAAGGCCCGCCGTCCCGAGGTCGTCGGCGGCATCGGCGGCTTCGCCGGACTGTTCGACGCCTCGGCCCTGAAGTCGTACCAGCGTCCCCTGCTGGCTACGTCGGCAGACGGTGTGGGAACCAAGGTCGCGATCGCGCAGGCCATGGACGTCCACGACACCATCGGATTCGACCTCGTCGGCATGCTCGTCGACGACCTCGTGGTGTGCGGTGCCGAGCCGCTCTTCCTCACCGACTACATCGCCTGCGGACGTGTGGTGCCCGAGCGCATCGCCGAGATCGTCAAGGGCATCGCGCAGGCCTGCGCCGAGTCCGGTACCGCGCTGCTCGGTGGCGAGACGGCCGAGCATCCCGGGCTGCTCGACCCGGACGAGTACGACGTCGCCGGATCCACCACCGGTGTGGTCGAGGCCGACGCCCTGCTCGGCCCCGAGCTGGTGCGCGAGGGAGACGTCGTGGTCGCGATGGCGTCGTCCGGCCTGCACTCCAACGGATACTCGCTCGTGCGGCATGTCCTCCTCGAGCGCGCCGGCTGGTCGCTCGACCGCGACGTGCCGGAGCTGGGACGGACCCTGGGGGCCGAGCTGCTGACGCCGACACGTCTGTACACGAAGCCCTGCCTCGATCTCGCCGCGCGCACCGAGGTGCACGCGATGTCGCACGTCACCGGCGGCGGGCTGGCGGCCAACCTCGCCCGGGTCGTGCCCGACGACGTCTCGGTGCGGGTTGACCGCTCCACGTGGACGCTTCCCGCGGTGTTCTCACTGGTCGCCGACGTCGGGGGTGTCGATCAACCCGCCTTGGAGCAAGCGCTCAACATCGGCGTGGGGATGACCGCGATCGTCGCCCCGCAGTCCGCCGATGAGGCCGTCCGCCAACTGGCCGAGCACGGTGTGGACGCCTGGATCGCCGGTGACGTCGCCGTTGCAGGCGTGCACGGACCAGGCGGAAGCGTCACTCTCACCGGCGTCCACGCCTGAACGGCACCTGAACGGCGTGACCTCGGGGTCGGTCCCCGTTTTGTTGGGGACTTTGGGTAGGCTTGGCGGCACGACATATTGACTATTCCTGTGCAAGGGGGTCGGACCTCATGGGGCGCGGCCGTGCGAAAGCCAAGCAGACGAAGGTTGCACGCGACCTGAAGTACCGAACTTTCGATCCGGACTTCAGTGATCTGCAGCGTGAGCTTCACGGAGAGTCGGGCGATCCGATTCCCGATCAGTACTCCGATCTCGCCGACGAGCGCGAGGACCCCGCCGCCAGCTAACGGACCTTAACTCAACGACCGGTAAGTCAGCTGGGCAACCACATCGAACGCAGTCGTCCGACTTCGCGCATGCGTCGTTCGGCTTCGCGGTCGGCCGCGATCGACGGCGGCACGCCTTCTGCGGCGGCTCGCTCGAGCACGCCCAGCGTCGTGTCGTAGATCTTGGCGGCGCGCAGCTTGGCGCGGTCGAAGTCGAATCCCTCGAGCTCGTCGGCCACCTGGATGAGTCCGCCGGAGTTCACGCAGTAGTCGGGCGCGTAGGTGATGCCGCGCTCGGCGAGC
Organism: uncultured Actinomycetota bacterium; assembly: GCA_963711615.1. Taxonomy (GTDB): domain Bacteria; phylum Actinomycetota; class Actinomycetes; order Propionibacteriales; family Nocardioidaceae; genus Aeromicrobium. Next base: position 198,619 of record CAVQEY010000017.1, on the reverse strand, counting down.
AGCTTCTCGATGCCGTCGTGGTCGAGCTGGTTGTTGGCCGCGCCGCAGACGATGGACGCGCTCAGCACGGCGACGACCTCGTCGCTCAGCGCTCCGCCCAGCGCGCATGGCGCGTAGATGTCGAGCGGCTCGTTCACCAGGTCCCACGCGTCGGCCACGACCCGCACCTGCGGATGAGCGTCGACGACGGCTGCCACGGCAGCCTCGCTGACGTCGGTGATGACCACCTTGGCGCCCTCGTCGATCAGGTGGTCGACGAGGTGCTTGCCGACCTTGCCGACCCCGGCCACGCCGACCGTGCGGCCGGCGAGAGAGGTGTCGGACCAGACGTGCTGTGCCGCTGCCCGCATGCCTTGGTAGACGCCGTACGCCGTCAGGACCGACGAGTCACCGGCGCCGCCGTGCTCGACCGTGCGGCCGGTGACGAAGTCGCACTCGCGGGCGATGATGTCCATGTCGGGGCTGAAGGTGCCGACGTCGCAAGCGGTGTAGTAGCGACCACCCAACGACTGCACGAAGCGTCCGTAGGCCCTCAGCAGCGCCTCGGTCTTCATGGTGGCGGGGTCGCCGATGATGACCGCCTTGCCGCCGCCGAGGTCGAGCCCGGCGAGCGCGGCCTTGTAGGCCATGCCCTGGCTCAGGTTGAGGACGTCGCTCAGCGCGTCGGACTCCGTGGCGTACGGGTAGAACCGCGTGCCACCCAGGGCAGGGCCCAGATCAGTGGAGTAGATGGCGATGATGGCCTTGAGGCCGGATTCCTCGTCGTGGCAGAACACGACCTGCTCGTGGCGGCTCCCGAAAGGGGAGACCGGTGCAGGCGGGACGGGTCGATCAGTCACTGTGGTGTCTCTCTGTTCGTGGCGGTCAGGCGTTGGTGGGCCGTTCCATCGGAGGCCGCGGGGTGGTGCGGCTCTCCCTCGACTGTATCTCGTCCCGAGGGCTACCTGCGCCGTGTGCGTCGCGCCAGCGAGGCGTCCATGCGCCGGAACAGCGGCCGGGTGACGGCCGTGATCATGCCCGGAGCCGTCGCCATGCCGAGCTCGCCGACCCGGCCGGTGATGCTGGTGACGCGGGCCGGTCGTGACTCGGCGGCCTTGACCAGCCAGCGGGCCGCCTTGCGGGGGCTCATCATCGGCATGGCCTGGTAGATCTCGGTGGCGGTCGACATCTCGGTGCGCACCATCGGGAAGTGGACGATCGTGGTGGTGATGCCCCCACCTTCGGCACCGCCGCCGAGCTCGGCCGACAGCGACCGGGCGAACGACTCGAGCGCGCTCTTGCTGGCCAGGTAGGCCGAGAACAGTGGGATGGGGATCTGGGTCGACATCGACGTCGACACCACCACGTGCCCGTGGCCCTGGTCGAGGAACCGTGGCAGCAGCCCGAGCGTCAGCCGAACGGCTGCCAGGTAGTTGATGTTGATCGTGCGCTCGTAGTCGTGCACCCGGTCGAGCGACTCGGTGATCGGCCGGCGGATCGAACGAGCGGCGTTGTTCACCAGCACGTCGATGCGGGGGTGGTCGGCAAGCAGCTGCTTGATGACCGCGTCGGCTGCGTCGGCGTCGACGAGGTCGACCGGATAGACGTGGGCGGTGCCGCCGGCTGACGCGATGCGATCGCGGACCTGCTCGAGCTCGTCGGCACGACGCGCCAGCAGGCACACGGTGGCCCCGCGCTTGGCCATCTGCCGCGCCGCATGGGCGCCGATGCCGCTCGAGGCGCCCGTGACCACGACCGTCTGGCCGGCCAGGCTCACCGGCTGCCGTCTCCGACCAGCGCGGTGAGCAGACGGACGCAGCGTTGCATCATGGCAGCCGCGGACTCGTCGGGGTGCTCCATCCACCAGTTCATGAGGGAGTTGACGATACCGAGCCACACCGCGGTCATCGCGGACACGTCGGCGGGGTCGGTGTTGCCGGCCAGAGCCATCAGCTCGGAGACACCCTCGTCGGCCAGCTTGGCGATGCGCTCGGTGTAGTGGTCGATGGCGTCCGCGACGGCGCCGGTGGCCGGTGCGGTGGGGTCGTAGGGCAGCTTCCACAGGTACGGCTGCGGCTCGAGGATCGTGAACATGCCGTCGAGGGTGCGCATGCCGCGCTCGACGCCGACGGCACCGCCGCGGGCGATCCGCTCGATCTCGTCGGCCACGATCGTGCCCGCGTGCTCGAGGCAGGCGAGGAAGAGGCCTTCCTTCGAGCCGAAGTAGTTGTACACGAGGGGCTTGGAGATGCCGGCCCGCTCGGCGACGGTCTGGATGCTGGTCGCCGCGTAGCCGTCGGTGCCGAACATCTCGGAGGCGACCTGGAGGATCTGCGACTCACGCTCCAGCCGGGGGACGCCCTTGGTGCCTGCATTTGCTCGTGCCACGGAGGACACTCTAGCGGAAGATATGAACTTGTGGTAACTTACCGGAAAGTCATATCAGGAAAGGTTCCCCATGAACGAGTTGCTGGATCCGATGTCGAACCCCGTCACGTATGCGGCGCCGTTCTTCATCCTGACCATCTTCATCGAGCTCGGGGCGCTCAAGTGGCTCGACCACGACGACAACGTCACCGGCTACGCGCTCAAGGACGCGAGCACCTCGATCTCGATGGGCGTCGGCTCGCTCTTCTTCCTGACCGGCTTCAAGATCGCCACGTTCTTCGGCTACATCGCGATCTTCACCTACCTCGCACCGTGGCACCTGCCCACCGACACCTGGTGGTACTGGGTGCTCGTGACGCTCGGGCTCGACCTCGGCTACTACTTCCACCACCGCTTCTCGCACCGCGTGCGCATCGGCTGGGCCGGCCACCAGGCGCACCACTCCAGCGAGTACATGAACTACGGCACCGCGCTGCGCCAGAAGTGGAACCCCTGGTTCGAGTTCTTCTTCTGGCTCCCGCTCCCGCTGCTGGGCTTCGCCCCGTGGACGCTCTACGTGGCGTTCGGCGTCAACCTGGTCTTCCAGTTCTTCGTGCACACCGAGATGATCGACAAGATGTGGCGCCCGATCGAGCTGATCTTCAACACGCCGTCCCACCACCGCGTGCACCACGGCAGCGACCAGGAGTACCTCGACAAGAACTACGCCGGCATCCTCATCATCTGGGACCGCATGTTCGGCACGTTCACCCCCGAGCGTCAGCGCCCGACGTACGGGCTCACCTACAAGGTGAACACGTACAACCTGCTCAAGCTGCAGTACGGCGACTACGTCCAGATGGTGCGCGACGTCCGCAGCACCAAGCGGTTCCGCGACAAGCTCGGCTACATCTTCGGTCCGCCGGGCTGGGCCCCCCAGCACCAGGTCGGCGGCAAGGATGCCGAGCGCCAGCTGGCGCACGAGGCCGAGGTGGCCGCCCACGGGGGGTGAGTCACTGCGACGGGGTGGATCCTCTGCGCTTCAGCTCCTCGATGATGGCCGGCACCACTTCGTGCATGTCGCCGACCACGGCGTAGTTCGCCTTCGTCATCATCGGCGCCTCCGCGTCGGTGTTGACGGCGAGGATCACCTTGGAGCTCGCGCAGCCGGCCCAGTGCTGGATGGCGCCGCTGATGCCGCAGGGGATGTAGAGCTCGGGCGCGATCCGGCTGCCGGTCTGCCCGACCTGCTCGTGGTGCGGACGCCAGCCGAGGCTGGTGACCACCCGCGACACCCCGAGTGAGCCGCCGAGCAGCTCGGCGAGCTCGATGGCCGGGCCGAATCCATCAGCGCTCCCGGCGCCCCGTCCGGCGCCGACGACGACCCGCGCGGACTTCAGCGAGTCGGAGTGGTCGACCTCTTTCTGTCCGGTCGCGGTGACGCGAGCCAGGAGGTCCTGCTCGACGACCTCGGGCGTGAACTCGTCCCACGTCGGAGTGGTTGGGCTCTCGGCCGGCGTTGCGCTCCAGGAATGTCCGGCGACGGTGAAGACGGCCGGCGACTGGTCGAGGGCCATCTCCTCCAGGGCGGCACCGCCGACCACCTGCCGCGTGACGACGAAGGGCGACGATCCGGCGACGCTGATCGCGTTGGCCGCCATCGGCACGTCGAGGCGGGCCGCGAGGTGGGCGAGCACCTCGCCGCCGCGGGGCGTGCCACCGGCCGTCACCACGGATGCGCCGGTGGATGCCTGAACGTGCTGCACGGCAGCGGCCCATGCGGCTCCGGCGAAGGACTCGAAGGCCTCGCCGACGGCGTGGTGCACCGCGCCGATGCCGTGCGCTCCCAGCTCGGCGGTGATGGCGTCGCGATCCGTGACGTCACCGATGACGACGGCGTCGATGCCGTCAGCCCCGAGTGACCGGGCCAGGGCCAGGGTCTCCAGCGAGACCTCGTTCGCGGACCCGTTCTCCAGCTCCACCAGCACGAGGATCATCGGACGACCGCCAGTCGCTCGAGGAGGTCGACGACCGCTGCCGCCGCTTCCGGACCCTCACCCAGCACCTCGACGGAGCTGGACTCGGGCGGGGGCAGCAGCAACCGCACGCGATGGGCTCCCACCGGCTCACCGGTGGTGGAGCGGGTCTCGATCTCGACCTTCTTCGCCGCCATCCGGCCCTTGAGCGTCGGGTATCGAGGCTCGACCCCGCCTTCCAGCACCGACGCGACGGCCGGCAGCGGGACGGTGTACGTCTCCTCGCCCTCGGGTCCGTCGACGTGGGCCACCAGCACCTCGTCGGCGACCTCGACGAGAGAGGCGCCGGTGACGATGGGACGACCGAGGGCGTAGGCGAGCCGGATCGGGACCTGGAAGTCGCCGCTGTCGGCCGCGTCGTTTCCCAGGAGGACCAGGTCGTACGTCGTGCCTGCGGCCTCGTGGTCGGTGACGACGTGGGCGATCTCCCTGGCGATGTCGGACGGCCCGATCGACGCCGGATCGGCCTCGACGAGCACTGCGGCGTGGCCACCGAGAGCGAGCGCGCCCCGGAGCTGCTCGACGGCGTCGTCCGGACCGACGGTCAGCATGGTGACCGAGCCGCCGGTCGCGTCGGCCACCCGGATCGCCAGCTCGATCGCACTGTTCTCGTGGTCGCTGACGGTGAACCCGACGTAGCGGCCGTCGATGCCCTGTGCGTCGTCGGTGAGCAGGATCTGCCCGGACGAGTCAGGCACGCGCTTGACGCAGACGAGGACATCAGTCATTTCGGGGCCCCCCGCGGCGTTGTTCGACGGAGGAGCGAAGCGGGGGAGGAGAAGAACGGCGTGGGGACATCAGCGGATGCGCTCGTTGTCAGGGTCGAGCACCGGGGTGGCGTCGGCCGACTCGATCGTGACCGGATACAGCTCCTCCATGTACGAGACAGCGAGCTGGTTGCCGACCGTCGCCTGGTCCGGCGGGAGGTAGGCCATCAGCAGGTGCTTGCCGAGCGTCGGGGCGGACCCTGCCGTGGTGACGTACGGGTGGTGGCCGTGGCCGTCGGTGAGCGTGCCCCCGTCGGCGGTCAGGATCGGCTCCCCGCCGAGCATGTATCGCTTCACGCCGCTCGCGGACGTGTGGTCGTCGACGGACAACGTGCACAGGACGGTGGCCGGCTCACTCTCGCGCTGGGCGACGTAGGCCTCCCGGCCCACGAAGTCCGCGGCCTTCACCTTGGGCCGCTGCATGCCTGCCTCGATGATCGAGCGCTCGGAGTCCAGCTCGAAGCCGTACGCCCGGTAGCCCTTCTCGATCCGGCCCGTGGTGCCGTAGACGCCGATGCCGGCGGGACGGGCACCGTGCGGGGCGCCCGCCTCGAGCAGCGTGTCCCAGAGCGCAGCGGCCGACTCCATCGGGACGTAGAGCTCCCAGCCGAGCTCGCCGACGTACGAGATCCGCGACGCCAGCACCTGGATGGACTCTCCTGCCGGGGTGGTGACGGTGATCTCGCGGCAGGTGAGGAAGCCGAAGCCCTCGTCGGACACGTCGTCGGACGTCAGTGACTCCACGATCGTCCGCGCCTTGGGTCCCCAGATCCCGATCGTGGAGATCTCGTCGGTGACGTCCGTCAACGTGGTCCCGACTCCGTCAGAGGTGGGGGGCAGCTGATCACTGAAGGTCTTGCGGTCGACCATGCCGTGCGCACCGCCGGTGACGACGCGGAAGTGCTCGTCGCCCAGGCGCATCACGGTGAGGTCGGAGATGAAGCCGCCCTTCGGGTCGAGCACCGGCGTGTAGATGACCTTGCCGACCGCCACGTCGCACTGTGCGACGCACGTGCGCTGCACGGTGTCGAGCGCGCCCGGTCCGACGATGTCGAGGATCTGGAAGGCGCTCAGGTCGATGACGGCCGCCGCCTCGCGCATCCGCAGGTGCTCGGCGTTGATGATCGGGCTCCACCAGCGCGAGTCCCACTCGTGCTCCCGGGGCATCACGGCGTCGCCGTACACGTCGAGCAGGTCGCTGTTGGACTCGTACCAGTGCGGCCGCTCCCAGCCGGCCGTCTCGTAGAAGAACGCACCGAGCTTCTTCTGAGCGTCGTGCATCGGTGCCAGACGCTGCTCGCGGTCGGACTCGTACTGCTCGGACGGGTGGATGATGCCGTAGGTCTTGATGAACGCCTCGGTGGTGCGCAGCCGGGTGTGCTCGCGGCGCATCTGGTGCGGGTGGAACCGGGCGATGTCGCTGTGGTTGATGTCGATCTCGCTGTGGCCGTGGGTCATCCACTCCGCGACGGCGCGACCGACACCCGGGCCCTCCTTGATCCAGACCGCAGCGGCGGTCCACAGGCCCTTGACCAGGCTCTCGCCGAGGATCGGGTTGCCGTCGCAGGTGAGCGAGAGCAGGCCGTTGATCGCGTAGCGCATCTCCGCACCGTCGGCGCCGAGCAGGTCGGGCATCAGCTCGAAGGCCTGCTCGAGCTGGGGGTCGAAGTCGTCGGACGTGAAGGGCATCTCCGTGGGGGAGAGCTTGGCCTGCTCGAGCGTCGGGATGTCCTCCGGCTCGTGCAGGATCGCCCGGTGGGCGTAGGAGCCGACCTCCATGTCGGCGCCGTGCTGCCGCTCGTAGCAGAACGTGTCCATGTCACGGACGATCGGGATGGAGATCTCGCCCTCGAGGTCGACCAGCTGCGGGCACGGGCCCACCGAGATCATCTGGTGCACGGCGGGGGTCAGCGGGATCGAGATGCCGGCCATGTCGCCGATCTTCGGGCTCCACACACCGCACGCGATCACCACGGTCTCGGCTTCGATGTCGCCGTTCGTGGTGTGGACGCGGCGGATCTGGCCGTCCTCCACGGTCAGGTCGGTGACCTCCACGTTGGGCACCACGGTGAGCGCGCCGGACTCCAGGGCCCGCTCGCGCATGATGGTGCCGGCGCGCAGCGAGTCGACCACACCGACGCCAGGTGTCCAGAAGGCACCGATGAACTGGTCCTCCTCGATGAACGGCACCTTCTCCTTGACGAACGCGGGCGAGACCAGCTCGGCCTCGATGCCCCACGCCTTCGCGCTGGACATGCGCCGGCGAAGCTCCTCCATCCGCTCTGGAGTGCGGGCGATCTCGAAGCCGCCGGACTGCGTGAAGACGCCCATCTCCTTGTACTGCTCCACCGAGTCCAGCGTCAGGTCAGTGATCTCACGCGAGTGGTCGACGGTGAAGATGAAGTTGGACGCGTGCCCGGTCGAGCCGCCCGGGTTGGGCAGCGGCCCCATGTCGAGCTGGACGATGTCGGTCCAGCCGAGCCGCGCCAGGTGATGGACGAGGCTGTTGCCGACGATGCCCGCGCCGATGACGACGGCCTGGGCGTTCTGGGGAACTGCTGCCATGGTGGTGTCTTTCTAGTGGTTGCGTATAACGCAACGAGAAGCGCTATAAGGAACAACTCTAGGATCGACGTCACCCCCACGACATGTCAAGCGACATGTCGCAGGGGTGATCGTCGCAATCGTTTCTACTGGAGCCAGGCGTCAACCTTGTCGGGGTTGTCCTCGACCCACTTCTTCGCCGCGTCCTCCGGCGACATCTCGTCCTTCGCGATGTACGTGGACACGACGTTCTGATCGTCGTTCGTCCAGTTGAAGTTCTTGACCAGGTCAACGGCCGGTGAGCCGGAGTCCTCGAACTTCTTCGCGATGAGCTTGTTCAGCTCGTAGGGCGGGTAGTCGCAGGCGACCTTGGCCGCATCCGCGTCGCAGCCTTCCTCGTACGCAGGAAGGTCGATGTGCACCAGCTTCATCTCCGAGAAGAACCACTGCGGCTCGTAGAAGTACGCCAGCAGGGGCTTCTTGTTCTTCTCCGCGGACCGGAAGCTCTGGATCAGGCCGGCCTCGGAACCACCGACGACGACCTTGTAGTCGAGCTTGAGGTTCTTCACCAGGGCCTCGTCGTTGGTGACGTAGGACGGGTCACCGTCGAGCAGCTGTCCCTTGTTGCCGGACTCCGACGTCTGGAACATCTCCGAGTACTTGTTCAGGTTCTTCCAGTCGGTGATGTCCGGGTACTTCTCGGCCATCCACGGCGGCACGTACCAGCCGATGATGCCCTTGCCACCGGTCGGCCCGGCGTCAACGACGGTCTTCTGCTCGGTGATGTACTTCTTGATCAGGTCGTCGTGACCCCAGTTCTCGACCACCGTGTCGATCGATCCGGACGACATGCCCTGCCACGCGACTTCTTCCTTCACGTCGGGGTAGGTGACGTTGCAGCCCAGCTCCGTCTTGGCGACGTAGCCGATGACGTGCGCGTTCGACACATAACCCGTCCAGGGGTTCACCGCGATGCGGAGATCGCCGCAGTCGCCCTTGGCCGACGAGGTGTCCTCGATACCGCCGCCACCGCAGCTGACGAGCCCGAGGCTCGCAACCGCGACCGCGACGAGGCCGACCAACCGTCTGCGACCCCGTGTTCTGAGTCCTCCAGCCATGCCTTGTTCCCTTCTTCTGCTCCGCGGATGGTCCGTGGAGACGTCTGTTGTCCGGCTACCTGCCGGCTCGTGCTGCGGCGTGGCGCGCGATGCGATCGAGCATCACGCCCAGTGCCGTGATCGCGATGCCCGCGGCGAGCCCCTTGCCGAAGAGCTGGTCCTGCGAGAAGCCGGAGACCACGATGTAGCCGAGGCTGCCGCCGCCGACCATGCCGCCGATGACCACCATGGAGAGCACGTAGAGGATGCCCTGGTTGGTGGCCAGCACGAGGGCCTCGCGGGCCATCGGCAGCTGCACCTTGGTGATCATCTGCCACCGGGTGATGCCGCTCGCCATGGCCGCCTCGACCGTGGTGGGTGAGACTCCGCGGATGCCGTCGGCGACCAGCTTGGTGGCGATCGGCACCGCGTAGGCCAGCGCCGCCATGATCGCGGTGAAGCGGCCGACGCCGAAGAGCGCCAGGGCCGGCACGAGGTACACGAACGGCGGGATGGTCTGGAATGCGTCGAGGAACGGCCGGATGATCGTGTCGGTGCGTCGACTTCGTCCCATGCCCACACCGAGCACCACGGCAACGACCATCACGAGCACCGTGGCGATGAGCGTCATGGCCAGGGTGACCATGGAGTCGTTCCACAGGCCGGTGGCGAAGATGATCGCCAGGCACACGGCGCTGATGATGAGTGGCCGAACGCCGCCGAGCACGAAGGCCACGGCCAGGATCACGACGCCCATGAGCCACCACGGCGAGTCGGCCAGCAGGTCCTGGAACGGATTGAGGACGCTGTTGGTGACGCCGTCCTTCAGTGCGAGGGTGACGACGTCGACCTTGTCGATCACCCAGTCGGACAGGTTGTTGATGCCCTTGCTCAGGCTCTGGCCGTCGATCGGCTTGATGAACGGCCACACGTCGCGGTCGGGGAACTGAGCCAGGTTGATCTGGCTGCGCGACAGAACGACGGCGACGATCACCGGGATGCCCCACAGGCCGCGGACCATCCAGCGTCCGGCGTTGGTCAGCCGCGGCTGGCGCACGCCCTTGCCGGCATCTTCCTTGGCCCACCGCGGCAGCGCCTCGAGCGCGATGCCCGCAAGCATCACGCCGGGTCCACTCACCGAGGCGATGCCGCCACGGCTCTGGGCAGTCGAGCGCTCGCTGGCCGCCGTGGTGGTCCGGTCGAGCATGATCGCCATCAGCACGATCGCGAGGCCGGCCACCGAGGCCGCACCGATGTTCTGCACCTGGAGGGCGGCCACGACAGGCTTGCCGAGGCCGGGCCCGTTGACGAGGGCGGCGATGGTTGCCATCGAGAGCGCGGCCATCATGCTCTGGTTGATGCCGACCACGATGGTGCGCTTCGCCATCGGCAGCTGGACCTGGCGCAGCATCTGCCGGTTGGTGAGGCCCATCGACCGGGCCGCCTCGATGGTGGTCGCCGGCACGGATCGGATGCCGTGCTCGGTGATGCGGACCAGCGGAGGGAAGGCGTAGATGACGGTCAGCACGATGCCCGTGGTCGGGCCGATGCCGAAGCCCAGGGCGATCGGGGCCAGATAGGCGAACGGCGGCATCGTCTGCATGATGTCGAGCACCGGGGTGACCACCGTCGACACCGTCTTGTTGCGGGCCATCAGGATCCCGGTCGGCAGGCCGAGGACGAAGCAGACGATGACGGAGAGGACGGTGACGAGCAGCAGGTCCATGCTCTCGGCCCAGAGACCGAAGATGCCGAAGAACAGCATCGAGGCTGTGACGAGGATCATGGAGCGGATGCCCGCGACGGCCCAGGTGATCCAGGCGGCGATCGCGACGACGCCCAGCCAGCCGATCTCCGGCACCGGCCGCGGCGACGCGGGGATGCTGATGATCTTCTGCAGGGCCTCGAAGATCGCGTTGAAGACGTCGCCGATCGTGCCCAGCACGCCACCGAAGAACCAGTTGTCCGGGCCGTGCAGCTGCACCCAGTCGCGGATCTCGTTGAGCCACGAGTGGAAGCCGGTGGTGTCCTGGAAGCCGAGCTCACGGGTCTGCGTGCCACGCAGGACCAGCCAGAGTCCCACCCACACGACGAGGATGGCCAGCATCTTCAGCCCCGTGCGGCGATTCTTGCCGTACTCGACGGCCGGCTGCTCCTCCTTCGAGGCGGCCGGCTCGGTGGTGGTGGTGGTCGTCATGTCAGTCGACTTCCTCAGCGACGACGACTCGGAGGATGTCCTCGTCGTCGACCAGGCCGACAGTCGTGTCGCCGTCGACCACCCGACACGGTCCGACGGTGTCGAGCACGGTGCGGGCGGCGTCCTTGACGATCAGTCCGACCGGCAGGGCCGGGCTGTCGGCGCCGGCGCTGCCGTCGTCGGGATGCATGACCCACTTCAGCGTGAGCACGTGCGACTTGGGAACCTCGCTGGTGAAGTCGCGCACGTAGTCGTCGGCAGGTGCGCCGACGACCTCGTCGGGAGTGCCGATCTGGACGATCTCGCCGTCGCGCATGATGAGGATCCGGTCGCCCAGCTTCAACGCCTCGGCAAGGTCGTGGGTGATGAAGACCATCGTCTTCCCGACCTCCTCGTGGAGCCGGATCACCTCGTTCTGCATGTCACGGCGGATCAGCGGGTCGAGGGCCGAGAACGGCTCGTCGAACATCAGCACCGCGGGGTCGCCGGCGAGTGCTCGGGCGAGGCCGACGCGCTGCTGCATGCCGCCGGACAGCTGGTCGGGGAAGTTGTTCTCGTACCCGGAGAGACCGACGAGGTCGACCATCTCCTGGGCCCGGGTGCGCCGGTCGCCCTTGCCGTCGCCACGCACCTCGAGGCCGAAGGCCACGTTGTCGACCACCTTGCGGTGCGGCAGCAGGCCGAAGTGCTGGAAGACCATGGACACCTTGCGCCGGCGGGTGTCGAGCAGCGCGGAGTCGGCCATGCCGGTGATGTCGTCGCCATACAGCTCGACCGTGCCGTGGGTCGGCTCGATCAGCCGCGTCAAGAGCCGCACGAGCGTCGACTTGCCCGAGCCGGACAAGCCCATGACCACGAACACCTCACCCGGGGCGACATCGAAGGACACGTCGCGGATGCCGACCACGTGGCCGGTCTGCTCCTGGAGCTCCTTGCGGGAGAGGTTGGCCTGATCGGTGCCGATGATCTTGTCGGCCCGAGGACCGAAGATCTTCCACAGGTTCTCGACGCGGACCGCGGGTTGCTCCGCTGCGCCGGTCGTCGTCTCGGATGGGCTGGCCGTCGTCGTCATGCGTTGTCCTCACGGTTGCGGCTGTCGCCGGGCGGGTAGAGAGGGCTGCCGTCTCGGTAGCGGTAGTAAGGCACATCTGCGGGTTCAAGGGGAGTGTTTCCCGCGATGAGGTCCGCGGCCTTCTCGGCTGTCATCATCACAGGCGCATAGATGTTGCCGTTGGTGACGTACGGGAAGACCGACGCGTCGACGACCCTCAGGCCCTCGGTGCCGTACACCTGCATCGAGCCGGGATCGGTCACCGCCAAGGAGTCGCGCTCGATGTCGCCCATCTTCGCGGTGCAGGACGGGTGCAGCGCCGTCTCCGCGTCCGCGCGCACCCACTCGAGGATCTCCTCGTCGGTCTCGACCGACGGGCCGGGGGACAGCTCGCCCTTGTTGTACGGCTCGAACGCCGGCTGGTTGAGGATGTCGCGGGCGACGCGCACCGCCTCGACCCACTCCTTGCGGTCGGTGGGTGTCGACAGGTAGTTGAACTGCATCGACGGGTGCTCGCGGGGATCGGTGGACTTGATCCGCACATGGCCGCGGGTGTCGGCGTACATCGGGCCGATGTGCACCTGGTACCCGTGCCCCTTCGTCGGTGCGGACCCGTCGTAGCGAATCGCGATCGGCAGGAAGTGGAACATCAGGTTCGGGTAGTCGACGTCGGCGTTGCTGCGTGCGAACCCGCCGCCCTCGAAGTGGTTGGTGGAGCCGAGCCCCTTGCGCTGGAACAGCCACTGGAACGCGATCTTGGGACGCTCGCGGTAGCGCAGGCCGGGCGCGATGGAGACCGGCAGCTTGGACGCGTACTGGATGTAGACCTCGAGGTGGTCCTGGAGGTTCTCGCCGATGCCGGGCACGTGCTCGACGACGTCGATGCCGTGCTGCTCCAGCAGAGACCTGTCGCCCACGCCGGAGAGCTGGAGGAGCTGGGGTGTGGCGATGGCACCGGCGCAGAGGATCACCTCGCCGGCCGTGGCCGTGCGGCTCCCGCGCCCGGCGCGGGTGTAGTCGACGCCGACCGCGCGCTTGCCCTCGAAGTTGATCTTCGACACGAACGCGTGGGTCTCGATGCGGAGGTTCTTCCGGCTCCGCGCCGGCCACAGGTAGGCCCGCGAGGCCGACATCCGCCGGCCACGGTGGATGTTCCGGTCGAACTTCGCGAACCCCTCCTGCCGGTAGCCGTTGACGTCGTCGGTCAGCGGGTAGCCGGCCTGTTGCGCCGCCTCGAAGAACGCCCCGAAGAGCGGGTTCTGCGCCGGCCCGCGCTCGAGCAGCAGTGGGCCGTCGCCGCCGCGCCAGTCGTCGGCGCCGGCCAGGCAGGTCTCCATGCGCTTGAAGTACGGCAGGCAGTGCAGGTAGTCCCACGACTCCATGCCCGGGTCGGCGGCCCACCGCTCGTAGTCCATCGGGTTGCCGCGCTGGAAGATCATCCCGTTGATGCTGCTGGAGCCGCCGAGCACCTTGCCGCGAGCGTGGAAGATCTTGCGGCCGTTCATGTTCGGCTCGGGGTCGGTCTCGTACTTCCAGTCGTAGAACCGGTTGCCGATGGGGATCGGCAGCGCCGCCGGCATGTGGATGAGCGGATCCTGCCGGTAGTCCCTGCGGCCGGCCTCCAGCACCAGGACCGACGTCGACGGATCGGCGCTGAGCCGGTTGGCGATGGCCGCACCTGCGGAGCCGCCGCCGACGATCACGTAGTCCCAGTGGGTCATGTCGAGAACCAGTGCTGGGGCTCGGGGGCGATGTTGTGCCACACGTGCTTGGTCTCGCGGTACTCATCGAGCCCGACGTGGCCGAGCTCGCGGCCGATGCCGGACTGCTTGTAGCCGCCCCACTCGGCTTGGGCGACGTACGGGTGGTAGTCGTTGATCCACACCGTGCCCATGCGGAGCCGGGCGGCGACCCGCTGGCCCTTGCCGGCGTCGCCCGTCCAGACCGCGCCGGCCAGGCCGTAGATGCTGTCGTTGGCGATGCGCACGGCATCGTCCTCGTCGGTGAACGTCTCGACCGTGAGCACCGGGCCGAACGACTCGTCCTGGACGACGCTCATGTCGCTGGTGCAGCGGTCGAGCACGGTGGGCAGGTAGTAGAAGCCGTCGACGAGCTCGGGGTCGTCGGGGCGCTTGCCACCGCAGCGCAGCTCGGCACCATCGGCCAGGCCGGCCGCGACGTACGCCTCGACCTTGTCACGGTGTGCGGCGCTCGTCAGTGGGCCGGTCTCGGCCTTCTCGTCGAACGGACCGCCCAGGCGGATGCGCTGCGCACGCTCGACGAGGTTGTCGACGAACCGGTCGTGCAGCGACTCCTCGACCACGAGCCGCGCGCCGGCCGAGCAGACCTGGCCGGAGTGCAGGAAGACCGCGGTGAGGGCGAAGTCGAGGGCGGTGTCGTAGTCGGCGTCGGCGAAGACGACGTTCGGGTTCTTGCCACCCAGCTCGAGGGCGATCCGCTTCACGGTGCCCGAGGCCGTCGCCATGATGCGCTTGCCGGTGGCCAACCCGCCGGTGAAGGACACCAGGTCGACACGAGGGTCCTCGCTCAGCAGGGCGCCGGCGTTCGCGCCGTCGCCGAGCACCAGGTTCGCCACGCCCGCGGGGAGTCCAGCCTCATCGAGCAGCTTCATCAGGTGGATCGCGGTGTGCGGGGTGAGCTCGCTGGGCTTGAGGACGAACGTGTTGCCGGCGGCGAGGCACGGTGCGACCTTCCAGGAGACCTGCAGCAGCGGGTAGTTCCAGGGGGTGATCAGGCCGCAGACGCCCACCGGCTCGTGCACGATGCGGCTGACGACGCCGGGGTTGCCGGTGTCGACGATCCGACCGGCCTCGGCGTCGGCGATGTGCCCGAAGTGCCGGACGACCGACACGATGTCGGCGACGTCGTACTCGCTCTCGACCAGGCGCTTGCCGGTGTCGAGCGACTCGGCCTTGGCGATGAGGTCGGTGTCGCGCTCGAGCAGATCGGCGAGTCGGAGCAGCAGGTCCCCCCGTTCACGGGCTGGCGTGCCGGGCCACGGACCGGAGTCGAAGGCGTTGCGAGCCGCGGCGATCGCGGCGTCGGTGTCCTCGGGGCTGGACTCGTCGACCTCGGCGACCAGGGATCCGTCCGCGGGGCAGCGAATCTCACGACGTCCGCCAGCGCGAGCGCTCACCCATTGGCCCGCGATCCAGTTCTCCGGCACCCGACCTGCTCTCCTCGGGTTGCGCATGATGCAACAGATTGCTCCTGGCGCAACCTTGGTGTGCTTGAAGCATGGTCCGAACCGCGGTCGAACGTCAAGCAGTTAGCGAGATTGACACCTCAGCGGTGGCCCCACCCGAGCCGGTGCGAAATCTCCACTGCCGCGTCCAGAAGCCGAGGGATGACCTCCTCCGTCTTGCCGTCGTCCAGCCGGAAGGTCGGCCCGCTGACACTCAGGGAGGCGATGACGTCGCCGTGCGCGTTGCGGATCGGAGCGGCGATGGCGGTGAGTCCCTCCTCGAGCTCGTCGACGGCGACGGCGTACCCCTGCTCGCGGACGGTCAGGAGCTCGCGGCGCAGCGCGGACCGCTTGGTGACGGTGAGCTTGGTGAACGCCGGCAGCTCGTGGAGCACCTCGTCGAGCTGGTCGTCCGGCACACCGGAGAGCAGCACCTTGCCGTTGCTGGTCGCATGGAGCGGGATGTGCTGCCCGACCCAGTTGTGGGTCTGGATCGCGGACGAGCCGGCGATCTGGTCGAGGTAGAGGGCAGACGACTCCGACAGGACGGCGATGTTGACCGTCTCGCCGGTGTCGGCGGCCAGGCCCTTGCAGATCGGCCGTGCCTCCTGCACGACGTCGAGCCGAGCCGTGGTGGCACCGGCGAGCCGCAGGAGGCCGATGCCCAATCGGTACTTGCCGCGGTCGGCGGTCTGCTCGACCAAGCCGTGGGTCTCGAGCGTGCTGATCAGGCGGAAGGCCGTGCTCTTGTGGACCCCGAACTCGGCCGCGACCTCGGTGACCCCGACCTCGCCGCGCCGGGCCAGGACCTCGAGGATGGTGATGGCCCGATCGACCGACTGGACGCCCCCGCCGTTGCCCGCAGCCGCGTTGCCCATCACGCAACACTAGCGCAATGTTGTTGCGTATCGCAGAATGCGTTTCAGAAGACGCAACCCAATGGAGGGGCGCTCACGCATGGTCGAACCGTCCGGTGACTTCGTACTCATCCTGTCGTGCCCAGACCGGCCTGGCATCGTCCATGACGTCTCCGGGTTCCTCGCGAAACGCGACGGCAACATCCGCGAGAGCCAGCAGTTCGGCGACCCGGTGACCGGTCGCTTCTTCATGCGCATCGACTTCGAGATCCCGGGTCCGGCGTACGCGGATGAGCTCAGAGTCGAGTTCGCTCCAGTGGCCGCGAAGTTCGGCATGGACTTCGAGATGTGGACGGCGGCCGCGCCGTACCGGACGCTGATCATGGTCTCCAAGCAGCTGCACTGCCTCAACGACCTGCTGTTCCGATGGTCGATCGGAACCTTGCAGATCGAGATCCCGGCGGTCGTGTCCAACCATCCGGACGCCCAGAAGCTCTGCGACGTCTATGGCCTGCCGTTCCACCACATCCCGGTGACGCCGGACAACAAGGCCGCTGCCGAGGCCCAGCTGATGTCGGTGATCAACGAGAACGCCGTGCACGTGGTGGTGCTCGCCCGCTACATGCAGGTGCTCTCCGACGGCTTGTGCCGTGAGATGGCCGGCAGGATCATCAACATCCATCACTCGTTCCTGCCGAGCTTCAAGGGCGCGAAGCCGTACCACCAGGCCTACGAACGCGGCGTCAAGCTGGTGGGCGCCACCGCGCACTACGTGACCGCCGACCTCGACGAGGGCCCGATCATCGAGCAGGACATCGTCCGGGTCGACCACTCCTACAACCAGGACCATCTCGTCGCCGCCGGCCGCGACGTCGAGGCGCAGGTGCTCTCGCGCGCCGTCCGGTGGCACTCGGAGTCGCGAGTGCTGCTCAACGGCCACCGCACGGTGGTGTTCCGCTGACGGAGTCCCCGATGTCACTGGCAGCCGGGCTGTCTCGTCTTGTGTGCAGAGGCAGGTTCCGGAATCGGGAAAGGTGATCATCATGAGGGTGTTCGTGGCAGGCGGATCAGGGGTGCTGGGGCAGCGGCTGGTTCCGCAGCTCGTGACCCGCGGGCATCAGGTGACCGCGACGACGACGAGTGCGGCCAAGGTGGGACTGCTGGAGCGGCTCGGTGCTGAGGGCATCGTCATGGACGGGCTGGATGCGGCGTCGGTCGGCGAGGCCGTGGCCAAGGCTCAGCCCGATGTGATCGTCAACCAGATGACCGCTCTCTCGGAGGCGCACGCGGGCAAGCCCAACCTGAGGAAGCCGGAGCGCTTCTTCGCGGCGACCAACAAGCTCCGCAGTGAGGGAGTGGACCATCTGCTCGCGGCGGCCGAGGCGACCGGCGTCTCCCATGTCGTCGCGCAGGGCCACGCCAGCATGAACGGGATCCGCGAGGGCGGATGGGTCAAGACCGAAGAGGACCCGCTGGAGGTGATCGAGGGGACGATCGCGATCAACCGCATGGAGGACGCGGTGGTCGATGCCGGCGGCGCTGTGCTGCGCTACGGCGGGTTCTACGGACCAGGTGCCACCGACGATCAGGTCGAGCTCGTGCGGAAGCGGATGTACCCGCTCGTCGGCGGTGGCACCGGTTACGTCTCGTGGGTGCACCTCGACGACGCGGCGAGCGCCACCGTACTGGCGGTGGAGCAGGAGGCGAAGGGCGTGTTCAACATCGTCGACGACGAGCCGGCACCCTCCAGCGATTGGCTCCCCTATCTCGCGAAGTGCGCCGGGGCCAAGCCGCCGCGACGACTCCCGGTGTGGCTGGCCCGGCTGCTGGCCGGCGAGATGGCGGTGGGCATGATGACCGAAGGGCGTGGATTCTCCAACGCCAAGGCCAAGCGAGAGCTCGGCTGGGAGCTGAAGTACCCGTCCTGGCGCCAGGGGTTCGAGAAGGAGTTCGGATGACCCGTAGCGAGGAGTTCGAGGAGCTGCGGTCGCTCCTGTTCGCCATCGCCTACCGGATCCTCGGCAGCGTGGCCGAGGCCGAGGACGCGGTCCAGGAGACGTGGCTGCGCTACGAGACCTCGTCGACCGCACCGGCCTCGACCAGGGCTTTCCTCTCGGCGGTGGTCACCCGGGTCTCGATCGACGTGCTGCGGTCGGCCCGGATGCGGCGGGAGGCGTACGTCGGGGAGTGGTTCCCCGAGCCGTTGCTCACCGATCCCTATGAGGATCCGTCGCGGTCGGCGGAGCTGGCCGACTCCGTGTCGATGGCGGCGCTCCTGCTGCTCGAGCGGCTCAGCCCGCTCGAACGGGCGGTCTTCGTGCTCCGCGAGGTGTTCGGCTTCGGCTTTCCCGAGGTCGCGTCCGCGGTGGGCAGGTCGGAGGCGGCCTGCCGCCAGCTCGTGGTGCGGGCCCGGCGCCACATGGACGCGGGACGTCCGCGATTCGAGGCGGACCAGAAAGTGCGGGAGGAACTGGCCGCACGGTTCTTCGACGCGTTCCGCGAGGGCGACGTCGAGGGCCTGCGCGAGCTGCTCGCCGCCGACGTCCAGATGATCGGCGACGGTGGCGGCAAGGCGCCGGCGTTCGCGCGCGGCGTGGTCGGTGCCGACAAGGTGGCGCGCGTGCTCGCAACGTTCTTCCCGCTGCTCACGGCGCTCGACGTGAAGCTGGAACCGCACGAGGTGAACGGCCAGCCGGGCGCGATCCTCCGCGACCGGGACGACAAGGTGATCAACACCCTGGCGCTCGACGTGCTCGACGGGCAGATCCAGGCGATCCGCGCGGTGAGCAATCCCGACAAGCTCGGGCACGTGGGTCCGGTGGCTGACGCCCGCGCGCTGGCTCGCGAGGCAAGGGAAGCTCGCCGGCCGACCTGACCCAGGCCGCGTCTGCCAATTCCACGCGGCGTCCGGACGACCCCGCATCCCGCCTGGCGGCGTCCTCGTCGGTCACTAGACGACCGGTCTGCCTCCCTCCTCGTCCTTGCCAGCCGGGCGCGGATGCCGCCCGGTCGCTCGCGCGAATTGACAGACACGGCCTAGTCGCCCAGCTCCTTGCGACGCCGGATGACGTACTCCTCGAGCTCCTGCCGGATGGCGTCGTCGAGGGGCGGGGGCTCGTAGGCCCCAAGGGTGTCCTGGTAGATCTTCTCGGCGCGGTGCGCGGCGTCGATGCCGCCTCCACGCATCCACCGCTCGTAGTTCTCCGAGGAGGAGAGCAGTGGACGGTAGAAGCAGGTGCGGAAGCGCTCCATCGTGTGGGCCGCACCGAGGAAGTGCCCGCCGTGCCCGACCTCCTCGTGCGCGCCGAACGCCATCGACTCCTCGTCGATCTCCAGTGGAGTGAACTCGGCCTGCATCATCTGCAGGATCTCGATGTCGACGATGAACTTCTCGTAGCCGGCCACCAGGCCGCCCTCGAGCCAGCCGGCCGAGTGCATCACCCAGTTGGCGCCGGCGAGGAACGTCGGCAGCATCGTCATCAGGGCCTCGTAACCCGCTTGGGCGTCCGGGACCTGTGACGACGTGAGGCCGCCACCGGTGCGGAACGGGAGGTTGAAGTGCCGCGCGATCTGGCCGGTGCAGAGCAGGCCGATGCCCGACTCCGGCGTGCCGAAGGTCGGTGAGCCCGACTGCATGTCGATGTTCGACAGGAACGATCCGAAGATCACCGGCGTGCCGGGGCGGATGAGCTGGGAGAGTGCGATGCCCGACAGCGCCTCGGTGATCTGCTGCACCAATGCGGCCGGGATGGTGACCGGCGACATCGCGCCCATCAGGATGAACGGCGTGAGCACGACCGGCTGACCGGCGCCGGAGTACTCGAACTGGGCCTCGAGCATGCGGTCGTCCCAGCGGAGCGGCGAGTTGCAGTTGATCAGTGAGATCGAGGCCGGCGTCTCCTCGATCTTGTCGCGGCCGCCGAACAGGATCGATCCCATCGCGATGGTGTCGGCCGCGTTGACACCCGAGACGACGTTGCCCATGTAGATCTTGTCGGTCAGCGTCTGCAGCGCGTACGTCATGTCGAGGTGGCGGCTGTCGAGCGGTGTGTCGTTCGGCTCGCAGATGACGCCGCCGGCGGAGTCGAGCACCGAGTAGCTCTGGGCGAGCTTGGTGAAGTTGCGGAAGTCGTCCATGGTCGCGTCGCGGCGCACGTCGCCCTGACGCACGAACGGCGGCCCGTAAACCGCGCCGAAGGCCATCGAGTCGCCGCCGATGTGGACGTTGTTCTCCGGGTTGCGCGCCTGCACGTCGAACTCGCGCGGCGCCTTCGCGACCTGCTCGAGCACGAAGTCGGGGTCGAGGAAGACCGTGTGGTCCTCCACCCGTTGGCCGGCCTTGCGGAACAGCTCGAGGGCGCGGTCGTCCATGAACTCCACGCCGATCTCGGTCATCAGCTTCCGCCAGCCCGTGTCGAGGGTGGCCATCGCGTCCTGCGACAGCACCTCGTAGCGGGGCATCCGGTTGGTGAACATCCGTCCTCCTGCTTGACCTCGGGCCATTTCAGCCTCACGATATGGGTATACAGTTCCACATCGTGGAACCAAAGACAACGGACTCCGTCGGCATGAAGAGGACAGCGTGACCACCACGTCGAGCAGCACCGGCACCCAGGCGATCGACCGCGCCGTCTCCCTGGTGGCGACGGTGGTCAGGGCCGACGAGCCGCTGACCTTTCCGGAGCTGCACTCCGAGAGCGGGCTGGCGAAGTCGACGGCATCACGGTTGCTCGCCGCCCTCGAGCGCACCGAGCTCCTGGAGCGCAACGACGACGGCGCCTACGTGGCCGGCCCACTGTTCTGGCTGTACGCCATTCGTCACGATCCGTGGGACGAGCTCGTGCGCATCGCCGGGCCCACGATGCAGCTCATCGGCGACGACACCCGCGAGACCGTCAACCTGTCGGTCACCCGCGGCGACCGCGTCGTCCAGGTGGCCCAGGTCGACTCCACGTACATGCTCGGCACGAAGGACTGGACGGAGGCCGACGTGCCCGTGCACGCCTCGGCGCTGGGCAAGGTGCTGCTGGCCTACGGCACCCTCGAGCTCGACGTGCTCGATCTTGATGGGGGCCGCCTGGAGCAGGTCACCCCGAACACCGTCACCGACCCGGCGGAGCTCCGACGTGAGCTCGCCTCCGTGCTGCGCAACGGCTGGGCCAGCACGATCGACGAGCTCGAGATCGGACTCACCGGCGTCGCGGTGCCGGTCTACGGCGGCAATGGACGGGTCGTCGCCGCGCTGGGTGTCTCAGGTCCGAACACCCGGCTGGAGGAGCGGATCGACGAGGTCGGCCGGAAGCTCGATGAACGTGCTCAGCAGCTGTCCGGGCTGCTGCGTCGCGGAACACACAAGAGAGGTGCGGCATGACGCCTGAGGAGATCTTGCAGGGGCTCTACGACGAGACCTTGGTCGGTAACGCGCCACGCGTGCTCGAGCTGACCGACGAGGGGCTCAAGCTGCAGATGGAGCCCCAGACCCTGCTCTTCGACGCCCTGATCCCATCGCTGGAGGAAGTGGGTGCCCGCTTCGAGCGCGGCGACTTCTTCGTTCCCGAGATGCTGATCGCCGGCCGCGCCATGGCCGGGGCGATGGAGGTGCTCCGGCCACTGCTGGCCGAGACCGGCGTGCAGACCATCGGCAAGTTCCTGATGGGCACCGTCAAGGGCGACGTGCACGACATCGGCAAGAACCTCGTCAACATCATGCTCGAGGGCGCGGGCTTCGAGGTGATCGATCTCGGCGTGCAGGTGGCGCCGGAGAAGTTCGTGTCCGCCATCGAGGAGCACGAGCCCGACATCGTCGGCTTCTCGGCGTTCCTCACCACCACGATGCCGATGTTCAAGGCCAACATGAACGCCCTGGAGAAGGCCGGCATGCGCAACAACGTCATCGTCATGGTCGGCGGGGCTCCGGTCACGCAGGAGTACGCCGACGCGGTGGGTGCCGACGGCTATGCCGCCGACGCCTCCGCCACGGTCAAGAAGGCCAAGGCGCTGCTGCACGAGAAGCGTTCGAAGGTGCCTGCCTGATGGCCGCCGAGTTCCTCGAGACCGTCCTGCGCGGCACCACCGGTGAAGTGATCATCGGCCATGATCGTCCGTTCTGCCTGATCGGCGAGCGGATCAACCCAACCGGTCGTCGGATCTTCCAGGAGCAGCTGCGCGCCGGCGACCTGTCGGCGATCGAGCGCGACGTCAAGGCCCAGGTCGAGGGCGGTGCCGACGTGCTCGACGTCAACATGGGCGTGCCCGCTCACCGACGAGGCCGAGCTGCTGGCCAAGGCCATCACGATGGTGCAGGAGCTCACCGACAAGCCGATCTGCATCGACTCCTCCGTCGTGGAGGCGCTGGAAGCCGGGCTCTCGGCGTACCAAGGACGAGCCCTGGTGAACTCGATCACCGCCGAGGACGAGCGGATGGAGCAGATCCTCCCGCTGGTCAAGAAGTACGACGCCGCGGTCATCGCGCTGCCCAACGACTCCGACGAGATCCCGATGGAGTCGGAGAAGCGGCTGGTGCTCACCCGCAAGATCTTCGAGGTCGCCACGACGGAGTACGGCATCGCCGCCGCTGACATCCTCATCGACCCGCTGGCCATGCCGATCGGCGCCGACCAGACCGTGGCCAACACGTTCTTCACCACGGTCCGGGCGATTCGTGACGAGTTCGGCGCGAACATGACCTGCGGTGCGTCCAACACGTCCTTCGGGATGCCGGGTCGTCACCAGATCGGTGCGGCGTTCCTGCCGATGGCGATGGCCGCCGGTCTCACCAGCGCGATCATGGACACCCGCACCCCCGAGATCGTCGAGGCGGTCAAGGCGGCCGACCTCCTGCTGGGCCACGACGAGTGGGGCGGCAACTGGATCGCCGCGCACCGTGCACGGCAGGCACGCGAGGCGTCCGCGTCGAGCGCATGAAAGGCGGCCGGGAAGGCCCGGACTTCGACCTCGCGGAGGGTCTCTCCGACGTCACTCGCGAGGGACTCCGTGAGCCTCACCAGGTCGACCAGGCCGCGCACGACGGCACCGGCCGAGTGCAGCTCGCGTTCACCGTTCAGCAGACCGACGGCCCGCCGACCGCGCGCGGCGTGCGCGTGCCTCCGGGCGTCACCGTCTTCGACGCGGCGTCCTGGAACGGCATCGCGATCGACTCGACCTGCGGCGGCCACGGCACCTGCCACAAGTGCCGGGTGAAGATCGAGGGCACGGCCCTTCCCATCACGCGGCACGACGTGAAGACGTTCACCACCGAGCAGATCGGGGCCGGATGGCGGCTGGCGTGCCTGGTCAACGCGACCCGCGACCTGAAGGTCGACGTCCCACCACTCACGACGCGCCCCAAGGCCGCGACCGTCGGTGTCGGACGCCAGGTGATCCTGAGGCCGGCCCTGCAGAAGCGGTACGTCGAGCTCGAGGAGCCGACGTTGGTCGACCAGCGCACCGACGTGGCCCGGCTCATCGACGCGATCGACGACCTCGAGTTCACCATCGACCTGTACGCACTGCGCCGGCTGCCCGCCGTGATGCGTCCCGACTTCAAGGTCACCGCCGTGGTCGTCGACGAGGTGCTCATCGACGTCGAGGCCGGCGACACCACCGACACGCGCTACGCGATCGCGTTCGACCTCGGCACCACGACCGTCGTGGCCACGTTGCTCGACGTCGGCACCGGCACTCCGGTGGCGGTCGCGTCGATGCTGAACAAGCAGCAGCCCTATGGCGGCGACGTCATCACCCGCATCAGCGCCACGATGATGGACCCGGACGCGCTCGGGCGTCTGCAGGCGGCCGCCGGCGAGACGCTGCAGCAGCTCGCTCTCCAGGTCTGCACCGAAGGTGGCGTCGATCCCCGGACGGTCTACGAGGTGGCGCTCGCCGGCAACGCGACCATGACGGCCCTGGTGCTCGGCATCGACCCCGAGCCGCTCGGCGTCGCGCCGTTCGTGATGTCCACGTCGCAGCCGCGATCGGTGCTGGCCGAGGAGCTCGGTCTCTCGCTGCACCCGCGGGCGAGGGCGGCACTGTTCCCCGCACTCGGCGCGTATGTCGGCGGCGACATCGTGGCCGGCATGCTCGCGACCGGAATGGACCGCGACCAGCGCACCAGGTTGTTCATCGACGTCGGCACCAACTGCGAGATCGTGCTCAGTGACGGGGACACGATCCTCGCCACTGCGGCACCGGCCGGTCCGGCGTTCGAGGGTGGCGCCATCCGGTGCGGCATGCGGGCCGCCGACGGCGCCATCGAGGTCATCAAGCTCGACCCGGAAGCCGACCAGCCGGTCGAGCTCGGCGTCATCGGCGACGTCGAGCCGATGGGCATCTGCGGCTCCGGGCTCGTCGACGCAGTGGCGGAGCTCGTGAAGGTCGGCCTGCTCGACGCCTCCGGCCGCTTCATCCCGGAAGAGGACGCGGCCACCTCCGCCCCGGCTCTTGCCGATCGGCTGACGAAGATCGGCGACGAGCGTGTCTTCGTGCTGCACCGTCCGACTCCGGACACCGATCCGTCCGAGTCCGTCTACCTGTCCCAGCGCGACGTCCGCGAGCTGCAGTTCGCCAAGGCCGCCATCTCCACCGGGTGGTCGCTCCTGCTCGAGGACCTCGGACTGGAGCACCGCGACGTGCAGCAGGTGCTGCTCGCCGGGTCGTTCGGCAGCTACCTGTCGCCGGCCTCGGCGGTACGCATCGGCCTGGTGCCGCAGCTTCCGGTGCTGCGCATCGTCGCGGCCGGGAACGTCGCCGGCGAGGGTGCGAAAATGGCCCTGCTGTCCCTGCGCGAGCGCCAGGGTGCGGACGTCCTGCTGGAGGAGGTGCGCTATGTCGAGCTCTCCGATCGCCCGGACTTCCAGGACACCTTCGTCGAGCAGCTCGGGTTCTGAGCGCCGCATCGCGCTGATCGCCTGCGGTGCGATCGCCCAGCCGTGCGCCGAGATCAGCGAGCGGCACGCCTGGCCGGTCGACGTCTATCCGTTGCCACCGCTGCTGCACAACCAGCCACAGAAGATCGCCGGCGAGGTCCGGGACCTTGCCACGACGCTGCTTGCGTCCCACGATCGTGTGGTCGTGGGTTACGCGGACTGCGGAACCTATGGCGCGCTCGACGAGGTCTGCGCCGAGCTCGGGCTGGGCCGGCTACCGGGACTTCACTGCTATGACGTGTTCGCCGGCCCGTCCCGCATCGAGTCGTTCTTCGAGGAGCAGCCGGGCACGTACCTGCTCACCGACTTCCTGGTCCGGTCGTTCACCCGCACCGTGGAGAAGGAGCTCGGCCTGGACCGCTGGCCGATGCTGCGCGACGACTACTTCGGCTCGTACACCCGCGTCGTGTGGCTCGCGCAGGAGCCGGACGACGAGCTGCACGCGCTCGCGCAGGAGGCGGCCGACCGACTCGGCCTGCCGCTTGACCGTCGTGGAGACGGGCTCGTCCGGCCTCGAGCGAGCGCTGGAGGACCTGATCGCCTGACGTGGTTTCGGTACGCGCCTCTCTCCCAGCACGCGAGAGGTGCTTCGCAGGTCTCGAGAACCTCCTCCGCTGCGTCCCTCCCGCGTTGGAGAATCTCACTCTCGCGTCCTGGGAGAGAGGCGCCCACCGAAACCACTCAGCGGTTGAGGCGCTCGATCATGGACGTGCGCCAGGCCTCGGTCTCGGCGATCTGGTTGAACGTGAAGACGTGCAGGCCCTCGACCAGCGCGTCAGGTGGGGCGACGCTCGGCGCGACCTGCTCCAGGAACCGCTCGCCGGTGAATCCGCCGGGAGCGGCCAGGCCGGCGAACAGGCGCTTGTTCTTCGCCAGGAACCGGGTGGACTCACCGACGCCGATCTTCGTCGCCATCCCGAGCAGCTTGGTGCGGTCGATGGGTCCGGGCAGCCCGACCAGCAGCGGCAAGGTGATGCCGCGAGAGCGCATCCGAGCGAGCCAGGTCGCGAACATCTTGGGGTCGAAGGTGAGGTTGCTGACGACGTGGGTGGCGTAGCGGCGCTTGTCCCACATCGACTGGACGGTGAGGTCGTCGTGGATGCTCGGGTGCGACTCGGGATAGCCGGTGATGCCGACGTCCTCGAACGGGGAGCCGAGCTCCTTGAGGTCCTCGAGCAGCGCCAAGGCATCGGGGTAGGTGCCGACGGTCTCCGCGTCTCCGCCGGGCACGAAGATCGTGGTGATGCCCGCAGCGGTGAGCCGCGCACAGATCTCCTCGAGCTCAGATCGGCCGCTCACCATGCGGGCGGCGAGGTGCGGCACGGCGGTGTAGCCGGCCTTGCCCAGCCGCTCGGCCAGGTCGAAGGTGACGTCCAGACCCTTGGACGGCGACGCAGTGACGGTGACGGCGCAGTCGACGGGCACGTGGGCCAGCACCTTCTCCTCCGTGCTGGGCGTGGGCAGCACCTCGTAGCGCGTGCGCTGGAGCAGCCCGACCAGCGCGTGCTTGACCTCTTTGTTGCGCATGAGGCAACTCGTTTCGTGATACGCACCGACAGGTCGAGCCTAGCCCCGGGAGGGGCCTGCGGAGAAGAGGTGTGAGCTCGGAACTTTCGTGTCAGCTCGGGCAGCGGCGCTCCATCCACACCACGTCGCGCCAGGTGCCGGCCATCGGTCCGACCTGCATCAGCCCGATCCGCTCTCGAATGCCGACCGTGCGGAAGCCCAAGGACTCGTGCAACGCCACGCTGGCTTCGTTCTCCGGGAAGATCCCGGCGACGACCGTCCAGATGTCGGCGGCGTCGGTGGAGTCCAGCAGGCTCTGGAGCAGCAACCGCCCGGCGCCGCGACCGCGGGCTCGCTCGGTGACGTACAGCGCGTCCTCGACCACGCCGCGATAGCACGCTCGGCTCGAGGTGGAGCTGACGGCCACCCATCCGAGCACCTGCTCGTCGACGGCGACGAAGCGATGGTCCGGGAGCTTCGCGTGGTCGAACTCCTGCCAGGTCGGGACGACGTGCTCGAAGGTGGCGTGCCCGGTGTCGATGCCCTCGGCGAAGATCGAGAGGACCGCGTCGCTGTGCTCGGTCGTCATCGGGACGATGTCGACCGAGCTCATCCTCAGAGAGCCCGCAGCTGGCCACCGTCGACCGGCAGCATGATGCCCGACACGAAGCTGGCCGCGGGGGAGAGCAGGAAGGCGGCGGCACGGCCGAACTCCTCCGGCTCGCCGTAGCGCGCGAGCGGGACGGTGGCCACCTTCTTCTCCTTGGCGGCGACCGCGTCGCCCGTGCTCGCATCCAGCTCCCGCGCTCGATCGGTGTCGATCGGACCGGGCATGACGCCGTTGACCCGGATGCCACGCGGGCCCAGCTCGTCGGCCAGCGTCTTGGCGGCCATGGCAAGGCCGGGACGCAGTCCGTTGGAGATGCCCAGGTTCGCGATCGGCGACTTGACCGACGTGGAGAGGACGAAGGCGATCGATCCGCCGTATGTGAGGGCGTCCGCGACGGTGGTGGCGAGCCGCAGCGCGCCCAGGAACACCGAGTCGAAGGCTGCCCGCCACTCGTCCTCCGTGCGCTCGGAGATCGCGCCCCCCGGCGGTCCGCCGACGCTGATGAGTGCGCCGTCGAGGCGCCCGAACCGGTCGCGGGCCTCGGCCACGAGGCGTGCCGGGGTGTCGGGGTCGGCGTTGTCGGCGGCCACGCCGGTGGCGGACGGTCCGAGGGCGGCCACGGCGTCGTCGACCGAGTCCTTCGAGCGGGACGAGATCACGACTCGGGCGCCCTCGGCGACGAGTACCTCGGCAGTCGCGCGGCCGAGCCCGCGGCTTCCCCCGGTGACGATGTACGTGTGGTCGGCGAGCCCCAGATCCATGCCGTCCAGCCTACGACCGGGCGGCTACGGCTTCCTTCGGCACGGTCAGGGTGCCGGCCAGTGCGGTGAGCGACTCGGGAACGAGGCGATACCAGGCCCAGGTGCCGCGACGCTCACGCTCGAGCAGGCCCGCCTCGACCAGGACCTTGAGGTGGTGGCTGACGGTGCCTTGCGAGAGACCGAGGGCGACGGTGAGGTCGCACACGCACGCCTCGTCCCGGTCGGATGACGACACCAGGTGGAGCAGCTGCACGCGGGCCGGGTCGGCGAGCGCCTTGAATCCGGACGCCACGCGGGTCGCCTCATCGCGCTCGAGCGGCGGTGCGCTCGTCGAGCAGCAGATCGGGGTGAGCAGGTTGAGCTCGAGTGACATCGGGTCGCTCCTTGTATTGACAACCATCAATATATACGATGATGCTTGTATTGATCAACATCGATTCAAGGAGGCGACATGGACGACTGCGGATGCGGCGGAGCGTGCTGAGCTCCCCCACAAGGGCGGTGCTCGCCGAAGCGGTGGGCACCGCCGTCCTCCTGATGGCCATCGTCGGCTCCGGGATCGCGGCCGTCGGCCTCACCGACGACGTCGGCCTCCAGCTGGTCTTCAACGCCATCGCGACGGTGGCGGTGCTGGGTGTCCTGGTGGCGATCGCGCTGCCGATCAGCGGCGGCTCCTTCAACCCCGCGGTGACCCTCGCCGATGTCGTGCGTCGCAACGTCTCGGTGCGGCGCGGCGGTGCGTACGTCGTCGCCCAGGTGGGTGGCGGGGTGCTCGGCACGATCGCGGCGCACCTGATGTTCGAGCGCGACGCCGTCTCGTGGTCCGATGCCGACCGTGGCGGATGGGGTCGCTTCCTGGGCGAGCTGGTGGCCACCGCCGGTTTGATCGCGGCCATCGCCCTCGTCGACCGCGCGGCCCTTCCGCTGGTCGTGCCCGCCTGGATCCTCGGCGCCTACCTGTTCACCTCGTCGACGTCGTTCGCCAACCCGGCGGTGACGATCGGCCGAGTGTTCACCGACAGCTTCGCCGGCATCGCCGGCTCTGACGTCCCGTGGTTCCTCCTCGCTCAGGTCGTCGGTGCGATGCTGGGACTGGGTCTCGCACTCATCCTCCAGGAGGACTCATGACCGATCGACCCACCGTGCTCTTCGTGTGTGTCCACAACGCCGGACGCTCACAGATCGCCGCTGGCTTCCTGACTGCGCTCTCCAACGGTGCGGTCGACGTCCGTTCCGCCGGGTCGATGCCCGGCGACCAGATCAACCCCGTCGCCGTCGAAGCCATGGCCGAGGTCGGCATCGACATCGCAACCGAGCAACCGAAGGTCCTGACCGATCAGGCCGTCCAGGACTCCGACGTCGTCATCACCATGGGCTGCGGCGACGCCTGCCCGTTCTACCCCGGAAAGCGCTACGAGGACTGGGAGCTCGACGACCCGGCCGGACAGGATCTGGCGACGGTCCGGCCGATCCGCGACGAGATCAAGCGGCGTGTCGAGGAGCTCATCCGCTCCCTCACGTGAGCGGAGCGGACCCGAACGCGTCGTGGAACCGCCCGCACCAGACGAGGACGCTGCTATCGAGGTGACAAGACGCAGAACTCGTTGCCGTCTGGATCGGCCATCACGACCCAGCTGACGTCGCCCTGGCCGATGTCGATGGGTGTCGCGCCGAGCGAGACGAGTCGGTCGACCTCCGCCCGCTGGTCGTCTTCGGCCGGTGGAGCGATGTCGAGGTGCAGCCGGTTCTTCCCGGTCTTCGGGTTCACCGGGGGGCCGCCCCACGACATCTTCGTACCGCCGGCCGGCGACTGGATGGCGGTCTCCTGGTCCTGGTCCCAGACCAGCGGCCAGCCCAACGCTTCGCTCCAGAAGTAGCCGACCTCCTGCGTGCCGTCGCAGTTGATCGCTCCGATGAATGCTGTGTCGGCCAGGAAGTTGTTGCCCGCCTCGATGACGCAGAACTCGTTGCCCTCGGGATCGGCGAGCACGACGTGACCTTCTTCGGGACGTTGGCCGACGTCGATGTGCCGGGCGCCGAGCTCGAGCGACCTCGCGACCGTCTGCTGCTGCTCCTCCGGTGACGCGCTGGTCAGATCGAAGTGCATCTGGTTCTGCCCGGACTTCGGCCGTTCGGTCGGAGCGAAATCGACCTGGAAGCCGGTGTCATCCTGGGGCAGCAGGGTCACGACGTCGTCGGGGGTCAGGCTCAGGTCCCAGTCCAGGACGCCGGCCCAGAACCGAGCGAGGCGAAGCGGGTCGTTCGCATCGAAGCAGACCGCGATGAGCTGGGAAGTCATTCCGCTCTGCCCCCGTCCTGCGATGCCGACCTTCGCTGACGACGGTGGCCAGGGCCGGGTCGACCCGGCGAACCTCCGCCCTTGTTCAGGCGCTGAAGACTGTCCGACGCCACCAGATTGCCGATCTTATACGCGGCAAGGCACTGCGTTGCTGTGTGTGTGGTCGTGCGTCAGCACCGCTCCTGGTGATGGAACCGGCGCCCCGGTGCTCCTGAAACATGGCCGAGATCTTCGCTGCCTGCGCAGTCGGTCACCGCCAAAGTGCCTGTGGGTGACGCATAATGACGCATGTTTCGAATCGTGGTCGTGTCGGCTGTCCTCGTATTCGTGGCCGCAGGCTGCGGCTCGGATCCTGAGGCCGCCGACGAGCCAACAGCCTCGAGCCCGACGACCCCGACAAGCCCGCCGCCCACCGAAGACGTCCGGGACGGGACTGCCATCACGACTCGCTCCAGCGAGTTCGGCAGGATCCTGTTCGGTCCCGGGAGACAGGCGATCTACATGTGGGAGTCAGAACCGTCGGACACACCTGAGTGCTACGGAGGCTGCGCTGAGGCGTGGCCGCCCGTCCTGACCGATGGTCGTCCGCAGGCCAGCGGCGCCGTTGACGCCGACCTCCTGGGCACCACGAAACGCAAGGACGGTTCGACCCAGGTCACCTACGGCGGGCATCCCCTCTACTACTACGCGCACGAGGGTCCGGGCGAGGTGAAATGCCACAACATCGCGACGCACGGTGGCCTGTGGTGGGTGGTGCAACCGGACGGCAACCGCGCGCCGTAGCCGCGGGCGGGCCGCGCGGTGGCTTCAGTCATTGACGATGAGCGAGTCAGTCAGCCGCAGGTCGCGTGGTAGTCCCTGTCGGGAAATGCGTCGCTCCATTCGGCGCGGGTGAAACTGCGACCGGCAACGGCGCAGGCGTGGGCTTCCCACGCAGCCGGATCGGTCTCGAGGCTGAGGACTGATCCGTCCTCGTACGCCAGGACCAGCGTGTGTCCATCGTCGAGGTAGGTCGCCGTGGATCGCAGATTTGGTTCGCCCGGCTGGACGCGCGCAAACGGTACGACCTCAGCCGGATCGGACAGGCTGACCCGCCCGTCGAAGCCGACGCTGACCAGCGTCTGGCTGTCTGGGGCGAAGGTCACCCAGTTGACCGGGCCGTCGTGGATCGGGTCGCTCGTCCGGGCGACTTCCTTCCCCGTGGCGACGTCGATCACTCCGACTCGACCGTCGAATCCGCCGTACGCGTAGAGCCGGCCGTCGGCACTGAAGTTCGACCGAAGCCCCCAGCTGTCAATCTGCGGCTTGCGAAGGATGCGACCGCCATCGAGATCGGCGAAGACAACATCCGTGCCCGAACCGACGTCGATGTTGTCGCTGGTGACGGCGACCACCCCGTCGTGCGTCGCTCGGACGCCGGCCGGTTCGATCTCGACGTAGATGGTTCTCCCGGTCGGCTCGAGGGTGCGGGCGTCCAGTTCCCGGACCACCCCGTTCTGTTCGGCGACGATGACACGCGAACCATCTGGCGTGTACGCGATCGCGCCGAAGTTCTCAATGCCACGAGCGGGCGCCGTGGCGACGAGCTTGCCGGTCTTGACGTCCCACAGCCGGACCGCACCATCGATGGCGACCGTGGCCACCTGGCGCCCGTCGGGCCGATAGGCGGCCCACGCAAGGTCTTCCCCCTCGACTTCCCCGTCGATGGGAATTCTTGTCGCGTCTTTGGCGCCGACGTCGAGGAGCATGGCCTTGCCTTGGAAGAAGACGCTGGTGGCGCTGGGACTCAGGAGCGGAACGCCCTCGTCGGGCGGCTGGGTCCGATCAGGCGCGACGAGCTGTCGGGCGAGACCCCGCGTACGGTCCAGGTCCCACACGATCGTGGTCCCGTCAGCCCCAGCGGTGTAGAGCTGCAGCTTCTCGTCCTGGCCGAATTCGACGGCGTGCACACTTCCGACGTGGGCGTGAAGGTGCTGGACGGCCTCACCCGTGGCGGTGTCCCAGACGATGGCGGTCTGGTCGTTGCTCACGGTCGCGACGAGGCTGCCGTCCTGGCTGAACGCCGCCCCGGTCACCGCCGACTCATGGTCGCTCAGCCGTGCCGTCGTGGTCCCGGTCTTGGTGTCGATCAGACGCACCGTAGGGCCGCCGGTCCCGACGGCCATCGTCTCTCCGTCCGGGCTGAGGTCGAGTGCCCCGGCGCCGCCGAACGATTCGACGCTTTTGCCGGTGGCGAGGTTGAACACCTCGGTCGGCCCGGCGCCGCCGGCGTACAGCCGGCGACCGTCCGGCGAGAACGCGACCCAGCCCTGCACGTTTCGCTCGGGAGTGGGCTCGAAGAATTCGCCGGCATCGGACAGCTTCAGGCGCATCATCGGCTTGTCGGGGCGATCGACCTTCCAGACCGCGACGTTGTCGTCGTACGGCAGAGACCCGATGGCCGCGATGAGATCGCCCCGAGGGGAGTAGGCGACGTCTGACGCCGGGTTGTCGCCCAGCCCTCGATAGGTGACGCCGTTCGATTTCAGCGTCTGTGCATCGTACGAAGTGATGCCGCGCCGGCGACAGTCGCCGATCCAGCACTCGGTGTTGAACGACGACACCGCGACCTCTTTGCCGTCCGGACTGAACGTGGCCGCCCGGTAGGTGGTTCCTTCACCACCGAGGGTGGCGACGGGAGCCCGGCCGGCGAGGTCGTACAGGGTGACATCCTCGAGGTTGTCCACCACGACTGACTGTTTGCCGTCGGGAGACAGGTCCAGGTCCATCAGTCTCGCCCCCTCGCCGCGGATGACGCCGGCGACCGACGGACTTCGCTGGATCGCGTTGAGCAGGTTGCCGCGTGTCTCCGGGCTGTCCCAGAGGTGAACGCCCTCGACGGCGAGACGCAGGGCTCGGTCGTACGACGGCTCGATAAGTGCCCGGGCAGCGGCGCGACGCGCCTCGGCCTCTGTCGACCGTTCATCGGCACGCTGGCGCTGGTCGTCGGCGACCAGAAAGGCCGCGGCCGCGAGGACTCCGAGCGCCGCGACGGTCGCTGTCAGCCATCTGAGCCGGCGGACCGTCAGCCGCTCCCGGCGGATCTGGGTCTCGGCCGCACGCAGGTCCGACGCCTCTTGCGTGAAGGAGGCCTCGAGGAAGTCCAGCTCTGCCTCGGTCAGGTCCGGGTGAGCCGTGTCGCGCCACGTAGTGGCCTGGGCGAGCCGGGCGCCGCGGTAGAGCTCGCTGTTCGGCCGGTCCATCTTCTCCCAGGCATCGGCGGCCACCGTGAGGTGATGGCGGATGCGAAGTCCGTCGGCATCTTCGTCCAGCCATTCCCGCAGCCGCGGCCAGGCGCGAGTCAGCGCCTCGTGGGTCAGCACGATCACGCCCTCGTCGCTGGTGACCAGCCGGGCACCGACCAGCAGCTCGATCAGCTGCTCACGCGCATCGTCCGTCGCGATCAGCCGGCGAGGTAGCCGACTGCGTACGGGTTCTCCCTCCTCGGTGGGCACGACCAGGCGAAGCAGAAGGTCGCGGAAGGCGCCTTGTTGATCCACCGCCACGCGTCTGTACACGTCCTCGGCCGACTGGGCGACCGCGCCGCGGATCCCGCCACTGGCCTGATAGCCGGCCACGGTGAGCGTGCGGCCTTCTCGGCGCAGCCAGGTCTCTCGCAGTGCGTGGGACAGCAGCGGCAACCCGCCCGGCTCTCCCTCGACCTCGCGGACCAGGAGGTCGACCAGACCGGGCTCGATCGGCAGACCCGCCTGACGGGCGGGGCCTTCGATCGCGGCCCGGAGGTCCTCTTCGGACATGGCGCCCAGCAGATAGAGCCCTCGCTCGATCAGACGTGACATGTCGGGATGGGTCGCCACCTCGCCCATCCGGTCGGCGCGCAGCGCCACCACCAACATGCCCTTGCGTGAGTGCTCGACCAGCGCGGCAAGGAACCGAGTCCGTTCCGCTTGGTCCTCGCACAAGGCGAAGGCCTCCTCGAGCTGGTCCACGACGAGCAGCGGGGTCGGACCCTCATCTGGAATGGCGGTGAGCGCATCCATCGGATGGATTCCAGGTGTGATGACCACGGTTCGACGGCCGTCACGGCGATGGGTCGCGGCAACGCCCGCCCGTACGAGCGAGGACTTGCCGCTGCCGGACGGCCCCACCACGGCCAGCACGCCCACGTCGGACAGTCGTTCCAGGCAGGCCGTAAGGTCGGCGTCGCGCCCGAAGTAGGTGTCTGAATCGTCGACGTCGTACGCCATCAGGCCGCGGTACGGGCAAACCGCGCTCGGTTCCTGGAGTGCGGGCTCCACCAGGAGCGAGGGGTCCTGCTGCAGGATTGCCTGCTCGAGCGCCACGAGGTCCGGACTTGGATCGATGCCGAGTTCATTCGCGAGCACTGTGCGCACGCGGTGCAGCGTCCGAAGGGCCTCGGCCTGGCGACCGGTCTGGTATTGGGCGAGCGCCAGCAGTCCCCATCGCCGTTCGCGCAGCGGCGCGGCGGTCACCTGGTCCTGCGCCTCGGTCAGCATCTCCAGGTGGTGTCCGGCCTGCAGGGCTGCATCGAGTCGTAGCTCCTCCGAATCCAGCCGGAGCTCGTGGAGACGGCTGGCTTCCACCCGACCGGGTTCCCACTGGTCGAGATCGGCGAACGCCGGGCCACGCCAGAGGTCGAGCGCCTTCCCGAGCACATACGACGCTCGTTCGGTTTCGCCGACGGTGAGCAGCTCGCGGCCGCGGCCCACCAACCGCTCGAACAGTAGAGTGTCCAGCTCGTCGGAGGAGACCGAGAGGCGATAGCCCTGCGGAAGCGTCTCGATGATCTCCGGCCCCAGAAGCTTGCGAAGCCGGGCGACGCAGCCCTGGACGACCTTCTTCGACGAGGCCGGCGGGTGGTCTCCCCACAGCACATCGGCCAGCCGTTCGGCGGAGCTGGCCTCACCGGGCCGTACCGCAAGCGCTGCGAGTACCACCCGGTCGCGTGGGCCGATCTTGCCAACGCCCCCGTCGAGGACAAGCGGGCCGAGGAGCCCAATCCGCATGAGCGCACGGTCCCACTGCGCTCGATACCGGTCAAGGGCGCTGATACCCGGTTGATACCGGGTCAGAACTCCTTCGGCACCGCCTGGCGGGACAACGGTCGTGTCCAAGCCCCACCACGAAAGGCACGATCATGAAGAACAACGCAAGAGTGAACAAGACCACGGTGGCCGCCGTCGTTGGCCTGACGGCCGCAGGCATCGCCGCCACCATCGTTCTGGCGAACGACACGGCCGCGGACACCGCGGACCACCGGGTCGTCGAGCAGCAGCAGTCCGTCCCCTACAACTACACGGGTCCACGCACGGCGGACGCCCTGGAAGCCTGGCTCACGTCCACGACGGCGCACATCGGGCCGAAGACTGCCGATGCCGCCGAGGCGTGGATCGAGTCCGGAACCGAGTACACCGGTCCGAGGACTGCGGACGCCGCAGAGCACTGGATCGCCGCACTCCGGAACAACTGACAAGAAATCCGCGAAGGAGTGCAGGAAGGTTCACTCCGGCCGGTGCACCGACAAGGCCCGCAAAGAGCGCGGGCCTTGTCGTGCTCCGTTGGCCAGGGTCGGGGTCGAGAACGAGCAGCTCGGGCTGGCTAGCTGAATGGCAGTACGCAGGGGCGTCCGTCATGACCGCATCGATGCCTCACCCTGTTCCCGATCGAGCACCAAGGCCTCCGGTCGCCGAAATCTCGCGCAAGGAAGGTCAGGCGCCATCATCATTCGTCGCGGCAAGGAGAAGCAGGGCCGTGGGTGCGTCGGTGACCAGCTGGTTGAAGTAGCCCGCCTGAGATCCGGCGACGATCCCGGCCACCTTCTCGGGTCCCACCGCGACGGCGATCACGGTCGGCAGGTCCTGGAGGTCGCCGAGCTCGAGGGCCATCAGGCGCTCGATGCCCGGATAGGTGATGGGCGTGCCGGCTTCGTCGAAGAAGCGCAGGCAGATGTCGCCGACGGCGTGGTCCAGGCCAGGAACGTCCGTGGGAATCGAGTTGGAGATCGAATCTCGCGTGGAGGGCGGAGCTCCGATGCCGACAACGGCGCAGGCGGCTTCCCGCCAGAGAGCGAGCACTCGGCGGATCGATGGTTCGCGCTGCAGCCCGACGTGCAGTTCGGGGCCGGGTAGTGCCGGGGCGTGCAGGAACACCGGACGACCGTTGATCTTCACCGCTACCGCTCGAGCAATTTCGTTGGTGTGGTACCACGCATCGGTCTCGTCCTGTCCGCCGACGGTCGGAACCACCAGAACGCCCGGGAGCCGTGGGAGCTCGAACTGGGCGGCCTCATAGAGACTGCGCCCGGAGGCGACGAGCAGGACGTCACCCGACCGGAGCCCGGTCTGCCGTAGTGCTGCCGACAACGGCGGGGCCAGAGATGCACCCAGATGCGGGGCGGCCGACCCCTCCGACAGATGCACATGCTCCAGCCCCAAGGCCGATGCCGTCCTGGCAGCCAAGTCACTGTTGATGCTGGGGGCCGGTGGACGGACGTCGATCTGCACGACGCCCTGTCGGCGCGCCTCGGCCAGCAGTCGGCTCACCGTAGCCCGACTCGTCCCCAGTGCATCGGCCACCTCGGCCTGGGTCGCCTCCTCGACGTAGTAGAGCCGAGCAGCGGCATACATCAGCTCCGGCGAGAATCGAGCCGCCGGATTCGATGACGCCTCGGAGCTGCTCGACGACCGCATCGCCATAGTCTGCACCGCCCGCTTCTCGGACCTTCGATCGCTGCCGTTGCCATCGCATGAACATACGTGCTGGACATCTGTTCAGTCCGACTATACTGTGGCCCAAGTCACAGGTCGAGAACTCGGAGGTGTGGTGAGCCAAGGCGAGATGACGGCGGTGGTCTGCCACGGCCCCCAGGACTACCGGCTCGAGCAGCTGCCGGTGCCAGACGCTCCGACCGGGGGCGCCATGATCCGCGTCGAGGCGGTCGGCATCTGCGCCAGCGACCTGAAGTGCTACCAGGGAGCACCGAAGTTCTGGGGCGACGAGACACGGCCCGCCTGGGTCGACCACCCGGTCGTCCCCGGCCACGAATTCGTCGGGGAGGTCGTGGCGCTCGACGACGCCGCGCGTCGCCGCTGGCGAATCGATGTCGGCGACCGGGTCGTCTCAGAACAGATCGTGCCCTGCTGGCAGTGCCGCTATTGCCGGCGCGGTCAGTACTGGATGTGCGCCACCCATGACATCTTCGGGTTCAAGCACCGCACACCGGGGGCGATGGCGTCCTTCATGACGTTCCCCCCGGAGGCCCTGGTCCACAAGGTGAGTCCCGACGTCCCAGCCGCGCATGCCGCCTTCGCCGAGCCGCTGTCGTGTGCGCTGCATGCCGTTGAGCGCGGCCGGATCGGCTTCGACGACGTGGTCGTCGTGGCCGGGTGCGGTCCGATCGGGCTCGGGATGGTCGCGGGGGCCGCTGCCAAGTTCCCGGCCGCAGTTGTCGCACTGGACATGGCTCCGGCCAAGCTCGCCCTCGCGCTCAAGTGCGGGGCGACGCACGCCGTCAACATCTCCGAGCAGGACCCGTGGGAACTGGTGGCCGACCTCACGGAGGGCTACGGCGCCGACGTCTATCTCGAGGGCACGGGACATCCGTCGGCCGTCGCGCAAGGGCTCGGCCTGCTGCGCAAGCTGGGCACCTTCGTCGAGTACAGCGTCTTCAAGGACGAGGTCACGGTCGACTGGACCATCATCAGCGATGACAAGGAGCTCGATGTGCTCGGCGCCCACCTCGGCCCCCACTGCTGGCCGGCTGCGATCCGGATGGTCGAGTCTGGTCGGTTGCCGCTGGACGAGATCTGCTCTCACCAGCTACCTCTCACCGACTTCGAGCGAGGACTCGACCTGGTGGCCGACGGCACCTCGTCGGTCAAGGTTTCACTCATACCCGACGGTGCCGATGCGCCGGGCGGGGACGCGTCAGACCCGACGCAGAAGAACGAAACGACACAGATGGAGTTGCCATGAACCGTTCCCGATCGATCCCGATGGCGGTGGCTGGGCTGGTCGCTGCCGCAGCGCTGTCTGCGTGCGGAAGTGAAGGCGACGGAGGCGGCGGAGGCGACGGCGCCCTGGTGACCTTCCTGATGCCCGACCAGAACTCGACCCGTTACGACGAGCAGGACTTCCCCGGCTTCAAGGACAAGATGGCCGAGCTGTGCTCGGACTGCCGGGTCGAGTATCAGAACGCAGACGCGGACGCGCAGCAGCAGCAGAAGCAGATGGAGGCAGCGATCGCAGATGGAGCGAAGGTGATCGTCCTCGATCCGGTGGACTCCGCCGCTGCAGCGGGTCAGGTCCAGCAAGCGCAGAGCCAGGACGTGGCCGTCATTGCCTACGACCGTCCCATCCCGGACATCCCCGCCGACTTCTACGTCTCATACGACAACGAGGCGATCGGCTCGGCGATCGCCCAGTCCCTGGTCGACCACCTGCAGAAGGAGAAGGCCAAGGGCGGACTCCTCCAGATCAACGGGTCACCCACCGACGCGGCCGCGGGACTGATCGCCAAGGGTGTGGACTCGGTGATCGACGACGGTCCGTTCAAGGAGCTGGCCGAGTTCGACACGCCCGACTGGCAGCCGCCCAAGGCACAGGAGTTCACCGACGGAGCGATCTCGCAGTACGGAGATGAGATCATCGGCGTCGTCGCGGCCAACGACGGGACCGGCGGCGCCGCAATCGCAGCGTTCCGTTCCGCTGGCGTCAAGCCTCTGCCACCAGTGACCGGCAACGACGCGGAGATCGCCGCCATCCAGCGGATCATCGCCGGCACGCAGTTCAACACGATCCACAAGCCGTCCAGGGTCGTCGGCGAAGCAGCAGCCGAAGCCGCGAACGGCTTCTTGCAGGATGACCCGCCGAAGGGCGATACGAAGCTGTTCGACACGCCATCGCGGCTGTTCGAGCCAACGGTTGTCACTCGCGAGAACGTCAAGGAGATCATCTTCGACAGTGACTTCTACAAGCCCGAGGACGTGTGCACCGGTGAGTTTGCGGCGGGATGCAAGGAGCTGGGCATTTCGTGACAGTCGCTCCCGCAAGTTCCGCGTCGCCACGCGCCCCAGCGCTGTCGCTGAACAAGGTCAGCAAGTCCTTCGGGGCCGTGGCGGCGCTCACCGACGTGGACCTGGAGGTCCACGCCGGTGAGGTCGTGGCTCTGGTCGGCGACAACGGCGCTGGCAAGTCGACCCTGGTGAAGGTGCTCGCGGGTGTTCATCCTCAGGACAGTGGCACCGTGACCTTTGGGGGGAAGACCGTCAAGATCGAGAGCCCCTCTGCGGCTCGCGAGCTCGGCATCGCGACGGTGTTCCAGGACCTGGCCCTCTGTGAGAACCTCAGCGTTGTCGAGAACCTGTTCCTCGGACAGGAGATCGGCACCATGCGGCTCGACGAGACCACGATGGAAAACCGGTCGTGGGAGCTGTTACGGGAGCTGTCGGCGAAGATCCCCACCGTCCGGATCCAGGTTGCAGCGCTCTCCGGCGGGCAGCGGCAGACCGTCGCCATCGCGAGATCGCTCCTCGGCGACCCCCAGCTGATCCTGCTCGACGAGCCGACCGCCGCCTTGGGAGTCGAACAGACGGCCGAGGTCCTCAATCTCGTGGACAGACTGAGAGAACGAGGTCTCGCCGTGCTGATGATCAGTCACAACATGGTCGACGTGAAGGCCGTCGCCGACCGGGTGGCAGTGCTGCGTCTGGGGCGCAACAACGGCATCTTCGATGCCGCCGAGGTCAGCACTGAAGACATCGTGGCCGCCATCACCGGCGCCACCGACAACAAGGTGACCCAGCGTGCCGGCCGTGCTGACAGCCGGGGCGCCACGAGTCAGGAGGGCAGGTCGTGAACAAGCCGA
Organism: uncultured Actinomycetota bacterium; assembly: GCA_963711615.1. Lineage (GTDB taxonomy): Bacteria > Actinomycetota > Actinomycetes > Propionibacteriales > Nocardioidaceae > Aeromicrobium. The sequence continues at coordinate 158,533 of CAVQEY010000017.1, read as the reverse complement.
CCGAAAGCGAGGAGACGGCGACGCCTGCTGACCTGCTCGACGAGCGTCTGAAGAAGCAGCAGTCCGGGCTCCGGGGCTTGCTCGACAGCTTCATCGACCGGCTCCGGGGCGGCGACCTCGGAACGTTGCCGGTCATCGCCGGCCTCGTCGTCATCTTCACCGTCATGTACTTCTTGAACGACAACTTCCTGTCGCCGAGAAACCTGGTGAACCTCACGCTCCAGGCCTCCGACACCGGCGTCATCGCGTTGGGCATCGTGGTGGTCCTCCTCGTCGCCCAGATCGATCTCTCGGTCGGATCGATGAGTGGCGTGGCCGCCGCAGTCACGGCGATCACCTACGTCGAGCAGGGCTGGCCACTTGCCCTCGCCGTGCTGGCCGCCGTCCTCACCGGCTGCCTGGTCGGCTTGATCTACGCGGTTGCGTTCAACCGGTTCGGCATCCCAAGCTTCGTGATCTCGCTGGCCGGACTGCTCGGCTTGCTCGGCCTGCAGCTCTACGTCCTGTCGCCGTACGGCAGGGCCATCAACATCCCCTTCGACTCGAACCTGGTGCAGTTCGCATCAGGCATGTTCCTGGCTCCCTGGCAGTCATACGTCCTGGTGGCCATCGCGGCGGGTGGGTATCTGGCGGCAGGGCTGGCACGGGCTCGGGAACGCCGTGCCGCCAACCTGTCCTCCGCCTCCCTCACGGCTCTGGTCGTGAAGGCGGGACTTCTCGCGGCTGGACTCGCAGCCGGTGCGTACGTCCTCAACCAGGCCCGCGGCGTCAGCTACATGCTGCTGCTCTTCGTGGGGCTGGTCCTCGTCATGCAGTACATGCTCACGCGGACGAAGTGGGGTCGTTCCGTCTTCGCCGTCGGCGGGAACGTGGAGGCGGCACGCCGGGCCGGCATCAACGTCCGGCTGATCTATGCGTCGGCCTTCATCACCTGCTCCGCTCTCGCGGCCCTGGGCGGCGTGCTCGCCGCGGCCCGCCTGACCACGGCGAGCACGACGACGGGAACCGGCGACGTGAACCTCAACGCGATCGCTGCTGCCGTGATCGGCGGCACCAGCCTCTTCGGAGGTCGAGGCTCGGCCTACGCCGCGCTCCTCGGCATCGCGGTGATCCAATCGATCTCCAACGGGCTGGTGCTGCTCAACCTGGAGTCGTCGATCCGGTTCATGGTCACCGGAGCGGTCCTGCTCCTCGCCGTCGGCCTCGACTCCCTGACTCGTCGCTCCCGCATATCTCACGGCCGGGAGTAGCCGGCGAATCCACGCGCGACTGTCCGGTCACGAGGACGCGGTGACCTCCTGTATTCGTGCCAGCGCATGGACCTGGTCACGAGTCGCGGGATAGAGCTCGCTGTAGATGGCGAACAGCTCGTCGTAGGTCGCTGCGGTGGCAGCGTCAGGCTCGACCGTGTGGTCGATGGTGGCCCAGTCCGTCGAGGCAGGAACCAACCCGCTGCCGATCGCCGCGAGGAGCGCCCCTCCGTAGCTGGCGCCGATCGTCTGGGTCGGCACCACTTGCTCTCGTTGACACACATCACTGACAACCTGGGTCCAAAGCCCGCCCTGCGTGCCGCCGCCGACAGCGACCAGACGCGTGGCGGGATCGACGTCCTCCTCGAGGAACTCCAGAATCTGCCGGATGCCGAGCGCGATGCCCTCGTAGACGGCGCGGAACAAGTGGCCACGCCCGTGCCGCAGCGTCAGACCGGCCACTACGCCTCGGGCCTGGGAGTCGAACACGGGAGTACGTTCCCCCGCGAAGTAGGGCAGGAGGACGAGCCCGTCCGACCCGGCGGGTACTGCTGCGGCCTCGGCGATCAGCTGCTCGAACGGCACCCCGCCGGTCAGCTCCTGCAGCCATGTCGTGAGGCTGCCCGATGTCGACATGCCAGCGGCAAGCGTGTAGGTGTCCGGCTCGACCCCATTGGTCGTCCACAGCAACGGGTGACTCCGCAGGCCGGACAGCTGCTGGACGAAGAACATCGTCGACCCGTACATCAGCATCAGGTCGCCGGGCTGTCGTACTCCGGCGCTGAAGGCCTCGGCCCAAGCATCGACTGTGCCGGCGGTCACCGGGAGACCTTCGGGCAAGCCTGTCTCGGCTGCCGCGCCGGGTGACACCGCACCGATCACTTCGCCCGGCCAGGCCAGCCGCGGGAGCGGCAGGTCGCCACAGACCTCCTTCGCCCAGTCGTCCGCCCACTCACGTGCGCCCAGGTCGTAGAGCGGGTCGCACTGGCTGGCGGTGTGGTGATCGAGGACGTATTCGCCGGTGAGCCGGCCGACCACGAACGAGCTCGAGTTGTGCCAACGGCGTGCTCGTCGCCACACGTCTGGCTCGTGCTCGCGCACCCACAACATCTTCGGCCCCACGGCCTGCGTGGACAGCGCCTTGCCGCAGCGTCGCACGATCTCCTCAGCGCCGAGCCGCTCCGTCAGTTCGTCGATCTCAGCCGTGGCCCGGGCGTCGATGCCGTAGAGGATGGCGTTCCGAACCGGCTGACCGTCGGCATCTGTCAGCACCAAACACGGCCCGACGCCACTCATGGTCATACAGGCGAGCGCGTCTCCGCTCGTCTGGGCCACCAGCTCGCTCGCGACCGAGACCACGTCCGCCCACCACACGGCAAGCGGATCGACCTCAGCCCATCCCGGCCGAGGCATCGACATCGCGTGGGAACGACTGGCCGTAGCGACGATGGTTCCGTCGGGCCGTGCGAGGACTCCCTTGGTGCTCCCCGTCCCCATGTCTATACCCAGGAGCAGATCGCCCATGTCTCACCCCTCGTCGTCGGTTCGCTCGGAGGCCACGCACGGCGCTGACCTGCGATTCTGATGGTGGCCAGGGCCGGGGTCGAACCGGCGACCTTCCGCTTTTCAGGCGGACGCTCGTACCAACTGAGCTACCTGGCCGTCGCCCGCGAACGAGCGACGATCACCATATCAATCGCCGCCTGGCGTCCTGCGTCGGCCGACGGGCCGAACGCCGACACCCCACGACCGATGGACGGTGCGTGGGGTGTCTCCTTGCGACCCCGACCGGACTCGAACCGGCGACCTCCGCCGTGACAGGGCGGCGCGCTAACCAACTGCGCCACGGGGCCTTCGCGGAAGAACCGCGAACGCGACTCTACCTTACGGGCGAGCGCCCGAACAAAACGGACGGACGGGTGTCTCGGGGCCTCGTCAGGACGATTCGTCGGGCTGGTCCCAGCGGGTGAATCCGGCTTGCTGCGCCTCTTCCTCGGACTCGAAGACCTGGCCGTCCGGACCCAGCTTGTAGCCCGGTGAGTCGGGCGTGTGGTAGAGCCCGGACTCCGGATCGGCGTGAATCGTCTGGTCGTCGTCGCTCTCCCATCCGGCTTCCGGATCGAGCTCCTTGGCGGCCATCTCGCCCGCATCGATGACGGCCCGCGGCGGGTCGGTCGGCTCGTCCGGATCGGTAGCCGGATCGTCGGCGATCGGGGACGCGACGCCGGCCGTGTCTGGTTCGATGACGGGCTCCGGCTCGGCCGACTGGGGTTCCGGCTCGATGATCGGCTCGGGCTCCATCGGCGGTTCCGGTTCGACGATCGGGTCGGGCTCCGGCAGAGGTTCGACGGCGGGCTCTGGCTCCATGGGTGGCGCGGTCTCCGCCATGACCTCGGGATCGGAGGGCAGCGGGGCCTGCTCGACCCACTCGGGTAAGGGGTCGGGCTCCATCGGCGAAGGCGGCGTGGCCGAGGTGGTGATGTCCGAGGGTGGAGGGGCGATGACGGTGTCGTCGGCCCGCGGCGGGTCGATCGCGTCCGGACGGTCGTCCGGCGGCAGGGCGTCCACGGTATTCGCACGTGAGCGGGCGATGAGCACGCCGGTCACCACGATGACGGCGACGAGGAGCACGATCAGGAGGATCTTCGTCATGGTGCGTCCTTCCACTTGTCGACCCGAGGCCGCCTGCGACACCGCCGCGTCACGGTCAGGCTATCGCCAGGACCGCCTGGCGGCAGCCGACCCGGCGTCACTACGTCACGAATTTGTCACCGGACGATGGAAGGTTTGCCGTTGCCCGTGACTCAATCGATCAGTACAGACTGTCCTGAGTCTGTTCACTGCCTACCGTTGACGCCCATCCCACATGAGCTGAGGACCGCATGATCGAGTACCGCTCCATCTCCAAGACGTTTGCAGATGGGACGGAGGCGGTGGCCGACTTCAGCCTCGAGGTTCCCTCCCACACCACCACAGTCCTGGTGGGCTCCTCCGGGTGCGGCAAGACGACGTTGCTGCGGATGGTCAACCGCATGGTCGATCCCACGCACGGCCAGGTGCTCATCGACGACGTCGACGTCGCCACCCGTCACCGCGTCGAGCTGAGGCGCAGCATCGGCTACGTCATGCAGCACGCCGGCCTGCTCCCGCACCGCAAGGTCATCGACAACGTGGCCACCGTGCTCCGGCTCAACGGCATGGCCAAGAAGCAGGCCAACGAGCGAGCGCACGCGGTGCTCGAGACCGTCGGGCTCGACTCGTCGCACGCGACCAAGTACCCCAGCCAGCTCTCCGGCGGCCAGCAGCAGCGCGTGGGCGTGGCTCGCGGTCTGGCCGCCGACCCGAACATCCTGCTGATGGACGAGCCGTTCGGTGCCGTCGACCCCATCGTGCGCGACGAGCTGCAGCGCGAGCTGCTGCGGCTGCAACGCGACCTGGACAAGACGATCGTCTTCGTCACCCACGACATCGACGAGGCGTTCCTGCTCGGCGACCAGGTCGTCATCCTCCGGCAGGGCGGCGTCGTCGCACAGGTCGGCAGCCCGGCCGAGATCCTCGCCAACCCGGCGGACGACTTCGTGCGCAGCTTCGTCGGCCTCGACAAGGGGGGCCGCACCCTGCACATCGAGGACCGCGACGGCGCGTCGATCGTCGTCGACTCCACTGGCAAGGCCACCGGGGTGCTCGCCGGATGACGTGGGCCTGGGACAACCGCGAGCAGGTGCTCGACCTGACGTTCACCCATGCGTGGCTGAGCGCCGTCCCCATGCTGCTCGGGTTCGCCATCGCGTTGCCGATCGGCTGGTACGCCAGCAAGCACCGGCGACTGCGCGGCTCCTTGCTCAGCGTCGGCAGCGTCCTCTACTCGATCCCGTCGCTGCCGCTGTTCGTGATCCTGCCGGGCATCATCGGCACCGGGTTCCTGAGTCCGCTCAACGTCGTGGTCGCCCTGACGATCTACGCCACGGCCATCATGGTGCGGTCGGCCACCGATGCGTTCACCTCGGTCTCGCCGGTGGTGCTCGACGCGGCCACGGCCACCGGGTACTCGTCCCGACAGCGCGGGCTCGGGGTCGAGCTGCCGCTCGCCGGGCCGGTGCTGCTGGCCGGGCTCCGGGTGGTCAGCGTCAGCACCGTGAGCCTCGTGAGCGTGGGTGCGCTGATCGGGGTCAGCAACCTCGGATCCTTCTTCACCGACGGCTACAAGCGCGACTTCACCACCGAGATCCTCGTCGGAGTGGTCGGCATTGTCCTGCTCGCGCTCGTGTTCGACCTCCTGCTCGTGCTGGCCGGACGGGTCCTGATGCCCTGGGCTTCACTCACCCGACCCGCGGGGACCCAGGCATGAGCGTCATCGACGACACGGTCACCTGGTTCAGCGACGGCGCGAACTGGTCCGGCGACAGCGGTGTCCCGGTCCGGGTCGTCGAGCACGTCGGCTACTCCGCGCTCACGGTCGGGCTCGCCGCCGCGGTCGCCATCCCGCTCGGTCTGTGGATCGGTCACACCGGCCGGCTCCGCGGGGTTGCGGTGACGCTCACCGGAGCGATGCGCGCGCTGCCGACCCTGGGCCTGCTCACGTTGTTCGCGTTGATCACCGGCATCGGGCTCACGGCGCCGATTCTTGCGCTCGTCATCTTGGCGATACCGCCGCTGCTCGCCGGCGCGTACTCCGGGCTCGAGGCGGTCGACCGCCAGACGATCGACGCGGCCCGCGCCATGGGCATGACGGAGTGGCAGATCCTCGGCCGCGTCGAGGTCCCGCTGGCCCTGCCACTGGTGGTCGGCGGCTTTCGCTCGGCCACGCTGCAGGTGGTGGCGACGGCCACCGTCGGCGCCTACATCGGCCTCGGCGGCCTGGGCCGCTACATCATCGACGGGCAGGCCGTCAGCGACTACCCCCGCATGGTCTCCGGCTCGATCCTCGTGATCGCGCTCGCACTCGTCCTGGACGCCGTCTTCGTCGGCCTCCAGAAGATCGCCCAAGGAGGACACGCCCCCGTACTGAGCACGACCTGAGCACTCGATCCCCCATCAAGGAGAAGACATGAAGACCCGACTCATGACGGCACTGACCGTCGCCGCTCTCGGACTCACGCTCACCGCATGCGGTGGCGACCCGACCGAGGGCGAGAAGGCCGCGACCGACACCATCACCATCGGCTCGGCGGCGTTCCCCGAGAACGAGATCATCGCCGAGATCTACGCCCAGGCCCTCGAGGCCAAGGACGTCAAGGTCGAGAAGAAGCTCAACATCGGCGCTCGCGAGGCCTACATCCCGGCCCTCGAGAACGGCGAGATCGATCTTCTTCCCGAGTACTCCGGCAACCTGCTGCTGTACGTGGACAAGGACGCGACGGCCACCGCACCCGACGAGGTCATCGCCGCGCTCGGTGACGCGCTGCCGGAGAACCTCGAGATTCTCGAGGCGTCCGAGGCCGAGGACAAGGACTCGCTCAACGTCACGCCGGAGTTCTCCGAGAAGGAAGGCGTCACGTCGATCGCCGATCTCAAGAAGATCAAGGGCCTCAAGGTCGGCGGGAACCCGGAGTTCAAGGAGCGCCCGTACGGCGTCCCCGGCATGGAGAAGCTGTACGGCATCACGGGCGTCAAGTTCACGGCCATCAGTGACAGCGGTGGACCCGCGACGCTGAAGGCGCTGCTCGACGGCAAGGTCGACGTCGCCAACATCTACTCCACGACGCCGTCCATCCTCGCCAACAAGCTCGTCACGCTGGAGGACCCGGAGAGCATGATCGCGGCCCAGAACGTCGTGCCGTTGATCAACAGCGACAAGGCGTCCGACGAGGTCAAGGAGGTGCTGAACGGCATCTCGGCCGAGCTGACGACCGCGGACCTGCTCGACCTGAACAGCAAGAACCAGGGCGACGACAAGACCGCACCGGCCGAGCTGGCCAAGCAGTGGCTCACCGACAAGGGGCTGATCTGACCTCGTCGCGGACGGACGAGCGTGGTTGAGTGGCACGCATGCCACTCGCCCACGTCAACGGCGCTGACATCCACTACACGGACACCGGAGCGCCGGCCGAGCGGCCGGACGCTCCGGTGGTCGTGTTCGGCCACGGGCTGCTGTTCAGCGGCTGGATGTTCAGCCACCAGGTCGAGGCGCTGAAGGACGAGTACCGATGCGTCGCGATCGACTGGCGCAGCCAGGGTCACTCGCCGGCCGCCCGCGACGGTCACGACATGGACACCCTCTCGCTCGACCTCGTCGCCCTTCTCGACGAGCTCGGGCTGGACGCGGTTCACTACGTGGGGCTGTCGATGGGCGGCTACGTCGGGATGCGGTTCGCCGCCCGGCACCCAGATCGCCTCCACTCGCTGGTGCTGCTCGACACCGATGCGGGACCCGAGGACCCCGAGGTCCGGTCGAAGTACCGCCTGCTCGCCAACATCTACCGTCTCGTCGGGCCCGGACCCCTCCGTCAGCAGATCGAGCCGATCATGTTCGGGCCCACGATGCGTGACGACCCTGCTGGGCATGCCGTGATCGATGAGTGGGTCACGATGCTGAAGAAGAACAAGAAGGCCGGCATGCGCCGCGCCGTCCTGGGCGTCACAGAACGTCTGCCAGTCACCGACGAGATCGGGGACATCCGCGCACGCACCCTGGTTGCGGTCGGCGCTGACGATGTTGCGACTGTCCCGGCCAAGTCCGAGGCGATCGCCGCGGCCATCGACGGCGCGAAGCTCGAGATCATCCCGGACGCCGGGCACTCCAGCACCATCGAGCAGCCGGAGGTACTGACCCGTCTGATCCGCGAGCACCTCGCGGGCTGAACGTCGAAAGGGCCTACGCGGGCGGTATGACCGTCCACGGGTCGCGGGGGAGTCGCTGAGGGTCGAAGGAGTCGAGGAGCTCGGTGGGCGTCCTGCCGACCAGGCCGAGTGAGTCGACGATCATCGCGAGCACGTCGATACCGCGGCCCTCGAGCTCGGTGCGGGTCACGGCGCCGTCGCGCTTGGCCAGCCGCTGACCATCGGTGTTGAGCGCGAGCGGGACGTGCGCGTAGGTCGGTGGCTCGTGTCCGAGCAGGGTCGCCAGGTAGGCCTGCCTGGCGGCCGACGTGAGCAGGTCGTCGCCGCGCACGACCTGGTCGACGTCTTGCGCGGCGTCGTCGACGACGACCGCGAGGTTGTAGGCGGGCACGCCGTCATTGCGGCGGAGCACGACGTCGTCGACGGTTCCGGTGAACTCGCCATGCAGGACGTCCGAGATCGTCCAGGTGTCGACGTCGGTCCGGAGCCGCAGCGCCGCCGGCCGCTCCGCCGACCGGCGGGCCCGTTCGGCGTCGGTGAGGTCGCGGCAGGTGCCGGGATACGAGCCGGGTGGCGTGTGCGGAGCCGAGGGGGCGTCGAGGATCTCGCGCCGCGTGCAGAAGCACGGGTATACCTGGTCGGAGTCGGTGAGCCGGTCGATGGCGTCGTCGTAGAGGGCTCGGCGATCGCTCTGTCGCACGATGTCGCCGTCCCAGTCGATCCCGATTGCGCGCAGGTCGTCGAGCTGCTGTTCCTCGGCACCTGGCCGAACGCGGTCGAGGTCCTCGACGCGCATCAGGAACGAACGACCCGTCGATCGCGCGAACAGCCAGGCCAGCAGCGCGGTGCGGAGGTTGCCGACGTGGAGGTCACCCGATGGCGACGGCGCGAATCGTCCGGAGCTCATCGGGCTAGCGAAGTGGCTTCTCGTAGTGGCGGAACTCCTCGTCCACCACGTAGCCGTGACGCGCGTACACCGCTTGGGCGCGGGTGTTGGTGTGCTGGGTGGCGAGCTCGATCGCCACGCACCCGGCCTCCTGCGCGAGTGCCGCCGTGGTCGTGAGCAGCTGGTCGACGACGCCGCTGCCTCGGGCGGACTCGTCGACGTAGAGGTCGTTGAGGATCCAGATCGGCGCGAGCGCCGTCGACGAGAACGCCGGGTACACCTGGACGAGACCGACGCAGCGACCGTCGTCACGAGCCAGGATCACGATCGACTCGCCACGTTGGATGCGTTCGGTGAGGAACGTCGTGCTCGCCTCGAGGTCGTGGGGCTCGCCGTAGAACTCCCGATAGGCGGCGAACAGCGGAGCGGCCTCGCCGACGTCTGCGATCTCGGCGCGAGTGACATCCATGCTGCCAGCCTGTCACGATGCGCTTTGGAGCGATGACTACAGTGATGACAGCCCCGCTGACCTGCACGTTCGAAGGAATCCCCTGTGTTCACCATCCTGCTCGCCGTCGCCTTTTCGCTCGCCGTCTGCGCCGTCATCGGCGTGGGCGTCACCACAGGTTTCGACCGCCTCATCTCCTACCTGCGGGAGCAGCGCGACCGCGTCAGCGCCAACCGCTGACCGCGGCGTCACTGGCCTTGGAGGAAACGGAGCACGGCGGTCACCCTGCGGTCGACGCCCACCTCACCGGGACTGCCGAACTTCGCCAGCACCGACGAGACGTGCTTCTCGACCGCTGACTCCGAGAGCACGAGGGCGGCGGCGATGCCTGCATTGTTCTTGCCCTGTGCCATCTCGTGCAGCACGTCATGCTCGCGAGAGGTCAGGTTCTCCAGCCCCGACTGCTCTCGTCGGGCCTTGCGTGAGACGAGTGCGTCGACGACGCGCGGGTCGATCATCGACCCTCCAGCCCGCACCTCGCGCAACGCGCGCACCATCTGGTCGAGGTCGCCGACGCTGTCCTTGAGCAGGTAGGCGAGACCGGCAGTGCCGTCCTTGAGAAGGGCGTAGGCGTAGGACTCGTGGGCGTACTGGGACAGGACGACCACGCCGATGTCCGGATGCTCGCGACGGATCCGGTGCGCCGCCTCGATCCCTTCCAGGTGGTGCCCCGGAGGCATCCTGATGTCGGTCATCACCGCGTCGGGAAGCAACGTTGCGACCGAGGCATGCAGCTCGTCCGCGGTGCCGACGGCGTCGACGACCTCGACGTCGCCGGACTCGGTGAGCAGACGCCTCACTCCCTCGCGGACGATGAAGTGGTCATCGGCGATCACCACGCGGATGGCCGGACCCGACGTCACGACATCCCCCTCGTCGGCAGACGGGCCGTCAGGCGGGTGCCTCGACCGTGCCCCGATTCCACCGACAGCTCACCGCCGATGGCCGCCATCCGGTCCGCCAGCCCGCGAAGACCGGAGCCAGGCGTCTCGTCGCTGTCGAATCCTGACCCGTCGTCGGCGACTTCGATCTCCAGCACGTCGTCGTCACTCGACAGGCGAACCACGACGTGTGCGCCATCGGCGTGCTTCATGGCGTTGGCCACCGCCTCCGCGACGAAGAAGTAGGCGGCGCCTTCGACCTCCTGCCCGAAGCGGGCCTCGCGCAGCTGCGGGTCGCACTCGACCGCGACGTCGATCGGGAGCCGGGCGGTCCGGCTCTCGATGGCCTCGAACAGGCCGTGGTCGGCCAGCTCCGTGGGATGGATGCCCGCGGCGAGCTGCCTGAGGTTCTCCAATGCCTCACGAGCCTCCGACTCGAGGTCGTCCAACGTCTCGACCGGCATGCCCGGCTGCCGCCCCATCTGGGCCCTGGCCAGCCCGATCCGCGCTATCAGGGCGACCAGGTCCTGCTGGGCACCGTCATGGATGTCGCGCTCGATCCGGCGCCGAGCCGTGTCGTGGGCGGCCACGATGCGCGATCGGGAGGCTGCCAGCTCAACGGCTTGCAGCTCGATCTCGTCGACCCGGTCGCGCAGCTCGGCCGCCAGACGTCCGTTGTGGATGACCACCGCGGCCTGGCCGGCGAAGGTCTCCAGCTTCTCCCGGTCGTCCTTGCCGGACCGCCCCCGGACCACGGGTCCGCACTCGATGTCACCGAGGTGCTCGCCGGCGTGGACCATGGCCGCCGTGAGCGCGGGAGCCTGGCCGTCGGCCGGTCCGTCACTCACGTGGTCCCTGCCCACTACTCGGATCCTGGCCCACTCCACACCCAGGCCCTTGCGTGCCGTCGCGGCGATGGCCGCCGTCAGCTGCTGAGGATCGCGAGGGTGCTCCAGGGTCTCGCCGAGCAGGCGCACCATCTCCGTCCCGCTGAGTGTCTCGCCGTATGCCCAGGTGGCCGCACCAGATGTGAGCCGGCGACGGACCGGCGCAAAGAGGACTGTCGCGAGGATGGTCACGAGGACGGCGACCTGGATCCCCAAGCTCGAGGCCGCGAAGCCCAGTGCGGCGGCCGTCCCGATGTAGGCGCCGGCGATCGCGATCCACAACGGAGCGAAGACCATGGTCCGCCGCATGGCGCGGTCGACGTCGAAGAGATCGGGCTTGACGAGACCGATGACGATCGACGCCGGCAGGAGCGCCAGAGGGATGATGGCGATGAGATCGGTGATGCCCACGGTCAGCAGATCGAGCTCGTCCATGACCACCGCCAGCGGCGTGATCAACAGGGTCAGGAGGCCGTACGTCGGCCACCGGATCTGGACCCGTTCGGCCGTCGGCAAACGGCGGTATCGCAGCACCACCAGAACGGCGCCTGTCAGCGGGCCGAGGGTGAGGGCCGCGTCGTGGAACACGCCCAGCGGGCCACCGAGGAACCCGAGGAGCTCGAGGTGGATCGGGCTCGCGATGTCCTTCACGGCGCTCGCTCCTGCGCCGCCGTCCCACGAGAAGATCCAGCACGGGTAGAGCGTCGGGCGGGTGACCAGAAGTCCGAGCGGCACCACCAGGACGACCGCGGCTGCCGTGCGAACGACGCGCTGCTCGTACCGTCGGCCGTAGCTGCCGTCGGGGTAGATCGCGAGCAGCGCGATCACAGCAGCTTGCATCGCCAGACCGACGACCTGGACGCCGACGTTCGCGGGTCCCAGCCACCAGCCTTCGTTTAGCTCGTCGACTGCGAGGGCCAGGCCCAGCACCGAGGCGATGAAGCCGGTGGCGAAGGCCCCGAACGTGAGAAGTCGTCTTGCGGCCGGCTCATCGGGTCGCATCCGGAACGCGACGACTCCGCCGACGTACGCGCCGAGGAACGGGATGCTCCATGCGGTTCCGGCGAAGCCCGACGCGACCAGAAGCGCCAGCGCCGCCACGAGAGCCAGGCCCCCGGCGATCAGTGGAACCCAGGTCAATGAGCGCGAAGGGGCTGTCGCTTCGATCCGGAGCTCCTCCACGGCCTCATGATCGCGCACCCCTGCGTCCGCGTCGATGGGGTACACCGCAGGGTGAGGTGAGGCAGATCGCCGGAAGGAGTCGGCGCTCTGCCTCGTTCCGGTGCGGCTCCGTGACGACGATTCTGGGTCCCATGAACCTCACCGATGAATCTCGCTCCACATCCACCGCTGTCGGATACGTTCTGGCAGCTGTCATCGCCGCCTGGGTCGTGTTCGCGTTGCTCGACGAGCTCGAGCCGAATGGTCGCCACCTGCTCGTCCTGGGCGCACTTCGCATCGTCATGCTTGGCGCGCTCCTGGCCTTCGCCGCAAAGGTCGGCGCGGATGCCACTCGACTCGGACGCTTCGCGCTGGGGACCGCCGCCCTCGGGGCCCTCGTGAACCTGGCCGGCGGCGTGGGCGCGGCAGTGACGGACGGGTGGTCCTTCAACCCCTTCGCCCCCGGCGGGCCTGCGGAACCGCCGTGGTACGCCTACCTCGTGATGGCCGGCGCCATGCTGTTCGCTCTCGGAACGATCCTCGTGGGCATCGCCGGACGCCGGGGCGGCTGGCTCGCCGTCGCCGTCATCCTGGGCGGCATCCTCTACGCCGCCGCGGCAGCGGACGCCTACGGGCACCTCGTCTGGGTCGCTCCGTGGTTCGCTCTGGCGCTGGGACTGGCCACCTCGTCCGACGCCTCGAACAGCGACGGCCGGAACTCATTCTCAAGACCGATGTAACGACGTGGCCGATGTCTTAGCGTTGCAAGATGCGGAACACGCTGGATGCGCCGGTCAACGGGCGTCTTCGCGCCCGCTGGCTGGTTCCGCCCGGCGGGGACATCGCGTTGGCGGCAGGCTTCGTCGTTCTCAGCTTGGCCGAGGCATACTTTGTCCCCTCCGTTCGATCGCCGCTGCTTCATATCGCGGTCACAGGTTCGGCGCTGGCGCTACTGGCCTGGCGGCGACGATTCCCGATCGCCGTCGCTGCTGTCGTGATGGCCGCGACCCTCGCCATCGACCCCAAGGGCGAGTTCTCCACTCTGCTCGCGCTAGTCCTGGTGTCCTTCACCGTGGGTGTGGAGTTGTCGCGGCCACGAAGCTTTGGGGGGCTGGCCGTCGTCCTCGTCCCGTTCCTGGCAGCCATGGCCGTCGACAGCCCAGAACCGAGCGACTTCGCCGCCGCTCTCGTCTTCCTCGTCGGGCCGTGGAGCGTGGGCAGCGTCGTCCGTGAGCGTGGTCAGCAGGCCAGGCAGGCGCTCGACCGAGCCGCAGAGCTTGAGCAGGAGCGAGAGGCCGCCACCGCTGCCGCGGCTGAACGGGAGCGCCACCGGATTGCCCGGGAGCTCCACGACATCGTCTCCCACTCGATCAGCGTGGTGGCCATCCAGGCGCAGGCGGTGCGGCGCCAGCTTGGCCCGGATCATGAGCAGGAAGCACAAGACCTTGCCGCACTGGAGGCCACAGCCCGAGAGGCACTCGCGGAGATGAGGCGACTCTTCGGAGTGCTGCGTCGCGAGGGAGAGGTGGTCTCGTTGTCACCTCAGCCGGGACTCAGTGAGCTCGATCGCCTCGTGCACATGGTGGCCGTCTCAGACCTTCAAGTGGAGGTGACGACCGATGGTGAGCCCGTCGAGCTGTCGCCGGGCGTGGATCTCGCGGCCTACCGCATCATCCAGGAGGCTCTCACCAACGCGTTGCGGCACTCCGGTGCTGATCGAGCCCTGGTGTCGCTCCAGTTCTACCCGCAGGAACTGCGCGTGACGGTCGAGGACAACGGCCGTGGCATGACCGAACGCTCCGAGGGAGGTCTCGGCCTGGTGGGCGTCCGAGAGCGGGTGGCTCTGTACGGCGGGTCCGTCGCCTTGTCGGCCGGGAGCCTTGGCGGGCTTCGGCTGGTGGCGACGTTGCCCCTGGGAGACAACGAATGACCTCGCTCGTCATCGCCGACGACCAGGGGATGATCCGCGCCGGCTTGCGTTCCCTGCTCGACTCAGAGGCCGACCTCGATGTGATCGGCGAGGCGGCGAATGGTCAGGAGGCGATCGAGCTGGTCGCTCGGTTGAGCCCCGATGTCACCTTGATGGACATTCGGATGCCGGTCCTCGACGGCATAGCCGCCACCAAGCGTCTCGTCGAGATCGACGCATCGACCCGAATCGTCGTCCTCACCACGTTCGATCTCGATGAGTACGTGTTCGAGGCCTTGCGCGCGGGCGCGGCCGGGTTCCTCCTCAAGGACGCGCCCGCTGAGGAGCTGGCAGCGGCCATCCGCGTCGTCGCCTCAGGAGACGCGCTCCTGGCGCCTGGAGTGACCCGACGTGTCATCGACGCCTTCGCCCGTCGTCCGACCACCGCGTCACAGCAGCCGGACGAACGCCTCGAGACGCTGACCCGTCGTGAGGTGGAGGTGCTGAGTCATCTTGCCCGAGGTATGGCGAACGCCGAGATAGCCCACGCACTCTTCATCTCCGAGGCGACCACCAAAACGCACGTGAGCAACCTGTTGGCCAAGCTCGGGCTGCGGGACCGAGTCCAGGCGGTCATCTACGCCTACGAGAACGGTGTCGTGGTCGCGGGTCAGCCTGCGCTGCCCGGAGATCCGTCCTTTGGCTGAGGGAAATCTCGTTCGCGCGGGCGATCCGGTGGAGAACAGGCTGCGGAACGGTGGTGACACCCCTCACCCAAGGAGACACCTCATGACGACGCCAACTGCCGACCCGCAACCCCAGCTCGCGGGTGGAAGTCGCACCACTGGGAAGGCTTCGCCCGCACTACGCATCCGTCGCGGTCTTCTGATCGCGAGCCCGGTACTGGCCGCCCTACTGGCGATCGTCGGTTCGATCGCCGATCCGGCTGCCGGGATCTCGGGGCGCGAGATGTACGAGATCTACGCGGAGGATCCCGAAGCCGTGCAGTTCAAGGCGCTTGCCTTGCACTGGTCCTACGCATTCTGGATCGCACCCGCACTGCTGCTGGTCGGGCTGGTCCGCGGTCGCGGGGCGTGGCTGGCGAACATCGCTGGTGCCCTCGCCTTCGCCGGGCTGACCACCATGCCGGGTCTGTTGTTCGTGGACTTCTACGACTCGGCCATCGGCCAGCTCAACGGAGCGGACGCCGCTGTCGCGGTCAGCGAGCACATGGACGCCACCATGTGGGCTGTGCCTGCGTTCGCAGCTCCTGGCGCGGCCGGCTTCCTCCTCGCCCTTCCACTGACTGCACTCGCACTGTGGCGTGCAGGATTGGTGCGTTGGTGGGCTGCCGCGGCAGCTTTCGGTGCGATCGCGGCGTTCTCGATGCTCTCCTCGGTCGAGCTGTGGGGCGCTTGGATCACCCCGGTCTGCCTCGTGGCATTCGCCGTCGCGATTGCCCGCGCCACCAGCCCTCGCACCGACCCCGCGTGACGACGGCGAGGCTGGCGCCGATGACGTCCTGTCATCGGTGCCGGCTTCGCGATCCGAGGAACCTGTCCGGTGATGTGAGCACCCCAACCGGATTCGTACCCGTGCTAGCGCCCATGCGCAAAGTGCGGCGTCCTTTGGAGACGCCTGGCACCCCCAACGGGATTCGAACCCGTGCTACCGCCGTGAAAGGGCGGCGTCCTAGGCCGCTAGACGATGGGGGCCCGATCGATCGGCATAGTGCGCGTCCAGCATAGAGGGTGGTGGCGCGCGGTCCGTCGGGCAGGATGGACGCATGGTGGAGGTGAGCGACGACCGGTTCGCCGAGCTGGTCGAGGACGCGTTTCGCTCGGTACCGCCTGAGCTGGCCGCGCTGCTCGACAACGTGGTGCTGTTCATCGAGGACGATCCGCCGGCCGACGAGCCCGACCTGCTTGGCGTCTACGACGGCATCGCCCTCACCGAGCGCGACACGTCGTACGGTGGGGAGCTGCCGGACCGGATCGTGGTCTTCCGCAACCCGACCCTGGCGATGTGCGACACCGAGGCCGAGGTCGTCGAGGAGGTCGGCATCACCGTCGTGCACGAGATCGCCCACCACTTCGGCATCGACGACGCCCGCCTGCACGAGCTCGGATACGCCTGATGGGCGCGCACAACCGTTTCGATATGCAGAAGTCGGCTGATCGATTCGTCACACGCACCGAGACGATCACCACGCACCATTCATTCAGTTACGGCGCGCACTACGACGCAGAGAACATCGCGTTCGGGCCGATCATCGCCATCAACGAGGAGTCCGTACGTCCGGGCGCCGGTTACGACTCCCATCACCATGCCGATGTCGAGATCGTCACCTGGGTGCTCGACGGCGCGCTTTCCCACGAGGACACCACCGGCCACCGCGGGATCATCGAGCCCGGCACCGCGCAGCGGCTCAGTGCCGGCACCGGCGTCCAGCACGCCGAGCGCAACGCCTCCCGCACCGAACCGCTGCGCTTCATCCAGATGATGCTGGCGTCGGAGCACCTCGACGAGCCGGATTACGCGAGCGTCGACGTCGATGTCCAGCCGGGGGTCCTGACGCCGACCGTGCCGGTTCACGCTCCCGCCGAGCTCTTCGTGCTGCACCTCGACGCCGACCAGGCCGTCAGCGTTCCCGCCTCGGCCCGCAGCCTGGTGCACGTCACCCGCGGCAGGATCGAGGTCACGGGTGAGTCGCTGGAGGCGGGCGACCAGGCCCGGACCAGCGACGGTGCCGCGTACGATCTGAGTGCGTCCGGCCCCGCGGACGCGCTGATCTGGCAGGTGAACCGATGACCGTCCTCGTCCTCAACGGCCCGAACCTGGGCCGTCTCGGCGTGCGCGAGCCCGACGTCTACGGCACCGCCACCTACGACGACCTCGTCGCCCGGTGCCAGGAGATCGCCAAGGAGGTCGGGCTCGAGGTCGAGGTGCGCCAGACCGACGACGAGGCCGAGATGATCACCTGGCTGCATGCGGCCGCCGACGACGGTTCGCCGGTCATCCTCAACGCCGGCGCCTGGACGCACACGTCCGTCGCCGTCCGCGACGCAGCCAGCCAGCTCGGTGGGCCGCTCATCGAGGTGCACCTGAGCAACGTGCACGCCCGCGAGCCGTTCCGCCACACGTCCTACCTGAGCGACATCGCCACGGCGGTCGTCGTCGGCATGGGCCTCGAGGGATACGCCGCCGCCCTGCGCTACCTGGGCTCTCTGTAGCCGCTCTTCCGGTGGTCCGCGGCACGTTCTAGGGTTGAGGTGTGAAGGGTTGGGGGAATCACCGCCAGGCCGTCGACGCGCTCACCGCGTCGTACTCGGCGATCTCGCCGGGCGATCCCGTGCGCCTCGCGAAGCGGACCTCCAACCTGTTCCGGCCGCGCAGCTCGACGGACGCGCCGGGCCTCGACGTCAGCGGGCTCGACGGTGTCATCGCCGTCGACATCGCACCTGATGGTTCGGCCACGGCCGACGTCCAGGGCATGTGCACCTACGAGACGCTCGTCGACGGGCTGCTGCCGCTCGGCTACATCCCGAAGGTCGTGCCACAGCTGCGCACGATCACCCTCGGCGGTGCCGTCACCGGGCTGGGCATCGAGTCCACGTCGTTCCGCAGCGGCCTGCCACACGAGTCGGTCGTCGAGATGGACGTGCTCACCGGCAGCGGCGAGGTGGTGTCCGCGGCGCCCGAGGGCCTGCACGCCGACCTGTTCGAGGCGTTCCCCAACTCCTACGGCAGCCTCGGTTACGCCACCCGGCTGCGCATCCAGCTGGAGAAGGTGCCTGGCTTCGTGTCGCTCCGGCACGTGCGCTTCGAAGACGCCACCTCCGCGGCCAAGGCCATCACCGACATCGTCGAGGCCGGCACCCACGACGGCACTCGCGTCGACGCGATCGACGGCACGTCCTTCGACCCCGACGAGATCTACCTGACCCTCGCCGAGTTCACCGACGACTCGGCAGGGGTTCCGGGCCGTGGGCGGCAGACAGTACCGCCGACCAGCGACTACGCGGGGCAGGAGATCTACTACCGGTCCATCCAGCGTCGCGACACCGACGTCCTGACCATGTACGACTACCTGTGGCGCTGGGACACCGACTGGTTCTGGTGCTCGGGCGCGTTCGGAGCGCAGAACCGCTGGGCCCGCCGCGTCTGGCCGCGCCGATACCGGCGCAGCGATGTCTACCACCGGTTGCTCGCCCTCGACAGCCGCGTCGGCTTCAGCCGCGTGCGCGACCGCGTCAAGGGTGTCGGAAGCGAGAAGGTCATCCAGGACATCGAGGTGCCGGTCGAGGCACTCCCGGAGTTCCTGTCGTGGTTCGACACCGAGGTGGGCATGCGGCCGGTCTGGCTGTGTCCGCTGCGCGCCACCCGCACCTGGCCGATCTACCCCCTGCGCCCGGGCGAGACCTACGTGAACGTCGGCTTCTGGGGCGCCGTCGAGGTGCCCCCGGACTCCCCGCCGGGCCTGTTGAACCGGCGGATCGAGGAGAAGGTGCACTCCCTTGGCGGCCACAAGTCGCTCTACTCTGAGGCGTTCTACGATCAGGAGACCTTCGACCAGCTGTACGGCGGCGACGTGCTGGCCGCCGTACGCGCTCGGTACGACCCGAACGCCAGGCTCAGCACCCTGTACGAGAAAGCGGTGAGGAACACATGACCATCGACGTCGGTGTCCGCATGACGATCGCGCAGGCGCTCGAACGACTGATGAAGGACGGCATGCCGTTCCGGTTCGAGGCCTACGACGGCAGCGTGGCCGGCCCGGAGGATGCCCCATACACCTTCCGGCTGCTCAACGAGCGCGGCCTCGCCTACCTGATGACAGCCCCCGGGGATCTCGGCTTCGGCCGCGCCATCGTGAGCGGCGACCTCGAGGTCGACGGCGCCAGCTTGGGCAACCCGTACGACGTACTCGCACACGTGAAGGAGCGCCTGAGCCTCAAGATGCCGGCGCCGGCGGAGGTCGTGCAAATCATCCGCAGCCTGGGCGTCAACAACCTCAGGCCCCCGCCGCCGCCCCCGGAGGAGCATCTGCCCCGTTGGCGCCGGGCGTTCGAGGGCCTCCGTCACTCCAAGGCGCGCGACGCCGAGGCCATCCACCACCACTACGACGTCTCGAACCGGTTCTACGAGTTCGTGCTCGGCCCGTCGATGACCTACACGTGCGCCGTGTTCCCGCGCGAGGACGCCACCCTGGAGGAGGCACAGTTCGAGAAGTACGACCTTGTCGCGCGCAAGCTCGACCTCAAGGAGGGCGACCGCCTGCTCGACGTCGGGTGCGGCTGGGGCGGCATGGTGCGTCACGCCGCGAAGCACTACGGCGTCAAGGTCATCGGCGTCACGCTCTCGGAGCAGCAGGCGGTGTGGGCACAGGACGAGATCAAGCGTCAGGGCCTCGACCACCTCGCCGAGGTGCGATACGGCGACTACCGCGACGTGGTCGAGACCGGCTTCGACGCGGTCAGCTCGATCGGCCTCACCGAGCACATCGGCGTCCGCAACTACCCGTCCTACTTCTCCTTCCTCGGCAGCAAGCTCAAGGACGGCGGGCGACTGCTCAACCACTGCATCACCCGGCGCGACGGTTCGATGTCGCCCAAGACGGGTGCCTTCATCGACCGGTTCGTGTTCCCCGACGGCGAGCTCGCCCCCGTCGGCCGCATCGTCTCGGCCGCGCACGACAACGGCCTGGAGGTGCGCCACGTCGAGGACCTGCGTGAGCACTACGCCCTGACCCTCAAGGGGTGGAACGAGAACCTCGAGGCGCACTGGGACGAGTGCCTCGAAGAGGTCAGCCTCGGCACGGCGAAGGTGTGGGGCATCTACATGGCCGGGTCGCGGCTGGCGTTCGAGCGCAACGAGCTCGGCCTCCACCACGTGCTGGCCGTCAAGGTCGGGCCGGACGGCGACGCGCACTTCCCCTTGCGTCCCACCTGGGGAAGCTGATCAGCCTCCGTACGGCACGGTGATGATCTCGAGGTTGTGGCCGTCGGGGTCGTCCCAGTAGAGCCCGCGACCACCGTCGTTGGTGTTGACCTGGTTCTCCTTGGTGTGGAACGGGTCCGCCCAGTAAGTGAGCCCGCGGTCGACGATCCTCTGCTGGATCTCGTCGAACTCGGCGTCGGAGACCATGAAGGCGTAGTGCTGCGGGTGCGGTCTCCCGTGGGTGTCGGCGTAGTCGAGCGAGACCTCGTTGTCGACCTGCACGACCATGAACGGTCCGTAGGTCGTCGGCTCGGCGAGCCCGAGGATGTCGACGAGAAAGCGCGCGGACGCTTCCTTGTCGCTGCAGCGGATGATCGTGTGGTTGAGCGTGACACTCATGGCAAATACACCCCTCGGCGCCCATCATGGTCCGGACACAGCCACGGGACCACCTCTAGCCTGCATCCATGGGCATTGCGAACCGACCCCCACTTGGCCTCGTAGCGGCATTGATCGTGCTGATCGCGGGGTGCGGTGGTCCCACCACCGTCGACACCGCGTCCCTGGAGGAGAACGTCGTGTCGTCGATCAACGGTCCCGGATCAGTGGAGGTCGACACGGTCGACTGCCCGCAAGGCCAGGTGCCGAAGGTCGGCACGACGTTCACGTGCTCGTACGTGCTCACGGACGGGTCGAAGGGCCAGATCAAGGTCATGGTCCGCGACGAGAAGGGCGCCGGGTCCTGGGAGGTGACCAGGCCGGCGAGCGGCCAGGCCGAGCAGGTCGTCCTGACCGGCTACGAGCGGGAGATCGGCCGAAAACCGAAGTCCGTCGACTGCCCCGACCAGCTGAAGGATGGCAAGAAGGCGAAGACCGTCTGCACGGTCGAGTTCGCGAACGGGGAGTCGCGCGAGGTGTCCGTGACGGTGAAGAAGGGTGGCAGCATCCGGTGGAAGACCAGGTAGCGGCTAGTCCAGCCGGGTGACCTCGAGCGTCATGCCGGCGGCCCGGAGGCGGTCGACGAGCGCGTCGCCCATCGCCGAGATCGGAGTGAGGACTCCGCGGCGGTCGGGCAGCTTGTCGCGATCGAGGGCCAAGGTCAGCGCGGCCTCGCCCAGCATCATCGCGGTGGCCTTGTAGCCGGGGTCACCCTTCGCGGCGACCTTGGCCATGTAGCGAGCGCCGGTCGTGGTGGTGGTGTACGTGCGGTGATCGAAGAAGCCGTTCTCGCGGGTCTTCTCGCTGGGCCCTTCGCCGGGATCGGGAAGCATGCGGTCGAGGACGCGACGGGTCGGCTTCATCGCCAGACCGCCGAACAGTCCGCCCATGCCGACCGCGACGCCTGCCGCCGCCATCCGCGACAGGACGGGGTTGCGGCCCACGGCCATCGCTTCGCCGTACTTGAACCGGTCGCCGTAGAGGCCTCCGAGCAGGAAGTTCGTGCGCCGGACGATGCGGGTGTTGTAGCTGGCCATGAGGAACGGCGCCAGCGCGCCCTTGAGCGACGGGTCGACCTTCGCGGCGCTGAAGATCGCCGTATCGCTCGGCTCGGCCTTGCGATCGCCGCGCCTGACTTCACCCGGACCGGTCGAGAGGGCGTGTGGATTGGTCAGGACCCTGCGTGCCTCGGGCTGACGGGCGAGGTCGGCGATGACGCGCATCGAGTCGAACGTGCCGCCGGACAGGCCCCCCCTCATCTTCGTGACGACCAAGGTCGTGTCGGTGAGCTCGCCCTCGCCGTCGGCGGTGACCTGCTCGTGGAGCAGATGGACGCCCACGTCGGACGGGATCGAGTCGTACCCGCACGCGTGCACGATGCGGGCGCCGGTGGCGGCCGCCTGGTCGCCGAACTTGTCGATCGCGAAGCGGACGAAAGGCACCTCACCGGTGAGGTCGACGTAGTCGGTGCCGGCGTTGGCGACCGCGGCCAGCAGCGACTCGCCGTACTTGAGGTAGGGGCCGACCGTCGTGCAGACGACGCGGGTGCGCGCAGCCATGGCGTCGAGCGAGGCGGGGGAGTCGGAGTCGGCCACGATGAGCGGCCAGTCGTGCGCTGCGGCTGGCAGCGAGGCGCGGGTCTGCTCGAGCTTGGACTCGTTGCGGCCGGCCAGGGCGATGCGGGTGCCGGCCGGTGCGTGCTCGGCAAGGTACTTGGCTGTCAGGACGCCGACGAAGCCAGTGGCTCCGTAGACGACGACGTCGAATTCTCGGGAGTTCTCGGTCATCCTCGGAGCCTAGCGCTCACGCAATATCGACGACGACCGGCGCATGGTCGCTCGGGCTCTTGCCCTTGCGCTCCTCGCGCTCGATCCAAGCCGAGCTCACCCGTCTCGCCAGTGCGGGTGAAGCGAGCACGAAGTCGATGCGCATGCCCCGCTTCTTGGGAAAGCTCAGCTGCTTGTAGTCCCAGTACGTGTAGACGCCCGGCCCAGGCGTGTGCGGCCGGACGACGTCGGCGAACCCGGCGTCGACGACGGCGCGGAACGCCGTCCGCTCGGGCTCGGAGACGTGCGTGCTGTTCGCGAAGAACCCCATGTCCCAGACGTCGTCGTCCTCGGGCGCGATGTTCCAGTCGCCGGTGAGCGCGACCTGGGCGTCCGGATCGGCAGCGAGCCAGCCTGATGCGGCGGTCCGCAGGCTCTCGAGCCACCGCAGCTTGTAGTCGTAGTGCGGATTGCCGAGCTCTCGACCGTTCGGGACGTACAGGCTCCAGACCCGCACGCCTCCGCAGGTGACGCCGATCGATCGGGCCTCCAGCGCCTCCGGCTCACCGAACCTCGGCTGGTCGTCGGCGAACGACGTGGCGATGTCGTCGAGGCCGACGCGAGAGAGGACGGCCACGCCGTTCCACTGGCTGAGGCCGAAGTGGGCGACCTCGTAGCCCATGGCGCTGAGCTCGAGCGCCGGGAACTGGTCGTCGCGGCACTTCGTCTCCTGCAGGGCGATCACGTCGATGTCGGCCCGCTTCAGCCAGTCGGTCAGACGGTCGATGCGGCTGCGGACGGAGTTGATGTTCCAGGTCGCGATGCGCACGTCGCCGAGGCTATCGGAGCCCATTCGCTCCCTCCTGGGGGCATGATGACGCCATGAGCTTCGACGAAGGCCACGGTAAGGCCGACCACACCCATGGGCCTGAAGAGAGCCATGGTGACGCCGACCACGAGCACGGACGACCGGGCGACGAGCGGAGATACGACCGCCAAGGAGTCAAGGCGGGTACCTGGGTCAACCGCGCCGTGCTGGCGCTGGTGCTGATCGCGCTGGCGTACATCGCCTTCGCGTTGTCGGCGGCCTTCTTCCCGCGCTGGTGGGCTCAGCGGGTGGGCGACCAGGTCGGCGGCCAGCTCTCGGCCGGCACCCTGTGGGGCCTGTTCTACGGTTTCACCTTCACCCTGGTCCCGCTGCTCCTGCTGGCCCAGATGCGCAGGCGCTTCTTCAGCTGGACCTGGCGCTTCATCATCCTGGCCGTGGCCGTCGTGCTGGCGACCCCCAACTGGCTCACGCTGGCCGTCGTGCTCGGCACCAGCAAGGCGGCGCACGCCGGAGAACGGATCTTCGACGTGGAGGCACCAGGGTTCCGCGCGGCGACCGCGATCGGCGCCGTCGCCGGCGCCGTGGTGGCGCTCATCCTGGTGGGCGCGAGCATGCGCCTCGCCGGCAGGCGCCGCGAGGTCAAGGAGCTCAAGGGACGGCTGAGCGAACGCGAACAGGACGAACGAGACCGGGAACAAGCCGAGCGCGAGGATGAGCGCAGCGACGGCGGTTGAGTTGCGGCGCGTCCCGAAGATGCTATTCGTTGGGAGCGGCACTCACCGGTGTCGTGCCCTGAGACAGAGGAGACCTCATGACCGAGACCACACCCGAAGGACCTGCTGACGGCGGTGCAGAAGGCACGCCGGGCGTACATGACGGTGGTGCCGATGGTGGCGCTGACGGAGGCGCCGAAGGGCCCGCTGACGGTGGTGCCGAGGGCACGCCGGGCGTGCACGACGGTGGTGCCGATGGTGGCGCTGACGGCGGCGCCGACGACGGTGGAGCCGATGGTGGCGCCGACGAGGGTGCCGACGGCCTCCTCGACGACGCGGCCGACGTTGCCGAGGACGATCCGACGACGTGACATCAGCGACTGACGCCAGGGTGCCCGGTCATGCGACCGGGCACCCTGCGCTGCGTCGTCTGGTCGCCGACCCAGCGAGGTTCGCGCGCGATGGATGGGGTGAGTCCGCGGTCCTCACCCCGGCCGACGATCTCAGGCGGGATGTCTCCGACCTCTTCGACGAAGCGGCCGTCGACGAGCTCATCTCCCGCCGTGGCCTGCGGACCCCGTTCATCCGGGTGGCCAAGGACGGCAGCACCGTCCCGACCCGCGAGTTCACCAGCGGCGGAGGTGTCGGCGCCGGCATCGCCGACCAGGTGGACGACTCGAAGCTCGCTTCGCTGTTCGCCGACGGCTCGACCCTGGTGCTCCAGGCGCTCCATCGCATCTGGCCGCCGCTCATCGACTTCACCCAGCAGCTGGCGTCCGAGCTCGGCCATCCCGTGCAGGTCAACGCCTACGTCACCCCGCCACAGTCCCGCGGGTTCGACGACCACTACGACGTGCACGACGTGTTCGTGCTCCAGATCTCCGGTCGCAAGCGCTGGCGCATCCACGAGCCCGTCCACCCCGCGCCGCTGCGCGACCAGCCATGGACCGACCGTCGCGAGGCCGTTGCCGAGGCCGCCGGCACCCCGCCGGTGATCGATGCGGTGCTGGAGCCGGGCGACTGCCTCTACCTGCCTCGCGGATTCCTCCACGCCGCGACCGCGCTGGGTGACGTCAGCACCCACCTCACCTTCGGGGTCCACACCTGGACGCGGCACGCAATCGCCCGGACGATGCTCGACCGCGCCCTTCTCGACGTCGCGGGCGACCTCGACGTCCGCACGTCTCTGCCGCTCGGCGTGCGCGTCGGCGACCCGGCCGAGGTCGCACCGGATGTCGAGCTCGTGCGCGCCCGGCTGCTGCAGGCCATCAGCGGGTTGTCGGCCGACGACGTCGTGGCTGTGCTCGCCTCGACGTCGCTGACCACCTCTCGCCCGGACCCCGTCGGCCCGCTGGCCCAGCTGCAGGCTGCACGATCCCTCACCGACGACACGAAGCTCGTGCTCCGCCGGCACCTCGAGCCCCGGCTGGAGAGGCACGACGACGGCGTCCGGCTGACCACGCGCGCCGGTGTCCTCGAGCTCGGCACCGAGGACGCCGCGGCCGTCGAGGTGCTCCTCACCGGCGACCCGGTCACGGCCGACATCCTCGGGCTCGGCCTGGCACGACGACTCCTGCGTGCCGGTGTCGTCGTGGCCACCTGACACGCTGGCCCCATGGCCTCCACCACTCCGCTGTGCGCGGACACCGCCCGCGAGCGCGGCGACGCCATGCAGGGCACCGCCATCAACGTGCCTCGGTTCCTCCTCATCGAACACCACGGGCCATGGGGATTCGACGCCCTCGAGTCGTCGGGCATCGATGTGGGGATCCTGGGGAAGCTGCTCGTGGCCACGCATGACGCCGGCGCACGCACGCTGCTCATCCGCCGCCACGGCCGCGTCGAGGCAACGTCCGAGCGGGCCTGGGCCGTGGCCGACGTCGAGAGTGGCCGGATCAAGTGGGGCCGCTGGAGCGACGACGCCGACCTGCTCGCCGCCGCTGACGCGCTCGGCGCACCCAGTGGGGCATGGTCCGACGAGCCGACGCTTCTCGTCTGCACGCACGGACGCCACGACACCTGCTGCGCGATTCGCGGTCGTCCTGTCGCCGCGGCACTGTCCGAACGCCATGGCGACCGGGTGTGGGAGTGCAGTCACGTCGGCGGCGACCGATTCGCGGCGAGCGTCGTCGTGCTGCCCGACGGCACCTACTACGGCGGGCTCGACGCCGTGGATGCGGGCGACGTCCTCGACCGCCACCTCGCCGGCACGGTGACGCCGTCGCGTCTGCGGGGATCGAGCATGCTGTCGACCGTCGCGCAGGCCGCGGCGGTGGCCGTCCACGAGCGGTTCGGGCCGGGGGGTCCGCGCGACATCCACGCCGAGCAGATCGAGACGACCGGAACGGGACGATGGCGGGTCGAGCTGTGGTGCGAGGGCGCATTGCCCGCTCATGTCGTGGTGTCGATCGAAGCCCATCGGGCACCGCCGGCCGCACTCACCTGCCGCGCACAGCAGGAGACGTCGGCCCGGACGTTCCAGGTCACCGACCTGCAGGCGGTCTGACCTTTCGCTTCAGCACGCGGCGGGCCTGCTGGTTCATGACCCGCATGATGATGGTGTAGACGAACGGGATGTACCGCTGGGTGAGGTACAAGGCGCGGATGTCCTGCGACGTGTACACCATGTAGCGACCCTTCTCGACGCCACGGACGATCGCGGCGGCTGCCTTCTCCGGCGTCACCGCGTGGCGGGCGAAGGAGTCCACGGCCTTGCGCACCGTCGGGTCGTCGCGGTCGACGCCGACCATGTCGATCGTCTCCACGAGCGGCGTGTTGACGGCTCCGGGGCACACCAGGCTCACGCCGATGCCGTACGGCGCGAGGTCGAAGCGCAGCACCTCGCTGACTCCGCGCAAGCCGAACTTGGCTGCGCTGTACGGAGCATGCAGTGGGAGGCCGAAAAGGCCGGCGGCGGACGAGACGTTGACGACGTGACCTCCGCGGCGGGCCTCGATCATCGGCGGCACGAACGCAGCGAGCACCTGGATCGGGCCCATCAGGTCGATGTCGACGGTGCGCCGCCAGTGCTCGGTGGTGAGGTCCTGGATGCGTCCCCAGGTCGAGATCCCTGCGACGTTCATGACGACATCGACCGGTCCGGTGAGCTCGTGGGTGCGGGCTGCGAACGCGTCGACGGCGTCGACGTCGCGCACGTCGAACGCCTCGTGATGGGCCACGGTGTCATCTGCCGCCCAGCGCCCGGCACCCCCGCCGGGGCCACTGGCCTCGATGACGAGCCGCACGGTCTCTTCGAGGGTGTCGGCCGAGACGTCGGTGAGCGCGAGACGAGCGCCCTTCTCGGCGGCGAGCAGCGCGGTGGCGCGTCCGATGCCGCTGCCGGCGCCGGTGATGACGGTCGTCGTGCCACGCAGATCCGTGCCCTTCACGGTGCCTCCTCAGAAGTAGGACGAATGTACCACTTATGGGTGAGCCGAGCGCCAGCGAGCGTGAACCCAGGTTGAGCGACCACGCCGAAGGCGTCCGCTGGACGAAACCGCATGTCGCTGCGGCCGGCTGTCCGAGGCCGCCCCTAGCGTGACACCAGGAGGTCGGTCCATGCGAGAGACGCGCTTACGACGGTTGCTCCGCCGGCTTCGGCTCGCACCGGCCCCACCTCGGCCGCCGGATCGTGGCGATCACGATGGCTGGCACCGCGTCCCGCTGGCGTCGCTCGACTTCGAGACCACCGGCATCGATCCACACCTCGACCGGGTGCTCAGCTATGCCCTGCTCGACGAGGCGGGTGTCGAGATCACCGGGCTCGTCAACCCGGGAGTGCCGATCCCCGCGGCATCGGCCGAGGTGCACGGCATCACCGAGGCCATGCTCGCCGACGCGCCGTCGTCCGCCGAGGGTCTTGCCGTCGTCGTCGACTGGGTGCAGTCGCTGGTCGAGCGCCAGGTGGCCCTCGTCGTGTTCAACGCCACCTACGACCTCACCATGCTCCGGGCCGAGGCCGCCAGGCTCGGGCTCACGCAACCCGACTGGTCCAGGCTGCTGGTGATCGATCCCTTCGTCGTCGACTGGGGCATCGAGCGCGGCGCGCTGGGTCCCCTGGTAGGGGTGCCGGGCGTCAGGCGGCAGATGAGGCCGAGGCGGCTCATCGACGTCGCGTCGTACTACGGGGTTCCCCTCGACAACGCGCACGACGCCACCTGCGACGCCCGGGCGGCTCGTGACGTCGCGGTCGAGCTCGGCGCCCGGCACCCGCACGTCGGCACGTCCACGCTCGTCGAGCTCATGGCCAGCCAGCGTGCGTGGTTCGCCGACCGTGCCGCCGAGTGGAACACCTACGCCGCCCTGAAGGGCCGTCCCCTCGACGATCCAGAAGGCTGGCCCCTCGCCGCCTACGCGTCGGGCAGTGCCTCGATGATGCGGATCTCGCGCTCTGCTCCGTCGCCGAGGGCCTCGAGCGCAGCCTGGTAGCCGGGGCTCACGTACGCCGCCGCGGCCGCGTCGGCGCTCGGGAACTCGATGAGCGTGGTGCGTCCGAGGGTGCCGCCCTCGAAGGCGTGGACGACGTTGCCGCGCGACAGGAACCGCCCGCCCGCCTCGATCATCGCCGGCCCGGCGAGCTCGATGTACGCCCTGAGCCTCTCCTTGTCGTGGACGGCAGTGAACGTGTTGATCCAGTAGGCCTTGGTCATCAGCCCATCATCACAAATCGCTCGTGCCGGCCCGTACCCGCTCGAGGATCGCTGTCGAGAGGACGTCCGGTGCCTCTTCCGGGATCCAGTGACTGATGCCTTCGAGCTCGACGAACCCGAACGGACCGGTCACATGGTCGCCGCAGGCCTCGGCCGACGTTCGTCCGATGGCCCCATCGCCGTCGCTCCACACGTAGGTCGTCGGCACCGAGACGGAGGGGAGGTCGGCGAGCGCCGCCGTCATGGCGCGGTACCACGCGAGCGCGCCGGTGAGGGCATCCCGGTCGTGGAAGAAGTCGACGTACGCGTCGACGTGCGTCGCCGGGATCTTGCCGTCGTACATGGCGCGCAGCCTCCGTCCCGTCCTCCTCGGCCAGGACGTCCTCCGCCTTGCCCTCCTCGCGCATCAGCCCGATGTACGACGCCCGCTGCTGTTGGTCGGAGTCGGAGCGCAGCGCGGCGTTGTAAGCGGCGAGGTGCGGCACCGACACCGCCGTGAACGTGCGCAGCCGGTCGCCGTGGTGAGCAGCGACCGCCCATCCGACCGCCGCGCCCCAGTCGTGGCCGACGAGGTGGAACGTGTCGAGGCCGAGTGCGTCGGCCAGGCCGAGGACGTCGTCGACGAGGTGCTCCATCGAGTAGTCGTCCACCGCCGAGGGTCGTGCGTCGGGGGAGTACCCACGTTGGTCGGGTGCGATGACGCGGAACCCGGCATCGGCCAGCACCGGTGCGACGGCCGACCAGCTCAGCGACGTCTCGGGGAAGCCGTGCAGCAGCACCACGGGCTCGCCGTCGTCCGGCCCCAGTGTTCGGACATCGAAGACGAGGTTGCCGACGGTGACGGGCTGCAGCCGATCGAACGTCATGAGGCCATCATCCATCAGTCGGCCGGCTGGTTGATGCGGGCGAGGGCCGCGCGATCGAGGACGGCGGCGACATCCGGGGGAGGCGCCGATCCGCCGCGGTCGTGCGGCAGCCACCAGCGGTCGGCGTCCGACCGCGGCTTGTCAGGGTAGGAGCGGATCGCCTCGTTCAGCAGCTCGGACATCGCGATGCGCAGACGTTCGGTGAGTCCGGCGATGCTCTCGCCGTCGGCAGGGCGGAGCGGCTCGCCGATCAGGATCGTCACGGCCTTGCCGCGGCGGAGGCTGCGGTGGCCGTCGACCGTCATGATGCGGTGCGAGCCCCACACCACCACCGGGAGGAGAGGCACCGAGCGGCTGATGGCGAGCCCCGCCGCACCGGGCTTGAGGCCCTTGACCAACCACGACCTGCTGATGGTGGCTTCTGGGAAGACACCGACGATCTCGCCCTCGTCGAGCAGGCTCAGAGCCCGCCGGTAGGCGATGGCGCCCGACCACCGGTCGACCGGGATGTGCCGCATCGCGCGCATCAGCCACCCGGACAGGCGACTCTCGAACACCGACAGCTTGCTCATGAATCGCACGAGCCGGCCACGCTCCCGCGCGGCGTAGCCGACGAACGTGAAGTCGAGAAAGCCGGTGTGGTTGGTCGCGAGCACGGCCGGGCCGGTCGCCGGAAGGTGCTCGGCGCCGCGCACCGTGATGCGCAACCCCAGCAAGCGAAAGAAGCCGGCGACGAGCCGCACCACGGTGCGGTAGGTGCGATCCGAGCGTCGGCGCCGGTCGGTGCTCATGTGGTCGATTCGTTGCCGAGGGGTCCGGTGATGGTCACGTCCGCTCGGGGAGTCTCGGCCAGCAGTCGGTGCGGACGGTGGGATCGAAGCCCTCGGCCGCCAGTCTTCGGGTGCGGATCTCGCGGTTCAGGATCCCGGCGGACAGGAAGAAGATCGCCAGGATGTAGAGCCCCATGATCACCAGCCCATGCCACGTCGCGTCCTTGTCGAAGCGGCCTGCCTCGCCGAGAGCGATGAACCCGTCCGACACGAGGAACAGCAGGCCGCCGAGACCGGCGCGCCCGTCGAGGGCGAGAGACGTCGCGGCGGTGCCCACGAGCAGCAGCGCGTAGACCGGGACGAACGGCCGCACGTCGGCCTCGAGCCCGTCCCACGCCCAGATGACCATCGCGATCGCAGCCGCCACATAGACGATCGCCGCCCAGGGATTGGCGCGGAGACGGGGGAGCGCGCCCCGCTGCACGAAGAACGTGATGAAGCAGATGTGGGCCGCGGCGAACGAGGCCATGCCGATGACGAAGAGCGACTCGATCTCGAGGAACAGGTCGCCGCCGAGGCAGAACACCAGCGCGGCCACGAGCAGACGCGGGCCGCCGAGCTGAAGGACCCAGGCGGCGAGCAGTGGTGCCAGCAGGCACTTGGTGATGCTGTCCCACGGCGACGCGTCGGCGGCGTTGAGCACCAGGTGCAGCACCGCCACCACACCGAAGCCGATGATCCAGGGGCTCTTGACCGCGTCGTCCATGGCGACATCTTGACAGCCGGCCGGGGGCCGTGAATACGTAAGGACCACCTCAGCGAAACGGGAGTACACCATGACGCGCGTGACCGCAGACCTCGGAATCTCGCTCGACGGCTTCGCCGCCGGTCCGGACCAGAGTCATGAGAACCCGCTCGGCGCGGGCGGAGAGCACCTGCTGGACGACTGGATGTTCGGGGCGGCCGAAGAGAACGCCGCCGAGGTCGAGGCGATCCTGGCGCGGTCCGCCTTCGTCATGGGCCGCAACATGTTCGGCCCACCCGAGGGTGGCGCGTGGGACGACGCCTGGCGCGGGTGGTGGGGTGAGGACCCGCCGTACCACGCTCCGGTGTTCGTGCTCACCCATCACGAGCGGGACGACCTTCCGATGGACGGCGGCACGACGTTCCACTTCGTCACCGACGGCATTGAGGCCGCCCTCGACCGGGCCACGCGAGGCCGCCGGCGACGGCGAGGTCGGCATCATGGGCGGCGCCACCACGGTGCGCCAGTACCTCGCCGCGGGACTCGTCGACGAGCTCCGGCTGCACGTGGTGCCGCTCGTCCTCGGGTCGGGTGAGCGACTCTTCGACGACCTTGGCGGGCTGAAGCTCGAGCCGGTCGCGGTGCGGCACACTCCGTTGGTCACGCACCTGACGTAATCGCCGTGGGTGAGATCACGGACGTGCCCATCCGTGAGGGCGGCATCCGGCTGGGTCAGTTCCTCAAGTTCGTCGGCATCGCCGACTCCGGGGCCGACGCGGGTGCGCTCATCGCCGACGGCGAGGTGCTGGTGGACGGTGTGGTCGAGACGCGCCGCGGCCGCCAGCTCGAGCGCGGTGCCGTCGTCGAGGTCAGCCGACCGGCCGGGGCCGAGAAGTTTCGCGTGGCCTGACGCGCGGGGGCGCCCAAGCGCTAGCGTTGGCAGATGCTTCTCACGATTCTCGTGATCGTCGTGGCCGCCACGTTCGTCTTCACGGGAGGCATCAAGGTGTTCAGCGTTCCCGCGTCGCTGGAGATCCGTGACCGGCTGGAAGTCCCGCCCGGGCTCTGGCGGGTGATCGGTGTGCTGGAGTGGCTCGGTGCCGCGGGCGTCGTCGTCGGGCTGGCGTACCGGCCACTCGGACTGCTCGCCTCCATCGCCCTCGCCGGTCTGCTCGTCGGAGCGTTCGTCACTCGCCTGCGGGCGGTCAGTCGCAACGGCCGACCGGACACGGCCGGACTCGCGGGTGACGCCGCGACCTTGGTGCTCGCGATCGTGACTGCGGTCGCATTTGCCGGGAACCTCTGACGCGTTTCGCCACGTCAGGCAGGATATGGGAATGCATCGCTCCCGACTCCTGATCGTCGTCGCAGCGATCACCGTCCTTTCCGGCTGCCAGTCCACCGCCGATCAGAAGAAGGGCAGCTCCTCCGGCAATGGCTCGACGTCCGCCGTCGCGAGCGATCAGCCGAACTTCTCGACGCTCACGCCCTACCCCGAGCCCAAGGCGATCGAGCTTCAGGCGCCGGACGGGTTCGAGCCGGTGTTCGCCGAGCACGTCGCCCGCCATGGCGCGCGGTCGCTCACCGACGGCGAGCTGCTCGCCGACACGATCCGTTTGTGGGAGAAGGCGAGGGACGCCGACGCACTGACGTCCGCCGGCGAGAGCTTCGGCCCCGACGCCAAGGCCCTCCAGACCGCGATGAAAAAGGTCGGGTTCGGCGAGCTCAGCACCCTCGGCAAGGAAGAGATGCAAGGCATCGGCGCTCGCACGGGTGAGCGCCTGTCCAGCATGTTCGAGACGGCGCTCGAGGACGGCGCGAAGGTCGACATCTTCGACTCCGGCAAGTCCCGCGCGAGGGCGAGCGCCAGGAACTTCGCGCGCGGCCTGAGCTCGACCCAGCCGGACCTCGAGATCGAGCCGTCGGACACCGACGAGAAGGTGCTGAAATTCGACAGCGAGAACAACGAGTACGAGAACTTTCTCGAGGACGGTCCCTGGAAGTCCGCCTACAACCAGCTGCGCAGGCAGTCAGGCATCGACCAGGCAGCCGTCGACACCCTCGAGCACCTCTACACGCCGGAGTTCGTCAAGGGCATCAAGGGCAAGCTCTACTTCGCGAACGGCATCTTCGACGTCTACCGCAGCGGCCCGGCGATGAGTCGCGACGTCAACGTCGACACGGTGCCGGTGATGCCGGCCCAGGCGGCCGCAGCCTTCGTCTTCGTCGACGACGGTCGCTACTTCTACTCCCGCGGGCCCGGCCAGGAGGGCGACGACGGCAGCTACCAGGCCGCCCAGATCCTGCTGGACGACTTCTTCAAGGTCATCGACGACCGGCTCCAGGACCGAGGCGGACATCCGCACGCCGCCGTGTACCGGTTCGCGCACGCCGAGGAGATCACGCCGTTCGCCGCGCTGCTGCAGCTGCCCGGCTCGGACGAGCAGGCGAAGCCCGGCGAGCTCTACACCCACGAGAACAACGAGTTCCGCGTCTCCAGGGTGGCGCCGCTGTCGTCGAACATCGAGTGGGTCGTGTGGGGCAACGGTGACACCCATATCGTCTCGGTCTCGCACAACGAGGTCCCCACCACCGTCGGCCGCGACTGCCAGCTCTACGAGGACACCAAGAACTTCTACGAGCTCGAGGAGCTCAGGAGCTGCCTCGGCGCGACCGGTTAGCCGACCTTCGTGAACGTGGCGCTGTACAGCGCGCGCTGGTACACCTCGTCCGGAATGCCGTTGGCCGGCGGCTCAGTCGTACTGAGCCACTCGAGCGTCAAGCGGTCGCCGTCCACCGACCATCGATACGTTGTCGCCCCGGTCGAGTGGGTCTTGATGACCGTGTCGCCGTCCACCTTGTACTCGGCGTCATAGTCGATCTCCTCCTGCGGACCTCCGTTTGATTCGCCGTAGAGATCCCATTCATCTTTGAGGTCGAGGACTAGCACGGTGTCGGACTGGATCGGCGATTCGTTCTTGAACTTCTTGATCCACTTCTCCAGGCCGTGCTTCCGTAGCGTGGCCTCGGCATCACTCACAGAAACCGGCTCAGTGCGCCAGGTTCCTTCGAGTGGGTTGGCCGCTGCGGGCGAAGCCGACGGTTTGTCCGCTGGCGTCTCGGCGTCCGAGCCACAACCGGCGAAGAGGGCAGAGACGAGGGCGACGAAAACAATGGTGGGGCGGATGTTCATCGGAGTCTCCTGACGTGGGGGTTTTCCACGCTAGGAGGGTGTATCGGCCTGCACACGGGTGTCAATACCGAAATCTGTCTGGGTGGAGGCACCGTCGCCGTGACTGCGGTCAGGCGTCGTAGTCGAGGGCGAGCTCCTCGGAGACCGGGAGGCTCTGGCAGGTGAGCACGTAGCCGGCCGCCAGCTCGTCGTCCTCCAGGGCATAGTTGCGGCGCAGGTTCACCTCGCCGCTCAGGACCTTGGCCCGGCAGGTGCCGCACACCCCGCCCTTGCAGGCGTACGGCAGGTCGGCGCGGGACTCCTGCGCGGAGTCGAGGACTGGCCGGTCGCGGGGCAGGCTCAGCTCGGTGGTGCGACCCTCGAGTGTCACGGTGACCCGGCTGGACGGTCCGTCGATGCCAGCCTCGGCGTGCTCGACCGGAGGCGGCGGGACGTCGTCGACGAAGAACAGCTCGCGGTGGACCTTCTCGGCCGGGACGTCGAGCTCGCGCAGCACGTCGCGGGCCGACTCGATCATCTCGAACGGTCCGCACAGCCAGAATCCGTCGACGCCTGCCACGGGGACGAGTGCGTTGAGGATGCGCCGCAGCCGGTCGGCGTCGAGGCGGCCGCTGAACAGCTCGGCCTCGCGCGGCTCCCGGGAGAGCACGTGGATGACCTCGAAGCGTGCTGGGAACCGGTCCTTCAGGTCGGCGACCTCGTCGGTGAACATCACGGTGCTCGCGCGCCGGTTGCCGTAGAGCAGGGTCACCTCGGCGCCCGGGTTGGCGAGGAGCGACGAGGCGATCGACAGCACCGGGGTGATGCCGGAGCCGGCGGCGACGAGCACGTGGCGGCCGCCCTGGTCGGGGTCGGGGCCGAACGTGCCCGACGGCGTCTGCACCTCGATCTCGTCGCCGGCGCTGACCTGCTCGACGAGCCACTCGCGAGAACATCCCTTCCGGCACCACGCGCACGCCGACCCGCGGTGCGGCTCCGACGGCAGCGCAGATCGAGTACTGGCGGCGTTCCTCGCGGCCGTCGACTTGGCGGCGGAGCGTGAGCGACTGGCCCGGGCTGAACCGGTACGCCTCGGCGAGCTCGTCGGGGACGTCGAACGTCACTGCGGCCGCGTCGTCGCAGAGCCGGTCGACGCTCGACACCCGGAGCGGATGGAAGTCCCTCTGCCCGGCAACTGAGTGCACCATCAGATCTCCTTCATGTGGTCGAACGTCTCGCCACAGGCGCGGCAGGTGTGCAGCGAGCGGCAGGCCGTGGTGCCGAAGTGTGAGACCTCGCGGGTGTCCGCCGAACCGCACTGGGGACACGCGGGTGGGCGCACCGGCATGAGGACCAGGTTGACGGGTCCGTCGTTCGGTCGGGGCGGCGAGATGCCGTGCTCGGCGAGCGCTGCGCGGCCCCGAGCGCTGATCCAGTCCGAGGACCAGGCGGGCGAGAGCGTCGTCCGCACCTCGGCGCGGTCGTAGCCGGCACGACGTAACGCGACCAGCACGTCGGCGCGCATCGTCGCCAGGGCCGGGCACCCGCTGTAGGTGGGGGTGAGGGTGACGACGACGGTGTCGTCGGCGACCTCGACGTCGCGCAGCACCCCGAGATCCTCGAGGGTCAGCATCGGCAGCTCGGGATCAATGACTTCGGCGACGACGCTGCGTGGGTCGCTCATCACCATCGCCCCATCGGATGTGCTCGTGCCAGGCCCTGCATCTCATCGAGCAGCGCCGGGAACGGCTCGGTGTGGATGCCGTCGCGGCCCCGGCCGTCTGCAGAGGCGACGTCGGGGCGCTCGAGCCCTGCGGCGTCGAGCACCTGGTCGACGACCCGCATCGCCTCGTCGAACGCGTCCGCCGGGTCGGTGCCCTGCAGCTCGGCAACGTCCGGCCAGACGTCCCGCAGGCCGGCGATCATCCGCTCCCGTGAGACCTCGGTGCCCTGCGCCAGCGTGATGCACCATCGGGCCGCGTGCTCGCGGTGGTAGCGCACCTCCTTGACGCCCTTCTCGGCCACGGCCGCGAGTACCGGGTCGTCCGACGCGCGCAGATGCTCGAGGAGCGCGAGCCGCCACGAGGAGAAGACGAGCAGTCGCGCCATCGTGGTGGCGAAGTCGCCGTTGGGCTGCTCGACGAGATGGACGTTGCGTAATGCGCCGGCGTCGCGGAAGTACGCGAGCCGATCGTCGACCGGCACCGGCGAACCCTCGGGAAGATCGGGCACGACATCGGGGTCGGCGGCCGCGGCGCGGGCGAGCAGGAGCCGGGCCTGGCCGAGCAGGTCGAGCCCGATGTTGGCGAGTGCGACCTCCTCCTCGAGCTCCGGTGCGTGCGTCGTCCACTCGCCCAGTCGTTGCGCGAGCACGAGCGCGTCGTCGGCGAGCATCAGGCAGTAGCGCGGCGAGAGCGCTCGCGTCGACGCCGCTCGGCACGGTGGTGTCGATGCCGGCGAGCGGGTCGTCGAAGCTCGTGCCGAAGGCCCAGCGCGCGTCGTCGTCGGCCTCGACGAGGCTCGTGTAGGCGTTGTCGTGATCGGTCATGTCACATGTGGGGGACGTGCTCGGGCACGTCGTAGAAGGTGGGGTGGCGGTAGACCTTGTCGCCGCTCGGCGCGAAGAACGGATCCTTCTCGTCCGGGCTGGACGCCGTGATGTCGGAGGACTTCACGACCCAGATGCTCACGCCCTCGTTGCGACGGGTGTAGACGTCGCGGGCATTGCGCAGTGCCATCTCGTCGTCGGCGGCGTGGATCGAGCCGACGTGGACGTGGTTGAGTCCGCGCTTGCCGCGTACGAACACCTCGTAGAGGGGCCAGTTGTCCGTCATGCTGCTCCTTCCGATCGGGCGGCGTAGGCCAAAGCGGCCTCGCGCACCCAGGCGCCGTCCTCGTGGGCGGCCTTGCGGCAGGCGATGCGCTCGGCGTTGCACGGGCCGTCGCCGCTGATGACGCGCATGAGCTCGTCCCAGTCGGGCGTGCCGAAGTCGTAGGAGCCGCGCTCCTCGTTCCAGGCGAGCTCCGGGTCGGGCAGCGTGACGCCGAGGGCGTCGGCCTGCGGCACGGTCATGTCGACGAACCGCTGACGCAGCTCGTCGTTGGTGTGCCGCTTGATGCCCCACGCCATCGACTGCTCGGTGTTGGGGGAGCGGTCGTCGGGCGGGCCGAACATCATCAGCGACGGCCACCACCAGCGGTTCACCGACTCCTGCACCATGGCGCGCTGCTCGTCGGTGCCGTTCATCATGGTCATCAGCAGCTCATAGCCCTGCCGCTGGTGGAACGACTCCTCCTTGCAGATGCGGATCATCGCGCGGGCGTACGGCCCGTACGAGCTGCGGCACAGCGGCACCTGGTTGCAGATCGCGGCGCCGTCGACGAGCCAGCCGATGGT
The DNA here is from genome assembly GCA_963711615.1 of uncultured Actinomycetota bacterium. Lineage (GTDB taxonomy): Bacteria > Actinomycetota > Actinomycetes > Propionibacteriales > Nocardioidaceae > Aeromicrobium. Next base: position 120,986 of record CAVQEY010000017.1, on the reverse strand, counting down.
GCCGACATCGGTGTAGCTGGGCGTCGGGTAGTTGAAGATCGAGGAGTACTTCTGCCGCGACGTGATGAGTGCGTCGGTGAGGTCGGCACGATCGGCGCCCAGGGTCTCGGTGGCGGAGTAGAGGTAGAGCCCGTGGCCGGCCTCGTCCTGCACCTTCGCGGTGAGCACGGCCTTGCGCCGCAGCGACGGCGCGCTGCCGAGCCACGCTCCCTCGGGTTGCATGCCGATGATCTCGGAGTGCCCGTGCTGGGCGATCTGGCGCACCAGGGTGCGGCGGTAGCCGTCGGGCATCCAGTCGCGCGGCTCGATGCGCGAGCCGTGCGCGATGGTGTCGTCGAAGTGCTGCTGCAGAGTGTCGCTCATGAGTCCTCAAACCGAATGATCGTTCGGTTTGAACGATAGCGCATTTCTCAGCGAAGCCTGACCCGCACCGGCAGCGAGCGGTAGCCCCGGACGTTCGCCGAGTACATCCGCTGGGCCTTGTCCTGCTCGACCTCGATCGTCGAGGTCCGTTCGACCAGCTGCTGCAGGGCGATGTTCGCCTCCAGACGAGCCAGGCTCGCGCCGAGGCAGAAGTGCCGGCCGCCACCGAACGCGAGGTGCTTGGCCAGCTCGGCCTGGTCGCGATGGATGTCGAACTCTTCGGCATGGGTGAAGACCGTGTGGTCGTGATTGGCCGAGCCGACGTTGATCAGCAGCTGTGCACCTGCCGGACAGGTGGTGCCGTCGATCGTCACGTCCTGCAGCGTCTGCCGCGCCAGCAGCTGGCTCGAGGCCTCGTAGCGCAGGGTTTCCTCGATCCACGGCTCGATCAGCTCGGGGTCGGAGAAGACCGCGACCCGCTGGTCCGGGTGCTCGGCGATGTTGGCCACCGCGTTGCCGAGCAGCTTGGTGGTGGTCTCGTTGCCGGCCACGACCATGAGGAACAGGAACGCCGTCAGCTCGCTGTCGGTCATCCGGTCGCCCTCGTCCTCGGCGAGCAGCAGGGCGGTGACGAGGTCGTCGGCAGGAACCTTCCTACGGGCGGCCAGGAGGTCCGCGAAGTAGCCGAACATCTCCACGGCGGCGTCCATCCCGGGCTGCGGCACGTCCCGCAGGCCGTCCTCGCGGACCACCAGCAGGTCGGCCAGCCGGCGGACCTCGTCGCGATCGGCCTCGGGAACCCCGAGCAGCTCCGAGATGACGTCCATCGGGAACTTGCCGGCGAAGTCGGTGATCCAGTCGAACTCACCCATCGCCAGCGCCCTCTCCAGGTGCCCCAAGCTCACCGCCGCGATCCGGGGCTCCATCTCGGCGACGCGCTTCGGTGTGAAGCCCCGGGAGACCAACCTGCGCAGCCGGGTCTGTTCCGGCGGGTCCATGGCGAGAAAGGACATCACCAGGTGCGCGTCCTCGTTCCAGGCGCTCTCGTCCAGGGTCACGCCCATCCGGTTGGAGTAGACGTCGTCGGTGCGCCAGGCCTTGTGGATGTCGGCGTACCGGGACATCACCCAGAAGTCGTGCCTTTCGTTGTGGAACAGGGGCGCCTCGTCCCGCAGTCGCGCGTAGGTCGGGTACGGGTCGTCCTGGAGGGCGTGGTCGTAGTGGTCGAAGGACAGCGGGCTGGCGTGTTCGTCGGTCATCGCTCGTGGCCCTCCATGATCACGGTCACGACGTCGTCGAGGCGCCCGCTCAGCTCGTCGTAGGTCACCAGGCCCATTCCGGCCTGCAGCAGCGCACCGGTGAAGGCGAGGGTGATCGTGTCGACCAGCCGTGGGTCGAACGGTTCGCCGATGGCGTCGCGGAACCGGGTCACGAACTCGGTGCCGATCTCCCGCCGCAGTCGTTCGACCTCGGGATCGCTGCCGAGCAGGGTGTAGTTCGCCGCGGAGGCCAGGTGCGGCGACCGCGCAAGCAGCGCGACGATGTGCCGGGTGACCACCCTGATGCGCTCGGCCGCCGTCGCACCGACCGGCTCCGGCGCGTCGTCGGTGACGATCCGGCGCCGGAACAGCTCGGCGAACAGGTGGTTCTTCGACGCCAGGTAGGTGTAGGCCGTCGCCGGGGAGACTCCCGCCCGCTGGGCCACCATCCGGATGGTCAAGGCCTCCGGCCCGACCTCCCGGAGCTCCTCCTCGCCGGCGCGCAGCAGCTTGTCAACCGTCTCGGTCTGACGCGGGTTCAGCCCGAGCCGCAGGTGCGACATGACCTGTCCGGTGGCCATCCTCAGCCTCGATCCCGATCGGCCTGGGCAATGGTGTCCTCGACCAGGCTGTTCAGCCAGGCGCCGGTGGGCCAGCCGGCATAATGGCTGAGCATGATGACGACCTCGCGGAGTGCGGTGTCGTCCAGGTCGCCGGCCGCATGGGCCGCCGGGACATGGACGGTGAGCACATCCTGTGCGCCCTGACCGGCGAGCATCCCGATCAGCAGCAGGCGGCGGTCGCGATCGCTGAGTCCAGGCCGCTGCCAGATGTCGCCGAACAGGTGCTCGACCGTGTACCGGAAGAAGTCGCCGTCCATGTCGTTCATCTCGAAGCCGTAGACCTGCTCCATCTTCTCGAGGCCACGACGGCGAGCCTCCGGGAGCCCTTCGAACCTGTCGCTCATGCGTTCTCCTTGGTCGGTAGGCCCAGTGCGGTCGCCAGGTGCTCGGAGGCGAACCGCGCCATCGGTACGTCGACGCCGAGCTGATCGGCCAGCTCGATGGCGTGCGCGAGATCTTTCTCGCCCAGCGCTCGGACGTGGTCGAAGATCGGGAACCAGTCGTCGTCCCGCGCCATCTCCCGTGCCGTGGTGCGATGCATGATCGCGCCCGGGCCGCCGGTGATCGAGTCGGTGTGCCGGACGATCCGGCCGAGCGCCTGCAGGTCGATGCCGGCCGCCTCGGCCAGCCGCAAGGTTTCGCCGGTCGCGGTGAAGGCGACGAAGTGCAGCAGATTCCTCGCCAGCTTGGCCGCGGTGCCGCTGCCGGCCGGCCCGCAGTGGATCACCTCGGAGCCCAGGAGCGCCAACGGCTCCGTGACCGCCGTGAACGCCGCGCTCGGTTCCCCCGACCATGATCGCCAGCGTGCCTTCGACAGCGCCCATGGCGCCGCCACTGACCGGTGCGTCCACCACCAGAAGGTCGTGGGCCGCGGCCGATCTCCTCCAGCTGCGCCGGCAGGTCCGGCGCAATCGTCGAGTGCACAGCGACCACGGTCCCGGGCCTCGCGGCCGGTGCGATCTCGCTGATCACGTCGCGGACCTGGGCATCGGTGTTCACCATGACCGAGACGACGCCGCACTCGGCGGCGAGGTCAGCCACCGACGACGCAGCCCGCGCTCCGGCGTCCGCCAGCTCGGTCACCGGCGCCGGATCGACGTCGAAGACGGTCAAGCCGCCATCCCAGGTCGTGAGCCGGTGCGCCATCGCCTTGCCGATGGAGCCGAGACCGATGAACCCGATCCGTGGCAGTCCGGTCACGCCCGGAACACCTGGCCGCCGTCGACGTCGAGGATCTGGGCCGTCACCCAGGAAGCGTCGTCGGAGAGGAGGTAGAGACAGGCTCCGACGATGTCCTCGGGCTGGCCCATGCGCTTGATCGCCAGGTTGTTCTTGACGATGTCGTGCGCGACCTCGCCGGCCTGGGTGCGGGTGGCCGCCGTGTCGACCGGGCCGGGTGCGATCGCGTTGACGCGGATGTTCATCCCTCCGAGCTCGTGGGCGAGCTGCTGGGTGAGGCCGTTGATGCCGACCTTGGCGAGTCCGTAGAACCCGGAGTAGAGCCAGGCCGCGGTGGAGCTCTGGTTGACGATCGCGCCACCGCCGCGCTTCTGCATGTGGCCGTAGACCGCCCGAGTGACGACCAGCGCGCCATCCATGTTCACCGCCATGAACTTCTTGTAGTACTCCCAGTCGACCGTGATCAGCAGGTCGAACTCCATGTCGCCGTAGATGGCGGCGTTGTTGACCAGCAGGTCGATGCCGCCGTACGCGGCCACCGTGGCGTCGGCCATCGCGGTCGCCGATGCCGCGTCGGCCACATCGCAGTGGACGAACATCGCGGCGCCACCCGCCGTCTCGATCTCCTTGGCGACACGTTCACCCGACTCGACGTTGAGGTCGGCGACGACGACCGAGGCACCCTCGGCGCCGAGCGCCTTGGCGTAGGCCTCGCCGATGCCCTGGGCCGCTCCGGTCACGATGGCGACCTTGTTCGCGAAGCGCATGCTGTTCTCCTCGGGGTGGGTCACGCGGGTTCGGCGATCGTCTTGGACTCCAGGTACTCCTCGAACCCGGCCACGCCCATCTCGCGCCCGATGCCCGACTGCTTGTAGCCCCCGAAAGGTGCATCCGGGCTGAACCAGACGCCGCCGTTGAGGGCCAGGGTGCCGGTCCGGATCCGGGCCGCGACCGCCTTGGCCCGATCCAGGTCTGCGGAGTCGACCGAGCCGGAGAGCCCATAGGCAGAGTCGTTGGCGATGCGGACCGCGTCGTCGTCCCCGTCGTGCGGGATGACCACGAGCACCGGGCCGAAGATCTCCTCTTGGGCCAGACGCGATGAGTTGTCCAGTCCCGCGACGACGGTCGGCTCGATCCAGAAGCCGTCCCGGTCGATCACCGTGCCGCCCGTGGCGAAGGTGCCGCCCTCGGACACGGCGATCTTCAGGTACTCCTCGACCCGGTCGCGCTGAGACGCCGAGATGACCGGACCGCAGATGGCCTCCGGGTCGGAGGGGTCCTTGGCGCCGATCGACCTCATCGTCGCGGCCGCGACCTGGACGGCCTCGTCGTACTTCTCGCGCGGTACCAGCAGACGGGTGCTGATGGCGCAGCCCTGACCGGCGTGGAGGCAGGCCGCGAAGGCCGTGGCTCCGGCGACGGCCGCGACGTCGGCGTCGTCGAGGGCGATCGCCGCCGACTTGCCGCCCAGCTCGAGGAAGACCTTCTTCAGCGTTGGTGCGGCCGCGGCCATGATCGCCTTGCCGGTGGCGGTCGAGCCGGTGAACGAGACCATGTCGACGCGCGGGTCGACCGTCAGCTGGGCGGCGACCTCGTTCGAGCGTGGCGTCACCACGTTGAGGACGCCGGGAGGGGTGTCCGTGTGCGTGGCCACCAGGCGGCCGAGCTCCGCGGCCAGCCAGGGTGTGTCCGGCGCCGGCTTGAGGATGACCGTGCACCCGGCCGCGAGCGCGGGTGCGACCTTCGCCAGGTTGATCTGCGTGGGAACGTTCCATGGCGTGATGGCGGCGACGACGCCGACGGGCTCGCGTCGGATGGTCCGCCGACTCGGGATGCCCATCGGTGCGGCCACGCCGAGGTCGGTCTCGAACTCATAGGACTCGGCCAGGTCGGCTACGAACGTCAGGCCGTCGACCGGCCCGTCGAACCCGGCCGCCCCGATCATGAAGCCGGGCATGCCGACCTCGGCCGTCGTCAGGGCCCGGAAGTCGTCAGCGTCGTCCAGAAGCGCCTCACGGAGCTGGCGGACGCAGCGCACCCGGAGCTCGGTGTCGGTGGACCAGTCGGTCTCGTCGAAGGCTCGGCGCGCGGCAGCGATCGCGGCTTCGATGTCGTCAGCCGTGGCGTCGGGGGCGACCCCGATCTCCTGCCCGTTGGCCGGATTGAGGATCGGGAACGTCGAACCGTCGCTCGCGGGAACGAGCCTGCCGTCGATCAGCAGTTGGGCTGCTGGTGCGGTCATGTCGTCTCCGCGGGCTCGAGGAGCTGCTGAAACTTGGACAGGCGTTTGGACACCTGTCCAGTTGTACGGGAAGTCAGCCCTGGGCGCAAGGGTCAACGGGCCACGATGCCGTCGAGCACCATCGACGCGATCTGGTCGGCGAGCGCGGCCGGTGAGATGTCGCGACCGGGGCGGTACCACTCGACGAGGGAGTTCACGACCCCGAACATCAGCCGTGCGGTGGTCCGGGCATCGACGTCGGAGCGCACGTCGCCCTCGTCGATCGCCTCCTGCACGAGCGCGGCCACGCGCCGGTCGAACTGACGACGCTGGTCGAGGGCCCAGCGCTCCGTCTCGGTGTTGCCGTGCACACGCAGCAGAAGGGTGACGTAGGGGAGGCGGTCGGCCAGGATCTGGACGTCGCGCCGGACGAGGTGGTGCAGCCGGTCCACGGCGCGTCCGGCAGTGACGTCGTCGGCATCGAGGCTCTCCAGCAGCGGGTCGAGGGCCCGCTCGAGCGCCAGGCGAAGCAGCTGCTCCTTGCCCTCGACGTGGTGGTAGATCGACGACTTCGACAGTCCTGACGCCCTCGACAGGTGCTCCATGCTCGTGCCGTCGTAGCCGCGCGCGGTGAACACCTCGGCGGCTACGGCGAGCAGGGTGTCCTGGTCGTAGCGCGGCCGCGGCTTGCCCGACGGCAGCGTGCGCGGGCGGGGTGCCGAGGCCATGCGCCGATCATGGCACGGCCGCTCGGCCGATCCTTCCGCTCAACCCCGCCGGGTTTGAAGACATGCGCAGGTTCCCGAGGCTGGGAACCTGCACAAGTCCACGAATCCCTCCCCGGCTACGAGGTCGCGGTCTCGGCCCTGCGCTCTGGCTCGCTCGAGGTCCGGGGGCCCGAGGCGCTGCGGCGAGCGTTCCCGGGCTGGTTCACCCTCTCGTCCTTCGCCGGCGTCCCGCGCCCGGAGCCTCGACTCGTTGGCTAGAGCGAAACGGCCACCGGCTCAGTCGCGTCGCTCTGCGGGTCGACGAGGATCTTGGCGTGGACCTCGGGGTCGCCCAGGGCGGTGAAGGCGTTGTCGACGCCGGGCAGGCCGACGGATCCGGTGATGATGGGCGCCGCGTCCACCTTCCCGCGGGCGAGCAGGTGCAGGGTCTCGTGGAACTCCGGTGGTGTGTAGCCGAGCACGAACCGGAGATCGATCTCCTTGTTGATCGCGACGGCGGGTCGGAGCCGGTCCGGGTCCATGCAGACGCCCACCACGACGACGCGCGAGAACAGCGGTGCGCTGGAGATGACCTGCTCGAGCATGCCCGGTACGCCGACGCACTCGAAGATCACCGGACGCTTCGGGTTGGCCGCGCCGACCTTCTCCGCGGTGCGCCACACCTGCTGCCACGGCAGGAACGGGACGCCACGCAGCCGGTCCATCACACCCATGGCCAGGCCGAACGCTGCCGGTGCGGTCGTGAGGTGGCCACGGTCGCCGGCCGCGGTGAACGGTTCCTCGTGCTTCGGGTCGACGACGACGTCGGCACCGCAGCGGCGAGCGAGGTCGCGGCGTCCGGGTGAGAAGTCGCTGGCCACCACGGTCTTCACCCCACTGGCCTTGAGCATGGAGATGACGGCCAGCCCGACCGGGCCGCAGCCGATGACGATGGCGACGTCGCCCTTCTTCACCTCTCCGCGACGTACCGCATGCAGTCCGACGGCCATCGGCTCGGTGAGTGTGGCGAGCTCGGTGGGCATGCTCTCGGGCACGGTCATGGCGAGCGACTCCTCGACCACCATCTGCTCCGCGTATGCACCGGGAGCATGGATGGAGAAGCCGACCGTGTGCACGTCGTTGCCGCGCCTGATCAGGGGAAGCGCGACCACACGGTCGCCGACCTTCGCCTGCTTGCGGGTGCCGGGCCCGTGGCCGACGACCTCGCCGACGAACTCGTGCCCCATCACCACGCTCTGGTTCGACCGCATGAAGTCGGGATAGCCCATCTCGTTCACGATGTCGGCGACGTCGTCGCAGCTGTGGCGGGCATGCAGGTCGGAGCCACAGATTCCCGCGCGCTGGACGTTGATGAGCAGCTGCCCCTTGCCCGGCTCGGGATCGGGCACGTCGGCGACGCCGAGCTTGGTGTTCTCACAGACGACGGCCTTCATGGTGCTCCTTCAAGACGGCGTATCGTGCCATCGCACGCTACTCCTCGAGAACGGCGCCCGGCAGGATGGCCACATGACCGAACGTTGGACCGCAGACAAGATTCCCGACCAGTCCGGCCGAACCGCAGTCGTCACCGGAGCCAACAGCGGGCTCGGTCTGGTGACCGCTCTCGAGCTGGCACGAGCCGGCGCCACCGTGGTCCTGGCCTGCCGCAACGTCGACAAGGGCGCTGCAGCCATCAAGGAGATTCGTGCCGCAGTGCCGAGTGCCCAGGTCGAGGTGCAGGAGCTGGACCTGAGCAGCCTCGACTCCGTGCAACGGTTCGCGAACGCGCTCGACGTCGACCAGCTCGACCTGCTGGTGAACAACGCCGGAATCATGTGGACCCCGCAGCAGCGCACCAGCGACGGCTTCGAGCTCCAGTTCGGGACCAACCATCTCGGCCACTTCGCCCTGACCGGCCGCCTGCTGGCCCGGCTCGACCGGGCCGAGGCTGCCCGAGTGGTCACGTTGTCCAGCAACGAGCACCGTCGGGGCCACATGCACTTCGACGACCTCCAGCTGGAGCGCGGCTATGGCTCTCGCAAGGCCTACCGGCAGTCGAAGCTCGCCAACGCCGCCTTCGGCCTGGAGCTTGATCGACGCCTGCGCGCCGCCGGCTCGTCGGTCAAGAGCACCTTGGCCCATCCCGGTTACACCGCCACCAACCTGCAGTTCACCGGGCCGACCGGGGCCACGAAGCTGCTGATGAGGATCGGCAACCCGTTGCTCGGGATGTCGGCGGAGCAGGGCGCTCTGCCGACGCTGTACGCGGCAACCGCCCCCGATGTCGAGGGTGGGGAGTACTTCGGGCCGGACGGGATTGGCGAGTACCGCGGATACCCGAGGCGCGTCCAGGTGAAACCCGAGGGCCGGGACCTCGAAGTCGGACGACGACTGTGGTCGGAGTCCGAGGCTCTGACGGGCGTCACGTACGACTTCAGCGCGCCGAGCTGACCGCACCCGCGCGGAAGTATTCTCGAAGGCATGTCACAGCGCATCTCTCACTGGGTCGACGGACGGATCCGGCCCGGCACTTCAGGACGTACGTCGCCGGTCTTCAATCCCGCCGCCGGCGAAGTGGCCGCCGAGGTCGACCTGGCCAGCGCCGCCGAAGTCGACGACGCCGTCCGCTCGGCGAAGGAGGCCGCCGTCGCGTGGCGGACCACCTCGTTGTCGAAGCGCGCCCACATCCTGTTCGAGTTCCGGCAGCAGCTGAGCGAGCGTGCCGACGAGCTGGCGGACGTCATCACGGCCGAGCACGGCAAGGTGCACTCCGACGCGCTCGGCGAGATCGCCCGCGGCCTCGAGAACGTCGAGTTCGCCGCCGGCGTCCCGCAGCTGCTCAAGGGTGGGTTCTCCGAGCAGGCCGCCACCGACGTCGACGTCTACGACATCCGGCAGCCGCTCGGGGTCGTCGCCGGCATCACGCCATTCAACTTCCCGGCCATGGTGCCGCTGTGGATGTGCGCGAACGCGATCGCCTGCGGCAACGCGTTCATCCTCAAGCCGAGCGAGAAGGACCCGTCCGCCTCGCTGCTCCTCGCCGACATGTGGCAGAAGGCCGGACTGCCAGACGGCGTCTTCACCGTCCTGCACGGCGACCGCGAGGCCGTTGACGCACTGCTCGACCACCCCGACATCGCCGCCATCAGCTTCGTCGGCTCCACGCCGGTGGCGCGGCACATCTACGAGACGGGAACGGCGAACGGCAAGCGCGTCCAGGCGCTGGGAGGCGCGAAGAACCATGCCCTGGTGCTGCCCGACGCCGACGTCGATCTGGCCGCCGATGCCATCGTCGGCGCCGCCTACGGTTCGGCGGGCGAGCGCTGCATGGCCCTGTCCGTCACGGTTGCGGTCGGCGACGTCGCCGACCGCCTGGTCGAGGCCCTTGCCGTCCGCCTGCCCAAGCTGGTCATCGGCGACGGCGCGGAGCCCGGCATCGACATGGGCCCACTGATCACCGCCGAGCACCGCGACCGGGTGGCCGGATACGTCGACGCCGGGGCGACGTCCGGCGCCACCGTGGTCGTCGACGGACGCGAGTCGGACCTGCCCGAGCGCGGGTTCTTCCTCGGCGCGACGCTGCTCGACCACGTGACCCCCGAGATGTCGGTCTACACCGACGAGATCTTCGGCCCGGTGCTCGACGTCGTGCGGGTCGACACGTTCGACGAGGGTCTCGAGCTGATCAACAGCAACCCGTACGCGAACGGCACCGCCATCTTCACCCGCGACGGTGGAGCGGCCCGGCGGTTCCAGTTCGAGGTCCAGGTCGGCATGGTCGGCATCAACGTGCCCGTTCCGGTCCCCGTCGCCTACTACTCGTTCGGCGGCTGGAAGGCGTCGCTCTTCGGCGACACCCACATGTACGGGCCCGAGGGCATCAACTTCTACACGCGCGGCAAGGTCGTCACGTCACGCTGGCCCGACCCGGCGTCGTCGCAGGTCGACCTCGGATTCCCGACCACCCGGTGACATCACCTTTCGTCTGTCCGGTGGCCCAGGTTGGTGCCAAGGTGAGAGGAACCGGATCTCTCTCATCGGAGGACACCATGGGTTCAGTCGCACGCATCACCAACATCAGCGCACGGTCGGACAAGGGCTTCGACGACGCCGTCCAGACCGGGATCGACCGCGCCAACCAGACGTTGCGGAACGTCCAGGGCGCTTGGGTCAAAGACCAGAAGGTCGAGGTCGTCGATGGGAAGATCGCAGTGTGGCAGGTCGCTCTGGAAGTGACGTTCATCCTCGAGTAACAGATCCCTCCGCGATCGCGGCGGTGTTGGCGCGAGCCCGAAGCGGGCTGGATCGGGTGGAGCCCGAGCAGCTGGCCGACGAGGTCGCGAACGGAGCGATCGTCATCGACACCCGACCGGTCGAGCAGCGGCAGCGCGATGGCGACCTGCCGGGCGCGGTGGTCATCGACCGGAACGTGCTCGAGTGGCGGCTCGATCCGAGCTCGCCCAACCGGCTACCGCTCGCCACCGACCACGGCGTGCGGTTCGTCGTCGTGTGCAACGAGGGTTTCAGCTCGAGCCTGGCGGCCAGGTCGCTCCAGGAGCTCGGCCTCGATCGCGCGACCGACCTGGTGGGCGGGTTCCAGGGGTGGCGCACCATGACCCGTGCTCCGCACTGGGACGAGGTGTACCGCACGAGAGACCTCGAGAGCGTCTCCTGGTTTCAGGACAACCCCGCCACGTCGCTGCGGCTCGTCGAGTCGACACCGGGCTCCGTGATCGACGTCGGCGCGGGAACGTCCACGTTCGTCGACGACCTTCTCGACGCCGGCCGCACCGACGTCACCGTCCTGGACGTCTCCGAAGCCGCGCTCACCCTGACCCGTCGCCGACTCGGCGACGCCGCGGACGGAGTGACCTTCGAAGTGGCCGACGTCGTGGACTGGAGTCCCGGCCGTCAGTTCGACGTGTGGCACGACCGGGCCACCTTTCACTTCCTCACCGACCCAGCGCCCCGGCGCCGCTACGTCGACCTGGTCAACGATGCCGTCGCCACCCACGGCATCCTCGTGCTCGGTACGTTCGCCGAGGACGGGCCGTCGAAGTGCTCGGGACTTCCCACCGCCCGGTACAGCGCAGACGACCTCGCCGGCCTGTTCTCCGCACACTTCACGCTCGAGGACCAGGAGAGCGAGACCCATCCGACGCCGTCCGGTGCCACCCAGGCGTTCACGTGGGTCACGCTCCGCCACGACTAGTCCGTCAGACGGTGTAGCCGCCGTCGACGTCGAGCTTCTGACCGGTGATGAAACCGGCCCGGTTCGAGGCGAGGAAGCAGACCGCTTCCGCGATGTCCGCGGCATCGCCGAACCGGCGCAGCGGGATGTTCGAGCGGGCGACCGCCAGCGCATCGTCGCTGAGCTCGCCCGATTCGATCAGCCGCGCGGCCATGCCGTCGGTGAGCATCCCCGGACCCACGGCGTTGACCCGCACCCCGAACCGCCCCTCCTCCGCCGCGAGCCCGCGCACGAGTGCCTCCACTGCTCCCTTGGGCGCCGAGGACAGCCCGTCGCGCACCGGGAACCGTGCGGTTGCGGCCGTGGTCACCGCGACGATCGAGCCCTGGGTCTGCCGCAGCAACGGCAGAGCCGGCTGCGCGAGATTGAAGAAGCCCACCGCGTCCTGGGAGAGCTGATCGGCGAAGTCCTTGGGGGAGACGTTCGAGAGATGCACCATCGGGATGTGCGGTCCGGCCGCGTAGACCAAGGTGTGCAGGCCGTCGTAGGCATCGGCCACGGCGTTCAGCACCGATGCGCAGTCGTCGGAGGAGGTCACGTCGAGCGGGTGCGCGGACGATCGCACACCCAGCTCGGCCGCCGACCCGGCGACGGATTCGCCAGCCTCTTCGTTGCTGCGGAAGGTCACCGCGACATCGCTGCCACGGGCCGCCAGCATGCGGGCGATCGCCCCGCCCAGGCCGCCACTGCCGCCGACCACGAGGGCCGCGCCGGTCGCTTCGGCGAAGTCGGTCGACAGATCCTGGGCCACAGGGAGAGGGTAGCCGATATGGTAGAACGTGTTCTAGATTTGCGGGTGGAGGAGTCATGGCAGACGAGTCGGCAGAGGTGCACGCCGGGCAGGCGTGGGCGGATTTCTGCCGCGCTCTGGAGAAGGCCGGCGAGGTCGTGCTCAGGGAGAACGCACCGAACACCCCACTCGACCGGGCCGAGGGCTACCGCTACCTGACCCGCCTGCTCCGGGAGATGCTGTACTCGACGATCGAGAACGCCGATCCCGACTTCCCCCGCCTGCACGAGCTCGACCGCGTCAAGCTCGGCGCCGACAACCCCGACAACGTGTACCTGTCGGCGAACATCCGCGGCGACCGCACCTACCGGATCACCGGCGCGCGCGGCACGATCTCGTACTTCAGCATCGGCTCGAAGGCCAACCGCTACGCCAAGGACGGCACGATGGCGTCCACCGGTGAGCTGACCGACAGCGACCTCGTCGTGGAGGACGACGGCAGCGTCGAGATCATCGTCAGCGCCACGCCGCAGGAGAAGAACTGGCTGCCCCTCGCGCCCGACTCCACCGGCCTCGTCGTGCGTCAGACCTACCTCGACCGCTCGACCGAGACCCCCGGAACGTGGACCATCGAGCGGATCGGCGACCCGATCGAGCGCGGCGAGCTGGACCCGGCGTTCCTGGCGAAGGCGCTGGGGGCGGCGGCCTTCTCGCTGCACGGCACTGCGGCCCTGTTCGCCTCCTGGACCGAGATGTTCATGACCCGCCCGAACGAGCTCGTGGACTTCGGGCAGGAGATGTTCCAGAAGGCCGGCGGCGACCCGGAGATCTTCTACCTGCACGGGTACTGGACGCTCGAGCCTGGCCAGGCGTGGGTGATCGAGACCGACGTGCCCGACTGTCCGTACTGGAACTTCCAGCTCGACAACTGGTGGATGGAGTCGCTCGACCACGAGCGTCAGATCACCGTCAACAAGCACACCGCGACCCTCGACGACGGACGCCTCACGATCGTCGTCGCCGATCGGGATCCCGGATGGGGCAACTGGATCGACACCTGCGGCCACGGCAGCGGCACCGCCCTGCTGCGCTGGCTCGGCGCCGAGAAGCACCCGATCCCGGACTGCCGCGTGATCGACCTGGAGGCCTCGTGACGACGCCAGAGTCCAGCACCGTGACCGCAGCCGCCCTGGACGTCGACGGGCTCCTTGCGGCGGCCAAGACCAAGACCGGGCTCGACGACTACGGCGACGACTGGTTCGTCGAGCCCCTGCGTGTGCTCACGTCCTCGCTGGCGAGCGAGGCTCGGCTGTCGGAGATGGGGCTCGCCCTCACCCAGCAGCGCCTCACCGCCCTGCTGGCCGACCGGCTTCGGCTGCGGAAGTACCAGGCCGATCACCCGGAGGTCACCGAGCAGGACGTGGTCGTGGCCGCCGAGATCTGCGGCCTGCCGCGCACCGGGTCGACGCTGCTGCACCGACTGCTGGCCTCGTCACCGCACCTGACCTCGACGTTGTCGTGGGAGACCTCGTACCCCTTGCCGTTCCCCGGAGAGGGGCCGGAGGCGGAGCTGCGCAAGCAGAAGGCCCGCGACCGGTTCGCGATGTTCATGGAGATGGCCCCGGACTTCGGCGACATCCACACCATCGAGTGGGACGGGCCGGAGGAGGACGTCATCGTCCTCGACCGCACGTTCACGTCGATGAGCTTCGACTCCTTCTACTGGGTGCCGTCGTACGGCGACTGGCTCCGCGGGTTCGACCAGGCCCCGGCCTACCGCGAGCTGCGGGAGTGGCTGCAGGCCCTGCAGTTCCAAGACCCGTCCCGGGCAGGGAAGCCGTGGGTGCTGAAGTCGCCGCACCATCTCACGGCCGTGGACACGGTGCTCGACACGTTCGACGGCTGCAAGATCGTCATGACGCACCGTTCGCCCACACAAGCCGTGCCGTCGTACGCCTCGATGGTGTGCGCGATCAGCGGGCAGTACAGCGACGACGTCGACCCGCTCCAGGTCGGGCCCTACTGGCGAGACCGTTTCGTCGTGGCGCTGGGCGCGCTGGCCGACGTCCGGGAGCGTCGGCCGGACCGGATCGTCGACGTGGGCTTCAAGGACCAGATGTCCGACCCGGTGGGGACGGCGGCGAAGGTGCTCGGTGAGCTGGGGGTGCCGGCGGACCGCGAGGCGCTCGAGGCCTACATGGCCCGCAACCGGGCGGAGAAGCACGGCTCACACACGTACACGGCTGAGGACTTCGGATTGTCCGAGGCGGAGCTGGAGAAGGACTTTGCGTTCTATGAGAAGGAGTTGTCATGATCCTCGACGGTGAAGTGGTCGTCGTGTCCGGCGTCGGGGCGGGGCTCGGCGCGAAGCTGGCCGCTCGCGCGGCGGCCGAGGGCGCGAAAGTCGTGATGGCGGCCCGGTCCAGCGAGACCATGGACCAGGTGGCCAAGGAGGTGGCGGCCGCCGGCGGCGAGGCGATCGCAGTGCCATGCGACGTCCGGAAGCCGGAAGACGCCGAACGTGTCGCAGCGACGGCGGTGGAGCGGTTCGGCACGATCACCGGCCTGGTCAACTCCGCGTATTCGCACCCCGGTTTCACCGACCTCCTCGACACCCCGGACAAGCAGCTCCGCCGGTCGATGGACATCATCCTGTTCGGTGCGCTGGAGATGACCCGCGCGGTGGTGCCGCACATGACGGCCGGTGGCTCCATCGTCAATGTCGGCACCATGTCCACCCGCAAGCCGGCACCCGGTGAGGCCGGGTACGCCGTGGCGAAGGCCGCGATGGCCACGGCGACGCAGTACCTTGCGCTCGAGCTCGGCGGACAGGGAATCCGGGTCAACCAGGCGGTCCTGGGCTGGCTCGACGGCCCGGGCGTGCAGTTCTACCTGAAGATGACGGCCGACGAGAAGGGGATCACCGAGCAGGACGTCTACGACGACATCGCATCCCGCAACCCCCTGAACCGGATCCCACCGGACGAGGCCTGCGCCGGCGCCATCCTCTTCCTGTTGTCCAGCCTGGCCTCCGAGGTGACCGGTGCGACCATCGACGTCAACGGCGGGGAGTACATGCCGGCATGACTCCCCCCGAGATCAGGCACTGCGTGACCTCGGTGACGGTGGAGATCGACGCGCCTGCGGCCTTCGTGTGGGACGTGCTGGTCGACTACCCGAGCTACCCCGAGTGGAACCCCTACACGATCGCGGTGGAGACGACGCTGGAGATCGGCGACCGGATCGACCTCACCCTCCCGAACCCCGATGGGTCAGAGGGCACGATGCTCAACCGTGAGTTCATCCGGGTCGTCGACCCGCCGCACCACCTGCGCTACGACACCGGCGAGGAGTACCCGGGGCTGCTCGGGATGCGGGACCAGTACGTCACCGAGCTCGGACCGGACCGCTGCTCGTACCACACGACGGACACCCTCAGCGGCGAGCTCGCCGACCTCGTCATGGAGACCAACGGCGCCTGGATCAAGGCCGGCTTCGACTTGGTGGCCAACGCGTTGAAGGTCCGGTCAGAGGAGTTGCTGGCCGGACGCTGAACTCGGTGGGTCGACTCTGAACTTTCCTAGACTATTGCCCAATTTCCGTCCGAGGTCTATTGTCCCTCAAACGAAAAGTTCTCTTGTCCTTGTCCATCGTTCTCTTCGTGTCGCAGTAGTCCTGAATCGGCTGATCCGCTTCGGAGGCTGCGGCCGTACTCCCAGGAATGGCACCCCCCGACATGGCCACTCTTCGCTTTCAGGAAACCGTTCACGTCTCCCGTGACGAGCCGCAACCAGGCCCGCTCGCACGGGCAGCACGGCGTCGCCGGCCTCCCCGGACGCTTCGTGGTGAGCGTCGAGAGATGGTCCGGCGGGTGGGATCTCCACATCCATGGCACCGGCCTTGGCGGCGGGGGCGTCACGCAGGTGATCGACCTCGACGACGCCGAGGCGCAGGTCCGCACCTACCTGAGGTCCGTCTTCGATGCCGACTTCACTCATGCCGTGATCGACATCGCTCTCCCGGACGTCGAAAGCGTTTCGTAGGTGGTGCGACAAGCCGTGCATGACAGCGGCGAGTGGGCCCCGTGGGACTCGAACCCACAACCCGCGGATTAAAAGTCCGCTGCTCTGCCAGTTGAGCTAGGGGCCCGCGGGGCCAGTCTGCCAGCCTTCGGCATCGCGTCTGCGGAGCCTCGGATCCTTCTGGAAAATCGCCAGCATGGCGACCCTCTTGGGGTTAGGCTCGGAGAAGCGATACGACCGCGACGTACGACCAAGCCCTGACCCGGAGCCTTCCTTATGCCAGAACCACTCGACCACCGTCTCCGTGACGACACGGTGCTTGACGAGATCGAGCTCACGAGCCGTCTCATGATCGCCGCGACCGAGCTCGGCCGGCCGCTGTCGCAGCACGAGGTCGACGAGATCCTCGGCGTCGTCGCCAGCTGACCTTCTTCCGCCTGACCCCCGCGGTTGGCGCTACGTTCACCTGACCCCCTAGCATGATCGTGGCCTGCAATCACCGACAGGAGCCATGGCGTGCGATTCCGCATCCGACCCCTTGAATCCTCGTTCTACGAACTGTTCTCCGAAGCGGCGTCGCACCTCGTTCATGGGGCTGCACTTCTGTCGCAGATGCTCGACGAGACCAGTGACAAGAAGGCGATCGCGGAGCAGATGCGCGAAGCCGAGCATGACGCGGACGAGACCACGCACAAGATCGTTCGGACGGTGAACAGCACGTTCATCACTCCGTTCGACCGTGAGGACATCTACCGCCTCGCCAGCAGCCTCGATGACGTCATGGACTTCATGGAAGAAGCCGTCGACCTGCTTGGCCTCTATGAGATCGACAGGTTGCCCTCGGAGTTCGCGCCGCAGGTCGAGGTTCTGCAACGCGCCACGCAGATGACGGCCGATGCGATGCCACGTCTGCGCACCATGAAGGACCTCGAGGAGTACTGGATCGAGATCAACCGGCTCGAGAACCAGGGTGACCGCACGTATCGGCGCATCGTCGCCGACCTGTTCAGCGGCAGCCACAAGACCCTCGACGTGCTCAAGCTCAAGGACATCGTCGACTCCCTCGAGCACGCCATCGATGCTCTCGAGTCTGTGGCGAACACGGTGGAGCAGATCGCCGTCAAGGAGTCCTGAGTCGTGGACTTCACCCTGGCGCTGGTGATCGCCACTGTCGCCATCGCGTTGTTCTTCGACTACACCAACGGCTTCCACGACGCCGCGAACGCGATCGCCACCTCGGTCTCGACGCGAGCGCTCACCCCACGCCTCGCTCTCACCATGGCGGCCATCCTCAACTTCGTCGGCGCACTATTGGGGGTCGAGGTCGCCAAGACGATCAAGGACATCCTCACCGGATTCGACACCATCGACTCGGCGAATCATGCCCTCACGATCGTGGTGAGCGCCTTGGTCGGCGCGATCA
This sequence comes from uncultured Actinomycetota bacterium, assembly GCA_963711615.1. Taxonomy (GTDB): domain Bacteria; phylum Actinomycetota; class Actinomycetes; order Propionibacteriales; family Nocardioidaceae; genus Aeromicrobium. The sequence goes on along the minus strand of CAVQEY010000017.1, from coordinate 103,208 downwards.
CGTGGAACCTCATCACGTGGTACTTCGGCATACCGTCCTCGTCCTCGCATGCGCTGATCGGCGGACTCGTGGGAGCGGGCCTCGCCTCCGGCGTCACGGTCGACTGGGACAAGATCGTCGAGAAGGTTGCCATCCCGATGATCGTCAGCCCGACATTGGGCTTCACCGGCGCCTTCCTGGTGATGCTGGCCATCATGTGGATCTTCCGCAAGGCACGGCCGGCCGCGGTGAACCGCGGATTCCGGCTCAGCCAGACCGTGTCCGCCGCCATGCTCTCGCTCGGCCACGGCCTGCAGGACGCGCAGAAGACGATGGGCGTCATCGTCCTTGCTCTCATCGCCGGCGGCTACGGACCTGCCGAGGGTGAGCGGGAGATCCCGCTCTGGGTGATCCTCGCTGCCGCGGCCGCCATCTCGGCGGGCACCTTCTCCGGCGGCATGCGCATCATGCGCACGATGGGGCGTCGCATCATCGCGCTCGACCCGCCGCGTGGGTTCGCGGCGGAGCTGACCGCGTCGTTCGTGCTCTACTTCATGGCGATCGGGCAGGGCGCGCCCGTCTCGACCACGCACACGATGGCGTCGTCGGTGATGGGTGCCGGCGCCTCCAAGCGGTTCAGTGCAGTGCGCTGGGGCGTCGCGCGCAACATCGTGATGGCGTGGATCATCACCCTCCCGATGGCCGCCGCCGCGGCGGCCCTCAGCTACGGGCTCATCCACCTGTTCATCCCCGGCAACTGAGTCAGCCGAACCGGCCCTGGATGTACGCCTCGGTGGCCTTCTCGTCAGGGTTGGAGAAGATCTTCTCAGTGCGTCCGGACTCCACGAGCCTGCCCGCCGCGCCGATGCCGGCGAGGTTGAAGAAGGCCGTCTCGTCGGAGACCCGGGCGGCCTGCTGCATGTTGTGCGTGACGATGACGATCGTGTAGTCCTTCTTGAGCTCGTGGATCAGGTCCTCGATGACGCTCGTGGAGATCGGGTCGAGCGCGGAGCACGGCTCGTCCATGAGCAGCACCTCCGGTTCGACCGAGATGGCCCGTGCGATGCAGAGGCGCTGTTGCTGACCACCGGACAGGCTCGATCCGGGACGGTCGAGACGGTCGCGCACCTCGATCCACAGTCCGGCGCTGCGGAGGGACCGCTCGACGATCTTGTCGGCCTCCGCCTTCTTCATCCGCTTGCTGTTGAGCTTCTGGCCCGCGAGGACGTTGTCGTAGATCGACATCGTCGGGAACGGGTTGGGCCGCTGGAAGACCATGCCGACCATGCGGCGGACGTCGACCGGGTCCATGTCGGGGCCATAGAGGTCCTGGCCCTCGACGAGGACCTTGCCGTCGACTCGTGCGCCCGGGATCACTTCGTGCATCCGGTTCAGCGACCGCAGGAACGTCGACTTGCCACATCCCGACGGACCGATGATCGAGGTCACTGAACGTGAGCCGATCGGCAGGTTGACGTCCTCGACGGCGAGGAAGTCGCCGTAGTAGATGTTCAGATCCGAGACGTCGATGCTCGTGGCCATGTCCGTACTTCCTTTCGTGCGGTCGGCGCTGGCGGCAGGTCGGGTCGCGGTCATGTCCAACATCATCGCTCACCCTTCGGGGAGAAGAAATACGAGACGAGGCGGGCGACCAGGTTCAGCAGCATGACGATCAGCAGCAGAACCAGCGCCGCGCCCCAGGCGCGGTCGATGCTCGGCCCGGGCGGAACGCCGGGCGAGGTCACCGCGGAGTAGGCGAACACCGGGAGCGTCGCCATGCGGTCGTCGAAGAGATTGAAGTTCACCGAGTCCGACAGTCCGGCGATGACCAGCAGCGGAGCCGTTTCGCCGATCACGCGGGCCACGGCGAGTGTTATGCCGGTGACGATGCCGGCCAGTGCTGTCGGCAGGACGACCTTGACCACGGTGCGCCACTTCGGCACGCCCAGGGCGTACGACGCCTCGCGAAGCTCGTTCGGAACCAGCTTGAGCATTTCCTCGCAGGAGCGCACGACCACCGGGATCATCAGCACCGACAATGCGACGGCTCCACCGATGCCCATGCGGACGCCGGGTCCGACGAGGATCACGAAGAGCGCGTACGCGAACAGGCCGGCGACGATCGACGGGATGCCGGTCATGACGTCGACGAGGAAGGTGATCCAGCGCGCCAGTCGGCCGTCCTCGCCGTACTCGACGAGGAAGACCGCGGTGAGCAAGCCGATCGGCACCGAGATGAACGCCGCCGCCGCAGTGATGAGCAGCGTGCCGATGAGCGCGTGGTAGATGCCGCCGCCCTCGCCGACGACGTTGCGCATCGAGAACGTGAAGAAGTCGACGCCGAGCACCTGGGCGCCCTTGGAGATGACGGTCCAGAGGATGCTGGCGAGCGGGAGGAGCGCCAGGCCGAAGGCGCTGGTGACGAGTACCGTGACCAGCCGGTCGACCGCCTTGCGCCGTCCCTCGACCACCGCGGCCCAGGCGGGCAGGACGAAGGCGACGACCCAGCCGGCCAGCACTGAGCGCACGGCACCGGCGCCGGTGATGTAGAGGCTGGCAGCGACGACGAGAGCGGCTGCGGCCACGACCGCAGGGGCCCAGCGCGGGAGCATCGGCGAGTGCCGTCGGGGAGCGGCTCTCGCGGACGGGTTCGGGGGTCATCAGCGTGGTCATCAGTTCGCCCCCGAGAATTCCTTGCGGCGGTCGACGATCCACCGGGCCGCGAAGTTCACCACGAACGTGATGACGAACAGGACCAGACCGCTGGCGATCAGGGCGTTGACACTGAGGCCGCTGGCCTCCTTGAACGTCAGTGCGATGTTGGCGGCGATCGTGCTCGGGTTGGTGCTGCTGATGAGGTTGAGGGTGACGACGCCGGAGGCCGACAGCACCATCGCGACGGCCATGGTCTCGCCGAGCGCTCGGCCGAGGCCGAGCATCGCCGCGGACACGATGCCGGAGCGCGCGTACGGGAAGACCGCCATGCGGGTCATCTCCCAGCGGGTGGCTCCGAGGGCCAGAGCGGCTTCCTCGTGCAGCCGCGGCGTCTGCAGGAAGATCTCACGGCAGATGGCCGTCATGATCGGCAGGATCATCACGGCGAGCACGATCCCCGCGGTGAAGATCGTGCGGCCGGTGGCCGATGGAGGCCCGGCGAAGAACGGGAGGAATCCGAGATTGGAGTTCAGCCACTCGTAGGCCGGCACGAGCTTGCCGGCGAGGAAGCCGATGCCCCACAGGCCGTAGACGACGCTCGGCACGGCAGCGAGCAGGTCGATGAGGTAGCCCATCACCGCGGCGAGCCGTCGTGGGGCGTAGTGCGAGATGTACAGGGCGACACCGATCGCGACCGGCACCGACATCACCAGGGCGAGGAACGCGGCGATCAGCGTTCCGTAGACCAGGGGCCAGACGTAGGGGAGGAAGCGCTGGCCGCTCTTGACGTCCTCCGGAGAGGCGACCATGCCGGGGATGCCTTCGACGGTCAGGAAGATCGCCACGCCCGCCAGGATGATCAGGATGGCGATGCCAGCGCCCGTCGACAATCCGGTGAACACCCGGTCGCCGAGGCGTCGGACCGCTTTGGCCGGGGTGGGCCGCTGCGGAGCGAGGGTGCTGGTCACGTTCTTCCTTTCTTCCGAATGCATTTCGACAGGCTCAACTACCGGGGCACGGCCGCCCGGTCGCCGTGGGGCGTCCGGACGGCCGTGCGCGTGGGTCAGGACGCCTTGATTGGCTCTACAGCGGCCTGGACCTTCTCACCGATGGCGTCGGACAGCGGCGCAGAACCGGCATCATTGCCGGCGGTCTGCTGACCGTCCGAGCTGGTCACGTAGGACAGCCACGCCTTGACGAGCTCGGCCTTGGCCGCGTCGTCGTACTGCTGGCAGGCGATCTGGTACGAGACCAGGACGACCGGGTAGACGCCCTTGGCATCGACCTTGCGGTCGATCTCCAGTGCGAGGTCCGTCTCGCCGCGACCTTCAACCGGCTTCGACGCGTCGAGGACGGCAGCTGCAGCCTCCGGGGAGTACTCCACGAACTCGTCGCCGACCTTGACGGCCGCGGTACCGAGGTCGCCGGCCTGGCTGGCATCGGCGTAGCCGATCGTGCCCTTGCCGTTCGTCACGGCCGAGACGACGCCCGACGTGCCTTCGGCGGCTTCGCCACCCTTGACCGGCCACGTCTCGACGACACCGCCGGACCACGAGCCGCCAGAAGTGGCGTCGAGGTACTCGGTGAAGTTCTCCGTGGTGCCGGAGTCATCCGAGCGGTGCACGGGGGTGATCTTCGAGCTGGGCAGGTTCGCGTCAGGGTTGTCCGCCTTGATGGCGGCGTCGTCCCACTGCGTGATCTTGCCCTCGAAGATGCCGCCGATCGTCTCCGGCGTGAGGTTCAGCTTGTCCACGCCTGCGAGGTTGTAGATGACGGCGATCGGGCTGACGTAGGTCGGAACCTCGACGACTTCTCCGCCGCAGCGTTCCTTCGCCTTCGTCAGCTCCTCATCCTCGAGGTAGGCATCCGAGCCGGCGACATCGAGCCCGCCGGCGAGGAATTGCTCACGCCCGCCGCCCGAACCGACCGGGTCGTAGTTGACGGTGGTCTCCGGGTTTGTGGACTGGAAGCCCTTCTTCCAGGCGGCAACAGCGGCCTCCTGTGCGCTTGACCCTCCGGCGTTCAGGGTGCCGGACAGGCCGCCAGCGCCTTCGTCGGTAGTGCCCTCGTTGGCTGCGCCACATGCGCTGAGGCCGAGAGCAAGGGTGAGCGCGGCAACCGCCGGGACGGCCTTGCGCATCTTGATGCGATTCACGAGTGTTCCCTTTCGTGGGGTTCACATGACTGACACCAGGAACGCTAGGGAGGGCAGGTGTATCGATTGCGGTGCTGCAGTGAACGCGAGGTGAACGACCGGCCAATGCTGCGGGTCGGCGCAGGTCAGGGCGCAGTTGGCCTCAGCTGGAGGGTCGCCCGAGCGGCTCGACGGCCATCACGACACCCCGGCGGTGATGCACGACGACGCCCTCGCCGGGCTTGAGGTCGACGGTGTCGGCGCCGACAGCGTCGAAGATCCAGGGCAGCGTCGGCCGATGGGTGCACAGAACCACTGGCTTCTTGCGGTCGAGCATGGCGCTGACCGAGCGGTTCACGTCAGCGAAGCGGGTCTCCTCGGACAGTCGGTCGTCGATCTCGAGGAACGTCTTGATGTCGTGGGCGAACGGCTCGATCGTCTGGGTGCAACGCACGGCGGGACTGCTGATGACGCGGCGAACCCCGTAGGCGCTGAGCAGCGGCGGGAGCCTTTTCGCTTGCTTGGTGCCCACGCCGTTGAGCGGCCGATCGAGGTCGTCGCCGGACCATGAGTCCCTGGGTTTGGCCTTGGCGTGCCGGAGGACGATCAGGGTCCGCGTGCGGTGGGCCTTGTCCTCCCGCAGCTCCGCGAACGCGTCGAGGAGCTCGACGTCGTGCTTGTACGACAGAAGCTTTCTGGCCTCGCCGGTGCGCACCCAACGGATCTCGTCGACCTCCCCGTTGGGCTTGAACTTCTCTTCGGGACCGATCGTGCGGGCGCTCCAGTAGCTGACGACCTTGCGACCGGTGGAGACGAGGTACGTCGTGTCGGGAAGCGGGTGGCCGAGCCGGACCCGCATCCCGGTCTCCTCGGCGACCTCGCGCACCGCGGTCGCGGCGAGGTCCTCGCCCGCCTCGGGCTTGCCCTTGGGAAAGGTCCAGTCGTCGTAGCGCGGGCGGTGCACGACGAGCAGCTCGACGCGCCTGCTGTCCCCGGGCTCGGAGGATGGGCTGGCACGATGTCGCCAGACGACTCCGCCTGCGGCCGTCGTCCGCTGTTCACGTGCCATGCTGCGTATTGTCCATGTTGCAGACGACCGGTGGGTGAAGGGCAGGTGACTTACTTGCGTGTCGAGGCCCGCGATCTTGGGGTCTACGTCGCCTCGATTCTCGTTTTCGTGCTTGCGCTGGGCTTCGGATGGTGGGCGGCGGCGCTGAATCCAGACACCCGCCCGGCCCTGACCTCGGCGCTCGACGCGCTTCCGGCGGACACCGCGTCGTCGGCTACACCGACTGGTCCTTGATTCGTGAGCACCTCGATGTCGGCGTTGTGGACACCCGCGGCGAACGAAGCAAGCTTGCCGGCGGGGCTGCCCGCCGCGACCTCAGCAGCCGGTCGGTGATCGGAAACAAGGTCAACGATATGCACGACCTTCTCGGATGGTCAGCAGCCGACGTCGCGTGGGAGGCGTACGGGCAGGATCGGGAAGGCTCGGCCGCCGTCGTTCGGCTGGGCCCGTCGATGTCCTTCGCCGGCGTGCGCGACCAGCTGCGGGCCGCCGGGTATCGCCTCGACGGGTCGCGGTGGATCGCGAGTCAACGATCCAGCCTGCCTGAGATCTTCAGCAGCATCGCCTTGGTGCCGCGGCAACGACTGGTCGTCCTGAGCGATCGGTCGAAGCAGCTGTCGCGGGTGCTGGACGTGGTCCACGGGCGCGCCCGTTCGCTGGCCGGGGATCACGTGGCGGCCGAGACCGCCAAGGCGCTCGCGGGCAGCGACAGCGTGCTCCTGCAGCGCGGCACCCTCGCGTGCGAGTCGACAGCGGTCACTGATGCCGCCCGGGAGCAGCAGGTGCGCGCGGCGATCGCGCGATCCGGCGATCTGGAGCCGTACCGCTTCAGCGGGCGCGGCATCGTCGATCGCGGTGGCTCGGGCTTCTCCGCCCAGCAGCTCGTCTTCGCGATGACGTTCGGGTCCGCGGTGGTCGCGTCGGAGCAGGCGCAGGTGCGTGCAGGCCTCGCCACGGGTCCCTTCATTGGCCGCAACGGGCCGATCGACGAGACCTTGCGGCTGCAGTCGTCGGTCGCCGACGAGTCGACGACGCGGATGACGTTCGATCACGACCCCGATACCGACGTCTTCATGACCGGAACCGGACCGGTGCTGTTCGCGACCTGTGATCTCCCGGGTTCCTGAGCCGGGGAGGCGGTCCTTGAGCCTGGGGGCACCTCCCGCGAGCGTCAGCGAGTGGGGGAGCGAAAGGTCAGCGGGCTCGCCGGCTCCGCGCCCGCCGGATCAGCTCGGCCTGCACGTCGGTCTCGCCCAAGTGGCGCTTCCACTCCGCGTCCGAGCCGAGGTGCCACGACGTCGTGTCTTCGTCGCACATCAACGTGAGCAGCTCACCCAGGCTCGTGACGTGCTCGGCCGCCGGCACCCGGACGAGCACCTCGACGCGACGGTCGAGGTTGCGGTGCATCAGGTCGGCCGACCCGATCCACGCCTCGGGCGTTCCGCCGCCGCCGAACCAGTAGACGCGACTGTGCTCGAGGAACCGCCCGAGCACCGAAAAGACCCTGATGTTCTCGCTCAGCCCCGGCACCCCTGGGCGCAACGAACAGATGCCGCGGATGATCAGATCGACTCGGACCCCGGCCTGTGACGCCTCGTACAGCTTGTCGATGACGCCCTCGTCGACGAGGGCGTTGAGCTTGAAGCGCAGCTCGCCGCCGTCTCCACTGCGTTGGTGGTCGATCTCCCGGTCGATGCGTTCCATCAGCCCGCTGCGCAGCCCGACCGGAGCGACCAGCAGCTGCCGGTACGACGACGTCTGTTGTGCGAAGCCCGACAGGTTGTTGAACAGGTCGGTGAGATCTGACGCGATGTCGGGGTCGGCGGTGAGCAGGCCGAGGTCCTCGTACTGGCGAGCCGTACGTGGGTTGTAGTTGCCGGTGCCGATGTGGGCGTAGCGGCGCAGGCCGTCGGGCTCGTCGCGCACCACCAGGGCGAGCTTGCAGTGCGTCTTGAGCCCGACCAGACCGTAGACGACGTGACAGCCGGCGCGCTCGAGCTTGCGGGCCCAGCGGATGTTCGCCTGCTCGTCGAACCTGGCCTTGATCTCGACGAGCACCAGCACCTGCTTGCCGGCGCGGGCGGCGTCGACGAGCGAGTCGATGATCGGTGAGTCGCCGGACGTGCGATACAGCGTCTGCTTGATGGCGAGCACGTGCGGATCGGCGGCGGCCTGCTCTATGAACCTCTGGACGCTGGTGGCGAAGGAGTCGTACGGGTGGTGGACGAGGACGTCGCGCTTGCGCAGGGCGCCGAACAGGTCGGCCGGGCTCGCCGTCTCGACCTCGGCGAGGTGCTCGTGGGTGCCGGCGACGAACGGCTCGTAGTGCAGCTCGGGGCGGTCCAGCTCGGCCACCTGGGCGAGGCTGCGCAGGTCGAGGGGGCCGCGCAGGTGGAACACCTCGTCGTGACGGATGCCGAGCTCGGACACGAGCAGATCGAGAATGCCGGGGTCGATCGACTCCTCCACCTCCAACCGGACGGGCGGCCCGAACCGACGTCGCAGCAGCTCCTGTTCGAGCGCCTTCAGCAGGTTCTCGGCGTCGTCCTCCTCCACCTCGAGGTCCTCGTTGCGGGTGACGCGGAAGGCATGGTGGGCGACGACGCGCATCCCAGGGAAGAGCATGTCGAGATGCGCGGCGATGACGTCCTCGAGCGGCACGAATCGACCGGGCGTGGCCTCCATCCAGCGGTCGATGATCGGCGGGACCTTGACGCGGGCGAAGTGGTCCTTGCCGGTCTCTGGGTTGCGCATCATCAGCGCGAGGTTGAGAGAAAGGCCGGAGATGTACGGGAACGGGTGGGCCGGGTCGACCGCCAGCGGCGTCAGCACGGGGAAGACGCGCTCCCGGTAGATCTCGCTCAGGCGCCCGCGCTCCTCCTCGTCGAGGTCCGACCAGCGCAGGAGCGAGATGCCCTCGGCAGCCAGCGCCGGCACCACGTCTGCGGTGAACGTCTCGGCATGCTGCACCATCAATGCGCGGCTCTCCTCGAGGCCTCGTGCGAGCACGTCGCGCGGGTTGAGCCCGCTCGCAGACGGCAGGGCGACGCCGGCGGCGATGCGGCGCTTGAGACCGGCGACGCGCACCATGAAGAACTCGTCGAGGTTGCTCGCGAAGATGCCCATGAAGCGCACCCGCTCGAGCAATGGGATGTCCGGGTCCTCGGCAAGCTCGAACACCCGCGCGTTGAACGCGAGCCACGACAGCTCGCGGTCGAGGAAGCGGTCGTCGGGCAGCGATCCTTCGGCCGGGTCGAAGGGCGGGTCGACGTCGAACTCGTCCGGTGAAGCAGGTGCCTCGAGGTCGGCGACCATGTCCGGAGTCTCCATTCGTCAAGGTTGGCAGGTCAAGGTGAACACGAATTGAACGGGGGAGACGGCCGGCCGATGGTCCACCCGGGTGCGCTAGCGTGCCGACATGTCCGTGATGAGCGACGTCCGACGCCTCGCCGCTCGGTCGATCTTCTCACTGCCTCGCCCGGTCATGCGTCGGCTTGCGGGTCCACCCGTTGTCGTCGACGGCAAGACCCTCGACGTCGAGATGCAGCTGTTGCTTCGCCTCATGCGCCTGGAAGGTCCTCCTTCCGAGTCCTTGCCGATCTCGCGGGCCAGGCGGCAGGTCGTCGCGTCGTCCAGACTGGTGGGAGGGAGGCCACCGATCGGTGCGGTCACCGATCGTTCGATCGACGGCCCCGGCGGTCCGATCGGTCTCCGCTTCTACACCCCTCGCGGCATCACCGACACGACACCGGCCCTCATGTACATCCACGGCGGGTCCTTCATGCACGGCGATCTCGACAGCCACGACGCGGTCTGCCGCATCCTCGCCGAGGAGGCGCAAGTCAAGGTGATCGCGGTCGACTATCGTCGCGCGCCAGAGTCACCGTTCCCGGCCGCCGTCGACGACGTGTGGGCCGCCTGGCAGTGGGTGAACGCCAACGCCGCAGGCATCAACGCCGACCCCACCCGCATCGCCGTCGGCGGAGACAGCGCGGGAGCCAACCTCTCCGCCGGGCTGGCCCAACGTGCCGTTCGTGAGGGCGCAGTTGTCCCGGCGTTCCAGCTCCTGCTGTACCCGGTCACCGTCTTCGGGCAGCCCACCAAGAGCCGTGACACGTTCGCAGAGGGCTACTACCTGTCCCGGGTGCTCATGGACCTGTCCGACGCGAGCTATCTCGTCGGCAACGAGGACGTGTCAGATCCCCGGATCTCGCCACTCCTGGGCGATCCGACCGGTGTTGCACCGGCCTATGTCGTCACGGCCGGGTTCGACCCTCTGCTCGACGAGGGCGAGGCCTATGCGGACCTGTTGCGCCAGTCCGGCGTGGACGTCGAGTACCGGTGCGAGGAAGGGCTCATCCATGCCTTCGCCAACATGGCCGGTGTCGGCCGCTCGGCCCGTGCCGCCATGAACCGCGCTGCCGCCGCCCTGCAACGCGGCCTCTCCTAGACGGAGTAGAGCACGTCCCTCGCGTGCTCGGTGAACCCGAGGCGCCGGTACACGGCGAGCGCGGGGTCGTTGTCACCTTCGACGTAGAGGTCGACGGTCCGCACGCCTGAGTCGTGCAGGTGGCGCAGCCCCCTCGCGGTGAGCGCGGTGCCGAGACCGCTGCCCTGCTCGGACGGGTCGACCCCCACGACGTAGACCTCGCCCACGCCGTGCTCGACCTTCGTCCAGTGGAAGCCGACGACGTCACCGTCGCGTTCGGCCACGAACAGTCCGGCCGGGTCGAACCAGTCGCTGCTCGCGCGCTGGTCGAAGTCGGCGCGATCCATCGCCCCCTGCTCCGGATGCGACGCGAACGCACGCCCGTTGACCTGCACGATCGCGTCGACGTCGTCGGGCTCGAACGTCCGGATGGCGATCCCGTCCGGCTCGCGCGCCGGCTCAGGCGCCGTGTCCATCTCGAGACGCAGCACCAACAGCGTGCGCGCAGGCTCGAGATGCTTCGCGGCAGCCAGCGCCTGCGCGGCAGGCAGGTCGCCGTGCGCCCAGAACTGGCTCTCCCCGGCCGCGAGCAGCTGGGTCACCAGGGACGTGCCGTGCCCGCGCCGCCGGTGGTCGGGGTCGACGACGATCTCCACGGGGGCGAGTCCATCGGCGAATGCGGCGGCGACGACCGTCGTCCCCTCCTTGACGGCCATGTGGACACGGCCCACGTGCCCGGCGTCGAGGGCGAGGCGGCTGGCCTCGTTGAGCGGGTCGACACCGTCGACGTCGCGGGCCCGGGCGGCGAGCGCGAGCAGAGTCATGAGAGGTCCCGCAGCCTGGCCCCGACCTCGGCGGCGACGGCGTGGGCGAACGTCTCGGGAGTGTCGTCGTCAGGCTCGGGCACCAGATGGTGCACGGTGCCGCTCTCGAACAGGTCGAGTGCGCTGACGCCCTGTTGCTCCGACATCTCGGCCGCATGGTCGACGTCCCCGTGGACGATGGCACTCGCACCCTCGGGCGGCAGTGGCGACAGCCAGGCGTTCTCGGCGGCGACGACGACGTCGGCGGGCAGCAGTGCGAGCGCGCCGCCGCCACAGCCCTGTCCGAGCAGCACCGACACCGTGGGTACGGACATCGTGGCCATCGTGCTGATGCAGCGGGCGATCTCGCCGGCCACCGCCCCCTGCTCGGCCTCGGGCGAGAGGTCGGCGCCGGGTGTGTCGATGAACGAGACGAGCGGCAGGCCGAGCTCGTTGGCCAGCCGCATGCCCCGCCGCGCCTCACGTAAAGCGGCCGGACCCATCGGTGAAGCCTTGGTCTGTGCTTGTCGCCGCCCAGGGCCCGGCACCCCTGCCTGGGTCGTGCGGTCCTGGCCGACGACGACGCACGGCACGCCGTCGAGTCGGGCGAACGCCACGATCATCGCGGTGTCGCGCTCGCCCTCGTCGGTGCCCTGCAGCCGCACGGTGGCGTCGCTGCCGTAACGGAGCACCTCGCGCACGCCCGGGCGCTCGGCAGCGCGGGTGATCTCGATCGACTCCCACGGCGTCCGGCGCCGCGTGACCTTGCCCTTGCGGCGCTTGCGGGTGGACTCGGCCGGCGGGTCGATCAGCAGACCCAGCGCACGATCGACGACGGTCGGCAGCTCCTCGGCAAGCACGACGGCGTCGATGATGCCGCGGTTGGCCAGGTTCTCGCTGACCTGGATGCCGGGCGGGAACGGCCGGTTCTCCAACAGCTCGAACACCTTGGGGCCGAGGAACCCGATCAGCGCGCCTGGCTCGGCCACCGTGATGTGCCCGAGCGAGCCCCACGACGCGAAGACCCCGCCCGTCGTGGGATGACGCAGGTGAACGAGGTAGGGAAGACCGGCGGCACGGTGATCCATGATCGCCCGGGAGATCTCGATCATCTGCACGAATGCCGGGGTGCCCTCCTGCATGCGGGTGCCGCCCGACGCCGTGCTGGCCAGCACGGGGATGCCCTCGCTCGTCGCCCGCCGTACCGCCGAGACGATGCGTTGGGCGGCTGCGCGACCGATTGAGCCGGCCAGGAATCCGAACTCGTTCGCGACGACGGCTACCGGACGCCCGCGGACCGTCCCTCGCCCGGTGATGACGGACTCGTCGGTGCCGGCCCGCTCGGCCGCCGCACGGAGGGTCGCCTGATAGTCGGCCGGATGGGAATCGATGTCGATGGGGTCGTCCCACGACGTGAACGAGTCTGGGTCGAGCACAGCGTCGAGCAGCTCGCGGACGGTAGGGCGGCTCATCCGCCGCTCGGTGCTTCGGCCTCTGACGTCTTGTCGGTGCTGGCCTGCTCCGAGGTCTCCTCGGTGACGGCCACGAAGCGGTAGCCGACGTTGCGCACGGTGCCGATGAGCGTCTCGTGCTCGGCCCCCAGCTTGGCGCGCAGCCGTCGGACGTGGACGTCGACGGTGCGGGTGCCGCCGAAGTAGTCGTAGCCCCACACCTCCTGGAGCAGCTGCTGGCGCGTGAACACCCTCCCGGGATGCTGGGCCAGGAACTTGACCAGCTCGAACTCCTTGAACGTGAGGTCGAGTGTGCGGTTCTCGAGCTTGGCGGTGTACGTCGCGTCGTCGACGACAAGTCCGCTGGACGAGATCAGGTGGCTCTCGCCGTCATCGCCGTCGAGCGCTGCGGCCCTGCGGCCGATGGCGAGACGGAGCCGGGCCTCGAGCTCGGCCGGGCCCGACGTGGTGAGGATGACGTCGTCCATGCCCCAGTCGGCGGCCGCAACGGCCAGGCCGCCCTCGGTCAGGACGAGCAGGAGAGGGCACTCGATGCCGGTGGTGCGGATGACCCTGGTGAGGCTGCGGACCTGCGCGAGGTCGTGTCGGCCGTCGACCAGGACGGCATCGGAGGGAGGTGCGTCGATGAGCGCGCTGGCCTCGGCGGGGAGGATCTTGACATGGTGCGGGAGCAGGGCCAGGGCGGGCAGCACCTCGACCGAGGACTGGGTGCTCTTGGTGAGGAGCAACAGGTGGGACACAGGAACCTCCAGGTCCTACAGGAAGAGGCCAGGGCTCCTCGCCGTGGCCTCGTCGCATGCACCAGAATACGCGATGTGTCCGACGCAGCTCCAGAAGGTGACGAACGAGGGAACGTCGTCACGGTCCGCTACTGGGCTGCCGTGCGCGCTGCAGCCGGCGTCTCCGAGGAGCAGGTGGACGCCCGGACGCTCGCCGAGCTGCAGCAGGAGATCCTGCTCCGGCACCGCGACAGCCAACGCTTTGCCGACCTCGTCTCCATCTGCTCGACGCTGATCGGCGAGGTTCCCGTGGGCTCTCGAGAGCCGTCCTCCGTGACGTTGTCGGCCGGTGACACGGTCGAGCTGCTTCCGCCTTTCGCGGGCGGTTGATCAGAGTGTCCCGTGTAGGAGCCTCGGCGCTCTCCGTCGTCATCGCCGCCATTCTGACGTTGGCGGCCCAGACGGGCGTCCTGGTTCTCGTGGCGGCCGTGATCGTCGTGGTCCAGGGCCTGCTGGCCTCGGCGCCGTCCCCGGCCGACGCCCGGGGTCGGTCGATCCCGACGCCGCGCTCGGCCGCGACGATGAGCGCCGGCCTCGTCTCCTGCATCGTGGCGCTGGACCCGACGTTGTTGCTGGGAGCCGACGGCAGCTCCGTCGGCCAGGACGGGCTCGTCTCCACCGGTGTCATCGCGGGCATCCTGCCCGGAGTCGTGGTGGGCGTGTTCGTCGCCCTCGTGGCGCAGATGTTCCGCCGAGACGATCGCCGCGAGCTCGTGCTGTCGACGTCCGCCGCGGTATCGCTCGCACTCTTCGCGTCGCTGGCGTCGTCCTGGATCGGGGCGGCGCGCGCGGCTTCCGGCCCGGAGGTCGTGACGATCGCGGCCGTCGGACTGGCCGCCTCCTTGCTCGTGTGGATGATCCCGATCGACAGGATCGTGTGTGCGTCAGCGGCGATCATGGTCGGTGCGGCGGCCTCGGCAGCCACGGCGTTCGTGGTCGATGGTCTGCCCACCTGGGTCTTCGGCCTTGCGGTCGGCTCGGGCACCGCGCTGTTCGCGATCCTCGGGCAGGTGCTCGCCCGGGCCTGGTCGCAAGGCCGCGTGCATGCCTCGGCCGGCTGGGGATTCCCCGGCGCGATGGCCATCGCGATGGCCGGGCCGATCGTGTATCTCGCCGGGCAGCTCGTCACAGCCAGCCTCTGAGGTTCCCCGTACGCTGGAGGCATGACCGGACTGCTCGTGCTGATCGCTGCGCTCCTCGTGGCGGCAGCTTGCTGCGTGGGGCATCACGAGCCTCAACGGCAGGTTCCGTGGCAGCAGGTCCGGCACCAGTGTCCTGACGTCCGACGACCTCGGCCGACCCCTGGGCGAGCGGGCCACGTTCGTCCACTTCTCCAGCGCGTTCTGCGCGCCGTGCCGCACGACGCGCACGCTGCTGGAGGACGTCGCCGACCGCGTTGACGGCGTGGCCGTCGTGGAGGTCGACGCGGAGTCACACCTCGAGCTGGTGCGCCGGCTCGACGTCATGCGCACCCCCACGGTGTTCGTGCTCGACCCCCGCGGTGCCGTCGTGCGACGTGCATCCGGACTCCCGCGGCGCGACCAGGTGCTCGCCGCCCTCGCGGTCGTTTAGGTCGGTCGTCTCGCATCACGAGACGACGTCTCATGATGCGGGATGCCACCCTGACTCCCGAGGTGGGCGCACCTACTCTGGATTCATGTTCGAGACGACACACCTGACGCGACGTCTGGCAGTCGACAACTGCCGCACGCGTTCCGCGCTGTGTCCGATGCGCTGACCAACCGTCCGCACTCGTCCGAAACCCGTCCAGCCGACGGGTCCAGCGCAGGAGCATCCCATGTCACGTCCCACCCAGGTGGACCCACGCGGCTTGCGTGTGGCCGCAGCGATCACGACCGTCGTGCTTGCCCTGGTCCTCCTCACGCCACCGCCGGTCTCGATCGCCCTTCTGGTCGCCCAGGCGGTCGTGTTCGGGATCGGTGCGGTCGTCAGCCTGAAGGCGTCGCCGTACTCGATCGTCTTCGCGCGGTTCGTGCGCCCCCGGATCGGCCCGCCGGCCGAGCTCGAGGACGCCCGGCCACCGCGCTTCGCCCAGACCGTCGGACTCGTGTTCGCCGTCCTGGCCCTCATCGGCTTCGCGCTCGGCGCACCGGCGATCGGATTCACCGCGGTCGCGTTCGCCTTCGTGGCCGCCCTGCTCAACGCATCCATCGGCCTGTGCCTCGGATGCGAGATGTACCTGGCCTTGAACCGGCTTCGTCCGGCCAAGCTGACAACTCAAGTCTGAGAACCACCCGCCCACCCACGAACTCACCACAACCAATGGAGGCAGCATGAGCCGCGAATCCGCGCTCGTCACCGCAGAATGGGTCGAAGAGCACCTCGACGACCCGGACGTCGTCCTGATCGAGGTCGACGAGGACACCGAGGCCTACGACAAGGGCCACATCCGGAATGCGGTCAAGATCGACTGGACCAAGGACCTCAAGGACGGCGTCCGCCACGACTTCATCAGCAAGGAACGCCTGGAGCAGCTGCTCTCGGAGCGAGGCGTGGGCAACGACCACACGATCGTCTTCTACGGCGGCAACAACAACTGGTTCGCGGCCTACGCCTACTGGTTCCTCTCCTACTACGGCCACGACAACCTCCGTCTTCTCGATGGCGGCCGCAAGAAGTGGGAGCTGGACTCGCGCGAGCTCACCGACGAGGTTCCCTCCCGCGAGGCCACGTCCTACAGCGCGAAGGAGCCGGACAGCAGCATCCGTGCCTTCCGTGACGAGGTCGTCGAGGCCATCGGCGTCAAGAACCTGATCGACGTCCGCAGCCCCGACGAGTACGCCGGCCGCCTGCTCGCCCCCGCGCACCTGCCGCAGGAGCAGGCTCAGATTCCCGGCCACATCCCGACGGCCGGCAACGTGCCCTGGAGCAAGACGGCCAACGACGACGGAACCTTCCGCGACGACGACGAGCTCCGCGAGCTCTACGCCGAGGTCGGCTATGACGACGGGAAGGACTCCATCGCCTACTGCCGAATCGGGGAGCGCAGCTCGCACACCTGGTTCGTGCTGCACGAGGTTCTGGGCCACCAGAACGTCAAGAACTATGACGGTTCATGGACCGAGTACGGATCATTGCGCGGCGTCCCCGTCGCGCTCGGCGACCAGCCAGGAGAGGCCTGACATGTGCGGAGCGAAGAAGGGCGGTCCCAGCCTCGAGGGGATCGACATCGACAAGGAAGCCGTCATCCAGGGTGTGGTCACGAACCACGGCGAGCCGGTGAGCACGGCCTACGTCCGGCTCCTCGACCGCACGGGTGAGTTCACCGCCGAGGTCCCGGTGTCGGCCACCGGCCAGTTCCGGTTCTTCGCCGGCCCCGGCGACTGGACGCTGCGCACTCTGGCGCCGCGCGCGGTGACGGTCGACCGGTCCGTGGTGGCCGCGATCGGTTCCGTCGCCGACATCGAGATCGATCTGGCCCAGGTGGCCGTCAGCGCTTGAGCGTTTGGTGAGGTCGATTCGCTTGCGAATCGCGCCGAACCAGGGTTGAGCGCGCCGCCCGAAGGCGCCCGTGGCCGAAACACGGACAGGGCCTCGCATCCCCGAGTGCGGTGGCCCGTTCCGGCTCCGACCCTCAACCCCGTGGTCGATACGATGACCGAGGTTCGAGGGAGGCCAAGGGTGATCAGTCAGCGCGTCCAGGCGGCGGCAGTCGTGCTGTTCGTCCTGGTGATCGCCGGTGTCGTCGTCGTGCTCCTGTCGCGTGCCGACCGCGGAGCCCCGGCGGCCCAGAGTCCGTCCGCCGAGCCCGGTGCAGTTTCCGGGTCAGCGGAAGGCCCGGTCGGCCGGCTCGTGATCGCGGCCGGCACGGGCGATCTCGTCGTCCGCTTCAGGGCGGGCAGCTGCGCGGCGCCCGGTGGACCGAACCTCGAGCTCTCGAAGAACCAAGGCCGGACCTTCTACGACCTTCGCGTTCCCCAGGTCGGCGAGGGCACCGGTGTCGGCCTGTCGTCGCCGGCCATCCAGGCGATCGTCGCGGTCACCGCCACCTCGCCCACCAAGCTGACGGTCATCGGGGCCGACGAGAAGTGCGACGTCCACCACTACACGACCGACGACGGCGGGCAGACCTGGACGCAGGAGAAGCGTGCGGTCCAGGAGTGGTACATCGACCCGCTGTCCGGAGGGGTGGTCTCGCCCACCGGGCTGACTGACACGCGGTGCAAGAAGATCGGTGTGCTCGCACCGGCGTCGGACACAACCGCCACGGTCTTCTGCGCCGGCGGCTCGGTTCGCAGCACCACCGACGGTGGTGCGCTCTGGACCGAGGTCGGACAGCTGGAGGACGTGGCCGGGGCGGTCTTCACCAGCCCACGCAAGGGCTTCGCGGAAGTGTCGGAGCCCGCCTGTGACTCGCGGATCCAGGCGACGTTCGACGGAGGTGCCACGTGGGTACCGAAGGGCTGCATCCTGAGCGATCAGCTGCTGCCCGGCTTCGGCGGGACGGGGAAGCGACTCGTGGCCGGCGGTCCGAGCGGCACCCGGATCAGCACCGACGACGGCAAGACGTGGGAACCCCCGACGATGAAGTAGTGCGTCTGCTGCTAGCCGTTGACCATGCCCGCGCCGACGGTGACGCCGGTGGCCTCGTCCACGAGGATGAACGAGCCCGTGGTGCGGTTCTTGGAGTACGGGTCGGTGAGCAGCGGTGCGGTGGTGCGCAGCTGCACGCGGCCGATCTCGTTCAGCCCGAGCTCGTGGGTGTCCTGGTCGCGGTGCAGCGTGTTGACGTCGAGTCGGTACTGGATGTCCTTGACCATGACCCGCGCGGTGCGAGTCGTGTGCTTGATGGCGAGCTTCTGCCGCGGCTGGAGCGGCTGGGCCGACATCCAGCACACCATCGCGTCGACGTCCTGCGTCGGGGTGGGTGCGTTGTGCTGGCGACAGATCATGTCGCCACGTGAGACGTCGACGTCGTCCTCCAGACGGACCGTGACCGACATCGGCGGGAACGCCTCTGACACCTCGGTGTCGAAGGAGTCGATGGCCTGGATGCGGCTCGGCATGCCGCTGGGCAGGACCACGACGTCGTCGCCGGGCTTGAGCACGCCTCCGGCCACCCGGCCGGCGTAGCCGCGGTAGTCGTGGAAGTCGTCGGACTTCGGGCGCACCACGAACTGGACCGGGAACCGGGTGTCCTTCATGTCGCGGTCGGACGCGACGTGCACGTGCTCGAGGTGGTGCATGAGCGACGAGCCCTCGTACCAGGGCATGTTGGTGGAGCGGGAGACGACGTTGTCGCCGGCGAGCGCGGAGATCGGGATGACCTCGAGGTCGGGAATCGACAGCTTCGTGGCGAAGGAGACGAACTCGCGCTCGATCTCGTCGAAGACGCCCTGGTCGTAGTCGACGAGGTCCATCTTGTTCACGGCGAGCACCATGTGCGGCACCCGCAGCAGCGACAGGATGACGGCGTGCCGGCGCGACTGCTCGGTGAGCCCGTTGCGCGCGTCGACGAGCACGAGGCCGAGGTTCGCCGTGGACGCGCCCGTGACCATGTTGCGCGTGTACTGCACGTGGCCGGGGGTGTCGGCGATGATGAACTTGCGCTTCGGGGTGGCGAAGTAGCGGTAGGCGACGTCGATCGTGATGCCCTGCTCGCGCTCGGAACGCAGCCCGTCGGTCAGCAGGGCGAGATCGGTGTAGTCGTAGCCCTTGGCGTGGCTGGTGGCCTCGACCGACTCCAGCTGATCCTCGAAGATCGCCTTGGAGTCGAGCAGCAGGCGGCCGATGAGCGTCGACTTGCCGTCGTCGACGGAACCGGCCGTCGCGAAGCGCAGCAGGTCCATCCGCGGCCTGTCGTCGGTGGAGTCCGTGGGCATCAGAAGTAGCCTTCCTTTTTCCGGTCCTCCATGGCGGCCTCGGAGAACCGGTCGTCGCCGCGGGTGGCGCCTCGCTCGGTGAGCCGTGCGACGGAGATCTCGTCGATGATCTCATCCACGGTGGACGCCGCACTCTCGACGCAGCCGGTGAGCGTCAGGTCGCCCACGGTGCGGAAGCGCACGGTGCGCTCGGAGGCAGTCTCGCCTTCGCGGCACGGGTTGTGCTCGCTCTCGCTGAGCAGCATGCCGTCGCGCTCGAACACGCGACGCTGGTGCGAGAAGTAGATGGACGGGATGGCGATGTCCTCGCGGCCGATGTAGTGCCAGATGTCGAGCTCGGTCCAGTTGGACAGCGGGAAGATCCGCATGTGCTCGCCCTCGTGGAGCTTGCCGTTGTAGAGGCTCCACAGCTCCGGGCGCTGGTTCTTGGGGTCCCACTGGCCGAACTCGTCGCGGTGGGAGTAGACGCGCTCCTTGGCGCGGGCCTTCTCCTCGTCGCGGCGACCGCCGCCGAAGGCCGCGGTGAAACCGCCCTCCTCGATCGCGTGCAGCAGGGTGCCGATCTGCAGGCGGTTGCGCGACGTCTTGCCGTCGTCGACGACGACGCCGTTGGCGATCGCCTCCTCGACCGAGGCGACGATGAGGCGGACGCCGAGGCGGTCGACCCACTCGTCGCGGGTCTGCAGGACCTCGGGGAAGTCGTAGCCGGTGTCGACCTGCAGCACCGGGAACGGCAGCTTCGCCGGGTAGAACGCCTTCTCGGCCAGACGCATCATGGTGATGGAGTCCTTGCCGCCGGAGAACATCAGCACGGGGCGCTCGAGCTCGGCCGCGACCTCGCGGAAGATGTGGATCGACTCGGACTCCAGCTCGTCGAGCTGGCTGAGGCGATAGTCGACGTGGGTCTGCATGCGCCCTAGCCTGCCATCCCGGGCAATGCTCGGGCGAATCGGTGCCAGCCGGTGAATGGCACAATGTCTCCGTGTCGGAATCCGATCGTTCGCGTCCGCAGTACACGCCGACGCCACGTGAGCTCGACGACGTCGAGCTGCTGCGGTTGGGTGTGCTGAGCCCGCTCGAGGGCTTCGAGGGAGCCGACGGCGACGTCACGTTGGCCGTTCCCCACGACCTCGTGGAATGGGCTCGCGAGCGCGACGGGCTGGAGATCACCGATCCCGAAGGGGTCCCGTTGGCGGTGGTCTCGATCGACGACACCTACCAAGTCGACAACGACTTGACCGGCATCGTCGGTGAGGTCAGGGCGCTGCCGGGCTCAGTTCAGCGGGCCTTCGGCAACCGGTACGTCACCCCGTCCGCATCCCGCACCAAGCTTCCGTCGTGGACCGTCACGATTCCGGTGGACGCACCGCTCACCCTGAGCGACATCGACTCCATCACCCGCGACTTCGGCGACCACCCGCTCCTGTTCCTCGTCCTTGCCGGCGCCGGCTCGCCCCGAGGGCTGTCGGCCCCGGGTCTGGTCCGGGCGACGATCGCGGCCGCCACCCACTTCCACGATGCCCTCGTCATCGCCGTGCCGGCGGCCGTCCGGCAGAGCGAGACGCAAGACCTCGCGTTCCGCCGCCAGGTGGTGGCCGCGTACGCGCCCGGCAAGACCGTCCACTGGCCGGTCGGCGACGGCCCGCTGAGCGAGACCATCGAGGCCGTCGTCGCCGAGGACCGGCCGCTTGGGCTGGAGCAGGGGATCGTCGTCTTCTTCACCGGCTTGTCCGGGAGCGGCAAGTCGACGCTGGCCCAGGCGCTCAGCCACCGCCTCCTCGAGACCGGAGGTCGCTCGGTGTCGCTGCTCGACGGCGACATCGTCCGGCGCAACCTGTCGCGAGGGCTGACGTTCTCCCGCGAGGACCGTGAGGCGAATGTCGAGCGGATCGGCTGGGTGGCCGCCGAGATCGCACGCCACGGCGGGCTGGCCATCTGCAGCCCGATCGCTCCGTTCGACCGCACCCGCAAGGCGGCGCGCGCGATGTCCGACGACGTCGGGGCGGCGTTCGTGCTCATCCACGTGTCCACACCTCTCGAGGAGTGCGAGCGTCGCGACCGCAAGGGGCTGTACGCGAAGGCGCGACGCGGCGAGATCGAGCACTTCACCGGCATCTCGTCTCCCTACGAGGTCCCCGCCGATGCCGACCTCACCTTCGACACCACCGGTCGCTCGGTCGATGAGGTGCTCGACGAGATCCTCACCTTCCTCGTCGGCCGCGGATGGCTACCGGTCGACCAGCGCGGTGCTGGTCGGGTCGGGGCCGTCACCCTGGGCGCCACGTGACAGCCGACGTCATCGCCCTGCTGATCACGAGCTTCGGCATCGGCATCGTCATCGGCCTCACCGGCATGGGCGGCGGAGCGCTGATGACGCCGGCCCTGATCTTCCTCGGCGTGCCCCCGACGTCCGCGGTGGCCAACGATCTGGTGGCCGCGGCAGTCAACAAGTCGACCGGCGCGGCCGTGCACTGGCGCGAAGGATCGCCCCATCGCGGCATCGCCACCTGGTTGATCGCGGGATCGCTGCCGACAGCGTTCGCCGGAGCGTTCATCGTGCGAGCTGCCGGCGAGGGCGACGAACGGGACGCATTCCTCAAGGCGGCCATCGGCGTCACCCTGCTCATCGCCGCGTTGACCTACGCCCTCCGGATGTACGTCGAGATGCGGCGCAAGGCGCTCGGTCAGATCGTCAAGGAGATCGAACCGAAGGTCCGTCCGCTGCCGACGCTTCTGGTCGGGGCCTTCGGCGGGCTCCTGGTCGGCATCACCTCAGTTGGGTCGGGCAGCGTCATCATGGTCGTCCTGCTCGTGTTGTACCCGGCGCTGGCCGGTGTGCGGCTCGTCGGCACCGACCTCGTGCAGGCCGTCCCTCTCGTCACGGCCGCGGCCCTCAGCCACGTCATCGTCACCGGCATCGACTGGTCGGTGCTCATCCCGCTCGTCGTGGGTGGCACGCCCGGCACCTTCCTCGGCGCCCGGCTGGCCAATCGCGTCTCGCAGTCGATCGTCCGTCGCGGCATCGTGCTGGTGCTGTTCCTGACGGGCCTGTCCATGCTCAAGGTGCCGACGTAGGGGTGGCCGCGCTGCAGCGGCCGGCCTTGTCGTCGGCCCGCTCGTCTGGCGGATGCTGCGGGTCAACCTCGGCGCCAAGGCGTCGGGACGCCCGCTGCCACCGTCCGAGCGTGATTCACGCACGTGACATCCCGATCAATCCGTCGTTGACATGGGTGTTACTTGTCCGCGTGAACTTGCGAGGCTGTACCCTTTTGGGCACAGGCCGGGCCAGACCGGTACGACCTGCACGCTGATCGAGCACCTCGGAACTTGGAGATACGAAGCATGAAGACACTTCGCGTCGCAATTGCCACGACGATGGCCGCAGCCTTCGTCGTGTTTGCTCAGGCGCCGGCCCAGGCTTATCCAGTCGGGGGCTGCTCGATCGGGGTCAGCGACTCCACGCCCTCGGAGGGCGAGGAGTTCACGGTCACGGTGACAGCCACGCCCGAAGAAGGCGGTACCGACTTCACGGCCGACTATGAAGGTCAGTCCGACGCCGGGAGCGGCACTTCGTTCGTGACCGAGTTCGAAGCGGTCGACGGCGAGGAACTCATCGAGGCCACAGCGACCCGAGAGGGCGTCACGGTCAATTGCTCCACCACGGTCAACGTGGACGACGACGGCGATGACGACGGTGACGGTGACGGTGACGGTGACGGCGGCGGCCTGCTGCCGAACACCGGCGGCGAGCGCCTCGCTGTGGCTGATCATCGGAGCCTTGCTGGTCGCGGTTGGCGGCGGCGTCGTCATGGCCTCCCGTCGACGCGACGCTTGATCTGACGACCTGATCAGCCGACCTGGCAAGTTTCTGTCCCCGGACCGTCCCTTGCTCCTGGAGAACTGATGGCGTCCCGTAGCCGCCGGCGACGTTGGCGTCATCTCCTGCTCGACACGCGGCACCGGCTCGCCGACGTCGGCTTAGCGATCAGCAAGGAACGCCGTCGACTCGCGCTGACCCTCGTCGGCGTGGTCGTCGTCTTGACTGTGGCGCTCACGACATGGGAAGCCTTCCGAGCAGTCGGCTCCATTCGAGAGGCCGATCGGATTGCCGAGGTGCTGACTGACGACATCGCCCACGGCGACGTCGATGCCGCCCGGGTGACGCTCGAACGCCTCGATCAGGAGACATCGCGCGCGGCGAACAGCACCAACGGGCCGGTGTGGTGGCTGGGCGCACACATCCCGATCGTCGGAAAGAACATTGACATCGTCCGCACTGCTGCACGACAGATCGACCTGGTGACAGACGAGGCGCTTCCTGGCATCGTCGACGTCGCTGACAAGGTCCGGATCGAGACGTTTCGACCCAAGGACGGAAAAGTTGATCTCGAGGCTGTCGCCGACGCAGCACCGGCGATCGCTCGCGCCGACGACGTCCTCGCCGACGCGAACCGCGACATCGCTGCATTCGACGACGACGGCGTCATCGGGCCACTCCGCCGCCCGATGGCGCAGCTGCAGCTGCGTTTTGAGACCACAGCCGTCGCCGCGGCGGCCGCCAACAACGCCACGAAGCTGATCCCCACCATGCTGGCCGCAGACGGAGAAAAGCGGCAGTACCTGCTGCTGATCATGAACAACGCCGAAATCCGTTCCCTCGGCGGCATGTTCGGTTCGGTCGCGGAGATCACCGCGAAGCGCGGCAAGGTGAAGATGGGGGAGCAAGGCGGCATCCTCGACGTCCTGCCGCTCAAGAAGCCGCCGATCAAAATGACGGAATCCGAGCAGCGAGTCCTGCAGTCATCGGTCGCCACGGACATCCGGGATACAGCCGCAGTGCCCCACTTTCCGCGGGCCGCGGAGCTGGCTGCGGCGATCGTCGGAAAGCGATGGGAGGAGCGCTACGACGGCGTCATCGCGGTCGACCCCGTGGCCATGAGCTACATGCTCGACGCCCTCGGGCCGGTCGGCGTCGGCGACAAGGTGACCATCAACAGCGGCAACGCCGTCGCGACTCTGTTGAACGGCGTCTACACCAGGTATCCGACAGATGGCGAGCGGCAAGACGAGGTGTTCGAGCTGGCGGCGCGTCGGATCTTCGACTCCCTCACCGGTGGAAGGGGAGACTCCGTCGCTGCGATCCGCGCGTTGGTTCGCGGCGTCTCGGAGCGGCGGATCATGCTCTGGTCGCGCGACCAGGCCGAGCAGGAAAGGATCGAGAGCGGGAATCTCTCCGGATCACTCAAGAACGGCACTGGCCGCCCCCAGATCGGCGTGTTCGTCAACGACGGCTCCGGATCGAAGATGGAGTTCTACCTCACGATGGGCACCAGGGTCCGATCGCTGCGGTGTTTCGACAACGGATCCCAGGAGCTGCGAGTGACGACGACGCTGCTCAACAACGCATCGAATGCGAGCCAGCTGCCGCCGTCGGTGGGAGGGCTGGGTGACATCGTCACATCAGGTCACATGCTCCTTCCAACGATGGTCATTGGGCCCCGGGACGGCAAGATCCTCTCCATGACGGTCGACGGCCAACCGGCGCCCAACGGGGGCGCGAAGTACCGGGGCCGTCCGGTGGCGACCGTGGCGCGTCAGCTACCTCCCGGCCAGAGCTCGGTCATCGTCACGACGATTCGCACGCCAGCCCTCACCCCGGGCGATCCAGAGCTACGCACCTCGCCAGGTGTCCTCCCGAACGACGACGCGACCGAACCGAGTGCTTGCAGCTAGCTGATCTCCTTGTCCGACTTCAGCACCTCGCCGGGGTACTTCTTGATGTAGCGCTGCATCGTGTCGCGCTTCATGGCCTTGAAGAGCTCCTTGGACTTCACCTCGTCGAGGCGCACGACGCTGCCGAGCCCCGCGACGGTCTCGGTGCCCGCGACCGGGGCGCTGAGGAACGTGACGTCCTCGGCCTGGGTGCCGCGCAGGGAGAGGGCGAGCCCGCGCATGTCGCCGGAGTTCCACTCCTCGTCGACCGTGAGGTTCTGGGTGAGCGCCGAGAGCGTGCGGGTGAGCTTGAGAGGGTTCCGCATGGTGCCCTTGGCGAGCATCTTCTTCATCATCGCGCGCAGGAAGTTCTGCTGGCGGGCGATGCGGTCGAAGTCGCCGTTCGGGAGCCCGTAGCGCGTGCGCACGTAGGCCAGGGCCTTCTTGCCCTCCAGGTTCTGCTCGCCGGCGTTCCACTGGATCTTCTGGCTCGGGTCGTAGAACGGCCGGGGGATGTAGACGGGGACGCCGCCCACGGCATGGGAGAGGTCCTTGAACCCGGCCCAGTCGATGATTGCCATGTGGCGCATCCGGACGTCGGTGAGGTTCTCGATGGTCGAGATCGTGCCGTTCGGGCCGTAGTAGGAGAAGGCGGCGTTGATCTTCTCCTGCTGCGCGGGTGAACCCGTGGAGTCGTGGAGCGTCGTGAGGGTGTCACGCGGGATCGAGACGAGGTAGACGTGCTTCCGGTCCTCGGAGATGTGGACGACCATCAACGTGTCGCTGCGGTACTTGCCGCTGGGCCACTTGGCGGCCTTCGCATCCTCAGCGAGCGTCGTGTCAGCGGGCACTCCGGGTACTGCTTTGCCCTTGTCCGATCCCAGCAGCATGATGTTGAGCGCCTTGCCCTTGTCGGGGTCGGGACGGTTCTTGAGCCCGCTGGTCTTGACCTTGGCGATGTCGCCGAACTTGGAGTTCAGCAGGTAGGCGTACGACGCACCGGCACCCACCACGAGCAGTACGGCGGTGAGCAGACCCACGACGAGCTTTCGGTGCTTGCGATGGAACGGCAGGCCACCAGCGCGGCGCTTGCCGGCCTCGCTGTAGCGGTTGGCCATGGTGCTCCGTTCTGGTCTCGTCGCGGTCGTGCTTCGGGGGTCAGGGGGAGCGCTCACACTGGGCGCACAATCCTCCCATGGTGCCCGCAGCAACCTAGTCTGCCAACCTGAGGATTCCTTCAGAAGTCGAGCACGAGCGTCGTCGGGCCGTCGTTCGTGAGGGCGATCTCCATGTGCGCTCCGAAGACGCCCTCCATGACGGTGACGCCCAGATCGCGGAGTGTGTGGCAGAACACGTCATAGATCGGCTCGCGCGACCTCGCCCGGCGCGGCGGCGTTCCAGGTCGGCCGGCGACCCTTGCGGGCGTCGCCGTACAGCGTGAACTGGCTGACGACGATGATGCCGGCGCCCGTGTCGGCGACCGACTGCTCGTCCCGCAGGATGCGCAACGTGTGGATCTTGGCGGCGAGCCGCCGCGCGGTTTCGTCGGTGTCGTCGTGGGTGACGCCCAGCAGGACCACGAGCCCGGCACCGATCTCGCCGGTCAGCTCGCCGTCCGCCGTGACGCTCGCCTGCGTGACGCGCTGGACGACGGCTCTCATGCGGCCAGCGTAGAGGCGGCGGACCATGGCCTGGTCGATAGTCTGGGGACCATGGCGTTCGAGATCCCGACCGATCTCCACACCGACCTCGCGGGGTCGGCGTGGCTGCTCGGCACGTGGCACGGCAACGGTCGTGGCGACTACCCCACGATCGACCCGTTCGCCTACGAGCAGGAGGTCGTGTTCGCCCACGACGGCCGGCCGTTCCTGCACTACTTCAGCCGCACCTGGATCACCGACGACGACGGCGAGCGCATCCGTCCCGGTGCGCTCGAGACCGGATTCCTCCGCCCGGCCCCCTTTTCTGGCGGACGCTGGCTCCGTCGAGCTGGTGCTCGCGCACCCCACCGGCTACGCCGAGATCTGGTACGGCCAGGTCGACGGTCCCCGCGTCACGCTGAGCACCGACGTCGTCGCCCGCACCGTCACCGCCAAGGAGTACACGGCGGGCCAGCGCATGTACGGGCTGGTGGAGGGCGACCTGATGTACGCCTTCGACATGGCGGCCCAGGGACAGGAGCTGCAGTCGCACCTGTGGGGGAGGCTCCAGCGTGCCTGAGACATATCGCAGCCCGCTGCTCGACCACGACGGCGCCGTCGAGGCCGATCCACCCGATGCCGGCGTCGCCGCACACTACGGCTCCATCGCCGCGGAACAACGCCGCCTCGAGGTCGGCGAGGGCTTCGTCGACCTGTCGCACCGTGACGTCATCAGCATCACAGGCCCCGACCGGCTCACCTGGCTGCATGCCCTCACCACCCAGCATGTCGAGCAACTTCCTGCCGGCGAGCCCACCGAGCTGCTCCTGCTGTCGCCTCAGGGTCGTATCGAGCACGGGTTCTCCGGCATCGATGATGGCGAGACGTTCCTCGCCCACACCGAGCCCGGAGCCGGGCCGGCCCTGGTGGCCTTCCTCGACAGCATGCGCTTCATGACCCGGGTGGAGGTGGCCGAGGTGAGCGACGAGCTCGCCGTCGTCGGCCGGCGCGACCTGACGTGGGAGCTGCGGCAACGGGCCTCCCTCGCGTCCCTGCCTGACGAGCTCGGCGCGCCGGCCGGCCTCTGGGCCTGGGAGGCGCTCCGCATCGCGGCCGGCGTCTGCCGGGTCGGCGTCGACACCGACGAGCGCACTATCCCGAACGAGGCCGGCCTGCTCGGGCGAGCCGTCCATCTCGAGAAGGGCTGCTACCGCGGTCAGGAGACGGTGGCCCGGGTGCACACCCTCGGACGTCCCCCGCGGCGTCTGGTGCTGCTGCATCTCGACGGCTCGGTCGACCACCTGCCGGCCCACGGTTCCGACCTGACGCTCGACGGCGCGCGAGTCGGCTTCGTCGGCTCCTCGGCGCGTCACCATGAGCTCGGCCCGGTTGCCCTGGCGATGGTCAAGCGCAACACCGACCCGGCGGCGACGCTGCTCGCCGACGGTGTGGCGGCCGCTCAGGAGCTGGTCGTTGATCCCGAGGCCGGACTGCACGTGCGGCCGGTCCTTGGTGGCACGTCGTGAAGCGATTCACGATCCTGACGATCTGCACGGCGAACATCTGTCGTTCGCCGCTGATGGAGATCCTTCTTCGAGCCAAGCTCGACCCACGACGTTTCGAGATCGCCTCCGCCGGAGTGCGCGGCTGGGATGCCGCCCCGATCGACAGCATGGTGGTGCTCGAGCTCGCCCGCCTCGGGCACAGTGGCACCGACCATCTCGCACGCGTCCTCGAGCCCCATCACATCGAGCAAGCCGACCTCATTCTCACCGCGGCGCGCGAACACCGGGCTGCGGTGCTGGCGATGTCCCCCCGTGCGCTGCGCAAGACCTTCACGCTGCGCGAGTT
This sequence comes from uncultured Actinomycetota bacterium, assembly GCA_963711615.1. GTDB lineage: Bacteria > Actinomycetota > Actinomycetes > Propionibacteriales > Nocardioidaceae > Aeromicrobium. Next base: position 74,842 of record CAVQEY010000017.1, on the reverse strand, counting down.
CGCTGCGCTCGTCGACGGCGTCGAAGCGGAATCGCTCGAGGAGCTGGTGGCCGATGCATCTCGCGGGCGAAGCACGGCACCGTCCGACGTCGACGTCGTCGATCCCTACCAGCGCGAGCCCGACGTCCACCATCAGGTGGCTGACCAGATCGCGGCCGCCGTCGACATCGTGGCAAATCGCATGTCGGAGCTCCCGATGCGGGGTCACGCGCTACGTCGGTCCTCAACGACCGACTCGGCGGGCTGAGCGGGCATTTCGTAACGTTTTGCAGCGCGAGTAGTTGTTCTACGGGAGAATGTCTGACGATCAGAACGCCGTGGGCTTTGGGGGTGCTGCGGCGACCGAAAGGACAGGCAACGTGGCGCAGGACCTCCAGGGGCTCCGATTCAACGTGAGCGAAGAGACCCCTGCCCTGCACGTCGTGGACCCGCCGCCAGAGCGGCCGACGCCCACATTGTCGCGCTCGAGCTGGGAGCGCAAGGTCGTGCGACGGATCTTCCTGACGGACGTGTTGGTCGTCGCTTTCGCCGTTGTCGTGGCACACATCGTCCGCTTCAACGTCATTCCCATCCCTCCGGCAATACTCCAGGAAATTTTGCCGCAGTGTCCTGCTCTGTCGATTTCACGGTCTTCGTCGGCTGGATGATCGCCTTGTCGGTCTTCCGCACGCGCGACCCAAAGACATTCGACTCCGGGTCCCGGCAATATCAGGCAGTTGCACGCTCTACCTTCACCTTGTTCGGCTGGGTGGCGATCACGGCCCTGCTGCTCAAGTGGGAGCTCTCGCGCGGATTTCTTCGCTCTCTCCTTCGCTGGTCGGCACCACGCTGCTCTTCCTGGAGCGTCGGGCCTGGCGTTCAGTGGGTGCTCCGCAAGCGTCTCAAGGGCGAGTACCTGGCCAGAGTGCTGGTCATCGGCGGCGTCCGGAGCGCCAAGGCGATGACCCTTCGCTTCTCGCAGGATGCCTTCTCCGGCTTCCGGGTGGTCGGTGTCTGGGTGCCGGATCGCGTCGCGGCGCCGAACGAGCGGTTCCATGCCAACGACCTGGCGGTGCCGGTCTTGGGCACCGAGTCCGATCTCGGCCAGGCACTCGACGTCGATGCCGTCGACACCGTGGTCGTCACCGACACCGAGCACCTCGGCCACGACGGCATGCGCGAGCTCGCGTGGGCGCTGGAAGGTCGTGACATCAACCTGCTCGTGGCGCCCAACGTGGTCGATGTCGCCGGACCTCGGATCCACCTCCAGGCGCACGGCAACATGCCGCTCATCTACCTGTCCGGTCCCAGCTACTCGCGGGCACGAACACTGCGCCGTGCCACGTTCGACCGCTCGTTCGCGGCAGCGGTGCTCATGGTGTCGGCGCCGGTGCTCCTGATCGCTGCGCTGGCTGTCCGGCTCACCAGCCGGGGACCGATCTTCTACCGCTCGGAGCGCATCGGCACGCACGGCGTCCCGTTCCAGATGTTCAAGCTGCGCACGATGGTCCGAGGTGCCGATCAGATGCTCGAGGAGATGGAGCACCACAACGACGCCGCCGGTCCACTGTTCAAGGTGCGCGAGGACCCGCGTGTCACCCGGGTGGGGCGGTTCCTGCGCCGGTTCAGCATCGACGAGCTGCCTCAGTTCCTGAATGTGCTGAGGGGTGACATGAGCGTCGTCGGGCCGCGTCCGCCCCTTCGTTCCGAGGTCGATGCCTACAGCGACAACATGCACCGCCGTTTGCTCGTCAAGCAGGGCGTCACCGGACTGTGGCAGGTGAGTGGGCGGTCCGACCTGACGTGGGAGGACTCGGTTCGACTCGATCTCGACTACGTCGAGAACTGGACGATGCTGCGCGACATGCAGATCATCGTCCGCACTGCGCGCGCCGTGCTGGCCTCGCGCGGTGCCTACTAGGGTGCTCCGCACCGGGGCCGCCTGACCCATACGGGACACTGACGAGGTGACTGCTCCGACCTTCGCCGACCTCGGACTCGTCCCGGCGATCGTCGACACCCTGGTCGACCTCGGGTATGAGACCCCCACGCCGATCCAGGAGACCGCCGTACCGGCCCTGCTGGACGGGCGCGACGTCGTGGGTCTCGCCCAGACCGGCACCGGAAAGACTGCCGCGTTCGCGCTGCCCATCCTGCAGCGGCTCGATCCGCAGCGGAAGCAGACGCAGGCGCTCGTCCTCGCGCCCACCCGAGAGCTGGCTCTGCAGGTCTGCGAGGCCATCACGGCGTACGCCGCCCGGGTTCCCGGGGTGCGCGTGCTGCCGGTCTACGGCGGGCAGGGCTACGGCGCCCAGCTTTCCGGGCTCGAGCGCGGTGCGCACGTCGTCGTCGGCACGCCGGGCCGCGTCATCGACCACCTCGACCGCGGCAGCCTCGACCTGACCAACCTCGAGCACCTGGTGCTCGACGAGGCCGACGAGATGCTCGCGATGGGCTTCGCCGAGGACGTCGAACGGATCCTGCGCGACACCCCGGAGTACAAGCAGGTGGCGCTGTTCTCCGCCACCATGCCCAGGCAGATCCGAGCCCTCGCCAAGCGGTACCTCCACGATCCGATCGACATCGCCACACCGGCGGCCCGGACGTCAACGGCCACCGTGCGGCAGCGCTGGATCCAGGTCACCCAGCACGAGAAGCTCAACGCCCTGACCCGCATCCTCGAGGTCGAGTCCGGAAACGCGATGCTGGTGTTCGTACGCACCAAGCGGGCCACCGAGGAGCTCGCCGAGAAGCTGCGGTCGCGAGGCTTCGCCGCGTCGGCGATCAACGGCGACCTCGTGCAGGCGCAGCGTGAGCGGACCATCGGGGCACTGCGCTCGGGTGCGCTCGACCTCCTCGTCGCCACGGACGTCGCCGCCCGCGGGCTCGACGTCGACCGCATCAGCCACGTCGTGAACTACGACATCCCGCACGATCCGGAGGCATACGTGCACCGCGTCGGGCGCACCGGCCGAGCCGGGCGCACCGGTGAGGCGATCCTGTTCGTCACCCCGCGCGAGCGCCGGCTGCTCTCGGCAATCGAGAAGGTGTCGGGTCGTCCGGTGGAGGAGATGAGCATCCCGAGCGTCGATGAGGTCAATGCCCGTCGTGCCGTGCGGTTCGCGCAGGCGATCACCGACAGCATGGGGTCGGCGCAGTTCCACACGTTCCGCGGGCTCGTCGAGGACTACGCCCGCGACCACGACGTCGCCATGCCGGACGTCGCCGCCGCGCTCGCGGTGATGAGTGCCACCGACAAGCAGTTCTTCCTCAGTCCGGACGCACCGAAGGCGCCACCTCGGGAGCGTCCGCCGCGCGCGGGCAAGTCGGTTCGCGCGACGTCGCCCGGGTTCGCGCCCTATCGCATCGAGGTCGGCAAGCGGCACAAGATCGGTCCGTCGTCGATCGTCGGTGCCTTGGCCAACGAGGGCGGGCTGCGTCGGTCCGACTTCGGCAAGATCACGATCGGGGTGGAGCACTCGATCGTGGAGCTGCCGCTCGATCTGCCGGACGCCGTCCTCGAGGCGTTGACCAACACCCGCATCTCCGGCAAGCGCATCGACATCCGCCCGGACGCCGGCCCGCCGTCCCGCGGCGGCAAACCCCACTCGGCCGCGCAGCGCGGCAAGCCGCCGCGCAAGCCACGACAGAAGAAGAACCGCTGACAGTCAGGCCGGCTTGACGGCGATGACCGGGCACGGCGCGTCGAGCAGCACCTGCTGGGCCACGCTTCCCATCAGCATCTTGCCGACGGCCGAGCGCTGCCGGATCCCGATCACCACGGCCTCGGCGGCGACCTCGCGAACCGCGTCGAGCAGCTCGTCGGCGACATCTGGTCCGATCGTCTGACGCACGTCGTGGGAGATGTCCAGCTCGCGGAGACGATCCCGAAGTTCCGCCCACGCGGACTCACCGACGTACTTTGTGTCGACCAGTGAGTCACCCTTGCTGGTGTTCACCACCAGGATGCCCGTATCCCGCCGCCGAGCCTCCTCGATGCCGGCCTCGAGCGCCGCCTCGCCGTAGATGTTGGGGACGTATCCGATCACGACCGTCATCGCCGGGCTCCTTCGACGCCGTCAGTGACTCGTGTGCCACGAACCCTCTCAAGCACGATCGGCACCATCAGCGCGAGGACGATGAGCACGTAGATGAATACGGCGAGTCCCTCGTTGAAGAGACCGCTGATCTCACCGTTCGACAAGTCGAGTGCCTCGCGCATCTTCACTTCCATCAGGGGCCCGATGATGACGCCGAGGATCAGTGGCAGGACCGGGATCCCGAACCGGCGGATCGCGAATCCGACGGCACCGAAGACCAGCAGCAGGGCGATGTCGAACGGGTCCTGGTTCACGGCGTATGCGCCGAGTGACGCGAAGAAGAGGATGCCGGCGTAGAGCTGGGCCCGGGGGATCTGCAGCAGCTTGGCCCAGAGTGGCGCCAACGGGAGGTTGATCACCAGCAGCAGCAGGTTGCCGATGAGCAGGCTGGCCAGCAGCGTCCAGACCAGGTCGGCCTCGTCGGCCATCAACGTCGGGCCGGGGACGATGCCGTACCGCTGCATGGCCGCCAGCAGGACGGCGGCGGTCGCGGTGACGGGCAAGCCGAGTGCCAGCAGCGGCACGAACATGCCCGCAGCGCTGGCGTTGTTGGCGGCCTCGGGGCCGGCCACACCCTCGATGGCGCCGTCGCCGAACTCGTCCTTCTTGTCGAGCTTCTTCTCCAGTATGTAGGAGAGGAAGGTCGGCGTCTCCGCACCCCCGGCCGGGACGGCGCCGAAAGGGAACCCGAGTGCGGTGCCGCGCAACCACGGCTTCCAGGAGCGGCCCCAGTCCGCGCGACCCATGAAGGCGCGGCCCACCGGGATGACGTCGACGGGCTTGCGCCGCAGGTGTGCGGCGATCCACAGCGCCTCGCCGATCGCGAAGACCCCGACGGCCACCACGACGATGTCGATGCCGTCGGCGAGCTGAAGGATGCCGCCGGTCAGCCGGGCCTGTCCCGTGGAGAGGTCCAGGCCGACCAGGCCGATCGTGAGGCCCATCGCCAGTCCGATGAACCCTCGCAGCTTCGAGGAGCCGAACACGGCGGTGACCAGCACGAGAGCGAGCAGCATCATCGCGAAGAACGACGGTGCGCCGATCTTGACGGCCTGCTCCGCCAGCGACGGCGTGAAGAAGGCGACCAGGAGCGTGCCGATCGTTCCGGCGATGAACGAGCCGATCGCCGCGGTCGCGAGAGCTTGGGCGGCGCGCCCCTTCTTGGCCATCTTGTTGCCCTCGATGGCCGTCATCACCGACGCCGACTCCCCGGGAGTGTTCAGCAGGATCGATGTCGTCGAGCCGCCGTACATGCCGCCGTAGTAGATGCCGGCGAACATGATGAACGCCTGGGTGGGCTCGAGCCCGTAGGTGACGGGCAGGAGCAGCGCGACCGCCATGGCCGGGCCGATTCCCGGCAGCACGCCGACGAACGTGCCGAGCAGGACGCCGATGGAGGCGAAGAGGAGGTTCTCCGGCGTGATCGCGGCCTGGAGACCGTCGAGGAGGAGCTGGAGGGTGTCCATCAGAGGATGCCGTCCAGGATGCCGGGGCTGAGCGGCACGTCGAGGCCGACGTAGAAGAAGTACCAGCTCGCGACCGACAGGACGGCCCCGACGAGCACGTCGCGCAGGAGCGTCCTGCTCCCGAGCGCCCAGGCGCAGCCGGCGAACAACAACGCTCCGGTGATGGGCCAGCCGAGGAGGTCGACGAGCAGCAGGTTGAGGATCAGGATGCCGAGCAGCTTGCCCACCGTGAGCCAGTCGGGCGGGGTGGTGAGGTCGATGTCCTCGCCCTCCTCGCCCTCGGCGACGTCACCGCGCGCGGTGGCCACCGCGAGAAGGGCGGCGAGCACGATCATCGCTGCGCCGACGAAGTACGGGAAGACACGCGGGCCGACGGGGTCGCCGAAGCCGACGTTCAGTCCGCGTGCATCGATCAGCGTGAGGACGCCGACGAGCGCGAGCACTCCGACGAGGATGTACTGCCCCCGGTCAACCGGACGTGCGTCATTCTCCTGCGCGTCGGATCGCTCGCTCATATCAGCCCCAAGTCCTCGAGGGTGCTGGACACCCGCTCGTCCTGTTCCTCCAAAAACGTGGCGAAGTCTGCGCCGGTCTTGAAGTCGTCGGTCCAGCCGTTCGTTTCCAAGGCCTTCTGCCAGCCGTCGCTGTCGTGCATCTCCTGGAGGTAGGCGATCAGCTCGTCGCGGCGTTCGTCGCTGATCTCCGGTGGCGCGAGGATGCCTCGCCAATTGAGGAAGACCAGGTCGACGTCGGACTCGGTGAGCGTGGGGATGTCGGCGAAGGTCTCTTGCGGAAGCCGCTCGTCGCCCGAGACGGCCAGCACGCGAAGTTCCCCCGACTCGATTTGGCCTTGGAACTCACCCAGCCCGGAGAAGCCCACGGCGATCTTCTCGCCCAGCAAGGCGCTGGTCAGCGGGCCGCCGCCGTCGTACGAGACGTAGTTGACGTCGTTGGCGTCGATGCCGACTGTGTCGGCGAGCTGCATCGGAAACAGGTGGTCGGGACCTCCGGGTGACGAGCCTCCCCCGACGGTGACCTCACCGGGGTCGGTCTTCCATGCCTTGACGAAGTCGTCGAGGGTCTTGAACGGTGAGTCGCCGGGAACGAGAACTCCCTCCGGCTCGCTCATCAGCTGCGCCAGCGGGGTGGCGTCGAGGAGCTTGTACTCGCTGGCGAAGGAGTAGGTGGATCCGACGACGCCGAGGCCGACGGTCATCATCGTGTGCTCGTTGCCGGCCTTGCCGATGAGCGCCGTCATCGCACCGGCGCCACCCGCGCCGATCACGTTGTCGACAGTGAAGGACCCACCGGTGATGTCGGCGTCCTGCATCACCTGCACCGCCGCACGGCCGGTCTGGTCGTACCCGCCACCGGGTGCGTTCGGGATGATCATCAACAGGTCGCGGCTTTCGTCGCCCCTGGTGATGCCGCAGCCGGCGGTCATCAGTGCGGCCGCGACCACGGTGACGGTCATGCGTGTCCACGCCGATGCCCCCATGCGGATCCATGCTGCCGGGTCATCGAAGGGATGTCGAGGGCTCGTGGAAGTGTGCGTGGCGGATTCTGCGGATGCCTATGCTGAGTGACCATGCGCCGCCTCCACAACACCTCTCGTGACTACGACTGGGGGTCGTCCGACGACATCCCCCGGTTCCTGCGCGAGTCCACGGGCGACCGGCCCGTGGCCGAGGTCTGGATGGGCACCCACCCACTCGGGGCGTCGACGGTCGACACCGACGACGGCGAGGTGGCGCTCGCGACGCTCACCGGCGAGCTGCCCTTCATGCTCAAGCTCCTGGCGGCGAGCCACCCGCTGTCGATCCAGGTGCATCCCAACGCCGCGCAGGCGAAGGCCGGCTTCGCGCGCGAGGAGGAGGCGGGCATTCCGATCGACTCGCCTCAGCGGGTGTACCGCGACGTCAATCACAAGCCCGAGATGGTCTACGCCCTCACGACGTTCGACACCCTCGTCGGGTTCCGTCCGACCGCGGAGATCCTCCGCATCCTCTCGGGGATCGAGTCGCCGCTCGCCGCGTCGCTGGCCGAGAGCCTGAACGCCCGGCCCGGATTCCTGGGCATCGTCCGGATCGTCGCCTCGCTCCTGGAGGAGAAGCCCGACGTCGCGGAGATCGACCGCGTGGTCACCTCCTGCCGTGACCTCGCCGCGCAGCGCATCGACATCAAGCGCGCCTACGCGACCGCCGTCGAGATCGCCGAGCACCATCCCGGCGACGTGGGCGTCGTCATCTCACTCCTGCTCCAACGCCTCACGTTGCAGCCCGGCGAGGCCGCGTTCCTCGGGGCCGGCATCATCCATGCCCACCTGCGCGGCATGTGCCTGGAGGTGATGGCCACCTCCGACAACGTGCTGCGGGCCGGCCTGACGTCCAAGCACCTCGACCCGGCCGGGCTGGTGGCTTGTCTCGACGAGGGCATGTCGCGACTGGCGCGCGTGACGCCGGAGCCGTTCGGGTTCTCCACGGATGTGTTCAGCCCTCCAGTCGAGGAGTTCGCCCTTGCCGTCACCCAGTGCTCGCACGCTGAGCCCGACGGCGTCGTGCTGCCGGACGCCCCGCAGCGCATCGTCGTGTGCATCGACGGTGACGTCGAGCTGCACAACGAGCACGGCGAGCGGGTGGCGCTCCAACGCGGCGAGTCCGTGTACGCGGGCGCCTCCGACGGCGTGCTCCGCGGCATCGGCACCGGCGAGCTGGCCCAGGCCTACAAGCCGACGGCCGACACCCCCGGCGCGGCACTCACCGACCTCATCTAGATCCGGTCGAAGCGACCGTCTCGCTTCAGCAGCGCCGGGACGTCCTTGACCTGCTGGGCCTGCTCGAGCGTGGTGACGAGCAGGGCGTCGGCGGTGCGGACGACCACGACGTTGTGAATGCCGACGACGGCGATGGTGGTGCCGTCCTCGGCCCTGGCCAGACCGTCGGAGTCGACCCAGATCACGTCGGCTGACGACGACCCGGCCAGTGCGTGCAGGGCGGCGAAGTCGCCGATGTCGTCCCAGCCGAAGACGCCGGGCACGACGGCGATGCCGCCTTCGAGCGAGACCGGTTCGGCGATCGCGTGGTCGATCGCGATGGGCGTCAGGTTCGGCCACGTGACCTCGAGCTCGGCTTGACCGTCCGGTGTGTCCCAGGAGAGGGCGATGCGGTCGAGTCCTGCGTGCAGGTGCGGCTGCAGCCGCGCGAGATGACCGAGCAGCATCTCGGTGCGAGCCACGAACATGCCCGCGTTCCAGCTGAACGAGCCACTGCGCACGTAGTGAGCGGCCGTGGACGCGTTCGGCTTCTCAACGAACTGGGTGACCGCGCGGGCCGAGGGTGCTTCGGTCACGTACAGCTCCTCGCCGGCCTCGATGTAACCGAACGCGGTCGACGGGCTGCGAGGTTCGATGCCGATGGTGGCGATCAGGCCGGTCTCGGCGACCGCGACCCCTTCGCGCACGGCCGCGCCGAACGCTTCGACGTCGGTGATGACATGGTCGGCCGCGAAGGAGCCGATGATCGCGCCTTCATGCCGACGACCGATGACCGCTGCGGCGAGCCCGATCGCGGGCATGCTGTCGCGCGGCGACGGCTCCACGAACAACCCGGTGAGCTCCGGCAGCTGTTGCTGGACGAGCGGAGCGTGGGTCGGCCCGGTGACGACGTGGATCCGGTCGGCGGGCACCAGGGTGCGCAGACGGTCCCAGGTCTCCTGCAGGAGGCTTCGGCCGGAGCCGGTGAGGTCGAGCAGGAACTTCGGTCTCGAGGCCCGCGACAGGGGCCACAGGCGAGTGCCTGCGCCGCCGGCGGGGATGACGGCGTGGAACGACTCCAGGCTGTTCACGCGCTGCTCCTCTGCCGCTTTCCCGACTGCGTATGCGTCTGGTCATCGTAGCCATCACCGCCGTTCCGAGGGTCTACCGTCGTCCCATGGCAGGGATCCCCCCAGGGGATGCGTTCCACGAGCGTCTCCTCACCCGACCGTTCGTGCTGCTCGGCATCGCCGATCTCGCGTACTTCACGTCGGTCGGCGTCGCCATCTTCACGTTGCCGCTGTTCACGACCGGGCCCATCGGCTCGGACGAGGCGGGCGCGGGCCTCGCGTTCGGCGCGTTCGGCATCACCGCCCTGGTCTGCCGCCCCTATGCCGGACGGTTGTCCGACGACCACGGTCGCATCCCGCTGATGCTGTTCGGAGCCGTGCTCGCCGGGCTCGGCATGCTCATGCTCCCGTTCGTCGACTCCCTCGTCGCGGTCTTCGTGATCCGTCTGCTGCAGGGGGTCGCCGAGGCCGCGTTCTTCGTCGCCGGTTTCGCGCTGCTGGCCGACATCGCACCAGCGTCGCGGATGGGTGAGGCCCTGAGCTACAACTCGCTCGGCCTCTACCTCGGGCTGGCCCTCGGACCACCGCTCGGCGAGTTCCTGCTCGAGGGGTGGGGGTTCGACGCCGCGTGGTTCGGTGCGACGGCGCTGGCCGCACTCGCAGCCCTGCTGACCATCCCGATCGTCGAGCCGGAGCGGATCGCCGACGGCGACGGGCACGGAGCCCTGATCCACCGTCCTGGCATCCCGATCTCGCTCGGGTTCTTGACGTCGCTGGCGGCCATCGGCGGCTTCCTGGCGTTCGCCTCCCTGTACTCGGCCGAGGTCGGGATGGGCAATGCCAGCCTGGTGATGCTGGTCTACGGATCGGTCGTCGTCGGCATGCCGGATCGTGTTCGCCAAGGTCCCCGACCGCCTGCCGTCGCTGCCGCTCGGTGCCGCCTCGTTGGTGGCGATCGGAACCGGGCTCTTCGTCATGGCGATCTGGCAGACACCCGCCGGCTTGCTGCTCGGCGCGGTCGTCGTCGCCGTCGGAGTGACGTTCTCCACTCCGGCGTTCTTCAGCGCGATCTTCGCCACGGCGTCGCCGTCGGAGCGCGGTGCGGCGGCAGGAACGGCCAGCGCGTGCATCGATCTCGGGTTCGGCATCGGGCCGATCGCCCTGGGGCTCGTCGCGAGCTCGCTCGGCATTCCGTGGGCCCTGGCGGCCGGTGCGGGCGTGGCCTTCGTGGGAGCGGTCTGGACGGCGTCCCTCGCGCGTCGCGCCACCCACGTCGACCTAGGGTGACGTCGCATGGACGTGCTGGTCGAGGTCGTGCGCTCGGGTCTGGTCGAGGACCGACATCGCGGCGTCGCGGTGCGGGTGGACCCCGAAGGCGAAGTGGTGTGGTCGATCGGCGACCCAGACGTCGTCGTCTTCCCGCGGTCCGCGAACAAGCCATTCCAGGCGATTGGGATGATGCGGGCCGGGCTCCGACTGAATGGCGCCGAGCTCGCCCTCGCGGCTGCGAGTCACTCCGGCGAGCCGTTCCAGGTCGACGGCGTTCGCGCGGTGCTCGCGCGTGCCGGCCTCGAGGAGTCCGCGCTCCAGACTCCACCGACCCTTCCCACTGACCTCGAGGAGTATCGCGCTGCGCTGCTTGCCGGGCGTGAGCCCGCAGCGATCCTGATGGAGTGCTCGGGAAAGCAGGCTGCGATGTTGCTGACGTCCGTGCTCAATGACTGGCCGATCGAGACCTACCTCGATCCGGACCACCCGCTCCAGCAGACGATCTCAGAGACCTTCGCGTCGTTCACCGATGCGCCACCGGACGCTGTGGGCGTCGACGGTTGCGGCGCGCCGGTTCTCGCCACGACGCTGCGTCGCCTCGCCGTTGCGACGACCCGCCTCATGACTGCGCCAAGCGGATCCGACGCGAGAATGCTTCTCGACGCCATGCTGGCGCACCCTGAGTACGTCAGCGGCACCCGGCGCGACGAGCGGCGGCTCATGCAGGCCGTCCCGGGTCTGTTCGCCAAGACGGGTGCCGAGAGCGTGCTCGTGGCTGGCCTTCCTGACGGCTCGGCGTGTGCGCTCAAGATCGAGGACGGCGGGAAACGCGCACGATTCGTCGCGATGCACCGCATCCTGGAGGTCGCCGGTCTCGAGGCCGAGATCCTCCACGATCGGCCGCCGGTTCTGGGTGGCGGCAAGCAGGTGGGCGAGCTCCGACCTGCCTTCTGACCTGCGCTTCCGGTGGGTTGTGACCCATGTCGCACCGCGCCCTGCTTGCATTTGCTAACTTTTGCAAGCACGATGAAGACATGGCGAAGCTGACCGTGGGAAAGACCGTCGAAGGACTCGGCGAATACCTCCGCGACCAGCGACGCCAGGCGCAGATGTCGTTGCGACAGCTGGCCGAGAAGGCGGAGGTCTCCAATCCGTATCTCAGCCAGATCGAGCGAGGCCTGCGTCGTCCGTCGGCAGAAGTGCTGCAGCAGATCGCCAAGGGGCTGCAGATCTCCGCCGAGTCGCTGTATGTCAGAGCCGGGATCCTCGATCTCGACGAGAGCGGGTCACGCATGGTGGAACACGCCATCGCCCTCGACCCGCAGCTGACGGAGCGGCAGAAGACGGCGCTTCTGGACATCTATCGCTCGTTCGTCGGCACCGATGTCGTACGCAACGAAGAACTTGCCGAAGTGGTCTCCGAAGTCAATCAGGAGGAATCATGACCATTGCCGATCAGATCAACAGTCAGGTGAAGCGGATCCGCGAAGACGTCAAGGATCTGGCCGACACCATCAAGAAGCTGGACGTCGACGACGTTCGCTCGTCCGCCACGGGTCTCGCCGATCGTTCGCGCACGCGGGCGACCGAGTCCTACGACGATCTCGTCAAGAAGGCTGAGGAGATCGTGGCCTCGGCCAGCGAGCTCAAGCTGGACGACGTCCAGAAGCGGGCCGAGAAGCTCGTCGACACCCTGCGCAAGGACGCGCGCAAGAACATCAAGGACGTGCGCAAGCGCGCCAAGGACGCCCGGAGCGACGTGCAGAAGCGCGCCGAGGACGTCATCGGTGAGGCTCGTGCCACCGTCCAGCGCGTGACCAAGCGTCCCGCCAAGAAGTCGACGGCCAAGAAGGCTCCGGCCAAGAAGACGGCTGCCAAGAAGGCTCCGGCCAAGAAGGCTCCGGCCAAGAAGACGGCTGCCAAGAAGGCTCCCGCCAAGAAGACGGCTGCCAAGAAGGCCTGACCTTCAGCAACGTCCGCACAAAGACAGCGGGTCCCTCCGGTTGGAGGGGCCCGCTGTCGTGCGTTGGTAGCCTTCACGGATGTTCGAGGTGCAGAACTCCATCTCCCTGGTGTTGTCGCTCGTGTTGTTCGGCGTCAAGATCGCCGCGCTCGTCGACTGCGTCGCTCGCGACAACTCCAAGTTCGTGCAGGTCGGCACGATGCCTCGACGCAGCTGGCTCATCATCCTGATCCTGACCGTGGTCGTGCACGCCCTCACCTGGAACCCGTTGTCGATCCTCAACCTCGTCGGCACGGTCGCCGCGCTCGTCTACCTGGCCCTGCTGCGCGGTAGTCCTTGACGAACGTTCGCCGCTAGTCCCGACGGCGGTCGACCTCGCCAAGTGCCACACGATCGCGACGAGGATCGGCAGCCAATACTTCGTGTTGCCGGTCAGCCACCCTGGCGGGTCGACGTCGGGCAGGGATGTCGAGGTCCGATCCAGTACACCGGGTCGATGTAGCGCAGCCATGACGGCGGCGCGAGGTCCTGGACCCACCGAGGCACCGAGACGTCGGGGAGCCATCCCCAGCTGATGTCGGGGAGCAGCCCGCGCACGAACACGCCGATGCTGGCACCGATCCCGAGCACACCGAGCACCACCTCGACCACGGCAACGCCCACGCGCTGCAGCGTGAAGCGGACCGGATGCTCGCGGGCCATTCGGTCGCGGCGTGCCTCACGTGATTCAGGCGCGCCGGCGTCTGCTCGTCGCTCGATGTGGGCTCCATGCGTCCATCGTCGGGTCAACGTGACGATCGACGCATCGGCTGAAGGTGCAGAGTGCGTCGTCGAAGGTCTATAACGTCGGGATCATGAACGACGTCATCGACATCCACGACCTGCACAAGTCCTTCGGCTCCACGAAGGCGCTCGACGGACTCGACCTCGCGGTCACGACCGGCGAGGTGCACGGATTCCTCGGTCCCGAACGGGGCCGGCAAGTCCACCACGATCCGCGTGCTGCTCGGCCTGCTGCGCGCCGACGCCGGCAGCGTTCGGCTGTTCGGCGGCGACCCGTGGCGCGACGCGGCCGAGCTGCACCGCCGGCTCGCCTACGTGCCCGGCGACGTGAACCTGTGGCCGACGCTCACCGGAGGCGAGGTCATCGACCTGCTCGGCCGGCTGCGCGGCGGGCTCGACGAGCACCGACGCGCCGACCTGTTCGAGCGGTTCGAGCTCGACCCCACCAAGAAGGGCCGCGCCTACTCCAAGGGCAACCGCCAGAAGGTCGCCCTCGTCGCTGCCTTGGCGTCCGACGTCGAGCTCCTCGTGCTCGACGAGCCAACGTCAGGGCTCGACCCACTGATGGAGGCTGTCTTCACCGAGTGCATCGACGACTTCAAGGACGAGGGCCGATCGGTCCTGCTGAGCAGCCACATCCTGGCCGAGGTCGAGCGGTTGTGCGATCGGGTGAGCATCATCCGCTCGGGCCGGGCCGTCGAGTCCGGCACGCTGGCCGATCTGCGTCACCTCACGCGCACGTCCGTCTCGGCGGAGGTCGCGACATCACCCACCGGGCTCGACGGCCTCTCCGGCGTGCACGACCTCGTCGTCGAGGGCCACCGGGTGCTCTTCGAGGTCGACACCGACGACCTCGGAGCGGCGATCGATGCACTGGCTCGGCTCGGCATCCGCACCCTCACCAGCCAGCCGCCCACGCTGGAGGAGCTGTTCATGCGTCACTACGGCGACGAGGTGCAGACCGAGCCGCTCGAGGTGGACTCGCGATGACGGGAACGCGCACGTTCCTTCGGGCCTTCCTGCGCCGGGACCGCTGGATGCTGATGTGGTGGATCGCCGGCGGCGTCCTGCTCTACTACTCCCAGGCGCCGAGCGCCGACGGCCTGTACGCGACCCAGGCGGAGTTCGACCGAGCCGCCGAGAGCATGGCGGACAACGTCGCGTTCATTGCGATGACAGGGCCGGCCCGCGCACTCAACACCGATCGGCGGACAGGTCGCCTGGCAGTCCATGGCCATCGGCGCGGTCATCGCCGGGCTCATGAGCATGTTCATCGTCGGCCGGCACACGCGTGCCGAGGAGGAGTCCGGGCGCGACGAGCTCGTGCGCGCAGCCGCCGTCGGGCGCCACGCGCCGATCGTCGCCGCCGCCGTCGTGGCAGCGATGGCCAATGTGGCGATGGGTGCCTTGGTCACCCTGAGCCTGCTCGCGTACGGGCTTGACCGCGAGGGCTGCCTGTCGATCGGAGTCGCCCTCACCCTCGCCGGGCTCACGTTCACCGGCGTCGCTCTCGTGGCGGCGCAGCTCACCGACGGGACGCGGGCGATGTACGGCATCACCGGAGCGAGTCATCGCGGTGAGTTACGCGCTTCGGGCCGTGGGTGACGTGGCGCAGAACGGGCTCTCGTGGGCCTCTCCGATCGGGTGGGCACAAGCCATGTACCCGTTCTCCGGTGAGCGATGGTGGCCCGCGGTGCTGCCGGTCGTCGCGACCGCAGCCCTCGTCGGGGCGGCCGTCGCGCTCTTCGGCCGGCGCGACGTCGGAGCCGGCCTCTGGCCGTCCCGGCCCGGGCCGCAACGCGCAGGCCGCAGGCTGCTCGGCCCGCTCGGTCTGGCATGGCACCTGCAGCGCGGCTCGATCATCGGGTGGACCGTGGGAATCCTGCTGCTCGGTGTCAGCTACGGGTCCATCGGCGACGATGTGGAGGAGCTCATGGGCAGCTCCGAGCTCACCGAGCAGATGCTGCGGCCGGGACCCAACATCACCGACTCCTTCTATGCTTTCGCGGTGGTGATCATCGCCGTCATCGCCTCGGGGTTCACGATCTCCTCCGCCCTGCGCCCCCTCGGCGAGGAGGACGCGGGCCGGGTCGAGACGCTGCTCGCCACTGCGCATCCGCGGCGTAGCTGGCTGCTCGGGCACGTGGCGATGACGGTGTTCGGATCGAGTGCTGACGCTGCTCCTCGGGGCCTCGGGCTGGGTCTCGGGTACGCGATGGTCACCGGGGACACCGACGCGATCACGCGCTATCTCGGCCCGATGCTGTCGTACCTCGCGCCAGTGCTCCTGCTCGGGGGCCTGGCCCGGCTCCTGCACGGCGTCGTCCCACGGTTCGGCGTTCCTGGCCTGGGTCAGCCTGGCGTTCTGCTTCGTGGTGATGTTCTTCGGCGAGCTGCTCCGGTTCCCGCAGGCCGTGGTCGACCTCTCCCCGTTCAGTCACCTCGCCCTCGCCCCCGCCGAGGACGTCCGGTGGATGCCGGTGGTCGTCGTTGCCCTCATCGCCGCTCGTGTTCAGCATCGCGGGGCAGATCGGCGTTCCGTCGGCGGGACGTGATCACGACCTAGAACATCCGTTCGATTACGGCTATGACTCGGCACATGACCGGGTACTTCCAGGGCTCGCTGCTCGACGGAGAGGCCGGCCCGGAGGTCGCCGAGCTCGGCGACACGGTCACGCGCCACGAGCTGACGCAGGGAGCGTGGGTCGACGTCAGGCCCGGATGGGTCACCGGCGCCGACGCCCTGTTCCTCCGGCTCCAGGCCGACGTGCCCTGGCGGGCGGAGCGACGCGAGATGTACGACCGCGTCGTCGACGTCCCGCGACTGGTCTCCTTCTACGACGTCGACGACGATCTCCCCGACCCGGCGCTCGACGTCGCACGGGACTCCCTGTCCGCGCACTACGCCACCGAGCTCGGGGAGCCGTTCACCACGGCCGGCCTCTGCTACTACCGCGACGGCCGCGACAGCGTCGCCTGGCACGGCGACCGCATCGGCCGCGGCCGGCTCGAGAACACGATGGTCGCGATCGTC
Source organism: uncultured Actinomycetota bacterium (assembly GCA_963711615.1). Taxonomy (GTDB): domain Bacteria; phylum Actinomycetota; class Actinomycetes; order Propionibacteriales; family Nocardioidaceae; genus Aeromicrobium. Next base: position 58,426 of record CAVQEY010000017.1, on the reverse strand, counting down.
TCGCTGGGCGAGCACCGACGGCTGTCGCTGCGACCGCGCGGTGCCCCGGCGGAGGTGCCGGGCCACGGGCGGCGAAATGTGCAGAGCGCGCAGATCGGATTCACCCTCGGGCATGGCGACCTCATCGTCATGGGCGGCTCCTGCCAGCGCACGTGGGAGCACGCCGTGCTCAAGACGGCGCGTCCGGTGGGGCCACGCATCAGCGTCCAGTTCCGCCCGACGGGTGTTCGCTGAGTCAGTCCTCGTCCACGTCGCTCTCGACGCCGTCGGGCCGGTCGGCGCCGATGACCGCGGTGGTCTCCTCCTTGGCACCGGGTTCTTCGCCCGCTGCGTAGGTGAAGTCCTCGGTCTCGTTGTCGAACTCGCGTTTGGTGTTGTCCACCACCGCGTTCACCGGACGGTTGTCCGGGTCGAGGCGCTCCTGACGCTCCTTCTCCAGCTGTTCGCGATCCTCATCGGAGAGGCCGTCGTCCTGGTCCGTGGTCGTGACGTTCGGGTTGCTCCTGTTGGTGTCGTCGCTGTCGGAGGCGTCTTGATCGGTATCTGTCGATTCGGTGTCGCTCATGCGACCTCCTCTGATTGCCGTCAGGTCCACCCCCACCGAACTCCCACATGTCAGGGCGCGCAATTCGAGCGGATCTGGGCAGTCGAGCATCCCCTGCCCCTAAGGTGTCGCCATGACGACCCACGAAGAGGCGTTGGGGAAGATCCACGCGCGCTTCGGCGCCCATGACGGACACCGAGCGCTGCACGCCAAGGGCATCCACTGCGTCGGCACGTTCACGGCGACGCCGGAGGCCGCGGCGTTGACCAAGGCCGCCCACATGAGCGGCGCGCCGGTTCCGGCCAAGGTGCGCTTCTCCAACGGCGGCGGCAACCCGAACGTGCCCGACTACGTCGCGGACGTCCGTGGGCTCGCGGTCTCCTGGCAGCTGCCCGACGGCTCACGGACCGACATGCTCAGCCAGACCATCCCGCACTTCCCGTTCCACGACCAGGAGGGCTTCTTCGCCACGCTCGGCATTTCCAAGCCCGGCCTGTCCGGTCTCTTGCGGCTCCCGGCGTTCCTTGCTCGTTACCCGCGCGCAGCCCTCCAGGCTCCCGAGGCCAACCGGATCATCGGGCAGCGGATCAGCTTCGATGCGCACCGCTACTTCCCGTTCCATGCGGTCAAGTGGGTCGACGCCGACGGCGGATCGCGGTTCGTCCGGTACACCTGGCAACCGACGGTCACGGAGGAGAGTCTCCCCAAGGCAGAGGCGAAGCGGCTGGGCCGCGACTACTTGTTCGACGGGCTGCGCGAGCGCCTCGCCCGAGGGCCGGTACGGATGAACCTGGAGGTGCAGATCGCGGGTGAGGGTGACAACCCCCACGACCCGTCCGACGAGTGGCCGGACGACCGCGAACGGGTCCTTGCGGGCACGCTCGAGGTGACCGCGGTGGACGACGACGCCGACGACGGCATCATCTTCGACCCGATGCGGCTGACCGACGGCATCGAGCCGTCCGACGACCCGGTGCTCCATTTCCGCCCGCCCGTCTACGGGCTCTCGTACGCCCGCCGTACCGGCGGCTGAGGGTCAGCGAACGCGAGAAGCCTTGGCGCGCTCGCCGGCGTCGAGCACGACCTTGCGGATGCGGACGAACGACGGGGTGATCTCAACGCACTCGTCCTCTCGGCAGAACTCCAGGCACTGCTCGAGCGAGAGCTTGCGCGGCGGGATCAGCTTCTCGAAGTTGTCGGAGGTGGACGACCGCACGTTCGTCTGCTTCTTCTCCTTGGTGATGTTGACGTCCATGTCGTCGTCGCGGGAGTTCTCGCCGACGATCATGCCCTCGTAGACCTCGGTGGTGGGCTCGACGAAGAGCACACCGCGCTCCTGCAGGTTCGTCATCGCGTACGACGTGGCTGCGCCGGCGCGGTCGGCGACCAGCGAGCCGCTCGGCCGGGTCGAGATGTCGCCGGCCCACGGCTCGTAGCCCTCGAAGACGTGGTGGGCGATGCCGGTGCCGCGGGTGTCGGTGAGGAACTCGGTGCGGAATCCGATGAGCCCACGGGCAGGGACCAGGAACTCCATGCGCACCCAGCCGGTGCCGTGGTTGACCATCTGCTCCATGCGGCCGCGACGGACCGCCAGCAGCTGCGTGATCGTGCCGAGGTACTCCTCGGGCGCGTCGATGGTGAGGCGCTCGACCGGCTCGTGGAGCTTCCCGTCGATCTCTCGCGTGACGACCTGCGGCTTGCCGACGGTGAGCTCGTAGCCCTCGCGCCGCATCTGCTCGACGAGGATGGCCAAGGCGAGCTCGCCGCGCCCCTGCACCTCCCACGCGTCCGGGCGGTTGGTGGGCAGCACGCGGATCGACACGTTGCCGACGAGCTCGGCGTCGAGGCGGTCCTTGACCAGGCGGGCAGTGACTTTGGCGCCCTTCTCGCGTCCGGCCAGCGGCGACGTGTTGATGCCGATGGTCATCGAGATGGCCGGCTCGTCGACCGTGATGAGCGGGAGCGGCTGCGGGTCGTCGGGGTCGGCGAGGGTCTCGCCGATGGTGATCTCAGGGATGCCGGCGATGGCCACGATGTCGCCCGGCCCGGCCGACTCGCCGGGCTTGCGCTCGAGTGCCTCGGTGACCAGGAGCTCGGTGATCTTGACTCGCTCGACCGAGCCGTCGCGCTTGCACCAGGCCGCCTGCTGGCCCTTGCGCAGCGTGCCTTCCTTGACGCGCACCAGCGCGAGCCGGCCCAGGAACGGCGAGGCGTCGAGGTTGGTGACGTGGGCCTGCAGCGGTGCGCCCTCGGTGTACTCCGGAGCCGGCACCGCCTCCATGATCGTGTGGAACAGCGGCACCAGGTTGTCGCTGTCGGGCATGCCGCCGTCCTTGGGCTGCTCCAGCGAGGCCCTGCCGGCCTTCGCGGACGCGAACACGACCGGGAAGTCGAGCGCGTTCCCATGGGCGGAGTCGTCCAGCAGGTCGAGGAACAGCTCGTAGGTCTCGTCGACGACCTCGCTGATGCGGGCGTCGGGACGGTCGACCTTGTTGACGACGAGGATCACCGGCATCTGCGCGGCCAAGGCCTTGCGCAGCACGAAGCGGGTCTGGGGGAGCGGACCCTCCGAGGCGTCGACCAGCAGCACCACGGCGTCGACCATCGACAGCCCGCGCTCGACCTCGCCGCCGAAGTCGGCGTGCCCGGGGGTGTCGATGATGTTGATCGTGACGCCGCCGTCGGGCGCTCCGGGGCCGTTGTAGCGGACCGCCGTGTTCTTGGCGAGGATCGTGATGCCCTTCTCGCGCTCGAGGTCGCCGGAGTCCATGGCGCGCTCGGCGAGCTGGTGGTGCTCGTCGTAGTTGCCCTGCTGCTGCAGCATCGCGTCGACGAGGGTGGTCTTGCCGTGGTCGACGTGGGCGACGATCGCGACATTGCGCAGGTCCCCGCGCCGGACGGCGCCTTTGACGGAGTGGGTGGGCATGCGGAGAAACGTCCTTGCTGAGGGGAATACTCCACGACGGCGGAGCCTTGCCAGTCTAGAGGCGGACCGATGAGGCGAGAAATCGCTTCAAGCCGTGTTTATTGCAGAGCCATGACAATTTCATTTGCGCAACAGTTGCGTCTGCGTTAGCATTTTCCGGGTGTCCAAGAAGTCCGACGAGCTGTACGAGGCGCTGGGTGAGTTCTTCCAGCGCATCTTCAGCCTCGGCGAGGCCGGAACGATGGACCGGATGATCGAGCTCGACGTCTCGTTCACCCAGGCCCGGACGATGTTCCTGCTGGCGCACTGCGCCGGCCCCCTGCCGATCAACGGGATCGCCTCGAAGCTCGGGCTCTCGGTCGCGGCCACCGGACGCAACATCGACCAGCTGGTCAAGCTCGGCATCGTCGAGCGTCAGGAGAACCCCGACGACCGTCGGGTCAAGCTCGTCTCGCTGTCCCCGCAGGGTTTCGAGATCGCCGACCAGCAGATCGAGCAGAAGAGGCAGGCGGTCAGGATGTTCGTCGACCGTCTCAGCGCCACCGAAGCGGAGAACCTCACCCAGGCGCTCCGTCCGATCCTCGCAGGAGAATCCCTGCGTACGAGCACGAAGGTCACTGATGTCCCCTGAAGCCCCCGAGTACCCCGACAAGATCGACGGCGCCGTCCTGAAGGTCGCCGGAGTCGTCGTCATCGGCGCCATCATGTCGATCCTCGACATCACCGTCGTCAACGTCGCCCTGCCCACCTTCCAGCGTGTCTTCGCCGAGGGCGGAGGCGAGCTCGACTACTCGCTCGTCGCCTGGACGGTCACCGGCTACACGCTCGCGCTGGCCACGGTCATCCCGCTCACCGGCTGGGCGGCCGACCGGTTCGGCACCAAGAGGCTGTACCTCACCGCGATCGCGTTGTTCACGCTCGGCTCGGCGTTGTGCGCCACGGCCTGGGACATCAACTCGCTCATCGCGTTCCGTGTCCTGCAGGGACTCGGCGGCGGCATGCTGATGCCGCTCGGCATGACGATCATGACCAGGGCGGCCGGCCCGCACCGCATGGGTCGCCTGATGGCGATCCTCGGCATCCCGATGATGCTCGGCCCCATCGGCGGACCGATCCTCGGCGGCTGGCTCATCGACACCGCGTCCTGGCACTGGATCTTCCTGATCAACGTGCCACTCGGCATCGGCGCGATCATCTACTCGATCGTCGTCCTGCCCAAGGACAGCCCGGTCCCGTCGGAGTCGTTCGACTTCTTCGGCATGCTCCTGCTGTCGCCAGGTCTGGCGCTGTTCCTGTTCGGAGTCTCCTCACTCCCGGGTGAGGGCGGCGACTTCACCGCGCCACGCGTGTGGGTCTCGGCCGCGGTCGGCATCGCCCTGATGGTCGCGTTCGTGTTCCACTCGTTCCGTCCGGAGCACCCGTTGCTCGACCTGCGGCTGTTCCGCGACCGCAACCTGACGGTCTCCACGATCACGATGTTCATGTTCGCCGGCGCCTTCTTCGGCGGCCTGCTGCTGGTGCCCACGTTCTTCCAGCAGATCCACGGCGAGTCCACCCTCAACGCCGGCCTGCTGGTCGCTCCGCAGGGCATCGGCGCGATGCTGACGATGCCGATCGCCGGCGCGCTGGTCGACCGGGTTCCGGTCGGGCGTATCGTGCCGGTCGGCCTGCTGCTGATCGTCGCCGGCATGTTCCCGATGACGCAGGTCACCGAGACCACGTCCTACGGCACGATCATCGGCGCGCTGTTCGTGATGGGTCTCGGCATGGGCGCCACGATGATGCCGCTGTTCACGTCGGCGCTGCGCACGCTCACCAACCACGAGGTGGCGCGCGGCTCGACGCTGCTCAACATCACCCAGCAGATCGCGAGCTCGGTCGGCGTCGCCGTCCTGTCGGTGATCCTCACCAACCACCTCAAGGACTCGCCGACGATCGCGGGCACCGAGGGGATGAAGGGTCTTCCGGACGGTCTCACCGAAGCGGCCGCGGCCATCGCCTCGTGGACGAAGGAAGGCGCGGGCCTGATCGCCCAGCTCAAGGTCCCCGGGTCGGTCATCGATTCCGGCTTCGTCGAGGCCGCGAGCTCGTTCGCGTCGACCTTCTGGGTCGCGTGGGCGCTCGTGACGCTCACGCTCGTGCCGGCGCTGTTCCTCCCGCGCAAGCACGAGGTGTCACACCTGCTCGATGACGAGGGCAAGCCGCCCGTCCCCGTGCACTGATCCCGAGCCGCTCAGGCGTTCCGAAGACCGAGCGAGCGCCAGCGAGCGAGCGTCGGAGGAGGTTGAGCGCGTCACGCCGAAGGCGTCAGGGTGACGAAACCCGGTGCATCTTGTGCACCGCGGCCTGGGCGATCGGGCGCACGGTCATCGTGTCGATGTTGACGTGATGAGGGCGTGTGGCCACCCACGTCACGACGTCGGCGATGTCGGCGGCGACGAGCGGCTCGTCCACGCCGGCATAGACGGCGTCGGCGGCCGACTGGTCGCCGCCGAACCGGTTGAGCGAGAACTCGTCGGTACGGACCAGTCCGGGTGCGATCTCGGTGACCCGCACCGGCAGGCCGTTCAGCTCAAGCCGGAGCGTGCCGGTCATCGCCGTCACCCCGTGCTTCGCCGCGGTGTAGCCGCCACCGCCTTCGTAGACGTCGTGGCCGGCCGTCGACGAGATGTTGATGAGCGTGCCCGCGCCACTGGCCACGAGCGCCGGCACCAGCGCCTTCGTGACGAGCAGCGTGCCGATGACGTTGACGTCGTACATGTGACGCCACACCTCGGGGTCGGCCTCGGTGACCTGCTCGAGCCCGAACGCGCCGCCGGCGTTGTTGACCAGCAGGTCCAGGCGACCGCCGACCGCCTGGGCGAGGGCGTCGACCTGCGTGGCGTCCGTGACGTCGCAGGTGACGGCGGTACCGCCGATCTCGGCGGCGAGCGCCTCGATGCGGTCGGTGCGGCGGGCGACGCAGAAGACGTGGAACCCGACTTCGCTGAGGGCTCGGGCGGTGGCTTCGCCGATGCCGCTGCTCGCTCCGGTGACGACGGCCGTCTGCTGATGATCGAGGGTCATGGCATCAATTCTTACGGGACCGGCGAATCGCGTAGACGACGCCCGCCGCCGTCAGCCCCGCCACGATCAGACCGGGGCGGGCCCGCAGCCGTGCGTACTCCTCGTTGATGGTGGGCCAGACGTCCTCCGTGATCACCTTTCCGGCATCCTCCGGCGTGGCGCGGAGCTGGTCGACGGGGACCGGTTCGCCGAAGGCCACCTGCACGCGGCGAGGCAGTGGCCATCTCCGCTTCTCGGTGCCGGTGATGGCGGTCGGGATCAGGGGAGCACCTGCCTCGATGGCGAGCCGCGCCGCACCGCGCTTCGGAGTGCCGAGGGCTTCCGGGTCACGGACGCGGGTGCCCTCGGGAAACAGGGCCAGGATGTCGCCGCGGGAGAGCACGGCCCGCGCGGTGTCCAGCGCCTCGGCATCGGACTCGCCGCGCTTGACCGGGAACCCTCCGAGCGCCAGCAGGAGGCGACCCTTTCGGCCCTCGAACAGCTCGGCTTTGCCCATGAAGTGGACCCGCCGGGTCAGGCACGCTGCGATGAAGAAGCCGTCCCAGAAGCTCTTGTGGTTCGGGACGATCACTGCGGGACCGGTCTTCGGTACGTGCTCGGTGCCGCTGACCCGCATCGAGAAGACCAGGCGCAGGATCGGGACGAGCAGGGCCATCGTGAGGTAGTAGGTGACCTTGTTCGGGCCCCGACGCGCGATCTCGTGGGCCCGCTCGTGGCTCAGGCTCATCCCGTCATCGTGCCAGAGGCCCGAGATGCGGGGGCTTGCCTCCGGCTGGGACCATGGAGGCATGCTCAAGCGCGTGGCGATGCTCTCGGCGCACACCTCTCCCTTGGAACAACCCGGGACGGGTGATGCCGGCGGCATGAACGTCTACGTGCTCGAGCTGTCGCGTCAGCTGGCCTCACGCGGCATCGAGGTGGAGATCTTCACCCGGGCCACCTCGCGCCACCAGCCCCCGATCGTCGAGGCCGAGCCGGGCATCCTCGTGCGGCACGTGGCGGCCGGTCCGTTCGAGGGCCTGCAGAAGAACGACCTCCCGTCCCAGCTCTGCGGCTTCGTCCGTGACGTGCTGCGCGTCGAGGTCGAGCGCGACCCCGGCCACTTCGACCTCGTGCACAGCCATTACTGGCTCTCCGGACAGATCGGCACGGTCACTCGCGAGCGCTGGGGCGTCCCGCTCGTTCACACCATGCACACCATGGCCAAGGTCAAGAACGCCCAGCTCGCTGCCGGCGACGTCGCCGAGCCGATCGGACGCATCGCCGGCGAGGAGGAGATCGTCCGCCTCGCCGACCGTCTCATCGCGAACACCGCCGAGGAGAGCCGCGAGCTCGTCGAGCTCTACGGCGCCGACCCCAAGCGGGTCGAGGTCGTGCATCCGGGCGTCGACCTCGACGTCTTCCGCAGCGGTCGCCAGATCGAGGCCAGGCGAGCCCTCGGTGTTCCCGACGACGCAGCGCTGGTGCTGTTCGCCGGCCGCATCCAGCCGCTCAAGGCGCCCGACATCGTCATCGAGGCCGCCAGCCGCCTGCTCGAGCTCGACCCGTCGTTGCGCGGACGCCTGTGCGTCGCCGTCGTGGGCGGACCCTCGGGCACGGGTCTGGACCACCCCACCGCGCTCACCGATCTCAGCTCCGATCTCGGCCTCGACGACATCGTGACGTTCGTGCCGACTGTCGACCAGCAGGTCCTCGCCGACTGGTACGCCGCGGCATCCGCCGTCTGCGTGCCGTCGTACAACGAGTCGTTCGGGCTTGTCGCGATCGAGGCACAGGCCTGCGGCACCCCGGTGGTGGCCGCGTCCGTGGGAGGACTGGCCACCGCAGTATCCGACGGCGTCACCGGCGTGCTCGTCGACGGCCACGACCCCGCCGACTACGCCGCGGCCTTGCACCCCCTGCTCGTAGACCCCGAGCTTCGCGCGGCGATGAGTGCCAAGGCCGTGCGTCACGCGGAGTCGTTCGGCTGGGACGTCACGGCCGATCGCACGCTCGCCGTGTACGAGGAGGCCATCAACGCATTCGCCCAGGAGGGGGAGCTGCGATGACCGACGCGTCATCCAGCCGCCCGGAGCCCGGCACCCCCGCCGGGATCCGCGAGACCATCCTGTCCGTGCTCAAGGACTCCGAGCTGGAGTTCACCGAGTTCGGCACCAGCGTCTTCGAGGTGGTGCTGCCGGGGGAGCGCAAGCTGCAGACGGCGTGCCGGCTCGAGATCGGCAAGCATGCGCTCGGCATCCATGCGTTCGTCGCCCGCAACCCCGACGAGAACCACGAGGGTGTCTACCGCTGGATGCTGGAGCACAACCTCAAGATGTTCGGGGTCAGCTTCGCCATCGACGCGGCCGGCGACATCTATCTCGACGGGCGGCTGCCGCTGCACGCGGTCACGGCCGACGAGCTCGACCGGCTCCTCGGCGCCGTGCTGAGCTACTCCGACGACTCGTTCAACACCATCCTCGAGCTGGGATTCGCGTCCTCCATCCGCAAGGAATGGGAGTGGCGGGAGTCGCGCGGTGAGTCCACGCGCAACCTCGAGGCGTTCAAGCACCTCAAGCCGTGAAGGCGCTCGTCTTCGCCGACGTCACGGACGCGTGGTCGTACATCGGCGCCACGCGGTTCGAGCGGGCCGCGGCGGCGTTCACCATCCTCGTCGGCGAGCCGGTCGACCTGTCGTTCCGTGCGCGGCTGTGCGACCCCGCCGAGCCGTCGGCCGGAGAGCAGGACCAAGTCACGTCGGCCGCGAAGATCACCGGCATCGACTTCAACTTCGCCGAGGTCGTCCCGGCCGCCTCGTTTGACGCCTGGCGCGTGCTCACCTGGGCCGGGGAGGCCGGGCCCGGCGTGCAGCGTGACCTCGCCCACCAGCTGTGGCGGGCGCACTTCCTCGAGGGCGCTGACATCGCCGACCCCTTGGTGCTGTCGTCGCGGGCCGCACTCGTCGGCCTCGACCTCGAGACCAGCGAAGCGTTGTTGGCCAGCGACGAGTACGCCGCCGAGGTCCGCACGCAGGACGAGACCGCACGCTCGCTCGGCATCACGCAGCTGCCGCACGTCGTCGTCGAGGCGACCTGGACCCTCGCCGGCGTGCAGTCGCAGAACGACTACGTCCAGGCGCTGAGGCAGATCCATGGCGAGTGGCTAGGCTCCTCGTCATGACGTACCCCCTCGTGCTCCTGCGCCATGGACACAGCACCTGGAACGCCGAGAACCTGTTCACCGGCTGGGTCGACGTCGGCCTCAACGAGCAAGGTGTCGCAGAGGCGGAGCGCGGTGCCGAGATGCTCCGAGAGGCGGGCATCGCCCCTGACGTCTCGCACACGTCCGTGTTGCGCCGGGCCATTCGCACCGCCGAGATCGTGCTCAATGGCATCGACCGGCACTGGATCCCGGTGCGTCGGTCGTGGCGACTCAACGAGCGTCACTACGGCGCGCTGCAGGGCAAGGACAAGAAGGCCACGCTGGAGGAGTACGGCGAGGAGCAGTTCATGATCTGGCGCCGTTCGTACGACACCCCGCCACCACCTCTGCCGGACGACAGTGAGTTCAGCCAAGCCGGCGACGACCGCTACGCCGACCTGTCCGACGAGCAGATGCCGCGCACTGAGTGTCTCGCCGACGTGCTCGACCGCATGCTCCCGTACTGGGACGACTCGATCGTCCCGGACCTCCGCGCCGGCAAGACCGTGCTGGTCACTGCCCACGGCAACTCGCTCCGTGCTCTCGTGAAGCACCTCGACGACATCACTGAGGATGAGATCGTCGGCCTCAACATCCCCACCGGCATTCCGCTCGTCTACGAGCTCGACGACAATCTCAAGCCGACCGAGCCCCGTGGCCGCTACCTCGACCCGAAGGCGGCCGAGGAGTCCATCGCCGCCGTGGCCAACCAGGGCCGCTGACCTGCTCGCTGCTTCGAGATTTGTTGACCTATGCAGGAAAATCGGTGCACGGAACCTGCGTAACCCTTCAAATCTGGTAGCCGGATGGCTTGGCTTAGGCGTCGAACTTGTAGCCCAGGCCTCGGACGGTGGTCAGGCTGATGGGGTTGGCGGGGTCGGGCTCGATCTTGGCGCGGAGGCGCTTGACGTGGACGTCGAGGGTCTTGGTGTCGCCCACGTAGTCGGCGCCCCAGACGCGGTCGATCAGCTGGCCGCGGGTGAGGACGCGGCCAGGGTTGCGCAGGAAGTACTCGAGCAGCTCGAACTCCTTGAGCGGGAGCTTCACGATGTCGCCGTCGACGGTGACGAGGTGGCGATCGACGTCCATGCGGACGTGGCCGGCCTCCAGCGCCGACGCGTCGTCGACCTCGTCGACGATCCCGCGGCGGAGCACCGCCCGGATGCGTGCCACCAGCTCACGGGGCGAGTACGGCTTGGTGACGTAGTCGTCGGCGCCGAGCTCGAGGCCCACCACCTTGTCGACCTCGGTGTCCTTCGCGCTGACCATGATGATCGGCACCGACGACGTCTGACGGATCTGCCGGCAGACCTCGACGCCGGGCAGGCCGGGCAGCATCAGGTCGAGCAGCACGATGTCGGCTCCGGCTCGCTCGAACTCGGCGAGGGCGTCCGGCCCCGTCTCGGCGATGGCGACGTCGAAGCCTTCCTTCCGCAGCACGTAGGACAGCGCCTCGCTGTAGCTCGTCTCGTCCTCGACAACCAGCACCTTCGTCATGACAGCTCCCCATCATCGAGCTCGTGCGACCACGATGGCAGCACCAGGGTGAACGTCGAGCCCGAGCCGGGCTCGCTCCACACTTCCACGCTGCCTCCGTTGCTCGCGGCGACGTGCTTGACGATCGAGAGCCCCAGGCCGGTGCCGCCGGTGTTCCTGGCTCGCGCCGGGTCGACGCGGTAGAAGCGCTCGAAGATGCGGTCGATCTCATCGCCTGGGATGCCGATCCCGTGGTCGGCCACCGTGATGCGGACGTCGTCGTCGGAGAGCTCCGCCATCACCGCGACCCGCGACTCCTCTGGGCTGTAGGTGACGGCGTTCTCGACGAGGTTGCTCACCGCGGCGTACAGCTGACCGCGATCGCCGTGCACGAGGAGGTCCGACTCGATGGCCGTGGCGATCTCGATGCCCTTGCGCTCGGCCTCGGTGGCCGAGTGCTCGGTGGCCTCGGCCACCAGCTCCTCGACCTTGACGATGGCCGCCTCCTCGCTGACGGCGTCGTTCTGCAGCCGCGAGAGCTCGATGATCTGCTGCACAAGCCGTGTCAGGCGCAGGCTCTCGGACTGCATGCGGCCGGCGAACCGCACGACGGCGTCGGGATCGTCCTTCGCCTCCTCCACCGCCTCGGCGAGCAGGTTCAGGGCCCCGATCGGCGTCTTGAGCTCGTGGCTCACGTTGGCCACGAAGTCACGCCGGATCGCCTCGACCCGCTCCACCTGGGTGCGATCCTCGGCGAGGACCACGATGAGTCGCGACGTCAGCGGCGCGACGCGGGCGTGCACATGGGTGACGTTGCCCCGGCGTTGAGCGAGGCGGACCTCGGCCTCGCGGATCTGCCCGTCGCGGCGCACGAGCTGGACGAGTGCCATCAGCTCATCGGGAAGGCGCTCGTCGCGCACCAGCCCCATCGCGACGGCCGGAGCCGACGCCTGCAGGACGGTGTCGTCGGCGTCGACGATCACGGCCGAGGACGACAGGACCGAAAGCACGGTTTCTGCGCCAGGTGGCACGGTCGAGGCGACCTCGGGAACCTCGGCCACACGCCGTTCGCTGTAGCGCCACAACCACGTCACCAAAGCCCCCGCGGTGGCCCCGATCACTCCGGCGATCAGCAGTCCTGCACTGGTGTCCACAACAACGATCGTAGGGCTCGGAGCAGGCCGCGTCGCCATCCGGAAGGTGGTTGACGTGCGTCTTTCGGTCGCCGTTCACATCGCGTTCACCGGGAGTCGCCCCGCGTTCACTGCCCCCGCCTATCCTTGTCCACATGCGTGACCAGTACTACGAACAGCTCGACACGATCGTCGAGGACCTCGTCAACCTCACCGGCACCGTGCGCAAAGCGGTCGCGTCGTCGACCACCGCGCTCCTGGACGCCGACGCTCGCCTGGCCGAGCTCGTCATCGCCGGCGACGCGGTGATCGACGAGGAGACGGAGGCCATCGAGGAGCGTGCGCTGCTCCTGCTCGCCACCCAGCAGCCGGTCGCGACCGACCTCCGGCAGCTCATCGCGACGCTGCGGATGGTCACCGACCTCCAGCGCATGGGTGACCTCTCCGTGCACGTGGCGAAGGTGGCGCGCATGCGCATCCCCGACCCCGCCGTGCCGCCGCAGCTGCACCCGACCATCCGGGCGATGGCCAAGGTCGCCGACTCCATGATCGACGCGGCCGCGCGCATCGTCGCCAACCGCGACGTCGTCGCCGCCGCCCATCTCGAGGACGAGGACGACGAGATGGACCGGTTGCGCAAGGACCTCTTCCGCACGCTGCTCAGCGACTCCTGGGCGCACGGCGTCGAGCCGGCCATCGACCTGGCCCTGCTGGGTCGTTACTACGAGCGCATCGGCGACCACGCGGTCTCGATGGCGCGTCGCGTCGTCTACCTGGTGACCGGCGAGCTCACCTGAGCCCGCGATTCCGGCTGATCAGCCGCCGGAATTCTCTGCCACGTCGGCGTACATCTCCGTGCGCGTGACGACGGGTATGTCGATCGTGACGTCGCCGGCTTTGTCGAACGCCAACGTCAGGGTGACGTAGTCGCCGGCCTTGATGTCACCACCGCTGAACACGACCGTGGCGGCCGGTCCGGTGTCGAAGGAGTCGCCGGGGCCGACGATCGCCGGCGCGATCTGACTGTCGACGGTCGTTCCATCCGAGGTGACTGCCGAGGCGGCATCGAGCTTCTGGGTCTCCTCGGACGTGTTGACGATGACCGCCGACAAGGTGGCGGTGCCGTCGTCGTTGTCGACGGCGAGCGCGTTGTAGAGCTGCACCTGACCGGTGCGGAGGTTGGCGCCCACCCCGGCCTGGTACTGCTGGTTGGTCTGGGCGCCGACGCCGGTGCCACTGCACCCGGCGAGCCCGATGGCGGTCGCTGCGAGGAGGATCGCGGCCGCCGAACGCAGCCGGGGGGAGCGTGCCGAAGTCACCAGAAACCTGCTTCCGTCGAGTGGTGGACCGATGGTATCGGGCAGTGCCGGGAGCCCGGGTTCTGACCTGCTCCTACACCGTCGTCGGAGCCGATCCGACGAATTTCGGGCCGTGGCCGCGTGTTATCCTAGTCACCTAGGAAAGGTGCTCCCTTTATGACTTTCACGGTCGGCGAAACCGTTGTCTACCCGAATCACGGCGCAGCAGTCATTGAAGACATCGAGACCAGAACCATCAAAGGTGAGGACCGCGACTACCTCGTTCTCCGCATCATCGCGCAGACCGATCTGGTCGTCCGTGTGCCGGCCATGAACCTCGATCTCGTCGGTGTTCGCGACGTCGTCGACGAGGAAGGTCTCGAGCGCGTGTTCGACGTCCTGAGGGCCGAGCACGTCGAAGAGCCGACCAACTGGTCACGCCGCTACAAGGCGAATCTCGAGAAGCTGCACTCCGGCGACGTCCTCAAGGTCGCCGAGGTCGTGCGCGACCTGTGGCGCCGCGACCACGAGCGTGGTCTGTCGGCCGGTGAGAAGCGGATGCTGGCCAAGGCCCGCCAGATCCTGGTCTCCGAGCTCGCGCTGGCCGAGAAGACGAACGAGGACAAGGCCGAGATCCGTCTCGACGAAGTTCTCGCTTCCTGACTCCCGACTCCGGAGCCCCTGACGCTCCCCCACTCGTTCACGCTCGTGGAAGGTGCCCCCAGCCGTGGGGGGCTCCGTCATGTCAGGTGGGGATGATCAGTGCGGTTGCGACCGCGGCGATGCCCTCGCCGCGGCCGGTGAGACCGAGGCCGTCCGTGGTGGTGGCCGACAGGCTCACCGGGGCGCCGATGGCGTCGGCCAGCACGGACTGAGCCTCGTCTCGACGCGGGCCGAGTCTGGGCTGGTTCCCGATGACCTGCACCGCCACGTTGCCGATGTCGAAGCCGGCCTCGCGCACGAGGCGGGCCGTCTCGGTCAGGAACGCCACCCCCGAGGCACTCGCCCACGCGGGGTCGGACGTGCCGAACCGGCTGCCGATGTCGCCGAGGCCGGCCGCGCTGAGCAGCGCATCCACCATCGCGTGCGCGACACAGTCGGCGTCGGAATGTCCGTCGAGACCCTGCGCCTCGTCCGGCCACTCCAGCCCCGCGAGCCACATCGGCCGACCGTCCGCGAGTCGATGAACGTCGGTGCCGACGCCGATGCGGGGACCCCGGCGGGGGTGCCGGGCTGTGGGCGGCGGCGATTCAGATGTCACAGGTCGATCATGCCGCATCGGGCCGTTTCGCCCGGTGACCCGGCGATGATGGAGACATGACGTCCTCGCGCCTCCTAGGCGTGCTCGCGACCGCGGCTGCTCTGGCGGCAAGCCAGCTGACCGCTGCGGTGCTCGACGTGCGGGAGAGCCCGGTCCTGGCGATCGCCCAGACGGCCATCCGGCTGACCCCGGGTGTGGTGGCCGAGCCGATCATCAGCGTCGTGGGCACGGCCGACAAGCCGATCACCATCGTCGTGGTCGTAGTCGCGATGCTCCTGCTGGGTGGCGTCATCGGCAGCTGGTGGCGTCCGCACCGCGCTCGAGCGATGGCGGGCGTGGTCGTGCTCGTCGCTGTGGCGACGGCTGCTGTGTTGACCCGGCCGTACGGATCGATCGGCGGTGTCGTCGCTTGCCTGGTCGGCGGGCTCGTCCTCCTCGGTGTCCTCATGCTGCTGCATCGCGAACCGAGTCAATCGGACGACGAGAAGGGCCAGGCCCTCAGCCGACGCCGGATGATCAAGCTCGTCGGTGCGGTCGCGGTCGCCACGGCGGTGGCCGGCACCGCCAGTGAGCTGCTCGCGTCCCGGCACCGCCGTCGGCGCGAGCTGGACCGTCTGCGTGCCTCCTTGCGACTGCCGACCCGTCGGCTGCCGACTCCGCCGGGCGTCGACCTGAGCGTCGACGGCCAGCCTCCGTGGCGGACGTCGAACCGGGCGTTCTACCGCATCGACACGGCGCTCTCCCCGCCGCTCATCGACCCCACCGAGTGGAGCCTGCGCATCCACGGCATGGTCGATCGGGAGCTGACCGTGACCTACCAGGATCTCCTCGATCGAGGCCTGCGCGACGCCTGGGTGACGTTGTGCTGCGTCTCCAACCCGGTCGGCGGCGACCTGATCTCCAACACGGTCTTCAGCGGTGTGCCGATGAAGGACCTGCTCGACGAGGCCGGCGTGCAGCCCGACGCCGACATGTTGCTGTCGACGTCGGAGGACGGCTGGACGTGCGGAACTCCGCTGGCCACCATCACCGACGGCCGGGATGCCCTGCTCGCGGTCGGGATGGACGGCGTGCCGCTGCCGGTCGAGCACGGATTCCCGGTGCGTCAGGTCGTGCCGGGTCTGTACGGGTATGTGTCGGCCACGAAGTGGGTCACCGACTGGGAGGTCACCCGGTTCGACGAGGCTGACGCCTACTGGACGACACGGGGATGGTCGGCGCGCGGGCCGATCAAGACCCACTCCCGCATCGACGTCCCTCGCGACTCGGTCGACGCCGGCTCCGTCACCGTGGCCGGTGTCGCCTGGGCGCAGCACACCGGCATCACGAAGGTCGAGGTGCGCGTCGACGACGGCGGCTGGAAAGAGGCCGAGCTGGCGTCCGTGCCGTCGCAAGACACGTGGGTGCAATGGCGCTGGCAGTGGGACGCCGAGCCGGGCGAGCACCGCCTCCAGGTGCGCGCCACCGACAAGACCGGCTACACCCAGACATCGAAGCGTGCCGACGTGGTGCCCGACGGCGCCACCGGCTATCACGGGGTCGACATCACCGTTGGTTCTTGAGCTCGCATACGCCCATTAGTGTTGGCGCGTGACGATCCGCCTGTACGACACCGCCACGCGGGAGCTGCGCGACCTCGACCCGGTCGTGCCCGGACGCGTCGGCATCTACCACTGCGGACTCACGGTTCAGGGGCCGCCGCACATCGGGCACATCCGCAAGGAAGTCGTGTTCGACGTCCTGCGGCGCTGGCTCGAGCGGGCCGACTACGAGGTCACGATCGTCGCCAACATCACCGACATCGACGACAAGGTGCTCGCCAAGGGCGAGGAGCAGGGACGCCCCTGGTACGAGGTGGCCTACGAGAACGAGCGCGCGCTGCACGCCGCGTACGAGGTGCTCGGCTGCATCCCGCCCAGCTACGAGCCGCGCGCCACGGGCCACGTGCCCGAGATGGTGGAGATGATCGGCACCCTCGTCGAGCGCGGCCACGCCTACGTGGCCGACGACGGCTCGGGCGACGTCTACTTCGACGTCCGGTCGTGGCCGTCGTACGGCGAGCTGTCGAACCAGCGCATCGACGACATGCAGGCCGCCGAGGACGCCCCGCCCGAAGGCAAGCGAGACCCCCGCGACTTCGCGCTCTGGAAGGGCCACAAGCAGGGGGAGCCCGCCACCGCGTCGTGGCCGACCCCATGGGGTCGTGGCCGTCCGGGATGGCACCTCGAGTGCTCCGCCATGGCCGAGAAGTACCTCGGGGCTGAGTTCGACATCCACGGCGGCGGCCTCGACCTGCGCTTCCCCCACCACGAGAACGAGCAGGCCCAGTCGCGCGCCGCCGGCCACCAGTTCGCCCGGACGTGGATGCACAACGCGATGCTCAACCTCGGCGGCTCCAAGATGGCGAAGTCCGTCGGCAACACGCTGCTGGTGAGCGAGGTCGTCAAGCGCGTCCCGCCCATCGCCCTCCGCTACTACCTGATCGCTGCGCACTACCGCTCGATCGTGGAGTACAGCGAGGAGGCGCTGCTCGAAGCGGCCACCGCGTTCGAGCGCATCGAGGGATTCATCACCCGGGCGACCGAGGTGACCGGCGGAGTCGACGCGTCCACCGGCATCCCGTGCGCGGAGTTCATCGAGGCCATGGACGACGACCTCTCCACCCCGGCGGCGCTGGCCGCGCTGCAGAGCGTCATCGCCGAGGGGAACAAGCTCATCGCGGACGGCGACTCCGACGCGCTGCGCGGCGACCTCGCATCCGTGCGCGCGATGCTCGACGTGCTTGGCCTCGACCCGCTGGCCGAGCCGTGGACCGGAGCCGGCGGCAGCGGGACGGACGCCGCCCTCGACACGCTCGTCCGGGCCCTCATCGCGCAGCGCGAGGAGGCGCGCGCCGCCATGGACTTCGCGACGGCCGACCGCGTCCGCGACCAGCTCGCGGCGGCGGGCATCGAGGTCGAGGACACCGCGCAGGGTGCACGCTGGACGGTCCGGGGGACCTCCTGATGGCCGGCAACAGCAAGCGCCGCGGCGCGATCAAGAAGTCCGGCAAGGGCAACCCCACCGCGGGCTCCGGCGGCCGGCGCCGGAAGGGCCTGGAGGGCAAGGGCCCGACGCCGCGCGCGGAGGAGCGTCCGTACCACCAGGCCCACAAGAAGGCTCGAGCGGCAGAACGTCGCGACTCCGCGAAACCCAAGCGGAAGAGCGACGGCGGGCCGGAGTGGGTGTCCGGTCGGAACTCGGTCGTCGAGCTCATGCGCGCCGGCGTCCCCGCCACCGGGCTCTACGTGGCCGAAGGCATCGAGCGCGACGACCGCATCCGCGAGATCTTCCGCCTCGCGGCCGACCAGCACGTCTCCCTGATGGAGATCGGGCGGGTCGAGCTCGACAAGCTCACCGGCGGCGCCGTGCACCAGGGCATCGCGGCCAAGCTCAACGCCTACGACTATGCCCACCCCGACGACCTGCTCGCGCTGGCCGAGGAACGGGGCGAACCCCCGCTGATCGTGATGCTCGACGGCGTCACCGATCCGCGCAACCTCGGCGCGGTCGTGCGGTCGGCGGCCGGGTTCGGTGCGCACGGCGTGGTGATCGCCGAACGCCGCTCGGCCCAGATGACTGCCGCAGCCTGGAAGACGTCGGCCGGCGCGGCTGCTCGGGTGCCGGTGTCGCGGGTCACCAACCTCACCCGTCAGCTCAAGGCCTACCAGGGAGCCGGGCTGATGGCCGTCGGCCTCGCAGCGGACGGCGATGTCAGCCTGCCCGATCTCGAGCTGGGCGACGGACCTCTGGTGGTGGTGATCGGCAGCGAGGGCAAGGGCATCTCGCGCCTCGTCGCCGAGACGTGCGACCAGCTGGTGAGCATCCCGATGTCGTCCGGGCTCGAGTCGCTCAACGCCGGTGTCGCCGCGGGCGTGGCCCTCTACGCCGTCGCCCAATCCCGATAGCTCCGTCGCGCAGCTAGCCGAGCACGCGGTCGAGGTACGGGTTCGTGAACACCCGCTCGGGATCGGCCTCGTCGCGGACCGCCACGAAGTCGTCGAACCGGGCGTACCGCTCGCGCAGGTACGCGGCGTCGACGGTGTTCATCTTGCCCCAGTGCGGACGGCCCTCGTGCGCGGTGAAGATGTCCTGGGCGGCGGCGAAGTAGGCGGTCGGGTCGCTGCGGTGGTAGTGGTGCACGGCGACGTAGACGTTGTCGCGCTCGTGCCCGGTCGACATCCAGATGTCGTCGGCGCCGGTGAACCGCACCTCGATCGGGAACGAGACTGTCTCCCCACTGGCGACGCTGTCGGCGGCGAACCAGTCCTGCAGGGCGGTGATGACGTCGGTCAGTGCCGGCCTTGGCATGGCGAACTCCGACTCGCGGAACCGCACCCGTCGCGGTGAGACGAACACCTCGTGTGAGTGGTCGACGAACTCGCGGGCCGACAGCACCGAGCCCGAGATGCTGTTGAGCTGCGGCACCAGCGAGCGTCGTCGCGCAGCGATCTCGTTGAGCAGCCCGAACACGCCGTTGCTGAGGATCTCGTCCTCGACGAGGTGCCGGATGCGGCCGACGGGCTCACGCCTGGCGCCGTCGGCGACCCGGTTGTTGCGCTTGACCAGTGCCTTCTCGGTATGTGGGAACCAGTAGAACTCGAAGTGGTCGTTGTCCTCGATCAGCTCGGGCAGCTGCTCGATGACCTCCGGCAGCAGCATCGGCTCCTCGCGCGCGTGCAGGAGGAACGCGGGGACGCACTGCAGCGTCACCTCGGTGATGATTCCGAGCGCGCCGAGGCTCACCCGCGCCGCGCCGAACCACGGGTGCTGCTCGTCGATCTCGACGACCTCGCCCTCCGCGGTGACGAGCTGGACACCGACAACGGCCGCCGCGATGCCCTGCAGCTTCCCGCCGGTGCCGTGGGTACCGGTCGAGATGGCCCCGGCCACCGACTGCGGGTCGACGTCACCGAGGTTGGGCAGCGCGAGCCCGAGTGCCTGCAGCTGCGGGTTCAGCTCGTGCAACGACATGCCGGCCTGCACCCGGACGCGGCCAGACCTCGTGTCGTGCGCGAGCACGTGATTCATCCGGTCGAGGCGGAGCAGCACGCCGTCGGTCGCGGCGATCGGTGTGAACGAGTGAGCCGCCCCGTACGCCTTGACCAGCAGCCCTTGTGCTCGGGCGACCTGCAGCAGCGCCACGACATCGGCCGTCGACGCCGGATGCTCGATGCGCCGCGGGTGGGCCTCGACGCTGCGACTCCAGTTCGTCCAGGTCTCGACGCTCATCCGAAGTTCTTCCCCTCGCCGCGGTAGGTGGGCACCGTCTCGACGCGGCCGTCGGCGGCGACGATCGTCACGGTGTCGAACCGTTCGCACAGCTCGCCGGCCTTGGCGTGACGCAGCAGGACGCGATCGCCGAGCCGAAGGCCGCGGACGGCGTCACCCTTGACCGGGGTCTGCACCTCCCCGGCGCCCTCGGTGCCGAGCAGGGAGAGCCCCTCCGGCCAGGCGGGCTTGGGCAACCGGTTCTTCTGCGCCGGGCCAGATGCGATGTAGCCGCCCGAGAAGAGCGTGGCGACGTCGTCGGTCGGTTTGCGGACGACGTCGAGCGCGAAGTAGGCGGCCGGGCGCGACACGAACGCGTCGTACTCGTCGAACAGGCCGGGGCTGAACAGGCCCGAGCCCGCGGTGAGCTCGGTGATGACGGGATCGGCGCCGGTGACGTCGAGGCTGCCGGTGCCACCGGCGTTGACGATGCGGAGTTCGGCGTGCTCGCGCACGGCCGCGACGACCTTCGACCGGCGTTCGAGCAGCTCGGCCGCCGAGCGCTTCTTGACGAGCCTCACCGCGGGCGACGAGTCCGGGAGCCCGGCGATCTGGGCGTCGTAGAACATCACGCCGCGCAGCTCGAATCCCTTCCGCGCCGCCACATGCGCGGCCAGGGCAGCCGCGTCCTCTGCCGAGTGCACGGGCGATCGACGGACGCCGAGGTGCACCGGACCGATCTTCAGGGACGCATCGACGTCGATGCAGACGCCGATGACGGCGTGCCCGGGGCGGGTGCGGCGATCGATCAGGTCCATGGACTCACGGGAGTCGATCATCAGCGTGATCGCATCGAGTCGGCGCGGGTTCTGGACGAGTGCCGCGAGGCCGGCCGTGGAAGCGGTCGGGTACGCGAGCAGGATGTCGTCGATGCCGTGATCGGCCAGCCACACCGACTCCTCCAGCGAGTACGACATCACCCCGGCGAAGCCGTCGCGGGCGAGCGTCCGCTCGACGATGCTGCGGACGCGCACCGACTTGCTCGCGACCCGGATCGGCACTCCACCCGCCCGCCGCACGAGGTCGTCGGCGTTGGCCCAGAGCGCGGGCTCGTCCACGATCGCCAGCGGCGCACCCAGGTCTGCGGTCGCCGAGAGCAGGCGGTCGAACGGTTCAGGCACGCGGTCAGACTAGTGCCGGAGGTCATGGGGCAGGCCGCGTACGATGGCGAGGCTGCTTGGCGCAGCAGCAAGCCGGAGTGGCGTAGTGGTAACGCAGCAGCCTTGTAATCTGCCGTCGCGGGTTCGATTCCCGCCTCCGGCTCCACTGTCCGAACGTCTCCTGGCGCCGCCAGCGGTACGTTGACGGCAAGTCGTACTGACCGGTTCGGAGATGAAGCCCGTGGACCTTCGAGACCTCGTCGAGCAGGCCGAGCGGCAACCGCTGGCCGACAGCGACGGCAAGTCCGGCGCGACGCTCGAGCGTGCGGTGCTCGCGGACGGCCGGAACGTCGTCGTGAAGAAGTTCGACCCGGAGGCCGACCTCGTGATGCGCTTGTCCGGGGACACGCGTGGCCGCGAGGTCGAGATGTGGGAGAGCGGGATCTTCGACCGACTCCCGGCCGACGCCGGCCATGCGGTGATCGGTGGCTGGTTCGGCGACGACGGTCTCGGGGTGCTGGTGATGCGCGACCTCGGCGACGCGGTGTACGGCTGGCAGACCCAGGTGACCCCCGAACGGTGCCGGACGATGCTGCGCTCGGTGACGTCCCTGCACCGCACGTTCCTGGGACAGCCGCCGGACGGTCTGGCGCCGATGGAGGCGGTGGTCGGACTCTTCGAGCCCGACCGGATCCGCCCGTACGCCCAGAAGGAGCTCGTCGGCTACGCACTGCGCGGCTGGGAGGTCTGGGCCGACCTGGTCACCGATGAGCTGGGTGAGCGTGTTCTCGCTCTCGCCCAGGACTCCGCGCCACTGACGCGGGCGCTCGCGTTACGCCCATTGACGATGATCCACGGCGACCTCGCCACGGTGAACATGGCGTTCGAGGACGATCATCTGACCCTCATCGACTGGGGTATGGCGACGGCCGCGCCAAGTGCGCTCGACATCGGACGCTTCCTCGCCGGATGCGCCCACGTGCTCGACGTCGACAACGACGCGTTCCTGGCGATGTACCGCGAGGAGGCCGGCGATGCGTACGACGAGGCCGCCACCCGGCTCGGGATGCTGGCCGGACTGGTCTGGCTCGGCTGGAACAAGGCCCTCGACATCGTCGACCATCCGCACGAGGACGTCCGGGAGCGGGAGAAGGCGGCGCTCCCGTGGTGGCTTGACCGGGCCCGGGAAGCACTCATGACCGACATGTGACGTGGTGACGTGGCTCTCGACGCGGACGGGAGAAGAGAGGATCGTGGGCGCCATGAACGTCATGGAGCTTCATCGCAGGGCAGTCGAGACTTTCGCGCACAAGGTCCACCAGGTCGGGGACGACCAGTGGAACCAGTCCACGCCGTGCATCCGAGTGGGACGTGCGGATGCTGGTCAACCACGTCGTCGGCGAGGAGTGGTGGGTCCGGCCACTGGCAGAAGGCATGACCATCGAGGAGGTGGGCGCGTCCTTCGACGGTGACCTTCTCGGAGACGATCCCGCGGCGGCCGCGGCAGCCGCGTCGGCCGAAGCCGCCGACGCCATGGACGCGCATGGGCCCGAGACGATGGTGCACTTGTCCTCCGGCGAGACACCCATCGAGGAATACGCCATGCAGGTGCTGGCTGATCATCTGATCCACGGCTGGGACCTGGCGGCCGGCACCGGACAGGATCGCACGATGGACCCCGAGCTGGTCTCCGTCGTGTCGGAATGGTTCGCCTCCCAGGAGGAGATGTGGCGCAGCGGCGGTGCGATCGGACCGCGCGCCGAGATGACCGGCGATCCGCAGGTGGACCTGTTGGCGGCCTTCGGCCGCGACGCGAACTGGAAGGCCTGAAGCGTCAGCCCCTTCGGAACAGACCCTTGATGGCGCGGCCGGGAGCGCCGAGCATGTAGAAGCTCGAGCGGATCGCCGAGCTCTGCCAGACGTTGCGCCAGCGCCGCCACTGACGCTTCGGGTCGACACACACCACAGCGGTGTCGACGTCGCCTTCGTGCCCGAAGTGACTCGCCACGTTGGTCAGCGTCTCCTGCCAGAAGACGTTCTCCTGCTTGTGACCGCCGAGGGCGAGCCCGAGCTCGAAGATCGGGTCGCTGGCGCGCATGAGGACCTGGGCCTGGGCGACGGTCTCGTTCTCGACCTCCGCGGCGCTGAACGTGATCCACCCCGCGAACATGTGGCCTTCCGGGGTCATCAGCGTGAACGACTCCTCATCGGCGTACAGCACCATCACCCCGGTCGAGAGCTTCATCTTGCCCGGCAGGCTCACGTTCAGTACCGCCACCTCGCCCGGCGCGATGCCGGTCAGGGGGCCGTAGAACTGGTTGCCCTTGGGCCAGAAGTCCGGGAACTGCTTCTTCCACGTCTCCACCAGATCGACGGCCGACACCTTCGACGTGGGGATGCGGATCTGGTACGTCTTCTGCCACATCTTGCCGAAGCCCTGGATGGGCGAGGCGAGCCGGCGGCCCTCGACGTTGAGGTTCATCGCGCCCTCGGGCACCTCGGAGACGTTGAGGCGTGACACGGCCTTCGCCCAGTTGGTGGCCTTGCGGGCCGCGCTCTCCTCGCTCACGGTCTCTTCGCCCGCGACGTCGTCGCTCATGACGCGCCGGCGGCGGAGAGCGCCGCCTCCTCCGAGTCGTGGATGTGGACGGCTTCGTCCAGGCGGGTCAGCTCGAAGATCTGGCGGTAGTGCTCGGAGAGCCCGTAGGCCAGCACGCTCTGCTTCTGACGTTGCGCCCGGACCAGCAGCGTCACGAGCAGGCCGATCCCACCACTGTTCATGTAGTCGAGCGGGCTGAAGTTCAGCACGATCGACGTGACACCGGTGTCGCTCGCCCGCCCGTACGCGTCCATCAGGACGTCCTCGCTCTGGGCGGTGATGTCGCCGTTGATGTCGATCACCCGCGCCGCGTCTCCGGCTGGGCGGACCTCGAAGGTCAGGGTTTCTTCAGGCATCAGATGTCCTCTCCATGGCGCCGAGGGCGCCGTCCTCGTCGTCGGTGATGGTCATGAAGTCGGCGAGCCTCGTGATCTCGAAGATGCCGCGGTAGTGCTCGGAGAGTCCGAACGCCCGCACGCCGATGTTGCTCATGCGTGCCTTCGCCAGCAGGCCGACGATCAGGGCGATGCCGGTGCTGTTGATGTAGTCGACGTCATTGAAGTTGAGGGCGACGTCGCCCGCCCCGTTGGCGGTTGCCTCTTCGTAGGCGGCGTCAAGTGCGACCTCGGCCGAGGAGTTCACGTCTCCGGTCAGGTCGATCACCGCCACTCCGTTGCGTTCGCGGACAGCCACCTCGAGCTCATGCGCGGTCATCGTTGCCTCCTTCCAGGCGGACGACGAGCTCCAGGGTGTGCCCGCCCCCTTCGCCGGTCACGTGGGTCTCGTCGACGAGCTTCTCGATCAGGAACATGCCCCAGCCGCGGGGCTTCTGCTGCCCGGCGAGCTTGGCCTCCAGATCCGGGGTCTCCGGTTCCGGGAAGTTCGACGACTTCGCCGAAGTCGTGGACCCGGATGCGTATCTCATGGCCGCTGCGGAGCACCCGGATGCGCACGGGCTGGTCGGCGTCGTACTTGTTGCCGTGCTCCATCGCGTTCATGGTGGCTTCACCCACCGCCGTCTTGAGGTTGTCCAGGCGGGTCTTCTCCAGTCCGACGCCGTCCAGCGCGGCCTCCACCTGGTCGATGGCCAGCCGCTCGTTGCCGGCGACGCTGGCGAGCTCGAACTCGGTGATGACCTGATCGTCATCCGCCGGCGCCGACGTGCCCGCAGCGGCGCGTTCGAGGGACACCATGGTGATGTCGTCCTCCTGCTCGCCGTCGGGGCCCGTGAACGCCTCCAGCACCGTGAGGACGTGCTGGATGAGGTCCTGGCCGGGCGCGACGTCCTCCATGGTCTGAGCGAGTCGCGGGAACCCGAACATCTCGCGATCCGCGTCGTGCGCCTCGGCGATGCCGTCGGAGTGCAGCAGGACGCGATCGCCGGGAGCGAGCGTCATCTCCTTCTCCTCGTAGCTCATGCCTGCCATGAGTCCGAGCGGCATGCCGCGCGCCCGCATCTCCTCGATGCCGTTCGCGGTCTTGACGTAGGGCACGTCGTGCCCCGCATTGGCGAAGCGCAGGTGTCCGGTGCTCGGATCGAGAACGCCGTACAGGCACGTCACGAACATCTTCTCCGGCATGTCGGGATGCATCTGGTCGTTGAGTCGCTCCAGCACCTCGCCCGGCTCGATCAGGCGCTGTGCGGACGCCCGCAGGAGGCTGCGGGTCGCCGACATGATCAGAGCGGCGGGCACGCCCTTGTCGGTCACGTCGCCGACGACGAAGCCGATCCGGCCGTCGGGCAGGGGGATCACGTCGTAGAAGTCCCCACCGACCTCGCGGGCCGGCCGGTAGTACGCCGCGATCTGCCAGCCGGGAACGTCCGGCAGCTTCTTCGGCAGGAAGTGCTGCTGGATGAGGTGCGCGACCTCGAGCTCCTGCTCGAAGCGTTGCCGCATGGCGGCCTCGGCCTCCTGCTCGCGGACGAGCTGGCCGATGCGGAGCGCGGGTGCGGCCTGGGCGGCGAGGTCGTCGAGCAGCTTGCGGTCGTCGGAGGAGTACTCCTGCTCGGAGAGCCGTGGTCCGAGGTTCAGCACCCCGATGAGCTCGCCCTGGCTCACCAGTGGCACCGCGAGCTTGACGCCGGCCGCCTTGAGCTCGCGCAGCGCCGGTGAATCGAGCTCGAGCGCCTCGATGTCGACGGCGTCGTCCTGCAGGTAGGCGAGGAGCGGGTCGTTGGGAGCGATGTCGACCGGCGCGGACTCCGGCGTCGTGGTGCCGACCCGGGCCTGCTCGGGCTCCACGGCTTGATCCTCGGCGCGTCTCCGTCCGAGGAATCGTCTCTTCCGCGGTGTGGTCATGGTCGTCATGATGACTCCTGTCTACGGTTCGTGCGTCCGAAAATCGTTACGGGACCTGATGTGTTGAGCGCAGCCACACGGTGACGTGCGCTGGTTGGACCGTTTCGGCGACCACGGAGCGCAGAGTCGCCTTGCAGCGCTCGAGGTCGATCTCGTCTCTCAGGCGGGACCCGAACGCGGCGAGCGTCTGGGTCGCGTCGTACTTGCGGCGGTAGAAGCGGCGGTCGACGATCTCCTGGATCCGGGCCCGCGCAGGGCGCACGAGCGCAGCGGTGGCGAGTGTGGATGCGGCGACGGCGAGCCCGGAGCCCTGGGTGAACGTCGCAGCACCAGCTGCAGGAGCAGCACGCTGCCGAGGTACATGCCGGCCAGCATGGCGGTCAGGGAACCGTAGACCAGGGCGCGGTTGATCACGACGTCGATGTCGTACAGCCGGTAGCGCAGCATCGCCACGGCCACGCCGGCGGCGATGATCAGCAGGCCGAACAACAGGATCGTGAAGCTGAGATTTCCGGTGCCGGCGAAAGGCTGCAGGAAGGTCACCAGGAACAGAACCGCGGCCACTGTCACCCACTTGAGCTGTTGGCGCTCGGTCCCGTGCGAGCGTCGGAATCGCAGGACCAGCGAGGTGAACGACGCCAGTGCCGTGGCGATCATCAGTAGTCCGGCCACGGTGCTCACCGCGGTGATCCAGCTGCCGCCACCGAACGGATTGACGGGATATCCGTCATCAAGCGGTCCTGGCTTGAAGGCTTCGCTGAAGGCGCTGAGGATCAGGGTGGCGATCGCCAGCCACAGCACCGGTCGCCAGCGAGGCGTCAAGAGTCGACCGGTCGGGAACAGGAGTGGAAACAACGTCAGCGGGGGAATCATCGCCGGCACCCAGACCCACCCCAGCCACGCGACCAGCTGGGCTGCCCGACCGGGAGCCTCGTCGCCCAGAGCCAGGCTCCAGTAGACGTGGGCGCTCAGGACCAGGAGGCCCAAGGACAGGGGGATGACGCAGAAGATCCACCCCACGGCATTCCGCGGTTGCCGCGAGGCGATCACCGCTCCGATCACGGCCAGCATGACCAGCAGGAAGGCTTCGAACGCCGCGATGGGAACTCCGCCGCCCGGAACGTGCGGCCCACTGGAGGAATCCGAGGAGGCGGGATCGACGATCGCCAGGGTCAGTCGCGAGGCAGCGATCACGATGGTCAGCGTCGCCAGCGCCCATGCGAGCCAACGCGCGCCTCTGCCCATCACGCCACACCGTCCGGCCTGGGCACCCAGACCGTCACGTGCGCCGGCTGCATGGTCTCGGAGACCACGGCGCGGAGCTCGCCGGTGAGTGCGTCGAGGTCGACTTCCTGGCGGGCCCGAGCGCCGAATCGTTCGAGCGTTCTGGCGGCGTCGTACTTGCGCCGGAAGAAGCGGCGGTCGACGACTCCTTGGACGCGGGTCCGCAGGGGCCCGAACAAGGCTGCGGTGCCGAGCGTCGAGGCGGCGACCGCCAGGCCGGAGCCGCCGGTGAAGCTCTCGAGCACGACCTGCAGGAGCAGCACGCTGCCGAGGTACACGCCGGCGAGCATGGCGGTCAGCGAGCCGTAGACGAGCGCACGGTTGATGACGACGTCGATGTCGTAGAGGCGATAGCGCAGCACCGCCAAGGCGACGGCGGATGCGATGAGCAGCAGACCCACCAGGAGAATCGCGAAGCCCAGGTCGTCCGACCCCTGCAGGTCCTGGATCACGGCGGACACGACGAACAGCACGACGAACATCAGGGCCGCCAGCGCCACCCACTTGATCTGCTGCCGCTCGTCCCCGTCGGATCGGCGGAAGCGGATCACGATCGACGTCATCGCCGCGACGGTTGTGGTCACCCAGACGATGTCGCTGACGTTCACGGATATCCCGGTCGCGATGTCGGCCCCGAACGGGTTGTCGACCGGGAACTCCTGCAACCGGCCCGGGCGGAACAGCTCGGTGAAGAGGACGAGGACCAGCGTCACTCCGGCCATCCACACGACGGGACGCCAACGGGCCGTCAAGGGCCGGCCTGTGGGGAACAGCAACGGGAAGAACGTGACCGTCGGGATCATGACCGTCACCCAGGTCCAGCTCCCCAGCCACGCCACGATGGCCGCCAAGCGGTCAGAGCCGATGTCGTGGAACTCGAGACTCCAGTAGACGTGGGAGGCGACGATCAGCACACCGAGTGACAGGGGGATGACACACAGGATCCAGCCGACGACGTTGCGCGGCTGCCGGGCCGCCACGACCGAACCGATGATGGCGATGGTGATCAGCACGAAGGTTTCGAACGCCGCGATCGGCACGCTCCCATCAGGCACGTTCGCGGCGCTCGACTGGTCGGACGATGCTGGATCGACGATCGCCAGGACGAGCCGAGTGAGGGCGATGAGGCAGGTCACCGCGGCCAGGCTCCAGGCGCCCCACCGCGCCAAGCGCGACGTCATGATGCCTCCGCTCGGTCAGGCACCCAGAGCGTGACCTGGGTGGGTTGCATGGTCTCGGTGACCACGCCCACGAGGATCAGGGCGATTGCGGCAGACGTGAGCCAGACCAGTGCCCGCCAGTGGGGAGTCAACGGTCGGCCAGTCGGAAAAAGGAGGGGGAGAAAGGTGAAGGCGGGGACGATGGCGAACAGCCAGGCCCAGTTCCCGACCGATATCAGGTACGCGGTGAAGCCCGACGCCTCGGCCGTGTTGTTGAGCACGACGTGCACATACAGCTCGTTGCTGATGGCGATGCCCATGAAGAAGAACCCGATGAGCTGGAGCAGCCAGCCGACCGGGTTGCGCGACTGACGTGACACGACGACCGCCCCGAGGATCGCAAACGCCGACGCCATGACCGTGTGGATCGTGACCAGAACGACGCCGCCAGTGCCAGCATCCGGATCCGGGCTCGTCGCTGCAGGACCTGGTCCGACGATCTCGATCACGATGCAGGACAGCGCGACCGTCGTGGTGACCGTGGCGACGAGCCACGCTGCGACCGTCAGCCCGCGGTCGACCGGAGGGCGGCGGGCCTTCATCCGTCGCCTCGATCACTCGCCGGCGTCCACAGCGAGACGTGGCTGGGTTCCATGGTCTCCGCGACGACGGCACGGAGGTTGTTGTGGACGGCGTCGAGGTCGACCTCGTCGCGGAGCCGAGCACTGAAGACCGCCAGGGTCTGTGCTGCGTCGTACTTACGCCTGAAGAAGCGCTGGTCGACGATCGCCTGGATGCGGGTCCGGGCCGGCCGGACGAGCGCGGCGGTGGCCAGCGTGGATGCGGCGACGGCCAGTCCAGATCCCTGCGTGAACGACTCGAGGACGAGCTGCAGGAGAAGCACACTGCCGAGGTACACGCCGGCGAGCATCGCGGTGAGGGCGCCGTAGACGAGGGTCCGGTTGATCACGACGTCGATGTCGTAGAGGCGATAGCGCAGGATCGCGATGCCGGCGGCCGCGGGCAGGCCCATGATGCTGAGCATCATCAAGCCGTCCGCGACCCTCTCGCCGAGGATGTCATAGGTGATGACCCCGACGACGATCGTGACGACGGCGATGGTGCCGGCCAGGGCGAGCCACTTGATCTGCTGTCGCTGCTCCCCGTGTGATCGCCGGAACCTCAGGACGAGGGAGATGGATGAGCCGACCATCCCGATCGCGATCAACACCAGTGTCAGGCCTTCGAGGGGACCGATGAGCGGGTTGTCGACGGCGAACGGACTTGTCAGCTGCGGGTGGTCTGCGATCGGCCCTGTCTTCATCAGGCCGACCACGAAGCTCCCGGCCATGCCGATTGCGGCGCACCAGGCCACCGATCGCCAGCGCGGCGAGAGGAGGTGGCCGTCGGGAAACAGCGCCAGCAGGAACGTGGCCGGCAGAAGGATGAACGGCATCCAGGAGAGATCGCCGTAAATGGCGGCTGCCTCGCCCAGCAACTGGGGGCCTTTCCGGTCGGCGAGGTAGTAGTCCGCGTAGGTGCCGGACAGGCTGGCCAATCCGGCCGAGACCGCCCCCACCAGAAAGAGCCAGCCGATCGGGTTCTGGTGTTGGCGAGACGCGACCAGGCTGCCGGTTGCGCCGAACACGAGGGCGATCGCCCAGATGAACACGTTGAAGCCGAAGCCGACACTCGTCCCCGCGAGCACGGCGAGGACCTCGGCGGCCGTGAGGAGAGCCACTGACAAGGCAACCAAGATCCACGGCAGCACCCGGATGAAACGCCCGCTCATCCTCCGGCTCCTGGCTTGCCGCGCAGCCAGAGCGATGCGTGGGCGGGCTGTACGGTCTCGCCGACCACACTGAGCAGGTCGGTGCCGATGTCCTCGAGGTCGACCTGGTCGCGAAGGTGGGAGCCGAAGGCGGTGAGCGTCTGGGCGGCGTCGTACTTCGAGCGAAAGAACCGCCGGTCGACTCCTTGCTGGATACGGGCCCGGACCGGCCTGAACAAGGCGGCCACAGCCAAGGTCGATGCCGCCACTGCCAGGCCCGATCCCTCGGTGAAGGCGCTCAGGACCAGTTGCAGCACCAGCACGCTACCGAGGTAGACCCCAGCGAGCGTCGCAGTGAGAGCGCCGTAGACGAGGGTGCGGTTGATGACGACGTCGATGTCGTACAGCCGGTAGCGCAGGATCGCGAGGCCGGCGGCGATGGGAAGGGCCAGCAGGGCGATTCCGAGCAGGATCCGCACGAGATAGGAGTCGTACCAGAAGAGGACCGCGAGGGCGCCGACGGGCAGGATGAACGATGCGGCGAGCACGAGCTGCTTGAGCTGGAGTCGTTCGAGGCCGACGGACCGGCGGAACCGGATCACCAGGGCGACGACCGCCCCGGTGAGGCCGAGCAGCTGCAGGCTCATCGACACGATGAACAGCAGCTCGATGACGGGACTGTCGATCGGCAGGGGATTCTCCGCGTTGTCCGTGCTGAAACCCTGACCCGGGATGCCGGTGACCAGTGCCAGTGCCAGCATCACCGGCACCCAACGCCACCGTTTCGAGAGGAGACGGCCCGTCGGGAACAGCGCGAAGACGAGCCCGTAGGCGCACATGTCCGCGATCCAGCTCCAGTTGATGAACCATCGACCGATCTCGGACGTGGGCAGGCCGTGGTAGTCCATGCCCTCTCCCCACATCTCGAGAAGTCCGTTCCAGAATCCCTGGGCGCAGAAGATCCAGCCGATCGGGTTGCGTCGGGTGGCGGGAGGCCACGAAGGCCCCCGTGCCGGACAAGGTGAGCGCGATCAGGCCGTAGCTGATCGTGTCGTCGATCGGCTCCTCGCCCAGCGAGAGCGGGACCATCACCACGACGCACACCGTGGTGACGGCGAGCATGATCCACGGGAGTCGCTGCACCCACGTCCGATCGGTCATCGCGCCGCCTCGGGTGTGCGCAGCCACAGCGAGGCGTGGGTGGGTTGGACGGTCTCGCCGACGACGCTGAGCAGGTCGGAGCCGATGTCCTCGAGGTCGACCTGGTCGCGCATGTGGGTGCCGAACTGCTCGAGGGTCTGGTTGGCGTCGTACTTGCTCCGGAAGAACCGGCGGTCGACGACGTCCTGGATCCGCGCACGCACCGGACGGAACAGCGCGGCAACGGCCAGCGTTGAGACCGCGACGGCCAGTGACGAGCCCTCGGTGAAAGGGCTGAGAGCGGCTTGGAGCAGCAGCACGCTGCCGAGGTAGACGGCGGCCAGGATCGCCGACAGGGAACCGTAGACGACCGTGCGGTTGATGACGACGTCGATGTCGTACAGGCGGTATCTGAAGGATCGCGAGGCCGGCGGCGACCGGCAGCGAGAGCAGTGACACAGCGATCAAGACCTGCACGACGACGAAGTCGTAGTAGTAGAACGCAGCGAGGGCCATGCTCGGAAGGGTCAGGGCCGCCGCGAACACGAGCTGCTTGAGCTGCAGGTGCTCGAGCCGGTCGCCCGGCGGAACCGCACGACGAGCGCAGCCATCGAGGCGGCGATTCCGGCCAGGAGAAGGGCCAGGCCGATGTTCAACATGGTCTCGACGACGGGACTGTCCACGGGAAGCGGGTTGTCGGGATTCCGGGTCGTGAGGCTTTGCCCAGGCGCTCGCGAGCAGGACCGCTGCAGCCAGCAGCCAGTAGACCCAGCGCCAGCGCGGCGACAGCAGGCGGCCGGACGGGAAGAGCAGGAATACCAGGGCGTAGGCAGCGCCATCGACGACCCAGACCACCACTGGATGATCCATTGCCCGCGGTGGACGTGGGGACGCCGTGATAAGCCAGCCCTTCGCCCCAGAACTCGAGCAAGCCGCCATAGAACCCTTGTATGCAGAAGATCCAGCCGATCGGGTTGCTCGGCTGACGGGCGGCGACGAACGCGCCGGTGGTCCCGAGCGCGAGGGCCTGCAGTCCGTAGAAGACCGTGTCGAAGAGCGGTTCGTGCCCGAGCGAGAGCGGGACCATCGCGACGACGAGATGCCGTGGTGACGGCGAGCATGAGCCACGGAAGACGCGCCATCCATGGCGCGACCGGACGCACGGCCGTCGAGGTCATGGCGACAGCGTCGCCCACGGGCGTCCGGTTTGCGTTACGAACGCGAAAACGTGACGAAACCGGGCAGCACGGCCCTATCGTGACGGAATGGGCCTCGACATCCGCTTGCTGGGCCCGCCGCGGGTGGAGCGCGACGGCGCAACCGTGACGTTCGAAACCCGCAAGGCGATGGCACTGCTCGCCCACCTCGCCCTCAGCGATCGGCCGCGACCGAGGGAGGCCCTGTGCGAGCTCCTGTACCCGGGCCACGATCCCGAACGCGCCCGGGGTGCCCTGCGCCGCACGCTCTCCACCCTCCGCAGCGGCATCGGTGAGGAATGGCTCGCGACCAGTGCCGCCGGCGTTGAGCTGAAACGATGGCGCGGACTGGTCGTCGATGTCGAGCGCTTCCGGTCGATGGCCGGCCCTGAGGCCCCATCGTGGCAGCTGGCCGAGGCCGTCGAGCTACATGCGGGGACCTTCCTCGAGGGC
The DNA here is from genome assembly GCA_963711615.1 of uncultured Actinomycetota bacterium. Classification (GTDB taxonomy): domain Bacteria; phylum Actinomycetota; class Actinomycetes; order Propionibacteriales; family Nocardioidaceae; genus Aeromicrobium. The sequence continues at coordinate 25,229 of CAVQEY010000017.1, read as the reverse complement.
TTCGCACTGAGGGACAGCCCGGCGTTCGACGACTGGCAGCTCCGGTCAGGCCGGTGCACTCGATCGGGAGCTGGCCTCGGCCCTTCGGCGGCTCGTCGAGCACCTGGTCGCTGCTCGCGACCTGGACCGCGCCGTTCCGCTGGCTCGGCGTTGGCTCGATCTCGACCCCCTGCACGAACCGGCCCATCGCGAGCTCATGCGACTTCACTCTCGTGGTGTGGCGATCGTGGCGCCGCCCTGGAGCAGTACCGGTCCTGCGTGCGCGTCATGAGTGACGAGCTGGGCGTCGCACCGCTTGCGGAGACCACGGCCCTGTTCGAGCAGATCTACGACGGGACGCTCGACGCCCTCGCCCACGATCTTCAGGCCGCTGACGAGACCGCATCGACCCCCGTGCCGGCGGCCACTGAGCTTCCGCTCGTGGGTCGCGACGCCGAGGTGCAGGCTCTGGTGGACGCCCACGCGGCAGCCACACCCGACGGAGGGGTGGCGGTCGTCGAAGGCGAGGCCGGGATCGGCAAGACGCGCCTGACCGACGAGCTGGCCCGCCGGGCACGATCCGCGGGCAGCGTGGTGCTGGTCGCGCACTGTCACGACGACGAGGCCGGCCTGCCGTATGGCCCGGTCATCGAGCTGCTGCGCCAAGCCGCGCGAGTCGATGACGTAGACGGGCGCCTCGCGTGGTGTCCGACCAGAATCTCGCGGATGCCTCCTTGCTCCTTCCCGAGCTGGCGGCGCTGCGCCCCGGCCTCCCGGCGCCGCTGCCCCTCGAGGGGCCCGGCGGTCAGGTGCGGCTGCTGGACGGAGTCGCCGCGGTCGTCGCTGCGGCCTGCAGGGGGGCGTCACCCGGCGTGGTCATCCTCGACGACGCCCATGCTGCCGACGAGGCCACGCTCGACGCCATCGCCTACCTCGGCCGTCGCCTGCAGGACCGGCCGATGCTTCTGGTGGTGTGCTGGCGCAGTGAAGCGGTCCCGCCCGGCCACCGGCTCCGACGTCTGGCCCATGAGGGGCGAACCACCATCGTGAGCCCGTCGCGCCTGGACGAGGCCGAGGTGGCCGAGCTGGTCCGCTCTGCGGTGTCGAGCGGCGAGACGTCGGACGTCGAGCGACGGGTGTTCGTGGAGAGCGAGGGCTTGCCCTTGTTCGTGGCGGAGTACCTCGCGGCGCTGGTCGCCGGTGAACCGGTCGAAGGCGTGCTCACCGACGAGCTGCGCGGACTGCTCGACCGCCGCCTGGCAGGGGTTGGTGACGTGGCGCGGCAGGTGCTCGGTGCTGCTGCGGCCATCGGACGCTCGTTCGACTTCGACACCGTTCGCCAGGCCAGCGGACGCAGCGACGAGGAGTCGGTCGCCGCGCTCGAGGACCTCGTGGCCTGCGGAGTCGTCCGCGAGTCGGAGGGTGCCGACCCCACGTACGACTTCTCACACTCCAAGATCCGGGAGCTCGCCTACGACCAGATGGGTCTCGCCCGCCGTCGCCTCCTGCACGGACGTATCGCCGCGGCCATGCCCGGGCCGCCGGGACTCGTGGCATCGCACCTCAGCCTGGCCGGGGACCAAGTCGGTGCTGCCGAGCACCACCGGCTCGCCGCCGATCAGGCCGTCTCCGTCCATGCCCACGCCGATGCGCTCGAGCACCTCGAGGCGGCCCTGGCACTGGGAATCCCCGAGGCGGCCGCGGCGCACGAGGGAATCGGTGACCTGAGGACGCTGCTCGGCGACTACGCCGGTGCGCTGGCCAGCTACGAGGCTGCGACGGCCTTCGGCGAACCCGGCGACCGTGCCGCGGTCGAGCACAAGGCGGGGGAGGTGCACCAGCGGCGCGGGGAGTGGGAGCGGGCCGAGGCACGATTCACCGCCGCGCTCGAGGCGGCGCCCGCGAACGCGACTGGTCTCCGGGCCCGCATCGTGGCCGACCTCGGACTCACGCTGCATGACGCCGGACGGACCGAACGGGCGACCGAGCTGGCGCATGAGGCGCTCGGGCTGGCCGAGTCCGCCGGCGATCGCCGGGCCGAGGCACAGGCCCACAACATCCTCGGCGTGATCGCTCGAAGCACGGGCGATGTGGACACCGCCCTCGATCACCTGCGCCGCAGCCTCGACCTGGCCCGCGAGCTCGGCGACGGCCCTGCCGAGGCCGCAGCACTCAACAACCTCGCCCTCGTCGAGCGCGATTCCGCGGCGTTCGCGGAAGCTCTCGAGCTGACCGAGCAGGCTTGGCCCTCTGCTCGGTCTACGGCGACCGCCATCGCGAGGCAGCACTCGAGAACAACCTGGCCGACCTGCATCACGCTGCCGGCAACGACGACGGAGGCGATGACCCACCTCAAGCGCGCCGTGTCCCTGTTCACCGAGGTCGGCGCCGATGAAGCCACCCGTCTACCGGAGATCTGGAAGCTGGTGAGCTGGTAGGGCATGCTCGACACCATGAATCCCGAGGACGTCGCCGACCTTGTCGCGACGCTGCGCACTGTTCACGCGAGCGGTCGCACGCGACCCATCGAGTGGCGACTCGCCCAGCTGGACGGTCTCGAGCGCCTGCTTCAGGAGCACGAGGCGGACATCAGTGCCGCGCTCGCCGCCGACCTCGGACGGTCGTCGGCCGAGGCCTGGATCGCCGACATCATGCCGCCCCTCGCGGAAATCGCGTATGCCCGCAAGCGCGTCAGGAAATGGATCCGTCCACGGCGCACGCGCCTGCCGCTCAACCAGCTGCCTGCTCGCGGATGGATCCAGTACGAGCCACTCGGCGTCGTCCTCATCATCAGCCCGTGGAACTACCCGGTCCAGCTCACGCTCAGCCCGCTGGTCGGCGCCATCGCGGCCGGCAACTGCGTCGTCGTGAAACCCTCCGAGCTCGCACCGGCGACGTCGGCGCTGCTGGCGGACCTGCTGCCCCGATACGTCGATGCCGAGGCGGTGATGGTCGTCGAGGGAGACGCTGAGACCTCCCAGGTCCTCCTGGCACAGGGTTTCGATCACGTGCTGTTCACGGGAGGCACGGAGACCGGCCGCAAGATCCTGGCCGCCGCCGCGCCCACGCTGACCCCGGTCTCGCTCGAGCTCGGCGGCAAGAGTCCGGTGTTCATCGCCGCCGACGCGGACCTTGGCGCTGCCGCCCGGCGCATCTCCTGGCTCAAGCTGATGAACTCCGGCCAGACCTGCCTGGCCCCCGACTACATCCTCGTCGAGGCCAGCGTTCGCGACAGCTTCGTCGAGCAGCTGTTGTCCACCCTCGCGGAGTTCCGTGCCGAGTCACCCGACGCCGGAATGCCGATCGTCAACGATCGTCAGTTCGAGCGGCTGGCCGGCTACCTGGATGCGACGAAGGGGACGATCGCGGTCGGCGGAACGGTGTCGGAGGCCGACCGGACGGTCCAGCCGACCGTGATCCTGGATCCCGACCCGGACGAGCCGGCCATGTGTGAGGAGATCTTCGGTCCACTGCTTCCGGTGATCACCGTCGACGACCTCGACGAGGCCATCCGGTTCGTCAACGGTCGTCCGAAACCGCTCGCGGTCTACGCGTTCAGCGGCTCGAAGAAGGTCCGGAAGCGGATCGCCGACGAGGTGCCTGGTGGCGCGGTCGTCTTCAACCACATCGCGATGCACGTCCTGGTCCCGCAGCTCCCGCTCGGGGGCGTCGGCGACAGCGGCATGGGCGGATACCACGGCGAGTGGGGTTTCCAGACGTTCAGCCATCGCAAGTCGGTACTGTCAAAATCCGCAAAGCCGGACCCGCGCTTCGTCTATCCGCCCTACACCGAGCGAGCGCTCGCGCTCATCCGCCGGCTGTTCTGAGCCGGCCCCACCACCAGGAGCCTGACATGAAGGTCGTCGTCGACACCGACCGCTGCGGAGGCCACGGCCTCTGCGAAGCCATCGCACCGGAGTACTTCGAGGTTCAGAGCAACGGGCTCTCGAAGTCGCTGCGCGACGACATCGATCCCGCCGATCTCGTCGACGTCGAGGACGCCGTGGCGAGCTGCCCGACCGAGGCGCTGCGGATCGAGGACTGATGTCCACGCCCGCCGCCGTGCGGACGTGGCACGAGATCGTCCGCAGCCGCGACCGGGAGCTGCTGCAGTCGCTGCTGACGGACGACGTGGTGTTCCGGTCGCCGGCCGTCCACACGCCGCAGGCCGGACGCGCCCTGACCACGATGTATCTCGAGGCGGCGATGACCGTGCTCGGCCCCAACCTGCAGTACCACCGGCAGTGGTTCGGACCCGACTCGGCCGTGCTGGAGTTCACCACCGTCGTCGACGACGTCGAGATTCATGGCGTCGACATGATGACGTGGGACGACGACGACCGGCTGGTCGACTTCACCGTGATGGTGCGCCCGCAGAAGGGCTTGGCCGAGGTCATCGAGCGCGTCGGCGCCGAGCTCGCGCGCAGCGCCTCCGCGTAGGTCAGAGCCGCTCGACCGCGGCTACCGCAGCGTCGACGACCTCCTCGAGTGGGGCGTCGACGTCCAGCACCACGCCGCGCTCGTCGTCGTCGAGCGGCTCGAGCGTGTCGAACTGCGACTGCAGCAGGGACGCAGGCATGAAGTGCTCGCGTTGCTCCATCCGGTGCGCAGCACGTCGAACGACGCGGTCAGGTGCACGAATCCCACGGCGTCTGACGGCATCGAGCCGCGCAGGGTGTCGCGGTAGCTGCGGCGCAAGTGCAGAGCAGCCGAGAACCGTGGCGACTCCGGATTCGCGGTTGTCCGCCAGCATCCGGGCGAGAGTCTCCAGCCACGGTCGACGGTCAGTCATCGGTGAGCGGCTCGCCGGCCGACATCTTCGCGATGTTGGCTTCGGGGTGGAACTGGTCGCCCTCGATGTAGGCCATGTCGAGACGGTCGGCCAGGCGCATGCCGACCTCGCTCTTGCCGGTGGCCGTGACGCCCATCACGACCACCTGACGAGCTGGGGCCATCAACTCACCAGCGGGTACAACACGGCGGCAACCGCGAACGCGGAGAGACCGAGCGTCGTCTCCATCACCGTCCACGTCTTCAGGGTGGTCTTCACGTCCATCTCGAAGAACCGGCTGACCAGCCAGAATCCGGAGTCGTTGACGTGCGACAGCACGGTCGCGCCTGCGGCGATGGCAGTGACGAGCAGGGCGATCTGCACGTCACCGAGCCCGGCCGCGTCGCTGGCGATCAGGCCGGAGGCAGTGGTCAGGGCCACGGTGGCCGAACCTTGCGCCACGCGGAGAGCCGTCGCGATCAAGAACGCCTGGAGGATCAGCGGGATGCCCAGGTCGGAGAGGGACGACGTGAGCGCCTCACCGATGCCGCTCAGCTCGAGCACGCCGCCGAACATCCCACCGGCGCCCGTGATGAGGATGATCGCGCAGATCGGGCCGAGCGAGTCGTCGAGGATGGACATCGTGTCGTCCATCGACCGACCACGCGTGCCCAGCACGACGATCGCGACCAGCAACGTGATCAACAGGGCCACGTGTGTGACGCCCAGCAGGATGAGCAGGTCGACGATCTTGTTGTCCTCGCCCAGCGTGCCGTTCTCGACCAAGGTCGTGAGAATCGTGTTGAACGCGATGAGGACGAACGGGATGGCCAGCAGTCCCAGCACCGTGCCGAACGATGGCGCCTTGATCTTCGTCGCCGTCGAGCCGTCACCGTCGCCGCCAGCGGTGCCGACGTCCGAGCCGCCGTTCTGCTCACCGAACAGGTACGTCGGGACCGCCACGTCGATCCGGGCACCCATCACGCGGGAGACCAGGTAGGAACCGACGAACCAGGCCACCACGGCGATCGGCAGGTTGACGAGCATGATGATGCCGATGTCACCGTCGAGGAATGTGCCTGCGGCGACCGGGCCGGGGTGCGGTGGCATCAGCGCGTGCGCCGCGGCGAACGCGCCGGCGGCCGGCAGGGCGTACAGGAGCAGCGAGCCGCCGAACCGGCGGGCGACGGTGAGGATGATCGGCAGGAACACGACCAGGCCGGCGTCGAAGAAGATCGGCAGCCCGAAGATCAGCGCGGCGACGCCGAGCGCGAACGGCGCGCGTTTCTCGCCGAACCGCCCGATGAGAGTGTCGGCGAGCACCTGGGCGCCACCGGTCACCTCGAGCAGGCGTCCGAGCATCACACCGAAGCCGACCAGGAGGGCGACGGACGCGATGGTGTCGGCGAAGCCGTAGATCAGCACATCGGGGACGTCGCCGAGAGGGAAGCCGACGGCGATGGCGGTGAGCACGCTGATCAGGACGAGGGCGATGAAGGCGTGCAGCTTCACCTTGATGATGAGGAAGAGCAATGCTCCGACGGCGACTGCGGCGATGAGCAGCAGCACGGTCGTGCCGTACACCGGTTCAATGGGTTCCACGAGAACGCTCCTGCGGGAGTGGGTGAGGTCACCTGGCTACTCGCTCGAGTCTGCCTCGGTGGTCATGCCCCCGCAAAAGGTCGGCGTCCGTCAGTCTTCGGCGCGTTCCTCCATCGTCTCGGCTGCCTCGGAATCTTCAGGCGGGGCGCTCTCGCTGACGGTCGCGTCAATACGCTCGTTGACGTAGCGCAGGATCTCGGCGGTCGTGGCGGCGACCGGGACGGCCAGGAACGCGCCGGTGATGCCGAACAGGGTGCCGCCCGCCGTGACCGCGAGCAGCACGACGGCCGCGTGCAGGTTGAGGTTCTTGCCCTGCAGGTACGGCGACAGCACGTTGCCCTCGAGCTGCTGCACGAAGATCACGATGGCCAGGGCGATGAGCGCGTCGCGCGGACTGTTGGTCACCAGCGTCACGAGCACCGCGAGCGCCCCGCTGATGAACGCACCGATGATCGGGATGTAGCCGCCGAAGAACGTGACGACGGCCAGGGGGATCGCCAGCGGAACACCGAGGATCGCCAGGCCGGTGCCGATGATGACGGCATCGATGAGGGCGACCAACGACTGAGTGCGGATGAACCCGCCCAACGTGTCCCACGCGCGATCCATGACCTCGGCGGTGTGCTCACCCGCGCGGCGACCGCCGAGCGTCTTCATCCAGGGCAGGAACTTGTGGCCGTCCTTCACGAAGAAGAACGTCAGCATCAGGACGAGGACGAGATTGATGACGGCCGACGTCGCCGCCCCGATGGTCGAGAACAGGCCCGAGCTGATGGCGGTGGCGCTGTTGCGCAGCTTCTCCTGGACGGCTTCGATGGCCCGGGTGATCTGACCCTCCGACAGGCCGAGCGGGCCGCCGGTCAGCCAGTCGCGTACCTTCTGCAGGCCGCGGGCAGCACTGTCGGCGAGCTCGGGTGCCTGGCCGGCCACCTGCGGCGTGAGTGCCGCGATGATGCCCACGACGACGGCGAGGAAGCCGAACACGACCAGCGCGCTGGCGAGGCCCGACGGCACCTTGCGGTCGCGGAGCCACGTGACCACGGGCACGAGGACGGTGGAGACGATGAGCGCGAGCATGATCGGGAAGATGATCACCCAGAGCTCCCCGACGACCCAGCCGAGCACGAAGACGGAGGCGGCGATGATCACCAGGCGGAGTCCCCAGCGCTGCATGCCGGCGAAGGCGTCGTCGATGACGGCGGCGCGGTCGCGACCGGTGGGTGAGGTCATGCGCAAAGACTAGTGGGGGAGGGCCCAGTCGATCGGCGAAGCGCCCTGCTGCTCGAGGAGGGTGTTGGCCCGGCTGAACGGGCGCGACCCGAAGAATCCGCGCGACGCCGACAAGCGGGCTCGGGTGCGCGCTCTCGATCGTCGGCGTGTCACCCAGCATCGGCTTGAGGCTCTGCGCATCGCGTCCCCAGAGCACGGCCACGAGCGGCTGACGTCGGTCGACCAGGGCGCGGATCGCCTGCTCGGTGACCGCCTCCCATCCGTGTCCACGGTGGCTGGCCGGGGCTCCGGCGCGCACGGTCAGGACGCGGTTGAGCAGCAGCACGCCCTGCCTGGCCCAAGCCGTCAGGTCGCCGTGCGGGCACGGCTCGATCCCGAGGTCGTCCTGGAGTTCCTTGAAGATGTTGACCAGGCTGCCGGGGAGCGGCCGGACGTCGGGAGCGACCGAGAACGACAGGCCGACCGGGTGCCCGGGCGTCGGGTAGGGGTCCTGCCCGGTGATGAGGACGCGGACGTCGGCGATCGGCTCGGCGAACGCTCGCAGGATCCGGTCGCCAGCAGGCAGGTACGACCGCCCTGCCGCGATCTCCTCGCGCAGGAACTGGCCGGCGGTCGTGATGTCGTCGGCCACCGGGGCCAGCGCCTCGGCCCAGTCGGGGGCCATCAGTTTGGACAAGTCGCGAGTCATGCGTCGACCTGTCGGAGAGCGGTCGGGGCAAGGAGGCCGGCGAGCACGCAGCAGGTGATCGGCACCGCGAACGCGGTCGTCAGGGGTACCCAGGTGGTGAGCATCCCGATCGAGGCAGGGCCGGCCAGCAGTCCGACGTAGCCGAGGCCGGCGACCCGCGCGACGTGGGTGCCGTGGTTGGCGCCGGCTTCGACGTTTCCGGCCGCCGTGAAGAACTGGGGAGTGCAGCCAGCGAGCCCGACGCCGAACAGTGCCCAACCCACGATCGCCGTCGGTGCGTTCGGGGCGAGCGCGGCGCCGGTGAGCGCGGCCGCACCCAGCAGCGCGGCGACTCGCACGAAGCGACCCGGGCCGAACCTGGCAACGAGGCGGTCGGCGAGCAGGCGGACTGTGGTCATGGTGACGGAGAAGGCGCCGAACGCCCAGACGGCGACGGTCTTCGAGGCGCCGAGCGAGTCGTGGAGATGCACGGTGCTCCAGTCATACCCGGCCCCCTCGGCCAGCAGCAGCGCGAAGGCGAGCAAGCCCAGCAGCAGGACTCGGGCCGACCAGGCAACGCGCGTGTGGGACCTGTCCGTACGGGTGCGTGGAGGAGGCGGTAGCAAGCTGCGCCGGGTGGAGAGAACGACGAACCCTCCGGCCACGGCACCGATGGTGAGACTGACGCGCAGGTCGACCCCGGCCGCGATGAAGCCGCCGCCGAGCAGCGCGGCCAGCACGCCGCCGAGCGAGAAGAAGGCGTGGAAGGCACTCATGACCGGGCGTCCGTATCCGCGCTCCACCTCGACCGCATGGGCGTTCTGGGCGACGTCGACGCCTCCGTTCATGAACCCCAGCAGGGCCAAGGAAACCGCGAGGGAAGTGACTCCTGTGGCCAAGCTCGGACCGATGAGCGCCGCGCAGGACATCAGGGAGGCGATGACCGCGACGGGCCGCGAACCGTGCTGGTCGACCAACCGGCCGGCCAGCTGCATACCCACGAGGGCCGACCCGCCGAGCAGCAGCAGCAGCGCGCCGAACTCCGCCTTGCTCGTGCTGGTGCGATCGAGGATCTCCGGGATGTTGACCACCCACATGCCAAGCACGAACCCGTTGAGCACGAAGATCGCCGCCGTGGAGCGACGGGCGGGCACCAGCGACATGGGCTCCACCCTAAGGAGTCTCCCGGCTGGGGCCGGGCCACGCGCGGCATCGTGGCTAGACTGCCCGGGCCGTGTCCGCCATCGCTTCATACCGCACCCTGATCCGCACCGTCGGGTCGACGTACATCGTCGTGGCGTTTCTCGGGCGCATCCCGCTGGCGATGAGCCAGCTCGGCACGCTCGTCCTGGTCAGCACCCAGTCCGGCCGGTACGCCCTCGGTGGAGCAGCCGCTGGAGCGCTCGCCGTCGCCAACGCACTCGGCGCGCCCTTCGCAGGAGGTCTGGCCGACCGCATCGGGCAGCGTCCGGTGGTGCTGGGTCAGTCGCTCGTCGGAGCGGTCGGTCTGGTCGCGCTCGTCGAGGCCACCCACCGAGACCTGGGAGCGCCGACGATCATCGCCGTGGCCGCGTTGGCCGGGCTCGCGATCCCGCAGATCGGCCCGCTCGCGCGGGTGCGCTGGGGACCGGTCGTCCGCAACTCCGACGAACGCACCCGGCTGCTCGACGCGGCATTCTCGTACGAGGGTGCCGCCGACGAGGCCTCCTTCGTCCTCGGTCCGGCCCTCGTCGGTGTCCTTGCCGTGATCGCGAATCCGTCGGTGGCGCTGATCTGCGCGGCAGCGGTGCTCGCGGCTTTCGGCTCATGGTTCGCGCTGCACCCGACGGCCGCGCTCACCGGCAGCGACCGCGTGCCCGGACGTGCCCGTGGCCGGCTGATCGGTGCGGCATTCATCGTGCTGGTCGTTGCTCAGATGTGCGTGGGTGTCGTCTTCGGCGGTACCCAGACCGGCGCGACCGTTCTCGCCACGGCCGAGGGCCAGCCCGGGCTGGCCGGCGTCATCCATGCGACCCTCGGCGTCGGCAGCGTGATCGCCGGCCTCGCGGTCACCGGTCTTCCGGAACGAGTTCTGTACGCCACCCGCATGCTCGTCTCCGCCGCCGGCCTGCTCCTGCTGTCGGCCCCGCTGTTGCTCGTCGACTCGATCGGGCCGCTGATGGTCGTCATCGGCCTGCTGGGCTTCGCGGTCGCGCCGTACATGATCAGCAACTTCGCCCTCGCCGGCCATCTCGTGTCCGACGACCGCATCGGCATGGCGATGACGATGCTCGCCGGCGCCACGGGGGTCGGCTACGCGCTGGGCTCGTCGGTCGCCGGACGCCTCGCTGATGCGTTGTCGTCGCACACGCCGGCGTTCGCGGTCACCGTCACGGCAGCCGGCGTCGCCCTCGTGCTGTCGCTCGGCTCGCAACGGCTGCTGCGCGACGCCCGTCCGCCCGAGGTCTGAGTGTCAGCGGGCGAGCCGCTCCTCCAGCGCCGTGCGGGCCGCGGGCCACTCGTCGTCGGTCATCGAGAACACCACGGTGTCGCGCCACGACCCGTCGCGGCGGATCATGTGCTTGCGCAGCACGCCCTCGCGCACGCCGCCGATGCGTTCGACCGCGGCTTGGGAGCGCTCGTTGGCGATGTCGACGTGCCACGCCACGCGGGCGCACCTCAGGTCGTCAAAGGCCCGCCGCATCAGGAGCAGCTTGGCCTCGGTGTTCACGGCCGTGCGCCAGAACCGTCGACCGAGCCACGTGGCCCCGATCGCCACGGAGCGGTTGACGGGATCGATCTCGTAGTACGTCGTGAGGCCCGCGACCTCACCGCTGGCCTGGACGACCTGTGTCCACGTGAGGGCGTTGGGTCGCGCCGCGTACCAGTCGAGCACGCCCTCGGCCTCGGCGAGCGAGGTGGGACGGGCGAACGACTGCCAGCGGAACACCTCGTCGTCGTCGGCCGCCGCGACGATGCCCGCCGCGTGGTGCGGCTGTGTCTGGACGAGCTCGACGTGCTCGCCGACCAGGTCGGGCTGCTCGTACCAAGCGTCGCGGCGCGTCATGAGCGTCCGGTGGGACGCATCTTCTTGTCGTGGGCCTCGCGCGGCGCGGTGAGCTCGTCGAGGAATGCCGTGGCCCAGTGGTCGATGTCGTGGTCGACGACGTGCTTGCGCATCGCCTTCATGCGGCGAGCGTTCTCCCGCGGGTCGGCCCTGATGGCCTCCAGCAGCGCATCCTTCATGCCGTTGATGTCGTACGGGTTGACGCGGTACGCCTGCCGGAGCTCGGCCGCGGCGCCGGCGAACTCGCTCAGCACGAGAGCGCCGTCGTCGTCGTAGCGGCAGGCGACGTACTCCTTGGCCACCAGGTTCATGCCGTCGCGCAACGGCGTGACGACCATGACGTCGGCGGCGCGGTACAGGGCGGCCATCTCCTCGCGCGGGTACGACGCGTGCAGGTAGGTGATCGGCTGCTGGCCGATGCGGCCGACGTCGCCGTTGATGCGCCCGACCAGCCGGTCGATGTCGTCGCGCAGCATGCGGTACTGGTCGACGCGCTCGCGCGACGGTGTGGCCACCTGCACGAACACCGCGTCGTCGACGTCGATCGAGCCGTCGCGGATGATCTCGCCGAAGGCCCGCAGACGCTGGCGCAGGCCTTTGGTGTAGTCGAGCCGGTCGATGCCGAGCAGGACGTGCTTGGGACTGCCCAGGCTCTCGCGAATCTCCTTCGCGCGCGCCTCGACGGCGGGCGTGCGGGCGAGCTTCTCGAAGGCCTGCGCGTCGATGGAGATGGGGTACGCACGCGCGACGACGGAGCGTCCGTCGGGCAGGTAGATCAGGCCGCGATGCGTCTTGTGACCCACCCGCTCGCGCACCAGCCGGACGAAGTTCTGCGCTGCGCCCGGGAGCTGGAAGCCGACGAGGTCGGCCCCGGTCAGCCCCTCCAGGATCTGCCTGCGCCAAGGCAGCTGCTGGAACAGCTCGCGGGGCGGGAACGGAATGTGCAGGAAGAACCCGATGCGAAGGTCGGGTCGCAGCGAGCGAAGCATCGTCGGTACGAGCTGCAGCTGGTAGTCCTGAACCCAGACGGTGGCACCGCGACGAGCGATGCGGGCCGCGCGTTGGGCGAACCGCTGGTTGACCTGGACGTAGGAGTCCCACCACTCACGGTGGAACTCCGGAGGAGCGATGACGTCGTGGTACAGCGGCCAGAGCGTGGCGTTGGAGAAGCCTTCGTAGTACTCCTCCACTTCCAGGGTCGACAGCGGGACCGGGACGAGGTGCAGGCCGTCGTGCTCGAACGGCTTGAGCTTCTCGTCGGGGGCACCGTGCCACCCGATCCACGCGCCGCCCTTGCGACGCATGACGGGTTCGAGTGCGGTGACGAGCCCGCCCGGCGACGTCCGCCAGGTGACCGTGCCGTCAGGAGCGATGAACCGGTCGACAGGCAGGCGGTTGGCGATGACCACGAATTCCGCAAGACCGGCCGCCATGGTGCTCACCCTACCGACGCGGGACGGTGTCGGCCTCCGCTTGCGACCTGCGTGAGCGTCGCTCGTACGGATTCCACACCCGCGACAGCGTGGTCGTCCAGCTCGCTGTGACAAGGCCGAGCGTGACCTGCGGCCCGCGGGCTGGAATACTCCCCACCGGAAGCAGCCGGCACGATGTCCTGCTCGAGTGCGTCGGTCAACGGACCTGCGACGACGACACGGACGACACGAGCACACCCACGACGAATGACATCCTTGTGATTTGTCCCGTAGGATCAGCCCATGAGCGCAGTTGAGGAGCACGGCCGAGGCACGTCGGCGTCCCCCTCCGACACACTCGATCCGCGCGATCGCGAGATCCTCGCTCTGGAGCGCCTCTGGTGGCAGTATGCCGGCGCCAAGGAGCAGGCCATCCGCGACAAGTTCGACATGTCGTCCACGCGCTATTACCAGGTGCTGAACGCACTCATCGACCGCGACGACGCTCTCGCGTTCGACCCGCTCCTCGTCAAGCGTCTTCGACGGCTGAGAGCCCAGCGGCAGCGCAGCCGCTCCGCACGGCGTCTGGGCATCGACCTCTGACTCCGCCGCCCGTGATCGATCACCGCAAGACCTTGGGCCGCAAGGCCTACGTCTTGCCCGGATGGTTTCTCACCCTCACAGCCGCCGCGTGCGTCGTCGGCCTCGTCGGTCTGGCCTGGTTGCTGCTCCTCGTGCCAGACGATCCCCAGCCTGCGGCGGCTCCGGTGTCCTCGCCGTCGCCCGCCGCCACCCCGACGCCGACGCCCTCACCCACGCCGACCCCGAGCGCGAAGCCCACCCCGAAGCCGAAGCCCACCCCACAGGTGAGCCGCAAGGACATCGACGTCGCGGTGTTGAACGCCACCCGCACCACCGGCCTCGCCCGGCAGGTGTCCGGTCGCATCACCGAGGCCGGCTGGACCGTTGCCGCCGTCGGCAACTGGCGCACCGGCGCGGCTCAGACGGCCGTCCACTTCCCCCGCGGCCACAAGCCCGAGGCCAATTTGCTCGCGAAGGATCTCGGCATCGACGCAGTCCTCCGCAGCACCGGCGGCATGCGCCCGGACCGCCTCACGGTGATCCTGCTCGGCCTGCCATGATGCGGTGATGTCGCGCACGACTGCCGAGGTCGACACGGTGGTGTCCGATCCCACCGGCACGCTGCTCGCCCTCGACTTCGACGGAACGCTCGCCCACGTGGTCGACGACCCCGCCACGGCCTTCGCTCACGCGCACGCGGTCGACGCCTTGGCGCGGCTGGGCCCGCTGATCGGGCAGATCGCGATCATCACCGGGCGACCAGTCCGTCAGGCGCTCGAGCTCGGCGGGTTCGCCAGCCGGCCGGGCCTGGAGTCGCTCGTCGTGAGCGGTCAGTACGGAGCCGAGCGATGGGACGCCGCCACCGGCGAGATCCGCACGCCCGTCCCGCCGCCCGCGGTGCGGCTCCTGGCCGAGCGCCTCCCACGCTGGCTGGCCGAGCGCGGCGCCGACCACGTCCGCGTGGAGGACAAGGGGCTGGCCGTTGCGGTCCACACCCGCGGGCTCGAGGCGGGACTGCTCGAACAGCTCTCCGAGCCGCTCGCTGCTCTCGCCGCCGAGCACGGGCTCTCCGTGGAGCCAGGGCGTCAGGTCGTCGAGCTGCGGGCGAACGGAACCGACAAGGGGCAGGTGCTGGAGCGTCTCGTCGAGGAGGTCTCGGCGCGGCACATCGTGTTCGCCGGCGACGATCTCGGAGACCTCCCCGCGTTCGACGCCGTCGATCGTCTCCGCGCCGGTGGTCTCACCGGCCTCCTGATCTGCTCGGCGTCCGACGAGCAGGACGCCCTGGTCGCGAGGTCCGATCTGGTGCTCGACGGGCCGGACGCGGTCGCGGTCTGGCTGGGCGGGCTCGCCGACGCTCTGGAGGCCGGACCCTGACCGCCCGGCGGGGTGCCGGGCCGATGACAGAGCCGCACACGCCGTGGACGCGGATCCGTACGGCGGTCAACTGGCTCAACCTGAGCACGCTGCTCGGGCTGCTCGTCGCGCGGATCGGTGGCGCCACGCGTCGCCGTCGCGGGCGCGGCACGTATGTGTGCACCGGCTACCGATTCGGCTTCCCGGTCGCGGGCGCGTTCACGGTGGGCAGTGTCATCATCACCAGGCACGACGACGACTGGTTGCTCGCCCGGCCTCTGCTGCTGCAGCACGAGGACCGTCACTGCACCCAGTACGCGTTCCTCGTCGGACCCTTGATGCTGCCGCTGTACTTCGTCTCGGTCGGGATCTCGTACCTGCTGGCCGGCGACCACTCCTCCTACAATCCGTTCGAGCGTCTCGCCGGCCTCGACGACGGCGGCTACCCGCCACCCACCACGCGCTTCTCGCAGCGACGTTGAGAGGCGCATTCTGGACCGCGAGTGGCGCAGCGTGGCGAAAGTGAGACGGCGCGTCGCGCATATTTGCGCCACTCGCGGACCAGATTGCGCCATTCGCTGACCACGACCCGGACCCCGATGTCTCACGAATCGGACCGATTGGACGCATCGTGAGACGCGCCCGTAGGCTGATGGCACTCATCATGAGGGGTAGAGGGACACGGCCCGACGAAACCCCAGCAACCAGCAGACATGCCAGGTGCTACATCCGTCCCGGACGAGAGCCGATCCGGGGAAGATGAATAGGAGAGTCAGTGAGTCCCACCGCTCCACAGGCAGTCGTCGATTCGACTGACGCCGCATCGTCTCCTCGCGACGGCGCCTTCGGTCCGGCCCGCTCGTTGGTGTGCCGCGAGTGCGGGACGCAGCGCGAGCTCGGCCCGTTCTACGCCTGTCATGAGTGCTTCGGACCGCTCGAGATCGGCTACGACTTCGGCACCGTGACGCGCGAGCAGATCGAGGCCGGCCCGCGCAGCATCTGGCGCTACCGGGACCTCCTGCCGGTGCCGGCTGACATCGCCACCATCCCCAACACCGACCCCGGCTTCACCCGGCTGGTCAAGGCCGACAACCTCGCTCGTGAGCTCGGCATCAAGTCGCTGTGGGTCAAGGACGACTCCGGCAACCCCACCCACTCTTTCAAGGACCGTGTCGTGGCCGTGGCGCTCGCGGCGGCCCGCGAGCTCGGCTTCACGGTGCTCGCCTGTCCGTCCACCGGCAACCTCGCGAACGCCGTGGCAGCGGCCGCGGCACGCGCCGGCATGCGTGGCGTCGTGCTCATCCCCGACGATCTCGAGCAGGCCAAGATCATCGCCAGCGCCGTGTACGGCGGCTCGCTGGTCGCGGTCCGTGGCAACTACGACGACGTCAACAAGCTCGCCAGCGAGATCGCCGGCGAGGAGACCGACTGGGCGTTCGTGAACGTCAACGTGCGGCCGTACTACGCCGAAGGCTCGAAGACACTCGGCTTCGAGGTGGCTGAGCAGCTCGGCTGGCGGCTGCCGGAGCAGGTCGTCATCCCGGTCGCGTCCGGCTCGCAGCTCACCAAGGTCGACAAGTCCTTCGGTGAGCTCGCCACCCTCGGCCTCGTCGAGGAGTCGCCCTACAAGATCTTCGGCGCGCAGGCCACCGGATGCTCGCCGGTCTCAGCGGCCTTCAAGGACGGCCACGACGTCGTGCGGCCGGTCAAGCCAGACACGATCGCCAAGTCCCTCGCCATCGGCAACCCGGCCGACGGCCCGTACGTGCTCGACGTCGCCCGCCGCACGGGCGGCTCGATCGAGGACGTCAGCGAGGACGAGATCCGCGACGGCATCACGCTGCTGGCGCGCACCGAGGGCATCTTCGCCGAGACCGCCGGCGGCGTCACCGTCGCGACGCTCAAGAAGCTGCTCGAGAACGGCCAGCTCGATCCCGACGCCGAGACCGTCGTGTTCAACACCGGCGACGGGCTCAAGACCCTCGACGCGATCTCCGGTCGCGTCGGACCGACTGCCACGATTGACGCGACGTTCGACGCCTTCGTCGCCGCGGGCATAGCCTGAACCCTGATCCACCAGAAACGGAGAACTGCATGACCGTCTCGGTCCGCATCCCCACGATCCTTCGCACGTACACCCAGGACCAGTCGCAGGTCGACGCCGACGGTGCCACCCTCGCCGCCGTCATCGACTCCCTGGAGTCCAGCTTTCCGGGCATCAAGTCCAGGGTCGTCGACGAGCAGGGCGCACTGCGCAGGTTCGTCAACATCTACGTGGCCGAGGAGGACGTCCGCTTCTCGAGCGGTCTCGACACCCCCACCCCCGAGGGGACGCAAATCTCGATCATCCCGGCAGTTGCTGGGGGTTAAAGACTTGTAGGCTCACCCCATGACTTCGGATCCTCCTCCCGACGGGTCCATCGCTGACGTGACTGGGAGTTCGGCAATGGTGCAAGGCACCGTCAAGTGGTTCAACGCTGACAAGGGCTATGGCTTCATCGAGGTCGAGGGTCAGGACGACGTCTTCGTCCACTGGTCCAAGATCAAGTCCGAGGGCTACAAGACCCTCGAGGACGGTCAGCAGGTCGAGTTCGAGGTCGTCGACGGACCCAAGGGCCGCGAGGCGAACGAGGTCGTCGGCCACTGAACCCTGCCGGGCTGTGTGGGCCCGGCCACGTGACGGACGACACCGCCGGATGGTCGTATGTGTCACTTGCGATGTCACATAGTCATGGCGATACTCACGGTATGTTCCTCGCCGCGACCGAACCTCCCCCCGCCGGAGGCGCCGCTCTCGACCAAGTCATCGGCCTCACCGCCGGCGCCGCGATCGTCACCGCAGGTCTGCTGTGGATCGCCTGGGCCCACCGCACGCACCGCATCGAGTGGTTCCAGACAGCGGGGGAGCGCCTCGGGGAGCGCACGGACGAGCCGGGTTGGGCTTCGATTCCGACGCTGTTCGTCGCGAGCTCGCTGGTCGTCGCGCTGCTCGGGTTTCTCTGGGACGTCAGCTATCACGCTGGGCAGGGTCGCGACGCGGGCCCCCTGGCCAACCCGGCGCACTACCTGATCCTCTACGGGCTTTTCGCCCTGTTCGTCGCCGGCATGGCAGCCGTCGTCTATCCGCGAGACGGCGCCAAGCCGGGCATCGCGTCTGTGCGCATCACACGCCAGTGGTACGCCCCCGTGAGCGGGATCTTCATCGCCGCATGCGGCTTCTACGCCCTGATCGGGTTCCCGCTCGACGACGTCTGGCACCGCCTCTTCGGCCAGGACGTCACGCTCTGGGGCCCCACCCACCTGATGCTGATCGGCGGCGCCGGCCTGTCCACAGCCGGCATCATCCTGTTGCACCGCGAGGCCGAGTTCTCCGACGAGTGGAGCCAGCGCACCCCGTCACACGGGACCGAGTTCTTCCACAAGTTTGCGCTCGCGTCGGCTTTCGGCGGTCTGCTCATCGGCCTGTCGGTGTTCCAGGCCGAGTTCGACTTCGGCGTCTCTCAGTTCCGCCTGGTGTTCGCCCCGATGCTGATCGCCGCCGCGGCCGCGATGTCCCTCGTCGCCGCGCGCCTTTACGGCGGCGCCGGAGTGGCCCTGTACGCGGCGTTCTTCTTCGTCATCATCCGGGGCATCGTCTCGTTCATCGTCGGCGACGTGTTCGGGCAGGCGCATCACGTCTTTCCGCTCTATCTCGGCAGCGCGGTCATCATCGAGCTGCTCGCGCTGACCCGGCTGAAAGATCGTCCTCTCGTGTTCGGCGCGGTTGGTGGTCTGCTGATCGCCACGGTCGGATCAGTGGTCGAAAAGCTCTGGAACGACCTCGTCTTCCCGTTCCCGTGGCCCCAGGACATCTGGCTCGAGGGCCTGCTGATGACCGTCCCCGTGGCCGTCGGCACGGGCCTGTGCGGCGCCCTCTTCTACATGGGCCTGACCGGTCAGCTGCCCAAGCCCAACGTCGGCAGGGTCATCGTGATCGGCACCGTCGTGGTGATCTCCGCGGCTGTGGCCAACGGTCTGTGGGCCACCGTCCCGAAGGACGCCTCCGCGTCGATCAGGACGTCGCAGGTCGGCACCGATGCTCAGCCCCAGATCATGGCGGAGGTCACCGTCCAACCGGCCGACCTCATCGATGAGAATCCCGCGTGGGTGCAGCTCACTGCATGGCAGGGCGGCACGGAAGGCGCCGACAAGGGCATCGTCACCCATTCGCTGAAGCGCACCGGTGAAACCACCTGGGAGTCGACCCGTCCGGTGCCGGTCGGCGGCAATTGGAAGACCTTGCTGCGGGTCCAGGACGGCCGCACGCTCGCCGCCGTGCCGATCTTCCTGCCAGAGGATCCGCCCATCGACGCCGAAGAGGTGCCGGTCGAGGCCGAGTCCACCCGTGACTTCGTGCCCGAGATCGAGATCCTCCAGCGCGAGCGCGAACTGGGTGCCCCAGCGTGGCTGTGGGGCGTGGCGAACCTGATCGTGCTGCTGTGCAGCCTCGCCATCATCGCCGGCATCGCCATCGCGGTGGGCAGGGTTTCGCGCAGCATCTCGACGCAAGGTGCCGAGAAGAGGAAGACGGGCGACGCGCCTACGCTGACCTCATGACTCCGGTGGGCGATGTGCTGTACGCACATCACGCCGCCCTCCTGGCGATCCCGGCGCTCGTCCCGGCGCTCGTCGTCGTGGGGGTCGTGCTGTACATCGCGCGCAAGGATCGCCGTGAGGAGCGGGAGGAGCGCGAGATCATCGACCGCGCTTTCGACGACACCGACCCCGAGCCCGAGAGGGATACATGAAGAAGTTCATCGCCGTCGCTTTCGCAGCAGCACTGATCCTGGCCGGGTGCGGCGACGACACCGGCACGGTGTCGTCGTCGCCGAACCCCAGCCCACAAGAGTCCAGCTCTGCCGAACCCTCCGAAGGTGTGGTCGTCGACATCGCGGTGAAGGACGGGAAGGTGACACCGCAAGGTGATCGCGTGGAGGTGAAGGCTGGGCAGAAGGTCACGCTGCACATCAGGTCCGACGCACACGAGACGATCCACGTCCACTCCGAGCCGGAGCAGGAGTTCGAGATCGGCGCGGGCGACGACGTCGAGAAGTCGTTCACGATCGACACCCCGGGCCAGATCGCCGTCGAGGCCCACCACCTCGACGTGACGATCGTCCAGCTCGTGGTCCGGCCCTGACGTCCATGCTGAGCGAGCTCCACGCTCATGGCGTCGGTGGTTCGACCGACCTGCCGATCCCGTTCCTGTACGCGATGGTCGGGGCCTCGTGGGCGCTGACGGTCTCCTTCGCCGTCCTGGCGCTCGCCTGGCGTGAGCCACGGTTCGAGGCCGAGCCGCGCCCAGAGGACCCGCGTCCGCGACGGCCCTGGCTCGCCGTGCTCGGCGCGCTGATCGCCGGATGGTTCCTGGTCGCCCTGTACTCCGGCCCCGACGACGCATCCAACGGCGGGCTGGGTGCGCTCTACATCCTGGTGTGGGTCGGGCTGGTGCCCTTGGCCCTGCTGGCCGGGCACGTGTGGCGCGACCTCTCGCCGTGGCGCTCGGTGCAGGCTCTCGTCGGACGCCTGTCGGGCCGCCCCGACGGCTTCGTCGCCTACCCGGCCTGGCTCGGCTACTGGCCCGCGGTGGGCGGCCTGCTCGCGTTCGTCTGGCTCGAGCTCGCGTCGCCCGATCCAGGCGACATCGGCGCCGTCCGCATCTGGGTGGCCGTCTACGTGGTGGTCACGATCGCCGGCGGCGTTGTCTTCGGCCCGCGGTGGCACGACCGGGCCGACCCGTTCGACGTCTACTCCGGCGTCGTTGCGCACCTTTCGCCGTTCGTCCGCGGCCGGCGGCTCGATGTACACAATCCATTGCGCACGTTGCCGCAGATCCCGGTCCACCCCGGGCTGGTGGCCCTGCTCGCGACGCTGCTCGGCTCGACCGCGTACGACAGCTTCTCGGCGTCCTCGTTCTGGCAGTCGAAGGCGCCATCGGGGTGCGTGCAGTCCCTGACCCTCGTCGGCTTCTGCGTCGTGGTGGCGGTGCTGTTCCAGCTCGCGACTCGCGCCACCGGTGGCGTCACGCCTGAGGAGCGCAACTCAATCCCCGGCCGGCTCGCCCACTCGTTGGTGCCGATCGTGGTCGGCTACATCTTCGCCCACTACCTGACCTATCTCGTCGAGAAGGGCCAGGCCGTGGTCTACGTGCTGACCTCCATCGACGCCGACGTCGCCTTCGTGCTCTCCACGCACACGTCGACGCTTGCCGCCTTGAAGGTGTCGTTCGTCGTCGCCGGGCACGTGCTCGCCGTCGTCGCGGCGCACGACCGGGCGCTCATCGTGCTGCCGCGTGCGCACCGGCTCTCCGGCCAGATGGGCCTGCTGCTGCTCATGGTCGTGTACACGTTCACCGGGCTGTTCCTGCTGTTCTCCGTCTGAGCCGGCAGGCACGTGCAGGGGCCGATTGCGCACAGTTGATTAGCACTCCTATGATGAGAGTGCCAGACCACCAGATCGGTCCGATCGGGTCCGATCGCACTACGTCAACCGGAGAGATCCACACATGGCCAAGTCCATTGCTTTCAATGAGGAAGCGCGTCGCGGCCTCGAGCGCGGCATGAACCAGCTCGCCGACGCCGTGAAGGTGACGCTCGGCCCCAAGGGCCGCAACGTCGTCCTCGAGAAGAAGTGGGGCGCCCCCACGATCACCAATGACGGTGTCAGCATCGCCAAGGAGATCGAGCTCGAGGAGCCGTACGAGAAGATCGGTGCCGAGCTCGTCAAGGAGGTCGCCAAGAAGACCGACGACGTCGCGGGCGACGGCACCACCACTGCCACCGTCCTCGCCCAGGCCCTCGTGCGCGAAGGCCTGCGCAACGTCGCCGCCGGCGCCAACCCGATGAGCCTGAAGAAGGGCATCGAGGCCGCCGTCGAGGCCATCACCGAGCAGCTGCTCAGCATGGCCAAGGACATCGAGACCAAGGAGCAGATCGCGGCCACCGCGGCCATCTCCGCGGCCGACCAGACCGTCGGCGACATCATCGCCGAGGCCATGGACAAGGTGGGCAAGGAAGGCGTCATCACCGTCGAGGAGTCGAACACCTTCGGCCTCGACCTCGAGCTCACCGAGGGCATGCGCTTCGACAAGGGTCACCTGTCCGGCTACTTCGTCACCGATCCCGAGCGCATGGAGACGGTGCTGGAGGACCCCTACGTCCTCATCGTCAACTCCAAGATCGCCTCGGTGAAGGATCTCGTCCCGGTTCTCGAGAAGGTCATGCAGTCGGGCAAGCCGCTCGTCATCATCGCCGAGGACGTCGAGGGCGAGGCCCTCGCGACGCTCATCGTCAACAAGATGCGCGGCACGTTCAAGTCCGTCGCCGTCAAGGCCCCGGGCTTCGGCGACCGCCGCAAGGCCATGCTCGCCGACATCGCCATCCTCACCGGTGGTGAGGTCATCAGCGAGGAGGTCGGTCTCAAGCTCGAGAACGCCGATCTCTCGCTGCTGGGCACGGCCCGCAAGGTCGTCACCACCAAGGACGAGACCACCATCGTCGAGGGTGGCGGAGCGCAGGAGCAGATCACCGGACGGGTCAACCAGATCCGCGCCGAGATCGACAAGTCCGACTCCGACTACGACCGCGAGAAGCTGCAGGAGCGTCTGGCCAAGCTCGCAGGCGGCGTCGCCGTCATCAAGGTCGGCGCGGCCACCGAGGTCGAGCTCAAGGAGCGCAAGCACCGCATCGAGGACGCCGTCCGCAACGCCAAGGCGGCCGTCGAGGAGGGCATCGTCGCCGGAGGCGGCGTGGCTCTCGTCCAGGCCACCGCGGCCGCGTTCGAGAAGCTCGATCTCGAAGGCGACGAGGCCACTGGCGCCTCGATCGTCCGTGCCGCTGCCTCGGCTCCGCTGAAGCAGATCGCCATCAACGCCGGCCTCGAGGGCGGCGTCGTGTCGGAGAAGGTCGCCGGCCTCCCGCTGGGTCACGGCCTCGACGCCGCGACCGGCGAGTACGTCGACCTCATCGCCGCGGGCATCATCGACCCGGCCAAGGTCACGCGCTCGGCGCTGCAGAACGCGGCGTCCATCGCGGCCCTGTTCCTCACCACGGAGGCCGTCGTCGCCGACAAGCCGGAGCCCGTTCCGGCCGGCGGTGGCGCTCCCGACATGGGCGACATGGGTGGCATGGGCTTCTAGCCGACCCGCACCAGCCACGACGGCCCCGGACGTGTTGGTCCGGGGCCGCCGTGCTGTCGCCCCGCGGTGCGACCATGACGTCATGACGCGTGTGGTCGGGGTGCTGCTCGCCGGAGCGGGTACCCGGATGGGCCGGCCCAAGGCGCTGGTGTCGGACGAGCGGGGATCGTGGCTGCTCCGGGCCTGCGTCACCCTGCGGAACGGCGGCTGCGACGACGTCGTCGTCGTCATCGGGGCCGAGGCACCCAAGGCGCGCGCGCTGCTCGGTGACCTGCCCGTCTTCATCGTCGAGGCCGCCGACTGGGCCGACGGCATGAGCGCGTCGCTGCGGGCCGGCCTCGACGCCGCTGGAGACGCCGACGCAGCACTCGTGCACCTGGTCGATCTGCCTGATGTCGGACCCGACGTCGTGGCGAGGATGATCCGGAATGCCTCACCCGGGGCGCTGGCCCGGGCCGTCTACGACGGGCGGCCCGGCCATCCCGTCCTCATCGGCAGCGAGCACCGCGAGGGCGTGATGCAGACCGCCGGCGGCGACCGAAGCGCTCGCGACTACCTGGACGCGCACGCCGCGCTCGACGTCGAGTGCGGAGACCTCGTCTTGTGACCTGAGTGACCGGAGTGTTATCAAGGGTGGGTGCGATCGAGGGGAAGCAGA
This sequence comes from uncultured Actinomycetota bacterium, assembly GCA_963711615.1. GTDB lineage: Bacteria > Actinomycetota > Actinomycetes > Propionibacteriales > Nocardioidaceae > Aeromicrobium. The sequence goes on along the minus strand of CAVQEY010000017.1, from coordinate 1,750 downwards.
GCCGCCCACAGGCGCCACCTCGCCGGCACGCTGACGGCTCGGGCCGTGAGCACGTCCGGCGAGGTGGTCTCCTCCGGTTCCGCCTGATGGACCTCACCCACCGGTTCGTCGTCCCGGCCCCGATCGATGCCACCTGGGCGGCGTTCAACGACCTGGAGCGCGTCGCCCGGTGCTTCCCCGGCGCCACGGTCACCTCGGTCGAGGGCGACGACTTCGCCGGCTCGGTCAGGGTGAAGCTCGGGCCGATCGCGATGCACTACAACGGCTCGGGCACGTTCGTCGAGCGGGACGAGACGCGGCATCGTGCCGTCATCAGGGCCACGGGCCAGGACCAGCGCGACCTCGGCAGCGCCGGCGTCACCGTGGTGGCACACATGATGCCCGACGGTGTCGGCACGGCCGTCCAGCTCACGACCGACCTGTCCATCACCGGCAGGCCGTCGCAGTTCGGCCGGAACGTCATGCAGGACGTCAGCGACAAGCTGCTCGAGCAGTTCGTCGACTGCATGGCCGGCCAGCTGGGGGAGAAGCCGCCCGCCGCGCGGACGGACGAGCCGGCCGTGACCGAGCAGCTCAACCTGATGTCCACCGTGCTGCCCGTGATGCTGCGGCGCTACGGGCTCCCGGTCGCCGGCATCATCGTGCTGGCCGCCATCGTCTGGTTCGTCGCGCGCTAGCTCATCGAGCCGCCCGTGGCCCGGCACCCCCGCCGGGCCTTCACTCGCCGATGTGCGTGCGCACGTCGAGCAGCTCGGGGAAGAACGTCAGCTCCAGTGCGCGACGCAAGAAGTCGACGCCGCTGGAGCCGCCCGTCCCACGCTTGTGCCCGATGATGCGCTCCACCGTCTTGAGGTGACGGAATCGCCAGAGCTGGAACCCCTCCTCGACGTCGACGAGCTCCTCACTCGCCTCGTACGCCTCCCAGTGGTCGTGCGGGTCGGCGTAGATGCGGCGGAACACCTCCACCACACCCGGATGCGTCTCGTACGGCTGGGTGACGTCACGCTCCAGCACCTCGGCCGGCACGGCATGGCCCTGGCGGGCGAGGTGGCGCAGGAAGGCGTCGTAGAGGCTCGGGGCGGCGAGGTCGGCCGCAAGCTGTGCGTGCAGCGCGTCGTCGTGGGCGAAGACTCCGATCATGGCGGGGTTCTTGTTGCCCAGCAGGAACTCGACCGTGCGGTACTGCGGCGACTGGAACCCCGATGCCTTGCCGAGGTGGTCACGGAACTGCACGTACTCGACCGGGGTGAGGGTCTCCAGCACGGACCACTGCTCGAACATCTGCTTCTGGATGGCCTTGATGCGCGCGAGCCGCTTGAGCGCAGGGGGGACGTCGTCGGCGTCGAGGAGGCCGATGGCCGAGCGCAGCTCGTGCACGAGCTGCTTGAGCCACAGCTCGGTGACCTGGTGCTGGATGATGAACAGCATCTCGTCGTGGTGGTCCGAGAGCGGCTGCTGTGCGGACAGCAGCTCGTCGAGGTGCAGGTATCCCGCGTACGTGAGCTCACCCCGCAGGTCGGTGGACACCCCCTGCTCGATCGGCCGGTACGACGTCATCCGGCCACGCTAGCCCGTCCCCTCTGATCAGGAGGGCAGCTCGACCGCGTCGAGGGCGAGCAGGATGCTGCCGACGGCTGACGACTGGTCGCCGAGGGCGGCTCGCTCGACCCGGATCTCGCGCTCGACCGGTTCGAGGGCGTGTCGTCGCATCCCGTCGCGGACGCCATCGAGCAACAGGTCGCCCGCGGCC
>CAVQEY010000016.1:0-57472 GCA_963711615.1 uncultured Actinomycetota bacterium | reverse complement strand
CATGGGCGGCGTGGTGGCCGGAGATGCCGCTGACGTTGCCGCCGCGGCGTGCTCCGCTGCCGCACATCAGCACCCGCGTCGTGGACAGTCTCGACGCCCCAGCGCTCGGCCGGCGAGCGCGGCTTCTCGCCCTCCTCGAGCCATGGCCAGGCGATGCCGCCGTGGAAGATGTTGCCGCCGGGCATGGCCAGCTCGGCCTCCACCTGGGCCGGCGTCTTGTGCTCCACGCCGAGGATGAGGGGCTCGAGCGGCTCGGCCAGGTACGAGTCCAGCGCTTCGAGAACCTGTCGGTACGCCGCCTCACCTGCTTCGTCGTCAGGCAGGTTCTCGTACGGCGTGTGCAGGCCGAAGTAGGTGAGCGTCTGCGCGTCGGTGTCGGCGAGCTCGGGACCGAGGATCGAGCGGTCGGTCAGGGTGTGGCAGTAGATCTCACCGGACGCGAACGGTGCCCGGCCCGACCTGGCCGCCTCGTGCAGCGCCTCGAGCTGCGACATCGCCTCGTTGATGTGGAACGTGCCGGCGAAGGCTTCGCGGGGGTCGTGGCCAGAGCGCAGCGTCGGGAGTCGCGATACCAGCAGGTTGACCTTGAACTGCGATCCGGACGGACGCGGCGGAAGCGGCTCACCGAGCAGCCCGGCCAGGACGTACGGCGCCACGCCGGAGAGAACGTGGTCCGCGACGAGCTCGAAGCCGTCGCCGGTCACGGTGACGCCGTCCATTCGAGCGTCGACGTGCTCGACGGTGCAGCCGGTTCGCAGCTCGGCGCCGGCCTCGCGCGCCACCCGCTCCAGCTCGCCCGTCACTGCTCCCATGCCCCCGACGGGCACGCGCCACTCGCCGGTTCCGTTGCCGAGACGGTGGAAGAGGAAGCAACGGTTCTGCGCGAGCGACGGGTCGTGCAGCGACGTGAACGTGCCGATCAGGCCGTCGGTGCCGACGATCCCACGCACCAGGTCGTGCCTGAAGCGGCGCTCAAGCGCGACACCCAACGGCTCCTCGACGACGTCGGACCACGTGACCATGTCGACCTTGTCGCGCAGGTCACCGATGTGGGGGAGCGGCTCAAGCAGTGTCGAGGCGACGGTCCCGGCCAGCTTGTTGACGTCGGCCTCGAACGCCAGCCAGGCCTCGAACTCGTCGTCGGAGCCGGTCAGCTCGCGGAACGACGCACGGGTTGCCTCGCCCTCGTCGGTCTCGACCAGCAGGCCCTTCTCGTCGTAGGGCGTGTACGACGCCGTCGGCCTGGAGCGCAGCTCGAGCTCTAGCCTGAGGTCCTCGATCAGCGCGTTCGGCATCAGGCTCACGAGGTAGGAGAACCGCGACAACCGGGCGTCGAACTCGTCGAACGGCCGCACGCTGACCGCCGCCCCGCCGACGTGGTCGAGCCGTTCCAGCACCACCACGTCGAGGCCGGCCCGCGCGAGATAGGTCGCGGCGACGAGCGCGTTGTGCCCGCCCCCGACGATCGCGACGTCGTGATCAGCCGACATGGGTCCTGACGGCTCGCTTCTCGACCCATGCCGCCAAAGCCGCCAGTGCCACGTAGAGCACCAGTGCGCTGGCGGCGAACGCCTCAGGCGACGTCGGCGCTGGTCCCAACTGCGAGTACAGCTGCAGGACGACGAGCAGCCCTGCGAAGCCCCACACCATCGCCGTTCCTCGGTCCGTCAGCGTGACGGAACGGGCGTAAAGCCACACGCCGAGCGCGAGGAGGAGAAGCTCCAGCGGCAGGCCGATGGCCGGGTGGTCCCACAGCCCGAGCCCGACCTTGGTGGAGCCGTCGTCGAGCAAGGGCATGTCGGGGGTGTGCATGATCAGGTCGAGCAGCCAGTGAGAGAAGCTCGCCGAGGCCACCAGGGCGAACCCCAGCGGCCGGCGGCCGGCCGGGAACACCAGTGCCACGATCGCGGCGAAGACCACCGACAACAACAGCGCGCCCGCCAGGCCATGGGTGTATGGCATGAAGTACAGGTCGAGGTCGTTCGACTCGGTGAAGCCCTCGGTGAGGCGCAGCTTCTCCACCCCGGCGAGCACCAGTGTCATGAAGACGACGTCGAGCCATTGCACCGCGACGAACCACACCCACAGCGGCAGCGGCACTGAGGTGCTGCGGGCCGCGAACGACACCGCGTAATGACCGACGAACACGTGTGCACCCTAGCGTCGTCCTCGCTTGCCGATTCAGAGGTGCTTGAGCGCTTCCCTCCGCGACAGTCCGCTGAGCACGTGCTCGCGCTCGGCCACGAAGTCTCGAACCCAGCCGGGGTCGACCTTCGCGTGCTGTCGGAGCGCCCAGCCGATGGCCTTGCGCAGGAAGAACTCCTGACTGTCGGACGCGGCGTCGATCGCGGCTGTCAGCAACTCCAGATCGGTGTCCGCCTTGCGGTCCAGCTGGCAGAGGATCGCAAGACGTCGCACCCACAGGTCGTCCGAGGCGATCCATCGGCGAACGACCGGCTCGACCTCGTACGGATGCACGGCCAGGATCGTGCCGACGCGGTGCGCGACCTCGTCGACGTGATCCCACCAGGCCCCGGTCACCGCCATGTGCTCGAGGAGGTCCAGGACGTCCAGGCTTCCGAGGGCGAGCCGCAACCCGGTGAGTGCCGTGGCGGCGTACCGCTCCTCCCTGAACGTCGCTTCGTCCCACAGCCGGCGGGCGGAGCGCTCCAGGTCCCCGACGTCGGCCGGGGGGATCGAACGGGCGGCACTCTTGGTGAGTCGACGAACCTCTGGCACGCGCACTCCGAGGAACGGCATGGCGGATTTCATGTAGGCCTGCTGCCCTGGTGCGAGAGCCGGGTCGGCGTGCTCGTGCAGCTCCCGTCGAACCGCGGTGACCAGGTCGTCCATGGCGTCACCCTAGGCGACGGAATATTGACGTTAGTTGAACGTTGAACTAGGGTGAACCCACCGAAGGAGAGCCCCCATGCCCGCCGTCACAGCCCCCGACTGGACCGTTCTTCCGCGCACCGTTGCAGCGCGCCCGGATGCCGAGGACCGCGCGGCGATCAGCGTCACCACCGCTCCGCACGGCTACGAAGGGGAGGGATTCCCCGTCCGCCGCGCATTCGCCGGCGTCGACCCGCGGCACCTCGACCCGTTCATCCACATGGACCAGATGGGTGAGGTCGAGTACGCCCCCGGTGAGCCCAAGGGCACGCCGTGGCACCCGCACCGCGGCTTCGAGACCGTCACCTACATGATCGACGGCGTCTTCGACCACCAGGACAGCCACGGCGGCGGCGGCTCCATCACCGACGGCGACACCCAGTGGATGACCGCCGGCAGCGGCCTGCTCCACATCGAGTCCCCGCCGGAGTGGCTTGTGGCCAAGGGCGGCCTGTTCCACGGGTTCCAGCTCTGGGTCAACCTGCCGAAGGCCGACAAGTGGCTCCCGCCGCACTACCAGGACATCCGCGCCTCTGACGTCGGCCTCGGCGCCTCGCACGACGCCGGTGCGCTCATCCGCGTCATCGCCGGCGAGGTCGACGGCATCAAGGGCCCGGGAAGCACGCACACGCCGATGACGATGGTGCACGCCACCGTCTCCGCCGGCGCCGAGATGACGCTGCCGTGGCGCACCGAGTTCAACGCCCTCGTCTACGTGATGAACGGCGACGGCTACGTCGGTCGCGATCGCCGCGCCGTCCACACCGGGCAGCTGGCCGTGCTCGGTCACGGCGAGACCATCACCGTCGGGGCGGACACCAAGCAGGAGTCGCGGCACCTCGCGCTCGACGTCATCGTGCTCGGCGGGCAGCCCATCCGTGAGCCGATCGCCTGGGCCGGCCCGTTCGTGATGAACACCAAGGCCGAGGTGCTGCAGGCGTTCGAGGACTTCCAGAAGGGCAAGCTCGGCACGATCCCGTCGGTGCCCCACGCCGACGTCCACGGCGAGCTCAAGCCCGAGGAGTAGGCCTCGCTAGGGTGCCTCCATGGCTGAGGCACGCTACGTCGGCGCGATCGACCAGGGCACCACGAGCACTCGTTTCATGGTGTTCGACCATGACGGCGCCGAGGTCGGCCGCCACCAGCTCGAGCACGAGCAGATCCTCCCGCAGGCCGGCTGGGTCGAGCACGACGCGACCGAGATCTGGGCGCGAACGCAAGAGGTGATCCGTGAAGGTCTGCGTGCGGCGAGCATCGAAGGCCGGGATCTCGCGGCGGTCGGCGTCACGAACCAGCGAGAGACGACGGTCGTCTGGGACCGCCGCACCGGTGAGCCCTACCACCACGCGATCGTCTGGCAGGACACCCGCACCGACGCCATCGCCAAGCAGCTCGAGCGCGACGGCCACGGCGACCTGATCCGCTCGCGCACCGGCCTGCCACCGGCGTCCTACTTCGCCGGTGGCAAGCTGCGCTGGATCCTCGAGAACGTCGAGGGTGTCCGGGCCGACGCCGAGGCAGGCCACGCGATCTTCGGCACGATGGACACCTGGGTGCTCTGGAACCTCACTGGTCTGCACCTCACCGACGTCACCAACGCCAGTCGCACGATGCTCATGGACCTGGAGACGCTCGACTGGGACGACGAGCTGCTCGACCTGTTCGGCGTGCCCCGCGCGATGCTGCCCGAGATCCGTTCCAGCTCGGAGGTCTACGGCACGACCGGCGCCGATGGGCCGTTCGGCGCCGAGGTCCCGGTCGCGGGCGACCTCGGTGACCAGCACGCGGCCCTCGTCGGTCAGGTCTGCTTCGAGCCGGGCAGCCTCAAGAACACGTACGGCACCGGCAACTTCCTGGTGCTCAACACCGGCACCGAGATCGTGCGGTCCCAGCGCGGACTCATCACCACCCTCGGCTACCGGTTCGGCGACGGGCCGGCCGTCTATGCGCTGGAGGGCTCGATCGCCGTCACCGGCTCGGCCGTCCAGTGGCTGCGCGACCAGCTCGGCGTCATCGACGACGCGGCCGAGATCGAAGCCCTGGCCGCCGAGGTCGACGACACCGGTGGCATGGCGTTCGTGCCCGCCTTTTCCGGCCTCTTCGCGCCCTACTGGCGCTCGGACGCCCGCGGCGTGATCGTGGGTCTTTCGCGGTTCAACACGAAGGCGCACCTGGCGCGGGCCGCCCTCGAGGCCATCTGCCACCAGAGCGCCGACGTCGTCGAGGCGATGGTCGCCGACGCCGACCTCACGTTGTCCGCGCTCAAGGTCGACGGGGGCGTCACCGCCAATGCGCTGTGCATGCAGATCCAGGCCGACATCCTGGGTGTGCCCGTGAGCCGTCCGGTCGTGGCCGAGACGACCGCTCTCGGCGCGGCCTACGCGGCCGGGCTCGCGGTCGGCTTCTGGGCCGGCACGGACGAGCTGGTGGACAACTGGGCCGAGGACGCGCGCTGGGAACCTGCGTCGGACGACGGACAACGCAGGACCGCTCGGGCCCAGTGGGCCAAGGCAGTCGAGCGCACCCTCGACTGGGTCGAGGACGACTGACGCCACTCGGTCCCGCCTGATTGACTAGGCCCATGCGATCAGTCCCCCTGTCACCGCAGAACCGCGAGGCTGCGCTCGCCGCCATGGGCTCACAACAGCTCGACGTCCTGGTCATCGGCGGTGGCGTGGTCGGCGGCGGTGCGGCTCTGGACGCAGCCACCCGCGGCCTCAGCGTCGGGCTCGTCGAGGCCCGCGACTTCGCCTCGGGCACGTCGAGCCGGTCCAGCAAGCTGATCCACGGTGGCCTGCGCTACCTGGAGATGCTCGACTTCCGCCTCGTCGCCGAGGCGCTGGGGGAGCGGAGCCTGATGCTGGAGAAGATCGCCCCGCATCTCGTCCGGCCGGTGCCGTTCATCTACCCGCTCACGCGCCGCATCTGGGAGCGCGTCTACGCCGGCTCCGGCGTCGCCCTCTACGACTCGATGGCGCTGCTGTCCGGACGCTCCCGCGGAGTGCCGCGTCACCGCCACCTCAGCCGCCGCGGAGCGCGTCGTCTGATGCCGGCGCTCAGGAAGGACGCCCTCATCGGCGCCCTGCACTACTACGACGGCCAGGTCGACGACGCCCGGCACACGATGTTCCTCTCCCGCACGGCCGCCGCCTACGGCGCCCACGTGGCGAGCCGCACCCGCGTCATCGCCCTGATCCGCGAGGGCGACCGGGTCACCGGCGCACGGGTCAAGGACCTCGAGACCGGCGACGAGCTCGACGTCGCCGCCCGCCAGGTCATCAACGCCACCGGCGTCTGGACCGACGAGACCCAGGGCCTCGTCGGCGAGCGCGGCCAGTTCCACGTGCGCGCGTCCAAGGGCATCCACCTGGTGGTGCCGCGCGACCGCATCCGCGGGGAGTCCGGCCTGATCCTGCGCACGGAGAACTCGGTGCTGTTCGTCATCCCGTGGGGACGCCACTGGATCATCGGCACCACCGACACCGACTGGGACCTCTCGAAGGACCACCCCGCAGCCAGCCGCTCCGACATCGACTACCTGCTCGAGCACGTCAACAGCGTGCTGATCGAGCCGCTCACCCACGACGACGTGCAGGGCGTGTTCGCCGGTTTGCGCCCGTTGCTGGCCGGTGAGGACGCGGCCACCAGCAAGCTCTCCCGCGAGCACGCCGTGTCCACCAGCGTCACCGGGCTCGTCGTCATTGCCGGCGGCAAGTACACGACCTACCGCGTCATGGCCAAGGACGCCGTCGACGCCGCCGTGGCGTCGATGTCGTCCATCCACGGCCGCAAGGTGCCCGAGTGCTGCACCGAGGACGTCCCGCTGCTCGGCGCCGATGGGTACGAGGCGGTCTGGAACCAGCGGCAGAAGCTCGCCGCCGAGAGCGGGCTCGGCATCGGGCGAGTCGAGCACCTGCTCCGCCGCTACGGCTCCCTCGTCACCGAGCTGCTCGAGCTGATCGCTGAGCGGCCCGACCTCCGCGACGCACTCACGGGTGCCGACGACTACCTGCGTGCCGAGGTCGTCTACGCGGCGTCGCATGAGGGGGCCCGCCACCTCGACGACACGATCGCCCGCCGCACCCGCATCTCCATCGAGACGTTCGACCGTGGCACCGAGGTCGCTGCGGAGGTCGCTGCTCTGATGGGCGACGTGCTCGGGTGGAGCACCGAGCAGCGCGACCTTGAGGTCGACCATTACCTCAAACGGGTCGAGGCCGAACGCGAGAGCCAGATGATGCCCGACGACGAGACGGCCGACGCCGCACGCATGGGCGCGGTCGACGTCGTGCCGATCTCCCAGGCCGCATCGGTCTGATGTCCGAGCACCGGCACCTCGAGCGTGAGGACGAGCGCCCTCCGTCTGTGCACACGCTCCTCACGGTGCTGGTGACGATCGGGATCGTCGCCGTGGTGATCGGCGCACTGGCTGTAGCCTCCCTGGCGTCGGGCAGCACTCGCACCGCCGCGAACCGCCTCGACGTCGGCGACGAGCCGCAGCTGGCCATCCGGTCGACCGACGCCGACGTCCAGCTCATCGAGGGCACCAGCTCCGACATCGTGATCCGGGCCAAGGTCACGAGCGGCCTGATCGACACGACCTACGAGCTCAGGCGCCGAGGCCACGAGATCGAAGTCGTCGGCCGCTGTATGAACTGGCTCTCGCCGGGCTGCGGCGTCGTCGTCACGGTGGCGGTTCCGGCCAAATTGCCGGTGCTCGTGGCCACCGACTCCGCCGACGTGACCGTCAGCTCGCTGCGCGACCGTGTCGTGACGATCGCCACCGGCAGCGGCGACATCAACGGAAGCGGCCTTCGGGTGCAGGAGTTCTCGGCCCGCGCCCAGGCCGGTGACATCACCGCGAACTTCGCCGAGCAACCGTTCGCGCTCAAGGCCCGCACGAAGAGCGGCGACATCTTGGCCCGCCTCCCCATGGGGTCGATCGAGTACGCCGTCACGGTCGAGTCCGGCAGCGGCGGCGTCAAGTCGGAGCTCGAGTCGGTGGCCGGAGGAAAGGGCATCGTGCAGGCCTTCAGCGATTCAGGGGACATCCACCTGCGCCGATGAGTCGCGACGCGGAAAACCCCCGCCACGATGACTCGTGATCAGGGGTTCCCCAGGAGTTGACACAGGGTGGACGACGGGACTTGAACCCGCGGCCACCGGCACCACAAGCCGGTGCTCTACCAACTGAGCTACGCCCACCACGCGTGCCGGGCTTGCACCCGACACGGCGAGGACGAGTGTAACGCAGCGTGGGCGCTGGTCAGGATGCGCCGTCGGCCTCGTCGGGGGGTCCGTCGACGACCTCCGTGGCGAGTGCGCGGGCGACCTCGGTGTCGGGCCCGGGCGGAGGCACGAACACGGCCTTGCGGTAGTAACGGAGCTCGTCGATGCTCTCGTTGATGTCGGTCAGGGCTCGGTGGTCGCCCGCCTTCTCGGGAGCCGCGAAGTAGGCCCGCGGGTACCACTGGCGGGTGAGCTCCTTGATCGAGGAGACGTCGATGATGCGGTAGTGCATCCAGCCCTCGAGCTCGGGCATGTCGCGGGCGAGGAACGCTCGATCGGTGCCGACCGTGTTGCCGGCGAGCGGCGCCTTGCGCGGCTCCTTCACGAACTCCCGCACGTACGCGAGCACCTGCTCCTCCGCCTCGCGCAGCGTGAGCCCGCCGTCCAGCTCCTCGAGCAGACCGGAGCTGGTGTGCATCTGGGTGACGACCTCGTTCATCTGGTCGAGCGCTTCGGCGGGCGGCTTGACCACGAGATCGACACCGTCGCCGAGGACGTTGAGGTCGAAGTCGGTGACCAGCGCGGCCACCTCGATGAGGGCGTCGGTCTCGAGCGAGAGCCCCGTCATCTCGCAGTCGATCCACACCAGCTTGTCCTTCACGTCGAGCCACCCTAGTACCCTCGGGAACCCCAGCCGGATCCGACTCGTTCCGATCATGGAACGTCTTCCGACCCAGGAGCATCGTGAGCAACGAACGTCAGCAGCGTGCGGCCCGAGCCGAGCAGATGCGCAAGGAGCGCGAGAAGGCCGACCGCAAGCAGCGCAACCTCATCACCGTCGGCATCGTTGTGGTCGTGCTCGCCCTCGTCGGGATCGGCGGCTATGCCGTCAAGACCACGAGCGACTCCCGCGCGAAGGAGACCGACGTCATCACGCCGAAGGGTGCCACTGACGAGCACGGGATCGTGTACACGGCCGAGGACGCCGGCGGCGAGCCTGCAACAGACCCTGTCGAGGTCGTGATCTACGAGGACTTCCAGTGCCCCGTCTGCCAGGCGTTCGAGCAGGCCAACGGTGCCTACCTCGACGATGCGGTCAAGAAGGGCGACATCACCATCGAGTACCGCCTGCTCGCGTTCCTCGACCGAGCCAGCCCCAACAAGTACTCGAGCCGTGCCGGCTCGGCCGCTCTGTGCGCCTTCGACTCCGGCGGCGGCGAGGCGTACAAGAAGGTCGCCAACTTGCTCTGGGCCAACCAGCCGCAAGAGCAGTCCGCCGGACCGGAGGACTCAGCGCTCGCCGAGACCCTCAAGCAGGCGGGCGTCACCGGCGAGGCCGCCGAGTCGTGCGTGGTGAAGAACAAGTTCGTCCCGTGGCTCCAGGAGGGCACCGAGGCGTCGCGCGACGCGAAGGTCACCGGCACGCCGACCGTTCGCATCAACGGCAAGACCGTCAAGGGCGCCCAGGGCGGTGCTGTCCCGCAGCTTCCCGACCTCCAGAAGGCCATCGAGGACGCGAAGACCGCCTGACTCAGAGCGCGCCGAGCGCGTAGCCTCCCGAGGCTGCGGCGACGCACGCCATCAGGACGACGAGACCGTTGACCGCTGCCGCCAGCGGACGGCGGTCGAGCAAGAGGCTCGCGGTCTCGAGACTGGCCGTGCTGAACGTCGTGTAACCGCCGAGGAAGCCGGTCCCGGCGATCAGCTGCCAGCGGTCGCCGGCTCCAAGACCAACCAGCAGCCCGAGCAGAAACGACCCGGTGATGTTGATCAGGACGGTCGCCCAAGGAAACGTCGACGACAGCCGATTGCGAAGCAACCCGTCGATCACCAGGCGCGCCGCCGCTCCGAGCCCGCCAGCAAGAGCGATCAGCAGCGTGATCATCGAGCCGCCGTGCGAGCGCAGAGCACACCTGCCAGGGAGGCCAGCAAGCCGACAACGACGGTGGTGAGGACGTAGCCGAGGGCGAGCGCGACCCGGCCGTCACGCAGCAGGCCGTCAGTCCCCACCGCGAGCGCACTGTAGGTGGTGAAGCCGCCGAGGAATCCGGTGCCGACCAGGAGCCGGGCGGCGCGGCGGTGTCCGACGTCCGACCCGCGTGTCGCCAACCCTTCCAGCAACGCACCCAGGGCGAACGCACCCACGAGGTTGACCACGAGGGTTCCGACCGGCAAACCGTCGGAGGTGCCGAGCATGCGCTCGGTGCCGTGACGCGCGATCGAGCCAGCTGTACCGCCGAGTGCGACGAGGACGATGAAGGTCGGCGTGAGGTGCACCGCGATCGGTGAGCCGTCAGCGCCCTCGTCGACCTCGAGGTCGGGATCGTGGGGGAGCGGCCGCGGATGTGACGAGTTCACGCGCGCCCGACCGGATGCGGATCTGGACGGTGAGACCAGAGGCCCTTCTTCACGTGCATTCACAGGGCAAGACGTTATCGCGGTGGACAGCGCGACAGGGGGTTGGTCGACCTGACGAAGGACCGAAAGGAGCGGTGATCGGCCGTCGCGCGGAGGCCCCACGACGCCCGTACGATGGAGGTGTCCCGACATGCGCGACCGGAGACGCTCGACGCCGAGCAGGCGCGGACCAGGAGGCAGTTGTGGCGATCACGACCGGCGGTATACCGTCTACTGTATGAGTGTTTCGGCCGGGATCGTGCTGGCGGGGGGCCGCTCATCCAGGATGGGGACTGCGAAGGCTGCCCTGGAGTGGCACGGCTCCACGTTGCTGCGCCACGTCACCGGTGTGGTCGGCCGCGCGGTCGAAGGACCGGTCCTCGTGGTGCGGGCACCCGGACAAGAGCTGCCCGAGCTCGAGCCCGGAGTCGTCCTGTGTGACGACCGGGAAGAAGGCCTGGGGCCGATGCAGGGACTCGCTGTCGGGCTGGCCGCCGCGGCGGAGCACGCGGAGACGGCCTTCGTCTGCTCGACGGACCTGCCCTTCCTGCACGCAGCCTTCGTGCGGGCCGTGCTCCGTGGATTCGAACCTGATTCCGAGGCACCGGATGCAGAGCGCCCCGACGTCGTCCTCCCGTTCGTCCACGGCTACCGCCAGCCGATGGCCGCCGGCTATCGAACCGACCTTGCCCCACGGATCCTGAAGCTGATCGAGGCCGACCGGTTGCGTCCGGCGCACCTGTTCGAGGAGTGCGCCGTGCGGCAGCTCGACGATGCACACCTGTTGTCCGATGCACGACTGGCGGCCGCCGACCCGGACCTCGACTCTGTGGTCAACGTCAACCTCCCCGACGAGTACCGCGAGGCACGCGCGCGCATCGCACCCGAGGTCGTCGTGGAGCGGTTCGGCGTCCTGGCGACGAGCGGCGGAGGCCGCGGGCGACAGACGATCCAGGCTGCGAACCTCGCCTCGGCGGCGGAGCAGATGGGACTCAAGCTCGACGGTCATGTCGTGGCCGCACTCAACGGCGACCAGATCCGCGGCGACGGCCGGGTGCCGCTGATGCGCGGTGACACCGTGTCGTTCATCTCCGCGGACGCGGGCGGGTGAGCGGCATGGTGACGCCACCAGGTGGCTACTTCGGCAAGGCGCTCGTCGTGGATGTGACGGACGGTTCCACCACCACGGTGCCCTTGCCCGACGGCGTGCTGCGCTCCTACCTCGGCGGCGCCGGACTCGGCGTCTGGTTGATGAACGAGCTCGGGCCCGCCGGCGTGGATCCACTTGCTCCGGAGGCGCCGCTCGCCTTTGTGTTCTCACCGCTCGTCGGAACGCCCCTGACCACCAGTGCCAAGTTCGCCGTGGTCGCGAAGTCTCCGCTGACCGGTCTGCTGACCGATGCACTGGCATCGAGCCACTTCGCCATCGCGGGCAAGTTCACCGGGCACGACGCGATCGTGCTCACGGGACGGGCAGCCACACCGACCACCTTGCTGGTCGACGAAGAGGGCGTCGAGCTCGTGGACGCGTCCGAGGAGTGGGGCCTGTCCGCCTCCGATGCCGAGGAGGCGATCCGCGAACGCCACGGTCGGAGATGGCGGGCCGCCAGCATCGGCCCGGCCGGTGAGAACCTGGTCCGCTACGCGACGATCTCCCACGACGGTCGGCACGCAGGCCGCGGCGGTCTGGGCGCGGTGATGGGCTCCAAGAACATCAAGGCTCTCGCGGTGAAGGGCGGCAAGCGAGTCTCCATCGCCGACCAGGAGGCGGTCCTGGCCGCAGCGAAGGACCTGCGTGGTCGCTCGTTCGGGCCCGCGACCGAGAAGTACCGCGAGCTCGGGACGCTCTCCAACCTGTTGGCCTTCAACGCGATCAACACGCTGCCCACGCGCAACTTCCAGGCCTCGACGTTTGCCGACGCGCCGATGCTGTCCGCGGAGGATCTCGCGGAGAGCCGCTCGGTGACCAAGAACAGCTGCGCCTCCTGCACGATCGGGTGTGAGCACATCTACGCCACCAAGGGCGGGAAGAAGGTGCGGGTCGAGTACGAGAACGTGTTCGCGCTCGGCCCCATGTGCGAGGTCTCCGATCCCGACCAGGTTCTCGACGCCAGCGCCAAGTGCGACGCGCTCGGGCTCGACACCATCTCTGCCGGCGGCACCATCGCCTGGGCGATGGAGTGTGTCGACCGTGGCCTGCTGGACGCGCCGTGGCTGAGGTTCGGTGACGGCGAGGCGCTGTTGCGGGTCCTGGACGAGATCGGCAGCCGCACCGGCGTCGGCGCCCTCCTGGCCGAGGGCTCGAGACGTGCCGCTCAGCAGGTCGGACAAGGCTCCGGCGACTTCGCTCCCCACGTCAAGGGCATGGAGATGCCGGGCTACGAACCGCGCACCATGCAGTCCATGGCGCTCGGTCTTGCGGTCAACGCGCGCGGCGCCGACCACAACCGGTCCGGTGCCTACGAGGCCGACCTGAAGGAAGGCCTCGACCGGGTGCGGGGGACCGATGAGCACGTGCGCGCCGCGATCCAGACCGAGGACCGAGCGGCCATCATGGACTCGCTGATCCTGTGCAAGTTCCTCCGTGGTGTCTTCACCGAGCCTTTCGCGGAGTGGGCGGGCCTGCTGTCGAAGGTCACTGGCTGGGACGTCGACGAGACCGAGCTGCGCGAGACGGCTCGTCGCATCGTGCAGGCCAAGCGGGCGTTCAACCTCCGCGAGGGCTGGACCCCGGCCGACGACTGGCTGCCGGAGCGGTTCCTCGACAGCCCGCTCGAGCTGGCGTCAGGACGCACCGCCACGCTGCCGGCCGAGCGACTTCGCGCCATGATCGACACGTACTACGCGGAACGTGGACTGGACGCGGATGGACGACCGCTGGTCCACACCATCGCTGAAAGGGAGTCGAAGGTATGACGATCACCAGTCCAGCTCCGTCGGAGGCCGAGGTTCGGATGGTGGAGCTCACCATCGACGGCCAGAGCGTCTCGGTCGCCGAAGGGACCACGATCTGGGAGGCCGCGCGTGACCTCGGGATCGACATCCCGGCGCTGTGCCACGACGAGCGCTACGACCCGGTGGGCGTGTGCCGGATGTGCGTGGTCGACGTGGGCGGACGTGCCGACGCCGCGGCGTGCATCCGACCCTGTGAGGCGGACATGGACGTCTCCACCTCGACTCCGGAGATCGAGAACCGTCGCAAGGTGCTCACCGAGCTGCTCCTCGACGACCAGCCGCCACGTGACCAGGACCCCAAGCAGACCACCACCGCCGACAACGAGCTCCTCAGCCTGGCCGACAGCTTTGCGATCACCGATGTCGACGACCTCTTCCCCGGACCGTCGCGTGGCACCGACACCTCGAACCCCGTGATCGCCGTCGACCACGACTCCTGCATCCTGTGCGACCGCTGCGTCCGAGCCTGTGACGACATCCAGGGCAACGACGTCATCGGCCGCAGCGGCAAGGGCTACTCCACGCACATCGCGTTCGACCTCAACGACCCGATGGGCTCGTCGTCGTGCGTCACCTGCGGTGAGTGCGTGGCCGCGTGCCCGACCGGAGCGCTCACCAACAAGCCGATCAACAACATCCCGATCCAGCCGCGCGAGAAGCTCGACAAGGTCGACACCGTCTGCCCGTACTGCGGCGTCGGTTGCGCACTGTCGTTCTACGTCGACCGCGAGCGCGGCGGGATCTCCTTCGCCGAAGGCCGCGAGCAGCCCGGTTCGCAGGGCCGGCTGTGCGTCAAGGGTCGCTACGGCTGGGACTACGCTGCATCCCCCCAGCGACTGACCAAGCCGCTGATCCGGGTGGACTCCTCCTACCCGAAGGGTGCGCTGTCGGCGGACGTGCTGGAGGACATGCGTCAGCCCGGACCCGACCGCAAGCGCGGTCGCAAGCCGGGTGGCCTCGTGCCGTACGACGAGGTGATGCCGCACTTCCGTGAGGCGAGCTGGGAGGAGGCGCTCGACCTGGTTGGACGGCGCCTGAGCGAGATCTACGCCGAGAGCGGCTCCGACGGGATCGCCGGGTTCGGCTCGGCGAAGTGCTCCAACGAGGAGGCGTACCTCTTCCAGAAGCTGATCCGCACCGCCTTCCGGAGCAACAACGTCGACCACTGCACACGTCTGTGCCACGCGTCGAGCGTCGCGGCGCTGTTCGAGGGGGTCGGCTCGGGCGCGGTCTCGACGACGTACGGCGACATCGCCAACGCCGACGTCGCGATCGTCACCGGCAGCAACACGACGGCCAACCACCCGGTTGCCTCGTCGTTCTTCAAGCAGGCACGGCGCAACGGCACCAAGATCATCAACATCGACGCACGTGCGACGCCGATCTCCGACCACGCCGACATCTTCTGCCGGATCAAGCCGGGCACTGACGTGGCGTTCTACAACGCGGTGATGCACGAGGTCATCCGTCTCGACCTGGTCGACCGGGAGTTCATCGCGAGCCGGACCTCCAACTACGACGCACTCGCCAAGCTGGTGGCGGAGTACCCGCCGGAGCTGGCCGCTCAGATCACGGGTGTCGACGCCGACGTCATCCGTGAGGTGGCACGGCTCTGGGGCGAGGCCAAGGCAGGCGTCATCTACTGGGGCATGGGCATCTCCCAACACACGACCGGTACCGACAACGCTCGCTGCCTGATCGCGATGTGCTCGATCACCGGCAACGTCGGGCGCGCCGGCACCGGGCTGCACCCGCTGCGCGGCCAGAACAACGTGCAGGGTGCCTCCGACGCGGGGCTGATCCCGATGTTCTACCCGAACTACCGATCCGTCGAGGACGCCGACACCAGGGTGGTGTTCGAGGAGGCGTGGGGCACCGAGCTCAACCCGAACAAGGGCCTCACCGTGACCGAGATCGTCGGGTCGATCCTGAACGACGGGGTTCGGGGCATGTACATGATGGGAGAGAACCCGTTCCTCTCCGACCCCAACATCAACAAGGTGCGCAAGGCGCTGTCCGAGCTGGACTTCCTCGTGGTGCAGGACATCTTCCTCACCGAGACGGCCGAGTTCGCCGACGTCGTCCTTCCGGCGTCGTCGTACCTCGAGAAGGACGGCACCTACACGAACACCGATCGGCGGGTCCAGCTGGGCCGAAAGGTCTTCGACCCGCCGGGCGACGCTCGTGTCGACTGGGAGATCCTGCAGGAGATCGCGCAGCGACTCGACCTGGACTGGCACTACGAGTCGCCTCGGGAGATCTTCGACGAGATGGTCCCGCTGATGGGCGACTACACCAACCTCGACTACGACAACCTCGGGCTCGAGGGCAAGCTCTACCCCAACAGCGACCCCGAGCACACCGACGGCACGGTGGTCCTGTTCGACGAACGGTTCAACACCGGGGACCACCTGGCGCACCTGGTGCCGGCGGAGTGGCTGCCGGCCAAGGAGCTCCCCAGCGAGGAGTATCCCTTCGTCCTCAACACCGGCCGACTGCTGCAGCACTGGCACACCGGGTCGATGACCCGAAGGTCGTTCGCCCTCGATGCGATCGCGCCCCGTCCCGAGGCGTACCTCCATCCCGACGATGCGGCCCAGCTGGGCCTCGCCGACGGAGACTTGGCCAGGGTGGCCTCGAGGAGAGGGGAGATCGAGCTCAACGTCAAGGTCTCCCACCGCGAGGCGCGAGGCAACATCTTCATCCCGTTCCATTTCCGGGAGGCGGCGGCGAACCTGTTGACGATCGACGAGATCGACCCGACGGGCAAGATTCCGGAGTTCAAGTTCTGCGCCGTGCGCATCGCCCCGGTCGGCGACCGCGAGAGCGTTGAAGTCGGAGGTAGCGGACAGTGACTGTGACGAGCAGCAAGTGGGTATCACTCCCGGGTGTGGAGGCGCGCAACGGTCGCTTCCGCGGACCGAGCCTGATCCCGATGCTGATGGCCATCCAGGAGCGGCACGGCTGGCTGCCGCGAGAAGAGCTCGAGGCGCTCTCGCGCGAGCAGAAGCGACCGTTGTACGAGATCGAGGGCCTCGTCTCGTTCTACCCGCACTTCCGCACCGAACCGCCGAAGGGCGTCACCGTCGCGGTGTGCCGTGACCTCACCTGTTGGCTGAAGGGGTCGGAGGACCGGATCAAGGAGCTGCACGAGAAGTACGACGGCACCGACGACGTCGAGCTGGTGGAGATCTCGTGCCCGGGTCGCTGTGACATCGCGCCCGCAGCGACCGTCGACGAACGTCCGGGTCGCGTCGAGGACGTCGACGGCTTCGTGGAAAGTCGGCGTCAGGGCGACGAGGACGGCGGAGCAATCGTCTCCTACGGGCCCGACGGTGGATGGCCCAACGACCCATACGCTCCGGACGAACCGCGCTACCAGACGCTTCGAGCCCTGCTCACGGGAGAGATCACGCACGAGCACGTGCTCGAGAACCTGAAGGAGTCGGGCCTTCGAGGGATGGGTGGAGCGGGCTTCCCGACCGGCAAGAAGTGGGAGCTGGTGCGCAACACCGAGGGCAGCGTCAAGTACGCCATCTGCAACGCCGACGAGTCCGAGCCCGGCACGTTCAAGGACCGGCAGCTGTTGGCCGAGCAGTCGCACCTCGTCCTCGAGGGAATGCTGATGGGCATGGTCGTCACCGGCGCCGAGGAGGGCTGGGTCTTCATCCGGCACGAGTACGGCCCCGAGGAATCCGTCCTGCACGCCGAGATCGAGCGTCTCCGCAGCGAGGACCTCATCGGTGAGAACGTTCTGGGCACCGGCCGCCGGCTGATGCTCGACATCTTCACCTCGCCCGGTGGCTACATCCTCGGCGAGGAGACGGCGCTGATCGAGTGCATGGAGGGCCACCGTGGCGAGCCCCGGAACAAGCCGCCCTTCCCGGGCGTGTTCGGTCTGTGGGGGAAGCCGACGTTGATGAACTCCGTCGAGACCTTCGCCGACGTGCCCATCATCGCGTCGCGTGGTGCCCAGTGGTGGAAGGACCAGGGCGTCAACGGCAGCGACGGGCTGAAGTTCTTCGCCGTCTCGGGACATGTGGAGGAGCCCGGCGTCTACTGCGTGCCGATGGGCACCACGATCCGTGACCTGCTCGACCTGGCCGGGGGTGTGGCCGGCGGCGCGGAGCTCGACTGCGTGCAGCCCGGCGGTGCATCGTCGAACTTCCTCGGACCGGAGCACCTCGACGTGGCGCTCGACTTCGACCCGCTGGCCGAGGCCGGCTCGATGCTTGGATCCGGCGCCGTCGTCGTGATCGCCGAGGGCACCGACGCGCTGGCTGCCGCGACCAACGTGCTGCGGTTCTTCCGCAACGAGTCCTGCGGCAAGTGCGTGCCCTGCCGCGTCGGTTCCACGAAGGCCCACGCGCTGCTCACCGACACCCTGGAGGCCGGCGGTGAGCTCGACGACGGACGGCGCGAGCGGCTCCTCGAGCTCGAGCTGACGATGCGCAAGACCTCGATCTGCGGACTGGGCCAGGTGGCCATGGGCCCGGTGGTCAGCGTGATGGGTCGTCAGCGTGGCGCGACGATGGCGCGGCCCCAGCCGCGCCAGAACGCTCCAGACACGGTCGCGCAGCCGCGCCAGAGTCCTCCAGACGCGTGAAGGGTGCCTCGCTTGGGTGGTAAGGAGTTCTTCACCACCCTGTCGGTGTCGGAGGCCTTGGCAGGGTTTCAGCCGAGTCGGCGCACCGGTGAGGAGACGGTCCTCCGAGAGGATGCGCTCGGCCGGGTGCCGGCCACTCCGGTGGTGTCGGGTGCGGAGCTCCCCGGATTCGCCCGGTCCACGGTCGACGGCTACGCCGTCCGTGCTGCTGACACGTACGGCGCGAGCGACGGGCTTCCGGCGTACCTCGAGATGATCGGCGCGGTGCGGATGGGTGTCGCCGCCGATGTCGCCGTGCGTCCGGCCACTGCAGTCCAGATCCCCACGGGCGCGGTCATCCCGAGCGACGCCGACGCCGTGGTGATGGTCGAGCACACGCAGGTCACGACGTCGAACATGATCGAAGTGACCCGGCCGGTCGCGGTGGGGGAGGGCATCGTCCGCGCGGACGAGGACGTGGCACGCGGTGCCGAGATCGCACCTGCGGGCCGACCGCTGCGGGCCCAGGACCTCGGGCTCCTCGCGGCGGCGGGTGTCACCGAGGTGGTCGTGTGTGCCCGACCGAGGGTGGCGATCATCTCCACGGGCGACGAGGTGGTTCCGCCCAGCACGAAGGAGCTGTTGCCGGGTCAGGTGCGCGATGCCACCGCCTCCGCGCTGGCGGCCCTGGTCACCGACGCAGGTGGCGAGCCGTCACTCCGGGGGATCGTCCCCGACGACGTCGACGCGCTGACCAAGACCCTCGAATCGGCCCTGCAGGACAGTGACTTCATCGTCGTGTCGGCCGGATCGTCGGTCGGCGCACGCGACGAGACCACCGCCGCGGTCGAGGCCCTGGGTGGACCGGGCGTCTACTGCCACGGGCTGGCGGTCAAGCCGGGGAAGCCCACCCTGCTGGCCGAGTGCTCCGACGTGCCGGTCATCGGGCTCCCGGGGAACCCGTTGTCCGCACTGGTCGTGTTCCGCCTGGTCGGGCTGCCGATCCTCCGCCTGGTCGGCGGCATCACGCGGCCCCCCGCGGATCCGACCAGGTCTGCCACCTTGTCGCGCGCAGTCGCCTCGGCGGCGGGTCGGCTGGACGTCGTGCAGGTGCAGGTCAGGGACGACGTCGCCACGCCGCTGTTCGGGTTCTCCGCGCTGCTCTCGATTCTCACCACCGCTGACGGGTACGTCGTGATCCCGGAGGCAGCAACCGGACTCGAGTCCGGGACCGACGTCACCGTGACGATGTACAGGTAGCGTGACGGCCCGTGCACGAGAGCCCGTTCATCAGCGATGTTCCTGCCGAGTCCGCTCTGCGGGCCTGGTTCGACACCTGCGCCGCCGCCGGCTGCCCGATGCGCCTCGAAGCGGTCAGCCTCTCGTTGGAGGACGCGGTCGGGCGAGTGACCGCCGAACCGGTCTGGGCGACCCGTTCCTCCCCGGTCGGTGACTCCTCCGCGATGGACGGCATCGCTGTCCTGGCCAGTGACACCGTAGGTGCCACACAGACCACTCCGCTCCAGCTCGGACCCGAGGCCTACGAGGTCGTCGACACCGGGGACCCGATCCCGGAGGGCTTCGACGCGGTCGTGATGCGCGAGCACGTGCACTACGTGACCAACCCCGAAGGCGAGGCCGCAGAGATCATGTCCGCGGTGGCGCCGTACCAGCACGTGCGCTCCATCGGCGAGGACGTCAGTGCCGGTGAGCTGCTGCTGCCCGAGGGGCACCGGCTGCGGTCGGTCGACGTCGCCGCGGCTGCCGCGGCGGGAGCCACCGAGCTCGTCGTGCGCCGTCGACCGCGGGTCGCTGTCATCCCCACCGGTGACGAGATCGTGCCGGTCGGGTCACCGCCGCAGCGGGACCAGATCCTCGACACCAACTCGCTGATGCTGGTCGCGCAGGCCCGCGAGGCGGGCTGTGAGTCCTGGGCGACGCCCATCCAGCCCGATGTCCAGGAGCAGATCAGCGCGGCGGTGCGCGATGCGGCAGCCACCGCGGACCTGGTCCTCGTCGTCGCCGGGTCGAGTGCCGGGCGCGACGACTACACCGCACGAGTGGTCGACGAGATCGGTGAGCTGGCCGTGCACGGGGTCGCCGTGCGCCCTGGCCACCCCGTGGTGCTGGGCGCGGTCGATGCCACCCCCGTCATCGGCGTGCCCGGGTTCCCGGTGTCAGCCGCGCTGACGTTCGACATCTTCGCGCTGCCGCTGCTCGCTGCACTGGAAGGCTCGGCGCCGTCACATCGCCCAGAGGTTCCGGCCCGTCTCGCGCGCAAGCTGGCGTCGGTCGTGGGCATGGACGACTGGGTCCGGGTGCGCCTGGGCTCCGTCGCCGGGCAGGTGGTCGCCTCGCCGCTTCCCCGAGGGGCCGGCGTGCTCACCTCGCTCGTCCGGGCCGACGGGCTTCTGCTCGTCCCCGCTGGGGTCGAGGGGCACCATGCGGGAGAGCAGGTCTCGGTGCAGCTGCTGCGCGGGCTGCCCGAGATCGAGCGCACGATCGTCGCGATCGGGTCGCACGACCTCGTGATCGACCTGGCGGCCACGGCGCTTCGGTCCGCGGATCCGACGCTGACCCTGGTGTCGACCAACGTCGGCTCGCTCGGCGGGCTCGTCGCGCTGCGCGACGGGCTGTGCCACCTGGCCGGCTCCCACCTGCTGCACCCCGCGACGGGGGAGTACACGCTGCCCTACCTCGACGAGATGATGAGCGACCGGGACCTCGCCGTCGTGCGCCTGGTGCACCGCGACCAAGGACTCCTGGTCCAGCCCGGAAACCCGAGCGGCATCACCGGGCTCGCCGACCTGGCCGGTGCGGACCTGTCCTACGTCAACCGGCAGCGCGGTGCCGGCACGCGGATGCTGCTCGACCAGGAGCTGCGCCGGCTCGAGATCGACCCGGCGAAGGTCAGTGGCTATGCCCGTGAGGAGCCGACGCACCTGGCCGTTGCCGCAGCGATCTCGTCCGGGCGCGCCGACTGCGGGCTGGGCATCATGGCAGCGGCGCGAGCCTTCGGCCTGGACTTCGTCCCGGTGGCGCGGGAGCCCTACGACCTGGTGGTCGACGCCGGCAGCCTCGACGATCCACTCCTCGCGCCGCTGTGGAAGCTCCTGGACTCGCCCGACTTCCACGCATCCATCGAAGCGCTGGGTGGGTACAGCACCGAGTCGACTGGCCGTCGAATCCGGTGAACTGTATGTTGCATTTATGGTACAGAAAGTACAGGAGGTAGCTGGGCGCATTGCCGCCGATGTCGTTGCCGGACGGCTCACCCCCGGTGATCCGATTCCCTCGGTGCGGGCGCTCGCGCAGCAGGTGGGCTGTTCTCCTGGAACGGCAGCACGGGCGCACACGCTCCTGCGCGAGGCGGGAGTCATCACGGGGTTCCCTCGGTCCCAGGCCGTCGTCGCTCCGGACGGTGTCGCAGCAGCTCTGGTGATGGGCTCGCGCGTCGGCATGATCCGCCTGTCCGGCAGCGACGATCCTGCCCTCGACCTCCTGCTGTCGGCTGTCGGCAGATCCGTCGAGCGAGCCGCAGGTGGTCGGGGGAGCGTGGCTGGTCTGGGACTGCTGGCGCAGGGTGTGGTCGACGCTGCGGCAGTGCACCTTCGAGACGCGCGGACCGGCCAGTCCAACGACGCTTTCGCTCGAAGGGTCCTGGGAGGGGAGCCGGCGATGCTCGTTCACCTGTGGAGTCGTGAGCAGGGCATCGTCGTGCCCCAGGACAACCCGAAAGGGATCAGAGGTGTCACCGACCTCGCCGGGACTCGACTGGCCTGGCGGCCACATGGCACCGGGTCGCGGCTGTTGCTGACCCGCCTGCTGCGGGACGCCGGCGTCGAGCCCCCGCCGGAGGCCGAGCTGTGCGACTCCCACCTCGGGGTCGCGGTCGCGGTGGCCACAGGAGCCGCTGACGCCGGGCTTGCCGTCCGATCGGTCGCCGAGTCGGTCGACGCAGAGTTCATACCGGTCGAGTGGGAGGACTTCGAGCTCGCGGTCGAACCTGAGGCGATGGGCCTCATGGCGCCGTTGCTCGACGTGCTCGCCAGCACGGCCATCCAAGACCGCGTGTCCGGACTGAGCGGCTACGACCTTCAGCGCACTGGCGACATGAGAATCGCGGCATGAAGCGGGCAGCGATCAGCGCTGTCCTCACCTTCGGCCTGCTGGTGGCGGCTGGATGCGGAGCCGATGAGCCTGACGCATCGGGCCCGAGCGGAAACCTGATTCTGGCGACCACGACCAGCACGCAGGACTCCGGACTGCTGGACGAGATCCTTCCCTCGTTCGACAAGGGCAGCGACTGCGTCGTCAAGACGGTCGCGGTCGGTTCCGGGCAGGCGATCGAGATGGGCGTGAAGGGAGACGCCGACGTCCTGCTGGTGCACTCGCCCGAGGACGAGGAGCAGTTCATGGCCGACGGCCACGGCTCGAGTCGTGAGGCGGTCATGCACAACGACTTCGTCGTGGTGGGACCGCCCGACGACCCGGCCAAGGTTGCCGACGCCGGCAGCGCCACCGAGGCACTGAAGCGGATCGCCGACCAGAAGGCGTTGTTCGCCTCGCGCGGCGACGACTCGGGCACCCACGCGAAGGAGCTGGCGCTGTGGGAGGAGGCCGGCGTCGAACCGAAGGGTTCGTGGTACATCGAGACGGGCCAGGGGATGGGTGACACGTTGACCATCGCCGACCAGAAGCAGGCGTACACGTTGTCGGACCGCGGCACCTTCCTGGCTACCAGCAGCCTGGAGTCCGACATCGCGGTCGAGGGCTCGGACGACCTGTTGAACAAGTACCACGTGATCGTCGTGGACCACGAAGGCACCAACACGGCCTGTGCCGAGGAGTTCTCGAGCTGGATCCTCGACCAACCGGTGCAGGACACGATCGGCACGTTCGGGGTCGAGGAGTTCGGCGAGCAGCTGTTCGAACCCGATGCGAGGAACTGATGGTCGAGCCGCTGTACGAGGTGCTGGCCCGGTCGGCCTACGTCTCGTTGACGGCCACGCTCATCGCATCGGTGATCGGCATCGGACTGGGCACCGCACTAGGGCTGGCTCGGTTGCCCGGACGCGGGTTCCTGACGGCCGTCGTCAACACCGGGATGGCCGTACCCACGGTCGTCGTCGGCCTGGCCGTGGCCCTGCTGCTGTGGCGCAGCGGCCCGCTCGGTGACCTCGGACTGATCTACACCGTGCGCGGCATGATCATCGCGCAGGTGCTGATCGCCACGCCCCTGATCACCGGGATCACCATGGCCGCGCTGCAGCTGCTCCCGCCGGACCTTCCGGACCAGCTGCGTTCCCTCGGAGCGAACCGCGCCCAGCTGGTGGCGCGCCTGTGGATCGAGGCCCGGCTTCCGCTGCTGGCTGCAGCGATGGCGGGCTTCGGCCATGCCATCTCGGAGGTGGGTTCCGCCACGATCGTCGGCGGGAACATCCACGGCCAGACCCAGGTGATGACGACGGCCATCGTCGAGTACGTCGGTCGCGGTGAGTTCGGCGTCGCGATCGTGTACGGGGTGATCCTGCTCGGACTGGCGTTCGTCATCAACGCCCTGCTTGTCTCGGTCCAGCGACCGGGGGCGTCGTGGGCGCGGAGCTGAGCCTGACGGATGTCCGTCACGTCCGCGGCGGACGCGAGGTGTTGCGCGTGGACAGCCTGGTCGTCGGCCGCGGCGAGCACCTGTCCGTGCTCGGCCCGAACGGCGCCGGCAAGACGACGCTGCTGCGTCTCCTCGCGGCCGTCGAGGCACCGCACTCCGGTGACGTCACTGTGGACGCCGTCAGCACGAAGCGCGGGGGAGTGGAGCTGCGCCGCAGGGTCGCCTACGCGACTCAGCGACCGGGGCTGCTCAGCACCAGCGTCCGCCACAACGTCGAGCTGCCGCTCCGCTGGAGGAAGGTCCCACGGCCGCTGCGCGTCGAGCTCGCCCTCGCCGCCTTGGAGCGGCTGAATGTCGCCCACCTGGCGGACCGACCGGCAGGTGCACTTTCCGGTGGTGAGCAGCAACGAGTCAGTCTTGCTCGGGCTCTGGCCATCGACCCAGCCGTGCTCCTGCTCGACGAGCCGGCCGCGGGTCTCGACGCGCAGTCGCGCGCAGCATTCTTCGTCGACCTCGAGCGGGCGCTCGCAGACCGGGCGACCACGGTGGTCCAGGTGTCGCACCGCGCAGAGGAGGCGCTGCGCCTCGCCGACCGCGTCGTCGTACTCGTCGACGGGAACGTGCGCCAGATCGGTCCGCCGGTCGTCCTCAACCGGTTTCCGGCCGATGCCGAAGTCGCCGCGCTGGTCGGCTACGACAACCTGGTCGACGCCTACGTGGAACCGGACGGGACGGTGGTCATCGGACGGTCGCCGACGGGCTTGACCACCCGCGAGCTGTCCGGTCCGGTGACGGTCGCCGTCTTCGCCAACGGTGTGCGAGTCGTCGACGCCGATGCGCCTGGCCTGCGGATGCGCGTCACCCGGGTGACGCCGGGGCCAGGACACCGGGCCGTTGCGCTCGAAGGCAGCGTCTCGCTGCTCGCGCAGATGCCGATCGACGGGTCGTCCGTATCGGCTGGCGACGACGTCAAGGTCGCCTTCGACCCGGTGCTCACGGCCGTGCTGCCGAAAGGATGAGCTGACCAGGGACATCTCGCCGCGCGCTTGACCCTGTTCGGGATACACGCCTACTGTATGCGGTATACGACAGGAAGGCGATCATGGACGACGCAACCGTTCCCAGCCCGCGATATGCCGTCAACTGTTCGATTCTCTTCACCGAGGTGCCGCTGCTCGAACGACCCACAGCCGCCAAGGTTGCCGGTTTCGATGCGGTGGAGCTGTGGTGGCCGTTCGAGTCCGCGGTTCCCGACGATGCAGACGTGGAACGGCTCGAGCGAGCGATCGGGGACGCAGGTGTCCAGCTCGTCGGGCTCAACTTCGCGGCGGGAGACATGCCCGGCGGTGACCGCGGCCTGGTCTCGTGGCCGGAGCGTTCGCAGGAGTTCCGCGACAACATCGCGGTCACCGTGGGGATCGGTGAACGGCTCGGCTGCCGCGCCTTCAACGCGCTCTACGGCAACCGTGTCGACGGTGTCGATCCGGCCGTTCAGGACGATCTCGGGGCGGAGAACCTGGCCCTGGCGGCAACCGCCGCGGCCTCCATCGGGGGCACGGTCCTGGTCGAGCCGGTCAGCGGAGCCGACAGGTACCCGCTGCTCACGGCTGCGGACGCCGTCGACGTGATCACCCGGGTCGAGCAGGACTCGGGGGTCAGCAACGTGGGCCTCCTCGCGGATCTTTACCACCTGGCCGTCAACGGAGACGACGTCGACAAGGTGATCGCGGCCCAGGCCGACCGGATCGCGCACGTCCAGATCGCCGACGCCCCAGGGCGCAACGAGCCCGGCACCGGAACACTGCCGGTCGTTCGCCAGGTGGAGGACCTGTACGCCGGCGGCTACGACGGCTGGGTCGGCCTGGAGTACAAGCCCAGCAGCACGACCGAGCTGAGCTTCGACTGGCTGCGCGGCGACCGCAGCAACAACTGACTTCGAGGGAGTAGTTCGATGGCACGGATGACAGCTGCTCGCGCAGCGGTGGAGATCTTGCGACGTGAGGGTGTGACCCACATGTTCGGTCTGCCGGGCGCGGCGATCAACCCGTTCTACGCGGCGATGCGCGCGCAGGGTGAGCTCACCCATGTGCTGGCCCGCCACGTGGAGGGCGCCTCCCACATGGCCGAGGGATACACCCGGGCCAAGGCAGGCAACATCGGCGTGTGCATCGGGACGTCCGGGCCGGCGGGCACCGACATGGTCACCGGCCTGTACTCGGCGTCGGCGGACTCGATCCCGATCCTGTGCATCACCGGTCAGGCGCCGGTCGCGAAGCTGAACAAGGAGGACTTCCAGGCCGTCGACATCGAGTCCATCGTCAAGCCGGTCACCAAGTCGGCGGAGACGGTGATGGAGGCAGGCCAGGTGCCCGGCGTGTTCCAGAAGGCCTTCCAGACCATGCGGTCAGGGCGTCCGGGCCCGGTGCTGATCGATCTGCCGCTCGACGTCCAGATGACCGAGATCGAGTTCGATCCCGAGACCTACACCCCACTCCCGGTCGCGAAGCCGGCCGCGAGCCGAGGCCAGGCGGAGCGGGCGCTCGACATGCTGGCCGAGGCGCAGCGTCCGGTCATCGTCGCCGGTGGGGGGATCGTGAACGCCGACGCCGCGGACCTGCTGGTCGAGTTCGCCGAGCTCACCGGCGTCCCGGTCATCCCGACCTTGATGGGCTGGGGCACCATTCCCGATGACCACCCGCTCATGGCCGGCATGGTCGGCCTGCAGACCTCGCACCGCTACGGCAACGCGACCATGCTGGAGTCCGACTTCGTGCTGGGCATCGGCAACCGATGGGCGAACCGGCACACCGGTGGCGTGGACACGTACACCCAGGGCCGCACGTTCGTGCACGTCGACATCGAGCCGACCCAGATCGGCCGGGTGTTCGCGCCCGACTACGGGATCGCCTCCGACGCGAAGGCAGCCCTGGAGGTGTTCGTCGAGGTCGCGCGGGAGCACCAGACGGCCGGTTCGCTGCCGGACCGCTCGGAGTGGTCCGCGTCGTGCCTGGAGCGGAAGGCCACCATGCAGCGGCGCACCAACTTCGACACAGTCCCGGTCAAGCCGCAGCGCGTGTACCAGGAGATGAACAACGCGTTCGATCCCGACACCCGCTACGTCTCCACGATCGGACTCTCGCAGATCCAGGCAGCCCAGATGCTGCACGTGTACAAGCCGCGCAACTGGATCAACGCCGGCCAGGCCGGCCCGCTGGGTTGGACCGTCCCAGCCGCGATCGGAGTCGCGACCGCCGACCCGGAGGCCACCGTCGTCGCGCTCTCGGGCGACTACGACTTCCAGTTCATGATCGAGGAGCTCGCGGTCGGGGCACAGCACCAGGTGCCTTACATCCACGTGGTCGTGAACAACGCCTACCTCGGCCTGATTCGTCAGGCCCAGCGTGGCTTCGAGATGGACTACCACGTGGATCTCTCGTTCGAGAACATCAACGCCCCGGAGCTCGGCGTCTACGGCGTCGACCACGTGAAGGTCGCCGAAGGCCTCGGCTGCAAGGCGCTGCGGGTGTTCGAGCCCGACGACGTCCTGCCGGCCCTGGAGAAGGCCAAGAAGCTGATGGTCGAGCACCAGGTTCCGGTGATCGTCGAGGTCATCCTCGAGCGCATCACCAACATCTCGATGGGTACCGAGATCGACAACGTCAACGAGTTCGAGGATCTGGCGGAGTCCCGCGAGGATGCCCCGACAGCGGTCGCCTTCCGCGGCTAGCCGTGGACCAGGTCCTCGTTGCTCCCGACAAGTTCAAAGGTTCTCTGTCCGCACCGCAGGTCGCCGACTGCCTGATTCGTGGCCTTCGGGCGGTCGACGGCGGCATCGACGCAATCGCGATCCCCGTTGCCGACGGGGGAGAGGGGACCCTTGCGGCGGCCTTGGCGGCGGGGTTCACGCGTGTGCCCGTGCTGGCCAGCGGGCCCACCGGTCGCCCCGTGCAGACGGCCTACGCGCGCCGGGACGGGTTGGCGGTCATCGAGATGGCCGACGTGTCCGGCCTCGGTCGGCTCCCCGGTGGAAGGCTCGAGCCTCTGCACGCCTCGAGCCGGGGCACCGGTGAAGTGATGGCGGCCGCGCTCGATGCGGGCTGCACGTCGATCGTGCTCGGTATCGGCGGCAGCGCCTGCACAGACGGCGGGGCCGGCCTGGCCCAAGCGCTGGGAGCGAGAGTGCTCGATGCTCATGGCAGGACCGTTCCCACCGGCGGCGCCGCCCTGGTCGAGGTGGACACGGTCGACCTGTCCGGGATGCATCCCGGACTGACAGGCGCCGACGTCGTGGTCGCGTGCGACGTCGACAATCCCCTGACCGGGCCTGATGGTGCGGCCTCGGTCTACGGCCCGCAGAAGGGCGCCTCCGCCGCCGACGTCGCGATCTTGGAGCAGGCTCTGCAGCGGTGGGCCGCGGCCCTTGCCGAAGCCACCGGGTCAGACCTGTCCGAGCATTCGGGGGCCGGGGCTGCCGGCGGGGTCGGGCTGGCCGGCCTCGCGTTGCTCGGCGGCCACCTGCGCCCGGGGATCGACCTGGTCCTGGAGCTGGTCGGATTCGACAAGCGGCTCGACGGTGCTCGCCTGGTCGTCACGGGTGAAGGGTCGCTCGACACCCAGACGCTGCGCGGAAAGGCTCCCGCAGGAGTGGCAGCAGCAGCGGCCGCCGCCGGGGTTCGGACGGTCGCCGTCTGCGGAACATCGAAGCTGTCGCGCGCGGATCTGCACGCGGCCGGCTTCGACGCGGCGTACGCCTTGGTCGACGTCGAACCCGATGTCACTCGCTGCATGACCGGAGCCCCGCAGCTGCTCGAGCGACTGGGCCAGAAGATCGCCCATGACGAGCTTCAGACTCAATCCAGGTCTTGACGATGACCGAAGATCGCATACAGTAGACAGAACATCATGAACCGTGATGAAGGGGAGCGCGATGAGGGTTGCAGTTCTTGGAGCAGGGGCCATCGGTGCCTATGTCGGCGCGGCTCTCCATCGCGGCGGCACCGACGTCCACCTGATCGCGCGCGGAGAGCATCTGGATGCGATCCGCAAACGGGGCGTCCAGGTTCTGAGCCGGCGAGGTGACTTCGTGGCACACACCCCCGCGACCGATGACCCGTCCGAGGTCGGCCCGGTCGACTACGTCTTTCTCGGCCTGAAGGCCAACTCCTACGCGTCGTGTGGTCCGTTGATCAGCCCGCTGCTGAACGATGAGACGACCATCGTCGCTGCTCAGAACGGCATTCCGTGGTGGTACTTCCACCGCCTCGCCGGACCCTACGAGGGCCGCCGGATCGAGACAGTCGATCCTGACGGCGCAGTCACTGAGACGCTCCCGCCCGACCGCGCCGTCGGCTGTGTCGTCTACTGCTCGACCGAGATCGAGGGGCCGGGCGTGATCCGGCACCTCGAAGGCACCAGGTTCTCGATCGGGGAGCCGGACGGCAGCGACTCGGCGCGCTGCCTGGAGTTCAGCGAGGCCATGATCGCCGGCGGGCTCAAGTGCCCGGTGGAGAACGACATCCGCAACGACATCTGGATCAAGCTCCTCGGCAATGCTGCCTTCAACCCGATCAGCGCGTTGTCTCGCGCCACCATGGTCGAGATCGCGAGTCACTCAGGCACGCGTGCCACCGTCCGCCTGATGATGGAGGAGACGCTCGAGATCGCGGCAGGACTCGGCAGCCGACCGGACATCTCGGTGGACAAGCGCCTCGACGGCGCGGAGCGCGTGGGCGAGCACAAGACGTCCATGCTGCAGGACCTCGAGCGCGACAAGCCTCTGGAGCTCGACGTCATTCTCGCGGCACTGATCGAGCTCGCCGACCTCACCGAGACGCCGGCTCCGACGCTGCGCGCCGTGCACGCTGTCACCGACTTGCTGGCCACCAAGGTCGGCAACGGTGACGACGAGCGGGCGCAGTCGAAGCCGGTTGCGGCGCCCTGAGTCCGAGCCGCCACGGGGGGCGGCTCGGACTCAGGGCACATCACGTGTCGTTGCGCCCAGACAGCTGCTCGACGACGCTCAGCAGTGCGGAGTGGTCGAGCGAGCCGTGTCCCATCGCCCGCGCCGAGGCCACAAGCTGCGACACCACACCGGTGACCGGCAGCGAGACTCCCGCAGTTCGCGCCGTGGCCAGCGCGATGCCCATGTCCTTGTGGTGGAGGTCGATCCGGAAGCCGGGCTCGAACTCCCTGGCCAGCATGGAGGCAGCCTTGCGATCGAGGACGGTGTTGCCGGCCAGGCCTCCGGCCAGGACCTCGAGGCCGAGCTTGCTGTCGACCCCGGATGCCTCGAGCAGGACGATGGCCTCGCTGACCAGACCAATGATTCCGGCCACCATCAGCTGGTTGGCCGCCTTCACGGTCTGCCCGGCGCCGTGCTCGCCGACGTGGACGATCGTCTTGCCCAGGTGCTCGAGGATAGGGCGGGCCTCCTCGAAGGTCTCATCGTCGCCGCCCACCATGATCGACAGGGTCCCCTCGATGGCTCCGGGTTCGCCGCCACTCACCGGAGCATCGAGCACTCGCGCTCCTGACTCCTGTGCGCGCTTCGCCACGGCCACAGAGGTCTCGGGAGCGATCGTGCTCATGTCGATGAGCAGCACGTCAGGTCCCGCAGAGGCGAGGACGCCCTCGACTCCCAGCACCACTTCTTCGACCTGGGGGGAGTCGGGCAGCATCGTGATCACGACGTCTGCCTCGGCGACGGCCTCAGCGATGCTGCCGGCCGGCTTCGCCCCCGCCTGCATCAGTCGTTCGGTCGAGCCCGAGGAGCGCGCATATCCCGTGACTTCGTAACCCGCGCGTACGAGGTTTGCGGCCATGGGCCCGCCCATGATGCCTAGTCCGATGAAGCCAATCTTCTGCATGGTGCCGTCCTTTCAATGGATTTCGCAGGCCACGGATCGTCTCAGTCCGGACTGTATGTTGTATCCACATTCCCCACAACCGCGCTCTGGACAACGCCGTGCTGCAGGAGTATGACTAATGTCATACTGTATGCAGTAGACAAAGGAGCGGCAATCATGAGCTCGTCCAAGGGCCCGGAGACACGGGAAGTGCGCGACTACTACGGCCGCGTGTATCGAATCGGTGAGCCCGATCACCAGCTGCTCGGCCACCCTCGTCGCAGGCAGGCCTGGTGGGCCTGGGCCTGCATGGCGGCCATCAGCCTGCTCCAGTACGCCTTCGGGATGGCGGCGCTGGGACTGCAGGCCGCGCACGGCTGGAGCTTGCGAGAGACCATGTGGTTGCTCGCCCTCTTCGTCGCGTTTCAAGCCATGGTGGCGATTCCTGTCGCCTGGATGTATCAGCGTCGAACGGTATCTCCGGCACCGTTGGCGGTCGCGGGTGGTGCTCTGACAGCGTGCGGCGTGCTGACGCTGGCGCACGTCGACGGGTACGCCGCAGCCGTCGTGGGCTATGCGATCGTCGGCGGCGTCGGTGCCGGCTTGGTGTACTCGACCTGCATCACGACCGCCTCGAACTGGTTCCCGGACAACCGGGTCGCGACCCGGAGCTTCGTCACTGGCGGTTTCGCCATCGGTGCGGTGCCCGGCATCGCATGGTTGACGATCGCCTCGTCGCCGCGCGGGCAGATGGTGGTGCTCGATGTCGCAGCACTCGTGATCCTGGTGATCGTGACCGCGGCCGGCAGGCAGCTGAAGGATCCTCCACCGCGCTGGTGGCCACCGGACATCGACGCCCAGCTCTGGGCGGTTGACCACCAGCTGAACCCCAGCCTGCCGAACAACATCCCTGCCGCCCGCGCCTACGCGCCGGGGGAGGCGATGCGCACGGGCGCTCTCCCACTGATGTGGCTGATCCTGGCCCTGATCTCGGCCGTCTCCCTCTTCGGCATCGCCTTCATTCCCAGCTACGCCGTCGCGGCGGACCTCGGGCTCGTGGTGGCGGGGCTTGCCGCCGGGCTTCTCGCGACGGTCAACGGCCTGGGGCGCACCGTTGCCGGCCGGTTGTCCGATCGGTTCGGTCGCCGCAGCGTGCTGGCTGTCGTCCTGGCGGTGGAAGGGCTTACCCAGTTCGGTCTCGCGCTGGCAGGACAAGCGGGAAGTCAGTGGGCGTTCGTGTTGCTCGCGATGCTGGCGGGCGTCGGCGGGGGAGCCTTCTACACCATTCTCGGGAATCTCGTCCTTGAGTACTTCGGCGAGAACAGCCAGGTCGAGAACCACGCGATCCTCTACAGCGCGAAGGCCGTGGGTGCCTTGGTCGGAGTGGGTGGTGCGGTGTTCCTGATCGATGCCGTGGGCTACGAGCGGTTGTTCGTGGTGGCGGGCCTCCTGGGCCTCGGAACGGCGATGATCGTGCGCTTCCTGAAGCAGCCTGGCCGGCCGACTCTCGGCATCACAGGATCGTGAGTTCGTGGAGCGCACCGGAGGCCCTCGCGCCGCAAAAAGTGCGGGAGAAGCAGGCTTTCACATACTGAAACGTAGATGTTGCCAAGGGCCCTGAAGTGGGATAGGACTGGGGCTACGACATACGGTATGCAACCGACAACGACACGTGGGGCTTGCCCCACCGACCTTCCGAGCAGGAGTTGACAGCACAGATGGCACAAACAGTGTCCGAGCCCAACGTCGAGGCGGGCGTGCCGGAATCCGAGCAAGACGCCGCGACCATCTCCGGGGGGCACCTGGTCGCCAAGGCCCTCAAGGCAGAGGGCGTCGACGTGATCTTCACGTTGTGTGGCGGCCACATCATCGACATCTACGACGGTTGTGTCGACGAGGGCATCGACGTCGTCGACGTTCGCCACGAACAGGTCGCAGCTCACGCCGCTGACGGGTACGCCCGCATCACCGGCCGCCCGGGTTGCGCGGTGGTCACCGCTGGACCCGGCACGACCGACGCCGTGACTGGTGTCGCGAACGCGTTCCGCGCCGAGAGCCCGATGCTGCTGATCGGCGGTCAGGGTGCACTGAGCCAGCACAAGATGGGCTCACTGCAGGACCTGCCGCACGTCGACATGATGACTCCCATCACGAAGTTCGCCGCGACAGTGCCGCACACCGCACGCGCCGCCGACATGGTCTCGATGGCCTTCCGAGAGTGCTACAACGGCGCGCCGGGACCCTCGTTCCTCGAGATCCCGCGCGACATCCTCGACGGTCGAGTACCCATCGAGGAGGCCACCATCCCGGAAGCCGGGCGATACCGCGCCTCGACCAAGAGCGCAGGCGACCCGGCGGCTGCCGAGTCGCTCGCCGACCTCCTGGTCCGCGCCGAGAAGCCCGTCGTGCTGCTCGGAAGCCAGGTGCAGACCGCTCGTGGGACGGATGCCGCGATCGAGTTCGCTCGAACCCTGAACATCCCGACCTTCATGAACGGCGCCGCCCGAGGCACCCTGGCTCCCAAGGATCCGCATCACTTCCACCTGTCCCGCCGCTACGCCTTCAACAACGCCGACGTGATCGTCATCGTGGGAACCCCGTTCGACTTCCGGATGGGATACGGCAAGCGCCTGCCCAAGGCGGCCACCGTGGTCCAGATCGACATGGACTACCGGAACGTCGGCAAGAACCGCGACATCGACCTCGGCATCGTCGGTGACCCCGGCGCCGTGCTGTCCGCAGTCACGCAGGCAGCGTCCGGCCGGCTGAAGAGCGGCCCCAAGGACCGGAAGGAATGGTTCACCGAGCTGCGGGGCGAGGAGGACGCAGCCTACGAGAAGCGGCTGCCCCGTCAGATGTCCGACGCGAACCCGATCCACC
This sequence comes from uncultured Actinomycetota bacterium, assembly GCA_963711615.1. Classification (GTDB taxonomy): domain Bacteria; phylum Actinomycetota; class Actinomycetes; order Propionibacteriales; family Nocardioidaceae; genus Aeromicrobium. The sequence goes on along the minus strand of CAVQEY010000016.1, from coordinate 24,081 downwards.
CGCTGCGCCTCGCGCACGAGATCAACGAGTTCCTCACCGAGGACTCGATCTACATCGGTGACGGTGGTGACGTGGTGACGTTCTCAGGCGGCGTCGTTCAGCCCAAGTCTCCTGGCCACTGGATGGACCCCGGCCCACTGGGCACTCTCGGCGTCGGCATCCCGTTCGTGATGGCGGCGAAGTACGCACGGCCGGACCAGGAGGTCGTCGCCCTTCTCGGTGACGGTGCCCTCTCCCTGACCGGCTGGGACTTCGAGACGCTCGTGCGATTCAACCTGCCCTTCGTCGGGGTCGTCGGCAACAACTCGTCGATGAACCAGATCCGCTACGGGCAGGAGCAGAAGTACGGCAAGGACCGCGGCCGTGTGGGCAACACCCTCGGCGACGTCCCGTACGACCAGTTCGCGAAGATGCTCGGCGGCTACGGCGAGGAGGTCCGCGATCCGAAGGACATCGCGCCGGCCATGCAGCGGGCTCGCGAGTCCGGTCTGCCGTCGCTGATCAACGTGTGGATCGATCCGGACGCCTACGCGCCCGGAACCATGAACCAGACCATGTACAAGTAGCGCCGACGAACTCAGACCAATGGAGGCAGAACAGATGGACAAGGCTCTCGACGGAGTCCGCGTTCTCGACATGACCCACGTGCAGTCGGGTCCCTCGTGCACGCAGATTCTCGCTTGGCTCGGCGCTGACGTGGTCAAGCTGGAGGCACCGACCGGAGACATCACCCGGCAGCAGCTACGCGACCTCCCAGACGTCGACAGCCTGTACTTCACGATGCTCAACTGCAACAAGCGGAGCATCACGCTGAACATGAAGTCCGATCGCGGCAAGGAGATCTTCACCGAGCTGGTGAAGGAATCCGACATCCTGGTCGAGAACTTCGCCCCCGGCGCCATCGACCGGATGGGGTTCACCTGGGATCGCCTGCAGGAGATCAACCCTGAGCTGATCTTCGCGTCGATCAAGGGCTTCGGTCGCGGCGAGTACGCCGACTTCAAGGCGTACGAGGTCGTCGCGCAGGCCATGGGTGGCGCGATGAGCACCACCGGATTCGAGGATGGTCCGCCGGTGGCGACTGGTGCGCAGATCGGTGACTCGGGGACCGGGATCCACCTGGTCGCCGGAATCCTGGCAGCGCTGTACCAGCGCGTGCAGACCGGCCGCGGACAGCGCGTCGAGGTCGCCATGCAGGAGGCGGTCCTGAACCTGACGCGGGTCAAGCTCCGCGACCAGCAGCGGCTGGAACATGGCGGACTGAACGAGTACCCGAACAAGGAGTTCGGTGACGAAGTACCCCGGTCTGGCAACGCCTCCGGTGGCGGACAGCCCGGTTGGGCGCTCAAGTGCGCTCCCGGCGGACCCAACGACTACATCTACGTCATCGTCCAGCCCCCAGGGTGGGCACCGATCTCCGAGCTCATCGGCCGGCCGGAGCTGGCCGACGACCCGGACTGGAGCACTCCGACGGCGCGACTCGACAAGCTCGACAAGATGTTCGAGCTGATCGAGGAGTGGACGATGCAGTTCACCAAGACCGAGGTCATGGAGAAGCTCAACGCGCTCAACGTGCCGTGCGGGCCGATCATGAGCACGCGCGAGCTGATCGAGGACAAGACACTCGCCGAGCTCGGCGCCGTGGTCGAGGTTCCGCACGCGCAACGAGGAACGTTCAAGACGGTCGGTTGCCCGATCAAGCTGTCCGACTCCCCGGTGGACGTCGAGACGTCCCCGCTTCTCGGCCAGCACAACTCCGAGATCTACGGCGCCCTTGGCATCGCTGACTCGGAGCTCGACGAGCTCAAGGCCGCAGGAGTCATCTAACGGTTTCGCACCATTCCATCAACACGCCATCTGGACTAGGAGAACGAATGACTTACGACCGCAAGGTTGTACAGGACGTACTCGACGCGGCACTGGCCGAGGGGCGGACGTCGTTGAGTGCCCCCGAAGCCAAGAAGGTCGCCGACGCGTACGGGATTCCGACGCCCGGCGAGGGTCTGGCCACCTCGGCCGAGGAGACGGCGACCCTGGCCACGGAGATCGGCTTCCCGGTCGTCCTGAAGATCGTCTCACCGGAGATCCTGCACAAGACCGACGCCGGAGGCGTGCTCGTCGGCGTCGAGGATGCGGAGGCGGCGGCCAAGGGCTACGACGAGATCGTGCGCAACGCGAAGGCCTACGACGCGAACGCGACGATCACCGGCGTGCAGGTGCAGCAGATGCTCCAGAGCACCCCGGACGTGCAGGAGGTCATCATCGGTGCAGTCACCGACCCGACCTTCGGAAAGATCGTGGCGTTCGGCATGGGCGGTGTCCTGGTCGAGGTGCTCAAGGACGTGACGTTCCGTCTCGCACCGGTGACCGCCGACGAGGCGACGTCGATGGTCGAAGGAATTCAGGCAGCGGAGATCCTCAACGGTGTGCGGGGCGCGCCGGGCGTCGACAAGGATGCCGTGGCGTCCATCATCACGGCGCTCTCTGACCTCGTGAACGACTTCCCGCAGTTCGCGGAAGTGGATCTCAACCCGGTGCTCGCGGCCAAGGGCGGCGCGACCGCGGTCGACGTGCGGATCATCGTGGACGAGGCTGCCGGCCAGCCCGTGGAGCGGTTCAGCCAGGAGGAGATCCTGACGTCGATGAACCGCATCATGAAGCCGAAGGCGATCGCCGTGATCGGTGCCTCCAACGAGGACGGCAAGATCGGCAACTCGGTGATGAAGAACCTCATCAACGGTGGTTACGAGGGTGACATCTACCCGATCAACCCCAAGTCGGACGAGGTTCTCGGCAAGAAGGCCTACAAGGCCATCACCGACGTCGACGACGACATCGACGTGGCCGTGTTCACCGTCCCGGCGAAGTTCGTCGCCGGAGCGCTCGAGCAGTGCGGTGAGAAGGGGGTCGCGGGCGCGATCCTCATCCCGTCGGGCTTCGCCGAGACCGGGAACGTCGACCTCCAGAACGAGGCGGTGGCCATTGCTCGCAAGCACGGCGTCCGGATCCTCGGTCCGAACATCTACGGCTACTACTACACACCCGAGAACCTCTGTGCGACGTTCTGCACGCCGTACGACGTCAAGGGTGGCGTCGCGCTGTCGTCGCAGAGTGGTGGCATCGGCATGGCGATCCTCGGATTCAGCCGGAGCAGCAAGATGGGTGTCTCGGCGATCGTGGGTGTCGGCAACAAGTCCGACATCGACGAGGACGACCTGCTGACGTTCTTCGAGCAGGACGACAACACCAACATCATCGCGATGCACCTCGAGGACCTGAAGGACGGTCGCTACTTCGCCGAGACCGCCAAGCGGGTCTCCGAGAAGAAGCCGGTGGTGGTGCTCAAGGCCGGGCGCACCGACATGGGTGCTCGAGCGGCGAGCTCGCACACCGGCGCGCTCGCCGGCAACGACAAGGTGTACGACGACATCCTGCGTCAGAGCGGCGTCGTGCGCGCACCCGGCCTGAACGAGATGCTCCAGTACGCCCGAGGCCTGCCCGTGCTGCCGACCCCGAAGGGCGAGAACGTCGTCATCATCACCGGAGCCGGCGGCTCAGGTGTGCTGCTTTCGGACGCGGTTGTCGACAACGGCCTTGAGCTGATGGACATCCCGGATGACCTCGCCAAGCAGTTCGACGAGTACATCCCTCCGTTCGGTGCCTCGGGCAACCCGGTCGACATCACCGGTGGCGAGCCGCCGTCGACGTACCGCAACACGATCGCGCTCGGCCTCGAGGACGAGCGGGTCCACTCGCTGATCCTGGGCTACTGGCACACGATCGTCACGCCGCCGATGGTGTTCGCCGAGCTGGTGGCGGAGGTCGTCGAGGAGTACCGCGAGCGGGGCATCGTGAAGCCGATCGTCGCCTCGCTGGCCGGTGACGTCGAGGTGGAAGAGGCTTCCGAATACCTCTACGACCACGGCGTCGTCGCCTACCCGTACACCACTGAGCTGCCGGTTCAGGTGCTCGGCGCGAAGTACCGCTGGGCCCGCAACGCCGGGGCACTCGGCTAAGGCTGTCAGGCACAACTTGATAACGGATTCACGCGTGTCGACGTCAACAGAGACACGCGCGATGAGGTCAACCTAGGGGGAAATGAATGCCGTGACCACACAAGAATCTAGTACGACTCCTTCCCAGTCCGGGAGGGGAGAAGCTGTGGCATGCGGGCGGCTTGGATCCAATGCCGATCCGCAAGCTGCCCAAGGCTCCACCGTCCATCCACCTTCTGGGCCCGACCGTGTTCCTCGTCGCGCTCGGTGTCGGGATGGGAGAGTCCTACCTCTGGCCTCGGCTGGTCCTGGTCTTCGGTCCGGACATCCGCTGGTTGTTCCTGATCGGCGTCACGCTGCAGGCCGTCGTCCTGCTCGAGATGGCCCGCTACGCCATGGCAACAGGCGAGAGCATCTTCTTCGGAGCGGCGAGAGTGTTCAAGCCGCTCATGTGGCTCTTCTTCGTCTCAGCCATCGCGATCTACATCTGGCCGGGTCACCTCTCGGCAGGTGCTGGGCGCGTTCGAGGAGATCACCGGTATCCCGTTCGAGATCACGGCAACGATCGTCCTGATCTTCGTGGGCGTGCTGTTCAGCTCGCTCAAGAACATCTATGACGTCGTCGAGAAGATCCTCGGCGTGCTGATCGGCACCCTGGTCATCGGCACGGCGATCATCGCGTCGATGGTCGGCAGCTGGTCAGACCTCGCTGACACGATCACCGGGATGTTCGCCTTCGGCTACTTCGGCGAGGGCAACGAGGCCCTCTCCGCGGCGTGGTTCCCGATCATCGTCGGATCGATCGCGTTCGCTGGACCCTCCGGCATGCAGCAGATGTGGTACACGCTGCAGCTGCGAGACAGCGGTGCCGCCATGGGCTCGCACATCCCCAAGGTCAAGGGGCTGGCGCACGCAGGCGACACGGAGTCCATGCCGTCCCGCGGCTTCATGTTCGACACCAGCGACTCGGAGGAGATGGAGAAGTGGAAGGGATGGCGCAAGTGGGTCACCTTCGACGCCTTCCTCCTGTTCTGGGGCATCACCATGATGGTGACGATCTCCTTCACGCTCGTCGCGCTGGCCGCTGCGAGGGAGAACCCCGACGTCGGCAGGCTCGTCCAAGGTGACGACCGCGACGCCGCTCTGGTCGCGATGTCGGACGGCTTCGCAGCCGCAGGGAGCCCGGTGCTCGGCACCGTGTTCTTCGCCTTCATCGCCTTGATCGGGCTCAACGCGACGCTCGGGTTGTTCGACTCGTTCTCGCGTGGTCAGGCCGACATGACGTACTACTTCGTGAAGGGTGCGAAGCGGTTCAACATGTCGCAGCTGTACGCGTTCTACCTGTGGGGCGTGATCTTCTTCGGCATCGGGATCATCTTCTTCGGGCCGGCAGATGGACCAGCCGCGATTCTGGACGTGCTGGCGTTCCTGTCCACGTTCGCCATGGGCGCCTATTGTGTCGTGCTGCTCCTGGTGAACAACCGGATGCTGCCCAAGCCGATTCGTCCGAGTCTCGCTCGGAACCTGATCATCGGCTTCGGTGCGGTGTTCTACCTCGGCATGCTGTTCTACAGCCTGGCGCGGTTCGGTGTGGTCGTGAGCTGACGTGTCCACATCAGATGAGCTGCGGGAGCTCGCAGAGTTCGCCGTGCCGTCGTACGTCATCGGTGCGGTAGCCGCTCTCGGCGCCGGGGGGTTGGCCGCAATCGCGGGCCAGCCCTCCGGCTGGGCGGTGATCACCGGACTCGGACTTGGGATTCCCGTCGCACTGCTGGGAGCGGGGTACAGCACCCTCGTCGGCCTCCAGAAGGCTCCGGTCGGGGTGTTCGCTCCCGCAGCCGTGTACTGGCTCTTCGCGTTCCCGGCGGCGATGCTCGTGCACTCCGTCGTCACCGAGTGGGTGTTCACCGGCGGGCCCGGTCTGCCGGCGGGCCCCCTGTGGCAGTTCCTGGCGTACAACGCCCTGATCAGCATGGGGTTCGCGATCGGCTTCATCTGGACCCATGAGTTCCTCGGCAGGCACTGGTGGCCGCGGATCCGAGCACACAACCGGTACGCGCGCGTCTGCGTCGAGGAGTACAAGGACCTCGCGAACGTGCTGCAGGAACGCTCCGACGCCACAGCGAGGGGCCGTGCCGAGAAGCGCCGCCAACGCGCCGAGGCGCGCGAAGCTCGTTCCGCGCGGCGCGCCTGAACCACTCTTCGTGGCGACACCCGTCGTAGCGACCCGACCACCAATCTGTAGGAGAACGATCGATGGACGTCTCGACGACGGTGTGGGCAGTGACTCTTGTCGTGCTCTTGGCCGTGCTGGCTCTGGACTTCTTCATCGTGGCCAGGAACCCTCGCGAGCCATCGCTTCGAGAGGCCACCCTCTGGGTGATCTTCTACGTCAGTCTCGCGGTCCTGTTCGGAGTCGGCCTTTCCCTGGCGGCCGGCGGCCGTCCCGGCGGTGAGTTCTTCGCCGGCTGGCTGACCGAGTACTCCTTGTCGGTCGACAACCTGTTCGTCTTCCTGATCATCATGGCCAAGTTCTCCGTGCCCAGGCAGTTCCAGCAGAAGGTGCTGCTCATCGGAGTCGCCTTGGCGCTGCTGATGCGAGGGATCTTCATCGCGATCGGGGCAGAGGCGATCTCACGCTTCGACTGGGTGTTCTTCATGTTCGGCGCCTTCTTGATCTACACCGCCTGGAAGCTGGTCACCGAGGCTGCCGACGACGATGACGAGTTCGAGGAGAACAAGCTGATCAAGCTCGTCGAGGATCGCTTCCCGGCGACCAAGGAGTACGACGGCGCCAATCTGCTCACCCGGGTGAACGGCAAGCGCCTGATCACTCCCATGTTCATCGTGATCCTGACCATCGGCACCACCGATCTGCTGTTCGCCCTCGACTCCATTCCGGCGATCTTCGGCCTGACGCAGGAGCCGTACCTGGTGTTCACGGCGAACGCATTCGCCCTCATGGGGCTGCGGCAGCTGTACTTCCTGATCGGGGGGCTGCTGGACCGGTTGGTGTACCTGTCCTACGGTCTCGCGATCGTGCTCGGGTTCATCGGCGTCAAGCTCATCTTCGAGGCGCTCCATCATCGCGGGGTGCACTGGGCACCCGAGATTCCGATCGTCGTGTCCCTCGTTGTCATTGCGGGGACCTTGACGTTGACAGCGATCGCGAGCCTTGCCAAGTCGCGGGGGAGCCAGGAGCCGGATGACGACGACTCTGCCGGTGAGATGGTCACCACCAGCACCGATGGGGATGCGCCGGACCGGGACTGATCAGGTCGCTGTTGGAGCCTGAGCCTGGGTCTCGTGGTACGCCTTGCGGGTGCGCTCGGTGTGCTCGCGCATGATCGTGGCGGCGCGGTCCTCATCGCCGTCAGCGATCGCCTTGATCAGGCGGGCATGCTCTTTCCAGGCTTGCTTGCCCCGCACCTGGGCGATCGGTGTGTAGTACCAGCGGACGCGCCGGTCGACTTGCGCGGAGAAGCTCATGAGGAACGTGTTGCCGGACATCTCCGAGACCAGACGGTGCAGCTCGGCGTTGGTGCGAACCGCACCGTCGACGTCGCCGGCGTCGAGACAAGCCTCGCCGGCACGACAGAGCTCGCGCAGCTTGGCGACGGGCTCCTTGGCGGTGTTCCTCGCCGCCAGGCGCGCTGATTCGGACTCGAGCGCCGCCCTGGCGGCGAGGAGCTGGTCCACCTCGTTCTCGGCGGGCACGTGCACGGTGGCACCGAACCCTGGGCGAAGATCGACCCATCCCTCGTTGTGGAGACGCTGCAGAGCCTCACGAACGGGCTGTCTGGACACGTCCAGCATTCCCGCGAGCTCCACCTCGACGAGGTGTTGACCGCGTTGCAGCGTCCCGTCGATGATCATCTCGGTGAGAGCCTCGTAGACCGACTCCCGCAAGGGGAGTGGCCGCTTCAGCGGTCGGAAGCCGGCCGGGGGCACGGCGTCGAAGCCCACACTGTTGGTCATCTGGTCCTCCGAGGGACAGTTTTTGGTAGACGTAGACAGTCTACTGAATGCAGCTGCCTTTGTGGACTCATTGGTCCACGGCAATTCGCCTTACCTGGAGGCGACGTAAACCGATTCCGACTCGACGTCGGCCGTCATGGCCTCGAGCTCGGCTTCGGTGGATCGAACGTCCACGTCGGGCTCCTGCGCCGTCTCGGCCAGGTGGTGGAAATCGGGGCGAGCGGCGAGGGCGCCGAATCGACGGGTGAAGATCATCTGGGGGGTCCTCTCTGAATGATCGATTTCATGGTCGAGGCATCATTGCCTACTGCATACATTCAACCAGCGCCCCACTGCGCCTATTGCCAAATCTCCTGTGATCCCGCTTACAAGCCCCGGGTTTTCGCGGTGAGGCCTGTCACACAGCCGCGATTTCCGATCCAGGCTTCGCTTCGTGATTGACTTGTTGCGTCCACGTCCCCGTAGCTCAGCTGGACAGAGCGAGTCACTTCTAATGACTGGGTCGCAGGTTCGAGTCCTGCCGGGGGCACACTGATCTAGGCTCGGACGGGTGAGTCCCGCGACGATGACGCCGATTCCCCGCCGATTGCCCAAGTACCGCGAGACGCCGCGCCAGCGCGGCCGGCTGCTGCTCCTGATCGGCTTCATCCTGATCGCGATCGTCGGCGTGGGCGGCGGTATCGCCATCTCCTTCGGCGCGGGCGACCCCGAAGGGGCCGGCCTGTCGATCCTGTTCGCCTTCATCCCCCTGCCCGCACTGTGGCTCGCCTACTGGTGGCTCGACCGCTACGAGCCCGAGCCGCGTCGCTACAAGTTCGCGGCCTTCGTGTGGGGCGGTGTCATCGCGGTCGCCATCGCCCTCGGCATCCAGCTGTTCATCCAGGCCACCTGGGACCTCTCCGACGAGAACATGGCCTCGTTCGTGGCCCCACTCACTGAGGAGCCGGCCAAGTGCATCTTCCTGCTGCTGACGTTCCTGCGGTCGCGCAGGGTCATCGACGGATTCCTCGACGGTCTCATCTATGCCGGACTGGTCGGCATCGGCTTCGCGTTCATCGAGAACATCGGCTACTACGCCGCCAGCTATCTCGGCTCACCGGACATCAAGCTCGCCGGGGCCGAGGGTGTCACCACGACGTTCATCGTCCGCGGCGTGTTCAGCCCGCTCGCCCACCCGCTTTTCACCACGGCGTTCGGCATCGCGATCGGCATCGCGCTGGCCGTGCGGAGTCGCACCGCGAAGGCGATCATCCTCACGCTGGGTCTCGCTGTCAGTATCGGCCTGCATGGCCTCTGGAACGGCTCGCTGTCCTTCGGAGGCGGCGCTGGATTCGTGCTCGTCTACCTGGCGCTCGGTGTCCTGCTCCTCGGTGTCGGCATCCTCGCGATCGTGGTGCGCGTGCGACAGGTCCGGATCCTGGAGCAGTCGCTGACCTATGTTGCCGATCGGGGGTGGATCCATCCCGCCGAGATCCCGTACCTCTCGCGCTTCGGTTATCGCAAGACGGCGCGACGCTTCGCGAAGAAGAACCACGGACGGGTGGCCGCCCGCGTCGTCCGTCGCTACCAGCGACTGGCCACCGAGATGGCGTTCCTGCATCACGCGGTCATGTCGGGACACAGCAAGCCGCACGGCATCGAGCGCACGCACGCGCTCCTCGACGCCATGTACGTCCTGCGACCGCTGCTGAGGTTCCCGCCGGCCCTGTCGGTCCAACGCTCATGAGGACGGCCCGGTGACGCGCATCGGGCGTGCGCTCGTGCCGGCCCTCCTCGTTGCTGTCCTCGCAGCCTGCGGCGGCGGCGACGAGCCGAGGCCGAAGCCGACACAGAACGCCGAGAGAGCGCAGGCGGCTGACCTCTTCGCCAAGGCTTATGCCACGTTCCGCGCCGACTTCGCCGCCGGAACCGCGCTGGGGGAGGACGACGGCCTGGAGAACGCCACCAGGTCGGTGCGCGCGATTCGCGCCGCCTACTTCGACCTCGACACGGCCACGCGCAAGATCGAGATGCCGGACGACGTCGCTCCCGACGTCAACGCGATGCTCGGCGCGATCGGCGACCTCATCGCCACGCTCGACGAGCAGGCCGCGGCCACCACGACCGAGGACTTCGAGGCGGCCAAGCCGGCGTCGAGTCAGGCGCTGCAGCAGGCCGACGACGCGATCCAGGTCGTCGTCGACGCGTTCGACGCAGGCACCGATGCCGACTCGGACGCCGGCACGAGCGGCACGACGAAACAGCGAAAGCTCGAAGCCGACTACGCATCGGGCGGATCCATCACCTCCGCCGATTCCTGGGTCACCGACCTGCTCGAGGTGGGTGCGGCCAACGCGAACCACGAGACGCCCTCTGAGGACATGGGTGTCGTGGTCGCCTGGCGTGCAGCGTTCCCGGAGGTGCTCGGCGACTCTGGGGTCGTCGGGTACGAACGGCAGGCTTCCGAGAACGGCATCTCGGGCTTCGCCGTGCTCCCCGCGGACGAGACGAAGGAAGCGAGCCGCGCCAACCCGTACTACCTCGCGTTCGCCGTGCGCGACGCGGCCGGCCGCTGCGCCGGTGGGGTGCTCTCGGGCTACCCCGACCCCACCGATCGACGGACGGTCCGCGTGATGACCGGCACGCGGTGCTCCGGCGCGGCGGTGGCCAAGAAGGCCGGGTACTGAGCGGCACCGCACGAATGTCCGTTTCTGCTGCTCGGAGGCGGGTCTGAGCGGTGGTGGCACACCGTCCCAACCTGCTGACTCCGAGCACGTCACGTGCCCCGGTCGACTAACCTGAAGTGAGGACCGGAGCCCGTCAAACCCCCGGAAGGAGTGCCCGTGCCCAGCGAACAAGCCTCGGTCGCGCTGCTGGGTGCCCTGTCCAAGCTCCTCGCAGAGGTCTCGGCAGTGCCCCTGCGTCTCGACGTGCCCGGGGTCGACGCCGTCCGCGAGCGTCAGGGCGCGGTCGTCGACCAGCTCTCGGACTACGTGATTCCACGTCTCGTACAGCTCGACGCGCCGTTGCTGACGGTCGTCGGCGGATCGACCGGTGCCGGCAAGTCCACGCTGGTCAACTCGATCTGCGGTGAACGGGTCACCGAGAGCGGCGTCTTGAGGCCCACCACACGCTCGCCAGTGCTCGTGCACCACCCCGACGACGCCGAGTGGTTCCTGCCGGACCGCATCCTGCCCGACCTCCCGCGCACCGACGTTCCCACCAACGACGTCTACGCGCTGCGAGTGGCCACATCCGTCCGGGTTCCACGTGGCCTCGCCATCCTCGACGCTCCCGACGTCGACTCCATCGATGCCGGCAACCGCAAGCTCGCGGGCCAGCTGCTGGCCGCGGGCGATCTCTGGCTGTTCGTCACGTCTGCGTCGCGCTACTCCGACGAGGTGCCATGGGAGTACCTACGTCAGGCCGCCGAGCGCAGCACGTCCGTGGCGGTCGTGCTCGATCGCACCGCCGCCGATGCCGTCGTGGAGGTTCGCGGTCACCTCGCCCGCATGATGACGTCGCGCGGGCTGTCGGACTCGCCCTTGTTCACGGTGCCCGAGTCGGGCACCGACACCGAAGGTCTGCTGCCGCCCGAGGCGGTCGCACCGATCGTCGGCTGGCTGCACGACCTTGCTGCCGACCCGAACGCTCGTCAAGCCGTGGTGTCACAGACGCTCGACGGCGCGGTCCGCCACAACGTGCTGCGCACCCACGACATCGCCGACGCCCTCGACGCGCAGATCGAGGCTGCCGGCCACCTGTACAGCCAGGCCGAGGGGATCTACGCCGAGGCCACCGCTTTCGTGGCCCGCGAGTCGTCCGACGGCACGCTGCTGAGCGGCGAGGTGCTGGCGCAGTGGCAGGAGTTCGTCGGCACCGGCGAGATGGTGCGCTCGGTCGAGGAGCGCGTGACCCGCATCCGCGAACGGCTCGTCGAGGGTGTCACCGGCAAGCGCACTCGCTCCACCGAGGTCGCCGAGGCCGTCGAGGCCGGTCTCCAGTCGCTCGTGGTCGGGTACGCGGAGTCGGCCGCCGAGGCGGTCAACCGAGCCTGGGGTGCCGACGAGGCCGGTCAAGCGCTGCTCGCCTCCACGCGGGGGCTCGATCGCGCCTCGCACGACCTGCGCACCCGCGCCGAGCGCATCGTCCGCGACTGGCAGGCCGAGGTGTTCGAGACGGTGCGCGCCGAGGGCGCCGACAAGCGCATGACCGCCAAGTTCCTCGCGTTCGGCGTCAACGGCGTCGGTGCCACGTTGATGGCCGTGGTGCTGGAGCACGCGGCCGGGCATGGTGGAGCCTCCGAGGTCGGGCGCCGGTTGCTGGCGGCCATTTTCGGAGGCGACCGGCTCGAGGAGATCGTGGCCGCCGCTCATGGCGACCTGCAGGCCCGCGTTTCCCGCCTCCTGCAGGAGGAGAAGCAGCGATTCCTGGACCTTCTCGACTCGCCGGAGACGGTGCGCGCCACCCAGGACACCTTGCGTGACGCCGCGCGTCGGGCAGAATACGCACGGCACGCAGACTTCCTGGACGGAGACTTCACTTCATGAGTGCGACCATCCCCGCCGAAGCGGTCCCGACAACGGGTTCAGGCTTCGGTGGAGACCGCGGTGACGTGTCGGCGCGGCTGGACGCTCTGGCCGCAGCCGTCGAGGCCGCCCGGGGTCGCATCGACGACGAAGCGCTGGCACCGGCTGCGGAGCTGGCCGAACGGGCGTCCGGACGTCTCCGGCTCTCGGGTGAGCACACCATCGTCGCGCTGGCCGGAGCCACCGGATCGGGCAAGTCGTCGCTCTTCAACGCACTCACCGACCTCGAGCTCGCCGGCGTGGGCGTCCGTCGCCCCACCACTTCGTGGGCGCTGGCGTGCGCGTGGGGGCCCGATGGCGCGCAGGGGCTGCTCGAGTGGATGGGTATCCCGGCACGTCACCAGGTGTCGCGCCTCAGCATGCTCGACCGCTCGGCCGAGGACCAGAAGCTCGACGGCCTCGTGCTGCTCGACCTGCCCGACCACGACTCCACCGAGGTCGAGCACCACCTCGAGATGGATCGCCTGGTCAACTACGCCGACGTGCTCGTGTGGGTGCTCGACCCGCAGAAGTACGCCGACGCCGCCATCCACGACCGTTACATCCGGCCGATGGCCTCGTTCAAGGACGTCACGCTGATTGTGCTCAACCAGATCGACCGCATCCCGTACGAGCAGCGCGCGCGGGCCCTGGGCGACGTCCGCCGCATCCTCGACGACGAAGGTCTCCAGGGAGTCACCGTCATCGGGGCCTCGGCCACCCGCGGCGACGGCATCGACGAGCTCAGGCGCGAGCTGGCCCAACGCATCCGGGCGAAAGCATCGGCCAAGAGCCGGCTCGCCTCCGACATCACCGCGGCGGCATCCGAGCTCGCCGAGCGGGGCGGCACCAGTCAGGGACCCGGGATCGGGTCGGTCGACCGCGAAGCCCTCGACCTCGCGCTGCTCGACTGCGTCGGTGTCCCACAGCTCGTCGATGCCATCGAGGCGTCCACCCGACGCCGCGCCGCACGACTCACCGGATGGCCTGTCACCCGCTGGCTGGCGCGTCGCAGCGACCCGCTCCAGGAGCTGGGCATCGATCCCAACCGGTCGATCTCCCGTCTTGCTCGTGCGTCTGAGGTGCCGGGTGAGGCCAACGTCCAGCGTGCTCAGGCCGAGTCGGCGGTGCGCGACTTCGCCGAGAAGGCATCCGTGGGCCTCGAAGGACCTTGGCGCGACGCCGTCCGCACCGTGTCCACGGCGAGAGCCGACGACATCGTCATCTCGCTCGACCGCGCCATCATCCGTGCCGACGTCGCCGTCGCCGGGACGGCCATGTGGTGGCGGGTCGTGAACGTTCTCCAGTGGCTGGCCCTGACCACGTTCATCGTCGGGCTCGGCTGGTCAGGTCTGTTGCTGCTGGCCGACAACACCTCCGCGACGGTGGTCGAGCCGCCGCAGGTGCTGGGTTACCGGCTGCCGGTGGTGCTGGCCGCCGGCGGCTTGGCCCTGGGCATCGGCATGGCCATCGTGTCTCGCATCGCCGGATGGCTGACGGCACGACGTCGTGCCCGCCGGGCCGATCGCGCGCTCACCGACGCCATCGAGGAGGTCTCCGACTCAAAGATCATCGCCCCGGTCGAGGCCGAGCTCGACGCCTACGCAGAGTTCCGCACGAACATCCTCCGCGCCCGCGACTAGCCCGATTTCAGGCTCACCGCCACGTCGTTAGGGTTGGCGGGTGGCTGACTACGTGTACACCCTCCGCAACGTCCGCAAGAAGCTGGGCGAGAAGCTCGTGCTCGACAACGTCACGTTGTCGTTCCTGCACGGCGCCAAGATCGGCGTCGTCGGGCCCAACGGCACCGGCAAGTCCACGCTGTTCAAGATCATGGCCGGGCTGGAGCATCCCAACAACGGCGACGCCATCAAGGACCCCGAGGCCTCGGTCGGCATCCTGCTGCAGGAGCCGCCGCTCACCGAGGGCAAGACGGTGCTCGAGAACGTCGAGGAGGCTGTCGCGGGCATCAAGGCCAAGATGGACCGCTTCAACGCGGTCAGCGAGGCGCTCGCCGATCCCGACGCCGACTATGACTCCCTGCTCGCCGAGATGGGCGATCTGCAGACTGATCTCGACCACGCCAACGCGTGGGACCTGGATTCCCGGCTCGAACAGGCCATGGACGCGTTGCGTTGTCCGCCGCCGGACGAGATGGTCGACCACCTCTCCGGTGGTGAGCGACGCCGCGTCGCCCTCTGCAAGCTGCTGCTGGAGCAGCCGGACCTGCTGCTCCTCGACGAGCCCACCAACCATCTCGACGCCGAGAGCGTGGCCTGGCTCGAGGCCCATCTCAAGTCGTACTCCGGCGCGGTCCTCGCCATCACCCACGATCGGTACTTCCTCGACAACGTCGCCGAGTGGATCCTGGAGCTCGACCGCGGCCGGACCCACCCGTACGAGGGCAACTACTCCACCTACCTCGAGACCAAGAAGGAACGACTCGTCGTCGAGGGCAAGAAGGACGCCAAGCGGGCCAAGATCCTCGAGAAGGAGCTGGAGTGGGTGCGCTCCAACCCGAAGGCGCGCCAGGCCAAGAGCCAGGCCCGCCTCAAGCGGTACGAGGAGATGGCGACCGAGGCGGAACGCAACCGGAAGCTCGACTTCGAGGAGATCAACATCCCTGCCGGCCCGCGCCTGGGCGACCAGGTGCTCGACGCCAACGACCTGCACAAGAGCTTCGGCGAGCGCGAGCTCTTCGACGGGCTCTCGTTCAGCCTGCCGCGCGCCGGCATCGTCGGCGTGGTCGGACCGAACGGCGTCGGCAAGTCGACCCTGTTCCGCATGATCGTGGGGGAGGAGAAGCCCGACTCAGGCACGCTCGACGTCGGCAAGACGGTCAGCATCTCCTACGTCGACCAGAGCCGCGGCGGACTCGACCCGAAGAAGAACGTCTGGGAAGTGGTCTCCGAAGGTCTCGACCACATCAAGGTGGCCAACTTCGAGGTGCCGAGCCGTGCCTACGTGGCGTCGTTCGGCTTCAAGGGGCCCGACCAGCAGAAGGCCGCGGGCGTGCTGTCCGGCGGCGAGCGCAACCGGCTCAACCTGGCGCTCACCCTCAAGATGGGCGGCAACCTGCTGCTGCTCGACGAGCCCACCAACGACCTCGACGTCGAGACGCTGCAGTCGCTCGAGGACGCGCTCCTGGAGTTCCCCGGCTGCGCCGTCGTCGTCTCACACGACCGCTGGTTCCTCGACCGCGTCGCGACCCACATCCTCGCGTGGGAGGGCGACGCCGACGACCCGGCCCGCTGGTTCTGGTTCGAGGGCAACTTCGAGGACTACGAGCGCAACAAGATCCAGCGCCTCGGCGAAGAAGCCGCCCGCCCCCACGCCGTCACCTACCGGCGCCTCACCAGGGACTGACTCGCGTCAGAAACGCTTGCCGTGCAGGGTCTGGGTGACCCGTTCCATGATGCGGCCGAGTGCGGCGAACTCGTCCATGGGCGCGTTCTCGATGAGGTACTCGTGGACGCCGCGGACATGCGTGTGGGCCGCCTTCTCGAGCACCGAGAAGCCGTGGTCGGTGAGCACGGCGCTGACGCCGCGGCCGTCATCGGCGGACTGGGTGCGGCGCACGATGCCGTCGCGCTCCAGTCGGCTGATGGTGTGCGTGACGCGGCTGCGCGAGTGGGCCACGGCGGCCGCCAGCTCGGCCATGCGGATCGAGCGATCGGGCGCCTCGGACAGGCGCACGAGGATCTCGTACTCGCCCAACGACAGGTCGTGCTGCGTGCGCAGGTCGCGGTCGAGCTGGTCCATCAGCACCGTGATGCCGCCGAGGAAAGCCCGCCAGATGACCTGTTGCTCCTGCGTCAGCCAGGGGGTGCCGGTCCGCGTGGTCATGTGATCCATCTTACGGTCATCAGGGAATGTTGAACGCTCAATCACTGTTACGTACAGTGAAAGTTGAACCGTCAACCAATAGACCCACAGGGGACTTCATGACCATCACCGCCACTGAAATCAGCACCGGCACCTGGGTGCTCGACCCGACCCACACCGAGATCGGGTTCACCGTCCGTCACCTCATGAGCAAGGTCCGCGGAAAGTTCGAGACGTTCGAGGGCGCCGTCACCACCGGCGACGACGTGACCGACTCGCGAGTCGACGTGTCTGTCGACCTCAGCTCGATCAACACCGGCACCGCCGCTCGCGACGACGACCTTCGTTCCGCGAACTTCTTCGAGGTCGACACCTACCCGACGATGACGTTCGCATCGACTGGCGTCGTGGAGAAGGCTCCTGGCGAGCTGGTCGTCCAGGGCGACCTGACGATCAAGGGCGTCACCAAGCCACTCGAGCTCGCGGTCGAGGTCCTCGGTGAGGGCGGCGACCCGTGGGGCGGAACCCGCGTGGGCGTCGAAGCCACCGCGCAGCTGAGCCGCAAGGAGTTCGGGATCGACTTCAACGTCCCGGTGCAGGGCGACAAGCTGATGATCGGTGACAAGGTCTCGATCATCATCAATGCCGAGGCCGTTCTGCAGAGCTGAACTGCTTCACGTCACTCAAGGCCGGCCCGAGTCTAGGACTCGAGGTCGGCCTTGAGGTTCCCGAGGGTCTTCGCGATGTTCCTTCGCTGGAACTCGGCGAACGTTCGGCCGCCGGTCGCGAACTTGTCGAAGAAGTTCGCCACGGCGTCGGGCCAGTTTCGGCGCCCGTCGGTCCACGTCTCGGTGACCTTCGTGCCTCCCTCGACGGCCTCGAACGCGTAGTCCCAGGTGGCGATGCGCACCGAGACGATGGGCGTGCCCACTCCGAACTGGAAGACGTCGAAGGTGAACCGCTGGCCCGGGTCGGACGCTGTGACTCGGCACCGCGTCTGCCACCGCGCCCGGCCCCGCTTGTTCGACCCGACGAAGACCGTGCCGACACCGGCGGGTGAACCCGGCTCCGGGACGTCGCCGGCCGTGTTCTCCGGGCTCCAGCGCGGCATCTGGCTCGGGTCGGCGACCAGCCGGTAGATCGTCATCGGGTCGGCGTCGACGACGATGCTGTCCTGGACCGTCATGGTGCGTGACATGCGGGTCTCCTACGCGTGCGAACGGGGTGTGGTCATGCGGACGGCGAGGTCGGCGTGCAGCTGGGCGATGTCGTCGGTGGAGTGGGACCCGCGCGGTGAGAACCACCGCACCAGGTCGATGCTCAACGACAGGATGGCCCGCGCAGTGCCAGGGACGTCGACGACGTCGAACGCCCCGTCGTCGACGCCGGCGGTCAGCACGTCGCGCATGACCCGCTCGATCTGTCGCCGGTAGTCGGCGATCTCGGCGCGGTGCTCTGGCGTGAGTGCGTCGAACTCGTACTGGACGATGCGCCCGACCCGGCTGTTCACCGCGTGCCAGGTGCTGAACTCGCGCACCATGTGCCGCAGGCGCTCGACGTGATCGCTCTCGAGTGCTGCGGCTGAGCGGATCACGGCGAGGGCGGCCTGGTGTCCTTCGACGCTGACGGTGAAGAGCAGGCTCTCCTTGGTGTCGTGGTGCACGTAGACGGCCGCGGGACTCATGCCGGCCCGCAGGGCGATGTCGCGCGTCGTGGTGGCGGTGAAGCCCTTTTCCGCGAACGCCTCGACCGCGGCCTGGAGCAGCCGCTCACGGGATGTGATGATGCTCATGGCTGCTCCCTTCTCGGTTGACAGCATGACCCAGGAGTCGGATGCTAAGCAAGCGCTTAGTCACCACCGGTGCAGCGTAACCGAGGAGAGGTATCGAGATGCCCGAAGCAGTCATTGTCTCCACCGCCCGTTCGCCGATCGGCCGAGCCTTCAAGGGCTCGCTGACCGAGATGCGGGCCGATGACTTCACCGTCCAGATGGTGAAGGCCGCACTCGCCAAGGTGCCCGAGCTCGACCCGAAGGACATCACCGACCTCATGCTCGGCTGCGGGCTGCCCGGCGGTGAGCAGGGATTCAACATGGGTCGCGTCGTTTCCGTGCTGCTCGGATTCGACCACCTGCCCGGCACCACGATCACTCGCTACTGCTCATCGTCGTTGCAGACGACCCGCATGGCGTTCCACGCCATCAAGGCCGGCGAGGGCGACGCGTTCATCTCGGCCGGCGTCGAGACCGTCAGCCGCTTCGGCAAGGGCAACAGCGACCACATCGAGGGCCAGGATCTCAAGAACCCGGTGTTCGAGGACGCCATGCAGCGCACCGACAAGCTGGCCCAGGGCGGTCAGGAGTGGCACGACCCGCGCGAGGGTGACTCGATCCCTGACGTCTACATCGCGATGGGCCAGACGGCCGAGAACGTGCAGCAGCTGATCGGCATGTCACGCGAGGAGCAGGACGAGTTCGGCGTCCGCAGCCAGAACCTCGCCGAGAAGGCGATCGAGGACGGCTTCTGGGCCAAGGACATCACCCCCGTCACCCTGCCCGATGGCTCGACGGTGTCGACCGACGACGGGCCGCGTGCCGGCGTGACGCTCGAGGCGGTCTCCCAGCTGAAGCCGGTCTTCCGTGAGGACGGCACGGTGACGGCGGGCAACTGTTGCGCCCTCAACGACGGCGCCGCTGCCGTGGTCGTCATGAGCGACACCAAGGCGAAGGAGCTCGGCCTGACGCCGCTCGCGCGGATCGTCTCCACCGGCGTCACTGGGCTCTCACCGGAGATCATGGGTCTCGGACCCGTGGAGGCCACCCGCCAGGCGCTGCACCACGCGGGCATGACCCTCGACGACATCGACCTGTTCGAGATCAACGAGGCGTTCGCGGTGCAGGCCCTGGGCTCGGCGCAGACGCTCGGCATTCCGATCGACAAGCTGAACGTCAACGGTGGCGCCATCGCCGTCGGCCATCCCTTCGGCATGACCGGCGCGCGCATCACCAGCACGCTGATCAACTCCCTCCAGCACCACGACAAGACCTTCGGCGTCGAGACCATGTGCGTCGGTGGCGGCATGGGAATGGCGATGGTGCTCGAGCGCCTCAACTGATGGGTCGCTTCGACGAGCGGGTCGCCATCGTCACTGGTGCCAGCCGCGGCATCGGACTTGCCGTCGCCGAGCGGCTCGTCGCCGACGGCGCCAAGGTGGTCATCACCGCGCGCAAGGAGGAAGCGCTGGCGGACGCGGCCGCGTCACTGGGCGACGGGAACGCGGCGTGGGTCGCCGGCCACGCCGACGATGAGGCGCACCAGGACGAGACGGTCGCGAAGGCGCTCGACGAGTTCGGCCGTCTCGACATGCTGGTCAACAACACCGGCATCAACCCGGTGTACGGCCGGATGATCGACGTCGACCTGGGCGCTGCGGAGAAGATCCTCCGCGTCAACGTGCTCTCGGCGGTCGCCTGGGCGCAGAAGGCGTACCACGCGGCGCTGGCGGACGGCGGTGGCGGCATCGTCAACATCGCCTCGATCGGTGGCCTCAAGCCCGCTCCCAACCTCGGCATGTACGGGACGTCGAAGGCCGCGCTCATCCACGTGACGCAGGAGCTGGCGGTCGAGCTCGGCCCGGACATCCGGGTGAACGCAGTGGCACCGGCCGTGGTCAAGACGAAGTTCGCCGGCGCGCTGTACGAGGGCCGCGAGGACGAGGTCGCGGCGACCTACCCGCTCAAGCGGCTGGGCGTGCCCCCTGACGTGGGCTCGGTGGTGGCGTTCCTGCTCTCCGAGGACGCGTCCTGGGTGACCGGCCAGACGATCGTCATCGACGGCGGGCTCACGCTCACCGGGGGAGTGTGACCCATTCGACCGAAAAACATGAGGAAACCCTCGCATAAAAGTTGAGGTTTCCCTCACGTTTTGCGATGATGGTCGTATGACGACGATTTCCACGACCCCGTCCGCCCCCACGACATCAGAGCGCCGCAAGGCCCTCGTCGACCGCATCGCCGACGGCACGCCGTATGCCGTCGCGTTCGGGGGCCAGGGCTCTCCGTGGCTCGAGCCGCTGGCCGGTCTGGTGCGTGACTTCGCCCTGGAGTCCGAGCTGGAGTCGCTGATCACGAAGGCCGACTCGCTCGTCGCACCGGTCTCCGCCGACCTCATGCGGTCGGGCGTCCCCTTCACGCCGCTCTCGTGGACGGACGTCCTTGCCGTTCGTGACTCAGCCGCGACGGAGAGCGCTGATACCGATGCCGATGACGGCGACACCTCCGACCTCCCGGACGCCGACCTGCTGGCGTCGCCGGCCGCATCGCTGCCGGGCATCCTGCTCACCCAGCTCGCCGGACTGCGCGCGCTCAAGAGCCAGGGCCTCGACCCGCGCGACATCCGTCCCGTCTCCGTCATCGGTCACTCGCAGGGACTCATCGCCGCCGAGGCGCTGTCCGAGACCGCCGGCCCCGACACCGAGGCCGAGCTGCTCGCGTACGCCCGCCTGATCGGTGCAGCCGCCCAGGTCGTCGGACGTCGCCGCGGCCTGCTCGGTGCCACGATGCTGAGCGTCACGGGCGAGAGCCCCGAGCGCGTCCAGGCGGCACTGGCCGACCTCCCCGAGTCGGCGCGCGTCGTCATGAACCTGCGCAACGGACGCCGCAGCGTCGTCCTGTCTGGACCTGAAGACGGGCTTCGCCGGGCCACCGGCCTGCTTGAGGACGTGGCCGAGACCGAGAAGGCCGCCCGGGAGCGTCACACCACCGGTGGCGCGCCGTTCGCGCCCGTGCTCGACCCCATCGCGACCGGCCTCGCGTTCCACCACCCCGATCTCGCCGAGACCGCCGACCTCGCCGCCGTCTGGGCCGAGGCCTGTGGCCTCGACGCCGGGCTCGCCCGCACCCTGGCGATGCGCTCGGTCGTCGAGCCGGTCGACTGGGTCGACTCGCTGGAGTCCGCCATGGACGCCGGCGCCCGCTGGGTCATCGACCTCGGCCCCTCCGACATCGCCACCAAGCTGTCAGCCCGTGAGCTCCGCATCCGCGGCGTCGGCGTCGTGGCCGCCACGACGCGCGCGGGCCACCGTTCGCTCACCGCTCCCGGCGCGACGCCCCGCGTCGCCACGCCGTGGGCCGCCTACGCCCCGTCCGTCGTGACGCTTCCCGACGGCACGCTGCACGCCGAGACCCGCTTCAGCCGGCTCACCGGACGCTCACCGATTCTCCTCGCCGGCATGACGCCGACCACCGTCGATCCCACGATCGTCGCCGCAGCCGCGAACGCCGGCTTTTGGTCCGAGCTCGCCGGTGGCGGTCAGGTCAGCGAGCCGATCTTCGCCGAGAACGTCGCCAAGCTCGACGCGCTCCTCGACGACGGCCGCACCTACGCCTTCAACTCGCTTTTCCTCGACCCGTACCTGTGGAAGCTGCACCTCGGCGGCCAGCGTCTGGTGCAGAAGGCCCGCGCGGCCGGATCGGCCGTCGACTCGGTCGTCGTCACCGCCGGCATCCCCGATCTCGATGACGCCGTCGCCCTGGTCGACGAGCTGCGCGAGGTCGGCATCGAGCACATCGTGTTCAAGCCCGGCACCGTCAAGCAGATCCGCCAGGTCGTCGAGATTGCCGACGCCGTGGCCCCGCTGCCGTTGATCGTGCAGATCGAGGGCGGCAAGGCCGGCGGCCACCACTCCTGGGAGGACCTCGACGAGCTCCTGCTCACGACCTATGCCGACCTCCGTTCGCACGACAACATCGTCGTCGTCGTCGGCGGCGGCGTCGGCACACCCGAAGCCGCGTCCGCCTACATCGGCGGCACCTGGGCGCACCGCCACGGGTATCCAGCCATGCCGATCGACGGCGTGCTCGTCGCCACCGCGGCGATGGCCACGCTGGAGGCCACGACGTCTCCTGAGGTCAAGCAGCTGCTCGTCGACACCCCCGGCACGCCCGAGTGGATCGGTGCAGGCACCGCTGTGGGTGGCATGGCGTCCAGCCGCAGCCAGCTCGGTGCCGACATCCACGAGATCGACAACACCGCGTCACAGACCGGTCGTCTGCTCGATGAGGTCGCCGGCGACGCCGAGGCCATCGAGGCCCGTCGCGACGAGATCATCGAGGCGCTGAACCGCACGTCCAAGCCGTACTTCGGCGACGTCGACTCCATGACGTACGCCCAGTGGCTGGCACGGTTCCTCGACCTCTCGGGCACGCCCGCCTGGCTCGACGTCACCCTGCGCGACCGCTTCCACGCGATGCTGCAGCGCGCCGAGGCCCGTCTGCACGAGTCCGACCGCGGCGACGTCCCCACGCTGTTCGCCACCTCGGCCGACGTCGAGGACGGCGACGCGTCGCTGGCACTGCTGCTCCAGACCTACCCCGAGGCCGAGGACGTCATCCTGCATCCGGCCGACGTCCCCTTCTTCATCGCCGAGTGCAAGCGTCTCGGCAAGCCGGTCAACTTCGTGCCGGTCATCGATGCCGACATCCGCCGCTGGTGGCGCTCGGACTCCCTCTGGCAGGCCCACGAGGCCCGCTACGCCGCCGACGGCGTCTGCGTCATCCCCGGCCCGGTCTCCGTGGCCGGCATCGACCGCGTCGACGAGCCGGTCGCCGACCTCCTGCGCCGCTTCGAGTCGGCCGTCGTCGACGACGTCCAGGCCGGTGGCCGTGCGCCACTCGCCGTGACCGGTCGTCGACGTGTCGACGACGCCTCCCACGTCATCTCGCTCGCACTGGCCGCCCCGGACGTCGTCTGGGCCGGTCGCACCGTCCGCAACCCCGTTCAGCGACTCGGTCAAGGCTGGGTCCTGGTCGACGCCGACCGCGCCGAGCACCCCGAGACCGGTGCCGTCCTCGTCCCGGACGGCCGCACCGCCGTGCTCTCCGTCCCGCTCGCGCGCGACGGTGAGGTGCTGTCGCTGCGCCTCGACATCGGCGACCAGGCCGCGACCGGCGCCGTGCCCGTCATCACCACCGATGCTGCCGCGACAGCGATGCGTTCGCTGACCGCCGCCGCAGCCGCGGGCATCACCCCGGCGATCGAGAATCACCGCGCGACGATCGACGCCGTGTGGGACCCGGACCTCGTGGCCGACCACGCCGGAGTCGTCGGCGTCGACGGTTCCGCCGGTGTACCCGACGTGCTCGTCGGACTCGCCTGGCCTGCCGTGTTCGCCGCCGTGGCCGACGCGACCACCGCCGACGGCCACCCCGTCGTCGAGGGCATGCTCGACCTCGTCCATCTCGACCACGCCGTCGACCTGACCGTGGGTCTGCCGGAGACGACCTCCGAGCTCACGATCACCGCGTTCACCTCCTCCGTGACCGACACCGACATGGGTCGCGTCGTCGCCGTCGAGGTCGACATCGCTTCCCAGGGCGGACACCTCGCCACCTTGGTCGAGCGGTTCGCCGTGCGCGGCCGCCCCGGCGACTCCGCACTCGTCGACCCGGTCCGGGCCGGCGGCACGCTCGATGATCCCCGCGAGACCCCGCGCCGTTCGCGCGCGTCGGCCACGCTCACCGCGCCCCATGACCTGTCGGCCTTCGCGGCCGTGACCGGGGATCACAACCCGATCCACACCAGCCTCGCCGCCGCGCGGCTGGCCGGTCTGGGCTCGCCGATCGTCCACGGCATGTGGATCTCGGCCGCCGCCCAGCGCGTGCTCTCCGTCGAGACCGGTCGCCGCGTCAGCGGCTGGACCAGCCGCTTCATGAGCCCGGTGCGCCCCGGCGCGCGGGT
>CAVQEY010000015.1:0-52474 GCA_963711615.1 uncultured Actinomycetota bacterium | reverse complement strand
GCCTGTAAGCCGGATTCTGTCCTCGCAAGCGAGGGGCGGTCATCCATCTGGGACGCGCATCGCTGCGCGCCTCGTGCAACCTACCCGCTGACATTGGACGAGCAGCCCGTCAGCGCAGGCACCGGAGTGCCCTCTTGGTCTTGCTCCCGGTGGGGTTTACCTAGCCGCTCCGGTCACCCGGAACGCTGGTGAGCTCTTACCTCACCGTTTCACCCTTACCCGCACCCCGAGGGGCCGCTGGCGGTCTGTTTTCTGTGGCACTGTCCCGCACGTCGCCGTGGGTGGCTGTTGGCCACCACCGTGCTCTGTGGAGTCCGGACTTTCCTCGACGGTGACCCGCCGCGACCGCCCGGCCGACTCATTCGAAGGAGATAGTACGCCGTCGGCTACGGTCGATCCTCCATGTACCCGGTCCTGCTGAGTGCCGTGCTCGTGTTCGTCGCCGAGCTCGGCGACAAGAGCCAGCTGATGTCGATGACGTTCGCGACCCGCTATCGGGCGCGCACGGTCATCCTCGGCGCCGGGCTGGCGTGTGCCGCCATCAACCTGGTCTCGGCCCTGGCTGGGAACGTCATCGGCGACGCGCTCCCCCGCGACGCCGTGCGGATCGCCGGTGGCGTGCTGTTCCTGTTGTTCGCCGTGCTGGCGCTTCGAGAGGGTGCGACAGACGGGGACGAGCCCAAGCCGCAGGCGCGAGGCGGACGTGCCGTCGTCGTGGTCGCCGTGGCCTTCACCGTGTCGGAGATCGGCGACAAGACGATGCTCGCCACGATGACCCTGGCCACTCAGTACCACTGGCTGCTGGTCTGGATCGGCAGCACGATCGGGATGCTCGTGTCCATCGTGATGGCCGTGCTGGTCGGCCGCACCCTGCTCAAGGTCGTCCCGCTCCGGTTCGTGCACCTGCTCTCGGCAGCGCTCTTCGCGGTCGTCGGAGTGCTGCTCCTCGTCGGATAGGTTCGCCGCGTGAGCCACGACTTCTTCGCGCTGACCGCCGCCGTCGGCTTCCTCGCAGCCGTCATGGTGCTCGCGAAGGCGTGCGCGGACGAGGGCCTGTTCGAGGCGTGGGGCGACGTCGTCGCGAGGGAGTCGACCGAGTCGCCGACCCGTCGATTCATGTTCGTTGCGGTGCTCATTGCCGTGGTGACCGCTGTCCTGACGCCGCACGCAGCTGCGGTCCTGCTGGTTCCGGTGCTGCTCGTCGCGGCCCGGAGCGCCCGACGCGCGACCGGGCTGGCCGCGATCCGGATCGCCAACACCGGATCGACCCTGCTGCCATCCTCGAACATCACGAACCTGCTGGCATTCGCGGGCACCGGGCTCGCCTTCGTGGAGTTCGCGTGGCTGATGCTGCCGGTCTTCGTCGTCGGGGTGGCGGCCGAGCTCGGGGTGCTGCGGTGGTGGTTCCGCGAGGACTTCCGCGACGATCCGGAACCAGACGTCGCGCAGGCGCCGGCCGTGCCGCTGTTCCCGGCCGCGGTCCTCGTCGCGGTGCTGATCGCCCTGTCCAGTGGCGTCGACCTGTGGCTGTCGGCGGCGGCCGGGGCGATCCTGCTCGGCGGGTATGCCCTCACGCGGAGCACGACGACCTGGCGCGAGCTCGTCGATGCGGCGAACCTTCCGCTCGCCGCATTCATCCTGGCGTGGGGGCTGGTCGTGGTGTTTCTGGCCGGGACCCGCGCGGGCGACGGCATTGACCGGCTCGTGCCGTCCGGCCCCGGACTCGGCGCGCTCCTGGTGACGGCCTTTGTCGGCATGCTCGCCGCGAACCTCGTGAACAACCTGCCGGCCGCACTGCTCCTGCTTCCGGCTGCCGCCGCGGCGGGACCCGTGACCGTCCTGGCTCTCCTCATCGGCCTCAACGTCGGCGCCAACCTGACCGGCATCGGATCCCTCGCGAACCTGCTCTGGCGCCAGGCCGGAACAGCCGACGTCACCTCGTGGCGGACGTTCCATGCGGTCGGCGTGGTCACGACACCCGTGATCGTCGCGCTGTGCACGACGGTGCTGTGGGCCTGGACCGCGCTCGTGCGCTAGTCGGGCACGGCAGAGACTTCCTTCACGACGGGCCATCCTTCGGTCCACCACTGGATCGTGGTGATCGACGCGGGAGCCAGCTCGAAGTGCTGGATGAGCTCCATCTCGGTCTCGAGGGCCAGGCGCAGCATCATCTTGATCGGCGTGACGTGGCTGACCACGACCACGGTCTGCCCCTCGTACTCGGCGAGCAGCCGCTTCCGCGCCTCGTCGACGCGCTTGAACACCGTGTCGAAGGACTCACCGCCAGGTGGAGCGACGTCCGGCGAGTCGAGCCAGGACCGCATGTCGTCGGGCCAGCGCTCCATGATGTCGAAGAAGGCGAGGCCGTCCCACTCGCCGAACCCCATCTCCGCGAATCCGGGCTCGATCTCGATGTCGAGCCCGAGCTCCTGGGCGACGACGTCCGCCGTCTCGCGGGTGCGGAGCAACGGTGACGACACGATCGCGTCGATCGGGCCGCGCTTGGCCAGCCGGGCCGCCGCGCGTTTGGCCTGCTCACGACCGAGATCGGTGAGGCCGGGGTCGTCGCCGCCCAGTCCGCTGAACACCTTCTTGAGGGTGTGCTTGGTGACGCCGTGCCGGAGCATGATGACCGTCGTGGGCTTCTCCTCCTCGCCGCCTGCGCCAGGAGGCACTGAGCTCTTCGAGATTCGGGCGCGTGGTGACTGTGTCCCTGCGTGCCGACGGCGGAGGACCGAGCCAGTCGCCGAGTCGAGTGCCTCGTTCACCAGTGCGTCGGCCGCCTTGTTCGACGTTCGTGGCACCCACGTCCAGGTGACGTTGCCGGACACCAGCCGTTGAGCCTCGAGTGCCAGCGGCTTCATGTCGACGTGCTTGATCTTCCAGCGCCCGGCCATCTGCTCGATGACGAGCTTGGAGTCCATCCGCACCTCGACCTCGGCGTCCGGTGCGTGCTCGCGCACCAGCTCGAGCCCGGCGATGAGGCCGCGGTACTCCGCGACGTTGTTGGTGGCGACGCCGATGGACTCGCCGCGCTCGGCGATCACCTCACCGGTGTCGGCGTCGCGCACGAGGGCGCCGTAGGCGGCAGGGCCGGGATTGCCTCGAGAGCCGCCGTCGGCCTCGATGATGACGCGTCGGCTCACAAGCCGGACTCGGCCGTGCGGACGAGAATGCGGCTGCACTCCGGGCAGCGGAGCACCTCGTCGTCGGGCTTGGCCGCGATCTCGCGGAGGTCGGCGCCGTTGATCTCCAGCCGGCAGCCCTCGCACCGACGCGCCCGGAGGGCGGCCGCAGCAAGCCCGCCGTACTGGGCCTTCACCTTGTCGTACAGGGCCAGCAGGTCGTCCGGGACCTGCCCAACGATGCGCTCGCGCTCGGCCGTGATGGTGGAGGTCTCGGCGTCGATGGCCTCGATGGCGGAGTCGCGTGCTGTGGCGACCTGCTCGAGGTCGATCTTGACGTGGTCGAGATCGGCGGTGACCGAGCTCAGACGCTTCTGTGCGTCCTCGAGCTTCTCCATGACCTCGAGCTCCTCGTCCTCCAGCGTCGAGATGCGTCGCTGCAGCGCACCGAGCTCGTGCTGCATGCTCTCCAGGTCCTTCGGGTTGGTGATCGCGCCCGAGCTCATGCGCTCCTCGTCGCGGACGCGACGGGCCTTGACCTGCTCGACCTCGGCGTCGGCCTTCGACTGCGCTCTCGTGAGATCGCCGACCTCGGTGTCGGCCTCGATGCGCTGCCCATCGAGCTCGTCGACCCGGGCCTGGAGCTCGGCGATGCGCGCGTGCTCTGGGAGAGAGGTCCGGCGGTGGTTGAGCTGGGCGAGCGCGGAGTCCTGGGCCTGCAGGTCGAGCAGGGTCAGCTGGGCGGACGGTTCGGCGTTCAGCGTGTGCTCCTCGTGCTCGAAATGGCGTGCGTCCACGGGTCGGTGACGATCGTCGACACCCTCGTCTCCACCGTATCGCCACACCGGGCGGCGACTTCGCGCGCTGCAACCGGCAGCCAGGTCCACTCGGCAGCCCAGTGCGGCACGTCGATGACGGCGCAGGCGTCGGGGCGTTCGGCGTGCTCGCTCACCGGGTGGTGACGCAGGTCGGACGTCACGTACACGTCGGCACCAGCCGCATCCGCCTGGGCCAGCAGGAAGTCGCCGGATCCCCCGCACAGCGCCACCGTGCCCACCGTCCGGTCGAGGTCGCCGGCGACCCTGGTGGCGCTGCTGTGGGCGGGAAGGCGATCGGTGACGTGGGTGGCGAAGTCGCCGAGGCTCATGGGCTCGGGCAGCTGGCCGATGCGCCCGCTCCCCCGGTCGGATGGTCGCGGCAAGGAGGCGGTCACGGAGTGGGCGACCTCCTCGTACGGGTGCGCGTCCAGCATCGCTCGGCGCACTGCCTCGCGGACGGCAGGAGCGGCGACCATCTCGACGCGGGTCTCATCGACGCGTTCCACCTCGCCGACCTCGCCGATCGCCGGGGTCGCCCCATCGAGTGGGCGGAAGGATCCGGTGCCGGACGACTGGAACATGGCCCGGTCGTACGCGCCGATCGCTCCGGCTCCGGCCCCGTGCATGGCCGCGGCCACCTTGTCGGCGTCATCGTGCGGCACGAAGACGACCCAGGTGTCGGTCGCGTCAGCATCGGCCTCGAGCGGACGGATGTCGGTGAGCCCGAGCGCCAGCGCCATCGACTCCGAGACGCCGAGCGACGGGCTGTCGGCGTTGGTGTGGCAGGTGTGCAGAGCGACGCCGTTCGAGATGAGGTCGTGGACGACGCGACCCTTGGGCGTCGACGCAGCGACGGACGTGACCCCGGACAGGTAGAGCGGATGATGCGTGACCAGCAGGTCGGCACCCCACTCGATCGCCTCGCCGACGACGGCCTGCACAGGGTCGACGGCGAACAGGATGCGGGAGACGTCGGAGTCGAGGTCGCCCACCACGGTGCCGACGGCGTCCCAGTCGTCCGCCCAGCGCGGGTCGTACAGCTCGTCGAGGACGGCGACGACGTCACGCAGCGCAGGCATGGGACGAGCCTAGGGTGTGTCTCCCTTTTCCGGTTCGAGTGCGCGTGGTGTCCGCGCTCGACCTAGGCGACGGCGGCCAGCGCGAAGGGCAGCACGGAATCGGCCCCGTGCCGGAGCAGCTCGCGTGCGGCGACGGTCATGGTCCAGCGGCTGTCGACGAGGTCGTCGACCAACAGGACCGGCCCAGAGGCCTCGCTCAGCGCCTCGGCGAGGGCGGGCCCGACGTGGAATCGCCCCCACACCCCGGCCAGGCGGTATGCGCTGTTGCCGCCCGCGGTCTCGGCTGGAGCGCCGTCGGCGAGCTCGAGCTGCCCGAGCAGCGGCAGTCGTCCGAGTCGGGCGATGCCCTCGGCAACCGACCCGACCAGCTGCGGACGCGCGACGGACGACACGGCGACAACTCCGACCGGCCGCTCGGCCCAGTCCCAGTCGCGCAGGACGCGTACACAGCCGCCGAGCAGCTCGTCGCTCAGCGTCTGATCGGGCGCTCCCGCGGCGAACAGCTCGCGCAGTGCCCCGCCCCACCCGAGGTCGGTGAGCCGGGCGACGACCCGACCGGTCTCCGGTCTGTCGTCGGCCGTGATCTTGCCCGAGACGGGCTTGCCGTCGGCCTCCACGCCGAGTCGTCCGGCACCGGTGGGCCACTGAGCACGAGGCTCGATCGGGACACCCACGCGGTCGAGGGCGCCGGACGCCGTGGCGACAGCCTCCGGCGTTGTGTGGGTGGGGTACCACGGGCCGGCGCAGACGTCGCAGCGTCCGCACGGTGCCGCGGTGGGGTCGTCGAGCTCGCGCTGCAGGTGCTCCATGCGGCAGCCCTCGCCCCGCTCGTAGGCCAGCATCGACTGCTGCTCGACGCGACGGGACTCGGCGATCCGCTCGTAGCGTTCCTCGTCGTAGGTCCACGGCTGGCCGGTCGCGACCCAGCCGCCCTGCACCCGCCGCACCGAGCCGTCCACGTCGAGGACCTTGAGCAGCAGCTCGAGCGGCGTGCGCCGGATGTCGACCCTCGCCTCCAGCGCCGGCGTCGATAGCGGCTCGTCGCCCAACGCGCTGAGCACGGCTGACGCCTTGCCGGGGCTGGGCATCGACGCCGTGGCGAAGTAGTGCCAGATGTCGGTGTCCTCGTGCCCGGGCATGAGCAGGACGTCGGCGCTCTCGGTGGCTCTGCCGGCGCGGCCGACCTGCTGGTAGTACGCGACCGGGGACGACGGCGCGCCGAGGTGCACCACGAAGCCGAGGTTCGGCTTGTCGAAGCCCATGCCGAGCGCGCTGGTGGCGACGAGGGCCTTGAGCTCGTCGTTCTTGAGGGCCTCCTCGAGCCGGATCCGCTCGTCGGGATCGGTGCGGCCGGTGTACGCGCGTACCTCGTGACCGGCTTCGGCCAGCAGGCGTGCGGTGTCTTCGGCGCCGGAGACCGTGAGGGTGTAGATGATGCCGCTGCCGGGGAGGTCGGACAGGTGGCTGAGCAGCCAGCCGAGACGCTCGCGCGACGTGGGCAGGGTGAGCGAACCGAGCCGCAGGGACGTGCGTGCCAGCGAACCGCGCAGGGTGAGGACGCCGTCGGGCGTGCCGCCGACGCCCATCTGCTCCGCCACGTCGGTGACGACCCGCTCGTTGGCGGTGGCGGTGGTCGCCAGCACGGGGACGCCATCGGGCATCGAGGCGATCAGGTCGGCGAGGCGGCGGTAGTCGGGCCTGAAGTCGTGACCCCAGTCGGAGATGCAGTGCGCCTCGTCGACGACGAGCAGGCCCATCCGCTCGCGCAGCACCGGCAGCTGCTCCTCGCGGAAGCGTGGATTCGTGAGTCGTTCGGGCGAGACCAGCAGGACGTCGACGTCGTCGGCCGCCAGACGTGCCCGCACGTCGTCCCACTCGTGCGCGTTGGCGGAGTTGATGGCCACCGCCCGCACACCCGCGCGTTCGGCGGCCGCCACCTGGTCGCGCATGAGCGCGATGAGCGGTGAGACGAGCAACGTCGGACCGGCACCCTGCTGCCGAAGCAGCGCCGTGGCGATGAAGTAGACCGCCGACTTCCCCCACCCGGTGCGCTGCACGACCAGCGCGCGCCGACGGTCGTCGACCAGCGCACTGATGGCCTCGAGCTGACCCTCGTGGAAGACGGCGTCAGGCAGCCCGGTGAGTCGGCGCAGCGCGTCCAGCGCGTGGGTCGCGGTGTCGGCGGCGACCGATGGGGAGCTCATGACCTCATCGTGTCAGCGTCCGCTGACGCGCACCGATCCGTGTCCACCACCGGCCCGATTTGTGACGAAGGTGGCCACTCTGGCAGCGGATGAGGTCACCTTCGTCACACATCGTGGAGTCGGGCGGTGGGGGTGGGCGAAGAGGGGCTCGAACCCCCGACCTTCCGGGTGTAAACCGGATGCTCTGACCAGCTGAGCTATTCGCCCGGGACCCGAGCACACTACCGCAGCGTTTCGGGGCCGGAAACAAAGACCGCAGCCGCCAGGGTCTCGGGTCCCGGGCGGCTGCGGCAGCTCAATCAAAGCGTATCTCGCACCACCATCGCAGGCTTTTTCACAAACTGAGACCCGACTCAGCCAAGTGATTCGAGGGCTTTGCGATAAGCCCCCAGATCACGCGCGTCTCCGATACCCTGTACGACTTTCCACCGCACGATTCCCTCACCGTCGATGACGAAGGTTCCGCGCTCGGCGACCCCCACATCGGCCAGCACTTCGGCGCCGTCGAGCTCAGACATCCGGTCGCGGATCTCGGCGAGCTCACCCGAGCAGATGCCGCTGAACGCGAACGGGAAGAACACCAGCACCACCGGTGTGCCTCGAAACGAGGTCAGCGAGATGTCCTCGCCGTGCTGGTTCTTGAGGGTGAAGTCCGGAGCCGCGTCCCCGATGTCGATCATGGAAGCGAGCCTAGACACTCACGAGGTTTCGTCACCCTGACGGCTTCGCCGTGACGCGCTCAACCCGCCTCGACGCTCGGCCGCAAGCGGCCTCGGTCTCAGCGCTTGTGCGTCGAGAGCTTGGTGGACGACCACTCGGCCGTCGCCGACGACGTGGTGGTGGTCGAGAGGCCGGCGATCGGCGCTGCCTCGACGATGTCGGCGCCGGGGACGTAGCCGGTGCGTCCGACCTTCGGGGTGAGCAGCCAGACGGAGCCGCCCTCGGCGAGATCGTGCAGCGAGTCGAGGAGCGCGTCGACCAGATCGCCGTCGCCGTCGCGCCACCACAAGATGACGCCGTCGACGGCCTCAGACGTCTCACCGTCGATCAGCTCGCTGCCGCACTGGGTCTCGATGGCCTGCCGAAGCTCGTCGTCGACGTCTTCGTCCCAACCGAGCTCCTGGATGACGGTGTCGGGGGCAAAGCCCAACCTGCCGGCGTCCAACGGTTCCCTCCTCTGACCTCGAACAGCTACCCGGAAGTAGCCCAACGGCGCTGTTGCCGGTCTCACACTAGCGAATGCCGCGTGGGAAGATGGACGGGTCCACGAGACGCGTCAGGAGTCACACATGCCCACCGGCCCCGAGACCTCCGGATCGACACCACGCGGCGCCGAGCGCCCGCCTGTCATCCACGAAGGTCTGCCCACTCAGCTCCCCGACATCGACCCGGAGGAGACGGCCGAATGGGTTGGCTCGCTCGACCAGATGGTCGACGACCGCGGACGCGCCAGGGCCAGGTACGTGATGCTCCGACTCCTCGAGCGCGCCCGCGAGAAGCAGGTCGGCGTGCCGGCGTTGCGCAGCACCGACTTCATCAACACGATCCCGCCAGAGCGCGAGCCGTGGTTCCCCGGCAACGAGGCCATCGAGCGGCGCATCCGGGCCTTCATCCGCTGGAACGCCGCGGTCATGGTGTCGCGCGCCAATCGGCCCGGCCTCGGCGTCGGCGGCCACATCGCCACCTACCAGTCGGCGGCCAGCCTCTACGAGGTCGGCTTCAACCACTTCTTCCGCGGCAAGGGTCACCCCGGCGGCGGCGACCAGATCTACTTCCAGGGCCACGCCGCCCCCGGCATCTATGCCCGCTCCTACCTGGAGGGACGCCTCACCGAGGAACAGCTCGACCGGTTCCGCCAAGAGCACTCGCACGGCCCCGGCAACGGCCTGTCGTCCTACCCTCACCCGCGGCTCATGCCGAACTACTGGGAGTTCCCGACGGTCTCCATGGGGCTCGCGGCCATCAACTCCATCTACCAGGCCCGCTTCAACCGCTATCTCCAGCACCGGGGCATCAAGGACACCAGCGGCCAGCGCGTGTGGGCCTTCCTCGGTGACGGCGAGATGGGCGAGCCGGAGTCGCTCGGCGCCATCGGGCTCGCGGCCCGCGAGGAGCTCGACAACCTCACGTTCGTCATCAACTGCAACCTGCAGCAGCTCGACGGACCCGTCCGCGGCAACGGCAAGATCATCCAGGAGCTGGAGTCCTTCTTCCGAGGCGCCGGCTGGAACGTCATCAAGGTCGTGTGGGGACGCAACTGGGACGACCTCCTCGCCCGCGACTCCGACGGCGTGCTCGTCAACCAGATGAACCGAACTCCGGACGGCGAGTTCCAGACCCTGTCCGTGGAGTCCGGTGCCTACAACCGCGAGCACTTCTTCGGTGGCGACCCGCGTCTGGCCAAGATGGTCGAGCACCTCACCGACGAGCAGATCGAGCGACTCCCGCGCGGCGGGCACGACTACCGCAAGGTGTTCGCGGCGTTCGACGCCGCTGTGGAGCACACCGGCCAGCCGACCGTCATCCTCGCCCACACCATCAAGGGCTGGCTGCTCGAGTCGTTCCAGGGCCGCAACGCGACGCACCAGATGAAGAAGCTCACCAAGGACGACCTCAAACAGTTCCGCGACCGGCTTGCCATCCCGATCTCCGACGAGCAGATCGACGGCGACGACCTCGCGCCGTTCTACCACCCGGGCACCGACAGTGAAGAGATCCAGTACATGAAGGGGCGCCGCGACGCGCTCGGCGGGTCGATACCGCTGCGCAAGGTCGACCCCACTCCGCTCAAGCTGCCCGGCGACGACGTCTACGCCCCGCTCAAGCAGGGATCCGGCAAGCAGCAGATCGCCACCACGATGGCGTTCGTGCGACTGCTGCGCGACCTCATGAAGGATCCGGAGATCGGCCAGCGCATCGTGCCGATCGCGCCCGACGAGTACCGCACGTTCGGCATGGACTCGATGTTCCCGTCCGCCAAGATCTACAGCCCGCACGGGCAGACGTACGAGTCCGTCGACCGCAAGCTGCTGCTGGCCTACAAGGAGTCCGTGAGCGGCCAGCTCCTGCACGAGGGCATCAGCGAGGCCGGCGCCATGGCCTCGGCGATCGCGGCCGGAAGCGCGTACTCCACGCAGGGCGAGCCGATGATCCCGGTGTACATGTTCTATTCGATGTTCGGGTTCCAGCGCACCGCCGACTCGATCTGGTCGATGGCCGACCAGCTGGCGCGCGGCTTCCTCATCGGCGCCACTGCCGGGCGCACCACGCTCACCGGCGAGGGACTGCAGCACGCCGACGGTCACTCGCCACTCATCGCGCAGACCAACCCGGCGGTCGTCCACTACGACCCGGCGTACGGCTTCGAGATCAGCCACATCGTCAAGGACGGCCTGGCGAGGATGTACGGCTCCACCGATGAGTTCCCGCACGGCGAGGACATCATCTACTACCTCACCGTCTACAACGAGCCGATCAACCAGCCGGTCGAGCCGGACGACCTCGACGTCGAAGGTGTGCTCAGGGGCGCCTACCTGTTCCGCATGGCCGAGAACGGATCGATCCCCGCGCGGATCCTGGCGTCCGGCGTCGCGGTGCCGTGGGCGCTCAAGGCACAGGAGATCCTCGCCGAGCGCTACGACGTCGCCGCCGACGTCTGGTCGGTCACGTCGTGGAACGAGCTGGCCCGTGATGCCGTGGACGCCGAGAAGTGGA
The DNA here is from genome assembly GCA_963711615.1 of uncultured Actinomycetota bacterium. GTDB lineage: Bacteria > Actinomycetota > Actinomycetes > Propionibacteriales > Nocardioidaceae > Aeromicrobium. Next base: position 41,534 of record CAVQEY010000015.1, on the reverse strand, counting down.
ACCTCAACCACCCCGGCGAGTACACGCGGGTGCCGTGGATCAGCTCGAAGCTCTCGGGTCGATCCTCGGCCACGGTGGCGGTCAGCGACTACATGCGGGCCGTGCCCGACCAGATCGCACGCTGGGTGCCCGGCCCCTGGCAGTCGCTCGGCACCGACGGCTTCGGCTTCGCCGACACTCGCGCCGCAGCTCGCCGGGTGTTCCAGGTCGACGCAGAGTCGATCGTCGTCGGCGTGCTCCAGACGCTCGCGCAGCAGTCGAAGGTCGATCCGGCCGTCGTCCGCGAGGCTTTCACGACGCTCCGGATCGACGACCCGACGGCGGTCGTGGGTGTGGCTCAGGAGGGCACCGACGCCTGAACCGAATGGTGTCTCGACGCAGGCCAGAGGGTGATCGTCCACACATCGGGCTCTAAGGATCAACTCAGGACCGCGCCCTAAGATGGCGGGATGCGTCGATGGCCTTACACCTTTGCGGTGATCTTGTCCGTCGCCGTCGGGATCACTGCCCTCGTCGCGTCGAATCGTCTAGGGGTGCCGCTTCGCGACCCCGACGGCTTCCTCGGTCCTGCCTACATCCGGCTCCCCCTGATCGGCGTGCTGTTCTTCGCCGCGGGCATCATCCCGCAGGCCATCCGGCGCAACGGGGTGCGTCGTGCCCTGCCGACCATGCGCATGATCGTGCGCGAGGAGTGGACGTGGGGCCGCGTCGGCAACATCGCCACCGGCCTGGTCGCGTTCTACATCTGCTACGTCAGCTACCGCAATCTCAAGAGCTACCTGCCGCTGATCCATGACCGCCTCTACGACCACGACCTGCTGCAGCTCGACCACTTCCTGATGTTCGGCAACAACCCGGCGCCGCTGCTGCACGACTGGCTCGGCACGGGCTTCGTCGCCCAGGTCCTCGCCACGTCCTACCTCGCCTACCTGCCGCTGATTCCGCTCACGCTGGGTCTCGTCCTGACGTGGAGTCGCAACATCTCGCTCGGCGCCTGGTACGCGACCGCCCTGAGCCTCAACTGGGTGCTCGGCACCGTGAGCTACTACATCCTCCCCACGCTCGGCCCGGCGTTCTTCCAGCCGTCGATGTTCTCCGCTCTGCCCGACTCCGGTGTGTCCGCGCTGCAGAACTCGCTGTTCAAGAACGGGGCCGCGTTCAAGGCCGACCCCACCGGCAGCGACATCTTCGGCATCGCCGGCTTCGCATCGCTGCACGTGTCGGTCGTGGTCACCGCATGCCTGTTCTTCGAGCGCACCGGTCAGCGCGCGGCCATCCGGATCGCCGGCTGGGCGTTCCTGGCCATGACCCTGCTCGCCACGGTCTACTTCGGCTGGCACTACATCGCCGACGACGTCGCCGGCGCGATCATCGGGTGGGCGTCGGTGTCGATCGGTGCGTGGGCCACCGGAAACCGCGGCAGACGCAAGCGACGGCTGGCGGAGGACGACGAGCGGCCGGCCACCTCGACGCCGGTTCCCAGCGTTGGCTGATCGGTAGACTCGGCAGGTGCCCCAGTCCGACGAAGTCCGCGATCAGCTGACCGACATCCTCGTTCAGGTCGTCGGCTGTGCGCCCGAGGACGTCGTCGATCACGCCGAGCTCACGCAGCTCGGCGTCGACTCCCTGGCTGTCGTGGAGATGGCCGACGAGCTCGGCCGCCGATTCGACATCTACCTCTCCGACGAGTCGGTCAACGACATCCGCACCGTGGGCGACGCCGTGAAGGTCGTCGTGCGACACGACGGCAGCCGCGCACCCCGGAGCACCACGTACCAGGCCCCGCCACCGAGCTCCGACCCCCTTCCCGGTGCAGCGCCGGAGACGTCCGCTCACCCGCCCCCGCTCGAGGTCGATCCGGAGGAGCGCCGCGGCGCGATGAAACGCCTCGCGTACTGGTTCGCGGCCGTTGGCGCCGGCGTGGGCATCGTGCTCGGCCTGAGCTTCGCGGGCCTCATCGCGGCCACCGGCATCAACTCATCGACGCTGCCACCGCTCACCGTGCCGACCACGTCGGCGCCGACCACCCCCACCCCGACGCCCACGCCGACGCCGTCATCGGATCCGGAGGCGACCCCCGATCCCGACCCGACCTTGGCGATCCCGAACACCCAGGTCGGACCCGGCGAGCGCTTCACCCTCGAGGGCGCGTTCCCGGCACTCGGCGGCGGCGAGAGGCTCCAGGTGCAGGTCAAGGATCCCGGCGAGCAATGGGACGACTTCCCGGTCACCGCCACCACACGCAAAGGCGGCAAGTACCGCACCCAGATCTACACGTCGCGCACGGGCAAGCGCGACTTCCGCATGGCTCACGAGCCTTCCGGCACGAACACGCCGGCCATCAGCGTGACGATCGGGTAGTCACGCCTTCACGCATCATCTGACGCGGTTTCGGCCTTCGGACGCCTTCGGCGTGCTCGCTCAACCTGGCCGCACGCGCCCCCTACTCGCTGCGCTCGTGGGAGGTACCCCCAGCGCGCTGCGCGCACTCGGTGCGTCTCAGATCACCTGGTGGAGCCAGCGGACGGGGGCGCCGTCGCCGGCATGCCGGAACGGCTCGAGCTCGTCGTCCCACGCCACTCCGAGCAAGCCGTCGAGGGCCTGGTCCATCGAAATGTCCCCCTTCGCCGCCTTGACCCGGAACGCCTTGATGCGGTCCTCCGGGATGAGGACGTCACCGTGCAGGCCGGTCATGGCGTGAAAGATGCCGAGGTCGGGGGTGTAGCTGTATCGAGCTCCCTCCGACGACACGGTGGGCTCCTCGGTGACCTCGAACCTCAGACGATCCCAGCCACGGAGGGCGGACGCGAGCGCAGCCGCGGTGCCGACCGCGGCCTGCCAGGAGATCTCGGCACGGTACGCGCCCGACTCGGCGGGCTGCGCCACCCAGTCGACATCGACGGAGGCGCCGAGCACGCCGGACGCCGCCCACTCGACGTGCGGGCACAGCGCAGACGGCGCGGAGTGGATGTACAGGACTCCACGGGTCGGGATGCTCATGGTGCCTCCTGGTGTTCGAGAATCCGTCTTCCCCAACGTTTCTCGGCACCCGGGCGCCTCAGCCGCGACTCGCGCTCCCCCCATTCTGCCCCATTCGCCCCACAGCCACCAAGAACCACGCCGAACCGCGGGTTGCGCGGCGTGGGAAACTGGTCACATGAGCACCGCTGTGACCGACAATCCCGCTGAATCGCGCTTCGAGATCAGCGTGGACGACGAGCTGGTCGGGTACCTGGAGTACCTGGTGGAAGACGGCGCCTACGCCATCCCGCACACGCGGATCTTTCCGCAGTTCCGCCATCGCGGGCTCGGCGCGACCCTGGTGGTGAACAGCCTGGAGACGATCCGCGACCGCCAGGCGCAAGTGCTGCCGTACTGCTCGTTCGTGCCGAAGATCATGCGTGAACACCCCGAGCTCGCCGACCTGGTGCCCCAGTCCGAACGCGCCTCGTTCGGCGTGTAGCTAGGGCGAGTCGCGGAGGTCGGCTCCGAGCTGCTCGATCAGGCCACTCAGCTCGCGGTGCGTCGCCTGCGACTCGGTGACCACTCGAAGCGCCACGTTGTCGACCTTGAGCTCCAGTCGCTCGAGGTCGGCGGACCGGCTCGCGTCCTGGCGTCGCAGGACGAGGATGATGACGGCCGCGAGCACCACCATCAGGGCGCCAAGGAGTCCGAGCGACCATCGCCAGGAGTCCATGAAGATGGCCACGACCAGACCGATGCCGATCACCCCCACCGCGGCGGTCGCCATGTACTCCGTGCGGGTGAGCCTCATGCGTTTCCTCGTTCCAGGCCGGCGAGCTCGTGGACCAGGTCGACCGCCGCATCCTCGGACAGGATTTCTCGGCAGAAGGCGTAGCCGCGCTCACGGTACTCGGCGACGCGGTCGGGATCGGCCGCGAGAGCCTTGAGCTCGTCGTGGACGTCGACAGCCGATGCGTAGACAGCCGCTCCGCCGAGGTGCTGCTGGTACGCGGGGTCGATCACGACGACGGCCCCCTCCGCCAAAGCGGCCACCACGGCCCACGGGAGCTCGGGTCCCCAGGACTGTGAGGGGACGGCCACGAACACGTCGAGCTGGCGCAGGAAGTCGGACAGCGGTGCCGACTCGTCCATGACCAGCCAGCCCGGGGGCACGCGTCGATTCTTCAGCACGGCGTTGACGACTTCGGGATCGGCCCGAAGTCGGACGTCGTAGTCGTCGTCCTGGGGCAGGAGGCGCCGTAGGGACGCCCAGGTCGGACGATCACGTCGGGGCAGCACGAGTGCGCTGGTGCCGACGATGAGACGCGATCCGCCGCGGTGGCCTCTGTAGGGGCGGGGCCGCACGGTTGGCACGGCACGAAGTTGATGAGGCGGCAGGATCGTGCCCGTCGCTCCGCACGCCCGCAGGTCGTCGGCGATGCCCTCGTGCGCCGGCAGCCACGACGGCTCGACTCCGAACATCCGCTTGGCGTTGCGTTCGACGCTTGCCGGATCGTAGGTCAACCAGTCGCCGCTCGGCGCCGCGGGCGGATGTCCTGCGGCGATCACGAGCCGGTCCGCGGACATGCTGACGGTCTCCGGTGGACGGGTCATGACCGGAAGCTCAGGGTCGGTGATCAGAAGCAGGCGCGCATGGACCGGTTCCCCCCAGACCGCGAACCGGGTCAGGCCGTCCACCTGGAGCTGCTGAATGTCGTCCCGGATCGGCAGTCGCTTGCGATCGGCGTGACGCACCGTCGTGCCGTGGGCCACCAGGGTCGAAAGACCGTTCGCGATCAAAGCCTCGACCTGCGCGCACGCATCGACGTACCGGTCGATTCCCTCACGCCAGTCCGACAGCCACAGCACGTCGCACGTCGTCGGATCCGCGCTGCGGCCGGTCATCATCCGGTTGGGAGCGTAGATCGCCGAGGTGTCCCCCGGCGGCAAGTACGGCGAGGCCAGGCCGGCAGCGATCTGCCGGTGCCAGAACCGGCGGGCTTCGCCGTACACGGTGCGCGCGCCGTGGTGCCAGCCGAAGCTGAACTCATCGCGCGATAGCGAGCCGGCGGTCAGCTGGGTGAGCACCAGGACATCGGGAAGCCACACGTTGTTGTCGGTGCCGAACACGGTGTCGATGCGTTCGAAGAACTCGGTGTCGGCCGCCTTGCGCGTCTCGTGGAAGCTGCCCAAGGTCTCGATCACGATGTCCTTGCGGAACATCAGCGACGCCTCGCCACGACGGAAGGAGTTGTACCCGACGGTCAGGCTGGTCATGTCGGCGTACACGCGGAGCGCCCGACCACTCGTGGCCACCACCTCGTCCGATTCGATGAGCGGAGTCACCTGACGCTCGATCCGCTGTGGATGCGCCCAGTCGTCGGAGTCCTGGAAGGTGACGAAGGCCCCTCGGCTCTGGGCGATCGCGTGGTTGCGGATCTTGTACGTCCCGCCGTTCACCGGCATCTTCATCAGGCGGATCCGGGGGTCGGTGGCGGTGACCGTCTCGAGCAGGTCGTCGAACTCCGGCGGCGAGCAGTCGTCGACGACGAGGATCTCCAGGTTGCGCCAGGTCTGCGCCACGAGGGAGGCGACCGCCGTGGGAAAGCTGTGGTCCGGCTTGTAGGTCGACATGATGATGGTGACGAGCGGGCTGTCGGGATCGTCGACGACCAAGGAGTCCGGGACGTCGACGGCAATACGGTCGAACGGAGCCCCCGAACCATCGGCGATGCGGATCGGCAGGAGGCCCTGGTCGGCGAAACGCTGGTTGAAGGCTTTGAGCCACGCCTCCTCGGTGGCTCCGGGTCGTCCGTGGGCCGGATGGGCGAGCTCCGCGGTGAGGATCCATCGGGGGTCCGGCTCGAGGTCGTCGGCGAGGACGCTCGCGACGTGGTCGAAGTTCCCGACTGCGAGATTCGCCTGTCCCTCGGCCATGGCTGCGTCCCAGGGCAGCCGGATCGAGCCGCGGAGCAACCGGACCGCGCGGGTGATGTCGGCTGGTTCGGAGAAGTCCTGCACCGGTGTCCTGAGGCCGATCATCAGGCGCGCCAACGACGACAAGGCGTAGGGGTCGAGCGCGGCGCGAGCTTCGGGCACCGAGATGCGGCCATCGAGGAGGTCACGCACCATGGCCAGGACCTCCGGGTAGTCCATCTCGCCCCGGCTCGCCATCCTGGCGATCAGGTCGGGTGACTCCTCGTACCGGAACCGCAGGCATTCGTCGGCGACGGTCAGGCTGCTCTTCTGGATGTTCAAGGCGAGGTCGCGCAGCGGCGACGTCGCCATGCGTGACCTGCTCGACATGCGCGCCAGTTTAGGGGCTCGGCTCAGACGACGTGCACGGTGATGCCGCGCGACTCCCACAGCTCGACGATGTCCGCGCTGTCCTCCCACGCCTCCGAGATCGACCAGCCGTCGGCCTCCAGCTGGTCGAGCATCTCGGCCTTCACGACCTCGTCGGCCCGGTAGTCGCCGACGATGCGCATCACCAGCTCGTCGTAGGGGATCTCGTGCGCGACCAGCCAGTCGAGGGAGAGGTCGCGCCAGACGAACTCGCGTGAGGTGACGACGAGGACCGCCTTGCCTGAGTCGTGGGCGGCGCGGACGGCGTCGACGACCTCCGCACGCGGCGGGCAGTCGGCGGACGCGGCGTGGAAGGCGGCGAAGTCGCGCTCCTCGCCCTCGAGGTGGTGAAGGATGCCCGACACGTCGCACAAGGTGCCGTCGAGGTCGGCGATCACTGCGTCGGTCATTGCGGGTTAGCCTAGCCCCGATGCCGCCTTCGCTCCTGGACCGCTTCCGCCGACGCGGGGCGCTTCCCACCTTCGTCACGATCGGGACGATGAAGGGCGGCACGAGCGCGCTGCACAACTACCTGCGCCAGCATCCGCAGGTGTGCATGTCGACCAAGAAGGAGACGGACTTCTTCTTCCGTCCGGCTGGCCACGACCTCGCTTGGTATCGCAGCCAGTTCACCGAACGGGCCGACCAGTACGGCGAGTCGTCGCCCAACTACACCAAGCGGCACGAGGTCGAGGGCATCGCCAGGAAGATGCACGCCCTGCTTCCCGACCTCCGGCTGATCTTCCTGGCCCGCGACCCCATCGAGCGCGCGGTCTCACACTTCCTGCACAACGTGGTCAAGGGCCGGGTGCTGCGCGACGACTTCGAGGTGTACTTCGACGATCTCGAGAACCCGGCACTGCTCACCAGCCGGTACCACTGGCAGCTCGAGCCGTTCGTCGAGGCGTTCGGGCGGGACCACCTCCTCGTGCTGTCGTCGGAGAAGCTCCGCGACGAGCGCGCCCAGACGCTGGAGCAGGTCTTCACGTTCATCGGCGTCGACCCGACCTTCACGTCGCCCAAGTTCGACGTCGAGAGCCACGTGACATCGGACAAGCTGATCAAGGCAGGCGAGTCCATCGACCTCCCCGTGATGTCGCCGCAGCAGCTCGAACGCGTCGCCGACAGTCTGCGCCCCGACATCGACCGGTTCCGTGCGCTTGTCGGCCAGGACTTCGCCCACTGGTCGATCTGACCGCGAGGTCTCCTCGATTCGTGACGAAAGTCGCCAGTCCAATGGGGAAATGTAGCGAAGTTCGTCCCAATTCGCGTAGTTCGTGGGGAGGGCGGGGCTCGAACCCGCGACCTAAGGATTATGAGTCCTCTGCTCTGACCGGCTGAGCTACCTCCCCGCGCGGGGAATAGCCTAGTCACATGGAGCCCTCACCCTTGGAGCCCGTGGACGAGTCGTGGGAGAACGCGCTGGTCGTCGTGGCGCACCCTGACGACGTCGAGTTCGGTGCGGCCGCAGCGATCGCCCGCTGGACCGATCAGGGCAAGACGGTCGTCTACTGCCTGGTCACCAGCGGCGAGGCGGGCATCGACGGCATGGCGCCGGATGAGACCCGAGAGGTGCGGATCGGCGAGCAGATCGCCTCGGCAGGAATCGTGGGCGTCGAGTCCGTGGAGTTCCTGGGCCTGCCCGACGGCATCGTCGAGTACGGACTGCCGCTGCGTCGCGCGATCACCGCGGTCATCCGCAAGTACCGGCCCGACATCGTCATCACCAACAACTTCCGTGAGACGTGGGGCGGCACGTTCCCGAACCAGTCCGACCACATCGCCGTCGGCCGGGGCACGCTCGACGCCATCCGTGACGCCGGCAACCGCTGGGTCTTCCCCGAGCAGCTCACCGAAGGCGTCGAGCCGTGGGGTGACGTCCGCCAGCTGTGGGCGGCAAGTTCGCCAGATGCGGCCCACGGCGTCGACACGACCGACACGTTCGACCGTGGTGTCGAGTCGCTGAAGGCGCACAAGGCGTACATCGACGGGCTCGGCGGAAGCTGGGCGAACTTCGACGCGGCGGAGTTCCTGGAAGGTGTGTCGCGGCCGGCCGGAACCCGACTCGGCGTCACGTACGGGGCGGCGTTCGAGGTGCTGTCGATGAGCTACGGCGAGTAGCTGGCTCCCCCGGTTGGACTCGAACCAACAACCCTCCGGTTAACAGCCGAATGCTCTGCCAATTGAGCTACAGGGGATCGGCTCCCACACGAGGAGCACGGTGGCCTACCTTAGCAAGCCGGGCGCGTAGTTGCGCCATCGCCCGCGCCTCGTCAGCACGCACCTGAGCGACTGACAGGCCGAGCCGCATCGCCACCTCCTTCCTGGTGCGCGGCGGTCCGGCAGGCTCGCCCAGGCGGTAGCGCAGACGGATCACGGCGGCCAGCCGCAGCGGCAGATGCGCGAGTGCGGGCCGCAGGTCGTCGGCCGGTTCGGGAACGCCTCCCGGACGACGAGTGGCGTCGAGTGGGCTGCGCGGTGGATCGGCGCGCATGGTTGCCCGGATGGCCGCCGTGATCCACGGCCAGGCATAGGTGGCGAGCCGACAGCCGCGGTCCGGGTCGAACCGGTCGACGGCGGCGATCAGGCCCAGCGTGCCCGACTGCATCGCCTCGTCGAGGGCCTCGCCACGCAGACCGAGATGGTGCGCTCGCAGGGCCACGAGCCGGAGGCTCTCGCGGACGAGATCGTCCCGCGCGCCACGATCGCCCGCGCGAGCAGCCACGGCGAGCGCCCGTTCACGCTCCGGCTCGAGTGGTGGCTGGGACAACAGCTGACGGGCGAGTGAGGGCACGTGACCAGCGTCGGCGCACCACGGACCCGAGGCCCGGGCCTACGGCCCGACTGTGGACAGATCGGGGCTGGGTACGCGCGTCAGGCGCCGATCGCACGACCGCGCATGGTGCGGTGCTGCTGCTCCAGGGCGATGAGCTCGCCGAACATCCGGTTGTAGCTCTCCGTCTGCTCCACCGGGTTGGTGCGCTGGAGCTTCGACTTCAGCTCGGCGATGCGCCGGGCCAGCGTGAGTGCCTGCAGCTGGGCGATCGTGGCCGCGACCACGGCCTTCGTCGACGACTCGCGTGCCCGAAGCGGCTCCACCGCGGCGACCGACAGGACGTGGCGGAGGTCGTCGGACGGCAGAGCGTCGGAGATGCGCGGGACCCAGGACGAGTCGGGCCCCGTGGGCCACTCCTGCTCGCTGACGTGACGCCAGATCTCCTGCGCCACCGGGTGGGTGAAGTCGTTCTCGTGCACGTCACCGACGTGCTCGTGCGCGAGGTGCGGGAACTGCGCGATGGCCTTGAGCGCCTCGCGCTCGTCGGCGAACTGCGGCGCACCGAAGCTGACGAACGGCGCCGGTTCGGCGGGTTGCTCGGCTTCTTCGACCGGAGCGGCCTGTGCCTGGGGCTGTGACTTGGACTGGGGCGCAGTCTTGCGGCGCCGGTGCTCGGCCCGCACCTGGTCGACGTCGACGCCGACCTTCGTGGCGATCTCGCGGAAGAACTCCTCGACCTTGCTCTTGTCGCGGATGGCCGTGGCCAGACCGACGGACTCGCGCACTGCGTCGACGCGCTGGTCGCCTCGGTCGAGGTCGTAGCGCGCCAGGGTGTTCTCGAGGACGAAACGATAGAGCGGGATGCGCGACGCCACGAGCTCACGCACCGCGGCGTCACCGTCGGCGAGACGCAGGTCGCACGGATCCATGCCCCGCTGCTCCACCGCCACGTACGTCTGGGCGACGAACTGCTGGTCGCCGGCGAACGCCTTCATGGCAGCCCGCTGGCCGGCCTCGTCGCCGTCGAACGTGAACACGACCTCGCCGTGGAAGGCGTCGTGGTCGTGCAGCACCCGTCGCAGGATCCGCGCGTGCTCCTCGCCGAAGGCCGTGCCGCTGGTGGCCACCGCGGTGCGCACACCGGCTTGGTGGCAGGCCATGACGTCGGTGTAGCCCTCGACCACCACGGCCTGGCTGGAGGACGAGATGTGCTTGCGGGCGAGGTCGAGGCCGTACAGCACCTGGCTCTTCTTGTAGATGGGCGTCTCGGACGTGTTGAGGTACTTGGCCTCGACGCGGTCGTCGTCGAACATCCGCCGGGCGCCGAAGCCGATGATCTCGCCGGTCATCTCGCGGATGGGCCACAGCAGGCGGCCGCGGAACCGGTCGTACAAGCCTCGCTGGCCGCGGGAGGCGAGTCCGCCGACCGTGAGCTCGTCGTCGGTGAAGCCCTTGCCCTTGAGGTGGCCAACCAAGGCCTCGCCACCGCGTGGCGCCCATCCCATGCCGAATGTCTCGGCGGCGGACTGGTCGAAGCCGCGGTCGGTGATGAACTGCCGCCCCGGTTCGGCTTCAGGCGAGGAGAGTGCGCCCGCGTAGAACTCTCCGGCCAGCCGATGGGCCTCCAGCAGACGCTGACGCTGCCGCGGGTCGCGACGCGGACCGGAAGGCGTGCCCTCTTCGTACCGGAGCTGGATGCCGTACTTGGACGCCAGCCGTTCGACCGACTCGACGAACGTGAGGCCCTCGATCTCCATCAGGAACTTGATCGAGTCGCCGCCGACCCCGCAGCCGAAGCAGTGGTAGTAGCCCTGTGCCGGCCGGACGTTGAACGACGGCGACTTCTCGTCGTGGAACGGGCACAGACCCTTGCGTGAACCGCCGCCGGCGTTGCGCAAGGTGACGTACTGCTCGACGACTTCGTCGATGCGGGCACGCTCACGGACGAGCTGAATGTCCTCGTCCTTGATGAGCCCGGCCATGGGCTGATCCTAGGCGGTGGGACCTACAGTCCGAGACGCTCTCCCAAGAGGGGTGCGGAGATGTCGGTGAGGCCCGCGACCTGGTCGATGACGGCTCGCAATCGACCCGCGTCGTCGGGTGCGGCGTCATGGTCGGCACGGATGTCGGGTTCGAGCTCACGGCCCCCGGACGCGACCAGCACCTTCACCAGGCCTTGCAGCAGGTCGCGCTGCGCGCTGAGATGCTGGGCCCGGTCGCCGGCACGCATGACGTAGTGCGCGGCGACCGACTTGAGCACGGTGATCTCGTCTCGCGTCTGCTCCGGAACCTCGAGGTCGGCGGCGTACCGCACGAGCGGCCCGCTCCCCCAGCGCTGCACGGTGGTCGACTCCGCCGCGATGACGAAGCGGCCGATCAGCGCGCTGGTGAGGCTCTTGAGCACCGCCCGTGAGGCGCGGCTCTGGTCGAGCGGCTTCCGCGGCCACTCCGGCATCGCCTCCAGCCGTTCGAGCGCGGACGAGAGCCGGTCGCCGTCGAGCCCCGCGTCGTACCAGTCACGAGCGACGCCGTGGACGGCTGACGCGTCGAGAGAGTCGAGGTCGAGCGTGAACCAGCCGCCGACCACGCCGTCCTCGACGTCGTGCACGGAGTAGGCGATGTCGTCGGACAAGTCCATGACCTGCGCCTCGATGGGACGCCGTCGCGGCTCGGCGTCGGCATGCACCCAGTCGAACATGTCGGCGTCGTCGGCGTAGACACCGAACTTGTCGCCGCCATCGGGAGCATCACCGCGCGCCCACGGGTACTTCACACAGGCCGCCAGCGTGGCTCGCGTGAGGTTGAGGCCGACGCTGCGGCCGTCCGGCGCGAACGTCTTGGCCTCGAGTCGGCTGAGCAGACGCAGGGTCTGCGCATTGCCCTCGAACCCACCGCACGATGTCGCGATCTCGTCGAGCGCCTCCTCGCCGTTGTGGCCGAACGGCGGATGCCCGAGGTCGTGCGCCAGGGCGGCCGAGTCGACGATGTCGGGGTCGCAGCCGAGGGATGCGCCCAGCTCGCGGGCCACCTGGGCCACTTCGAGGGAGTGGGTCAGCCGGTTGCGGACGAAGTCGTCGCTGCCAGCGCCCATGACCTGCGTCTTGGCGGAGAGCCGGCGAAGAGCGGCGGAGTGCACGACCCGGGCGCGATCGCGCTCGAACGGCGTGCGTCCGGCCCGCTTGGGCGGTTCCGCCACGAAGCGGGCTCTCGCCTCGATACCGTACGGATCGTTCATCGCTCGCAGGCTATCCCCGAACCGGAGGGCGTTCACATGCTCCGTTCAATCAAGCGGCTCGGGATCGGCGTCCTGGCCGGCGCGATCAGCGGGCTGGTGGTCGGTGGCCTGGGCGGACGGCTGTTCATGTTCGTGCTCGCTGAGCTCAACCCCGAGGACTCCGGCGTTCGCACGGACGATGGCGTCCCGATCGGTCAGTTCACGCTCGACGGGACGCTGAACCTGATGGTCATCACCACGGTGATCGGTGTCATCGGCGGACTGTTCTTCCTGGCCCTCCGGGGGCTCCGGTTCGGCCCCGGGTGGTTCCGCGTCCTGAGCATGCCCGTGGGCGCGACGATCGTCGTCGGATCGATGCTCGTGCACAGCGACGGCGTCGACTTCACGCTGCTACAACCCGCCGGGCTTGGGGTGGCCATGACGCTCGCCGTCCCGTTCCTCTACACGCTCCTGCTCGCCTGGCTCGCCGACCGGTGGCTCGGCGACGAGCGTCGCGTCTGGCAGGCCGCACCCTCGATCGTCCCGGGGCTGGCGCGAGTGGCCCTCACCGTGCTCGTCGTTTTCGCCCTCACGGATCTGATGTCGACGATCGACGAGATCCTCAAACCGTTCCAGTTCGACTGAGAGCTACAGCTACCAGCGGCCGTTCCGTGGCCGCGGTTGGCAGACCGGGCAGCGGTAGGACGAGCGGTTCATGAACGGTTCTCGCCGGATCGGTGTACCGCAACGACGGCACGGAAGGCCTTCCTGCCCGTACACAGCGAGCGAGCGCTCGAAGTAGCCGCTCTCGCCGTTGACGTTGACGTAGAGCGTGTCGAAGGACGTGCCGCCCTGGTCGAGCGCCTCGCCCATCACCTCGACCACCTGGTGCAGCAGGCCGTCGATCTCGCGCGTGCGGAGATGCCGGGTGTTGCGGGCGTAGTGCAGGGGCGTGCGCCACAGGGCCTCGTCGGCATAGATGTTCCCGATGCCGGAGATGAGCGTCTGGTCCAGCAATGCACGCTTGACGCCGGTCTGCCGCTTGCGGATTCGAGTGGTGAACGCGGCGGCGTCGAACGCCGGGTCGAGGGGGTCGCGGGCGATGTGATGGATCTCAGGCGGTAGCTCGGCCCCCTCCTGATCAGTAGAGACCTCGCTCAGAGCCATGCCGCCGAAGATCCGCTGGTCGGCGAAGAGGAGCCGGACGCCGTCGTCGAGGTCGAGGGCGATGCGCAGGTGTCGGGGGTGCTCGGTGTCCGGGTCTCCGAGCAGGAACTGCCCGCTCATGCCGAGATGGCACAGCAGGGCGTCTCCCCCGTCGAGAGCCAGCCAGAGGTACTTGCCCCGGCGCCGGGCGTCGACGACCGTGCGGCCGGTGAGGCGGGCGGCGAAGTCGTGCGGCCCGGCGAGATGGCGGCGCACCGAGCGCGGATCGAGCACGGTGACGTCGGTGATGGTGCGGCCAACGACGTGCTGGGCGAGTCCGCGGCGGACGACCTCGACCTCGGGAAGCTCAGGCATTCTGGTCGGTCATGATGGCCCGCCACGCGATCTCGGCGACCTCCTGCTCGGCCTCCTTCTTGGAGCGCCCCGAGCCACCGGGGAACACCCGCGCGCCGACATGCACCTCCGCGGTGAAACGCTTGTCGTGGTCGGGGCCCTCGCTCTCGAGCACGTAGCGCGGGACACCGAGGTCGTGGGTGGCGGTGACTTCCTGGAGCGAGGTCTTCCAGTCGAGGCCCGCTCCGAGCTCGGCGGCCTCGGCGATCACCGGGTCGAAGATGGTGTGGATGACCTCGGACGCGCGCTCGATGCCGAACTGCACGTAGATGGCGCCGAGGACGGCCTCGACGGTGTCGGAGAGGATCGACGCCTTGTCGCGTCCGCCGGTCGTCTCCTCGCCGCGGCCGAGGCGGACGTGGTCGCCGATGCCGAGGGTGCGGGCCACCACGGCGAGCGCCTTGGCGCTGACCACCGCGGCGCGGAGCTTGGCCAGCTGGCCTTCGGGCAGATCGGGATGGTTCGTGAACAGGGTGTCGGTGACGACCAGGCCGAGCACCGAGTCGCCGAGGAACTCGAGGCGCTCGTTGTTGGGCACCTGCCCGTTCTCGTAGGCGAAGGAGCGGTGCGTGAGGGCGTGCTCCAGCAGCTCGGGATCGAGATCGGGGACCCCGAGGACCTCAAGCAGCGGGTCCATGGAGGTGTGCGACGTCTCAGAGGACCTGACGACGCTCGCCGCGCGGACCGTACTGGCCGCAGACGGGGCACGCGCGGTGAGGAACGACCTTGGAGTCGCACGAGGGGTTGGCGCAGTCGACCAGCTGGGTGGCCGTCGCCTTCCACTGGGACCGGCGGTGTCGCGTGTTGCTCCGCGACAACTTCCGCTTCGGTACTGCCACGATTACTCCTTGATGTCTGTGTGAATGTCTGTCAGCTGGCTCAGTGCCGACCACCGTGGGTCGATCGCCTCGCCGTGTGTGTGGTCTGGATCATCCGCGAGCCGCGCTCCACATTCGGGGCACAGTCCCGGACATTCCGGATCACACACGGGCTTGAACGGTAGCGCGAGCACCACCGCGTCCCGCAAGACCGGTTCGAGGTCGAGCAGCTCTCCCTCGAGCGACAGCTCGTCCTCGCCCGACTCCTCGTACAGGTAGAGCTCCTGGAAATCCACGACGAGATCCTCGTCGAGGGCGTCCAGGCACCGTACGCACTCGCCGATGGCCTGCGCCGAGGCGGTTCCTGTTGCCAGGACCCCGTCCATGACCGCCTCGAGCCGAAGCTCGATGGCGATGTCCGAACCCTCGGGCACACCGAAGACTGCACTGCCCAGGTCCGCCGGTGCGGCGATGGAAAGAGTGACGGTGCGTTCGTTGCCCGGTCGGCGTCCCAGCTCGTGGGTATCAACGACCAGAGGTCCCGACAGCACTGTTTCGTCCATCCATCGACGTACACGACTTCGACCTGCGAACAGGCCGACGATCATGGTATCGCGAGGGTCCAGATGCGACCTAATCCTCGGGTCCTCATCGTCTCGACGCTCCTCATCCAGCAGCATTCGTGGAACAATCGAACACATGACCGAAGGCACCGTGCTGCACGCCGACCTCGACTCGTTCTTCGCGTCGGTCGAGCAGCGCGACGACCCGAGCCTGCGCGGGCGCCCGGTCATCGTGGGCGGTGGGGTCGTGCTGGCGTGCAGCTACGAGGCGAAGGCCAAGGGTGTCCGCACGGCCATGGGCGGCCGCCAGGCGTCGCGGCTGTGCCCCGACGCCGTCGTGGTCTCGCCGCGGATGGACGCGTACAGCCAGGCCAGCCGCGACGTCTTCGACGTCTTCCACGACACCACTCCCCTGGTCGAGGGCCTGTCCATCGACGAGGCGTTCCTCGAAGTCGGCGGGCTGTGGCGCATCCGCGGCGCGCCATCCACCATCGCGCAGCAGCTCCGCGTCGACGTGCGCGAGAAGGTCGGCCTGCCGATCTCGGTCGGCGTCGCCCGCACCAAGTACCTCGCCAAGGTGTCGAGTGCGCTCTGCAAGCCCGACGGCCTCCTGGTCGTGCCCATCGAGGACGAGCTGCGGTTCCTCCACGCGCTTCCGGTCGAGCGGCTCTGGGGCGTCGGCCCGGTGACCTCCGAGAAGCTCCACGCTGTCCGGCTCCACACGGTGGGCCAGGTCGCTGTCCTGGAGCGGCGCGAGCTCGTGCCGTTGATCGGGCCCGCCGCCGCACGTCACCTGCACGCTCTCGCCAACAACCGCGACCCTCGCCGGGTCGAGACCGGACGGCGCCGGCGCTCGATCGGCTCGCAGCACGCGATCGGGCGCGGCCCGCACACCGTGGCCGATCTCGAGCGGGTGCTGCTCGGCGTCGTCGACCGGGTCACCCGTCGCATGCGCGCGGCCGAGCGCCCGGGCAGCACCGTCACGGTACGGCTACGGTTCGACGACTTCACCCGCTCCACCGTGTCCCACACGCTGTCGCGCCCGACCCTGAGCACCGACCTGGTGCTCGACATCGCCCGGCGCCTGCTGCTCTCCCGCATGCCCGACATCGAGGAGAAGGGCTGCACGCTCGTCGGCCTGGCGGTGTCCGGGCTCGACGACCATCCGGCGCAGCTGACGCTGCCGTTCACCACGTCGAGCGGCTCTGCTGGTCCTGGCTGGGAGCTCGACGAAGCCGTCGACGCCGTGCGGGACAAGTATGGGTCGTCGGCCGTGCGTCGTGCCGTGCAGGTCGGACGCGCGGAACGACCCGCGATGCCGATCCTTCCTGACTAGGGCAGAACCTTGTACAGCTCGTAGGCGGTCTCTTCCGGAGGACCTTCCAGCCCGCCCTCGGTCTGCCCCAAGCCCGGCATGAGGACTTCGTCGCGGAACCGCTCCCAGCTCTCCTTGCTGTCGTGGACGGCGAACACCCTCCACCCACCGTCGACGGGGCCGGCGGCGTGGAAGATCTGCCCTTCGGGAAGCTGATCGGGGCCACCGTGAACCGCCGGAAGCGCCGCTTCGTACTGCTCCTGGGTACCACCCGGGAAGTGATGCATGATCGCGTAAGCCATGGCCCATCTCCTTCGGTCGGGGCCGCACCGGGATGGCGCAGGCCACCCACCACCGACGTTAGACCTGCGGGTTCGTCCAGACGGGAGGTTTCGGCGAATCTAACCGGCGAACCGTTCCTTCATCAGGTCGAGGACGAAGTCGGGCACGAGCCGGCTGACGTCGCCGCCGCCCTTGGCCACTTCCTTGACGAGGCTCGAGGCCAGGAAGGAGTACTCGGGGCTGGTGGGGATGAACACGGTGTCGACGTCGGTGAGGCTGTTGTTCATCTGGGCCATCTGCAGCTCGTAGTCGAAGTCGGAGACGGCGCGCAGGCCCTTGACGATCGCCTCGACGCCGTTCTCGGTGCAGAAGTTCACCAGCAGGCCCTGGAACGAGGCGACTGTGACGTTGGCCAGGTCGGACGTCGCCCGGCTGAGCATGTCGAGGCGCTCGTCGAGGGTGAACATGCTCGCCTTGTTCTCGTTGACGAGCACCGCGACGACGACCTCGTCGAACAGAGACGACGCTCGCTCGACGATGTCGAGGTGGCCGTTGGTGACGGGGTCGAAGGAACCGGGGCACACGACCTTCGTCATGTCAGCGACCGTACCAAAGGTGTGTCTCCCCGTAGACCTTGTCCCGCAGAGCCGTGAGCACGTCCGGCCAGACGAACGGCGTGCGCTTGGAGCGCTCGACCATGACGATGCCGTCCGGGTCGAGCCCGCCGGCCTGGACGACCGCCGTGAGCAGGACCCCGACCTCGTCAGTGCTCAAGGCGTAGGGCGGGTCGAGGAGCACGAGGTCGTACGGTTCGGGCGGCAGGTCACCGACGAAACGCTCGACCGTCGTCCGATGAAGCTGGGCTCCGGTCGCGCCCAGGTCCTCGATGTTGTGGGCGATGACCGACGCCGCCTGCCGGTCGGACTCGACGAGATCGGCGTGGTCGGCTCCTCGGGACAATGCCTCGAGGCCCAGCGCGCCCGACCCGGCGAACAGGTCGAGCGCCCGACAGCCGTCCAGCCCGCCCAGCTCGGACTCCAGGGACGAGAACATCGCCTCGCGCACACGGTCGGACGTCGGCCGGGTGCCTTCGCCCTTGGGTGTCTGCAGACGCCGGCCACCCCACTGACCAGCCACGATGCGGGTCATGTGCGCTCCAGATAGTCGGCCTGCTCGGTCTCCTCCAGCGCACGCACGGCGGACGCCAGAGCAGGATGGTCGGCCAGCGACGGGTCGGCATCGACGACCGCCTGGGCTGCCTCGCGCGCATCGACGATGACGTCCTCGTGACGGACCACTGACAGCAGACGCAGGCTCGAACGCACGCCGGACTGCCTTGCGCCGAGCACGTCGCCCTCATGCCGCAGCTCGACGTCGAGGCGCGACAGCTCGAACCCGTCGGTGGACGCAGCGACGGCGGCGAGCCGCTCCTGCGACGGCGAGTCCGGGTCGCTGGCGGTGACCAGCAGGCAGAGGCCTGGTTCCGAGCCACGGCCGACCCGGCCGCGGAGCTGGTGCAGCTGGGAGACGCCGAAGCGGTCGGCGTCCATGACGACCATGACGGTGGCGTTGGGCACGTCGACACCCACCTCGACGACGGTGGTGGCGACCAGGACGTCGAGCTCACCGGCGGCGAACGCGTTCATGGTGGCGTCCTTCTCGTCGCTCGGGAGCCGGCCGTGGAGAATGCCGAGACGCAGCCCGGACAGCGGGCCCGAAGCAAGCTCGGCATGGACGTCCAGCAGTGAGCGGGTCTCCTTGTCCTCGGACTCTGTGTCATTCGCCGCCCGATGCCCGGCGTCCCCGCCGGGGGCGACACCGATGCGGGAGACGACGACGTACGCCTGTCGCCCGCCATCGACCTCCTCGCGGACGCGTTCCCACGCCCGCTCCATCCAGGCGGGGCGTTCCGCGGCGGGCACGACCGTCGTCTGGATGGGCTTGCGGCCGGCCGGCAGCTCACGCAGTGTCGACGTCTCGAGGTCGCCGAACACCGTCATCGCCACTGTGCGCGGGATCGGCGTAGCGGTCATGACCAGCACGTGGGGCTTGACCTCGGAACGGTCGACGAGCGCCGACCGCTGCTCGACGCCGAACCTGTGCTGCTCGTCGACCACGAGGAGCCCGAGCTCGGAGAACTCCACGCCCTCCTGGATCAGTGCATGCGTGCCGACGACGATGCCGGCCTCGCCCGATGCCGTGTCCTCCAGCGCCTGCTTGCGGGCCTTGGCACCGAGCGAGCCGGTGAGCAGCTGCACCCGCGTGGCGCCGTCGGCCCCGCCGAGCATGCCGCCCTGGGCGAGGTCGCCCAGCAGCTCGGTGATGGCACGATGGTGCTGCGACGCGAGCACCTCGGTGGGAGCGAGCAAGGCCGCCTGACCGCCGGCGTCGACGACCTGGAGCATCGCGAGCAGCGCGACCACGGTCTTGCCCGAACCGACCTCACCTTGCAGGAGCCGGTGCATGGGGTGCGTGCGCGCGAGGTCGGCGCCGATGACGTCGGCGATCTCCTTCTGACCTGCGGTGAGGACGAAGGGCAGGCGTTCGGCGAACCGCTCGCGGAGGCCGCCCTCGACGGTGGGACGCGCCGTGGCGGGATCGCGCTCGAGCGCGTGCCTGCGCTGCGCGAACACCGTCTGCAGCACGAACGCCTCCTCGAAGCGGAACCGGTCGCGCGCCCGTTGCCACTGCTCCTTCGCGCGCGGGCGGTGGATCTCCTCCATCGCTGTGCGGACGTCGGACAGCCCGCGCTGAGAACGGACGTCGTCCGGGACGGGGTCGTCGAGCGGCGCGAGCCCGTCGAGACACAGGGCGACCGATTGCTCGATGCGCCACGACGCCAGCTTCGCCGTGGCCCGGTAGATGGGGATGATCCCGCGTCCGAGCCGGGAGTCCTCGCTGATCTCGCCGGAACCGTCCACCGGCTCGAAGTCCGGATGTGTGAGCTGCAGGCTTCCGCGGAACTCGCCGACCTCTCCGGCGAACAGACCGACTTTGCCCTCCGTCATGGTCTTGAGCCGCCACGCCTGCTGGAAGAACGTGAGCGTCAGGCGACCGGTGCCGTCGGTGACGACGACCTCCGTGCGAGTGCGACGTCCGCCGGGGCCGAAGTTGTAGTTCTTCGCCGACACGACGCGGGCCATGATCGTGACGTGCTGCCCCACCACCAGGTCGGACAGATCGGTGAGCTGGCCGATGTCGGCGTAGCGGCGCGGGTAGTGACGCAGCAGGTCGTCGACCACCGTCAGGCCGAAGGCGGACTCCAGCACCTTCGCGGTCTTGTCGCCGACGACGGAGCGCAGGCGCGTGGACGGTTCGAACTGCATCATTCGACCGCGACGAACAACGGGTAGTGCTCCTGTCCGCCGTCGTAGACGACGACGTCGACATCGACGCGCTGCTCCCTGACGTGCTGGCCGACGCGTTCGGCGAGACCGGGGTCGGTGTCGGCCCCGGTGACGAGCGTGAGCATCTCGACGCCCGGCGACAGCAGCCGGTCGACGACGTCGCACGCCACCTGGTCGAGGTCGGACCCGATGAAGGCGAAGTCGCCGGCCACGACCCCGAGAACGTCGCCAGCCTCGCACGGACCGGCCATCGTCATGCCCGGCTCGGTCGCCACGGTGACGGCGCCGTGCTGGGTGTGCGCGGCCGCGCTCGACATCGCGACGACGTCCTCGTCGAACCCGATGCCCGGATCGTGGACGGCCAGGGCAGCCAGCCCCTGGACCTGTGCACTGGTCGGGATCACCGCGACCCGGGTGCCGTTGTGCCGGACCTCCTTGGCGGCGGCCTCGAAGAGCCCGACGTAGCGGGAGTTGTTCGGGAGCACCACGACCTCGTCGGCTCCGGCGCTCACCAGTGCAGCGCGCATCTTGTCGACGACGAGCGGCTCGGACCGAGTGAACTCGAGCACCTCGGCCCCGGCTTCGCGACACAAGTCGGCCAGCCCTTCACCGGTGGCGGCCACCACGACGACACGCGAGCGCCGGACGGTGCGCTGTCGGGCGATCTGGTCGGCGAAATGGGTGACGGCGATGCGGTACGGGCGTCCGGCGGCAAGGCCGGCCTCGATGGCGGCGCCCACGTCGTCGGTGTGGACGTGGACGTTCCACAGGCGGTCGCCGCCGACCACGACGAGCGAGTCGCCGAGCCCGTCGAGCGTCGAACGCAGCGGCGGCACCCGGTCGTCGTCGGCCTCCAGCAGGTACATCACCTCATACGCCGGGCCGCCTTCGACGAGATCGTCGCCGGTGGCGGCGGTCGGCACCGGCACCTGGTGAAGGACCCGCTCGGGCACCCGCCCGGTGAACGCCTGCTCGGTGGCGTCGAGGACGACCACGAGGGCGCGCCCACCGGCATCGACGACGCCGGCCCTCGCGAGGCGCTCCATCTGCATCGGCGTGCGGGCGAGGGCCTCGCGGGCGGCCAGTCCCGCACGAGTGAACGCGGCTCGGCCGTCGGTCGCGTCGGCGACGGCCGCTTCGGCGCCGGTTGCGGCTGCTGCGGCGACGGTGAGGATCGTGCCTTCGACCGGACGTCCGACCGCGGCGTATGCGGCGTCGGCGGCGGCCCGGAACGACCGCGCGACGTCGGCCGCGGTCAGCTCGTCAGCGAGGTCGAGGCTCCCGAAGCAGGCCCGCACGAGCTGGGACATGATGACGCCGCAGTTGCCCTTGGCGCCGAGCAGCAAGCCGTCGGTGTAGGCCTTGACGAGGACGGTGAGCTCGGCGTCAGCGCCGAGCGACTCCACACCATCGGCGCCCGCCACGAACGTCAGGTACGCGTTGGTGCCCGTGTCGCTGTCGGGCACGGGAAAGACGTTGAGCGCGTCGATCTCGGCGCGGGCGTCCGACAATGCCGCGACACACAGCTGCGTCCACGCGCGGAACGCGTCCGCGCGCAACGTGAGAGGCATGAAGCGAGGTTACCGATTCGCTTCGATCACACACCGTCGGCTATTCTTGAGCGGTTGCCTGCCGGCGAGTACGTGTGCCGCGGGCTTGTTCGTTCCAGACATTGATTCTCAGGAGTGGTCGCCGTGGCAGCGGTCTGTGATGTGTGCGGAAAGGGACCGGGCTTCGGCCACAACGTCTCGCACTCGCACCGACGCACGAAGCGTCGTTTCGACCCCAACATCCAGCGCGTCCGCGCGGTCGTCGACGGCACCCCCAAACGCTTGAACGTCTGCACGTCCTGCCTCAAGGCCGGCAAGGTCTCGCGCTAGAGTCCACCGGCATGAGCGATGACCCCCGCGTCCATGCCTTCACCGACGACGCCCTCGGCGATCTCGACGCTGTCGGGGTCGCCGAAGCCATTCGAGCCGGCGACATCAGCGCCCGTGAGGCCACCGAGGCCGCCATCGCCCGCGTCGACCGCGTCGATCCGACGCTGAACGCACTGGTGATCCGCGACTTCGAGCGAGCACTCGACCAGGCCTCCTCCCCCGGGCCCGGGGTCTTCTCCGGCGTTCCCACCGTCGTGAAGGACAACACCGACGTCGCCGGACTCCCGACCCGACACGGCGCCCAGTCCGTCCCGGCCCGCGACGCGGACGCCGACGCACCGTTCACCACACAGCTGCGCTCCACCGGCGTCGTCGTCTTGGGCAAGTCGACCATGCCGGAGTTCGGTTGGAACGCCAGCACCGAGTTCGACAACCGGCCCCCCACGCGCAACCCGTGGAATACCGAGTACTCAAGTGGAGCATCCTCGGGCGGCTCGGCCGCCCTGGTGGCGTCGGGCGCGTTGCCGATCGCCCACGCGAACGACGGCGGAGGTTCGATCCGCATCCCGGCCGCTGCATGCGGCTTGGTCGGCCTCAAGCCCACCCGCGGACGTGTGGCCGAGGCCGCCGAGGCTGCGTCGTTGCCGATCAACATCTTGAGCAATGGCGTCGTGACGCGCACAGTCCGTGACACCGCACATTTCCTCGCCGGCGCAGAGGAATTTCACCCGGCATCCGACCTGCCGCCAGTCGGGCTCGTCGAGGGTGCCAGCGATCGCCGCCTCCGCATCGGCTTGGTGCTCGACTCCATCACCGACACACCCACCGACGAGGAAACACGGTCCGTCGTCCTGGACACCGCAACGCTGCTGGAGAAGCTGGGCCACACCGTGTTCGAGGTGCCGGTCTCCGTCACCAAGAAGTTCTCCGCCGACTTCACCCACTATTGGTCGCTGTTGGCCTTCTCGACGCATCACTTCGGGAGTCGGGTCATCGCTCCGGGCTTCGACAAGTCGCGCTCCGACCCGTTGACGCGATATCTGGCCGGTCGCTTCGTCCGACAGGCGTGGCGCACGCCGTCGGCTCTGCTGAGTCTCAAGCGGAGCGAGGCCGTCTACCGAAAGGCCATCGCCGACCTCGGCGTCGACCTCGTCCTCTCCCCGACGCTCGGCCACACCACGCCAAGGCTGGGACACCTCTCTCCCACGGTCGAGTTCCCTGAGATGTTCGATCGCCTCGTCAGATACGTCGCTTTCACGCCGCTCAACAACGCCAGTGGCTCCCCCGCAATCTCACTTCCCCTGGGCGCCACGTCGGAAGGACTCCCGATCGGCGTCCATTTCTCGGCCCTGCACGGCGACGAGCGCACCCTCCTCGAGATCGCCTACGAGCTCGAGGACGCCCGCCCCTTCGCCCGCATCCAGGACTGACGTCGCGTCGTCGTCTGCCGAGGTTTCGACAACGGACGCCTTCGGCGTGGCACGCTCAACCTGCCTGAACGCTCACTCGCTGCGCTCGCTCGGTTCAGACAAAGTGCCGATGGCCCGTCGGGCCGTCGTAGGTGGCGCCGTCGACCAGCACGCCGGGGTGGTCGCCGTCGCGGACGGTGCCGATCCTCGTCCAGCCGTCGGGCAGCTCGCTCGCGGAGCTGAAGGTCGCGACCAGCGCGTAGTCGTCGCCGCCGGAGAGCACGAACTGGATCGGCTCCACGCCGAGGGCGCCGGCGACGGTCGAGATGGCCTCGGGGATGGTGAATGCCTCGGTCTCGAGGTCGACGACGACGCCGCTGGCCAGGGCGATGTGTCCGACGTCGGCGAGGAGGCCGTCGCTGACGTCGACCATGGCGGTGGCTCCGGCGTCGGCGGCTTGCGGCCCGGCCGAGTACGGAGGGTGCGGAACCCGGTGGGCATCGACGGCGACCTTGGGTGAACGGAACCCGCGGCTCAGCGCGGCGAAGCCCGCGCCGGCCATCCCGAGCGTGCCAGCGAACGCCACGACGTCGCCGGGTGCGGCACCGTCGCGTCGAACCGGATGCGCGGCGTCGCCCATCGCCGTGACGGCGATGACGATCTGGTCGGCCGCCGTGACGTCGCCACCGACCACATGGGCTCCGACCAGCGCGCACTCGGCCTCGAAGCCCTCGGCCAGGTCAAGCACCCAGCTCGCCGGGAGGTCCGCGGGCAGGCCGAGGGCGACGGTCAGGGCGGTGGCGACGCCTCCCATCGCGTTGATGTCCGACAGGTTGGCCGCGGCCGCCTTGTGCCCGACCTCCTCGGCGGACGACCAGTCGCGTCGGAAGTGGCGACCCTCGATCAGGAGGTCGGTGGAGACGACGAAGGTCCCGTCGCGGGTCTGGATCTGGGCGGCGTCGTCGCCCGGACCGATGAGCGTCTGGCGGTTCACCCCGGCGCGCTGGCGCACGAGTTCGATCAGCTCGAACTCACCGACATCACCGACGGTCCGCTGATCT
Organism: uncultured Actinomycetota bacterium; assembly: GCA_963711615.1. Lineage (GTDB taxonomy): Bacteria > Actinomycetota > Actinomycetes > Propionibacteriales > Nocardioidaceae > Aeromicrobium. The sequence goes on along the minus strand of CAVQEY010000015.1, from coordinate 17,000 downwards.
GAATCCACGGGTCCATCATCGCGCAGCCACGAGGAAGTCCGAGGACACCGTCCGGTAGCGTGTCACCCGATTTCCAATCCCAGGGCAAGGAGTCGTGATGGTCGTCCAGGCATACGTCCTCGTCCAGACCGAGGTGGGCAAGGCGGCCGAGGTCGCGAAGGCGATCGCCGCCATCAAGGGCGTGACCCTCGCCGAGGACGTCACCGGCCCGTACGACGTCATCGTCCGCGCGGAAGGTCCCAGCGTCGACGAGCTCGGTGCGCTCGTGGTCTCGAGCATCCAGACCGTGCCCGGCATCACCCGGACGCTCACGTGTCCGATCGTCAACTTCTGATCGGCGGGGGCCTCCTCCTCACCCTGCTCCTCACCGGCTGCGCCGGGTCCGTCGACGTCGACGACTACCCGACCACTCCCGGCACCGAGGTCGACTGCAAGGCCCTGTTCGCCGACGCCCCCCGCAGCGTCGCCGACCAGGACCGGCTCGACGTTCCCGGTGAGGTCGCCGCCGCTTGGGGCGACCCCGCGATCATCCTGCGCTGCGGCGTGGAGAAGCCTGAAGCGCTGACCCCCAGCTCACGCTGCTTCGACGTCAACGACGTCGGCTGGCTGGCCGAGACGACGGCCGACGGCTACCTGTTCACGACCATCGGGCGGACGTTCCACGTCAGCGTGGAGGTGCCGAAGGCCTACGACCCGGCCGCCGACGCCTTGGCCGACCTCTCCTCGTCGGTGAAGAAGCACGACCCCGAGAAGAAGCCCTGTGTCTAGCTAGCGCAGGCCGGTCGGACGGTCGAGAGCCAGCTGCAGCAGCCGGTCGACGATCTCGGCGTACGTGAGCCCGTTCTCCTCCCACAGCAGCGGGAACATCGAGAAGGGCGTGAAACCCGGCATGGTGTTGATCTCGTTGACGACGAGCTCGCCGTCGCCGTTCAGGAAGAAGTCGACCCTGGCCAGGCCCTCGCACCCGATCGCCTCGAAAGCCTGCACGGCATACGCGCGGATGCGGTCGGAGAGCACGTCGGGGATGTCGGCGGGGACGATGTTCGTGCTGGTGCCATCGAGGTACTTGGCCTCGAAGTCGTAGAACTCGTGGGCCGAGTCCTCCTCGACGACGATCTCGCCCACGACGCTGGCGACGGCCGTGCCGTCGAGCTCCTGGATGACCCCGCACTCCAGCTCGCGCTTGCCCTGGACGGCGGCCTCGACCAGCACCTTCGGGTCGAAGTCACGGGCCTTCTCGACCGCCGACTCCAGCTCGTCCCAGCCTTCGACCATCATCACGCCCGAGCTCGAGCCTGCCCGTGCGGGCTTGACGAACACCGGCAGCCCGAGCGCCTTGACCCTGGCGACGGCTCGCGCCCGATCGCGCTCCCACTCGCGTGGCAGCACCGTGACGTAGGGAACCTGCGGAAGGCCCGCCGCCGAGAACACCGTCTTGGTGAACGGCTTGTCCATCGCCACCGAGCTGGCCAGCACCCCGGCGCCGACGTAGTGCACACCGGCCATCTCGAACAGGCCCTGAATCGTGCCGTCCTCGCCCCACGGGCCGTGCAGCAGTGGCAGCACGACATCGAAGTCGCGGAGGTCGTCCAGGTCGAACGGCGGCATGTCCCGGACCGCCGGGAGGGTTCCCGGCGGCAGGTCCGGCCACGACGCAGACTCGCGCACCCAGTGACCGTCGAGGGTGATGCCGACCGGCGTGACGTCGAATCGGTCGCGGTCGACGACCTGGAGAACGTTGGCCGCGGTGAGGCACGAGACACCGTGTTCGCTGGAACGCCCGCCGAATACGACGGCCAGCCGAAGCTGGGAGGTCGAGGGGAGGCTCATTGCCGTGCACCTTACCGTCCAAGGCACAATGACCCCATGAACGGACACAGCCTGTCTCCGGAGACCATCGCCGTCGGAGCCGGACGACCCGAACGCGTCCCGGGCGCTCCGTTCAACGCCCCCATCACGCTGGCCTCGACCATGACCCCGGGGGGCGGTTCGGAGTACGCCCGCGACGGCAGCCCGGCCTGGAACTCGTTCGAGGCGGTGCTCGGTGAGCTGGAGGGTGGTCAGGCGCTGGCGTTCGCCTCGGGCATCGCAGCAGCCACCGCGGTGTTCGACCTCGTTCCTGCCAAGGCCGCGGTCGTGGCCCCCCGGCACGCGTACTCGGGCACCCTCACGCAGCTCCGCGAACGCGCTCGCCGCGGACTCATCGATCTCCGGCTCGTCGACGTCGACGACACCCGCGAAGTGCTGGATGCCGCCTCAGGAGCGGCCCTGGTCTGGATCGAGTCGCCCACCAACCCGACGCTCGAGATCGCCGACATCGAAGCCATCAGCCACGCCGCCGCCGAGGAAGGCACCGCGGTGGCCGTCGACAACACCTTCGCGACGCCACTGCGCCAGCGTCCGCTCGAGCTCGGTGCCGACTTCGTCGTGCACTCCGCGTCCAAGCTGCTCGGCGGTCACAGCGACCTCGTGCTCGGGGCCGTCGTCACCAACAGCAACCGGGCACATCGCGCCCTTGCCGTGCGGCGCACCAACCTGGGGTCGATCCCCGGTGCGATGGAATGCTGGCTGGCCACGCGCGGCATCCGGACGCTGCACGTCCGCCTCGACCGGGCCGAGGCCAACGCCCGCGAGCTGCACCGGCGCTTGAGCGCGTCGCGCGACATCCAGTACTCCCGCTACCCCGGCTTCGGCACGATGATCGCGTTCGAGGTCGTCGGGGGCGCCGACATCGCCCAGAAGCTCACCGAGCAGAGCCAGGTCATCGCGTACTCCACGAGCCTGGGCGGCGTGGAGACGTCCTGGGAGCGTCGTCGGCGCCACCCCGCGGAGGCGACGACGGTGCCCGACGGCCTCATCAGGCTCTCGGTGGGTATCGAGGACGTCGACGACATCTGGGCCGACATCGAGCAGGCGATGTCGACGCTCGGCCGACGCTGACCTTCAGTCGACCTCGGGCCTCGCATCGCGCGAGATGAGGGCCTTGACCAGCGTCTGCGGGTCCATCTGACCGGCGATGAGCGATGCCACGTGCTCAACGATCGGCATCTCCACGCCGTGCATCTTGGCCAGCTCGCTGACCGACTGACATGACTTGACGCCCTCGGCCACCTGACGCGTCTGCGCCGTGACCTCGTCGACACTCATCCCCTGGCCGAGCTTCTCGCCGAAGGTGCGGTTGCGCGACAGCGGAGAGGAACAGGTGGCGACCAGGTCGCCCATGCCGGCCAGGCCGGAGAACGTCTGCGGGTCGGCACCGATGACCGCTCCCAGCCGCGCCGTCTCCGCGAGCCCGCGGGTGATGACGGAGGCCTTGGTGTTGTCACCGAAGCCGAGACCGATGCACACGCCGACAGCCAGGCCGATGATGTTCTTGGTGGTGCCGCCGAGCTCGCAGCCGATGACGTCGGTGTTCGTGTACGGGCGAAACGCCCCCGAGTGGCAGATCTTCTGCAGGCGTTGGGCGACTGATACGTCTTCGCAGGCCACGACACTCGCGGCAGGCTCACGGGCGGCGATCTCGCGGGCCAGGTTGGGGCCGCTGACGACGGCAATGCGATCGGGTCCGGCTCCGGTGAGCTCGGCGATGACCTCGCTCATCCGCATGTGGGTGCCGAGCTCGACGCCCTTCATGAGGCTCACCATCACGGCATCGGACGGGATCGCCGACCCCCAGGTCTCGAGGTTGACCCGCAGCTGTTGCGACGGCACCGCCAGCACCACGACCTCCGCGCCGTCGAGCGCCTTGGCCGGGTCGGCGTGGGCCGTGATCGCCTCGGGCAGCTCGACACCCGGGAGGTAGTCGACGTTCTCGTGCGTCTCGTTGATCGCCTGGCAGAGCTCGGCCCGGCGCCCCCACAGGTGCACGTCGTTGCCCGCATCGGCGAGCACGAGCGCGAACGCCGTACCCCACGACCCGGCCCCCATCACAGCGGTGCGCGCCATCACAGCTCCTTCTTCTGTTGGTTCTTCTGGTGCTTGCCCACGGTATGGACGTCGATGCGTGGCGCCGACGGAAGCTCGCCGCGAACCTCGGCCATCATCGCGGTCAGGGTGTCCATGAGCCGGTCGGTGGCGGTGCGGAGCACCTTCTCGTTCAGCTCCTGGCCCTCGAGGTCGGACAGGTCGATCGGGTCGCCCACCCGGATGCGCATGGTCTTGCGCGGCAGCAGGCGCGGTTTCTTGGTGTACGGCCAGAGGATCTCCTGCGGACCCCACTGCATGAGCGGAACCAGCGGTGCGCCGGTGGCCAGCGCGACGCGGACCGCGCCGGTGTAGCCGCTCATCGGCCAGGCGGCGGGATCTCGCGTGATCGTGCCCTCCGGGTAGATCGTGACCACCAGGCCTTTCCGGACAGCGGCCTCGGCCGGGCCGAGGGAGTCCTTGGCGCTGGCGGTGCGGCGACGCACGGGGATCTGCTCGGCAGAGCGCAGGATGGCGCCGACGACCGGGGCGGTCATCAGCGTGTCCTTCGCGAGGAACCGCGGGGTGACGCCGTGGTCGACCATGAAGTGCGAGATGACGAACGGGTCGACGTGCGAGATGTGGTTGGGAGCCAGCACATAGCCGCCGCTCTTCGGAAGCTTCTCGGCCCCTTGCCAGTCGCGCTTCGTGAAGAGCATCAGCAGCGGTCGGATGATGAACACGATCACCCGCGTGGTGCGCGGCAAGAACGTGCGTCTGCTCATGACAGCGAGCCTATCGACCCCCGGGCCCGCTCGTGTTCAAGCGCTCCGCCAGACCCGACGCGCGCTGCACCTGACGCCCGATCGCGTCGCGGATCGCCTGCTCCGTGCCGACGATGCGGACCTGGTCCTGCGCGCGGGTGACCGCCGTGTAGAACAGCTCGCGGGTGAGCAACCGGGACTCGGTCGGCGGCATCACGACGCTGACGACCTTGGCCTGTGAGCCCTGCGACTTGTGCACCGTCATCGCGTGCATCGTCTGCACCTCTGGCAGCCGTGTCGTGGCGAGCTCGCGGACATCGCCGGTTGCGGCCAGGGCGACGGCCAACCGGCCATCGGGGCGCAGCACGGTGACGCCGATGTCGCCGTTGTAGACCCCCAGCACGTGGTCGTTGGCCGTGACGAGAACCGGGCGCCCGGCGTACCACTCCAGGTAGTGGACGACCCCGGTGACCTCAGAGACCAGCCGCTCCACCTCGCGGTTCCAGCCGTTGACGCCGTGGCGACCCTCGCGATGGGCGCACAGGAGGCGATGGTCGTCGAGCGCATCGACGGCTGCCGCGGCGTCGCCCTCGACCGCCGCGGTGCGCACGCGGAGAGCTGCATCGCGGACGTGGTTGCGGAAACGGGTCATGGCCGCGGCGTCGTCGGGGTCGATCAGCTCGATCTCGTCGTGGCCGGCCCGCACCAGCTCGATGGCGGCGTCGGCGTCGCCGATGCGCAGCGCCTCGGCGAGCGCGCCGATGTGCTGCCCGAACCGGTGCGTGGTGTGCAGGCGCGAGACCGGCGCGGCGCGATGGTGCTCGAGGCCGCGGACGATGTCGGCGAGCACCGCCCCGGCCTCGATCGACGCGAGCTGATCGGCGTCGCCGACGAGGACGAGCCGAGCCGTGGGCCGCAGGGCTTCGAGCAGGCGGGCCATGTGCGTGAGGGAGACCATCGACGTCTCGTCGACCACGACGACGTCGTGCGGCAGGCGGTCGTCGCGGTCGTGCCGGAACCGGACCCCGCTGCCAGGTCGCCAGCCGAGCAACCGGTGCAAGGTGGTGGCGGGAATGGTGCCGAGCCGCTCGCGGTCGACCGGGTCGAGTCGCCCGGTGGCCTGGGCGACCGCGTCCTGGAGCTTGGCGGCGGCCTTGGCGGTGGGCGCGCACATCGCGACCCGCGGCGCGCGGCCGGTGTGGATCTGGTGCTGCTCGGCGATCAGCGCCAGCAGCCCAGCCACCGTGGTGGTCTTGCCGGTGCCGGGGCCGCCGGTGAGAACCGTGACCCAGCGCCCGGCCGCTGCTCGCGCCACCGCCCGCTGCTCGTCGTAGCCCTCACCGGGGAAGGCCCGGTCGAGACCCGCCTCCAGTACTGCCTCGTCGAGCGGCGGAGCCTCCCGCGCCAGCCGGGTGAGGAGGTCGTCGCAGACGTCGCCTTCCTCGCGCCAGTAGCGATCGAGATACAGCCGACCCTCGTGCAGGCGGAGCGCCGACTCGGTGACGAACGCGCTCTCCGCGACTCGATCGGCCCAGCCGGAGGGTTCGGGCCACGGGAGCGTGACGTCGTCCTCGGCCGGGAGGTCGGCGACCGTGGCGAGGTCGACGCACACCGATCCGTTGCGTACGGCCCGGACCGCCAGGGCCACGGCGAGCTTGACGTCGTCGCTCTCGACACCCAGGAGCGAACCCATCCGGGTGGCCACGTGCACGTCGGCCGCCGACAGGACGTCGGCGCGGTTGAACTCGGCCAGCGGCCCTGTGGCCTGCAGCGCGAGTCGGCGGTCGTCCGGATCGTCGATCATGCGACCACCTCCCTGGCTGCTCCGGCCAGAAGCTCCGACAGCTCGACGACCATGGCCGCAGGCGGCTGCCACGCGAAGACGCCACAGGGATGGCCGTCGACCTCGGGCGTCTCGGGGCCGCACATGCCTCGCACGTAGAGGTAGAGGATGCCGCCGAGGTGCCGCTCGGGCTCGTAGTCGGGCACCCGCCAGCGCAGGAAGCGGTGCAGGACGACGGAGTAGAGCAGCGCCTGCAGCGGGTAGTGCGAGTGCAGCATGGCGTCGGTCATCAGGGTCTGGGTGTAGTCGAGCGCGGTGAGCGGACGGTCGGGATCGCCGAGCATGTTGGTCTTGTAGTCGACCACGACGTAGCGGTGGCCGTGCCCATCGGCCGCCCGCGGCCCGGCACCCCCGCCGGCCTCGGGATCTGGGACGCGGAGCACGACGTCGATCGACCCGCTCAGGTAGCCCCGCAGCAGCTGGCCGCCCAGCGCGGGCGACTCGAGCCGTTCGGCGTAGGCGCGCATCGGGTCGTCGTCAGGCAGGTGGCGACGCAGCACGTCGGCGACGCCACGCAGGTGGGTGTCGCCGAGCGCCGCATCGATGCGGTCACCACGGGCGAGGGGGAACTCGAAGTCGAGCTCGCTCAACCGGTCGGTGATGGGGATGTCGACGAGCCGGAGCCCGTCGGCCAGCGGGCCCAACGAGGTCTGCTGCATGGGCACGAGCGCCTCTGCGAGGTCGTCGACCGAGGCATCGACCGGCCACCAGCGCAGCTGCTCGGCGACGTGCGTGCGGAGCTCGCCGATGAGGTCGGCGGCCTGCGGGTCGGCGTGCTCCAGGACTCCGTGCACCAGGGAGCCGAAGGTGGCGCCGGCCGGCAGCTCGTTCATGGGCGAGAGCGGCCCATCCGCGGATGACTCCGGTGCAGATGGAGGCACGACGTCCTCCTCCGGCTGGTCCTCGTCGACGGTTCCCGTCACCTCGGGCTCGGTGACCGCGACCGGCTCGGCGCCCTGCTCCTCGATGCGGATGAGCCCGGAGTACGACGTGCGGCGCCATGCGGTGTCGATCGAGCGGTCGAACTCGCGCACCTGGAGGTCGGCCGTGCCCGGCTCGAGGATGATCGGCGGGGCGGGATCGGCGACGACCTGCTCGAGGTGGAACGCACCCGCGGTCTGCCAGGCACCGAGGGTGGTGCCGAGCTCGTGGTCGGACGGGAGGCTCACCCGGTCGGGGACCTCGCTGGCGTCCGGTCCGCGCCCCAGCAGCAACCGGCTGAGGCCGGAGTTCGAGGCGTCCTTGCTCGGTCCCCACCAGCAGACGACCTGCGACTGGGCCCGCGTGAGGGCGACGTAGGTGAGGCGCAGCTCTTCGGCCGCGTCCTCTTCTCGAGCCCGCTCGCGCACCTCGCGCGAGGCCGAGCCTCCGATGTCGAGCGTCCGGATGCCGGCTTCGTGGTGGCGATGGATGGTGGCGCGGTCGTCGAACCACCGGTTGAACAGCGTCGGCAGGTAGACGATCGGCCACTGCAAGCCCTTGCTGCGGTGGATGCTGACGACCTGCACGGCTGCTGCGTCCGTGTCGAGGCGGCGGTTCCGCTGGTCGGACTGCTCGGCTCGACGACGTTCACGCCGCAGCCACTCCAGCAGCGCCGGAAGGCCCAGCCGTTCCCGGTGGGCGACGTCGTGCAGCGCCTCGGCGACGTGGTTCAGGTCGGTGAGCAGCCGTTCGCCCTCCGGTTGCGCGAGCACGCGCTCGGCCAGTCCCCCGGCGGCGATCGCCTCGTGCACGGCAGCGATGCCACGCGCCCTGAAGAGGTCGAGCCAGCCGCGGATCTGCTCGGCGATCGCGTCGGTGAGGTCGTCGCCGCCGGCGTCGAGCGACGCCGGCGTGTGCCCGACGAAGGGACTGAGCGCGACCGCACGTACACGAGGTGTGCGCTGCTGCTCGAGTGCCTCGAGCAGCGACAACCACTCGTCGCCGGCGCGCCCCAGCAGCACGTTCACCTGGTTGGTGTCGACGCTCGGGATGCCCCGCGCCCGCAGGGCGTCGCGGAACAGGTCGACCTGCTTGAGGCTCTGCATCAGAATCGCGACGTCGCCGGCGCGCACGGGCCGCACCTCCTGACCGGTGTCGAACGTGGCCACGGTTCCAGATTCTTGGGGGGCGAGCAGCCGGGCGACGTCGTCGGCCAGGTCGTCGGCGATGCGCGAGCGCAGCTCCCCGATGCCGAAGCTCGGCACACCGGCGTCGGGCCGGACGACGCGCAGCCGCAACGGGTGCGGCGACGGCAGCCCGTCGAGGCGGCTGCCGGCGTGATGGGCCTCGACCGGGTGCACGGTGATGCGCGGGTCGCCCAGCTCGGCGCGGTGCAGGAAGACCTGCAGCGCCTCGACCAGCGGTCCGTCGGAGCGGTGATTGGTGGGCAGCGTCCGGCCGTCCGTGGCCGTGCCGACGGCATCGAGGTAGCTGAACACGTCGCCACCGCGGAAGGCGTAGATGGACTGCTTCGGGTCGCCGACGAGCACGAGGGTGGCGTGCTCGGAGAAGGCGCGGTCGAGGACGCTCCACTGGACCGGGTCCGTGTCCTGGAACTCGTCGACGAGAACGATCTTCCAGCGCTGCCGCATGCGATCACGCGCCGGGGCGTCGTGATCCTTGAGCGCACGAGCGAGGCGCTCGAGCAGGTCGTCGAACGACAGGATGCCGAGACGCTGCTTGCGACGGTCGAGCTCGGCCCGCACCGCCCCGCCGAAGCTGACCCGCGCCGCGGCCGCGCTGCCTTCGTCGGCATCGGCCGGCCCGAGCACGGCTTGCGGGTCGTTGACCACCTTCGTGGCGAGCTCGCGCGCTGTCGCGTGGCTGAACGGTGGCTCGTCGCTGCCATCGGCGAACCGCTGCAGGTAGAGGTCGTCGGTGACGTCGATGACGAGCTCGTCGAGGTTCTCCACCAGCGTCACGCGGGCGTCGGTGTCGCCGGCGACACCGAGCGACGTGAGCACCAGCTGGCAGAACTGGTGCGTGGTCGCGATCGTGGCGCCGTCGAAGTCGGCGAGCGCGTCGGCGATGCGCCGACGGCGGAGGGCGACCTCGTCGTCGGCACCCGTCGCCAGATGCTCCAGCAGCCCACCCAGCTCGCGTGCCGCCGGCGGGTCGGCGAGGGCTCGCTCGGCCTCCACGAGCTGGGCGCGCACGCGTTCGCGCAGCTCCTGGCTGGCGGCGCGGCCGAACGTGATGACCAGCATCTCCGGGAGCGTGGCCAAACCTTCGGCGACATAGCGCGTGACGAGGGCGCCGACCGTGAACGTCTTGCCGGTGCCGGCGCTGGCCTCGAGCACCGTGGTGCCGGTGGGCAGCGGTCCGAGGAGGTCGAACGGCTTCATGAGCGCTGCCCTCCCTCGAGAACGGGCTTCCAGAGCGTGACCGCCAGGGCGCCCAGGCGTGTGCTCTCGCCGTCGACGTCCTCACCCGGCGCCGGCGATGCGGCCAGCAGGACGTCGAGCGGTGCCGCAGGCCCCCAGACTCGGACATGGAACGGGTCGTCGTTCTCCGGGAACTTGTCGGACCACACCTTGGCCGCCTCGCTGCGACAGGCCAGGTCGTTGGCTCCGCGGACGCGCTGCTGGGCCCACACGTGGCCGGTCTTGAGCGGCAGCGGGAGGGGCTCGCGCATGCCGGCGTCGAAGATGCGGACGAGCTCGCGGAGCCGCTCGACGGCGTCGTCGGGGCGGCTGAAGACGGTGGTCACGGGCGGTTGGCCCTTGCGCCCGCGTCCGATGGCACCGGCCGTCCACGCTCGGTCGGGCCAGGCGCCGCACAAGGCGAGCAACGAGATCCAGGCCTCGAGCTCGTGCTTCGGGCCGAGCCGTGAGTAGGTGGGCTTGACGATGCGATCGCCGTACACGCCGGTGACCGTGCCGACGAGCCGGCGTCCGTCGCCCAGGTCGACGTCGACGTCGAGCGACGTGACCGCCGCGTCGCCGATGACCTCGACCGCGATGGCACCCACGGGCGCGGCCTCGTCGCGGATGCGCTGGGCCTCGCGCCAGCCGAGCCGACCGGGCGGGAGCTGACCCCGACGCCACTCCATGCCCAGCGCGCTCTCCGGGTCGCGGCCCCGGAGACGATCGCGCAGGAGCCGCTCCCCCACTCCCCACTCGACGAGTCCGTCGATGGAGACCGGCAGGCCGTCGAGCACCTCCTTGCCCTCGTCGGGAAGCGCGACCTGCGCGCGTCGGCGGAGATGTGCCTTGACCGGGTGGGCCGCGAACGCGAGCAGCGCAGCCAGGTCGACGTCCTCCGTCGGCAGGGCAGGCAGGAGGACGAATCCCTCAGGCACGTGTCGTTCTCCGGCGGCTGACCGTGCTCCGGCCAGCGAGGCGGCATCGAACGAGAACGGCCGCGAGCCGCCGAGGTCGCCGGGCCCGAGGTTGCGCGGATCGAACGGCTGCAGGGGGTGGTGACGCAAGACGTGCTCACGGCCACCCGGTGCCGTGACGTCGAGGGCGTCGAGGAGCTCGCCGAGAGGCACCGCCGGTGGCCGGGGCTGACCCGACGTCTCGTTGGCGCCGGCGTAGGTGACGACGAGATGCTCTCCTGCGGCGAGGACGGCGTCGAGCAGGAGCTGCCGGTCCTCGCTGCGTGGGTCGCGCTCACCCGTCATCGGCGCGCGGGCCAGCGCGTCGTCACCGTCGACGATGGTGGAGCGCGGGAACACGCCGTCGTCGAGGCCGAGGAGACAGACGACACGGTGCGGCACCGACCGCATCGGCACCATCGTGCAGACGGTGAGCGACCCGCTGCGGAAGTTGGCCCGAGTCGGACGGCCGGCCAGCCGCTCGGCCATCAGCGAGCGCACGTCGGGAAGCCGGAGCTCGGTGGCGTCCCCGTCGTCGGTACCGCGCTCGGCGCCGATGGTCGTGAGCTCGCGGTGCACCTGACCGAGCTGCCACTCCTCACCCCAGGCGGCCGCGGCCAACGCGTCGACGCCGTCGCGCAGTGCGTCGAGCCAGTGCCCGACCGGGTGGCTGCCGCTGAGGCGATCGGCGACGCGCTGCAGCCGGTCGATGAACTCGGCCACCCGTCCGGCGAGGTCGATGGAGTTGGAGCCGACGTCGTCGAGCGGCAGGACGGTTCCGAACCACCTCTCGGCGTCGGCGGAGACGGCGACACCGGCCAGGATCCGGTCGAGGCCGAGCCGCCAGGTGTTGTTGACCTGGTGCAACCCGAACGGCGCCCGGTGGTCGGCATCGAACGCCCAGCGGACGCCGGCGATCTCGACCCACCGGCCGATGGTCTCGAGGTCGTCCTCGGAGAACCCGAACCGGCGCCGGACGGGTTCGGTGGCCATCAGGTCGAGCACCTGGCTGGCCTCGACACGCCCGTCGGCGAGGTCGAGCAGCGATCCGACGACGGACATCAGCGGGTTGGTCTGGGAGAGCGAGCGGTCGGCGAGCCGGACCTGCAGGCGGTGGCCCGGGTGCCACCGCGAGGCGGTGCGGGTGGACACGTCGCCGAATCGCCGAGGCCGAACGCCGCCTCGACGAGCGGCGCGTAGGCCTCGATGTCGGGGCACATGACGAGAATGTCGCGCGGCTCGAGCGTCGGGTCGTCGGCGAGCAGGCCGAGCAGCACCTCGCGCAGCACCTCGACTTGACGGGCCGCACCGTGGCAGCCATGAACCTGGACGCTGCCATCGATCGGGTCGATCGAACGTTGAGCCGGGTCGGGGCGCACATCGGCGGCGAGGTCGTGCTGAAGCATTCCGAGCAAGGTCGACGGCGGCTCGGCCGGCGGGGAGATCGCCGACGTCTCGTCGACGACCGGTGCAAGCGAGCGCTGCAGCTCGCGAAGGTCGCGCCCGAGCGAAGCGAGCAGCGGGTGGCCGACGCGCTCGTGTGAGGAGTCGTCGCTGCGCGGCACGGTGCCGGTGAGGTCGGCGAGCTCGTCCCACAGGACGGCCGAGGGATGCGGGAGCCATATGTGCACGTCACGGTGGGTTCCGAGGGCGCCCAGGAGCGCGATCTCGGTGGAGGCGATGCGCGTGTGGCCGAACAACGAGAACCGTGGCGGCAGGTCGGCCGCGGAGGCGTCGGCACGCAGCTGGTCGAGCACCAACGCGTGCCGCTCGGCAGGCGTCGGGCCGTCGATGCGTTGCGTGACGTGACGCCACAGCTCGGGCTGCCAAGCCAGGTCGGCCGCGATGGTGCGGTCGGCACCGTCGGTGTCGTTGCCCTGCTCCCAAGCGGTGAGCAGCGCTGGCCGCTGCGTGGCGTACGAGCCGAACAACCCGGCCAGGCGGCGCGCGAGAGCGAAGCGGCGGCCCACTCGCACCTCGGCTTCGTCACCCGTCCGGTCGCGCCCGAGGTGGCGGTCGAGCGTGGCGCACCACGGCTCGCCGACATGCTCGTCGATGGCGGCGAGCACCGCCCACACGAGGTTGTCCGGCGCCCACGGGTCGTCCGGTCCGACCCCCAGCACCTCCGAGATCAGCGAGTGCGGAGTGCGGAACTCGATGCCCGCGCACACACCGTCGTCGCCCACGCCGACCCCCAGGTGGTGGGACAAGCGCTGGCTGAGCCAGCGCTCGATGCCTCGTGCAGGGACGAGCACCAGCTCCGACGCGAAGGGGTCGGCCAGTGGCTCGCGCAGGACGTCGGCGAGCGCGTCGGCGAGCAGGTCGGCGCGGGGAGCGCGATGCAGGTGGAGCGGCACGGTGCGCCAGACTCTACGGCCCGCCGCCGACATGCACAGCAGTACTCTGACGGCATGCAGGGCACCGTCGCGACCTACGACCCGGTCTCCCGATCGGGCGATCTCCTCACCGACGACGGCCTGCGGATGCGCTTCGACGCCGACACGCTCGCCGAGCACATCCGGCACCTGCGACTCGGTCAGCGGGTGCACGTCGATGCCGACCATCAAGGGATCACGGGCATCCGGTTGTGGTGAGATGTTCGCCATGGGACTCATCCCCGGCAACCCCGCCCAGATCCTGAACCGCGCCGACCAGGTGCTCGGCACCGTCGACGGCACGCTCGGACGCGTCGACGGCACGCTCAGCTCCGTCGACGGAACCCTGACCACCGTCGACGGCACGCTGTCGGACGTGAGTGCGACGCTCACCACAGTCGAGAAGACGCTCAGCGAGACTCGCTCGACGCTCGACGAGACGAAGGCGACGCTCGCCGAGGTGAAAGGTCTCCTCGAGCAGCTGGACTCGAAGCTCGACCTCCTCGACCAGGTGCCGCGTCTCGTCCAGCAGCTCGACGAGGTTCACACGTCGGTGACGAAGGGCTGAGCCTTCAGCCGAAGTGCCGCGCCAAGCGGCGGTGGCGGTGCGCGAAGAACGCCGCGAGGAGCCGCCTGAGCAACCCGGCCGACAGGCGCATGAACCACCGCGGCTCGAACGTCACCCGGTCGTGCACGCTGGTCACGCGGTCCGTCACCGGCGTCAGCGTCCGCTCGTGCTGCCAGGACCGCATGCTCAGCATGGTCGACTTCTCGTGGAACGACCGGCCCGGTTCGAGCGCCACGAGGCTGAGGCGGTCGTAGTCGATCGGCAGCAGGCCGAACAGCCGGATCCAGGCCCGCCCCAAGGGCACGCCCACCTCGATCGTGTCGATCGTGAGGTGCTCGGTCCCGCGCGGCATGCTCATCGTCATCCACGGCCGCATCTCGTCGTTGATGCCCTCGGGCGAGACGACGTGCTGCCAGACCTGGTCGATCGGAGCAGCGACGTCGGAGCGCTGCTCGACCACGCGCGGGCTCATGGCCTCAGAGCGTCGACGGCTTGAACGCGAGCCGCTCGCTCTCGTACGCGTCGATGTCGTCGGCGTGCGAGAGCGTGATGGCGATGTCGTCGAGCCCCTCGAGCAGACGCCAGCGGGTGTAGTCGTCGATCGTGAACGAGTCCTCGATCGCGTCGACGCCCTCCCCAGCCGTGACGGTGCGCGACTCGAGGTCGACGGTGATCGTCGCGCCCGGCTCGGTCTCCAGGAGGTCCCAGAGCCGCTGCACGACCTTGTCGTCGACCTGTGCGGCGAGGAGCCCGGACTTGCCGGAGTTGCTGCGGAAGATGTCGCCGAACCGTGGACTGATGACGACCTTGAAGCCGTGGTTCTGCAGCGCCCAGACGGCGTGCTCACGCGATGACCCGGTGCCGAAATCGGGCCCGGCCACCAGCACGGTGGCGTCCTTGTAGGCGTCCTGGTTGAGCACGAAAGACGGGTTGTTGCGCCAGGCGGCGAACAGCCCGTCCTCGAACCCGGTGCGCGTGACCCGCTTGAGATAGACGGCCGGGATGATCTGGTCGGTGTCGACGTTGCTGCGCCGCAGGGGGGCGCCGACGCCCGTGTGCGAGGTGAACTTGTCCATGTCAGGCCTCCAACTCTGCTGAATTGAGAGGGGGAAGATCGTTCGGGCCCGCGAGGTGTCCGAGCACGCCGGTCGCGACGGCGACCTCCGGTGAGACGAGGTGGGTGCGACCGCCCTTGCCCTGCCGGCCCTCGAAGTTGCGGTTCGACGTCGACGCGGCGCGCTCGCCCACCATCAGCTGGTCGGGGTTCATCCCGAGGCACATCGAGCACCCCGCGCCTCGCCACTCGGCGCCGGCCTCCTTGAAGATGACGTCGAGGCCCTCGTCCTCGGCCTGCAGGCGAACGCGCACCGACCCGGGCACCACGAGAATGCGCGTGTCGTCGGCGACGTGCCGGCCCTTGATCAGCGATGCGGCAGTGCGGAGGTCCTCCATGCGACCGTTGGTGCACGAGCCGATGAAGACGGTGTCCACGTCGATCTCGCGCATCGGGGTACCGGCGGTCAGGCCCATGTACTCCAGGGCGCCCTCGGCGGCGACGCGCTCGTTGTCGTCCTCGAACGAGGCCGGGTCGGGTACCGATCCGGACAGCGGCACGCCCTGGCCGGGGTTGGTGCCCCAGGTGACGAATGGCGCGACCTTCGAGGCGTCGAGCGTGACGACCTTGTCGAACTCCGCGTCGTCGTCGGTGGTGAGGCTCGACCAGTAGGCGACCGCCTCGTCCCATGCCTCGCCCTGCGGCGCGTGCGGGCGGCCCCGGATGTACTCGATCGTCGTCTGGTCGGGCGCGATGAGGCCGGCCTTGGCACCCCACTCGATCGACATGTTGCAGATCGTCATGCGGGCTTCCATCGACAGCTTGCGGATGGCCTCGCCGCGGTACTCCACGATGTAGCCCTGACCGCCGCCGGTGGTCTCCTGCGTGATGAGGGTGAGGATCAGGTCCTTGGCGGTGGAGCCCTCAGGCAGCTCGCCCACGACGTCGACGGCCATCATCTTGGGCCGAGCCTGCGACAGCGACTGCGTGGCGAGCACGTGCTCGACCTCACTGGTGCCGATGCCGAACGCGATCGCGCCGAATGCGCCATGCGTGGACGTGTGGGAGTCGCCGCACACGATCGTCATGCCCGGCTGGGTGAGGCCGAGCTGGGGGCCGATGATGTGCACGATGCCCTGGTCGAGGTTGCCCATCGGGTACAGCCGCACGCCGAACTCCTCGGCGTTGCGTCGCAGCGTCTCGACCTGCAGGCGTGAGACCGGGTCCGCGATCGGCTTGTCGAGGTCGGTCGTCGGGATGTTGTGGTCCTCGGTGGCAAGCGTCAGGTCGGGACGTCGCACCTGACGGCCGGCGAGACGGAGTCCATCGAAGGCCTGCGGGCTCGTGACCTCGTGGACGAGGTGGAGATCGACGAAGAGCAGGTCCGGCTCGCCCTCAGCGTGCCGGACGACGTGGTCGTCCCAGATCTTCTCGGCGAGTGTCTGACCCATGACGACGAGCGTACGCTTGTATCTCAGGATCCGATACGGCAGTATCAAGTGATGGACACATCGAGCGGCGTCGGCGTTCTGGACAAGGCCGCGCTCGTGCTCGCCGCTCTCGAACCGGGTCCGGCGACGCTCGCGGGTCTCGTCGCGAGCACCGGTCTCGCCCGGCCCACCGCGCACCGTCTCGCCGTCGCCCTGGAGCACCATCGCCTGGTCGCTCGCGACATGCAAGGTCGATTCACGCTCGGCCCCCGACTCAGCGAGCTCGCGGCCGCCGCCGGTGAAGACCGGCTGCTCGCCGCCGCCGGCCCCGTCCTCGCGCGCCTGCGCGACATCACCGGCGAGTCGGCCCAGCTGTTCCGCCGCCAGGGCGACTTCCGGGTGTGCGTGGCCGCAGCCGACCGCCCCACCGGTCTGCGCGACTCCATCCCTGTCGGCAGCCAGCTCACCATGAACGCCGGCTCAGCGGCTCAGATTCTGCTCGCCTGGGAAGACCCGGAGCGGATGAACACCGGCCTGCTCAAGTCGACCTTCTCGGCCGCCGAGCTGTCCGCCGTCCGACGTCGCGGCTGGGCCCAGAGCGTCGGCGAGCGCGAGACCGGCGTCGGCTCCGTGTCCGCGCCCGTCCGCTCACCTTCCGGCAAGGTCGTCGCCGCTGTGTCGGTGTCCGGCCCGCTCGAGCGCCTCACGCGTCAGCCGGGACGCATGCACGCCCCGGCCGTCGCCGCCGCCGCCGAGCGGCTCA
>CAVQEY010000014.1:0-27679 GCA_963711615.1 uncultured Actinomycetota bacterium | reverse complement strand
TACTTCGGCGACAAGTCGCAGCTGCTGGTGGCGACGATGCAGCTGCCCGTCAACCCGATCGAGAAGATCGTCGGTGTCGTCTCGGGCGGCCCGGACGGCATGGCCGAGCGTCTGCTGCGGACGTTCCTGACCGCCTGGGAACCGCACCGCGACGTCTTCAGCACGCTCGTCCGCACCACGCTGGGAGGCGGCGACACCGAGGCGCCGATGCTCCAGCTCGCACGCAACGTGCTGATCACCAGCCTCCTGGACGTGCTCGAGGGCGACGACCGCGAGCTGCGGGCCACGCTCATCGCCGGTCAGCTCATCGGCATGGCCACGCTGCGGTTCGTCGTCGAGCTCGATCCGCTGGCCAAGGCTCCGATCGAGGATGTCGTGGCGCGTTACGCACCGCCGATGCAGATGCTGATCGACTGACGGCTGCTCAGAGCACGGACGCGATGGAGCCGATCGCCGTGAACAGCGCGACGACGATCGAGATCGGCACGAGCCACAGCGAGGCGATCGCGATCGTGACGGTGGTGCCGATCTTGGGCGGGACGAAGTAGCGGGCACGAGGGAGGTCACCGACACCCTCGATCCAGCGCCCCGTCATGCCCACGCCGCTCCACACGCCGCGCAGTCGTGACAGCACCCGCCAGCCTCCCCCGCCGGCGATCTGCGTCAGGGCGGTGCGCGTCTCGTCGACCTTGCCGCTGAGACTCACCGCGATGCCGAGCTCGGTGGCCAGCGCCTTAGGCTCCTCGACCGCTTGCAGGATCCGCTGCCGACGGAGTCCGAACATGAGGGAAACCGCGGCCATGAGCAGCCCGACGACGAGCCCGATCGTGCGCCCGGCACCCTCGGCATTGGCGGCGAGCACCAGCGTCGCCGCGATGAACGGGATCGGTGCGACGAGCAGCAGCAGCGTGGGGATGCGCAGCACCCGCACGGCGAGCACGATCACTGACGTCGCGCGCTGGGCTGCCTCACCGGTCTGGCCGTCGACCTGCGCAGCCATGTCGTGGACGCCGCGGTTGGCCCTGGCGCCCCACGACGTCCTCCTGCTCCTCATGCGTCGAGTGTAGGAGCCGCCGACTAGCCTGCATCCGTGGCGATCGTCCTGGCTCTGCTCTCGGCTCTGGCCTACGGCATCTCGGATTTCCTGGGCGGCATCTTCTCCAAGAAGGCGAGTCCGTGGCAGGTCGCCGTCGTGGCGCAGATGTCGTCGACGACGTTCAACGCCCTGGCCGCTCTCGTCGTCGGCGGCTCCCCGGAGGCCAGCGACTGGAGATGGGGGGCTCTCGCCGGGGTGTCAGCCGGCACCGGCGCGGTGTTCCTGTACCGCGGACTCGCCGGTGCCCGGATGAGCGTGGTGGCCCCACTCTCGGCGGTCGGCTGCGCCTTGGTCCCAGTCGTCGTCGGGCTGGCCACGGGCGACCGGCCGTCCACGCTGGCCGTCGTCGGCATCATCTGCGCGTTTCCTGCCATGTACCTCATCTCGCTCGTCGTCGACGAGGACCCGACCCACCGCGGAGGCGTCATCGACGGCATCCTGGCCGGCCTCGGGTTCGGACTGCTCTTCGTGTTCATCGGTCAGATGAGCGACGACGCCGGTCTGATGCCGCTCGCGCTCGCCCAGGCGTTCGCCGTTCTCGGGGTCATCACCCTGGCCGTCGCGCTGCGCCAGCCGTTCGTCCCCCGCACCCGCGAGCCGTGGCGTGCGGTGGTGATGGGTCCGCTCGGAGCGATGGCGACCGGCTTCTTCTTCTACGCCACCCACCACGGGCTGCTGTCCGTCGTGGCCGTGATCGCGGCCCTCTACCCAGCAGGAACCGTCTTGCTGGCGACGGTCCTGCTGAGGGAGCGGATCCATGCCTGGCAGGGCGTCGGACTCGCGTTTGCTGTCGCCGCTGTGACCCTGGTTGCTGTGGGATGACAGGCTACCTCTAAGGTTCTGTCGCATGACGATGAGAACACTCCTGACCGTGACGGCTCTGGTGCTGGTTGCCGGCTGTGGAAGCGACACCGAGCCGCCGGCGAAGAAGACCGCCGCCCCAGAAGAGTCCACCGAGATCCCGGCCCGGGAATTCCCCACCGAGTGGGCCGACAAGATCGACAACCCCTGGCTGCCCTTGGTCGAGGGCGCGTCGTGGACCTATGAGAAGAAGACCGCCGACGGCGTCGAGGACGTCGTCGTCACCGTCACCGACAAGAAGAAGAAGGTCGACGGCGTGAAGACGACCGTCGTGACGGAGAAGGTCTCCGAGGACGGCCAGACGATCGAGGACACCGCCGTCTGGTACGCACAGGATGCCGACGGGAACGTCTGGAACCTGGGCGAGAGCACCGAGGCCTACGAGGATGGCGCGACCGAGCCCGAGGTCGAAGGCTGGGAAGCCGGCGTCGACGGAGCCGAGGCGGGCATCGCGATGCTGGCCGAGCCGAAGGTCGGCGACGTGTACCGGCAGATGTTCGCCGAGGGCGATGCCGAGGACCAGGCGGAGGTGCTCAGCACCAGCGAGTCCATCAGAGGCCCGGTCGGCAGCTGGGAAGGTGTCCTGCAGACCGAGGACACCACGCCGCTGGAGCCAGAGGTCGAGCACAAGTTCTACGCCAAGGGCGTCGGCGCCGTTCAGCAGGACACCATCGAGGGCGAGAAGGAAACCGTCACCCTGACGAAGTACGACAAGCCCTGAGGGAGCCAGCTACTTCAGGAACTTGCTCGTGCTGCGGTCCTTGAGCGGCTTGCCACCCGTCTGGCAGGTCGGGCAGTACTGCAGTGAGGAATCGGCGAACACCACCTGAGCGACGGTGTCGCCGCACACCGGGCACGCCTCGCCGGTGCGGCCGTGCACGCGCATGCGGCTGCGCTTGTCGTCCTTGAGCTCGGACGCGGGCTTGCCGTGTGCCTCGGCCAGTGCCTCACCCAGCACGTCGCGGATGGCCGCCTCGAGTCGCCTCACCTGATCGTCGTCGAGGTCGGCAGCGATGGCGAAGGGCGACATCTTGGCGGCGTGCAGGATCTCGTCGCTGTAGGCGTTGCCGATTCCGGCCACGACCTTCTGGTCGCGCAGCAGCCGCTTGACCTGCATGCGCCGGCCCTCCAGCAGCGGAGCGAGCTCGAAGCCGTCGGCGAGCGGATCGGGCCCGAGCGCGGCGATGCCCGCGACGTCGAGCGGGTCGCGGACCGCGTAGACGGCGAGCCCCTTGCGGGTTCCGGCCTCGGTGAGATCGAACCCCACATGTGGGCCTTCGCCCGCGTCGAGGCGCACCCGCATGGCGAGCGGGCCGTTGCCGAGCTTGAGCCGCTTGTCGGAGAGCTTCTCGGACCAGCGCAGCCAGCCCGCCTTGGCGAGATGGATGACGAGGTGCAGGCCGTCGACGTCGAGATCGACGAACTTGCCGTGCCGGGCGGCGCCGGTGATCTCGAGACCCGAGAACGACGCGACCGGCGGATCGAACGTCTTGAGCACGGAGATGGAGGCCAGCTCGATCTCCGCGACCACCGCACCGACCGCGCGCCCGCGCAGGTCGGCCACCAACGCGTCGACCTCGGGCATCTCGGGCACCCGCCAAGCCTACGGCCGCCCCGGCAGGGGTGCCGGGCCCTGGGCGGCATCAAGCAGAGTCGTGGCGGGCGAAGAACTCCTCCATGTCCGGCCACGTGGTCTTGCGCGCGGCACGGCCGGTGAGCACGCCGAGATGGCCACCGGGAGCCTGGACGAGGTCGGCATCGGGCGAACCGGTGACGAGGTCGAGCAGATGGGTGACGGCCGGCATCGGGGCGAGTGTGTCGTTCAGCCCCGCGACGACGAGCACCGGCTTGTCGATCGACGCCAGCTCGACGGCGCGGCCGCCGAGCTGCATCGTGCCGGTCGCGAACTCGTTGGTGCGCATCACCACGTGGTAGAGCTGCCCGAACGTGCGGCCCGGGTAGGCGTACATGTTGCTCATGAACCGGTCGACGGCCTCGAGCTGTGCCAGGAAGTCGCGGTCGTCGGCATGGGTCAGCATCGCGATCGGCTTGGTGAGGTACTTGTCGATCGCCGACAGCTGGAAGCCCAACCGCGTGAGCGGAGCCGGGATGCCGCCGGCCAGGCGGTAGGTGCTGTGGACGATGCGCACGCCGGCCCGGTTCAGCGGTCGGGCGATGGCCAGGATCGGCACCGCGTGCAGGTCGAACGGGCTCGCGACCGCGGTAGCCGAGGCAATGGGCAGCTCGGGGTGGGCAGCCGTGGTGAGCATCGTGAAGATGCCGCCCAGGCTCCAGCCGGCCATGTGCACGGTGCTGCCCTGAGCCGCCCGCGGCCCGGCACCCCCGCCGGGCGCGCCGTCCGCGTCAGAGCTGACAGTCCCGACGGCCCACGGCAGGATCGTGTCGACCCAGTGCTCGATGCCTTGGTCGCGGTGGCTGAACCTCACCGGCCCGTAGTCGACGAGGTAGACCGGACGTCCCTGCTCGACGAAGTACTCGACGACGCTGCAGCCGCGACGCAGATCGAAGGCCAGCGCTGGCGCCGCCAGCGGCGGCACGAAGAGCAGCGGCTTGCCGTGCTGCTCGACGCCCGGCACCGGGTCGTAGCGGAAGAGCTCTGCGTGGTCGGTGCGTTCGACGAGCTCGCGCGGGGTCATGCGGAGATCGGCGATGGGCTCCCGACGCAGCTTGTCGCGCAAGTTGGTGCGGACGGCACCGAGGTCGCGAGGGATGTGCAGGGTCGGGAGAGCCACGGGCCGAGTGTCGCAGGTCCGTCAGGTGTGTGTCAGGCCGAGCAGAGCGAGGTCAGCGAACCCGCTGCGGAGAGCGCCGACGACGGTTGCGGTTGCGATTGCGGTTTCTGTTGCCGTTCCCGTTGCTCGACGAGGCACGCTGCGGAGCCGGGGCCGCCGCGACCAGTCCGCTGTCGGCGAGTGCCTCGACGGTGAGCGGCCGCGGCGCACGCCGGGCGTCATGGCGGCGGGCAGCGACGCCGGCCTTCTGCTGCATGCGCAGCACGTCGTCGAGTGCGGCCGGGGTCGTCATGGTGACGACGGCGCCGGACTCACCGGCACGAGCCGTGCGGCCGGACCGGTGGGTGAAGGCCTTCGGCTCGGCCGGAGCGTCGTAGTGCACGACCAGGCCGATGCCGTCGATGTGGATGCCGCGGGCGGCGACGTCGGTGGCCACGATGACGGACGCGGCGCCGGAGCGGAACCGCTTGAGATTGCGCTCGCGCTGACCCTGCGAGAGGTCGCCGTGCAGGTCGACGGCCACGACCTCACCGGTGCTGAGCTGGCGGGCCAGCCGCTGGGCTCCGCGCCGGGTGCGGGTGAAGACGATGGACCGTGGGTTGGCGGTGACCAGGTCGCGGGCGACAGAGAGGCGCTCGGTCTGCTCGGAGACGAGGAGGTGGTGCTCCGTGGTGTCGGAGAGCTGGTCGACCGGGTCGACCTCGTGCCGGCGATGCTGGGGCAGGTGTCGACGGACGAGCTTGTCGACCTGGCCGTCGAGCGTGGCCGAGAGCAGGAGGCGCTGGCCGTCGGCCGGGGTGGCCGCGAGCAGGCGGTCGATCGGCTTGTAGAAGCCGAGGTCGCAGAGGTGGTCGGCCTCGTCGAGCACCGTCACCTCGACTGCGTCGAGATGGCAGTGGCGACGCTCGATGAGGTCACCCAGGCGCCCGGGCGTCGCGATGACGATGTCGGCGCCCTGACGGAGCGCGGTGATCTGCTTGCCCATCGGCGCGCCCCCGTAGACGGTGGCGAGCTTCAGGCCGAGCGCGGACGCGAGGGGCGCGAGCGCCTCGGCGACCTGGTTCGCGAGCTCGCGGGTGGGCAGCAGCACGAGGCCGCGGGGGTGGGTCGGACGGCTCTTGCTGCCGGCGAGGCGGGCCAGCACGGGAAGGCCGAAGGCCAGCGTCTTGCCGGAACCCGTGCGGGCACGGCCGAGCACGTGATGGCCGGCCAGCGCGTCGGGGATGACGGCCAGCTGGACGGGAGTGGGGATGGTGATGTCGCGGCGACGCAGGACGTCGATGATCGCGGGGTCGAGGGAAAGATCGGAAAACGAGCGCGACGAGACGTCGCGGACAGGGAGGGACACTGAACTCACAGACTTGGTGGAAGCCCGGAAGATCCTGGTCGCGCTGACTGCGCGCCGTGCCGGGCGGTGGTGGACGCGCGCGGATGCGCGACGTTCACGAATTCACATGCTACCAGTCACCAGCCCGTTGACCTGCATCGGCGCGGCGTGGCCCTCCTCACGCCGACTAAGCGAAGAGGTCCAGGTACTTCGGATGCTTCACGACGAAGCTCAGCACGTACTCGCAGGTCACCTCGATGCGGCGGCCGTGGACCCGCACGTGGTCGAGGGCGCCGGCGACGAGTTTCGACGCCAGCCCCTCTCCCTCGTGCCCGTCGTCGACGACGGTGTGCGAGAACAGGACGACCCCGTCGTCGCGCTCCTTCGCCTCGGTGTACCCGACGGCCTCCCCGTCGAGCCGGATCTCATAGCGCGAGTTCTCAGGGACGTGGACGATCTGGATGTCACTCATGGGCCTGCCAGCTCCTTCAGCGCGGTCTCCGCCCCGGGCGCCAACGGGATGGGGTCGGTCTTCTGGCCAGTATCGGGGGTGATCTCCTTGGCCGCCGGGTGAACCTTGGCGAGCGCGTCGGTGTTCTCCCAGATCGCCTTCGTGACGGCGCAGGCGTTGTTCTCCGGGAAGTCCTCGGTCACCAGCAGCACGTTCGCGACGGAGATCGTCGGGATCTCGGCGTCCGTCTTGTAGGTCTCTGCCGGGATCGAGTCCTCCTCGTAGGTCGGGCTGATCTCCCGAAGCTTCGGCAGGAGCGGCATGATGTCGATGAACTCGACCTTGTCGGCATCAGAGGTGAACAGGTCGGTCAGCGCCGGGGTCGGCAGTCCGCCGGACCACACGAGGGCATCGATCGATCCGTCCTTCAGCCCGGCGACACTCTTGTCGATGTCCAGCCGCTGCGCGGAGAGGTCGTCGCGCTTGAGGCCGGCCGCATCGATCATCCGGTTCGCGATCACCTCGGTGCCCGACTTCGGCGAGCCCGTGGACACGGTCTTGCCCTTGAAGTCCTCGATGCTGTCGATGTTCGCGTCCTGGCGCGCCACCACCTGCGTGTAGTTGGTGTGGATCCGTCCCAGCGCTTCCACGGGTTGCGGCTCCTTGAAGGAGTACTTGCCCTCGACGGCGTCGGCGGCGGTGTCGGCCAGCGAGAACGCGATGTCGTAGTCGCCCGCCACCAGCTGCTCGATGTTCTGCACCGAGGCGCCCGTCTCGGCAGCCGATGCACGGAGCTCCGTCCTGTCGTCCAGCAGGCTCGCGATGCCACCGCCCATGACGTAGTAGACGCCGGTGCTGTTGCCGGTCGCGATGGTGACCTGGCCGGCCGATGCCGTGCACGAATCGGCGCCGACTCCGTCGTCCTTCGCCTGGTCCTGACGCCCGCCGCAGCCCGAGAGGATCAGCGCCGACGCTGCCACGCCGACCATCCCCGCGACCGTGCGCGAGCTCCACGGATGTGTTCTCATGCCGTTTCCTTCCTTGTGATGAAGACGTTGAGGGCCACGGCGACGGCCAGCGCCGCCAGGCCCGCGCCGATCGTGATCGGCTGGAGGTACAGGAGCAGCACCGCGCCCAGGAGACAGAGCCCGCGCTGAACGGGATCGGCCTCCCTGGCGAGCCACCCGCCGGTCGCTGCGGCGAGCGCCGCCACGGCGACGAGCGACACCGCCGTCGTCCACACGACGCCGAGGGCCGTTCCCTCCATCAGGAGGTTGGACCCGTTGTCGGTGACGACGAAGGCGAGCGGCGCGAGGAAGGCGGGCAACGTGTACTTGGCTGCCTGCCACATCGTCGCGATGGTGTTGCCGCCGGTGATCGCGGCGGACGCGACGGCGGCGAGTGCGGTCGGCGGCGAGACCTCTGAGAGCACCGCGTAGTAGAAGATGAACATCGCCGTGGCCGGCGCCTCGACCCCGAGCGTCTGCAGTGCGGGTCCGATCACCACCCACGAGATGATGAAGGACGCCGTCACCGGCACGGCCAGCCCCAGCACCAGGATCGCCCCCGCTGCCAGCACGGCCGTCACGATGAGCACCACGTCGGGATGGGAGCTGACCGCCTCGCCGGCGGACACGAGGAGGTCGGCCAGGCTCTGCCCGAGGCCGGTCTTGACGATGACTGACGTGATGACGCCGGCGGCAGCACACACCGTCACGATCGGAATGACGGCGCGGATGCCGGCGGCGAGGGCGCGGTACACGCTCACGGCGTAGCCGCGCGCCGCTTCCATGGCCGAGAGCCGCTCGGCATCGGGGTCCATGGGGTCACGCCGGGACAGCATCCATTCCGCCAGGCCGAACGCCGCGGCCACAGCGGTGGCATAGACGACGGCGCGGAACGGCTCGATGTCCATGGCGAGGAAGACGACGATCACGAGCAGCGACAGGAAGTGGTACCCGAACCGCGCGAGGAGACGCCACGGACTCTGCCGGGGCATGTCCAGCGCGGACTCGACGAAGCGCCGCGCGTCGATCTCCACCGCCAGCAGGATGCCGAGGTAGTAGAGGATCGTCGGCACGATGGCCCAGACGAGCACGTTCAGGTACGACGTCTCGAGGTACTCGGCGATGATGAACGCGGCCGCGCCGAGAGTCGGTGGCGACAAGATGGCCCCGATGCCGGCGGCGGCCAGCATCCCGCCGGCGGCCTCCTTGGGGTAGCCGGCGCGCTTCAGGATCGGCCAGGCCACCGACCCGAGGCTGACGGCGGTCGCCGTGCCGGAGCCGGACACCGAGCCCAGGAGGAATCCGCTGGCCACGACGGTCCGGCCGGGCGCCGACCGCGAGCGCCGGAACAACGAGAAGCTCAGGTCGATGAAGAACCGTCCCGCACCGGTGGCCTCGAGCACGGCGCCGTAGATGGTGAACAGCACGATGTAGGTGGCGGCGACGTCGAGCGGTGTGCCGAAGAAGCCCGACTGGTCGTTGTAGAACCCGTTGATGATCTGCGAGAAGTCGAAGCCCGCGTGGCCGATCGGCCAGCCCGGAGGCAGAAATCCGCCGTAGTACGCGTACGCGAAGAACGTCAGGCAGATGACCGGCAGAACGAGACCGGTGGTCCGGCGACAGCCCTCCAGGATGAGCACGGCGAGGACCGCGCCCATCACGATGTCGACGGTGACCAGCGTGCCCTGCCGGTTCAGGAACTCATTGAATCCGCCGCCGCCGGAACCGATCGTCACCGGCAGAACGGGGTAGAAGCACACCAGAGCCGCAACGGCCGCGGCGATCCAGTCGGACCATCCGGGCGAGTCGTCGCCCCCGACGCCCTCGCGGCGCGACCTCGCCCGGTACGTCACGAACGCGAGCGGCAGCGTCGCACCGAGGAACAGGATGAGGGAGAACTGGTTGCCCTGGCGCAATGGGAAGAAGACCTGCCAGAGGACGAAGGCCGACACCGCGAAGCAGTAGGCCGTGACGCCAGCGTCGAGTCCGCGGGGCAGCCGCCGGGACGGCAGCTCGGAGTCGAACTCGGCGATCAGCTCCTGTTGTGACGGCGGCCTGGACTGGGACGCGGTCGCGGAGATGCGATCCGATCGGGTCGTGGTCGTCTCGGGTGGCATGCGCGGATCAGATCGCCGTGCCGCCGACGCGGATCACGCCGCACTCCGCCCCGGGAATATGGGCGACCCCCCTGGTGCTCACCTCTTCAACCGTACCGGCGCCGATGGAAGCTGCCACTTGATGACCCGCACGCGCATCCACCCCGCTTGGTTCGTCGCGGCCACGGCCTTCGTGGCACTCATCGGGTCGGCCGGCTTCCGCGCAGCGCCCGGTGCGCTGTTCGTGCCGCTGCACCACGAGTTCGGCTGGTCGACGTCGGTGATGTCGGCCGCGGTCAGCATCAACCTCGTGCTCTACGGCCTCACGGCGCCGTTCGCCGCGGCGCTGATGGACCGCTTCGGCATCCGCCAGGTCACCTCCACGGCACTCGTCTTCATCGCACTGGGCAGCGGACTCACGGTGTTCATGACCGAGTCGTGGCAGCTGTTGCTCACCTGGGGCCTGCTGATCGGCCTCGGCACCGGATCGATGGCGCTCGTGTTCGCCGCCACCGTGGCCAACCGCTGGTTCATCAGGCGCCGCGGACTCGTCATGGGCATCCTCACCGCCGGCAGCGCCACCGGCCAGCTGATCTTCCTGCCGCCCGTCGCCTTCCTGGCCGAGACCGTCGGCTGGCGGACGGCGTCACTCGTCATCGCGGGCGCAGCGCTCGCCGTCGTGCCGCTCGTCCTGATGACCCTCGGCGACCACCCCGAGGACCGTGGCCTGCATCCCTACGGTGCTCCGGAGGGGTACGTCCCTCCCCCGCGCGCGACCGGTGGGGCGGCACGACGCGCCATCGACGCGCTGCGTGCCGCTGCGCACGTCCGGTCGTTCTGGGCGCTCGCGGCGGCGTTCGCCATCTGCGGTGCCACGACGAACGGCCTGGTCGGCATCCACTTCATTCCGTCCGCCCACGACCACGGCATGTCGCAGACCACGGCGGCAGGACTGCTCGCCGTCGTCGGGATCTTCGACATCATCGGTACGATCGGCTCCGGCTACCTCACCGACCGCATCGACCCGCGCTACCTGCTGGTGGGCTACTACGCGTTCCGCGGCGTCGGGCTGATGCTGCTGCCGTCGCTGCTCTCAGACGCCCTCCACCCGAGCATCGTGCTGTTCGTCGTCGTCTACGGGCTCGACTGGGTGGCCACGGTGCCGCCGACGGCCGCACTGTGCCGTGAGATCTTCGGCGAGAGCGGCACGATCGTCTTCGGTTGGGTGTTCGCGTCGCACCAGCTCGGGGCGGCCGCCGCGGCACTCGCCGCCGGCATCGTGCGCGACACCACCGGCTCCTACACGATCGCGTGGATCGGAGGCGCCGGACTGTGCGCCGTCGCGGCCGTGCTCTCCTTCGTCGTGCGGGCGCCGGACGTCAAGACGCCGTCAATGCAGCCAGCGCAGATGTGAAGAAGCCGAGCCCGTCGGTGCCGGGGCCACAGAGGTCTTCGACGGCGTGCTCGGGGTGCGGCATCAGCCCGACGACGTTGCCGCGCTCGTTGGTGATGCCGGCGATGTCTCGCAGCGACCCGTTGGGGTTGACGTCGACGTAGCGGAACACCACGCGCCCCTCCCCTTCCAGCTCATCGAGGGTGTTCGCGTCGGCGACGAACCCGCCCTCGCCGTTCTTCAGCGGGATCAGGATCTCCTGTCCCTCGTGGTACGAGGACGTCCATGCCGTGGAGGCGTTCTCGACCCGGAGCACCTGGTCGCGGCAGATGAACGTGCGGTGATCGTTGCGGATCAGCGCGCCCGGGAGCAGGTGGGTCTCACAAAGGATCTGGAAGCCGTTGCAGATGCCGAGCACCGGCATGCCGCCGCGGGCCGCCTCGACGACCTCGGTCATCACTGGCGCGAACCGGGCGATCGCGCCGCAGCGCAGGTAGTCGCCGTAGGAGAAGCCGCCCGGCAGGATGACGGCGTCGACGCCGCTGAGGTCGTGAGCGCCGTGCCACAACGCCACCGGCTCACCACCGGCCAGTCGGACTCCACGCTGGGCGTCGGTGTCGTCGAGGGATCCGGGGAAGGTGACGACCCCGATCTTCATTCGGCGGCCTCCTCGACGCGCACGGCGAAGTCCTCGATGACGGGGTTGGACAGGAGCGTCTCGGCGATCTCGCGCACCTCGGCGAGGGTGGCCTCGTCGGCCTCGTCGACCTCGAGCTCGAACCGCTTGCCCTGCCGGACGTCGATGATGCCGTCGAACCCCAACCGCGGCAGCGCACCGTGCACCGCTTTGCCCTGGGGGTCGAGGATCTCGGGCTTGGGCATCACATCGACGATCACGCGGGCCATGCGGCCATCCTATCGGCGCAGCCGGAGGACGATGACCGCGGCGACGTACGTGACACCGCCGATCGCGCCCAGCATCACGTACGGCCATCCGTCCTGACCGCGGGCGATCTCGATGACGAATCCCACGATCACGGCGAGGAGAACGGCCATGCCGGCGAACATCGTGGCTTCGTTGTCGATGCTGCGGATCCGCTCGTCCTTGCGGTCGAGGAGACCCTGGACCGTCTCGCTCCGTCGCCCGGCGAGCATCATCGCGGCCGCGACACCGAGCATCAGCAGCAGCCCGAAGACACCGAACCCGACGTTGTCGCCGACGAACCCGGCGATCAGGTACGCGACGCCGATCACGGCGGCGACGATCGGCACGCTCCAGCCCTGCAGGGTGGACCTGGTGTCATTCTTCGTCATCGAAAAGCTCCTCGACGGTTGACTCGAAGTACCGGGCCAGGGCCATCGCCAAAGGCAGCGACGGCAGGTAGCGACCGGTCTCGATCGAGTTGATGGTTTGTCGCGAGACGCCCATCGCCGTTCCCAGGGCGGCCTGGGAGATGTCGGCCTGGGTGCGAAGCGTCCTCACGGCGTTCTTCATGTGTCAAGCATGCTTGACACAGGAACAGATGTCAAACTCGCTTTACATGCTCCGTCAGTCCTCCTCGACGAACACCTCGTCGCGGCGGCGGCGGATTGCGGGGAGCACGGCCACCACGAACGCGGCGACTGCGATCAGCAGCAGGGTCAACGAGATCGGACGGGTCACGAAGGTGGTCGGGTCACCACGCGAGATGATCATCGCCCGCCGAAGGTTCTCCTCCAGGAGAGGTCCGAGGATGAAGCCGAGCAGCAGCGGTACGGGCTCGCAACCGACGCGGATGAGCACGTAGCCCAGCAGCCCAAAGGCCGCGATCGCGAAGACGTCGAAGGTGTTGAGGTTGAGCGAGTAGGTGCCGATCGTCGAGAATGCGACGATCGCCGGGAACAGCACGCGGTAGGGGACCCTGAGCATGCGGACCCACAGCCCGATGAGCGGGAGGTTCAGCAGCACCAGGAGGAGGTTGCCGACCCAGAACGACGCGATCAGGCCCCAGAACAGCTCAGGTTCGGTATTGATCACATCCGGGCCGGGTTGGATCCCCTGGATGATGAACGCCCCGATCAGGAGTGCCATCACCGGATGCGTGGGCAGCCCGAGAGTGAGCAGCGGGATGAACGACGTCTGTGCGGCAGCGTTGTTGGCCGACTCCGGGCCTGCCACGCCCTCAATGGCGCCCTTGCCGAAACGCTCGGGATGCTTCGACAGCCGCTTCTCCAGGGAGTACGACGTGAACGACGCCAGAACGTGCCCGGCGCCCGGCAGGACGCCGAGCGCCGACCCCATCGCGGTTCCGCGGAGCACCGGCGGCGTGATCTGCCTGAACTCCTCACGGCTCAGCCACAGCCGCGACATCTTGTCGACCGCCACTGACCGGGTCGAGCCCCCCTCGATGGTGCGCAGGATCTCCGCGACGCCGAACAGGCCGACGGCCAGGGCCACGAAGTCGATGCCCTCGTACAGCTCACGAACCCCGAGCGTGAACCGCGGCGTCCCGGTGTAGATGTCCTGGCCCACCATGCCGAGCAGCAGGCCGAGCACGATCATCGCCAAGGCCTTCAGCAACGACCCGCTCGCGAGGACGATCGACGCGATCAGGCCGAGCACGACCAGGGAGAAGTACTCCGCCGGACCGAACTTGAGGGCGGCCGACGAGAGCGGCGGGGCGAACAGAGCGACCACCACGGTGGCCACCGTCCCCGCGAAGAACGAGCCCAGCGCCGCGGTGGCCAGGGCCGGACCGGCTCGCCCCTGCTTGGCCATCTGGTGACCGTCGAGGGCGGTGACGGCCGCCGACGACTCCCCCGGGATGTTGATCAGGATCGCCGTCGTCGAGCCGCCGTACTGAGCTCCGTAGTAGATCCCGGCGAGCATGATGAGTGAGGCGGTGGGGTCGAAGTTGAACGTGATCGGCAGCAGCAGCGCGACGGTGGCCGTGGGTCCGATGCCGGGCAGGACACCGACTGCCGTGCCGAGTGCCACGCCGATGAGACAGACCAGGATGTTGGTCGGGCTCAAGGCCGTCTCGAGCCCGAGGGCGAGGTCGCTGAGGTCCATGATCTAGCCGCCGAGCCACGGGCCGAGGAGCGGCAGCCGCAGCTGCAGCAGCACCACGAAGACGAGCCAGCAGAGCACCGTGAGCCCGATAGCGATCAGTGCGGCATCGCGCAGGGATGTGCTCCGATCAGCGATCGCCGCGACGAACGTCGTGACGAGCAGGATCGGGATGATCCCGAGCGGCTCGATGCCCGCTCCGAAGATGAGCACGGCGGCGAGGATGAGCACGATCGCTCGCCAGGGCACGTCACCGGACGGGACGGCTGCCTCGTCCTCGGAGCGGTCCCGACTGACCAGGCCGGTTCCGACCAGTGCCGCGCCGAGCAGCGTGAGCACCGCGCCAAGGACGAGCGGCACGTAGCCGGGCCCCATCTTGAACGCGGTACCCAGCTCGTAGCCGAGCGCGCCGATGGCGAAGGCAAGGCCCAGGGCGACGAAGAGGCCACCCGCCACCACGTCATCGAGGGCGATGCCCCGATGTGTGGTGGACGAGTCGTCGCCGCCCGGCGCTCCCGGAGCCGCCGGCGTACTCACCTCATGACCCGCTGACGCCGGCTTCTTCGATGATCGGGCCCCAGAGCTTGATCTGCTCCTCGAGCAGCGCCGTGAGTGCCTCGGGCGTCACGTCGTCCTTCGGCGCGGGCTCGGTACCCAGGTCTGCCATCTTGTCGATGACCGTCTGGTCAGCGAGCGCCGTCGCCAGTGCGTCGGTGAGCGCCTTCACGACCTCGTCCGGAGTCTCGGTCGGCACGTACAGCCCGTGCCAGACCCCGACCTCGATGTCGGTCAGGCCCGCCTCTGCCGTGGTCTGCAGGTCAGGCAAGGCCTCAAGACGCTCCGGTGTGGTCACCGCGTAGGCCTTGACCTTGCCGGCCTTGATCTGACTGGTCGTGTTCGTGGTCTGGTCGCACATGAAGTCGACCTGGCCACCGACGAGATCCTCCAGCGCCGGCCCGGTGCCGTCGTACGGAACTTCGTTCAGGTCGACCCCCACCGCCTTCTCGATCAGGAGTCCACACAGCTGCGAGGCGGCGCCGACGCCCGCGTTGGCGAGGTTCACCTTGTCGGCGTTGTCCTTCACATAGGCCATGAGCTCTTCCAGGTTGTTGGGCTCGAAGTCCTTGCGCGCGATGATGGTCATCGGCACGGTGGTGACCAGACCGATGGTCTTGAAGTCCTTCAGCGGGTCGTAGGCCAGGTCCGGGTACAACGCCGGCGCAGTCGACATGCCGATGTGATGCATCAGCACGGTGTAGCCGTCGCCCTTCTCGTTCGCGACCTGCCCGGCGGCGAGCGTCCCGCCTGCACCCTCGACGTTCTTGACCACGATGTCCTGGCCGAGCTCCTTCTTCATCGGGTCGGCGATCAGGCGGGTCACGGTGTCGGTCGGTCCGCCCGCGGAGAACGGCACCACGATCGTGATGGCATCGTCGGGGTACGACGAGGCATCGTCGGACCCGGATCCCTGGCCGCAGGCCGCGACCAGCGAAAGTCCCACAGCGGCAACCGCCACAGTTCTGATTCGGCGTCCTCTACGACGAGGCCTGATGTGGCTGGCGTGCATCTGTCCATCCCCCTGATCCCCGACCGACCGGTTTCGGTCTACTGGATACACATTCTGTGCCCGTGTGACCGAGGGCACAACTCCAGGAGCGATGACGCGGCGAGGCGCGTTCATGCGTGCAGGTCACGAAGGACTTCGTAGAAGGCAGCCTTGCCCTCCAAGCCGATGCCGAGCCGGTCACCGAGCGCAATCCTGCCGTTCTCCACGACTGCGTCGTCGGCGAAGCCGCCCGTCGGCTGGAACTCTCCGGGGTAGGACTCGTTGCCGCCGAGCTTGAGTGCTGCGGCGATGTGCAGGGAGAACTGGTGA
Source organism: uncultured Actinomycetota bacterium (assembly GCA_963711615.1). Classification (GTDB taxonomy): domain Bacteria; phylum Actinomycetota; class Actinomycetes; order Propionibacteriales; family Nocardioidaceae; genus Aeromicrobium. The sequence continues at coordinate 11,770 of CAVQEY010000014.1, read as the reverse complement.
CCGCCGTGGGGGATGCAGCGACGCGACGACCACCCGTGCTGAGCAAGCATGTCCAGGATCCGTCGGTACTCGACCAGCCCGTAGCTCAGTGCTGGATCGACCTGGATGTAGTCCCGGTCCGGGCGCATGCCGGCGTACCGGATGAGGTTGCGAGCGTCCTGGAGGGAGAACAGGTTCTCCCCCGTCGCGATGGGATGGCGGTAGTGCTCGGACACGGTGGCGTTGAGGCCGTAGTCGAGAGGGTCGCCGACCTCCTCGAACCAGAACAGGCCGAAGGGATCGAGTGCGCGGGCGTAGGCGAGGGCGGTGTCGAGGTCGAACCTGCCGTTGACGTCGACCGCAAGGCGGGAGCCGTCGCCGTCGAGAACCTCGATGACGGCCTCGATCCGGCGCAGGTCCTCGGCCAGCTCGGCGCCACCGATCTTCATCTTGACGATGTCGTAGCCCGCGTCGAGGAAGCCCTTCATCTCGTCCTGGAGGTCGCGGTGGGTCTTGCCCGGCGCGTAGTAGCCGCCTGCGGCGTAGACGAAGACCGACTCATCAGGCTCACCGTCGCCATGGTGGTCGGAGATCCAGCGGTACAGCGGAACCCCGGCGATCTTGGCGGCCAGGTCGTGCAGGGCCATGTCGACCACACCCACCGCCACCGATCGCTCACCGTGCCCTCCCGGCTTCTCGTTGCGCATCATCACGTCCCAGGCCAGCGAGGGCGAGAGCTCACCGTCCTCGTCCAGCAGGCTGTCGGCCGGGGCGTCCATCAGGCGAGGCAGGATGCGGCGGCGCAGGATGTCGCCGGCGCTGTAGCGGCCGTTGGAGTTGAAGCCGTAGCCGACCAGTGGCTTGCCGTCGACGACCACGTCGGAGATCAGCGCGAGGATGGAGCAGTCCATCGACGAGAAGTCGATGAACGCATTGCTCATCGAGGAGCTGATCGGGATGACGCCCTCGTGGGCGGAGACGATCTTCATGGTGGTCCCCCGACGTGCTGGTGGTGATGCCCAGCGGCTAGCTGAGCTCGCGCTTGAGGATCTTGCCGGTCGACGTCATGGGCAGCTCGTCACGGAACTCCACGATGCGCGGGTACTTGTACGACGCGAACTGCTCCTTGCCCCACGCCACGAGGTCGTCCTCGCCGACGTCGTCGTGGTCCTTGTTCTTGACGACGACGGCCTTGATCTCCTCGCCGTGGGACTCGTTCGGTACGCCGATGACAGCGACCAGCGAGACGGCGGGGTGCTCCATGAGCACCTCCTCGAGCTCGCGCGGGTACACGTTGTAGCCGCCTCGGATGATCATGTCCTTCGAGCGGTCGACGATGTAGTAGAAGCCGTCCTCGTCCCTGCGTCCGAGGTCGCCGGAGCGGAACCAGCCGTCACGGATCGCCTCGTCCGTGGCGTCCGGGCGGTTGTGGTAGCCCTTCATGATGTTGTGACCCTTGATGGCGATCTCACCGATCGCCTCGGGGCTGGGCTCGACGTCGGACCAGTCGTCGTTGATCAGCTTCATCTCGACGCCGGGGATCGGGACGCCGATCGAGCCGACACGGGGCTCCTGCCCGGCCGGCGAAAAGCTCGCCACCGGCGACGTCTCGGAGAGGCCGTAGCCCTCCAGGATCGTGACGCCGAACCGCTCCTTGAACTGCTTGTGGATGTCGACGGGCAACGCCGCGCCACCCGCGGCCGCCACCCGCAGGTTCTTGGCCAGAGCCTCGACGTCGTACCCCTCGTCGAGGGCGCCGAGGAGACCCCAGTACATCGTGGGCACGCCGGCGAAGAACGTGACTCCCTCGCGCAGCATCAGCCCGAGCGCGGGCTCGGCCTCGAACCGCGGCAGCATCACGACGGTGCCGCCGAACGCGAATCCGCCGTTCTGGATGACGGTCTGGCCGAAGGAGTGGAACAGCGGCAACACGCACAGGTAGGTGTCGGGATTGCTCTCGTCTGCTCCGAACAGATCCTTGCCGGTGAGGGCGTTGTCGCGCATGTTGCGGTGCCGGAGCTCGGCGCCCTTGGGCTGACCGGTCGTGCCCGACGTGTAGAGGATGACGGCGGTGTCGTCGTCATCGGTCTCGACGGTGTCGAACGTGGCCGGCTGATCCGCCACCAGGGGCGCGTAGTACTCGGGCGGCTCGATCGGCGCGGGTGCCTCGGAGTCGAGCTTGATGAGGAAGAACTCCTGGCACGAGTCGGTGGCCTGGAAGCCCTCCCATGCGGCCTCGCCGATGGGCAGCTCGGGCGTGCCCTCGAACGCGAAGTACGCCTTCGCCCCGGAGTCCTGGAGGTGGTAGGCCACCTCGCGTGCCTTGAGCAGCACGTTGAGCGGGACGACGGTGCCGCCGGCCTTGAGGATGCCGTAGTAGATGATCGAGAAGTACGGCAGGTTCGGGCACGACAAGGCGACCTTGTCGCCGGGCTTGATGCCACGCGACACCAGCAGGTTCGCGACCTTGTTGGCTGCGCCGTTCACCTGCGCGTAGGTGAAGCGGCTGTCGCCGAACACGATCGCTGTGCGATCGGCGTACTTGTCCGCCGACTTCTCCAAGAGGGATGCGAGATTGCCCACGACTTCTCCTTGGTTGGCAGGGACTTTCAGCCTACCCACACCATTCGTGGTGGTGCAGGTGGCGTCAGAACTGTTCGCCGGTGAGCTGCTCGTAAGCCTGTACGTAGCGCTCGCGGGTCTTCTCGACGATGTCCGCGGGCAATGGTGGGGGCGGCTGGTCGGCCGCGCGGTCCCAGCCGCTCTCGGCCGAGGTGAGCCAGTTGCGAACGAACTGCTTGTCGTAGGAGAGCTGCGCCCGCCCCGGCTGCCACGAGTCGGCGGGCCAGAACCGTGACGAGTCAGGCGTGAGGACCTCATCTGCCAGGACGATGGTGCCGTCCGGCCGCGACCCGAACTCGAACTTGGTGTCGGCGAGAATGATGCCGCGGTCGCGCGCGATGCCCTCCGCGCGGGCGTAGATCGCCAGCGTCAGATCGCGCAGCTCCTGCGCGGTCTCCGTGCCCACGGTCGCGACGACCGCGTCGAAGGAGACGTTCTCGTCGTGCTCGCCGACGTCGGCCTTGGTGGCCGGCGTGAAGATCGGCTCGGGCAGGCGTGAGCCGTCGACCAGCCCGGGCGGCAGCGAGACACCGCACACCTCGCCGGTCGCGTCGTAGTCGAGGAGGCCGGAGCCGGCGAGATAGCCGCGGGCGACGCACTCGACCGGGAACATGTCGAGCCGTTCGCACACCAGCGCTCGTCCGCGGACCCGCTCGGGAACCTGCGTGGACACCACGTGGTTGGGCACCATGTCAGCGAGCTGATCGAACCACCACAGCGACATCCGCGTGAGGATCTCGCCCTTGTCGGGGATACCCGGTGTCAGCACGTGGTCGTAGGCCGAGATGCGGTCGGAGGCGACCATGAGCAGGTGCCCGGACTCGAGCGAGTAGAGATCGCGCACCTTCCCAGAGTGGACGTGGAGAGCTCCGGGGACGTCGAGGGGCACGGGCTCAGACTAGTGCCGGGCTACTTGGCGAACTCGGTCCACCACTCGACGTGGTAGAAGTACGTCCCGATCATGACGCCGACCGCGACGACGAGCCCGACCCACCGGTACGGCGGATCGTGCGGATCCTTGGGCATCAGAGAATCGCCCGCGGTGCGTACGCCGCGGCTTCAGGGTTCGCGGCCACGAGCTCGTCGATGCGGGCGACGACCCGGCGCACCTGCTCGGTGGCGGCACCGGTGAACTCCAGAGGTGCGGCGACGAGGGACGTGAGGTCGGCCTCGGTGAGGGCGAGCCGGTCGTCGGCGGCGAGGCGGGCGAAGAGGTCGTTGTCGGTCGTGCCCTTCTCGCGCATCTCGAGGGCAACCGCCACGGCATGCTCCCCGATGATCTCGTGCGCGACTTCCCGACCGACACCGGCACGCACGGCGGCGATGAGCACCTTGGTGGTGGCGAGGAACGGGAGATAGCGGTCGAGCTCGCGCTGCACGACCGCGGGGAAGACGCCGAACTCGTCGAGCACTGTCAGGAACGTCTCGAACAGGCCGTCGGCTGCGTAGAACGCATCGGGCAGGGCGACCCGCCGGACGACGGAGCAGGAGACGTCGCCCTCGTTCCACTGGTCGCCGGCGAGCTCGCCCACCATGGATGCGTATCCGCGCAGCACGACAGCGAGGCCGTTGACGCGCTCGCACGAGCGGGTGTTCATCTTGTGCGGCATCGCGCTCGAGCCGACCTGGCCGGGCTTGAAGCCCTCGGTGACCAGCTCGTTGCCGGCCATCAGCCGGATGGTGGTGGCCAGGCTGGAGGGTGCCGCCGAGAGCTGCACGAGCGCGGTGACGACGTCGTAGTCGAGCGAGCGCGGGTACACCTGCCCGACGCTGGTCATGACGGTCTCGAAGCCGAGGTGTGCGGCGATGCGATCCTCCAGCTCGGCGAGCAACGCGGGGTCGCCGCCCAACAGGTCGAGCTGGTCCTGGGCGGTGCCGACCGGACCCTTGATGCCGCGCAGCGGGTAGCGGGCGATGAGGTCGTCGAGGCGTCCCATGGCGACGAACAGCTCGTCGGCCACGGAGGCGAAGCGCTTGCCGAGGGTGGTGGCCTGCGCGGCGACGTTGTGGCTGCGGCCGGCCATGACGAGCTCGGCGTGCTCGGCGGCGAGCCGACCGAGCCGGGCGAGGGTGGCGATGCCGCGGTCGCGCAGCACCTGCAGGGAGTCCAGCACCTGCAGCTGCTCGACGTTCTCGGTGAGGTCGCGCGACGTCATGCCCTTGTGGATGTGCTCGGCGCCCGCGAGCGCGCAGAACTCCTCGATCCGGGCCTTGACGTCGTGGCGGGTGACCTTCTCGCGCTCCGCGATCGAGGCGAGATCGACCTGGTCGACGACAGCCTCGTAGGCCTCGATGACACCGTCGGGCGTCTCGACACCCAGGTCGCGCTGGGCCCGGAGCACGGCGATCCACAGCCGCCGCTCGAGCACGATCTTGTGCTCGGGCGACCAGATGCGGGCGATCTCGGCCGAGGCGTAGCGGGTGGCCAGGACGTTGGGGGTCACGTCCCTATTGTCCCCCACCGCTCGCAGCCAGAGCGATATCGGTCCGGTGGTGCGAGCCGCGGATGCGGATGTAGTCGACGCCCTCGTAGGCCAGCTGCCGCGCCTCTGCGAGTGTGTCGCCCACGGCTGTGACGCCCAGGACCCGACCTCCAGCGGTCACCAGCCGTCCCTCGCCGTCTCGCGCGGTACCGGCGTGGATGACGTCGACGCCGTCGATCGCGTCGGCGACCTCCACACCGTCGATGACGTCGCCGGTGCGCGGGGTTGCGGGGTAGTTCTCGGAGGCGATGACGACCGTGACGGCGGACCCGTCCTTCCAGGTGGGCAGGCCCACGTCGGCGAGGGTGCCCGAGGCCGCGCCGTGCAGCAGGCTCGCCAGCGGGGTGTCGAGCAGGGCGAGCAAGGCCTGGGTCTCGGGGTCGCCGAAGCGGGCGTTGAACTCGACGACACGAGTACCACGGCTGGTGAGGGCGAGTCCGGCGTACAAGAGGCCTTGGAACGGGGTGCCGCGGCGCGCCATCTCGTCGACGGTGGGCACGAGCACGCGACGAGTCACCTCGGCGACGAGGTCGTCCGGCGCCCACGCCAGCGGCGTGTACGCACCCATCCCGCCGGTGTTCGGGCCGGCGTCGTCGTCGAGGGCCCGCTTGAAGTCCTGGGCCGGCTGCAGCGGCAGCACGGTGACGCCGTCAGTGATCGCGAACAGCGAGACCTCCGGGCCGTCGAGGAACTCCTCGATGACCACGCGGCCACAGGCCGCGGCATGGTCGACGGCCTCATGCCGGTCATCGGTGACGACGACGCCCTTGCCGGCCGCGAGCGCGTCGTCCTTGACGACGTACGGCGGGCCGAACGCATCGAGCGCGTCGGCGACCTCCTCCGGCGTCTCGCACACGTGCGCCAGGGCTGTGGGCACCTCGGCAGCCGCCATGACCTGCTTGGCGAACGCCTTCGACCCCTCGAGCTGGGCGGCCTCGCGGCTCGGGCCGAAGCACGCGATGCCGGCACCGCGCACGGCGTCGGCGACCCCGGCCACCAGTGGGGCCTCGGGTCCGATGACGACGAGGTCGGCTTCGATCGACGCCGCCAGCGCGGCGACGGCGTCACCGTCGAGAGGATCGACGTCGTGCCGGGTGGCGATCGACTCCATGCCGGGGTTGCCGGGGGCGACGTGCACCTCGGTGACCATCGAGTCGCGGGACAACGAGAGTGCCAGCGCGTGCTCGCGGCCGCCGGTGCCGATGACGAGGGTCCTCACGGGCAGCCAGCCTAGGTCTTGGTCGCGACGAGCCGTTCGACGACTCCTCGCGCGAACCGCTCGCGTTCGGTGATCTCGAAGCCGTGCAGTTCGACGCTCCGTGACGGGCGGCGGGTCAGGTGGTCGCCGCCTAAGCGGATCGACAGCGGCTCGACGAGCTTCTGGAACCAGAGGATCGGCTTCGACGAGCTGCCGATGTGGTCGACGAGGATCAGCCTGCCCTCGGTCCGCAGGACCCGGTGCATCTCGCCGAGCGCCTGATCGGGATCCGGGATGTTGCACAGGGAGTACGTGGCCACGACCGTGTCGAAGGTCCCGTCGGCGAAGTCGAGGTGATGCGCATCGCCCACCTTCAGGTCGACGTCGCGACCGGCCTCGAGCGCGCGGCTGCGGCCGATCGCGATCATCTCCGGGCTCAGGTCGATCCCGACGACGTCGAGCCCGGCGTCGTAGAACGGCAGGTTCAGCCCGGTGCCGACGGCGACCTCGAGCACCTTTCCGTCGGCGCGACCGCACGCCCACGACCGGTGATCGCCGAAGAATCGGCGCTCCCACCATCCGATCATCCGGTCGTAGCTGTCGGCCTGCTTGCTCCAGGTCAGCCGGTTGCGTTCGTTCTGCTTCGCGCGCTCATCCCCGGTCAGCGACATGAGTTCAGCATCCCTCTCGAGGGGTTTCGCCTGTCACCGGGGTGCGCCTTGATCGGAAGCCCAACGAGGGAAGACGCATCATCAGGCACTCAGATCAGAGCAGGTCGTGCACCTGGATGGTCTGGTCGCGGCCAGGCCCCACGCCGATGGCCGAGATCCTGGCGCCCGACATGCCTTCGAGTGCCGCGACGTAGGCCTGCGCGGTGGCCGGGAGGTCGGCGATCTCGCGGGCGCCGGAGATGTCTTCGGTCCAGCCGTCGAAGAACTCATAGATCGGTGTCGCGTGGTGGAAGCCGGTCTGCGTCATCGGCATCTCCTCCACACGCTCACCGTCGACGTCGTACGCCACGCACACCGGGATGCGGTCCCATCCGGTGAGCACGTCGAGCTTCGTGAGCACGAAGTCGGTGACGCCGTTGATCCGTGCGGCGTAGCGGGCGATCGGCGCGTCGTACCAGCCACAACGCCGAGGGCGGCCGGTGGTGGTACCGAACTCACCGCCGTTGGTTCGCAACCGCTCGCCATCGTCGTCGAACAGCTCGGTGGGGAACGGCCCCTCGCCGACGCGCGTGGCGTAGGCCTTGACGATGCCGATGACGCGGGTGATCTCGGTCGGCGCGATGCCGGAGCCGGTGCACGCTCCACCGGACGTCGCCGACGACGACGTGACGAACGGGTAGGTGCCGTGATCGACGTCGAGCAGCGTGGCCTGGCCGGCCTCGAGCAGCACCGTCTCGCCGCGACCGAGCGCCTCGTGCAGCAGCTGACTGGTGTCGGCCACCATCGGACGCACCCGCTCGACGTGGCTGACGAGATCCTCGACGATCTCATCGACGCTCACCGCGCGGCGGTTGTAGACCTTCGTGAGGATCTGGTTCTTCAGCTCCAGGGCGCCCTCGACCTTCTGGGTGAGGATCTTCTCGTCGAAGAGGTCCTGCACGCGGATGCCGAGCCGGTTCATCTTGTCGGCGTAGGTGGGGCCGATGCCGCGCCCGGTGGTGCCGATCTTGCGGCTGCCCAGGAAGCGTTCGGTGACCTTGTCCATCGTGCGGTTGTAGTCGGCAATGATGTGGGCGTTCGAGCTCAGCACGAGGCGGCTGGTGTCGATGCCGCGCTTCTCGAGCCCGTCGATCTCCTCGAACAGCACCGAGAGGTCGACCACGACGCCGTTGCCGATCACCGGGACGCAGCCCGGGCTCAGGATGCCGCTGGGCAGCAGGTGCAAGGCATACGTCTCGCCGTCGATGACGACGGTGTGGCCGGCGTTGTTGCCGCCGTTGAACTTGACGACGTAGTCGACGCGGCTCCCGAGGAGATCGGTTGCCTTGCCCTTGCCCTCGTCTCCCCACTGGGCCCCGACGATGACGACTGCGGGCATGGAATTCACCATCCCCTTCAATGACAGAGTGCAGAAGACAAGCCCCGGAGGACGGGGCTCTTACCGCCGCAGTCTAGCCGCATCCTCCGTAAGGTTCGAGGCATGAAGCGTCTCCTCGCCATCGGCAACGCCAACGCCGGAAGCTCGACCGACGAGGCGCAGGACGCGGCTCTGCAGGTCCTGCGCGAGCATCACGACGTTGCCGTGGTGGCGACGTCCTCGCCCGACGACCTGGGGGAGGCACTCGCCGACCATCCCGACGTCGCCACCGTGGTGGTGCTCGGCGGAGACGGCAGCCTGCACGCCGTCGTGGCGGCCCTGCACGCCGCTGGACGGCTCGCCGACGTGACGATCGGCCTGGTGCCGCTCGGAACGGGCAACGACTTCGCCCGCACGCTCGAGCTGCCGACCGACCCGGCGTCGGCTGCCGAGATCGTGGCGGCCGGCAAGGAACGAGAGCTCGACCTCATCGTCGACGGCGACGACACCGTCACCGTGAACGCCGCTCACCTCGGCGCCGGCACCGAAGCGGCGATCGCGGCCCAGCCACACAAGGAGCGCTTCGGGCCGATCGGCTACGCGATCGGGGCGCTCGTCTCGGGATTCCGGGTGCAGGGCAGGCACCTGACCATCACCGTCGACGGCGACCGCGTGCCCGATCGCGGCCGTGTGCTGCAGGTCGCCGTGGGCAACGGACGCTTCGTGGGCGGTGGCGCCGCGCTGCTCCCCGAGGCCGACCCGTCCGACGGCCTCATGGACGTGGCCGTCGTGTTCTCGCACACCCGGCGGGAACGACTCATGTACGCGCTGTCCCTCGGCCTGCGGCGCCACCATCGTCGTGACGACGTCGACTATCGCCGTGGTACCGAGGTGAGCGTGGAGGGCGCCGAGCTGCAGTGCACCAACGACGGGGAGATCGCCGAGGCGTTCCGCACCCACACCTGGCGCATCGAGCCGGGCGTGCTGCGGATGCTCGTGCCATCGGTGGTTGAGTAGGCCCGAGGAACCGGCCCTGGGGGCACCTCCCGCGGGCGCCAGCGAGTGGGGGAATCGAAACCACTCCAGCTAGCCTGTCTTCCCACGAGGTTTCGATACATCGGACGGGCTTCGCCCGTGGCGTACTCAACCTGGCGAGGCGCTCGCTCGCAGAGCGAGCTCAGCCTCACGCATTCTCCTTGCGGAAGGTGGAGGTGCCCCACCACACCGCAATCGCGAACAGCAGGATCGTCCACGACGTGCCCCAGAACATCCCACTGCTGGCGAAGTCGCCGCCGAAAGCGCCCCGTACGGCATCGACGACGTGCCGGATCGGCATGAAGTCACTGGCGCGGACCAGCCAGTCCGGACCGATCGTCATCGGCAGGAGGATGCCCGAGAGGAGCAGCACCGGCATCATCACCATGTTGATGACCGGTGCCATGACGTCCTCGCTCTTGGTGGTGAGGGCCAAGGCGTTGGACGAGGCCGCGCACGCCCCGCCGATCAGCAGGGTGAGCAGAAGGCCGAGAACCACGCCGCCGAACGAGGCGTCCATGCCGAGCAGGTAGCCGAGCCCGATCAGGATGAGCGCCTGGACGAACAGCTGCAGCTCGTCGCGCAGGAGGCGGCCGACCAGCAGCGACGACCGCGCCGCCGGGGTGACCCGCTCGGCCTCGATGACACCTTCGCGCCACTCGCCGATGAGGCTGAACCCGGCGAAGAAGGCGCCGAAGATGCCCAGCTGGACGAGCATGCCCGGGATGAAGAAGGTGTACGCGTTCTTCGCTCCGAACTGGTCGATCAGCGGCTCGAGCAGCGGGCCGAACAGCAACACGTACAGCACCGGCTGGAACGCTCCGATGAGCACCCAGGCCGGGTTGCGCAGGTTCATGCGGATCTGTCGGCGGAAGACGATGTAGCACTCGCGGACGTAGGTGGTCATGAGAGCCCTCCTTCCGGAGCAGTGTCGGACGGACTCTCGGTGGCCGCCTCGGCGTCGCGCAGGGATCGGCCGGTGAGGGTGAGGAACACGTCGTCGAGGGTCGGGCGATGCACCTCGATCGCGTCGAGGGTGACGCCGGTGGCGTCGAGGTCGCGCAACAGGCTGGGGATCGCCCGTCCCGCGCGTTGCACCCGGCCGCTGACTCGGCGGCCGTCGACCTCGACGTCGCTGTTGCCGTCACCGAGCGCGCCGAGCCGCTTGGCAGCCTCCCCGACCCGGTCGAGATCGGCGACCTCGAGGTCGACGAGGTCGCCGGCCACCTCGGCCTTGAGGTTGTCGGCGGTGTCGGAGGCGACGATGCGGCCCTGGTCGATGATGATGATGCGGTCGCTCAGGGTGTCGGCCTCGTCGAGGTAGTGGGTGGTGAGGAACACCGTGGCGCCGCGCTTGGTGCGCATGTCGGAGATGTGCCCCCACAGGTTGGCCCTGGCCTGCGGGTCGAGGCCGGTGGTGGGCTCGTCGAGGAAGATCAGTGTCGGATCGTGGATGAGGCCCATGGCGATGTCGAGGCGTCGCTTCTGACCGCCCGACAGCGTCTTCGCGGTGCGGTTCCACAGGCCGTCGAGCTGGAGCTCCTCGAACAGCTCCTTGCCGCGCTCCTGGACCTGGGCCATGCTGCGGCCGTAGAGCATGCCGTGGTCCATGACCTCCTCGCCGGCACGGGCGTAGGAGGAGACGCCACCGGACTGCGAGACGTAGCCGATGCTGCGCCGCACCTGCTCGGACTGCGTGACGACGTCGAAGCCCGCGACCGTGGCCGAGCCCTCGGTCGGCCTCAGCAGCGTGGTGAGCATGCGCAGCGTGGTGGTCTTGCCGGCGCCGTTCGGGCCGAGGAATCCCACGACCTCACCCTCGGCGATGTCGAGATCGACGCCGTCGACGGCGCGGATCTCCTTCTTCTCCTTGCCGTCCTTTGTGTGGAAGGTCTGCACGAGTCCGCGTGCATGGATCATCGATTCCCCTGAGCTCATGGGTCACACTCTTCCGAATAGGAATACTTCGGTCAATCCCTCGTGACCACTCAACCGCGGGGGAGGGACACTTACTGCTGGTCGATGAGCTCTGCGTACGCCTCGGGGCTCGACTCGTTCAGGAACTCCCGGCACCGCTGCGCCTCGGTGTCGTCGTCGAAGCGCTCGGACGCGGTGGCGAGCGCCGCGAGAGACCGGAGGAACCCGCGGTTCGGCACGTGCGACCAGGGCACCGGGCCGTGACCCTTCCATCCGTTGCGGCGCAGCATGTCGAGGGAGCGGTGGTACGACGTTCGCGCGAACGCGTAGCCCTCCAGATCGCGTCCCTCGCCGAGTGCCGCTTCGGCGAGCATCGCCCATGCGAGTGTCGAGTCCGGGTGGGCAGCCGCGACTTTCTGCGCGTCGCGTCCCTTGTCGAGCGCTGCCGCGCCGGTGTCGGTCGGCAGCAACGTTCGGGCGGATCTCCCAGCAGGTTCGTCATGCAGCC
>CAVQEY010000013.1:0-49046 GCA_963711615.1 uncultured Actinomycetota bacterium | reverse complement strand
CGACAACGCCTGATGGCGTCGCGCGCGCATGAAGTCGCTCTCGGCGTCGACCCGCGGGGATCCCGAGTCGCTCACCACGTCAGGCGCTCCGTCCGGCCACGGCGGTCGCGTCTGCGGCCGCCCGCGGCTCGATGTCGATCAGCTGCCACGGGATGACGTTGCGGAGGGTCGTGGGCCCGACCTGCCGGTCGGGCTTGTGCATGCCGTACGGGTGGATGTGACCGTGCAGGTGCCAGCTCGGACGCAACGTCTCGAGCACGCCGTGCAGCGCGGAGATGCCGAGGTGAGCCGGATCGGAATCGTCCCCCAGGCCCAGTGGTGGTGCGTGGGTCAGGAGGACGTCGACCGGCCCAGCCTCGCGGGCCAGCTGGAGCAGCCGACGGGCACGCTTGTCGTACTCGCTCTGGGTGTACTGGTGGGGGCCGTCGTTGTAGCGGACGCACCCGCCGAGACCCGCGATCCGGAGGCCACCGACAGTGCGGACCTGCCCGTCCAGGTCGATCAAGCCGCGCGGGCCTAGGGTTCGTTCCCGGGTCGTGGTTGCCGGGCACGTAAGCCGCAGGAGCGTCGAGCAGCGAGACCAGTGACTCTAGGTAGTCCCACGGGAGGTCGCCGGCGGCGAGGACGAGATCGACACGAAGGTCGCGCACTCGCGACCGCATCGTGGGAACTTCCTCGTCGGCGACCGCCAGCACCCGGACCATGCCTCGAGATTACCTTCGCGTGCTGATCACGCCTCGTCGGAGCCGGCTGCCTCTGCGGCCCATCGAGCCCTGTCGGCCTCGATCCTGCGACCGACGAAGTAGGCGAGTGCCCAGAGGCCGGCGAACATCGCGCCGACCAGGAACATGACCGGCACCACGAACCCGAGGCAGATCGCGCCCACCTGCACCGCGTGGCCCAACAGATAGGCCCACGGGCGGCGCAACAGGCCCGCGGTGATCAAGGACAGCACGGCCAGGCCGATGCCGAGGCCGACCGCGAGGCCCGAGTCGACGTCCTCGACGGAAATCATCACCGGCACGCTCAGAGCCAGGACGAGAGCCTCGAGCGTCAGCATCGCCGCGCACATCGCTCTCTTCGGAGCTCTCACTGTGGCTCGCCGCCGAACAACAGGCGTGCCTCCCCCACCGTGACGACGGAACCGGTGATCAGCACGCCGCCGCTGCCGATCGCGTCCTCGTAGCCGTCGCTGGAGTCGGCGATGGCGATGGCCCGCTCGATCGCGTCGTCGAGGCGCCGGACCACGGTGACCCGCTCGGCCCCGAACACGTCGTCGGCGATCTCCCCCAGCTCGGCGGCCGGCATCGCGCGTGGCGTGCTGTTCTGGGTGCAGACGATCTCGGCGAGCACCGGCTCGAGCAGGCGCACGATCGCGTCGACGTCCTTGTCGGCCATGACGCCCACCACACCGATGAGCGGGCTGAACGTGAAAGCGTCCTGCACCGCCTCGAGCGCGGCCTCGATGCCGTGCGGGTTGTGAGCGGCGTCGAGCAGCACCGTGGGGCTGCGGCGGACCACCTCGAGCCGTCCGGGTGTGGACACCTCCGCAAAGGCGGCGTGAACCAGCTCGGCATCGAGCTCGTTCGACCCGGTGAACGCTTCGACGGCGGCCAGCGCGTACCCCGCGTTGCGGGCCTGGTGCGCACCGTGCAGCGGCAGGAAGAGCTCGTCGTACCTCCCGGCCACGCCTTGCAGGTCGACCTGCTGACCGCCCAGTGCCGTCAGCCGGTCGGAGACGCCGAAGTCGACACCCTCACGCAGCACGGTGGCACCGACCTCGGCGGCACGCCCGAGGACGACGTCGAGCACGTCCTGCTCCTGCTCGGCCAGCACCAGGTGTGAACCGGCCTTGATGATGCCGGACTTCTCCTTGGCGATCGCCTCGGCGCGGTCGCCCAGGTAGGCCGCGTGGTCGACGGCGATCGGCGTGACGACGGCTACCTGGCCGTCGGCGACGTTCGTGGCGTCCCAGGTGCCGCCCATTCCGACCTCCACGACCGCGGCGTCGACCGGGGCGTCCGCGAAAGCGGCGTATGCCATCGCGACCGTCATCTCGAAGAATGACAGCGGATGTGCCGATGCCCCCTCGGTCGTCACGGTGTCGTCCACGATCTGCGCGTACGCGGCGACGTCCGCGAACGCATCGACGAACGCGTCCTCGGTCAGGGGTTCGCCGTCGAGGCAGATGCGCTCGGTCATGGACTGCAGGTGCGGGCTGGTGAAGCGACCGGTGCGCAGGTCGAGTGCCCGCAGCAGGGCGTCGATCATGCGCGCGGTGGAGGTCTTGCCGTTGGTGCCGGTGAGATGGATGACCGGATACGCCTTCTGCGGATCACCGAGCAAGCGGCAGAGCGCACTGATGCGGTCGAGGGTCGGGTCGAGCCTGGTCTCCGGCCACCGGCCGAGCAGGGACTGCTCGACCTCGGCGTATGTGGGCTTCATCGCCTTCAGTATCGCAGCGACGATCGACCGCCTGGATGGACGCTCAGGCGTCCCTGATCGCCGTGTCGCCGTTGGAGCCCTACGCGATGATGTTTCCAACACCGGCACGATCAGAGAGACCGGCATGAATCGACACATGGCACGCAGAACGGGGCCCCACTGGACCAAGTGGATCGCGCTGGTCCTCTCCCTCCTCGTTCTGGGTTCGATGGGCTCGCTCGCCGGCAAGCTCACGACCGTGCAGAAGAACGACATCGGGTCGTGGCTGCCCGGCGACGCGGAGTCCACCCAGGTCATCGAGGAGTCCAGCAGGTTCACCGACTCCGATGCCATTCCGGTGCTCATCCTGTATCTGCGCGACTCGGGCATCACGCCGGCCGACCTGGCCAAGGCCAAGGCCGACGCGGCGAGGGTTGCCGAGGTTCGCAGCGTCGCGAACGAGGTCGTCGGCCCGATCCCGTCGAAGGACGGCAAGGCCGTGCAGCTCGTCGCGTCGATCGATGTGGGCAGTGCCGGCTGGGACAAGTTGCCGGGCGCTGTCGACGACGTCGGCGAGGTCGTCGCGAACGGTGCCGACGGACTCGATGTGCGCCTCGCGGGGCCGGCCGCCCTCGGCGCCGACCAGTCCGAGGCGTTCGAGGGCATCGACGGCATCCTGCTGCTGTCCGCGCTGGTCATCGTCTTCGTGATCCTTCTGCTCACCTACCGCAGCCTCCAGCTCGCGGTGCTGTTCCTGCTGTGCGGCGTCGGTGCGGTCGGCATGGCACAAGGTGTCGTCTACCTCCTGGCGAAGCACGCCGATCTCACGGTCAACGGCCAGAGCGCAGGCATTCTCAGCGTGCTCGTCCTCGGCGCCGGGGTCGATTACGCCCTGCTGCTCGTCGCCCGCTACCGCGAGGAGCTGCACAACTACGAAGACCGGCACGAGGCGATGGCGCACGCCCTGCGTCGTGCCGCTCCGGCCATTCTCGCGAGCGGGGCCACCGTCACCATCGGTCTGCTGTGCCTGGTCTTCGCCCAGATGAATTCCACGAGCGGCCTCGGCCCGGTCGGCGCCGCCGGCATCGTCTGTGCCCTCCTGGTCATGATGGTTTTGCTGCCGGCCCTGCTGGTCATCGTCGGCCGATGGATCTTCTGGCCATTCGTCCCACGCTTCGGTGCCCCGATCAAGAGCGAGAGCGGTCTCTGGGCGCGGGTCGGCCGTCGCATCGCGCGTCGTCCTCGCAGCGTGTGGATCGTCACCGCGGTGGTGCTCGGTGCGCTCTCGGCCGGCATCGTCCAGCTGAACGCCGACGGGCTGTCCAACGAGGAGACCTTCACCACGGAGCAACCGTCCGTCGAAGCGGAGAAGCTCGTCGCCCAGCACTTCCCGGGCGGTGCCAGCAGCCCGGTCGTCGTTCTCGCGGACTCGGAGGCGGCCGACGAGGTGCGCAGTGCCGTCGACGACACGCAAGGTATCGCGCCGACGACGGTCAAGGTGATGGGCGAGAAGAACGGCCGCGTCTATCTCGAGGCCACGCTCGCCGCCGCTCCGGACTCGCAGGCGGCCTTCGACACGATCGACCGCGTCCGCGACAGCGTCCAGGGCATCGAGGGCGCGGACGCGATCGTCGGCGGTGAGACCGCGAACAACCACGATGTGCAAGAAGCGTCCAGTGCCGACAATCGCCTCATCATCCCGATCATCCTGGTGGTGGTCTTTCTGATCCTCGCCGTGTTGCTCCGCGCGCTGGTGGCCCCGCTGGTGCTGCTGGCCACCGTGGTGCTGTCGTTCGGTGCGGCGCTCGGCATCAGTGCACTCGCGTTCAAGTACGTCTTCGGGTTCGCCGGTGCGGACTCGTCGTTCCCCTTGTACGCCTTCGTGTTCCTCGTCGCCCTGGGCATCGACTACAACATCTTCTTGATGACGCGGGTCCGCGAGGAGGCGCTGAAGTTCGGCACCCGCCGCGGCGCGCTCATCGGGATCGCTGCGACGGGTGGCGTCATCACGTCGGCCGGCCTGGTTCTCGCGGGCACCTTCGCAGCCCTCGGCACGCTGCCGATCGTGTTCTTGGCCGAGCTCGGCTTCGCGGTCGCCGTCGGTGTCCTGCTCGACACGATCATCGTGCGGTCGGTGCTCGTCACCGCGCTGAACCTCGACGTAGGTCGCCACATCTGGTGGCCGTCGAAGCTGGCGCACCAGACCGATGAGCCCGAGGTCGTCGAGGAGCGAGAACCCGAGTCCGTCCGGGTCTGAGCCACGCTGACGGTCCTCCTAGACTGTCTCCTCGTGACTGTTCCGCAGAATTCTGGCGTCCCCGACAAGCCCGTGCTCGAAGGCCTCGAGGCAACCTGGTCACAGCGCTGGGAGGAGCAGGGGACGTATCGCTTCGACCGCAGCAAGACGCGGGAGGAGATCTACTCGATCGACACCCCGCCGCCGACCGTCTCCGGTTCCCTGCACGTCGGGCACGTGTTCTCGTACACGCACACCGATCTCATGGCCCGCTACCAGCGCATGCGCGGGCGTGAGGTCTTCTACCCGATGGGCTGGGACGACAACGGCCTGCCCACCGAGCGCCGGGTGCAGAACTACTACGGCGTCCGGTGCGATCCCTCACTCCCGTACGAGCCGGACTTCACTCCCCCCGCCGATCCCGATCCCAAGCGCCAGGTGCCGGTCAGCCGGCGCAACTTCATCGAGCTGTGCAACGAGCTCGTCGTGGAGGACGAGAAGGTGTTCGAGCAGCTCTGGCGCACCCTCGGGCTCTCGGTCGACTGGACCCAGACCTACACGACGATCGGCGCGGAGTCCCAGACCGTCTCCCAGCGTGCGTTCCTGCGCAACGTCGCGCGCGGTGAGGCCTACCAGCAGGACGCTCCCACGCTGTGGGACGTCACCTACCAGACCGCCGTCGCCCAGGCCGAGCTCGAGGCGCGCGACTACCCGGGCGCCTACCACCGCGTCGCGTACCACCACGCGGACGGCCCCGTCCACGTCGAGACCACCCGTCCCGAGCTGATCGCCGCCTGCGTGGCACTGATCGCCCATCCGGACGACGAGCGCTACCAGCAGCTGTTCGGCTCCACCGTCCGCTCGCCCCTGTTCGGCGTCGAGGTACCCGTGCTCTCCCACCATGCCGCCGAGATGGACAAGGGCGCCGGCATTGCCATGTGCTGCACGTTCGGCGATCTCACCGACGTGCAGTGGTGGCGCGAGCTGCAGCTGCCCAACCGCACCATCATCGGACGGGATGGTCGCATCCTCCGCGACGTGCCGGAGTGGATCACCGACGACGCCGGCCGTGCGGCGTTCGCCGAGCTCTCGGGCAAGACCACGTTCACCGCCCGCGAGATGTCGGCCGGGGCACTCCGCACCTCCGGCGACCTCGATGGCGACCCCCAGCCCACCCAGCGCGTCGCAAACTTCTACGAGCGGGGCGACAAGCCGCTCGAGATCGTCTCGACCCGGCAGTGGTACATCTCCAACGGCGGCCGCGACACCGACCTCCGATCCGCCCTGGTCGGCCGCGGCGACGAGATCAGCTGGGTCCCGGGCTACATGCAGTCGCGTTTCACCAACTGGATCGAGGGGCTCAACGGCGACTGGCTGATCTCACGTCAACGCTTCTTCGGGATCCCGTTCCCGATCTGGTACCGGCTCGACGAGGACGGCGAGCCCCAGTACGACGACCCGATCCTTGCCGAGGAGTCGACGCTCCCCGTCGATCCTGCCTCGCTGGCCCCGCCAGGATTCGAGGAGTCGCAACGCGGTTCGCCGGGCGGCTTCGTCGCCGATCCCGATGTCCTCGACACCTGGGCCACGTCGTCGCTGAGCCCGCAGATCGTGTGCGGCTGGGGACGTGACGACGACCTGTTCGCCCGCACCTATCCCATGGACCTGCGTCCCCAGGGTCACGACATCATCCGCACCTGGCTGTTCTCGTCGGTCGTGCGGGCGCACCTCGAGTTCGGCGGCGTCCCGTGGAACCACGCGGCGCTGTCCGGGTTCGTGGTCGACCCCGACCGCAAGAAGATGAGCAAGTCCAAGGGAAACGTCGTCGTGCCCGACGAGATCCTCGACAAGTACGGTGCAGACGCCGTGCGCTGGCGGGCTGCCGGCGCTCGCCCGGGCGCGGACTCTCCGTTCGACGAGGCCCAGATGAAGGTCGGCCGGCGGCTGTCGATGAAGGTGCTCAACGCGAGCAAGTTCGTGCTCGCGTCCGAGGAGCAGTACGGACTCGGTGCCGATGCGTCGCTGCTCGACCCCTCACTCGTCACCGAGCCGCTCGATCTGGCGATGCTGCGGCGGCTCAGGCAGGTCGTCGAGGACGCCACCAAGTACTTCGAGGCCTACGACTACGCGTCCGCGCTCGAGGTCACCGAGAAGTTCTTCTGGGGGTTCTGCGACGACTACCTCGAGCTGGTCAAGGAGCGGTCCCGCGGTGACGACGACGGCGGCCGGTCCGCCAAGGCTGCTTTCGCCCTCGCCTTGTCAGTGCAGCTTCGCCTGCTGGCGCCGTTCCTCCCCTACGTCACCGAGGAGGCGTGGTCGTGGTGGCAGGACAGCTCGATCCACCGCGCCGCATGGCCCGACTCGGAGACCGACCTCGCCACCGTGCCGCGCGACCCCGCGCTGCTGGCCATGGCGGCCGACGCCCTGGCCGGCATCCGCGGTGCGAAGTCGGTGGCGAAGGTCAGTCAGCGCACCGAGGTCACCGCCGTGTCCGTGCGCGCCACGCAAGCGGCGCTCGACCTGCTGTCCGAGGCGCTCGCGGACGTCAAGGCCGCCGGTCGCGTCGTCGGCGAGGTCGAGCTGGTGGCCGACGACGACGCCGACGGACTCCAGGTCGAGGCAACGCTCGTTACCTAGTGACCCGCCCTACCCCAACGACTTGGCGGCCGCCTCACGGGCCGACGTCGGGTCCGGCGCGGCGAGAGCGGCCACGGAAGCTTGCTGGCACTGGGCGAGTGTGTGCGCGGCAAGCGCCACGCCGACCGCCGGAGCGGCGGTGCTCGCCACCGACAGAGACGTGACGCCAAGCCCGACGAGCACGCAGCCCAGCAGTGGATCGGCGGCGGCCTCGCCGCACACACCCACCGGCTTGCCCGCGTCCCGGCCGGCCCGCGCGACCTGACCGACGAGGGCGAGCAGAGCGGGCTGCCAAGGGTCGGTCAGGTGCGAGAGGTCGGCCGACATGCGGTCGGCGGCCAGCGTGTACTGGCTGAGGTCGTTGGTGCCGATGGACACGAATTCCACGTGCCGCAGGATGCGTTCAGCGAGCAGCGCCGCGGCCGGCACCTCGATCATCACGCCCGGCGTGAGTCCACGTTCGCGCACCCGCGCGGCGAACCACTCGGCCTCCTGCTCGGTCGCGATCATCGGCGCCATGACGACGAGCTCGTCGAGATGATCGCCCGCCTCGTCGAGGAAGACCTCGACAGCCAGCCTGCCTAGGGGCGTGTCTCTCTCCTCCGATTCGAGCGGCGCGTGGCGACACGCTCGGCTGGCAAGGCAGAGGAGGGAGGCGCACCGGGGTTGCGCGGCGACCGACGATAACGCCGCCAGGCGAGATGCGACGCCGCGCGAACCCGGATCGGAGGAGGGAGGCGCACCCTCAGACTAGGAAGCCTTCTTCTCGACCTCGTCGTGCGAGAGGACGGTCGGGCCCTCGGTCCCCTGGACCGTCTCGGCGGTGACGACGACCTTGGCGACGTCGTCGCGGCCGGGAATGTCGTACATGACCGGCTGGAGGACGTGCTCGATGATCGAGCGCAGTCCTCGCGCACCGGTGCCTCGGGCGAGCGCGAGCTCGGCCATCGCCTCGCACGACTCGCGGGTGAACTCGAGCTCGACGCCGTCGATCTCGAAGAGCCGCTCGAACTGCTTGGTGAGGGCGTTTCGGGGCTGGGTGAGGATCGAGACGAGCGCGTCCTGGTCGAGGTTGTCGACGGCGGCGATGACCGGGAGGCGGCCGATGAACTCCGGGATGAGGCCGAACTTGAGGAGGTCCTCCGGGAGCACCTTGGAGTAGAGCTTCTCGGGCTCACCCGGGGTGGTGATCTCGCTGCGGTCGACGTTGAAACCGAGGCCCATCTTGCCGCTGCGGTGCTCGATGATCTCCTCGAGACCGGCGAACGCGCCGCCGACGATGAACAGCACGTTGGTGGTGTCGATCTGGATGAACTCCTGGTGCGGGTGCTTGCGGCCACCCTGCGGCGGGACGGAGGCGGTGGTGCCCTCGAGGATCTTCAGCAGCGCCTGCTGCACGCCCTCGCCAGACACGTCGCGCGTGATGGAGGGGTTTTCGCTCTTGCGCGAGATCTTGTCGACCTCGTCGATGTAGATGATGCCCGTCTCGGCCTTCTTGACGTCGTAGTCGGCGGCCTGGATGAGCTTGAGCAGGATGTTCTCGACGTCCTCGCCGACATAGCCGGCCTCGGTGAGGGCGGTGGCATCGGCGATGGCGAACGGCACGTTGAGCATGCGGGCGAGCGTCTGGGCGAGGTACGTCTTGCCGCAGCCGGTGGGCCCGACGAGCAGGATGTTCGACTTCGCCAGCTCGACGCCGTCGTCCTTGGCGCGTCCGGCGGAAGCTTGCGCCTGCACCCGCTTGTAGTGGTTGTAGACGGCCACGGCGAGCGACTTCTTGGCGGCGTCCTGCCCGATGACGTAGCCCCCGAGGAACTCGAAGATCTCGTGCGGCTTCGGCAGCTCGCCGAGGCTGAGCTCGGCACCCTCGGCGAGCTCCTCCTCGATGATCTCGTTGCAGAGGTCGATGCACTCGTCGCAGATGTACACGCCGGGCCCGGCGATGAGCTTCTTGACCTGCTTCTGGCTCTTGCCACAGAACGAGCACTTCAGCAGATCGGCGGTCTCACCAATGCGTGCCACGTGTCATGTCCTTTCCCGATGACCAGCCATGGATCTTTGCCGTTTCCTCACAGTACCGGCCATACCCGCGATCGTCGCGGGTCAGACCGCCGCAGTCTTCAGCGTGTCGAAGACCTGGTCGATGAGACCGTACTCGACGGCCTGCTCCGCGGTGAGGATCTTGTCGCGCTCGATGTCGCGGCTGACGTCCTCGGTGCTCTGGCCGGTCGCGTTGGCGATCATCTCCTCCAGGAGCTGGCGCATGCGGATGATCTCGTTGGCCTGGATCTCCAGGTCGGAGATCTGCCCGCCGGTGCCCTCGGTGTAGGGCTGGTGGATGAGGATGCGGCTGTTCGGCAGCGCATACCGCTTGCCGGGAGCGCCCGCGGCCAGCAGCACCGCGGCGGCCGAGGCCGCCTGGCCGAGGCAGACCGTCTGCACGTCGGGCTTGAGATAGCGCATCGTGTCGTAGATGGCCGTCATGGCCGTGAACGAGCCGCCGGGTGAGTTGATGTAGAGCTGGATGTCGCGGTCGGGGTCCATCTGCTGCAGGCACAGCAGCTGGGCCATGACGGCGTTGGCGACGTCGTCGCTGATGGGCGTGCCGACGAAGATGATGCGGTCCTCGAAGAGCTTGGCGTAGGGGTCGATACGCCGGAACCCGTAGGACGTGCGCTCTTCCCACTGGGGGATGTAGTAGCTCACTTGACGTCTCCTGCGCTGAGGACCACATGGTCGATGAAGCCGTACTCCTGGGCCTGGGTCGGCGTGAACCACCGGTCGCGGTCGGAGTCGAGCTCGATCTGCTCGAGGGTCTGGCCGGTGTGGTGGGCCTGCAGCTCGTTGAGCTGCTTCTTGAGCAGCAGGCTCTGCTCGGCCTGGATCTTGATGTCGGACGCGGAGCCGCCGATGCCCCCGGACGGCTGGTGCATCATGATGCGCGCGTGCGGCAGGGCGTACCGCTTGCCCTTGGTGCCGGCCGCGAGGAGGAACTGGCCCATCGATGCTGCGAGGCCCATGCCCACGGTGACGACGTCGTTCGGGATGAACTGCATCGTGTCGTAGATCGCCATGCCGGAGTCGACCGAGCCGCCGGGTGAGTTGATGTACAGGAAGATGTCGGACTTGTCGTCCTCGGCGTTGAGCAGGAGCATCTGGGCGCAGATCGCGTTGGCGTTCTGGTCCTTGACCTCCGAGCCGAGGAAGACGATGCGTTCCTTGAGGAGGCGCTGGTAGATGTGCCCGTCGAGGTCTTGGGGGCCGAGGTCGCCGGCATCCATGCGGGGATTCACTGAGTTCACGTCCCCAAACCTAGACGGCTCAGGTGCGGGACACACGCGATGACACCCCCTGTTCGCTGACGGCAGACGGGCGGGGCGTACTTCCCTGCCTACGTGGTGCCCTCGGCCTCCGCCTTGATGCGCGCGAGGGTGGTCTCCATGCCGGCCACGAGCTCGACGTCGTGCTCTTGGATGCCCCCGAGCGCGAACGCCGCGGTGAGCTTGGAGAGGATCGTGCGTCGCCCGCCCACGAGCTCACGCCGCTCGGTGACCCGGGTTCCGTCGCCGTTCGGCTCGAGATCGTACGACCACACGTCGCCGGGGCCGTAGACGCGGAAGGCGAGACGCTTCTCCGGCACGAACTCCGTGATCCGGCTGGCCGTGGGCCAGAAGAAGCCCTTGCGCTTGTTGAGATTGAGGCTGCGGGTGCCGGCGCCGATCCCGTCACCGAAGAACTTCTGGCGGTACGTCTCGGGGCTGAACTCGTTCATGCGGCGCTGGTCAGCCACGATCTGCCAGACACGTGCGGGCGGTGCGTCGATGTGGATCGACGCCTCCAGGGGTGGGATGCGTTCAGGCATGGCTGTCGACCTTTCCGTCGGTCAGCTCGCGGGGGTCGCTGTGACGGTCGTTGAGCCACGCGACCAGGAGGTCGGCGATCCGCGGGTGGTTGAGCAGTGCGAAGTGGTGGGCGCTGGGCACGTACTCCGAGCGTGCACCCTCGACGATCGGGCCGTTGCGGGTGACCCCGGTCGCCGAGGAGACGTGCACGAGCAGGTCGCCGAGCACCGAGCTCAGCGGATGACGCTCCGACGCGCCGAGCGTCGAGGCGACGAAGTGGTAGTCGGCGCGCGGCAGCGGAGCGGCCGCGATGCGGTCGAGGCCCCATTGGCCGGTGAGGTCCTGCCCCTCCCACTCGTCGTTGCTGATGTAGCCGTGGCGAAGGTCGACGATGCCGGCCGAGCGGGATTCGAGGATGGTGCTGAACGGCCGCGTCTCGGGCACCACGCGGAGCATGCGTGAGCCGACGTGCGCGACCTTCTCGAGGGCCGCTCCGGAGTGCGGTGTGCCGAGGCACACGACGTCGCGGACGAGGTGGTGCCAGGTCTTTCCCGACGCGGTGGCGTGATTGGTGGCCGCACGGGCGACGAGGCCGCCCATCGAGTGACCGACGAGGGTGATGCGGGTGACCCGCTCCGGCCACGCCTCGACGAGCTGCTGGAGGAGGGCGTCGAGGTGCTTGCCGTTCTCGGAGACGTGCAGGCCGGTGTTGTACCGGATCATCACCGGGGTGCCGTCCGTCTCAGCCTGCACTCGTGCGGGGTAGGTGGAGCCGCGGGTGCGTTCGCCGAGCAGCCAGGACTCGTCGTCCTCGCAAAGACCGTGCAGGAATACGACGAGGTGGCTCGTGCCCCCGCGGTATGCCTCGGCGACCTGCCAGCCGGTGACGGGGACGTCGACGCCGTCCTTGCGCACCGCCATGACGATCGCCTGAGGATCGTCGAGCATGCGCAGCTCGTCACCGATGAGGCCGTTGACGGCGGAGACGATCCGACGTCCTCGGCGGGTGCTTTCGACCGGCCTGCCGATGCCGCGCGACGCCAGTGTGCGGATGCTTCCGCTCGAGAGCCGCAGGAAGCCGGAGATCGCCCCGTAGATGGACGTGACCGCGGCGTCGTGGAGCGACTCGGGGACCTGTCCGCCGACCGCACGGGTCGCACGGAAGGCCCGCGTGGCCATGGCCTGGTGCATGTCGCGGATCGTGCCGATGATCAGGCGGTCGACGTGGTCGAGTGCGAGGGCAGCGACGTCTGTTGTCCGCGCAGGCTCGGTGGGCATGCCTCCATACTGCCGGTATCTGGGCCGGATCGGAACTCAGGTCAACGCGTTCTTCGTCACCATTCAGGCGTGGTGAGCCAAGATGTTGACGATCGAGCCACCGGGATCCTTGACGAAGAAGCGGCGCACGCCCCACGGTTCGTCGGTGAGCGGGTAGACGACGCGCAGCCCGCGACGCACGACCTCGGCGTGCGCGGCATCGACGGCAGCCGGATCACCGACATCAACCCCGAAGTGTGGCTGCGGGTTCTCCATCCCCTTTGGCGTGACGATGACCTGGGTGGAAGGTGTGCCAGGTGATCGCAGCCCGAGGACCGGTTCTTCGAAGGCCACCTCGAGCCCGAGCACCTCGACGTAGAACTCACTGGACGAGGCGAGGTCATCACTCTCGGCGTACGGAACGATCCGTTCGACTCCCATGCTGGACGGCCCTCAGTCTTCCTTGGGCTCCTCGTCGGCCACGGGCTCCTCGTCGGCGGCTTGCTCCGCAGCCTGGACGGCGGCCTTCGCACGCGCCTCAGCTTCCGCTGCCAGGTCCTCATCCGTGGCGATGGTGCCGTCGGCGCGCAGGCGGGAGAGCTCCAGGTCGTTGCCGGAGGCGTCCTTGACCGAGGCCGACTCGACCAGCGACGCGAGTGCCTTGCCGCGGAGCACCTCGCTCATCATCTCGGGCACGTGGTTGTGCTCCATGATGTGCTGGACGTAGGAGTTGGGATCCTGGCCGGACTGCTGGGCGCGACGCATGATGTGCTGGCTCAGCTCGGTGTCGTCGATGCCGAACTCGCCGTCGGCCACGACCTGGTCGAGCACGAACTGCGCGATGATCGACTCCCGGACCCGGCGCTCGAGGTCGGCCTCGAACTCATCGGCGGTCTGGCCCTCGTCCTCGAGGTAGGCCTCCATGCTCATGCCGGCGAAGGCGAGCTGCTGGGTGACTTGTTCCCGGCGCGAGCCGAGCTCCTCGGCGACGAGCGCGTCAGGGAGCGGTACGTCGATCTGGCCGATGATCTCGTCGAGCACGAGGTCGCGGGCCTCGTTGGCCTGCTCCATGCGCTTGCCGCGCGTGACGCGCTCGAGGAGGTCGGCCCGCAGCTCGTCGACGGTGTCGAACTCCGAGGCCATCTGGGCGAACTCGTCGTCGAGCTCGGGCAGGTGCCGCTCCTTGACGTCGGTGACCGTGACGGTGACCTCGACGTCCTTGCCCTTGAGCTCCCCGCCGACCAGCTGGCTGGAGAACGTGGCGGTGCCACCGGCCTTCAAGCCGATGACGGCCTCGTCGAGACCGTCGAGGACCTCGCCCTGCCCGACGGTGTAGGGCATGCCCTGGGCCTCGGCGCCCTCGATCGGCTTGCCCTCCGTGTCGGTGGCAGCGAGGTCGATGGTGAGGGAGTCGCCGTCCTGCACGGGGCGCTCGACCTCGGTGAACGTGGCGAAACGCTCACGCAGCCCGTCCAGCTGCTCGTCGACGTCGCTGTCGGCGACGTCTGCGTCGGCGACCTCGACCGCGATGGCGGAGACGTCGGGCAGCTCGATCTCGGGGCGGATGTCGAGCTCGGCAGTGATCTCGATGGGCTCACCGTCGCTGAACTTGGTGAGGTCGATCTCGGGCTGGCTCAGCGGCTGGATCTCCTGCTCCTGCACCGCCTGGCTGTACCACTGCGGCAGGACCGTGTTGATGGCCTCGTCGAGCACCACGGTGCGTCCGACGCGCTGGTCGACCACCGCGGCCGGAACCTTGCCCTTGCGGAATCCGGGCACCGTGACCTGCGAGCCGATGGTCTTGTACGCCTCGTCGAGACTGGGCTCGAACTCATCGAACGGCACCTCGATGGTGAGCTTGATCCGGGTCGCGCTCAAGGACTCGGTGCTGCTTTTCACGGAAACTCTCCTGCGTTGAATGACTGGGTCGGCTCGTGCGACGACGTCGGGACTACGTCGGGATGACAGGATTTGAACCTGCGACCTTCCGCTCCCAAAGCGGACGCGCTACCAAGCTGCGCCACATCCCGTCGCCGGCTGTCGAGTCTAGTGGACACTGGCAGGGTGGCCCGAATCCGGTATGACGAGCTTGTCGCGATCATCCGGTCCCGCCTTCCCGCGTGCGGGGCGACCACCATCGTGGCCGTCGACGGGCCGAGCGGGGCAGGAAAGTCCGACCTGGCCGACAGTCTGGCCCGCAGGCTCGAGGCCCAGGTCCTGCGCGTCGACGAGCTGGTGCCCGGCTGGCACGGGCTCGCGGAGATGCCACCGGTGCTCGCCCGCGACCTGCTCGCACCGCTCGCTGCGGGCGAGGTCGCAGCGGTCCGCCGCTGGAACTGGGTCGACGACCGTCCGGGCGAGCTGGCGGACGTGCTCCCGGGCCCTTTCCTCGTGCTCGACGGGTGCGGCAGCGGATCTCGCGTCATCCGTCCGTACCTGAGCATGCTGGTGTGGGTCGATGCGCCAGAGGACGTCCGTCGGGCGCGAGCGATGGCTCGCGACGGCGAGGTGTACGAGCCGTGGTGGGAGGTCTGGGCGGCGCAGGAGCGTCGGCTCTTCGCGGCCGAGCAGACGCAGGCCGCAGCTCACGTGCGGCTCCGGTCAGCTTGAGATCGACGTCTGCTGGTACAGCGCCAACCGCCAGCGTCCGTCCTGGCGGACGTAGACGCTCGACATGAGCCCGACGAACGCCGGCTGGTCGCCGTGCCGGTACCCGGTACCGAGGTAGACGATGGCGGCCGAGTCCGGCCCCACACCGACCACGCGGTGGTCGTCGATGTCGTAGCTCTGCCACGGTCGCGCGTGCTCGAGTGAGTCGATGACGGCGTCCCGATCCATGACGACGCCGTTCGCGAGGACCATGACTCCGTCGTCGGTCATGAGGTCGCCGTAGAACTGCGCCCCGGTGGAGTTGCACAACGAGTCCCAGCCGCTTCGCTCGAGATCGAGCAGCTCCTTCTCGGTGTCTTCGTCGTCCACGCGTCCACGGTAACGAAAGGGCCTGTGGCATCATGGACGCGCTGCTCACGCAGCACGCGGACGTAACTCAATTGGTTAGAGTCTCTGCCTTCCAAGCAGAATGTTGCGAGTTCGAGTCTCGTCGTCCGCTCTCCACCGCGCAGCGGTCAGACGCGGACGCTGCCACTCATCGGGCCCCTCCGATGCGCCGAAGGCGCCCGTCCAGGGATCGTCGTCCGCTCTCCACCGCGCAGCGGTCAGACGCGGACGCTGCCACTCATCGGGCCCCTCCGATGCGCCGAAGGCGCCCGTCCAGGGATCGTCGTCCGCTCTCCACCGCGCAGCGGTCAGACGCGGACGCTGCCACTCATCGGGCCCCTCCGATGCGCCGAAGGCGCCCGTCCAGGGATCGTCGCCCGCTCCACTGCGAAGCACGGTTGCTGTCATGATCTCGACATGAAGACCGTCATCATCACCGGCTGCTCGACTGGCATCGGCCGAGCCACCGCGGCCCGCCTTGGCCGGCGGGACGACTGGACCGTGTACGCCACCGCGCGACGCCCCGAGACGCTCGCCGAGCTGGAGAGCGACGGGTGCCGCATCCTCGCGCTCGACGTCACCGACGAGGCGTCCATGGTCGCTGCCGTCGACGCCGTCAAGGCCGAGTCCGGACGAATCGACGCCCTCGTCAACAACGCCGGATACTCCCAGTCAGGGGCGTCCGAGACGCTGGACGTCGACGAGGTGCGCCGCCAGTTCGAGACCAACGTGTTCGGACTGCTCCGGCTCAGCCAGCTGGTGCTGCCGACGATGCGCGAGCATCGCCACGGCCGCATCGTGAACATCTCCTCGATGGGCGGCAAGCTCGTCTTCCCCGGCGGCGGTGCCTACCACGCCACGAAGTTCGCGGTGGAGGCGTTCTCCGACGCCATGCGCTTCGAGGTCGCCGGGTTCGGCATCAAGGTCGTCATCATCGAACCCGGTCTCATCACCACGAACTTCGACCAGACGGCCGTCGGGTCCATGGACCTCGAGGTCGGCGGGCCGTACGCCGAGTTCAACCGAACGGTGGCCAGCGCGACCTCGGACATCTACAAGGGACCGATGAAACGTCTCGGCGGTCCGCCCGAGGCGGTGGCGAAGGTCATCGAGAAGGCCCTCACCGCTCGCCGTCCGCGCACCCGGTACAAGGTGACCCCGTCGGCCACCATGTCGATCGTCGGTCGCCGCCTGATGAGCGATCGCATGTGGGACACCGCGATGCGCACGTCGTTCAAGCAGCCCCGGTCCTGACCGTCACGGCTCAGCGCTGGCGGCCCAGGCTGTAGTCGACGATCGGTCGCTCCCGGTCGAGCACCAGCACGGCACGGTCGTCGTCTCCGTTGGGCACATGGGCGAGGATCTGCCGGGGCGCGTTGTGGAAGCCCTCCGACATGACCACCTGGCCGGCAGTCGCCCGCAGCCAGTCGATGCCGTTGCGGAAGTCGCGCCACCGCGACTCGACCACGCCATCGGTGTAGAACATCAGCGCGTCGCCGGGCTCCAGCACGCCGGTCGTGCGGTTGAAGTCAGGTCGCTCGAGGACGCCGAGTGCGGTGCCGCGAGCGCTGTCGACCTGCCACTGGCTCTGGCGGTCGACCCATCGCAGCGCCGGCGGATGTCCGGCGTTGACGATCGAGAACTGCCCGGTGTCGAGGTCGACCAGGACGTGGACGGCAGTCGCGAATCCCTCGTCCCACCGCTGACGGAGCAGGAAGTCGTTGGCCGCCGAGAACAGGCCCAGCGGCGGCAGGGACCCGATGAGACCGCCCAGCGCTCCTGCGAACTGCAGCGACTGCGTGCCTGCGCCGACGCCTTTGCCGCAGACGTCGACCAGCACCATCTCGAGCTCGGTCTTGTCGTCGGAGAGGTTCGCGACGAGGAAGTCGCCGGCGAACTTGGCTCCTCCGGCCGACAGCACGGCCGACTGGGAACGCCAGCCGTTCGGAAGCGGCGGCACCACGCCCTGAACCTGGAGACGCTCGTTGAGCTCGACGAGCATCGCCTCACCGAGCGGACCTGGAAGGCCGCTCTGGTACCGACTGGCCGCGTACAGGATCACCAAGGAGACCAGTGCGAGCGTGATGAGGTTGCTGAGTCGCGGCCCGGTCAAGCCGTTCGTCATCGACTCGCGCGTGACCGAGACGGCAGCGCACACGGCGACGACGCCGACGAGCAGGAGCAGGGGCCGGTAGCGCAGCACGATGCTGCCGAGCAGCAGTGGCAGGGTGAACGAGGCCACGGGAACGACGTTGTAGCTCACCAGCGAGGCGACGAAGACGACGCTCGTGATCACCAACAAGGCCGCCATCGCGAAGACCTGGCCGCGCTGCGTCCCGTGCCGCCACGCCAGCGCGGTCTTGCGGATGTAGGCGACAGGCGTCACCGGTGCGAGGCGCTCCCTTGTGCTCACCCTGTGAGCCTATCGGCGCCCTGGCATTCCGGGCACCAGAACAGATTTCTGCCTGCCACGACTTTGGTGAGAACACTCTCGCCGCACACCAGGCACGGCAGCCCGGTGCGGCGGTAGACGTAGACCTCGCCGCCGTGGGCATCGTCGCGCGGGTCGCGTCCCATCGCCGCCGGCGTGTGCTCGGCGCGGACGGTGTCGATCCGGCCCGAACGGACGCCGTCCTGCATGAGCTGCACGAGATCGGTCCAGATCGCGTCCCAGGTGGGACGGTCGAGCTCGAGCCCGGGAAGTTCCGGGGGCAATCCGTGCCGGAACAGCACCTCGGCTCGGTACACGTTCCCGATGCCCGCCACGACGGCCTGGTTCATGAGCAACGTGGCCAGTGGGGCTCGTGATGTGGAGATCCGCTGCCAGGCCAGATCGGGATCGGCGTCGTCACGCAGCGGGTCCGGACCGAGCCGCGCGAGCAACGCCGTGACCTCCCTCGGCGACAGCAGCTCGCAGGCGGCGGGGCCGCGCAGCTCGGCGACGACACTCCCGCTCAGGAGGCGCCACCGGACCTGCCCCACGACGGGGACGACGTCCTCGGAGATCGTGATCGTCCACCGACCGAACAGTCCCAGGTGCACGTGGACCCGCTGCCCGACACCGTCGAAACGGACCAGCACGTGCTTGCCCCAGGCTTCTGCGTCGACGAGCCGGTGACCGTCGACCCGTGCAGCGCCGAGGATGAACTGGCCCTGCGGGCTGGATGAAGTGACGATCCGTCCGGCGACCAAGTCACGAAGCTCGGCGGCCACCCGGTGAAGCGTGTGGCCCTCAGGCAAGCTCGCCGGTCTCCTCGTAGTCGAGCAGCATGTCGATGCGACGCTGGTGCCGGTCGGCCTGGCTCCAGGCGGTGGTCAGGAACGTCTCGACGATCGCCGTGGCCTCCTCCGTGGTGTGCATGCGGGCCCCGATGGACACGACCTGGGCGTTGTTGTGCTCGCGGGCCAGCGACGCCGTCTCGGGGCTCCAGGCGAGTGCCGCACGGGCGCCCTTCACCTTGTTGGCGGCCATCTGCTCACCGTTTCCGGACCCACCGATGACGACGGCCAACGACCCGGGCTCGTCGACCGCGGCCTGGGCGGCAGCGATGCAGAACGGCGGGTAGTCGTCGTCGGCGTCGTACGAGACCGCGCCGTGGTCGACGGGCTCGTACCCGTGGTCGGTGAGCCAGGCGATCAGCTCGGACTTGAGCTCGAAGCCGGCATGGTCGGAGCCGAGATGGACGCGCATGGAGTGCAGTCTCTCAGGCCCGCTGCTGGGACAGGAACGCGCCGACGGTGACGATCGCGGCCCGGGACGCCGCGAGCAACGCCGGCTGGCGCCAGAAGCCGTGTGCCGTGCCGAGCGCCCGCCATGCGGTGACGTCGACTCCGGCATCGGCCAGCGCGGTGGCGAACGCCTCGCCCTGGTCACGGAGGATGTCGTGCTCGGCAGTGACCAGCAGCGTCGGAGGAAAGGCGCTGAGGTCCGCGCGCAGCGGGCTGACCTCGGGGTTCTCCCCCGCGTCTCCCGGCGCATACGCGTCCCAGTACGCCCGCATCTCGGTGGACTCGAGAGCGGCGGTGTCCTCGTCGGCGAAGGCAGCCGAGGCGTCCACGGGCGGATACATGAGCACGAGCGCGTCGAGCAGCTCCGGCGCGCGTACTGCGAGGCCGGCGAGCAGGTTCGCGCCGGACGAGTCGCCGATGCCTGCCAGCATCTCGGTCGCGAGGCGATGCCCGCGGCCCTCCTCGCGCAGCCACCGTGCCGCGTTCTCCACGTCGTCGAGCGGCGCGGGATGTGGATGCTCGGGAGCCCGCCGGTAGTCGACGGCGAGCAGCGCCCAGCCGGTGCGGTGGGCGAGCTCGCGGCAGAACGCGTCGTGGGTCTCGAGGTCGTGCAGCACCCAGCCGCCACCGTGCACGTACAGGGCGACGGGTGCGCCGATGCGCGGCCGGTAGAGGCGGCACGGCACGCCGGCGGCGTCGACGTCACGCACGTCGTCGAGGCCGATCCGGTCCTCAGCCGCGATGGCATCGGCGCGAGATCGCTCCCGAATCTGCTCGATGGTCCACCCCGCCGTGATCTTGGCGTCCGCCTCGAGGAGACGCATGAGGGCGGCAGCGTCTGGCGTCAGCACCATGGCCGCAGGCTAGCTGCTCACCACTGCGGACGCCCCGCGCGCATCTCCGCGACGAGCGAGGCGACGACGGCATCCAGGTGACCATGGTTCGCCTCAGCCACGTCGCGCTGGCGCTGGTACGACGCGCCGCCGGTCATGATGTCGCGGATCCCGCCGAGATCGTCGACGCAGCCCAGGTCCTCGGCGATCGGCTCGAGGTCGGTCAAGAGCCGGTCGAGATCGGTGGTGACCAGCTCCTCCTCGGCGTGCTCGTCGAGAATCAGGATCGCCTCCATGCCGTACCGGGCCGACCGCCACTTGTTCTCCTGCGCGAACCAGGGCGGGAGGTTCGGCAGCGCGCGTCCCGCGTCGAGCTCGCGTGAGAAGTGCTCCACCAGGCAGTGGGTGAGGGCCGAGATGCTCAACAGCTCCATCTTGTTGGGGATGCCGTCGCAGATGCGGACCTCGAGGGTGCCGAACTTGGCCGACGGTCGCAGGTCCCAGCGGATCTCGTCGAGCACGTCGATGACCCCGGTCTTCAACATGTCGTCGACGTACGCCTCGAACTCCGACCACTTCTGGAAGTGGAACGGCAAGCCGGCCGTCGGCAGCTGCTGGAACATCAACGCCCGGTTCGACGCATAACCGGTCTCTTCCCCGCCCCAGAACGGTGACGACGCGCTCAGGGCCTGGAGGTGGCCGTAGTAGGACAGCATCGCGGCACTGATCGGCAGCACCTTCTCGCGATCCTCGATGCCGACGTGCACGTGGACGCCGTAGATGAGCATCTGCCGCCCCCACCACTGGGTGCGGTCGATCAGCGTGGCGTAGCGCTCCTTGTCGGTGACCTTCTGGTTGTCCCAGCGCGCGAACGGGTGCGTCCCGGCGCACATCAGCTCCACGCGCAGCGGGTCGGTGACGGCTCGGATCTCATCGATGGCGCGCTCGAGATCGGCGCCGGCCTGGGACACGGTGCGGCAGATGCCGGAGACGACCTCGACCGTGTTGAGCAGCAGCTCCTGCCTGATCAGAGGGTGTTCGCCGCCGTCGTCGGGTGCGACGGCGTCGAGCACGGCCTGCGCCACCTGACGCAGATCGCCGGAGTCGGTGTCCACCAGCGCGAGCTCCCACTCGATGCCGACGGTCGACCGCTCCGAGCTCGGGAACGGGATGTTCACGACCCCATCGTGCCCCATGAAAGGCTGGCCGCATGCCTGGAACGAATCTCACCCGCGAAGAAGCCCAGGAGCGCGCGGCCGCGGTCTCCACCGAGACCTACGTCGTCGAGCTCGACCTCACCCAGCCGTCGGAAACTCGGTTCGGCTCGACCACGACCATCCGGTTCGGCGCCACTCCTGGTGCCTCGACATTCGTCGACCTCGTCGACGGCGAGGTCTCGTCGATCACGCTCAACGGATCGCCGATCGACCCGTCCGTGTACGCCGACAGCCGCATCCCGCTCACCGACCTCGCGGCCGACAACGAGCTGCGCGTCGAGGCCACCTGTGCCTACTCGCACTCCGGCGAGGGGTTGCACCGCTTCGTCGACCCGGCCGACGGTCGTCACTACCTGTACACGCAGTTCGAGGTGCCGGACGCGCGCCGCGTGTTCACCACGTTCGAGCAGCCCGACCTCAAGGCCACGTTCGAGTTCCACGTCACCGCTCCGTCCGGCTGGCAGGTCGTCTCGAACTCCGCCACGCCCGAGCCCGAGAGCGTCGGCGACGGTGTCGACGTGTGGCACTTCGCCCCCACCAAGCGCATGTCGACGTACATCACGGCCCTCGTCGCCGGCGAGTACCACGTGGTGCGCGACGTCCACCGCGGCGAGTTCGACGACATCCAGCTCGGCCTGTTCTGCCGGCAGTCGCTCGTGGAGCACCTCGACGCCGACGACATCTTCGGCATCACCAAGCAGGGCTTCGCCTTCTTCGAGCACGCCTTCGAGATGGCCTACCCGTTCGGCAAGTACGACCAGCTGTTCGTGCCGGAGTACAACATGGGCGCGATGGAGAACGCCGGTTGCGTGACGTTCCGCGACGAGCTGCTCTTCCGGAGTCGCCAGACGGTCTCGGCCTACGAGCAGCGGGCGAACACGATCCTGCACGAGATGGCCCACATGTGGTTCGGCGACCTCGTGACGATGCGGTGGTGGGACGACCTGTGGCTCAACGAGTCGTTCGCCGAGTTCGCAGCGCACCACTCGTCGGTCGAGGCCACCCGTTTCACCGAGGCGTGGACCGGCTTCACCAACAACCGCAAGAACTGGGCCTACCGGCAGGACCAGCTCCCCTCCACGCATCCCATCGCCGCCGACAACTACGACCTGCACGCGGTCGAGGCGAACTTCGACGGCATCACGTACGCCAAGGGCGCGTCAGCGCTCAAGCAGCTCGTCGCCTGGGTCGGCGAGAAGGACTTCTTCGCCGGCCTGCGGGCGTACTTCACCAAGCACGCGTTCTCCAACACCGAGCTCACCGACCTGCTCGCCGAGCTCGAAGCAGGCGTCCGGCCGCGAACTGGGCGAATGGGCGCAGGAGTGGCTGCAGACGTCCGGCGTCAACACCCTGCAGGCTCGGTTCGAGACCGATGACGAGGGCATTTTCACGTCGTTCTCGGTCGAGCAGACCGCGATCGACGCGTTCCCGACGCTGCGTCGGCACCGGATCGGCATCGGCCTGTACAACCAGGTCGAGGGCCGGCTGGTGCGCACCGAGCGCTTCGAGACTGACGTGCGCGGGGCCTCCACCCCGATCCCCGAGCTGCTCGACCACCGACAGCCCGACCTCGTGCTGCTCAACGACGACGACCTCACCTACGCCAAGATC
This sequence comes from uncultured Actinomycetota bacterium, assembly GCA_963711615.1. Lineage (GTDB taxonomy): Bacteria > Actinomycetota > Actinomycetes > Propionibacteriales > Nocardioidaceae > Aeromicrobium. Next base: position 26,263 of record CAVQEY010000013.1, on the reverse strand, counting down.
CGGCTCGACGAGCGCTCGTTCGCGACGCTGCTGGAGAGCATCGCCACGTTCGACGACTCCCTCCCCCGTGCGCTGTGCTGGGGCGCGGCCTGGGACATGACCCGAGACGCCGAGCTCTCGTCCACGGACTTCGTCGCGCTCGTGCTGGCCGGCGTCGGCACCGAGACCGACCTCACCGCCGTCGCCTCCCTGCTGCGCCAAGGGCAAAGCGCGGTCAACCTGTTCACGTCCGACGCCGCACGGGCCGAGCTGGCCGAGCGCTGGGAGTCCGGCCTGCGGGCACTGGTGGAGGATGCCGAGCCCGGCAGCGACCACCAGCTGGCGCTCGTTCGCGCGTACGCGACCGCCGCGTCCGGGCCGGGTTACGTGCGCGAGATCCTCGGTGGCGCGCTCGAGGGCCTCAGCGTCGACACCGACCTGCGATGGACGCTGGTGTCCGCGCTCGCCCGCCTCGGTGATGCCGACGTCGACGAGATCACCGCTGAGCTCGAGCGCGACCACACGATCTCGGGTCAGGAGCATGCCGCGGCCGCGCGGGCGATCCGACCGACGGCCGAGGCCAAGACGGAAGCCTGGCAACGGGCCGCCGTGGACCCCGACACCCCGAACGAGACGCGGCGTCAGATCGCCCTGGCGTTCCAGGTCGCCGGTCAGGCCGACGTGCTCGAGCCGTACGTCGACCGCTACCTCGAGATGGCCGCGACGATCATCGACGACATGGGCGTCTGGATCGGCCAGGTCGCGCTGGTCTACCTGTTCCCGCTCGCCAACCCGTCGCAGGCCACGCTCGACAAGGTCGACGCCTGGCTGGCATCGACATCCGCCGGTGCCGCCGCGACCCGCTACGTGTCCGAGGGCCGCGACGACCTGGCTCGTGCTCTACGAGCCCAGCGAGCGTTCACGACCGGCTAGTAGCTGCACCCGCTCAGGTACGTGGCCGGCTTTTCGCCCGAGCTTGCTTCCATGAAGAGCACCTTCGAGGCGTCCTTGATCTCGTCAGGTGTCTCCTCGAAACCCATGCCGAGGTACTTCTCGCCGTCCGTGCGGAAGATCGTCGAGCCGAGCGCCACCGAATCCTCGACCTTCGCATCGGGATAGGCGGCCTTCACGTCTGCCAAGGTGGATCCGACCCCGACGCCCTTGGCGGTCTTGACCGTGTCCCGGATGCCGAGACGAGAGATCTTGTCGTCCTTCACATCCACCATGAGGGTCTCGGTGTTCGGCGCCTTCCACTGGATGGGTCCGTACTCGTCCTTGCAGGGATCGTCGTCGGCGACCTCGCGAGGTTCGAAGAGACCGGTCGCGTCTGGCCTCGTCGAGGGTCATGCCGACCTGGACCGGGCCGACGGCACCGGGCGCCGCGACGAGCTCTTCGGCGGCGGGCTCGCTCGCGGCCGGCGACTCGGTCGGCGTCGGCTCTTCCGCGGGTGTGTCAGATCCACCGCAGGCCCCAGCCAACAGCAGGACAGCAATGGCCGCACCGGCTCGAAGTCTCATGTCCGCACCTTTCGTTGCCTCCCGCGATCATGCTGGCGGAAGAAGTGCGCCACGAGAATGGCTACTAAGGACTACCCGTCAGTGCTGGTCGGAGACCTCGACATCGGTGCCGGGCGGCGGCGGAACGTAGTTGGTGCGCGCCGTGAGCAGTGCGAACAGCGTGATGCCCACGATGAGGGCGACAGTCGATCCCCCGAAGAAGATCAGGTTCTCGAGGAAGCTGCGGGACTCGCCCTCGACCCACGTGGTCGGGGAGTCGGCCATGGCCGAGCCGGCCAGGCCGACCAGCAGGACGGCTGAGGACGTGAGAATCGCAACAACGCGAGCGGAAGCCTTCATGGGCGACAGCGTAGCCGCCCGTACGCTGGAGACATGTCCTACCTCGACTGGCTGCTTCCAGAGCAATGGAGCCTTCCCGGGGACAGGGAACTGCCGTGGTACGTAGCCACCCCCGGGGCGATCGTGATCATCGTCGTCATCGGTCTGCTGTTCCGGTGGCTGGTCAAGCGAGCCATCGCCCGCCTCGTCAGGCGCGCCAGCGCAGGCGTCGTTCCCGGCGTGATCGCCGGCACCAAGGCTGGCGCCGTGCTCGCCGACCTGCGCCCCGGAGCGGGCGAGCGGCGCAAGCAGCGTGCCGAGACGATGGGATCGGTCCTCACCAGCATCGCGTCCGGCGTGATCATCGCGATCGTCATCGTCATGGTGCTCGACCAGGTGGGCGTCAACATCGCGCCGATCATCGCCAGCGCCGGCATCGTCGGCGTTGCGCTCGGCTTCGGCGCGCAGAACCTCGTCAAGGACTTCCTCAGCGGCATCTTCATGATCCTCGAGGACCAGTACGGCGTCGGCGACTCCGTCGACCTCGGCGAGGCCGTCGGCACCGTCGAGGCAGTCGGCCTCCGGGTGACGCGCTTGCGAGACGTCGACGGCACCGTCTGGTACGTCCGCAACGGCGAGGTCCTGCGCGTCGGCAACCAGAGCCAGAACTGGGCCCGCACGGTGCTCGACATCACCGTCGCCTACGACTCGGACCTCGACCAGGTGCAGCAGCTCCTCCAGGAGGAAGCCTCGGCGATGTACGAGGACGAGCAGTACCACGACATCATCATCGAGGCCCCCGAGGTGTGGGGTGTCGAGCGGTTCGACAAGGACGGTGCGGTCGTCCGGGTCGTGCTCAAGACCGCTCCTCTGCAGCAGTGGCCGGTGGCCCGCGCACTCCGTCAGCGCATCAAGGCGCGCTTCGACGACGCCGGCATCCGCATCCCCACGTCGTTCATCCCCGGCCAGCCTCCCGGTGAGACGCTGTGACCGAGCCGAGCACTGCCGAGCCGACGTTCTACGAGCAGATCGGCGGCCACGAGACCATCGCGCGGATCGTGGAGGTCTTCTACGAAGGCGTCGCCACCGACGAGGTGCTGCGCCCGCTGTACCCGGAGGAAGACCTCCGTCCCGCTGCGGCGCGGTTGACGATGTTCCTGGTGCAGTACTGGGGCGGGCCCACGACCTACTCGACGCAGCGCGGTCATCCACGGCTGCGCATGCGGCACGCGCCGTTCGCCGTGACCATGGACGCACGCGACCGCTGGCTCAAACACTTCCGCGAGGGCCTGGATGCCGTCGACCTGACGCCTGAGCAGGACGCCGAGTTCTGGGCCTACGTGCAGCACGCGGCGACGTTCATGGTCAACACTGTCGACGAGGTCGCCGTTCCCCGAGATTTGTGACGAACCTCGTCACCCTTGTCGCAGACACTGGCGACTTTCGTCACAAATCTGGCAGCAGGGCGGCAGTGAGCGCTTCCCGCTCGTCGTCGTCGAGCGGCCTCGACGACTGGGTGTCCAGGTCGAACCCGACGTGAGTGGACGTCGCGGAGCCGAAACGGCCACTGTCGATGCGCGTCATCGAGCTGAACGACGAACGGCCCACGTGCGAGACGTGGCTCTGCACAGGGTAGGGGTCGACGCGCCACGGAAGCGGCTCGCCGAGGTCGAGCTGCACCCGACCGACGACGAATCGTCCCGCCACCCGGTGCGGGATGATCGAGGCCAGGCCCTGGATGCGCACCTCCTGGAACAGCTCGAACAGGCTAGTCACGGTGACCGCGCCCTCGGGACCGAGGTCGCTGCGGCGCACCCGCAGCTCGAACGGAGTTCCTCGGTCGTCGTCAGTTGGCTCGGGTCGACCGTGCTCGGTGACGATGGTGCAGAAGACCGCCGATCCGTCGCGGGTCCGGATCTCCTGGCTGACGACGTCCCCATCGATCGACGAGCGCACCAGGACAGGCTTGCTGCTGAGCAGCATGGGGCGTGCGAAGTCGACGCGCACGCGCCGGATCAGCAGGTCGGGCTCGAGCTGCCCGTCCTCGACCATCGTGGCCCGCGCTTCCATCGCGTAGTCGACATACACCACGTTGTTGACGTGATTCAGCTGGTCGATATCGGCCCAGCGCATGGGGATGTGGAGTTCGTGCACGGCATCATTCTTGCCGCCCGTGGCCCGGCACCCCCGCCGGGGTTGCGAGCCAGGTCAGTCGATGACGGCGATGACGTCGCCCTCCTGGACGATCTGCCCCTCGGTCACCCGGACCTCGGACACGCTGCCGCTGACCGGCGAGATGACCGGGATCTCCATCTTCATGGTCTCGAGCACGGCGATCACGTCGCCGGCGCCGACCTCGTCGCCAGGTGTGGCGACGAGCTTCCAGACGTTGGCGACGATCTCGGCTTTGGCCTCGTGCATCAGCCAGCCGACTCGTGCGTCAGCATGCGCAGCGCGTCGACCATGCGCCCACGGGTCTCCTCGGGCAGGATCACGTCGTCGACGATACCGGCCTCGGCCGCGAGATAGGGGCGTGCGACGTTCTCGCGATACTCGGCGGCCAGCTGATCGCGAAGGACCTCGGGCTGCTCCGCCTCCTTGAGCGCGCGACGGTGCAGGAGCGCCACGGCGCCACCAGGTCCCATCACGGCGATCTCCGACCCGGACCAGGCCCAGGTGAAGTCGGCACCGAGCGACTTGGCGCCCATGGCGATGTACGCGCCGCCGTAGGCCTTGCGGACCACGACGGTGAGCACGGGCGAGGACGCCTCCACGTAGGCGCGGAGCATCGTGGCGCCATGCGTGATGACGCCGCGACCCTCCTCGACCGTGCCCGGCAGGAAGCCCGGCACGTCGACGAAGGTGACGATCGGGAGGCCGAACTTCGCGCAGAAGTCGACGAACCGGGAGATCTTGACCGACGCCTTGGCGTCGAGGATGCCGCCGCGGGCCTGCGGCTGGTTGGCCACGACGCCAACCGGCCGGCCGTCGAGGTGACCGAAGACGGTGAGCACGCTCGGCGCGTGGGTGGGCATGAGCTCGAGGCGCTCACGGTCGTCGAGCACCGCATCGAGGACCTCGTTCATGTCGAAGACGACGCTGGACTTGTCGGGCACGACGAACGGCAGGCGCTCGACCGCGTCGGCATCGGCCGGACGCGGTTCGACCAGCTTCTGAGCTCCACCGATGTGCGCCGGCAGGAACGAGAGCAGGCTACGCGCCGCGTCGAGTGCCGCTTCCTCGGACGCGACCTCGAGGTGGGCGACACCGCTGACGGTGGTGTGCATGCGCGACCCGCCGATGTCGTCGGCGGTGGCGTCCTCGCCGGTGGCAGCCTTGACGATGGCCGGGCCGGTCAGGAACATCTGGGCCTGGTCGGCGACCATGATCGTCCAGTCGGTGAGCGCTGGTGAGTAGGCGGCTGCGCCTGCGCACGGCCCGAGGATGAGCGAGATCTGCGGCACCTTGTGGCTGGCCTCGACGTTGTTGGCGAAGATGCCGCCGCAGCCGTGGAGGGCGTGGATGCCGTCGTGGATGCGCGCTCCGCCTGAGTCATTGATGTAGACGATCGGATAGCCCTTGTCGATGGCGAGCCGCTGGGCGGCCATCACCGTCTCGGCGAAGACCGCTCCGATCGCACCGGCGCCCACCGCCGCGTCGTGACTGATCACGACGACGGGGTGGCCACTGGTGGTGCCCCAGCCGGTGACGACGCCGCTACCACCCGTGGGACCTGCCTTGCGCAAAGGCGTCATGGGCACGAAGGTGCCCGGGTCCACGAGGGTCTCGGCCCGCTCGAGAGCGGTGTAGACGCGCGTTCCCTTCGGTTCGACCCGGGCGAACTGCTCGAGGCGTCGCTGCGTGAGGACGCTCCGATGCTCCTTTTCTGGGTGCTGGATCGCCTGGGTCGAAGCTTGGGTGTCGAGCTGAGTCACGTCGTCTCCCTAGAAACATGAGGCTTTCCTCAAGTCTACACTAAGATGAGGAAATCCTCACGTTTGGGTAGCAGGGGTTTCTGCTACGGTCTGAGCACCGTCCCTAAGCAAGCGCTTACCAGCCTGTCCAGGAGGAGCCAGTGGCCGAGAACACCGAGTCCAGAACAGCGATCGTCACGGGCGCGGCCCGCGGAATCGGCTCCGGTGTGGCCCAGCGTCTCGCCGCCGACGGATTCAAGGTGGCGGTCCTCGACCTCGACGAATCGGCCTGCGCGACGACGGTCGACGCCATCACGTCGGCCGGCGGAACCGCCCTCGCCGTGGGTGCGGACGTCAGCGACGCCGCGAGCGTCGAGGCGGCCGTCGAGCGCATCGCCGGCGAGCTCGGGCCGCCCACGGTCCTGATCAACAACGCAGGCATCACCCGCGACAACCTGCTGTTCAAGATGACCGTCGAGGACTGGGACGCGGTGATGGCGGTCCACCTGCGCGGATCGTTCCTGATGACCAAGGCCGCCCAGAAGTACATGACCGAGGCGAAGTTCGGCCGCATCGTCAACCTGTCCAGCGTCTCGGCCCTGGGCAACCGCGGCCAGGTCAACTACTCGGCCGCCAAGGCGGGCCTTCAAGGCTTCACCAAGACGCTCGCGATCGAGCTCGGCAAGTTCGGCATCACGGCCAACGCGATCGCGCCCGGGTTCATCGAGACCGAGATGACCGCGGCCACGGCGGAGCGCCTCGGCGTCGACTTCGAGGACTTCAAGAAGTTCAACGCCGACCAGATCCCGGTCGCCCGTGTCGGCCAGCCCGAGGACATCGCCCACACCGTCTCGTTCCTCGTCAGCGAGGGCGCCGGGTTCGTGTCCGGCCAGGTCATCTACGTGGCCGGCGGGCCCAGGGACTGACTCGAACCCGATGAGTACCGTCGAGGGTCTCGACACCGACGCTCTCGCCACGTGGCTCGAGAGCGAGCGGCCCGGACTGCTCGCAGGACCGCTCGAGGCGACGCTGATCACCGGCGGCAAGTCGAACCTGACGTACGCCGTCACCGACGGCACGACCGAGGTCATCGTGCGGCGCCCGCCGCTCGGGCACGTGCTGGCCACGGCGCACGACATGTCGCGCGAGCACCGGGTCATCACGGCACTCGGGCCTACTGACGTCCCCGTGCCCGAGACCTTCGTTCTCTGCGAGGACGAGGCGGTCATCGGTGCGCCGTTCTACGTCATGGAGCGGGTCAGCGGCACGCCCTACAGCCGTGCCACCCAGCTCGAGTCGCTCGGCACCGATCGCACCCGCGTCGTCACCGAGCGGATGATCGACACGCTCGTCGCCCTGCACGCGGTCGAGCCCACCGACGTGGGGCTGGGCGACTTCGGCCGTCCCGACGGCTACCTCGAACGTCAGGTGCGCCGCTGGAAGAAGCAGCTCGACGCCTCGCGGAGCCGTGAGATCGACGGCATGGACGAGCTCATCGCCCGGCTCGAGGACGTCCCGACAGGCGGCGACGCCACGATCGTGCACGGCGACTTCCGGCTCGACAACCTCCTGGTGGACGACGAGGCCGACACCGTCAACGCGGTGCTCGACTGGGAGATGAGCACCCTCGGTGACCCGCTCACCGACGTCGCCGTGCTGCTGGCCTACCAGCAGCTTTCCGAGGCTCTGCAGGATCCTGACAAGCCGGCTGGCGTCAGTGCCATGGTCACCGACGCTCCGCTGGCACCGGGCTACCTCTCCGGAGATGCGGTGCTGGAGCGCTACCACGCGATGTCAGGGCGCGACGTCAGCGACCTCGACTTCCACCTCGCTCTCGCATTCTTCAAGCTCGCCGTCATCCTCGAAGGCATCTACTACCGGCACGAGCACGGCCAGACGCTGGGCAGTGGTTTCGACGGGATCGGTGACCTGATAGAGCCCCTGATCGCCGCGGGCCTCCACGCGGGACATGTAAACGAGAGTTAGATTGGGCGGGTGACCGCGGACATTCTCGAACCACGGCGGCGCCCCACCCAGGAGCGCAGCCACAAGAAGTTCGACCACATCCTCGAGGTGTCGCGCGAGCTCCTGCTCGAGGTCGGTTTCGAGTCGTTCACCTCCGAAGAGGTCGCCCACCGGGCCGAGCTGCCGATCGGCACGCTCTACCAGTTCTTCCAGAACAAGTACGTCATCGTGTGCGAGCTCGACCGCGTCGACGCCGTGGCCGTCCGGATGGAGCTCGAGAAGTTCGCCCAGGAGATCCCGTCGCTGGACTGGCTGAAGTTCCTCGACAAGCTCATCGACCACGTGGCCGCCCTGTGGGTGAGCGACCCCTCGCGGCGCGCGGTGTGGCACGCGGTGCAGTCGACGCCGGCCACCCGTGCCACGGCGGCCGTCACCGAGCGTGAGCTCGCCGCCGAGATCGCCTACGTGCTCGGCCCGTTGACACCCGGCACACCACGGGAACGTCGGACGATCATGGCCGAGGTGATCCTCCACGTCGCCTACTCGATGCTCAACTTCTCGATCCGCGACGGGCAGAACCACTCCGAGGCCGTCGACGAGCTCAAGCGCCTGCTGGCGGCCTACCTGCTCTCCGCCGACGGCAACTGACCCGAGTCGGACTCAGAGCGACCGGAGCAGCTCGAGCACGGTCTCCCCGGTCGCGTCCAGGCTGCTCTCGGACACGGCGGAACGATCGTCGCAGGGCTGGTGGAAGCAGTCGAAGGTGACGTCGATCAGGTCGATCGACGGGACCCCTTGCTCGGTGAAGGGGATGTGGTCGTCCAGCATCGGATTGACGTCGCCGGTCGGGAAGTGGCCGCCGTGGCCGACTCGCTTCGCGGCCGACCGCAGCTGCGCCCACAGGTCTGCGTCCGAGTTTCGCTCGCGCGGGATCGAGAGATCGCGATCACCGACGAAGTCGAGCAGGATCATCGCCTCGGCGTCGCCGTACGACTCGGCGGCCACCCTGCTCCCCCGCATGCCGTCTCGCTCGAAGTTCTCGCTCCCCTGCCGCGACTCCTCCCCGTCGAAGAGGGCGAACACCACGGTCGGGCGCAGCTCGCGCGGCTCGAGCCGGCGCGCCAGCTCGACGACCACCGCGGTGCCTGACGCACCGTCGTTCGCCCCGACGAATCCCGGCTCGTCCTTGGTGTCGTAGTGCGCGCCGACGACGACCGTCCGCTGCGGATCACTGCCCTCCACCGTGCCGATCACGTTGCGCAGCCCGCCCGGCACGTCCTGATACGTGCCGTTCGGCAGCTCGCTGCGCAGGCGTTCGGCGAGCGTGCGAGAAGCGTCCGAGCCGGCCGGGCGTGGACCGAGGGCGATCTGCTCCTCGAGCAGCGTCATGGCCGCGGCGGAGTCGAAGCGGTCAGCCGGCGGAGGTGGCTCGCCGCCGCACGAGATCGCCACCGCGCCGACGAGCGCCAGAGCTGGAAGGAGCGGCCGCATCCGACCATCTTGCCCGGGGCGCGAAGGTCAGGCGCTGTGCAACACGGCGTACGCGGTCGCGTAGTCGCCGTCGTGGCTGAGCGAGATCTCCACGCTGCAGGCCTCCAGGTGCTTGGCGACCTCGCCGTGAAGGCGGATGCGCGGGCGTCCCCAGGCGTCCGAGACGACCTCGATGAGGCGCAGCGCCTCATCACCCATCACCGGCGGGGTGCCGTAGAGCGACCCCGACCACGCCTTGACGACGGCTTCCTTCGCCGCCCAGCGAGCCGCGAGGTGCCGGGCGGCGTCGGTGGAACGTCCGTTGGCGTCCCTGCGCTCGCCGGGCGTGAACACCTCGGCGAACTCCGAGCCGGGCTGGTCGAGCTGGTCCGCGAACGACGGCACGTGGACCAGGTCGACCCCGACTCCGAGTACGGTCACGCGCACCCCGGTCCGGCGTAGACGCCGTCGGTGCCGAGGCGCGCGTCCCGGTCGAGCAGCATCGACGCCTCGAGGTTGCGGACGCCGTTCGTGCCGAGCCGACGACCGGCAGGCTTCTGGTACGCCGGAGCGCCGCCACACATGGTGCGCGAGAGCCGCAGCCTGCCTTCGATCGTGCGAGCGCGCGAGGCCTCGACGTAGCGGTCCCGATCAGCGGGATCGAGCGCCTCGAGGAAGGCCTGCGGGTGCGCCAGGGCGATGAGCCCGGCCACGTGACCGAAGCCGAGGCTCGTCACCAGTCCGGCCTTGAGCGGCCCGGCGGCCAGCGGCTCCCGCAGCCACACCAGGTGCCCGTGCTCGGCGAGGACGTCGTCGACGCAGTCGAGGCTACGGTTCGGCGGCAGCGTGCCGGAACCCAGCACCTGGCAGAGGCCGACGAGCTGGAACGCGGCGGCTCCGCCCTTCGAGTGACCCGTCAGGGACTTCTGCGAGATGACGAACAGCGGGTTGCCGTCACTGCGGCCGATCGCCGCCGCAAGCCGCTCGTGCAGCTCGGACTCGTTCGGGTCGTTGGCGTCCGTCGACGTGTCGTGCTTGCTGACGACGCCGATGTCGTCGGCACTCAGGCCGAGCGCGCCGAGCGAACGGGCCAGGGCCGACTCGCGTCCGCCGAGGCCGGCCGCCAGAGCGCCGATGCCGGGCGCCGGGATCGACGTGTGCACGCCGTCGGCGAACGAGGACGCGTAGGCCACGACACCGAGGACGGGCAGGCCCATGCGGGCCGCGACGTCGCCGCGGGCCAGCAGCAGCGTGCCGCCACCCTGGGACTCCACGAACCCACCGCGTCGGCGGTCGTTCGCCCGGCTGACCCGGCGCTCGTCTATGCCCCGGGCGAGCATGGCCCCGGTGTCGGCGGTGGCCGACATGTCGGCGAAGCCGATGATCCCCTCGGTGCTGAGGTCGTCGAAGCCACCGGACACCACGAACTCGGCCTTGCCGAGGCGGATCTTGTCGACGCCCTCCTCGACCGAGACGGCCGTGGTTGCGCACGCGGCGACCGGGTGGATCATCGCGCCGTAGCTGCCGACGTACGACTGCACGACATGCGCCGCGATGACGTTCGGCAACGCCTCCTGGAGGATGTCGTTCGGGTTGTTCTCGCCCAGCAGCGTGTTGACGTACAGCGAGTGCATGGAGCTCATGCCGCCCATGCCGGTGCCCTGGGTGTTGGCCACGAGGGCCGGGTGCACCCAGCGCATCAGCTCGGCGGGTGTGAACCCGCTGGACAGGAACGCGTCGACGGTGCAGACGAGGTTCCAGACCGCCACGCGGTCGGCGCCCTCGATCATCTCGGCGGGGATGCCCCAGACGGCAGGGTCGAACCCGGTCGGGATCTGTCCGCCGACAGTGCGCGAGAGCTTCATCCGGCGCGGCACGCGGATCTCGGTGCCGGCCTTGCGCGTCACGGTCCAGTCGCCTTCAGCGGTGGACGAGATCGTGGTGCGCTCGGGGTCGGCGTCGTGCATCGCCCGGGCCTCGGCCTCGCTGCCCACGGTGAAGGTGAGATCGTCGTCGAGGTAGACGGACGTCAGCAACGGCGCGGTGTTGTCGCGCATCGAGCCGTCGTCGCCGTAGGTGCGGATGCCACAGCGCTCGACGACCGTGTCGTGGTAGCGCTCGTGGATCTCCGACTCGTCGATCGCGTCGCCGCTCTCGGTGTCGTACCAACCGCCGACATTCTCGTCCCAGGTCACCAGGCCGGTGCTCCACGCCAGCTCGAGGACGCCGGCCGCCGAGAGCTCCTCGTCGACCTCCATCTCGAACCGGGTGCGCGCCGACCCATAGGGGCCGAGCTCGCCGGCGCCCACGATGACGACCATGTCCTCGGGGCGGGCCGTGACATCGCCCCACTCGGGGGCCTCAGTGGTCGGCAGCTGCGCCGGTGACGGCGCAAGTGCGGCCACAGCCGGTGCTTGCTCGACGGTCTCCTCGACCGGGAGCTCCACCTCGGCGGCGAGGGCCTTCAGGTCGACGTCGATGTCGGCGAGTCCGCCGGTCAGGTCGACGGTCAGCGGCTGCTCGGCTGCGGCCTTGCGCGAGTCCGGCGTGCAGGTGTCGAGCAGGGCTTCGGCCATGTCCTCCGGAGTCCAGGTGCGGACCCCGGCGGCCTCGACGGCCTCGACGAGCGGGTCGTTGCCGCCCATCAGCCCGGTTCCGCGAACCCAGCCGATGATGGCGTGGACCAGCGTCACGCGGTCGCCCCACGTGCGCTCGGCGCGCCACTTGGCCACGATCGCGTCGAGCGCGGCCTTGGCCTCGCCGTACGCACCGTCGCCACCGAACATGCCGCGGTTCGGTGAACCGGGGAGCACGACGTGGAGGGTGGCCGCGATGTCGTGGTCGCGTCCCTCGGCGGCGAGCTTGCCGATCAGGCGCTCGACCGACCACAGCAGGATGCGGGTGTCGATCTCGGCCCGGCTGCCGGCGTCGGTGAGGTCACCGGCGACGCGGCCGGCCGCGAACGGGAACAGCGCCGTGGGCGTCAGGGCGGGCTTGACGACGATGGTGGTGCTGCCGACGGTGCGGGTCTGCGCGGACGTGACCCACTCCGCGAGGTCGTCGACGTCGGTGAACGACGCCATGTTGGCGGGCACGACCCACAGGGCCGCGCCGGCCCGCGCGTTCGAGCGGTACAGCTCGCGGAAGAACCGCATCTTGCGGTCGTCCAGGCTCGACGTGGTAGCCACGACGGTGGCTCCCCCGGCGAGCAGGCGCCCGACGACCGAAGCCGCGATGGAGCCCTTGCTGGCTCCGGTGACGACGGCGACCTCGCCGGCGTGGGTGCCGGACTCGTCACTCAGCGCCTGGTCGGCGATGGTCTCGAGACGCGCACGCAGCGTGGCGTCGTCAGTGCGCGAGGCCCACCAGCGTGCCTGGCCGGCGACGATCTGGCCGGCACCGACGAACTCGGTGTCGATGTCCGCTCCGCGGGCGATGCGGGCGAGGTCCTCACGGGCGCTGGCCCACCGGTCGTCGATCAGCAGAGCGCGGCGCTCGTCGAACGCCGGAGCGGTGAGGCTGACCCAGTCGCTGCCGAGCTCGGCCTCGACGCGCGCCAGAACCTCGGCGTCGTCGCTGGAGGTCTCGGGGGCCGCGGGAGCGTCCTCGAGTCCGAGCCGGCTGAGCAGGTGACGGGCGGTGCTGGCGAGCACGCCGTCGGCACCGGTGATCTCGCCGGTGATCTCGGCGAGGGCGGCGGCGTCGACCGTCGCCTCTCCCCCACCGACGCTCGGCAGGTCGACCGTGACGCCGTGGCGCGCGGCAACCGCCTGCACGCTGGCGTCGACGGCTGCGTCGACGTCGGCGGCCGATGACAGTCCGGAGAGGGTGCCGAGGTCGCCGCCGCGCACGCTGGACCCGTCGCGGGTCGCGAGCGCGAGCTCCGCGAGGACGTGCTTGGCCCAGCCGGGGCCGAGCTGCCAGGTGTCCGTGACGCGCTCGGCGATGGCGGCCTGCTTCTTGCCTGCGGGGCCGAGCACCTTCTTGAGGTGGTCGGCGAGTGCCTCGCTCAGCACCGGGCCGAACGGCTTGTAGCTGCGCGCGAGGCCGGTGACCTGCGTCGACAGCGTCGGGATGTCGGCCTCGGCCGCTCCGTCGATCGCCCCGAGTCCGAGCTCGCCGCCGAGGTCGACGAGGAGCTGGTTGCGGCGTGAGGACACGCCGTCACAGAGCGACTCGATGGAGTCGGCGGCACCGATCTGGTCGAGGCGCAGCTTGGTCCACCACGCCACGAGCAGCTTGGTGCCGTCGGCGGCGCCGAACGTCAGGTCGTCCGGACGCGGGCCGGACGAGGTTGCCGGTGCAGCCTTCGGGGCTTCGGCCGGGGCCGTCGCAGTGTCGGCCGTCGGAGCGGACTCCTCCGCAGGCTCGTCGTCCTCGATGGGCTCTTCATCCGTCGCGAACAGGACGGCCGCGTCGCGCTCGGCGTTCAGCACCTCGACGGGTCCGCCCAGGGTCCGCTGGACGGACGGCAGCTTCAGCGTCGAGGAGGCGAGGTTGGCCACGGTGGGAGCCGAGCCCACGCCGATCTCGACGACGCGCTCGATGCCGAGTCCACCGTCTGCGGACGCGGCGAACATCAGGTCCTGGGTCTCGATCCAGCGCACGGGGCTGGCGAACTGCCAGGCGAGAAGCTCGATCAGGACGAGGCGGCACAGCTCACCCGGCCGCTGCGACCAGGAGTCGAAGTCGGCCAGCACGGCGTCGAGCGGACCGTCCGCGGCCAGCTCGGCGATCTCGGTGAGGAAGTCGCGGTCGAGGCTGAACGGCCGCGGCACGAGGTTGGGCACGTACCGCCCGACCAACGTGGCCGGGTCGATCGTGGCCGGCAGCAGCTCCTCGAGGCGGGCCCGGAAGTCCGGGACACCACCGCGCAGGACGCGGGAGTGGAACGGCACGTCGATGCCCGGCACGAGGATGAAGGCGGCCTTGCCGCCGAAGGCCGCGCGGCGCTTCTCGATCTCGGCCTCGAGCGCATCGAGTCCGGCGACCGTGCCGGCGATGGCGTACTGCGAGCCCTTGAGGTTGAAGTTGGCGATCTCGAGGAACTCGCCGGTGCTCTCGGCGACACCGTCGACGAACGCACGGACGTCCTCGTCGGCAATGCCGAGCTGTGACGGACGGATGGCGGCGAGCCGGTAGTTGCTCCGCCCCTCGGCGTCACGCGGCACCAGGGTGTGCATGACGGAGCCGCGCTGGAACACGACCTCGACGACGGCTTCCAGCGGGATGACGCCGGACACCGCGGCGAGCGCGTTGTACTCGCCCACGGAGTGCCCCGCGAGCACAGAGCCCTCGACGAAGGCGCCGGCCTCACGGAGCTCGGCCATCTGGGCCGCGCCGAGCACGGCCATGGCGACCTGGGTGAACTGGGTCAGGAACAGGACGCCGTCGGGGTGACGGTGCGACGTTCCGGCCGCGATGATCTCGGTCGGGTTGTCGCGAACGACGGTGAGGATCGAGAATCCGAGCGCGTCGCGCGTGTGCTGGTCGGCACGATCCCAGATCGCGCGAGCGGCCTTGCTGCGCTGGTAGCCGGCCATGCCCATGCCCTGGTGCTGGATCCCCTGACCGGGGAAGACGTAGGCAGTGCGCGGCGCGACCAGGCGAGCGGACGCGGCCATGACGACCTCGCCGCCCACACGGCAGGTGACGTCGACGACCTCGTCGCCGGAGTCGAGCCCGACGCGGTCGGCGCGGACGTCGACCCGCGCGCCGGGGCGCACCGGGCTCATGAAGCGGCTGGTCCAGCCACTGACGCGGCGACCGGTCTCGACGGAGAGCACGCGCTGGGCGGCGGCCGAGATCCACATGCCGTGGACGATCGGCGAGCCCAGACCGGCCAGCCGCGCGGCGGCGAGGCTGGTGTGGATCGGGTTGTGATCCCCGGTCACGGCCGCGAAGGCCGACAGGTCATGGGGCGCGGTGAGCGTGGCCGACGCGCGCGAACGGCGCGGGGTCTCGCGGGGATCATCGAGCGTGCCGCCGGCCCGGACCGGGTCGACGAGTGCGGAGTCGCCGGGGCGGCCGCGCACGGCGAACCGCTCGACCAAGGTGGCGAGGTGTCCGCCCTGGGAAGCGATGTCGACCTCGACGGCGACGACGCGACCCATGTCGGTGTCGGTCACGGAGGAGGTGAACGCGGTGATCGTGAGCTCGGAGGTCGTCTCCGGCAGACCCACGGTCAGGTCGACGGCGTGGTCGAGATGGACGAGGTCGAGCATGCCCTCGACGACGGGGTGGCCGTCGGCGGTGGTCGCGTCGGCCACGGCGGCGAACACGGCAGGCCAGGCGAGTCCGACGAGCACGTCGGGTACACCGGCGGAACCGTCGACGCCGACGACTCCGGCGTGGTCGGCCACGAGGTCCGGGTCCCACACGGCGTCGATCGTCGCGCGGTGGTTCTCGATCGCCGGGGTGATGCCCGCGGCTGCGGCGGCGGTCAGCGAACGCATCGCTGTCGCGGCAGCATCGGTGGTGATGACGGGCACGGCGCCGGTCGCGGCCTGGTCGCCGATGTCGAGGCGCAGCGACAGCACCTCACCGTCGCGCGCGAGCGGGACGGAGAGCACGGCGGTGCGGCCGTCCGGGACGAGGACGGCACCGGTCTCGGGGTGCTCGGCGCGGTCGGCGTCGACCAGGACCCAGCCTTGACCGAGTCGCTGAACGGGGTTGCGGACGGTGCGACCGGCCCAGACGACGTCCGGGGCGGCCAGTGCGAGCGAGATGACGTAGGAGGCGTCGTCGACACGTCGGCGACCGGTCACGGCGAGTGGCGCACGGCCACCGGCCTGGACGTCGTCGACGACGGCCGACTCGAAGCGGCGCAGGAGGTCGGCGACCGGCTCGTCGACGCGGTCGATGCCGGCCACGGAGACCGGGCCGGGGATGACGCAGACGCCGTCGGCGGCGTAGCGGGCCTCGTGGGCCTGCCAGAGGGAGTCCGAGCGCCACCAGCGACGGATGTCGGCGTCGATCACCGGCACGAAGTTGACCGGCTTGCCGAGACGCTTGCACTCGGTGACGAAGAAGGGGACGTCGGCCGGGTGCAGGACGACGTCCTCGGCCGCGGGGTAGGTCTGGAGCAGCAGGGCCAGCGACGCGGCGCCGTCCTCGACGTCGGCCGAGGTGGCGAACAGCGTGGGGACGTCGCCGTGGTCGGCCTCGTTCAGGCGGGCCTCGGCGCGCTGCAGCATCGCGTGGAAGCGGTCGCGCAGGGTGACGTCGAGCCAGGCGGGCGTGCCCGACAGCTCGAGGAACCGTGCCAGCCACTGGGCATAGGTCATCGTGTCGACGTCGCCGAAGTACGGCTTGGACGTCCGGTTGAGCGCTTCGATGATCTCGTCGCGACGGGACTCGATGGCTTCGGCGTCGCCGGCGACCTCGTCGAGCAGGCGGCCGGTCTGGGAAGCGGTGTTGTCGATCTCGTGGATGTCCGCGCCGAGCTGGCTGCGGCTGGACGCCATGCCACCCACGGCGGTGCCTGCACCGATCCACTCGGGCGTGCCGGGGGTGTCGACGAGCAGCTGCTTCACCTCGGGCGAGGTGGTCGCCTCGAGCGTCGCCATCGCCGCGGTGGCGACGAGCACGCCGTCGATCGGCATGGCTGGATACCCGTGGCGGTGCGCCCAGGTGCCGCCGATGTAGGCGGAGGCAGCCTCGGGCGTGCCGATGCCGCCGCCGACCACGACGACGATGTTGTCGTGCGCACGGAGGTCGGCGTAGGTCGTCAGGAGGAGCTCGTCGAGGTCCTCCCAGGAGTGGTGGCCGCCGGCCTTGCCGCCCTCGATCTGCATGATCAGCGGCAGCGGGGCCACGGCGTCGGCAATCTCGATGACCTGACGGATCTGCTTGACGGTGCCGGGCTTGAACACGATGTGCTCGATGCCGACCTCGCGCAGCTCGTCGACCAGGGCGACGGCGTCATCGAGATCGGGGATGCCGGCGGTGACGACGACCGAGTCGACGGCAGAGCCGGCCGCGCGGGCCTTCTGCACCAGACGCTGGCCGCCGAGGTGCAGCTTCCACAGGTACGGGTCGAGGAAAAGCGAGTTGAAGGCGTAGGTGCGGCCGTCGTCGAGGAGCGCGTCGAGCTTGGCGACGTTCTCGGCGAAGATCGGCTCGCTGACCTGACCGCCACCGGCGAGCTCGGACCAGAAGCCGGCGTTCGCGGCTGCGGCGACGATCGTGGGATCGACGGTGGTCGGCGTCATGCCGGCGAGGAGGATCGGTGAGCGTCCGGTGAGCCGGCTGAAGCGGGTCTCGGCGTGCAGCGTGCCGTCGGGAAGCGTCACGACGGACGGGGCGTAGGCGGCCCACGGCGTGGCGACGCGGGGCGTCGCGCCGGGAGCGGTGAGCGAACGGTGGCCCGCGCGCGTCGTGGCGGCCACGACGCCGACGCCGCGGATGCGGAGCTCACGGGCTGACAGCTTGGTGGCGATGTCGGAGGGGCCGAGGTCGATGACCCAGCGGGCGCCGGCGTCCATGGCGGACTCCAGCGAGTCGACCCAGTCGACCGGCTCGACGACCGAGCGCATCGCCAGGGTGCGGGCGAGCCCGGCGTCGAGGCCACAGGCCTCGGCCCAGACGGCGGCGAGGTCGGCGGTCTCGGCGAGATCGGGGTGGTGGAACGCGAGGCCGGTCGCGATGGGGTCGAGCACGGGCGCGAACGGCGCGCCACCGGTGGTGTGACGCTCCCGGGCGGCCTTCTCGGTCTCGGCGACGTCCTCAAGCAGGCCGGTGGCCCGGCGAAGCCCGTCTTCAGGTCCAGACAGGACGACGCTGCGGCGTCCGTTGCGCAGGTTCATGACGACGCGCGCCGACTCGGGGAGGTCGGCCAGTGCCGCCTGGACGCGCTCGGGGCTCTCGCCCGTGACGCTCAGCATCGTGGCACCGAGCAGGCCGCGGCGACGTCCGACGACCTGGGCGGCTGCACCGATCAGGCGGGCGTACGCGAGCAGCTCGGCCTCGGTGTCGGGGCCGGCGGTCTCGGACAGCGCCTCGGCGGCGATGAGTCCCTGCGAGTGACCGATGACGGAGACGGGACGGATGTCGCGCGGGTCGAGGCCCTGGCTCTTGAGCGCGCGCAGTCCGGCGAGCTGGGTGAGCAGGATGCCCGGCAGCGATGCGGCCGGCGACGCCAGCAGGTCGGCGTCCGGGAGGTCGGAGGTGTCGCCGTCATCGGCATCGGTATCAGCGCTCTCCGTCGCGGCTGAGTCACGAACGGCAAGGACGTCCGTCCACGTGAGCGGCGTGAAGGGGACGCCCGACCGCATGAGGTCGGCGGATACCGGTGCGACGAGCGAGTCGGCCTTCGTGATCAGCGACTCCAGCTCGGACTCCAGGGCGAAGTCACGCACCAGACCGGCCAGCGGCTCGAGCCACGGAGAGCCCTGGCCCCCGAACGCGACGGCATACGGCGTGCCGTCGGCGATGCGGTCGACGAGGGCCTTGCGGCGCTCTGATGTCGTGGGGGCGGACGGGGTCGTGGAAATCGTCGTCATACGACCATTGTCGCAAAACGTGAGGAAAACCTCAACTTTTATGCGAGGGTTTCCTCATGTTTTTCGGTCGAATGGGTCACACTCCCCCGGTGAGCGTGAGCCCGCCATCGATGACGATCGTCTGGCCGGTCACCCAGGACGCGTCCTCGGAGAGCAGGAACGCCACCACCGAGCCCACGTCAGGGGGCACGCCCAGCCGCTTGAGCGGGTAGGTCGCCGCGACCTCGTCCTCGCGGCCCTCGTACAGCGCGCCGGCGAACTTCGTCTTGACCACGGCCGGTGCCACTGCGTTCACCCGGATGTCCGGGCCGAGCTCGAGCGCCAGCTCCTGCGTCACGTGGATGAGCGCGGCCTTCGACGTCCCGTACATGCCGAGGTTGGGAGCGGGCTTGAGGCCACCGATCGAGGCGATGTTGACGATGCCGCCACCGCCGTCCGCCAGCGCCGCGTGGTACACCTTCTGCGCCCAGGCGACCGCCGAGAGCACGTTGACCCGGAGGATCTTCTCCGCAGCGCCCAGGTCGACGTCGATCATCCGGCCGTACACCGGGTTGATGCCGGTGTTGTTGACCAGCATGTCGAGACGGCCGAACTCCTCGAGCGCCTTCGCGACCGTCTCGTCCTGGTGCGCCTCGTCGTCGGCATGGCCGGCCACCCAGGCGGCGTTGCCGTCGCCCAACGACGCCGCAGCATCGGCGAGAGCCTCCTCCTTGCGCGCGGTGATGACGACCTTCGCGCCGTCGGCGACGAGCCGCTCGGCGACGGCAAGTCCGATGCCGCGGCTTGCGCCAGTGACGATGGCGACCCGCTCGTCGAAGCGCCCCATCAGTTGAGGCGCTCGAGCACCATCGCCATTCCCATGCCGCCACCGACGCACATGGTCTCGACGCCGAAGGTCTTGTCGTGGTGCTGGAGGGAGTTGATCAGCGTGCTCGTGATGCGCGCGCCGGTCATGCCGAAGGGATGGCCGACGGCGATGGCGCCACCGTTGACGTTCAGCTTGTCGATCGGGATGCCGAGCTTCTGCGCCGAGCCCAGCGCCTGCACGGCGAACGCCTCGTTGATCTCGAACAGGTCGATGTCGTCGATCGTCATGCCCGCGTGGTGCAGCGCCTGGCGGGTGGCCTCGACCGGGCCGAGCCCCATGATCTCCGGCGAGAGCCCGGTGACGCCGGTGGAGACGATCCGCGCGAGCGGCGTGAGGCCGAGCTCCTTCGCCTTGGTGTCGCTCATGACGACCACGGCAGCGGCGCCGTCGTTGAGGGCGCAACAGTTGCCTGCCGTGACGGTGCCGTCCTCACGGAAGACCGGCTTCAGCTGGGAGACCGCCTCGAGCGTCACGCCGGCACGCGGCCCGTCGTCGGTCGACACCGTCGAGCCATCGGGCAGGGTGACGGGGGTGATGTCCTTGGCCCAGAAGCCGTCCTCGATCGCCTTCTCGGCGAGGTTCTGGCTGCGGACGCCGAACTCGTCCTGCTCCTCGCGTGACATGCCGATCAGCTGCTGCACGTTCTCGGCCGTCTGGCCCATCGCGATGTAGACGTCGGGGATCGAGTCACCCTCGCGCGGGTCGTGCCACTCCTGACCGCCCTGGGCCAGCTTGTCGGTGCGCTGCATGGCGTCCTCGAACACCGGGTTCTTGAGATCCTGGCCCTCGATGTGGTCGCTGTTGCCCTTGCCGAAGCGGCTGACGGTCTCGACGCCGGCCGAGATGAACGCGTCGCCCTCGCCGGCCTTGATGGCGTGGAACGCCATGCGGGTCGTCTGCAACGACGATGAGCAGTAGCGAGTGATCGTGGTGCCGGGCAGGTGGTCGAATCCGAGCAGCACGGAAACGACGCGACCCATGTTGAATCCCTGCTCGCCGCCGGGCAGCCCGCAGCCGAGCATGAGGTCGGTGATGTCCTTCGGGTCGAGCTCGGGCACCTTGGCGAGTGCGGCCTTCACCATCTGGACGGTGAAGTCATCGGCCCGCATCTCGGTCAGCGAGCCCTTGAAGGCTCGGCCGATCGGCGAACGGGCGGTGGAGACAATGACTGCTTCGGGCATCTCGATACCTCTCCTCGGTTACGCTGCACCGGTGGTGACTAAGCGCTTGCTTAGCATCCGACTCCTGGGTCATGCTGTCAACCGAGAAGGGAGCAGCCATGAGCATCATCACATCCCGTGAGCGGCTGCTCCAGGCCGCGGTCGAGGCGTTCGCGGAAAAGGGCTTCACCGCCACCACGACGCGCGACATCGCCCTGCGGGCCGGCATGAGTCCCGCGGCCGTCTACGTGCACCACGACACCAAGGAGAGCCTGCTCTTCACCGTCAGCGTCGAAGGACACCAGGCCGCCCTCGCCGTGATCCGCTCAGCCGCAGCACTCGAGAGCGATCACGTCGAGCGGCTGCGGCACATGGTGCGCGAGTTCAGCACCTGGCACGCGGTGAACAGCCGGGTCGGGCGCATCGTCCAGTACGAGTTCGACGCACTCACGCCAGAGCACCGCGCCGAGATCGCCGACTACCGGCGACAGATCGAGCGGGTCATGCGCGACGTGCTGACCGCCGGCGTCGACGACGGGGCGTTCGACGTCGTCGACGTCCCTGGCACCGCGCGGGCCATCCTGTCGTTGAGCATCGACCTGGTGCGGTGGTTCTCACCGCGCGGGTCCCACTCCACCGACGACATCGCCCAGCTGCACGCCGACCTCGCCGTCCGCATGACCACACCCCGTTCGCACGCGTAGGAGACCCGCATGTCACGCACCATGACGGTCCAGGACAGCATCGTCGTCGACGCCGACCCGATGACGATCTACCGGCTGGTCGCCGACCCGAGCCAGATGCCGCGCTGGAGCCCGGAGAACACGGCCGGCGACGTCCCGGAGCCGGGTTCACCCGCCGGTGTCGGCACGGTCTTCGTCGGGTCGAACAAGCGGGGCCGGGCGCGGTGGCAGACGCGGTGCCGAGTCACGGCGTCCGACCCGGGCCAGCGGTTCACCTTCGACGTCTTCCAGTTCGGAGTGGGCACGCCCATCGTCTCGGTGCGCATCGCCACCTGGGACTACGCGTTCGAGGCCGTCGAGGGAGGCACGAAGGTCACCGAGACGTGGACCGACGGGCGCCGAAACTGGCCCGACGCCGTGGCGAACTTCTTCGACAAGTTCGCGACCGGCGGCCGAACGTTCGCCGAGTTCCAGCGAAGGAACATCGCGAAGACCCTCGGGAACCTCAAGGCCGACCTCGAGTCCTAGACTCGGGCCGGCCTTGAGCGACGTGAAGCAGTTCAGCTCTGCAGAACGGCCTCGGCGTTGATGATGATCGAGACCTTGTCACCGATCATCAGCTTGTCGCCCTGCACCGGGATGTTGAAGTCGATCCCGAACTCCTTGCGGCTCAGCTGCGCGGTGGCTTCGACGCCCACGCGGGTTCCGCCCCACGGGTCGCCGCCCTCACCGAGGACCTCGACCGCGAGCTCGAGTGGCTTGGTGACGCCCTTGATGGTCAGGTCGCCCTGGACGACCAGCTCGCCAGGAGCCTTCTCCACGACGCCAGTCGACGCGAACGTCATCGTCGGGTATGTCTCGACCTCGAAGAAGTTCGCGGAACGAAGGTCGTCGTCGCGAGCGGCGGTGCCGGTGTTGATCGAGCTGAGGTCGACGGACACGTCGACTCGCGAGTCGGTCACGTCGTCGCCGGTGGTGACGGCGCCCTCGAACGTCTCGAACTTGCCGCGAACCTTGCTCATGAGGTGACGGACGGTGAACCCGATCTCGGTGTGGGTCGGGTCGAGCACCCAGGTGCCGGTGCTGATCTCGGTGGCGGTGATGGTCATGAAGTCCCCTGTGGTCTATTGGTTGACGGTTCAACTTTCACTGTACGTAACAGTGATTGAGCGTTCAACATTCCCTGATGACCGTAAGATGGATCACATGACCACGCGGACCGGCACCCCCTGGCTGACGCAGGAGCAACAGGTCATCTGGCGCGCTTTCCTCGGCGGCATCACGGTGCTGATGGACCAGCTCGACCGCGACCTGCGCACCCAGCACGACCTGTCATTGGGCGAGTACGAGATCCTCGTGCGTCTGTCCGAAGCGCCCGACCGCTCGATTCGCATGGCCGAGCTCGCGGCCGCCGTGGCCCACTCGCGCAGCCGCGTCACGCACACCATCAGCCGACTCGAGCGCGACGGCATCGTGCGCCGCGACCAGTGCTCCGATGACGGCCGCGGCGTCAGCGCCGTGCTCACCGACCACGGCTTCGGAGTGCTCGAGAAGGCGGCCCACACCCATGTCCGCGGCGTCCACGACTACCTCATCGAGAACGCGCCCATCGACGAGTTCGCCGCACTCGGCCGCATCATGGAACGGGTCACCCAAACCCTGCACGGCAAGCGCTTCTGACGCCCCTCCCCCGATTTGCGGGCTCCTGCACCAAGGCTGACGCCTCCTTCGGTGCAACGGCCCGCACATCCACACGAGTCGCGACAGTCGCCTCATCCACACTCAGGTAAACGCGCGGCGGACGTGGGGTCATCAGCGGCGATGGTCGATGGATGCAGCCCGTGCCGGTCGAGCTCCGCGGCCGGGCCTTCACGCGCACCCAGGCCGAGCGCCTCGGTGTCACCCGGCGGATGCTCCAAGGCAAGCGCTTCGTTCGGATCCATCCGGGCATCTACCGAGCGGCTTCGACCGAGCCCACCCTGCCGCTCCTCGTCCATGCCGCACGCTTGGTGCTGCCCCAGGATGCCGCCGTCAGTCATATAACCAACCTGCGACTACGGGGGCTTGAGATCGGCACTGAGCTGCCGCTGCACTTTTCGACGAACACCCTCCCAGAGGTGGATCGGCACGGGATCACGCTGCACCGACGGCGCGCGCCGTTTCAGACGACGCTGTTGAATGACATCCCGATACTGGGACCTCGGCGCACGTTCGTCGACGTGGCCACTCAGCTCGACGATCGGCGTCTGCTTCGCGTCGGCGACTGGTTGGTCGCCAACAGTCCGATGACGGTCGGCGACCTCCGCCAGTACGTCAGCGAGTCACACCTCGACGGCGTCCGGCGGGCTCGGCGGGCCGCCAAGCTCGTGGCCGAGCGCGTGGCATCCGCACGTGAGTCAGATCTACGGTGGGCCCTGCACCGAGGTGGGCTCCCGGTCCCGGAGGTCAACATCGACATCGTTGACGACCACGGCCAATGGCTGGCACGAGGCGACCTCGTGTACCGCCGGTGGAAAGTTCTTGTCGAGTACGACGGGTGGCAACACGAACGGGACGCGTGGCAACGCCAGCGCGATCATCTGCGGCGGGAAGCGTTGGAGGCTGCCGGATGGCGCGTCATCATCGTCACCTCTGCGGATATGTCTGATCAGCGCCGAATCATCCTGCGAGTGCGGCAGGCACTCCGGCAGCGTGGTTTGATCGGTTGACGCGAAATGCGGTCACATGCACGGAAATTGGCGTCAGCCTTGGTGCGGGAGCCCGCAAATCGGGGTAGGGCCTCAGTCCCTGGTGAGGCGCCGGTAGGTGACGGCGTGGGGGCGGGCGGCTTCTTCGCCGAGGCGCTGGACCTTGTTGCGCTCGTAGTCCTCGAAGTTGCCCTCGAACCAGAACCAGCGGGCCGGGTCGTCGGCGTCGCCCTCCCACGCGAGGATGTGGGTCGCGACGCGGTCGAGGAACCAGCGGTCGTGGGAGACGACGACGGCGCAGCCGGGGAACTCCAGGAGCGCGTCCTCGAGCGACTGCAGCGTCTCGACGTCGAGGTCGTTGGTGGGCTCGTCGAGCAGCAGCAGGTTGCCGCCCATCTTGAGGGTGAGCGCCAGGTTGAGCCGGTTGCGCTCGCCGCCGGACAGCACGCCCGCGGCCTTCTGCTGGTCGGGCCCCTTGAAGCCGAACGACGCCACGTAGGCGCGGCTCGGCACCTCGAAGTTGGCCACCTTGATGTGGTCGAGACCTTCGGAGACCACTTCCCAGACGTTCTTCTTCGGGTCGAGGCCGCCGCGGCTCTGGTCGACGTAGGAGATGCTGACCGTCTTGCCGACGTCGAGCGAGCCCGAGTCGGGCTTCTCCTCCCCCACGATCATGCGGAACAGGGTCGACTTGCCGACGCCGTTCGGTCCCGACCACGCCGACGATGCCGGCGCGCGGCAGGCTGAACGAGAGCCCGTCGAAGAGCTCGCGCTCGCCGAAGCTCTTGTGCAGGTCGTTGGCGTCGAGCACCTGGTCGCCCAGGCGCGGGCCGGCAGGGATGTTGATCTCCTCGAAGTCGAGCTTGCGGTTGCGTTCCGCCTCGGTCGCCATCTCCTCGTACCGCTTGAGGCGGGCCTGGCTCTTGGCCTGGCGCGCCTTCGGGTTGGAGCGCACCCACTCCAGCTCCTTCTCGAGGATCTTGGCGCGCTTGGCGTCCTTCTTGCCCTCGACGACGAGTCGTTCCTTCTTGGTCTCGAGGTAGGTGGAGTAGTTGCCCTCGTACGGGTGGGTCCGGCCGCGGTCGAGCTCCAGGATCCACTCGGCGACGTTGTCGAGGAAGTACCGGTCGTGGGTGATGGCGAGGACCGCGCCGGAGTACGACTTGAGGTGGGCCTCGAGCCAGGCCACGCTCTCGGCGTCGAGATGGTTGGTGGGCTCGTCGAGCAGCAGCAGGTCCGGCTGCTCCAGCAGCAGCTTGCAGAGGGCGACGCGGCGTCGCTCACCACCGGAGAGGTGGTCGACCATCTCGTCCGGCGGCGGACAACGCAACGCGTCCATGGCCTGTTCGAGCCGGGAATCCAGGTCCCACGCGTTGGCGTGGTCGAGATCAGTCTGCAGATCGCCCATCTCGGCGAGCAGGGAGTCATAGTCGGCGTCGGGGTCGGCGAGCGCCTCGCTGACCGCGTTGAAGCGGTCCATCTTGCCCTTGATGCCCGCGACAGCCTCCTCGACGTTCTCGAGCACCGTCTTGCCCTCGGTGAGCGGCGGCTCCTGCAGCAGGATGCCGACCGAGGCCTCGGGATCCTTGATGGCGTCGCCGTTGTTGGGATGCTCCAGCCCGGCCATGATCTTGAACAGCGTGGACTTGCCGGTGCCGTTGGGCCCGACGACGCCGATCTTGGCGCCGTGCAGGAACGACAACGTGACGTTGTCGAGCACGAGCTTCTCGCCCAGCTTCTTGCGGACGTTGCGGAGGGTGTAAACGTAGTCAGCCACCCGCCAACCCTAACGACGTGGCGGTGAGCCCGAGAGGGTGCCCTAGTCGCGGGCGCGGAGGATGTTCGTGCGGAACTCTTCGTAGGCGTCGAGCTCGGCCTCGACTGGCGCGATGACCTTTGTGTCGGAGACCTCCTCGATGGCTTCGGTGAGCGCGCGATCGGCCCGGCGGGCACGAAGTCGTGCCGTCAGCCATCCGGCGATGCGAGACACGATGGCCATGCCGATGCCCAGGGCCAGCCCGCCGGCGGCCAGCACCACCGGCAGTCGGTAACCCAGCACCTGCGGCGGTTCTACCACCGTCGCGGAGGTGTTGTCGGCCAGCAGCAACAGACCTGACCAACCGAGCCCGACGATGAACGTGGTCAGGGCCAGCCACTGGAGAACGTTCACGACCCGCCACCACATGGCCGTCCCGGCA
>CAVQEY010000012.1:0-37739 GCA_963711615.1 uncultured Actinomycetota bacterium | reverse complement strand
GAGGGTGAACCGCGGCGTGCCGGTGTAGAGGTCTTGGCCGACCGTTCCGAGCAGCAGACCCAGCACGATCATCGCCAACGCCTTCGCCACCGACCCGCTGGCCAGGGCGATCGACGCGACCAGGCCGAGCACGACCAGGCAGAAGTACTCGGCAGGGCCGAACTTGAGCGCGGCGGACGCCAGCGGGGGGGCGAACAGGGCGACCAGCACGGTCGCCACCGTTCCCGCGAAGAACGAGCCGAGAGCCGCAGTGGCCAGGGCGGGGCCGGCTCGCCCCTGCTTGGCCATCTGATGGCCGTCGAGTGCAGTGACGGCGGCCGACGACTCCCCGGGAATGTTGATCAGGATCGCGGTCGTCGAGCCGCCGTACTGGGCCCCGTAGTAGATCCCGGCGAGCATGATCAGCGATGCGATGGGGTCGAAGTTGAAGGTGATCGGCAGCAGGAGCGCGATCGTCGCGGTCGGCCCGATGCCGGGGAGAACACCGACAGTCGTGCCAAGGGCGACACCGAGGAGGCAGACCAGGACGTTCGTCAGGGTCAGTGCGGTTTGGAAGCCGAGGAGGAGGTCGCTGAGATCCACGTCCTAACCGCCCAACGTCGACCCGAGAAGGGGGAGCCGAAGCTGGAGCAGCACCACGAAGATCACGACACACGCCGTCGTGAGACCCACGGCAATCACCGCAGCGGCCAGAACCGAGTTGTCCCGGTCGGCGAGGCCGGCGAGCAATGTCGTCACGAACAGGGCCGGGACGAGTCCGAGCGGATCGACCCCTGCCCCGAAGACGACGACCGCCGCGGTCAGGAGTGCGATGGCACGCCAGGGAACGGCCCCGTGGTGGGCCTCATCGATGAGGGATTCGTTGCCGGCTCGCCACCGCAGGACCCCGTTGCCGATCACTGCCAGGCCCAGCAGGGCCAGCAAGCCACCGAGGACGAGCGGCACGTAGCCGGGACCCATTCGGAACGCGGTGCCGAGCTCGTAGCTGCGCGCGCCGATCGCGAACGCCAGGCCCAGTGCGACGAAGATGCCGCCTGCCACCAGGTCGTCGAGGATGGACTCCTCCCGTCCCACCGCCGCCGGCGGCTCGCGCGACGGCGGCGAGGGCGTCGAGTCCGCCGTCATGACCCCTTGACGCCGGCCTCTTCGATGACGGGCGTCCAGAGGTCGATCTGTTCCGTCAGCAGCTTCGTCTGCGCCTCAGGCGTGACCTGATCGTCGGGCACCGGCTCCGTCCCCAGGTCGGCAAACTTCTGGACCACCTCCGGGTCCTTGAGTGCCTTGGCGAGCGCGTCGGTGACGGCCTTCACGACCTCGTCAGGCGTCTCGGCGGGCGCGTAGAGGCCGTGCCAGACACCGACCTGGATGTCGGGCTGTCCGGCCTCCTCCGTCGTCTGGAGGTCCGGCAGGGCTTCGATGCGCTCCGGCGTGGTGACCGCGAACGCCTTGACCTTGTCGCCCTTGATCTGCGGGACGGTGTTCGTGGTCTGGTCACACATGAAGTCGACCTGGCCGCCCACGAGGTCCGTCAGGGCCGGCCCGGTGCCGTCGTAGGGCACCTCGTTCAGGTCGGCGCCGACGACCTTCTCGATCAGGAGTCCGCACAGGTGTGAGGCCGCGCCGACGCCCGCATTGGCGAGGGTCACCTTGTCGGCGTTGTCCTTCACGTAGGAGATGAGCTCCTCGAGGTTGTTCGGCTCGAAGTCCTTGTTGGACACGATGGTCATCGGGACGGTCGTGACCAGGCCGATCGTCTTGAAGTCCTTCAACGGGTCGTAGGCGAGATCGGGGTAGAGCGCCGGTGCGGTCGACATGCCGATGTGGTGCATCAGCAGCTGGTAGCCGTCCGGGTCGGACTCGGCCACGTCGCCCGCGGCGAGAGTGCCGCCGGCTCCCTCGACGTTCTTGACCACGATCTCCTGACCGAGGTCCTTGCTCATCGGCTTCGCGACCAGACGGGTCACGGTGTCGGTGGGTCCGCCCGCGGAGAACGGGACCGTGATCGTGATGGAGTCCTCGGGGTAGGCCGAGGGATCGTCCGATGCCTGGGCACAGGAGGCGAGGACCAGCGCTGATGCCGCGGCGGCACCCGCCAGCATCCTGATCCGTTGTCCTCGGCGACGAGGCGTGCTGCGAACGGCGTGCATCGTTTCCATCCCCCTGATTCCACTGACCGACCGGTTTCGGTCTACTGGATACATTCTGGGGTGGTGTGACCGAGGGCACAACTTCAGGAAGCCAGGGCTCCGGCGGTGCTCACGCGTGCAGGCCGCGAAGGACGTCGTAAAAGGCGGCCTTGGCCTCCAGGCCGATGCCGGGTTGTCCGCCGAGCGCGACCCGGCTGTTCTCCACGACTGCGTCGTCGGCGAAGCCGCCCGTCGGCTGGAACTCTCCGGGGTAGGACTCGTTGCCGCCGAGCTTGAGTGCTGCGGCGATGTGCAGGGAGAACTGGTGTCCGCCGTGGGGGATGCAGCGACGCGACGACCATCCGTGCTGAGCAAGCATGTCCAGGATCCGTCGGTACTCGACCAGCCCGTAGCTCAGTGCCGGATCGACCTGGATGTAGTCCCGGTCCGGGCGCATGCCGGCGTACCGGATGAGGTTGCGAGCGTCCTGGAGGGAGAACAGGTTCTCCCCCGTCGCGATGGGATGGCGGTAGTGCTCGGACACGGTGGCGTTGAGGCCGTAGTCGAGAGGGTCGCCGACCTCCTCGAACCAGAACAGGCCGAAGGGATCGAGTGCGCGGGCGTAGGCGAGGGCGGTGTCGAGGTCGAACCTGCCGTTGACGTCGACCGCAAGGCGGGAGCCGTCGCCGTCGAGAACCTCGATGACGGCCTCGATCCGGCGCAGGTCCTCGGCCAGCTCGGCGCCACCGATCTTCATCTTGACGACGTCGTAGCCCGCGTCGAGGAAGCCCTTCATCTCGTCCTGGAGGTCGCGGTGGGTCTTGCCCGGCGCGTAGTAGCCGCCTGCGGCGTAGACGAAGACCGACTCATCAGGCTCACCGTCGCCATAGTGGTCGGAGATCCAGCGGTACAGCGGAACCCCGGCGATCTTGGCGGCCAGGTCGTGCAGGGCCATGTCGACCACGCCCACCGCCACCGATCGCTCACCGTGCCCTCCCGGCTTCTCGTTGCGCATCATCACGTCCCAGGCCAGCGAGGGTGAGAGCTCACCGTCCTCGTCCAGCAGGCTGTCGGCCGGGGCGTCCATCAGGCGAGGCAGGATGCGGCGGCGCAGGATGTCGCCGGCGCTGTAGCGGCCGTTGGAGTTGAAGCCGTAGCCGACCAGTGGCTTGCCGTCGACGACCACGTCGGAGATCAGCGCGAGGATGGAGCAGTCCATCGACGAGAAGTCGATGAACGCATTGCTCATCGAGGAGCTGATCGGGATGACGCCCTCGTGGGCGGAGACGATCTTCATGGTGGTCCCCCGACGTGCTGGTGGTGATGCCCAGCGGCTAGCTGAGCTCGCGCTTGAGGATCTTGCCGGTCGACGTCATGGGCAGCTCGTCACGGAACTCCACGATGCGCGGGTACTTGTACGACGCGAACTGCTCCTTGCCCCACGCCACGAGGTCGTCCTCGCCGACGTCGTCGTGGTCCTTGTTCTTGACGACGACGGCCTTGATCTCCTCGCCGTGGGACTCGTTCGGTACGCCGATGACAGCGACCAGCGAGACGGCGGGGTGCTCCATGAGCACCTCCTCGAGCTCGCGCGGGTACACGTTGTAGCCGCCTCGGATGATCATGTCCTTCGAGCGGTCGACGATGTAGTAGAAGCCGTCCTCGTCCCTGCGTCCGAGGTCGCCGGAGCGGAACCAGCCGTCACGGATCGCCTCGTCCGTGGCGTCCGGGCGGTTGTGGTAGCCCTTCATGATGTTGTGACCCTTGATGGCGATCTCACCGATCGCCTCGGAGCTGGGCTCGACGTCGGACCAGTCGTCGTTGATCAGCTTCATCTCGACGCCGGGGATCGGGACGCCGATCGAGCCGACACGGGGCTCCTGCCCGGCCGGCGAAAAGCTCGCCACCGGCGACGTCTCGGAGAGGCCGTAGCCCTCCAGGATCGTGACGCCGAACCGCTCCTTGAACTGCTTGTGGATGTCGACGGGCAACGCCGCGCCACCCGCGGCCGCCACCCGCAGGTTCTTGGCCAGAGCCTCGACGTCGTAACCCCCCTCCCCACCAGCACTGTCGAGGGCGCCGAGGAGACCCCAGTACATCGTGGGCACGCCGGCGAAGAACGTGACTCCCTCGCGCAGCATCAGCCCGAGCGCGGGCTCGGCCTCGAACCGCGGCAGCATCACGACGGTGCCGCCGAACGCGAATCCGCCGTTCTGGATGACGGTCTGGCCGAAGGAGTGGAACAGCGGCAACACGCACAGGTAGGTGTCGGGATTGCTCTCGTCTGCTCCGAACAGATCCTTGCCGGTGAGGGCGTTGTCGCGCATGTTGCGGTGCCGGAGCTCGGCGCCCTTGGGCTGACCGGTCGTGCCCGACGTGTAGAGGATGACGGCGGTGTCGTCGTCATCGGTCTCGACGGTGTCGAACGTGGGCGGCTGATCCGCCACCAGGGGCGCGTAGTACTCAGGCGGCTCGATCGGCGCGGGTGCCTCGGAGTCGAGCTTGATGAGGAAGAACTCCTGGCACGAGTCGGTGGCCTGGAAGCCCTCCCATGCGGCCTCGCCGATGGGCAGCTCGGGCGTGCCCTCGAACGCGAAGTACGCCTTCGCCCCGGAGTCCTGGAGGTGGTAGGCCACCTCGCGTGCCTTGAGCAGCACGTTGAGCGGGACGACGGTGCCGCCGGCCTTGAGGATGCCGTAGTAGATGATCGAGAAGTAGGGCAGGTTCGGGCACGACAACGCGACCTTGTCGCCGGGCTTGATGCCCCGCGACACCAGCAGGTTGGCGACCTTGTTGGCCGCGCCGTTCACCTGCGCGTACGTGAAGCGACTGTCGCCGAACACGATGGCGGTGCGATCGGCGTACTGGTCCGCCGACTTCTCCAAGAGGGATGCGAGATTGCCCACGACTTCTCCTTGGTTGGCAGGGACTTTCAGCCTACCCACACCATTCGTGGTGGTGCAGGTGGCGTCAGAACTGCTCGCCGGTGAGCTGCTCGTACGCCTGCACGTAGCGCTCGCGAGTCTTCTCGACGATGTCCGCGGGCAACGGTGGTGGCGGCAGGTCGGCCGCGCGGTCCCAGCCGCTCTCGGCCGACGTGAGCCAGTTGCGGACGAACTGCTTGTCATAGGAGAACTGCGCCCGCCCCGGCTGCCACACGTCAGCGGGCCAGAACCGCGAGGAGTCGGGCGTGAGGACCTCATCGGCCAGCACGATGGTGCCGTCCGGCCGCGTCCCGAACTCGAACTTGGTGTCGGCGAGGATGATGCCGCGATCACGCGCGATGCCCTCGGCGCGGGCGTAGATCGCGAGCGTCAGGTCGCGCAGCTCCTCCGCGGACTCCTGACCCACGGTCGCGACGACCGCGTCGAAGGAGACGTTCTCGTCGTGCTCGCCGACGTCGGCCTTGGTGGCCGGCGTGAAGATCGGCTCGGGCAGGCGTGAGCCGTCGACCAGCCCGGGCGGCAGCGAGACACCGCACACCTCGCCGGTCGCGTCGTAGTCGAGGAGGCCGGAGCCGGCGAGGTAGCCGCGGGCGACGCACTCGACCGGGAACATGTCGAGCCGTTCGCACACCAGCGCCCGTCCGCGGACCCGCTCGGGCACCTGCGTGGACACCACGTGGTTGGGCACCATGTCCGCGAGCTGCTCGAACCACCACAGGGACATCCGCGTGAGGATCTCGCCCTTGTCGGGAATGCCCGGCGTCAGCACGTGGTCGTAGGCCGAGATGCGGTCCGAGGCGACCATCAGCAGATCGCCGGACTCGAGCGAGTAGAGGTCGCGCACCTTCCCTGAGTGGACGTGGCGAGCGCCAGGGACGTCGAGGGGCACGGAGTCAGCGTAGTGGCGCGGCTAGCGAGCGAACTCGGTCCACCACTCGACGTGGTAGAAGTACGTCCCGATCATGACGCCGAGTGCGACCACGAGCCCGACCCACCGGTAGGGCGGATCGTGCGGATCCTTGGGCATCAGAGGATCGCCCGCGGAGCGTACGCCGCGGCTTCGGGGTTCGCGGCCACCAGCTCGTCGATGCGGGCGACGACCCGGCGCACCTGCTCGGTGGCGGCACCGGTGAACTCCAGCGGTGCGGCGACGAGGGACGTCAGGTCGGCCTCGGTGAGGGCGAGCCGGTCGTCGGCGGCGAGGCGGGCGAAGAGGTCGTTGTCGGTCGTGCCCTTCTCGCGCATCTCGAGGGCAACCGCCACGGCATGCTCCCCGATGATCTCGTGCGCGACTTCCCGACCGACACCGGCACGCACGGCGGCGATGAGCACCTTGGTGGTGGCGAGGAACGGGAGATAGCGGTCGAGCTCGCGCTGCACGACCGCGGGGAAGACGCCGAACTCGTCGAGCACCGTCAGGAACGTCTCGAACAGGCCGTCGGCTGCGTAGAACGCATCGGGCAGGGCGACCCGCCGGACGACGGAGCAGGAGACGTCGCCCTCGTTCCACTGGTCGCCGGCGAGCTCGCCCACCATGGATGCGTATCCGCGCAGCACGACAGCGAGGCCGTTGACGCGCTCGCACGAGCGGGTGTTCATCTTGTGCGGCATCGCGCTCGAGCCGACCTGGCCGGGCTTGAAGCCCTCGGTGACCAGCTCGTTGCCGGCCATCAGCCGGATGGTGGTGGCCAGGCTGGAGGGTGCCGCCGAGAGCTGCACGAGCGCGGTGACGACGTCGTAGTCGAGCGAGCGCGGGTACACCTGCCCGACGCTGGTCATGACGGTCTCGAAGCCGAGGTGTGCGGCGATGCGATCCTCCAGCTCGGCGAGCAACGCGGGGTCGCCGCCCAACAGGTCGAGCTGGTCCTGGGCGGTGCCGACCGGACCCTTGATGCCGCGCAGCGGGTAGCGGGCGATGAGGTCGTCGAGGCGTCCCATGGCGACGAACAGCTCGTCGGCCACGGAGGCGAAGCGCTTGCCGAGGGTGGTGGCCTGCGCGGCGACGTTGTGGCTGCGGCCGGCCATGACGAGCTCGGCGTGCTCGGTGGCGAGCCGACCGAGCCGGGCGAGGGTGGCGATGCCGCGGTCGCGCAGCACCTGCAGGGAGTCCAGCACCTGCAGCTGCTCGACGTTCTCGGTGAGGTCGCGCGACGTCATGCCCTTGTGGATGTGCTCGGCGCCCGCGAGCGCGCAGAACTCCTCGATCCGGGCCTTGACGTCGTGGCGGGTGACCTTCTCGCGCTCCGCGATCGAGGCGAGATCGACCTGGTCGACGACAGCCTCGTAGGCCTCGATGACACCGTCGGGCGTCTCGACACCCAGGTCGCGCTGGGCCCGGAGCACGGCGATCCACAGCCGCCGCTCGAGCACGATCTTGTGCTCGGGCGACCAGATGCGGGCGATCTCGGCCGAGGCGTAGCGGGTGGCCAGGACGTTGGGGGTCACGTCCCTATTGTCCCCCACCGCTCGCAGCCAGAGCGATATCGGTCCGGTGGTGCGAGCCGCGGATGCGGATGTAGTCGACGCCCTCGTAGGCCAGCTGCCGCGCCTCTGCGAGTGTGTCGCCCACGGCTGTGACGCCCAGGACCCGACCTCCAGCGGTCACCAGCCGTCCCTCGCCGTCTCGCGCGGTACCGGCGTGGATGACGTCGACGCCGTCGATCGCGTCGGCGACCTCCACACCGTCGATGACGTCGCCGGTGCGCGGGGTTGCGGGGTAGTTCTCGGAGGCGATGACGACCGTGACGGCGGACCCGTCCTTCCAGGTGGGCAGGCCCACGTCGGCGAGGGTGCCCGAGGCCGCGCCGTGCAGCAGGCTCGCCAGCGGGGTGTCGAGCAGGGCGAGCAAGGCCTGGGTCTCGGGGTCGCCGAAGCGGGCGTTGAACTCGACGACACGAGTACCACGGCTGGTGAGGGCGAGTCCGGCGTACAAGAGGCCTTGGAACGGGGTGCCGCGGCGCGCCATCTCGTCGACGGTGGGCACGAGCACGCGACGAGTCACCTCGGCGACGAGGTCGTCCGGCGCCCACGCCAGCGGCGTGTACGCACCCATCCCGCCGGTGTTCGGGCCGGCGTCGTCGTCGAGGGCCCGCTTGAAGTCCTGGGCCGGCTGCAGCGGCAGCACGGTGACGCCGTCAGTGATTGCGAACAGCGAGACCTCCGGGCCGTCGAGGAACTCCTCGATGACCACGCGGCCACAGGCCGCGGCATGGTCGACGGCCTCATGCCGGTCATCGGTGACGACGACGCCCTTGCCGGCCGCGAGCGCGTCGTCCTTGACGACGTACGGCGGGCCGAACGCATCGAGCGCGTCGGCGACCTCCTCCGGCGTCTCGCACACGTGCGCCAGGGCTGTGGGCACCTCGGCAGCCGCCATGACCTGCTTGGCGAACGCCTTCGACCCCTCGAGCTGGGCGGCCTCGCGGCTCGGGCCGAAGCACGCGATGCCTGCACCGCGCACGGCGTCGGCGACCCCGGCCACCAGTGGGGCCTCAGGTCCGATGACGACGAGGTCGGCTTCGATCGACGCCGCCAGCGCGGCGACGGCGTCACCGTCGAGAGGATCGACGTCGTGCCGGGTGGCGATCGACTCCATGCCGGGGTTGCCGGGGGCGACGTGCACCTCGGTGACCATCGAGTCGCGGGACAACGAGAGTGCCAGCGCGTGCTCGCGGCCGCCGGTGCCGATGACGAGGGTCCTCACGGGCAGCCAGCCTAGGTCTTGGTCGCGACGAGCCGTTCGACGACTCCTCGCGCGAACCGCTCGCGTTCGGTGATCTCGAAGCCGTGCAGTTCGACGCTCCGTGACGGGCGGCGGGTCAGGTGGTCGCCGCCAAAGCGGATCGACAGCGGCTCGACGAGCTTCTGGAACCAGAGGATCGGCTTCGACGAGCTGCCGATGTGGTCGACGAGGATCAGCCTGCCGTCGGTCCGCAGGACCCGGTGCATCTCGCCGAGCGCCTGATCGGGATCCGGGATGTTGCACAGGGAGTACGTGGCCACGACGGTGTCGAAGGTCCCGTCGGCGAAGTCGAGGTGATGCGCATCGCCGACCTTCAGGTCGACGTCGCGACCGGACTCGACGGCGCGGCGGCTGGCAATCGCGATCATCTCCGGACTCAGGTCGATCCCGGCGACGTCGAGCCCGGCGTCGTAGAACGGCAGGTTCAGCCCGGTGCCGACGGCGACTTCGAGCACCTTTCCGTGGGCGCGACCACACGCCCACGACCGGTGATCGCCGAAGAATCGGCGCTCCCACCATCCGATCATCCGGTCGTAGCTGTCGGCCTGCTTGCCCCAGGTCAGCCGGTTGCGTTCGTTCTGCTTCGCGCGCTCATCCCCGGTCAACGACATGAGTTCAGCATGACTCTCGAGGGGTTTCGCCTGTCACCGGGGTGCGCCTTGATCGGAAGCCCAACGAGGGAAGACGCATCATCAGGGGCTCAGATCAGAGCAGGTCGTGCACCTGGATGGTCTGGTCGCGGCCAGGACCCACGCCGATGGCCGAGATCCTGGCGCCCGACATGCCTTCGAGTGCCGCGACGTAGGCCTGCGCGGTGGCCGGGAGGTCGGCGATCTCGCGGGCGCCGGAGATGTCTTCGGTCCAGCCGTCGAAGAACTCATAGATCGGTGTCGCGTGGTGGAAGCCGGTCTGCGTCATCGGCATCTCCTCCACACGCTCACCGTCGACGTCGTACGCCACGCACACCGGGATGCGGTCCCATCCGGTGAGCACGTCGAGCTTCGTGAGCACGAAGTCGGTGACGCCGTTGATCCGTGCGGCGTAGCGGGCGATCGGCGCGTCGTACCAGCCACAACGCCGAGGGCGGCCGGTGGTGGTACCGAACTCACCGCCGTTGGTTCGCAACCGCTCGCCATCGTCGTCGAACAGCTCGGTGGGGAACGGCCCCTCGCCGACGCGCGTGGCGTAGGCCTTGACGATGCCGATGACGCGGGTGATCTCGGTCGGCGCGATGCCGGAGCCGGTGCACGCTCCACCGGACGTCGCCGACGACGACGTGACGAACGGGTAGGTGCCGTGGTCGACGTCGAGCAGCGTGGCCTGGCCGGCCTCGAGCAGCACCGTCTCGCCGCGACCGAGCGCCTCGTGCAGCAGCTGACTGGTGTCGGCCACCATCGGACGCACCCGCTCGACGTGGCTGACGAGATCCTCGACGATCTCATCGACGCTCACCGCGCGGCGGTTGTAGACCTTCGTGAGGATCTGGTTCTTCAGCTCCAGGGCGCCCTCGACCTTCTGGGTGAGGATCTTCTCGTCGAAGAGGTCCTGCACGCGGATGCCGAGCCGGTTCATCTTGTCGGCGTAGGTGGGGCCGATGCCGCGCCCGGTGGTGCCGATCTTGCGGCTGCCCAGGAAGCGTTCGGTGACCTTGTCCATCGTGCGGTTGTAGTCGGCAATGATGTGGGCGTTCGAGCTCAGCACGAGGCGGCTGGTGTCGATGCCGCGCTTCTCGAGCCCGTCGATCTCCTCGAACAGCACCGAGAGGTCGACCACGACGCCGTTGCCGATCACCGGGACGCAGCCCGGGCTCAGGATGCCGCTGGGCAGCAGGTGCAAGGCATACGTCTCACCGTCGATGACGACGGTGTGGCCGGCGTTGTTGCCGCCGTTGAACTTGACGACGTAGTCGACGCGGCTCCCGAGGAGATCGGTTGCCTTGCCCTTGCCCTCGTCTCCCCACTGGGCCCCGACGATGACGACTGCGGGCATGGAAGTCACCATCCCCTTCAATGACAGAGTGCAGAAGACAAGCCCCGGAGGACGGGGCTCTTACCGCCGCAGTCTAGCCGCATCCTCCGTAAGGTTCGAGGCATGCAGCGTCTCCTCGCCATCGGCAACGCCAACGCCGGAAGTTCGACCGACGAGGCGCAGGACGCGGCTCTGCAGGTGCTGCGCGAGCATCACGACGTTGCCGTGGTGGCGACGTCCTCGCCCGACGACCTGGGGGAGGCACTCGCCGACCATCCCGACGTCGCCACCGTGGTGGTGCTCGGCGGAGACGGCAGCCTGCACGCCGTCGTGGCGGCCCTGCACGCCGCTGGACGGCTCGCCGACGTGACGATCGGCCTGGTGCCGCTCGGAACGGGCAATGACTTCGCCCGCACGCTCGAGCTGCCGACCGACCCGGCGTCGGCTGCCGAGATCGTGGCGGCCGGCAAGGAACGAGAGCTCGACCTCATCGTCGACGGCGACGACACCGTCACCGTGAACGCCGCTCACCTCGGCGCCGGCACCGAAGCGGCGATCGCGGCCCAGCCACACAAGGAGCGCTTCGGGCCGATCGGCTACGCGATCGGTGCACTCGTCTCGGGATTCCGGGTGCAGGGCAAGCACCTGACCATCACCGTCGACGGCGACCGCGTGCCCGATCGCGGCCGTGTGCTGCAGGTCGCCGTGGGCAACGGACGCTTCGTGGGCGGCGGCGCCGCGCTGCTCCCCGAGGCCGACCCGTCCGACGGCCTCATGGACGTGGCCGTCGTGTTCTCGCACACCCGGCGGGAACGACTCATGTACGCGCTGTCCCTCGGCCTGCGGCGCCACCATCGTCGTGACGACGTCGACTATCGCCGTGGTACCGAGGTGAGCGTGGAGGGCGCCGAGCTGCAGTGCACCAACGACGGGGAGATCGCCGAGGCGTTCCGCACCCACACCTGGCGCATCGAGCCGGGCGTGCTGCGGATGCTCGTGCCATCGGTGGTTGAGTAGGCCCGAGGAACCGGCCCTGGGGGCACCTCCCGCGAGCGCCAGCGAGTGGGGGAATCGAAACCACTCCAGCAAGCCTGTGTTCCCACGAGGTTTCGATCCATCGGACGGGCTTCGCCCGTGGCGTACTCAACCTGGCGAGGCGTTCGCTCGCAGAGCGAGCTCAGCCTCACGCATTCTCCTTGCGGAACGTGGACGTGCCCCACCACACCGCGAGGGCGAACAGCAGGATCGTCCACGACGTGCCCCAGAACATCCCACTGCTGGCGAAGTCGCCGCCGAACGCGCCCCGTACGGCATCGACGACGTGCCGGATCGGCATGAAGTCACTGGCGCGGACCAGCCAGTCCGGACCGATCGTCATCGGCAGGAGGATGCCCGAGAGGAGCAGCACCGGCATCATCACCATGTTGATGACCGGTGCCATGACGTCCTCGCTCTTGGTGGTGAGGGCCAAGGCGTTGGACGAGGCCGCGCACGCCCCGCCGATCAGCAGGGTGAGCAGAAGGCCGAGAACCACGCCGCCGAACGAGGCGTCCATGCCGAGCAGGTAGCCGAGCCCGATCAGGATGAGCGCCTGGACGAACAGCTGCAGCTCGTCGCGCAGGAGGCGGCCGACCAGCAGCGACGACCGCGCCGCCGGGGTGACCCGCTCGGCCTCGATGACACCTTCGCGCCACTCGCCGATGAGGCTGAACCCGGCGAAGAAGGCGCCGAAGATACCCAGCTGGACGAGCATGCCCGGGATGAAGAAGGTGTACGCGTTCTTCGCTCCGAACTGGTCGATCAGCGGCTCGAGCAGCGGGCCGAACAGCAACACGTACAGCACCGGCTGGAACGCTCCGATGAGCACCCAGGCCGGGTTGCGCAGGTTCATGCGGATCTGTCGGCGGAAGACGATGTAGCACTCGCGGACGTAGGTGGTCATGAGAGCCCTCCTTCCGGAGCAGTGTCGGACGGACTCTCGGTGGCCGCCTCGGCGTCGCGCAGGGATCGGCCGGTGAGGGTGAGGAACACGTCGTCGAGGGTCGGGCGATGCACCTCGATCGCGTCGAGGGTGACGCCGGTGGCGTCGAGGTCGCGCAACAGGCTGGGGATCGCCCGTCCCGCGCGTTGCACCCGGCCGCTGACTCGGCGGCCGTCGACCTCGACGTCGCTGTTGCCGTCACCGAGCGCGCCGAGCCGCTTGGCAGCCTCCCCGACCCGGTCGAGATCGGCGACCTCGAGGTCGACGAGGTCGCCGGCCACCTCGGCCTTGAGGTTGTCGGCGGTGTCGGAGGCGACGATGCGGCCCTGGTCGATGATGATGATGCGGTCGCTCAGGGTGTCGGCCTCGTCGAGGTAGTGGGTGGTGAGGAACACCGTGGCGCCGCGCTTGGTGCGCATGTCGGAGATGTGCCCCCACAGGTTGGCCCTGGCCTGCGGGTCGAGGCCGGTGGTGGGCTCGTCGAGGAAGATCAGTGTCGGATCGTGGATGAGGCCCATGGCGATGTCGAGGCGTCGCTTCTGACCGCCCGACAGCGTCTTCGCGGTGCGGTTCCACAGGCCGTCGAGCTGGAGCTCCTCGAACAGCTCCTTGCCGCGCTCCTGGACCTGGGCCATGCTGCGGCCGTAGAGCATGCCGTGGTCCATGACCTCCTCGCCGGCACGGGCGTAGGAGGAGACGCCACCGGACTGCGAGACGTAGCCGATGCTGCGCCGCACCTGCTCGGACTGCGTGACGACGTCGAAGCCCGCGACCGTGGCCGAGCCCTCGGTCGGCCTCAGCAGCGTGGTGAGCATGCGCAGCGTGGTGGTCTTGCCGGCGCCGTTCGGGCCGAGGAATCCCACGACCTCACCCTCGGCGATGTCGAGATCGACGCCGTCGACGGCGCGGATCTCCTTCTTCTCCTTGCCGTCCTTTGTGTGGAAGGTCTGCACGAGTCCGCGTGCATGGATCATCGATTCCCCTGAGCTCATGGGTCACACTCTTCCGAATAGGAATACTTCGGTCAATCCCTCGTGACCACTCAACCGCGGGGGAGGGACACTTACTGCTGGTCGATGAGCTCTGCGTACGCCTCGGGGCTCGACTCGTTCAGGAACTCCCGGCACCGCTGCGCCTCGGTGTCGTCGTCGAAGCGCTCGGACGCGGTGGCGAGCGCCGCGAGAGACCGGAGGAACCCGCGGTTCGGCACGTGCGACCAGGGCACCGGGCCGTGACCCTTCCATCCGTTGCGGCGCAGCATGTCGAGGGAGCGGTGGTACGACGTTCGAGCGAACGCGTAGCCCTCCAGATCGCGTCCCTCGCCGAGTGCCGCTTCGGCGAGCATCGCCCATGCGAGTGTCGAGTCCGGGTGGGCAGCCGCGACGTTCTGCGCGTCGCGTCCCTCGTCGAGCGCTGCCGCGCCGGTGTCGGTCGGCAGCAACGTCTCGGGCGGATCTCCCAGCAGGTTCGTCATGCAGCCGAGACTACGGCGTCCCGGATCGTGCTCACCCGCGGTACTGCGACATGACCGGACACTCGAACGGCTCGTGGTGCCGCAGCCCGACGTTGTTCAGGTAGTCGACGACGATGCCGTACGACTCGAGGAGGCCGACCTCGGTGTAGCTCACCTCGTGCTCGGCGCAGTACTCGCGCACGATCGGCTGCACGCGCTTGAGGTTCGGGCGCGGCATGCTCGGGAAGAGGTGGTGCTCGATCTGGTAGTTCAGCCCGCCCATGACGGCGTCGACGAACAACCCACCCCTGACGTTGCGTGACATCAGCACCTGCCGGCGAAGGAAGTCGATCTTCGTCGTCGGCGGGACGATCGGCATTCCTTTGTGGTTGGGCGCGA
This sequence comes from uncultured Actinomycetota bacterium, assembly GCA_963711615.1. Lineage (GTDB taxonomy): Bacteria > Actinomycetota > Actinomycetes > Propionibacteriales > Nocardioidaceae > Aeromicrobium. The sequence continues at coordinate 23,125 of CAVQEY010000012.1, read as the reverse complement.
ACGAACCTCCGAGGCACAGCCCGAACACCGCCATCTGGATGCAGAAGAACGCGGCCGCCTTGCCGACGGGCAGCAACATCAGAAGCACGACGACGAACGCGGCGAGTCGCGTGACGACCAGAGCCGCCTCGATGCGGCGGTGCGCCACCGCATCGGGGCCGAACAGCGTGCGCAGGCTCTCGATGTGCAGGTTGATGCCCTCCAGCGTCAGCAGCGGGAAGAACAGCCAGCCCTGGCGTCGCATGAACCAGCCGGGGAACCCGGTGCTCCGCCTGGCCGCGATGTCGCGGGTGAAGGCGATGGCCCCGGGCCCGATGTCGGGGTCACGGTCCTCCTGGTTGGGTGCCACGTGGTGGCGGTTGTGCTTGTCCTTCCACCAGCCGTAGCTCAGCCCGGCGAACACGCCGGCGAGGATCCGTCGACGTCCACTCGTTCCACGCCGCGGAGTCGAACATCTGTCGATGTGCGCCGTCGTGGCCGAGGAAGCCGAACTGGGTGACCACCACGCCCAGGACCGCCGCGAGGATGAGCTGGAACCACGAGTTGCCGAGGGCGAAGATGCCGGCCCAGACCAGGACGAAGGCCGTCACGGCGAACGCGATGCGACTCCAGTAGTAGCCGTGGCGGCGCCGCATCAGCCCGGTCTCGCGCACGACGCGGGCCAAGTCGGTGTAGAGGTGAACGGCTCGCTGCCGCGGAAGCGCAACCTGCATGGTCATGTGAAAGCCCGATCCTGGCGTGAATGCTGGTTCACCACCGGGTCCGGGGCGGCTCCGAGACAACTCCAGTAGAGCACGTTGGCCAAGCCACGCCAACGGTTACGAGCGTGGAAGGGTCACCTTGCCGACGACGATGTCTTGGGCCATGTCGACGAGCCGGACGTTGTTGTTGCGGGCATGCCTGCGCAGCGCCTCGAACGCCGCTTCGACACTCACGTCGTGATCGCGCGACACCACACCCTTCGCCTGCTCGATCACGATCCGGCTGTTCAGTGCACCCTGCAGCTGTTCGGTGAGCAGCTCGGCGCTCGCGATGGCTCGCTCCTGGAGGATCGCGATCGTGGCGACGTCCGCCATGGCCTGGACGATCTTGACGTCGGTGGCGTCGAGTGGCAGAGCCTTGTCGCCGAAGACGTTCAAGGCGCCGATCACCCGGTCACGCAGTCGCATGGGGAACGCGTGCACCGAGTGCACACCCGCCTCCACCGCGCGTGGGGCGAAGTCGGGCCACCGATGCGTCTCCTTGGCGAGGTCGGTGGTGATGACCGCCTCCTGGTTCAGGAAGCAGTCGAGGCACGGGCCCTCGGAGTGCTGGAGCTGGAACAGCTCCAGGAACCGGGCACTCGCACTGGACGCAGCCATGAAGTGCAGGGAGTCGTCCTTCTGGTCGGCCAGCACCAGACCAACTGAGGAGGCGCCACTCACGTCCACGGCGTGATCGGCGAGGGTGTGCAGGAACTCGATCAGGTCGAACTCGGCCACCAGCGTGTCCGCCACTTCGACGAAGACGTCGGCCAGTCGTTCGGTCGAGACCATCGTGATCCTCCCTTTCAGAGAACAGTCTATTCGTCCACCGGCATGACGAAACCGGAGATGATGTCGCGGGACAGGTCGAACAGAGGAATCTCGTTGCCGAAGGCATGCGCCCGCATGCGGGCGAGCGCCTCGGCCGGGTCCACGCCGAGATCGACCATCACCATGCCCTGGGCTTGGTAGATCTCCAGGCGATGCTCGAGCGCCGTCGAGAGCTCAGTGTCCAGCCGACCGTCATCAGAGACCAGATGGCCGTCCAGGAGGATCTCGGTGGCCTGGTGCGCACCGGTCAACGCGATCGCGACCTGCTTCTCGCTCAGCGATCCCGGCAGGTCGGCGTAGACGTCCAGGACCCCGAGGACCACGGCGCCGACCCCCAGCGGAAAGGCAAAGACCCCGATCACGCCCGACTCCCTTGCCGCCGAGGCGTAGGCGGGCCACCGGCCATGGTTGATCGCTCGAAGGTCCGGCGTGAGCACGGGTCGTCGGGCCGCGAAGGCCTCGTGGCAAGGTCCTTCGCCCGTGGAGAACTGGAGCTCGTCCACTTCGCGGCTGCGCTCGTCGGACGCCGCCACGACCGCTTCGGAACCGGCGGTCGACATCAGGTTCACCGCCGCCCCGGAAACGGCCATGTCGGTCGTCAGAGTCCGGCAGAGCTGATGGAGCTGGTCGGCGAAACCGACGCGATCATCAGGGGCTGTCATGCCGACGCCCTCTCCGGATGTCTCCACAAGGGCCGGGTGGTGCCGGCTCGATGCCGACTGACCCCACCCTACGCTTGGGCAGCGATTCGGGCGTTTGGCCTGGTCAGAGCTTGGTGCCTGCCGACCTCAGCGCGGCGCATGCCTCGGCGACCCGGGCGGCCATGCCGGCCTCGGCGGCCTTTCCCCAGGCGCGCGGATCGTACATCTTCTTGTTGCCGACCTCGCCGTCGATCTTCAGCACGCCGTCGTAGTTGGTGAGCATGTGCGTGACGACGGGCCGGGTGAACGCGTACTGGGTGTCGGTGTCGACGTTCATCTTGACCACACCGAAGTCGACGGCCGCAGAGATCTCCTCCGGCAGTGAGCCCGACCCACCGTGGAACACCAGGTCGAACGGCTGGTCCTTGTCATACTCCTTGCCGACCACCTGCTGAGCGGTCTCGAGCACCTCAGGGCGCAGCTTGACGTTGCCGGGCTTGTAGACGCCGTGCACGTTCCCGAAGGTGAGGGCCGTCATGTACCGGCCCTTCTCGCCCAGTCCGAGCGCGGCCGCCGTGGCGAGCGCATCGTCGGGAGTGGAGTAGAGCTTGTCGTCGATGGCTCCCTCGACGCCGTCCTCCTCGCCACCGACCACGCCGATCTCGACCTCGAGGATGATGTTCGCGGCGGCGCACTGGGCCAGGAGGTCCTGAGCGATCTCGAGGTTCTCCGCCAGCGGCACCGCCGACCCGTCCCACATGTGCGACTGGAAGTACGGCAGCCCGCCGCCCTTGACCCGCTCGGCGGACGCCGCCACCAGTGGGCGCACGAAGCCGTCGAGCTTGTCCTTGGGGCAGTGGTCGGTGTGCAGCCCGACGTTCACCGGGACGTTCTTGGCGACCTCCTCAGCGAATGCCGCGAACGCGAGGGAACCGCTGACCATGTTCTTGACGTTGGGGCCGGAGAGGTACTCGGCGCCGCCGGTCGAGATCTGGATGATGCCGTCGGACTCGGCCTCGGCGAAGCCCTGCAGCGCGGCGTTCAGCGTCTGCGAGGACGAGACGTTGATGGCCGGGTAGGCGAACGACTCACGCTTGGCCTTGTCGAGCATCTCGGCGTAGATCTCGGGGGTGGCGACGGGCATGACGAGCTCCTCGGTCTGGCGGTCCTCCCAGCCTAAGCCAGCATCTTGACCATGGACCGCGCGGCCACCAGCAGCGGACTCCACACCGAGGCGAACGGCGGCGCGTAGGCGAGGTCGAGCATCACGACGTCGTCGATGGTCATCTCCGCGGTGATCGCGGTCGCCGCGACGTCGATCCGCAGTCCGGCGTTGCGTTCACCCACGATCTGGACGCCGAGCAGCCGCCGGGAGGTCCGGTCGGCCACCATCAGGACGATCAGCTCGCCCGCGTCGGGGAAGTAGCCGGCGATCGTCGTCGAGCGGATCGTCGTGACAACAGGGTCGAACCCGGCGTCACGCGCCTGCTGCTCCCCCAGCCCGGTGCGGGAGACCTCCAGGTTGCAGAACTTGGTGATGGCGGTCTGCACGATGCCGGGGAACTCGAGCTTGGGCGGCTCGCCGAGCACGTCGGAGGCGATGGAGTCGGCCACGACGATGCCCTGCTTGTTGGCGTGAGTGCCGAGCGGGACGTGGATGAGCTCGCCGGTGATGCGGTCGCGCGTGACCACACAGTCGCCGGCCGCCCAGATGTCGTCGAAGCCCTCGACTCGCTGGCTGGCGTCGACGACGATGCCGCCCCGCGCGCCGGTGGGCAGGCCAGCCTTCTGGGCGATCTCCGATCGGGCGCCCACGCCCATCCCGAGGATGACGACGTCAGCGGGGAGGGTCTTGTCGCCGATCTCGACTCCCACGACCCGTCCGTTCTCCAGAGTGAAGCCGGTGACACTCGTGCCGGTGTGCAGCGTGATGCCCGAGCTGCGCATCGCCTTGGCGACCTTCTCGCCGAGCGCGGGCTCGAGGATCGACAACGGGGTGTCCCGGGACTCGATGACGACCGAGTCGATGCCCCGCAGCGTGCAAGCCTCGGCCATCTCCAGCCCGATGTAGCCGCTGCCCACCACCACGACGTGCTCGGGGTCGTCGGCCAGCGCGTCGATCACCTCCTGGCCGTCCGCCAGCGTCTGGATGCCGAAGATTCCCTCACCGCTGATGCCCGGCAGGTCCGGACGCACCGGCTCGGCGCCGGTCGCGATGACGAGGCGGTCGTAGCCGATCGTCTCCTCGGTGTCGTCGCTCCAGGCAGTGACCTCGCGGGCGTCGACATCGATCGCCGTCGCCTCGGTCGCCGTCCGGAGATCGATGCCGCGCTTGCGGTGCTCCTCCGGGGTGCGCGACACCAGGTCGTCTGCGGACTCGACGTCGCCGGCCACCCAGTACGGGATCCCGCAGGCGGAGTACGACGTGCGGTTGGTGCGCTCGAGCACGACGACTTCGTCGGAATCGGGGAGGCGACGCCGCAGCTCGGCCGCGGCGGTCATGCCGCCGGCGTCACCGCCGATGACGAGGACTCGCGAACCCATGCGGCGAGCCTAGTGGCGTGCTTCGCCGAGCACCTTCTCAAACCAGTGGTGGGCGTAGGGGTTGTCGTTGTACCGATCGATAGGCGTGTATCCCGCGCGGCGGTACATCGTCACCGCATCGGTGAGCACGCGGTGTCGAGCCGGACGACGACGTGGCCGCGATCGACGGCTGCCTGCTCCGGACGTCTGAGACTTCTCTGACTAAAGTCAGAGGATGTCCGTCGAGGCGGCCCTATCGGACTCAACGAGCGTGCTGTCGCACCCAGGCGTGCATCGCGATGGCCGCGGCCGCGCCGGCGTTGATCGAACGCGTCGATCCGTACTGGGCGATGGCGTAGTGGGAGGTGCAGGCGGCGAGCGCTTCCGGCGTCAGGCCGGGTCCCTCCTGCCCGAACAGCATGACCGCGGCGGCCGGCAGTTGGGCGGTCTCGATCGGCTGCGCCTCGGGCAGGTTGTCGATGCCGAGGAGTGGGAGGTTCTCGTCCTGCGCCCAGGCGACGAGGTCGGGAACGTCGGGGTGGTGCTCGATGTGCTGGTAGCGGTCGGTGACCATCGCGCCACGCCGGTTCCAGCGCCGCTTCCCCACGACGTGCACGGCCGCGATGTTGAACGCGTTGGCCGTGCGGACGATCGACCCGATGTTGGAATCGTGCTGCCAGTTCTCGATCGCGACGTGCAGCGGATGCCGCCGGGTGTCGAGGTCGGCGACGATCGCCTCGATGGTCCAGTACCGGTACTGGTCGATGACGTTGCGCCGGTCGCCATGCTCGAGCAGCTCGGGATCGAGACGATCGTCGTCGGGCCACTCCCCTTCCCAGGGGCCGACGCCGACGCCGTCGGTCGCTGAGTCTTCGGTCACTGGGCGCCGTGTTCGGCGCGGTACGCGTGGACCGCGTCGAGATGCTCGGCGTGCTCCACGGTCTCCTCGAGGTAGGTCACGACGTCGTCGAGACTGACGATGGCTCGCACGCGGATGCCGAGCTCCTGCTCGACCTGCTGCACGGCGGAGACGTCTCCTGTGCCACGTTCCTGCCGGTCGATGGCGACGACGACCGCGGCAAGCTCGGCACCTGCGTCCCTGACGATCTCGACGACCTCGCGGATCGCGGTGCCGGCGGTGATGACGTCATCGACCACGAGCACCCGGCCGGTGAGCGGCGCACCGACGAGGAGTCCTCCCTCGCCGTGGTCCTTGGCCTCCTTGCGGTTGAAGCACCACGGGACGTCGCGGCCGTGCACCTCGGCGAGCTGGACCGCGGTGGCCGCGGCGATCGGGATGCCCTTGTAGGCCGGGCCGAGGATGACGTCGACATCAAGCCCGTCCTCGACGATGGCGGCGGCGTAGAAGCGGCCGAGCGCGGCAAGTCCAGCACCGGAGTCGACCGCGCCGACGTTGAAGAAGTACGGCGACGTGCGACCGGACTTGAGGGTGAAGCTGCCGAAGCTCAGCACATCGTTCTCGAGGGCGAACTCGATGAACTCGCGCTGGTAGTCGTGCACGCGCGTCAGTCCGGTTTCGTGACGGTGCCGCTGGCCTTGTCCTCGGTGGACTCCAGGTCGCCGATGACGATGCTGCGGTTGTCGGTGTGGAACAGCTCGGAGCAGGTGAGCATCGTCAGGACCGGCTCGGTGGCCTTCTCGCCCTGCCTGTTGGGGTCGGGGACGTCGGCGAGCGGCCAGCTGGTCGTGAAGTCGACTGTGATGGCGTTGCCGTCGTTGCGCAGCACGTACGTGAAGACCTTGCGCCGCGTCTCGATGAACACCTTGTCGCCCTCGCGCAGCTGGAGGAACTTGCGGAACGGTTCGCCGTGGGTGACTCGGTGGCCGGCGATGGCGAAGTTGCCGATCTCGCCCGGCTTGGCGCCGGGCTCGTACCACGCGACGCCCTCGGCCAGGGCCCTGTTGCCCTCGGCTCCCAGCAGGTCTCCGCCCTTGACGATGGGCACCTCGTAGTCATCGCCGAAGCGGGGCACTCGGAGCAGTCCGATGGCGTTGCCGTCGATGCCCTGGTCCCAGTCCTTGACGATGGCCTGCTTGATCTCGGCCTGCTTCTGCTTGGCGACGTAGTTGGTGCCCCAGTACTGCCAGGCGAAGTAGCCGATGAAGCCGAGCCCGGCGATGACCATGAGGACGCCGATCGCGCGGATGACCCGCCGTCCTCCTCCGGACCGCGGGGCACGACGACGGGGTGTCGAACTCGCGGGGGGCGCTTCGATCGTCATGGCGATGATTGTCGCATCGAGGTCCACGCCGCGGCTCACAACGTCCAGATCGCCCGGAATCACGGTCAGAAGACTGTTCTGGAGAATTTCGCGAAAACCGCTTGACGGTGCCGAATCTCCCATAAACTTGCTCCCAGCAGGATAGATCGGGGAAACCCGTCATTGCCTGCCTCGCCCCGCCGTTTCACCCCCCGAGAACGGCGGGGCGATCTATGTCCCCCGGCGGCTCCGGCGGACGGTCGCGCGTAGGGTCGGGAGGCGTGAAGACCAAGAGCGCGCGCATCGAGGGGCTCGGCACCACGATCTTCGCCGAGATGAGCGCCCTTGCCCTGCAGACGGGCTCGGTCAACCTCGGGCAGGGATTCCCCGACACCGATGGACCGGGCTCGGTGGTCGAGGCCGTCGTCCACGCCATGCACCACGGACGCAACCAGTACGCGCCCGGCGTCGGCGTGCCTGAGCTGCGTGAGGCCGTCGCCGCACACCAGAAGCGCTGGTACGGCCTCGAGATCGACCCGGCCACCGAGGTCGCCGTCAGCACCGGGGCCACCGAGGCGATCGCCGCGGCGCTGCTCGGCCTGGTCGATCCGGGCGACGAGGTCGTGGCGCTCGAGCCGTACTACGACTCCTATGTCGCAGTCATCCAGATGGCCGGTGGCATACGACGTCCCGTCACGCTGCGGGCTCCGAACTTCCGGCTCCCAGTCGACGAGCTGCAGGCCGCCGTCACTCCGCGCACCACCGCGATCCTGCTGAACTCTCCGCACAACCCGACCGGCGCAGTGTTGACCCGGGAGGAGCTCGAGGCGGTCGCGGCCGTCGCACTCGAGCACGACCTCATCGTCATCACCGACGAGGTCTACGAGCACCTGACCTACGACGGGCCGCACATCCCGATCGCCACACTGCCGGGCATGGCCGAGCGCACCCTGACGATCTCCAGCGCCGGCAAGACGTTCTCGTTCACCGGCTGGAAGGTGGGCTGGGCTACCGGACCGTCTGCCCTCGTCGGCGCAATGCTCGGCGCCAAGCAGTTCATGACGTACACGTCGGGGGCGCCGTTTCAACCCGCCATCGCGCAGGCGCTCGAGCTCGGCGACGACTACTTCGACTCCCTCCGCGCCCGGATGCAGGCGCAGCGTGACCTGCTGTGCGAGGGGCTCGAGGCGATCGGCTTCGACGTGTTCGTGCCCGAGGGCGGGTACTTCGCCACCACAGACATCCGGCCGCTCGGCTTCGACGACGGCGTGGAGTTCTGCCGCCGGCTGCCCGAGCTCGCGGGCGTCGTGGCCATCCCGCACCAGGTGTTCTACGACCACAAGGAAATCGGACGACCGCTGGTCAGGTGGGCGTTCTGCAAGAAGCCGGAGGTGCTGGACGAGGCGATCAATCGTCTCCAAGACCTGGCCCCGTAACCACCACGGGTGTGCCTCAGTCCAGCGCGAACACCAGGCGCAGCGAGTCGTTGATCTCATCCAGCTCAGCCCGACTGACGCGGCCCACGAGCTCGCCCAATCGCTCAGCCGCCACGGCCGTGGTCTGCTCGACGAGCACTTGGGTCCGTTCCTCGCCGATCATGATTGACGGCCGGAACACCCGCGGCGCGGCCGAGCTTGATGTCGGCGCTACAAGAAGAGTCGGCAGCAGCAGGTCGTCCGACTGCAGCACGACTGCGAACCGGGCCCCGCGTTGCTCATGACCGCGGGTGCTGCGAGGCGCCCGGAGTCGATGAACGTCACCACGCACGCAACTCGTCCATCTCCTCAAGAACCCGGCGACTCTCCGCACGCTCCTCCGGGTCTGAGGACACCTCCTGCGATTCCAGCCGCATCTGCTCACGCCTGCGTAGACGGATGGCATCGACCAGGGCCTGACGGACGGCCTCGGACACGCTCGCACCGTCAGCCGTCAGTTCTGCAAGAGCGCGCTCGGACTGCTCATCAGTTCTGAAGTTCACGACAGGCATACGACAATCGTATGACAAATCGTATTACGGGTCGAATCCGTAGCAGCATGACGCCCGAGACTCGTCGGCCCTACCGCACCGGCTGGTAGCGCAGCAGCACGGTGTCTTCGGGAAGCATCTCCACGTCCAGGAGGGCGACGCCGTCAGGCATCCCCTCGGGAAAGAACGGCTTGCCGCCTCCGAGCACCACCGGGCGCTGATAGAGGCGGTACTCGTCGATGAGTCCGAGCCGGGCCAGCGACGCGGCGAGTGTGGGACCGCCGACATCGATCTCGCCGTCGGTCTCGGCGACGAGGCGGCTCAGCTCCGCATCCACATCCTCCGAGATCAGGGTGGCGTTCGGGCCGACCTCGCTTAGCGTCGTCGACACCACCACCTTCGGGGTGGCGCGCCAGAGGTCGGCGTACTCCTTCTGGACGGCGGGCCAGTCGGGGTCGTCGGTGTCCCAGTACTGCATGTCCGAGTACAGCTTGCGCCCGTACAGGCTGAGTGCCGCCGACCTCTGGAGCTCGTTGAAGTACTGGTGCAGGTCGTCGCCAGGTGCCGGCATGTCCTCGGGGCCGCCGGACGCTCCCGAGACGTAGCCGTCGACTGACGTGTTCATGCCGAAGATGACGTGGCCCATGCGTCAACGATAGGCGGGAGCACGGCCGGACGCGGTCGCGTCGCGAGCGAGCATCGGCAGGACGCGCGGTTTCACGAGCTCGCTGAGCACGATGACGCTCGTCGAGCGCACCACCGAACCGGACTTGCTGATGTGCAGAAGTGTGGCCTGCAGGTCCTCGTGTGACGTGGCCGCGATCTTGCAGACGACGTCGGCAGCACCGCTCGTGACGTAGGCGTCAAGGACGTTCGGCAGCGACTCGAGCTCCTCGGCCACGGCGTCGAGCTTGCCTTGGGCGATCTCGAGCGTCACGAAGGCCAGCACCGGATGGCCGGCGGCGACGAGATCGACGTCCGGACCGTAGCCGGTGATGACTCCGGCCGCCTCCATCTTGGCCAGCCGCGACTGCACAGTGGCGCGGGCGACCTTCGTCCGCCGCGAAAGCTCGAGATCTCCTGCGCGAGGATGGGCGCGGAGCGCCTCGATCAGCGCGACATCCAGTGCATCCATCGTTGACTCTCCTAGGCAGATCGACCAGTTCATGGCAAGAATACTCGGCATTGCTGACGTGAGCGACCACCTCGAGATGTGCCGGTTGCATCGTCGAGGTCGATGCGGTGATGTGGGGGCATGAGCCTCGACCTGACTGCCTCCGAACGCCTCGCCCATCTCGACCTCGACCAGCTCAAGCAGCTCGTCGGGCTGGTGGAGTACGACAGCGCCGCCGACCCGTTCCCGGTCACCGGGTGGGACGCCGTGGTGTGGGCGGTCGGCAACGCCACGCAGGCGGCCTCGTTCTACCAGTCCGTCTACGGCATGGACCTCGTCGCCTACTCCGGACCCGAGACCGGCAACCGCGATCACCACGCCTTCGTGCTGGAGAGCGGCGCCGTCCGCTTCGTGCTCAAGGGCGGCGTCGACCCGGCCAGCCCGGTCATCGATCACCACCGCACCCACGGCGACGGCGTCGTCGACATCGCGCTCGAGGTGCCGGACGTCGACACCTGCGTCGAGCACGCCCGCGCCCAGGGCGCCACGGTGCTGGAGGAGGCCCACGACGTGAGCGACGAGCACGGCACCGTTCGCGTTGCCGCCATCGCCGCGTACGGCGACACCAGGCACTCACTCGTCGACCGCAGCCGGTACGAGGGCCCGTACCTCCCCGGCTACGTCGAGCGCCGTTCGTCGATGCAACGTCCGGAGGGTCACCGGATCTTCGAGGCACTCGACCACGTCGTCGGCAACGTCGAGCTCGGCCACATGGACGAGTGGGTCGACTTCTACAACCGCATCATGGGCTTCACGAACATGGCCGAGTTCATCGGCGACGACATCGCGACGGAGTACTCCGCGCTGATGAGCAAGGTCGTGGCCAGCGGCAACCACCGGGTGAAGTTCCCGCTCAACGAGCCGGCCGTCGGCAAGAAGCGCTCGCAGATCGACGAGTACCTCGAGTTCTACCGCGGCCCCGGCGCGCAGCACCTGGCGCTCGCGACCGCCGACATCCTGGCCACCGTGGACGCCCTGCGCGCCCGCGGCGTGCTGTTCCTCGACACACCCGACTCCTATTACACCGACCCCGAGCTGCGCGCCCGCATCGGCGAGGTGCGGGTGCCGATCGAGGAGCTGCAGTCGCGCGGCATCCTCGTCGACCGGGACGAGGACGGCTACCTGCTGCAGATCTTCACCAAGCCGGTCGGCGACCGTCCGACCGTGTTCTTCGAGCTGATCGAGCGACATGGTTCGCTGGGGTTCGGGAAGGGCAACTTCCAGGCCTTGTTCGAGGCGATCGAGCGCGAGCAGGCACTCCGTGGAAATTTCTAGGCCAGGCAACTTCTAGGAGGCGTCACATGGCCCACTACCGGGCGATGGGAAACATCCCACCGAAGCGCCACACGCAGCACCGATCCGCATCCGGTGACCTCTACCGCGAAGAGCTGATGGGCGAGGAAGGGTTCAGCTCCGACTCCTCACTGCTGTATCACGTCGGTGTGCCGTCGGCCGTGCTCGAGGCACGCACCTGGGAGCTGCCCGACCAGTCGACCACGCCGAACGAGCCGCTGCTCCCCCGGCACCTGAAGCTGCACGACCTGTTCTCGTCCGCTGAGGGGCGCGACCTCGTGACCGGCCGCCGTCTCGTGCTCGGCAACGGCGACGTCCGCATCTCCTACGTGGTCGGCGCCGACACGTCGCCCCTGTATCGCAACGCCACGGGCGACGAGTGCGTGTTCATCGAGTCCGGGGAGGGCGTGCTCGAGACAGTGTTCGGGCACCTGCCGTTCGGGTCGGGCGACTACCTGATCGTGCCGCGCGCGACGACGCACCGCTGGGTGCCGAACGGCGACGTCCGGGCTTACTGCATCGAGGCGAACAGCCACATCACCCCGCCGCGGCGATACTTGTCGCGGTTCGGCCAGCTGCTCGAGCACTCGCCGTACTGCGAGCGTGACCTACGGGGGCCTTCAGAACCCGACGTGAGAGATGAAGGGGCCATTGAGGTTTTCATCAAGCACCGCGGCACCGGGCCGGGCGGGCTCACCGGCACAGTCCATGTCGTGCCCCGCCACCCGTTCGACGTGGTCGGCTGGGACGGGTGCCTCTACCCGTATGCGTTCAACGTCTCCGACTACGAGCCCATCACCGGCCGCGTTCACCAGCCGCCGCCGGTGCACCAGGTCTTCGAGGGCCACAACTTCGTGGTGTGCAACTTCGTGCCACGCAAGGTCGACTACCACCCGCTCGCGATCCCGGTGCCCTACTACCACTCCAACGTCGACAGCGACGAGATCATGTTCTACGTCGCCGGCGACTACGAGGCCCGCAAGGGGTCCGGCATCGGCAAGGGCTCCATCAGCGTCCATCCCGGCGGACACTCGCACGGACCACAGCCGTCAGCGATCGAGGCGAGCCTCGGCGTTCAGGAGTTCGACGAGCTGGCGGTCATGGTCGACACGTTCCGTCCCCTCGAGCTCGGCGAAGGCGGCCGCGCCTGTGACGACGGCGTCTACGCACAGTCGTGGACATCAGGCGAGTGAGCAAGACTGAACAGGTGACCATGCTGTTCGACCGATTCTTCGACGACGCGGCGATCTTCCCGCCCGGCAACGCTGCGATGGACGACGCCGTTCGTGCTCACGTCGCGGCCCTTGACTCGCCACTCGCACGTCACGTCGGACCGTTCGTCTGCTCGGCGTCCCGGCTCACCGCGCTCGGCGACACCCTCGCCACCGTCGATGTCGACGCGCTCGACCTCGCACTGGTGACGCCGGCCGGTTCGGCTGTCGCGGCCATCGCGGCGGTGGACGACGATTCCCGCCTGCGCCTACGAGCTGTCGAGCTGTCGGACTCCGAGCCCGGAGACCCGCTGCCGGGCGTGCCCGAAGGCACGCGGCTGCTCGTCGAGCGATCGATGACACCGCCGTTCGACCTGACCCCGGGCGTCGCGCTCAAGCTCCGCACCGGCGGCCATACCGCCGATGCGTTCCCAAGCGACGGGCGGCTGGCCTCCGCCCTGACGGATGCGCTCGAGCACGACCTCCGCTTCAAGCTGACCGCCGGCCTCCACAACGCCGTCCGGCACACCGACCCGGCGACCGGGTTCGAGCACCAGGGATTCCTCAACGTCGTGCTCGCCGTCAACGCCGTTCTGTCCGGGTCGAGCGACGACGTGGCGGCGGCCATCCTCGCCGAGCGAGACCCCTCGGTGGTGGCCGCGCGAGTCTCCGACCTCGACGAGGCCGCGCGAGGTCACGTCCGCTCGCGGTTCCTGTCCTTCGGCACGTGCTCGATCTCCGAACCCCTCGACGACCTGCGCGGGCTCGGCCTGCTCGAGGCGGCGGCGTGAGAGGGGACTTCGGCCGCTTCACGCTGCCGTACTGCTCCTTTGTCGTGCCCGGCGAGTCGCGCCGACGCGTCGGGGTCGGCGTCGACACCGATGTCCTCGACCTGACGACCGCCGCTGCGATCGTGGTTCCCGACCATGCCGACCTTTTCGCGCGCGGCTCGCTCAACCCGCTCCTCGCCGCCGGGTTCGAGACGTGGCACGACGTGCGGCACGCGCTCATCGAGTGGCTCGGCGACGAGGCCCACGCGCACGTCGTCGACCATCACCTGGCGCCGGCCGACCAGGTCGAGCTGGTGCTGCCGTTCGCCATCGGCGACTACGTCGACTTCTACGCATCGGAGCATCATGCGACGAATCTCGGCCGCATGTTCCGCCCCGACGGCGAGGCGCTGCTGCCCAACTGGAAGCACCTTCCGGTCGGCTACCACGGACGTTCCGGCACGGTCGTCGTGTCCGGCACGCCGATCCAGCGGCCGAACGGCCAGCGGCGCACCAGCACCGACGACGTCGTGTTCGGACCGTCCGTGCGTCTCGACATCGAGGCAGAGGTCGGATTTGTCGTCGGTACGGAGTCGGAGCTCGGCGAGCCGATCGCGCTCGCGGACGCGGAGCGACACGTGTTCGGCGTCTGCCTCGTCAACGACTGGTCGGCGCGCGACCTGCAGGCCTGGGAGTACGTGCCACTCGGTCCGTTCCTCGGCAAGTCGTTCGCGACGTCGGTCTCACCCTGGGTCGTGCCGATGGAGGCGCTGGAGTCGGCGCGCACGCATCCGCCGGAGCGCGACGTCCCCCTGCTGCCGTACCTCGACGACGACGGCGCCCAGCCATGGGCGCTCGACCTGCGGCTCGAGGTGCGGCTCGGTGACGAGGTGCTCGCGCGACCCCCGTTCGCCGGTATGTACTGGACCGCCGCGCAGATGCTGGCGCACATGACCGTCAACGGCGCGACCGTGCGCCCCGGCGACCTGTTCGCGTCCGGCACCGTGAGCGGCCCCGCCCGCGATCAGCGCGGCTCGTTCATCGAGCTGACCTGGAACGGGGTCGAACCCCTCACGCTTGCGGACGGTTCCACCCGTTCGTTCCTCGAGAACGGCGACGCCGTCACCATCTCCGCCACCGCGCCCGGGCCCGACGGCGAGGACCTCTGGCTCGGCGAGGTCACCGGCACGATCGTGCCGTGACGACGAATCTGAGGTAGCAGGAAGCCGACCTAGGGACGTCGGCCGATGTCCGCAGATACCTCAGGCGAGCACGCTCGACGCATGGTGGATCACACCGGCGAGATCGAGCTGCGCGAGCTCAACGCCTCCGACGGCGACGTCCTCGACGAGGTGTTTGCCGGCATGTCCGACGAAAGCCGGTTCCTGCGCTACCTGACGCCCATGCCCACACTGCATCCCCAAGCCCGACGTGTCCTCACGGCCGTCGACGGCTGCTGCCATGTCGCCGTCGTCGCCTACGCCGACGGCAAGGCGATCGGGCTGGCCCGACTGGTCAACCTCGGCGCAGGTCGTGCCGAGCTCGCGGTCGAGGTGGTCGACGCCTGGCAGGGTCGCGGCGTCGGGACCAGGCTCGGGCTCTGGATCCGCGACCGGGCCGCCGAGCTCGGTTTCACCGACATCGTCGCCGAGATGTCCGCCGAGAACAGCAGAGCCCTGACCCTCACCCGGAAGGTCTTCCCCGACTACGTGGCGCGTCGCGAGGGAACGGTCATCGTCTTCACGATGCCGGTGGGATCGATCCGCCCCACTGCCGCCTGACTACCCGAGCAGGAGCGTGTCGAGCCCTCGGGTGAGACCGCTCCGTCCGCTGACCGCGCGCGCCGCGAGCAGCGTGCCGCCGACGTACGGAGCCGCGCTCGACCCGGCGTCGTGGCGGATGGTCAGCCGCTCGTCAGGCAGCCCGAAGACGATCTCGGTGGAGACGCTGAAGCCCGGCAGCCGCACCGAATGGACCTGGCTGCCGGCGACGGTCGCGCCACGCGCCTCGACGTGACCTGCCGTCTCGGGGATCGGAACCTCAACGTCTGGAGCCCTGACCTCGGACAACCGCTCAGCGAGCTCCCTCGCCGTGCCGCTCGGCGCGTCCGGCTTGCTCGCCGAGGCGTAGTCGACGATCTCCCAGCTCGGCAGGTGCCTTGCGGCCAGGAGCGCGGCCGCCTGAGCCAGCGCTGCCGTGACCGAGAAGTTGCCGGCTGCGATGACACCGACCTCGTGCTCGAGAGCAGCCGCCTCGATCTCGGCGAAGTCGTCCGCTCCAAGTCCCGACGTTCCGATGACGACAGACACCCCGTTGCGGATGGCCGCGAGTGCATGGGCGAGGACCGCGTCGTGGGAGGTGAAGTCGATCAGCACGTCGACGCCCGCGAGCGCCTCGTCGACCGCACCGAAGACGGGCACGTCGTTCGGGTCGCCGCCCCAGGCCCGGCCCAGGTCCTCACCACTCGCGGACCGGCTCACCGCCGACACCAGCGACAGGCCCTCCGCACCGAGCACCCCTTCCGCCACGGCACGACCGGTCCACCCCGTCGCCCCCGCCACACAGATGGCCACCGTCATGGTGGTGCTCCCTTCGCCGCCTCGTTGCCTTCAGTCGAACGCTAGTCGTGTCCGAAACCAAACCAGATGCACCAAAGGCGTGAGATGTTGACGAGGACCAGGTCGCGTTGCATGGAGGAGCACGGTGGAGACGATCGACGAACACTTCGTCCAGGCCGTTCGCCAGCACTCGGACGCAGGTCGCGTTCCTGCCTCGGCGGACCATTCGTCGATGCTCCAGCGCCTCTTCGACGCCCAGCTGCAGAGCCGCCACCTCGACTTCGCGGCGCGCTGGCTCCAGAAGCAGGGCAAGGGCTACTACACGATCGGATCGGCCGGGCACGAGAGCAACGCGGCGGTCGGCCTGCTGTCCCGGACCACCGATCCGGCCCTGCTCCACTACCGTTCCGGCGGCTTCTACGCCGCACGTGCCGCCGTCGCAGGAACGGACAACCCGGTCCGCGACGTCCTGCTGAGCCTCACGTCGGCGGCCAGCGACCCGATGTCCGGCGGTCGCCACAAGGTGTTCGGCCACCCGGCCCTCGGCATCATCCCGCAGACGTCGACGATCGCCTCCCACCTCCCCAGGGCGGTCGGGCTCGGCTACAGCATCGGCCTGGCTCGAGCGATCGACCACGAGACTCCGTGGCCCGCCGACGCGATCGTGGTGTGCAGCTTCGGTGACGCATCGGTGAACCACTCGACGGCCGCCGGGGCCTTCAATGCGGCTGCCCACCTGGCCCACCGCAAGCTCCACTGCCCGGTCCTGTTCGTCTGCGAGGACAACGGCATCGGCCTCAGCACGAAGACGCCGGCGGGGTGGACGGCCGCCGCGCTCGCGAGCCGTCCCGGCCTTCGCTACTGGCACGCCGACGGATCGGAATCGGCTTCACTGGTCGACGTCGTCGCCGAGGCGCTGGCCTCCGTCCGCGAGAGCCGTCGCGCCGCCGTCCTTCACTTGAAGACCGTGCGATACATGGGCCACGCCGGGTCGGACGCCGAGAGCGCCTACCGGACCCCCGCCGAGATCGCGGCGGACCACGACCGTGATCCCCTTCTGGCCACGGCGTTCACGCTCATGGATACCGGCGTCCTGTCCTCGGCCGACGTCCTGGAGCGCTACGAGGCCACGCGCGAGCACGTGATGACCGAGGCGAAACGGGTGCTCGACGAGGAGCGGCTCTCGAACAAGGCCAACGTCATGGCGCCGCTCGACCTGGCACATCCACTGCCGGTGATCCAGACCGGATCCTCTATAGAGCAGCGCACTCGCCTGTGGAACGGCCGCCTGCCCGAGGACGGGCCACCCATGACGCTGGCGCAGTCGATCAACGCCACCCTCACCGACCTGATGGACGCGCAGCCCTCCGCTCTGTTGTTCGGCCAGGACGTCGCACTCAAGGGCGGTGTCTACGGCGTGACGCGCGGCCTGCGGAAGCGGTTCGGTGGATTCCGGGTGTTCGACACGCTGCTGGACGAGCAGACCGTCCTCGGCACCGCCCTCGGCTCGGCGCTGGCAGGCTTCGTGCCGATCCCGGAGATCCAGTACCTCGCCTACATCCACAACGCGGAGGACCAGCTCCGGGGCGAAGCGGCATCGCTGCGGTTCTTCTCCAACGGGCAGTACCAGAACGGCATGGTCGTCAGGATCGCCGGCCTCGCCTACCAGCGCGGTTTCGGCGGGCACTTCCACAACGACAACTCTCTGGCTGTGCTGCGCGACATCCCGGGTCTCGTGCTCGCGGTGCCGAGCCATCCCGCCGAAGCACCGGGCCTGTTGCGCACCTGCTTCTCACTGGCCCAGCAGGACGGTCGGGTCTGCGTGTTCCTCGAACCGATTGCGAAATACCACCACCGGGACCTCCTGGACGAAGGCGACGGTGGATGGACGGCCGAGTATGTCGCGCCGGATCACCCCCAGGCAACCATCGACCTCGGCGTGGTCGGCCGGCACGGCGATGGCCGCGACATCCTCCTCGTCACCTACGGCAACGGCGTCCACCTCAGCATGCAGGCAGCGATCGAGCTCGCCGGGCGCGGAGTGAACGCCACCGTGCTCGACCTGCGCTGGCTCGCGCCGCTTCCGGAACACGCACTCAACAACGTCGCCAGAGATTTCGGCTCGGTTCTCGTTGTCGACGAGACCCGGCGCAGCGGCGGCGTCTCCGAGGCCGTCGTCGCAGCCTTGGTCGACGGCGGTTACGGCGGCCGCCTTTCCCGCGTCGCCAGCGCGGACTCGTTCATCCCGCTCGGCCCCGCGGCCGACACCGTGCTCCTCAGCGTCGACGACATCGTCGCCGCTGCCAAGGCATAGACGCTGCGCCTGCCACCGTGCTTGTCTTGACCCGCTGAAACGCGACAGGAGGGGGGCCATGACCGCAGGTACGATCCAGCGCGACGAGCTCGACGGGCAGCTCCTGCTGCCGAACGAGCCGGGCTACGACGAGGCCCGGCAGGTGTGGAACGCGATGGTCGACAACCGACCGCGCATGATCGTGCGGTGCGCGAGCGTCGCCGACGTGATCCTCGCCGTCCGGTCCGCACGCGAGCTCGACCTCGAGATCGGCGTGCGCTGTGGTGGGCACAGCGTGCTCGGGCTCGGAGTGCCCGACGACGGCCTGATGATCGACCTGACCCCGATGTCAGCGGTGCGTGTCGATCCGGAGAAGCGGCGAGCGTGGATCCAGGGTGGCGCGCTGCTCGGCGCTCTCGACGCGGCGACCCAGGCTCATCGCCTCGCCACGACCGCCGGCAACGTCTCCCACACCGGCGTCGGCGGGCTCACGCTCGGCGGCGGCATGGGGTGGCTGGCCAGGCAGCACGGCCTGAGCTGTGACAACGTCCGCTCGTTCGAGCTCGTCACGGCCGATGGAACCGTGCTGCGGGCTTCGGCGGAGGAGAACCCGGAGCTCTACTGGGGCCTCCGCGGAGGTGGCGGCAACTACGGCATCGTCACCGAGTTCGAGTTCGGCCTGCACGCCACAGGTACCCAGGCGCTGAGCGTCGAGCTCGACTTCTCCCTCGACCGCGCCCGCGACGTCCTCCGGACGTGGCGGGACCTGAACGCCGCCGCACCGCGCGAGGCCACCTTCACCGCAGTCCTCTCGGCCGGCATCACCACGGTCGGTTTCATCTGGGTCGGCGATCCTGACGTGGGCCGGCGGCACGCCGGTGAGCTCGGCGTGCTGGGCCGCCCGGATGCCGAACGGATCGTCGAGCTGTCGTACGTCGACCTCCAGCGGCGCGAAGACACGATCGAGAAGCACGCGATCCGGCGCTACTGGAAGGGCCACTACTTTCGAGAGCTACTCGACGCAGCGATCGACGCACTGTTGCTGCACGACCCGGCGATGGGGGCGAGTCTGCAGGCGTATGGCGGCGCCATCCGGGACGTGCCGGACGAGGCGACGGCGTTCAGCCACCGGGAGACGGTCTTCGAGTACGTCGGCGCGGCCCGCTGGACCGACCCGGCCGAGGACGACGACCGCATCGCGAGCGCTCGTCAGAGTGCTGCGCGGCTGGCTCCGTTCGCGAGCGGCGCCTACGTCAACGTCCTCGGCGACGAGGGTGCTGCCGGAATCAAGCTGGCCTACGGCCCGGAGAAGGTCACCCGGCTCACCGCGCTCAAGAACACCTACGATCCCGACAACGTCTTCCACCTGAACCAGAACATCCCCCCAACCTCCTGACCGCAGGCGCAAGCTCTTGTTTCCGACGTCGCCGAACCAGCTCCGAAGGACTGCCAGTGGACCGCTCTGAGATCCGCAAGCTCGCTGAGCTGGAGGACTCGCACTGGTGGTACCGCGAGCGTCGTCATCTGCTCGCTCGGCAGATTCGCGGCATGACGCCGGGCCGCGCCGTGGACGTCGGCGCGGCGGCCGGGGGCAACACCCGCGTCCTGCTCGAGAACGGCTGGGACTCGGTCGCGCTCGAGTACAGCGTCGACGGTGCCGGCATCGCGCGGACTCGTGGCCTGCCGGTGCTTCGTGCCGATGCACTCGCGCTGCCGTTCCCCGACGCGAGCCTCGACCTGGTGGTGGCGTACGACGTCCTCGAACACATCGACGACGACAACCGGGCCGTCCAGGAGTTCCACCGTGTGCTGCGGGAGGGAGCGACGGCGCTGATCGCGGTGCCCGCCGATCCCCGGCTGTGGAGCGCCCACGACGTGGCGGTCGGGCACGTCCGGCGCTACACCCGCGAGACCTTGGTTCCGCTGCTCGAACGCAACGGTCTGGACGTCGAGACGATCGAGTCGTGGAACGTCCTGCTGCGGCCGGTGGTGGCATGGCACCGTCGCAAGAGCACTGGCAGTGACCAGGAGCAGATGTCACCATTCCTGAACAGCGCCCTACGTGCCGTGGTCGCGGCCGAGCGCTACCTGCCGGTCACGTCCTGGCCTGGGGTGTCGTTGATGGTTCGCGCCCGTCGAAGGTGAGCGCGTCGCGGCGGTCCTGTTCCTCACTGTCGTAACCGATGCTGAAGGGCGGTCGGGCCTGGATGGTGGTGAAGATCCGTGCGACGTACTCGCCGAGCAGGCCGAGACAGATCAGCTGCACCGCTCCTATGCCCATCACCATGATCATGGTCGAGGCCCACCCCGGGATCGTCCTGCCGGACTCCTCAGCGACGAAGACCGCCACGATCGACCCCAGGCAGGCGACGACGGTGAGGCCGCCGATCCAGGTGGCCAGACGGAGTGGCGCCGCGGAGAATGCGGTGATGCTGTCCCAGGCCAGCCGCAACAGCCGCGACAACGGGTACTTCGTCGAGCCGGCGGCGCGATGGTCTCTCGCGTATCCATAGGTCTGGCTGGGAAAGCCCAACCACGGCACGATCAGCCGGTAGATGCGGCCTGCCTGGGGCTGGGACTCGACTGCCCGCAGCACCCGCCGCGACATCAACCGGAAGTCGCCCGCGTCGGTGGGAAGCTGAGGGCCGACCAGTCGCCTCATGATGCGGTAGTACAGGCGCGCCGAGACGCGCTTCCAGAGCGCGTCGGTCGAGCGATCCTCACGCACCCCGTAGACCACGTCGAGGCGCTGCCCGCGGGCCAGCGCGTACATCGGGCCGATCGCTTCGGGCGGGTCCTGCAGGTCGGCGTCGATGGTGACGGCGTAGTCGCCGTGACAGCGCTCGAGCCCGGCGCCGATGGCGGCCTGGTGGCCGGAGTTGCGCAGCAGCCGTATCAGTCGCAGCTGGGGCCATGCCGCCCGCGCTGACTCGATGAGGCGTGCGGTGTCGTCGCGGCTGCCGTCATCGACGGCGAGCACCTCGTAGGAGATGTCGAGCTGGTCGAGTGCCGCGCGCATCCTCGAGAGGAAGATCGGCAGGACATCTTCCTCGTCGTACATCGGCACCACGACCGAGAGGTCGATACCAGCGGATGTTGTCATCGTGACCTCCCACAAGCTTGGTTGCTACCCATCGTCGTTCATCGACGCTATCGCCGCCTCCCGTCACCGGTCGAGCCGGTAGATCAGGACATCGTCGTTGCGATACCGCAACGACGCGAACTCCTCGAGCTCGGGTGAGACCGCCGTCGCCCGGCGGTCGGCGAAGATCCATCGGACCCCTCGACGCTCCAGCGCGGAGATCACCGCAGCATCCGGAGCTCGCACGGCCTTCAGGCTCAGGTCGACCCGGTCGGGCCACGGGGACGGGAGCCGCTGGTACCGCACGTCGCCGCCGCGACCGTAGGCAGCCAGGTTCTCCTCCGTGTACGCCCATCCCCCGATCAGCAGCTGGCGGCCGGTCAGCGCCTGCACCCAGAAGCTCGCGTGGTGACAGCCCGTCCGGTACCGGGCCGGCACACAGAACACGTTGGTGGCCACCAAGTCGTGCTCGTCGGAGTGCTCGTTGAGCCAGAGGGCCGCTCGCTGTTCGTCGCCGCTGACGTAGCGCGGGGCCGCCGTATCGGTGATCGGTGCGAGTCGAGCCGAACGGCCGAGGTCGACCACGGCCGTGGTGGCTCCGGCGGCACAGACGAAACAGGCGACCAGGGCCAGCGCCGGGACACTGGTCCATCCCCGCCGGTTCGACCACCACCGCACCAGCACGACGATCGCCGCCATGATCACGGTCGCCACCGCGTACGGCTCCAACCGGTCCGTCACGTCGTACGAGACGCCTTGCCCCGGCATCGGTACCAGCACCAGCACCAACGGCCAGGGATATGTGAGCGCCGCTCCGGTGCCGATTCCGGCGAGGCTGACGACCCCGACGGCCGGCCACCCGCGACCGGGACCGGCCGGCAGAAGACGGGCAATCATCGCGACCGTGAGCACGACCCCGAGCGGAATGACGATGCGCCAGAAGTAGTGCTGGCTGTAGCCGGGATGGCTGAGCACCCACAACCCGCAGAACCCCGATCCCACCACGCCGGCGGTCCACCACATCCCGGGGTCGTCCCGAGACGACTTGAGCAGCGGCCCGACGAGGCCGATCAGCCGCGGCAGCTCGCTCAGGACGAACAAGGCGAACAGGCCGAGGGCGACGGCCCACACCTCTGATGACCCGGCCGCCAGGTCCGGCGCCAGCCATCCACCGCGCCCCGGAAGGCTGACGTCGGGTCCGACGGCCTCATCGAAACCCGGATCGAGCGCCAACGCCTGCAGCAGCTGTACCCGGCTGCCGTCCGTGCTCCCGAAGACGGCAACCGCCGCGACCGGTATCAGCAACAGGGGAAGCAGGGTCAGGATGCCTGCCGTCAGCGGAAACGCACGGGTCCGCACCCACTGGACGATCATGGCCAGGAACCCACCGCAGGCGACCACGGGCAGGAGGCTCGGCTTGGTCCCGGCGCCCAAGGCGAGCAGGACCAGCAGCAACAGCCACGTTCCCCGGCCGGCGAGGCCGTGCAGGATGTCCAGGACCGGCCCGACGAAGGCGAGCACCAGGACAAGCGCCAGCACCCCGGACAGGCTCGTCGGAATGAACCCGTTGTCGATGTCCGGCAGCCGCGGCTCGCTCAGGAGCAACGCCGCCGGCAGCGCGGCGGTGAGCAACGCAGCCACGGGACCGGCCCACCAGAGCGTAGGCGTTGCCGGAAACCCTCCTGCGCCCTGGAGGATGCGTTCAGTGGCGGCTGCCGCCCCGAACAGCAGCGTCACCAGCATGGGCACCAACCACAGATGGAGCACCACGTCGCTCATCGACACCCCGCTGAGTGCCTGCGTCGCTGCGGCGTGAGC
>CAVQEY010000011.1:0-95741 GCA_963711615.1 uncultured Actinomycetota bacterium | reverse complement strand
CTCTCGCGGCCGTCTTCGCCATGGCGCTGGGCGTCGGGAAGGCCGTCGGCCCGGCATCCGAACCCGCACCCGCCGCCCATGACAGGCACCAGGCCAGCACGGCAAAGGCGGCCGCGAAAACCGACACACCAGGAGGACTGATGGTCTCCCAGAACGGCTACTCCTTCTCCCTCACCGACCGTCAAGCCAAGCCTGGCCGCAATGTCGGCGTCTCGTTCACCATCGACGGCCCCGACGCCAAGCCGGTCACCGAGTACGACGTGGAGCACGAGAAGCGCCTTCACCTGATCGCGGTTCGCCGGGACTTCACCGGCTTCCAGCACGTCCACCCCGAGCTGGGCTCGGACGGCGTGTGGTCGACGGATCTCGACCTCACCGCCGGACCATGGCGGCTCTTCGCCGACTTCAAGGCCGCCGAGGCCGACGCCGTCACGCTGGGAGCGGACCTCGCGGTCGACGGGGACTACCAGCCGGACACGCCGGCGACCGAGAAGCGCACCGCGGAGGTCGACGGCTACACCGTCACGGTCGACGGCGATCTCACACCGGGATCCGATGCCAAGCTCACCCTCGACGTGTCAATGGACGGCACGCCGGTCACCGACCTGAAGCCGTACCTCGGCGCGTACGGCCACCTCGTCTCCCTCCGGGCAGGCGACCTCGCCTACCTGCACGTCCACCCCGACGGCACGCCCGGCGACGGCACGACGCAGCCGGGCCCGAAGGTCGTCTTCTACGCGGCGGTTCCCAGTGCCGGGACCTACCACCTGTTCCTGGACTTCCGCCACCAGGGCAAGGTCCACACTGCGGCGTTCACCGTCAGCACCGCCGGCACCGCGACGGGAGGCGAGAAGACCGATGACCACGACCACTGACGTCGAGCTGGCGATCACCGGGATGACCTGCGCGTCATGCGCCAACCGCATCGAGCGCAAGCTCAACAAGCTCGACGGCGTCGTCGCCACCGTGAACTACGCCACCGAGAAGGCGAAGGTCACCTTCCCGGCCGACATCACGCCGGAGGCCTTGGTCGAGACGGTCGAGCAGGCCGGATACGGCGCCGCCGTGCCGCGACCCGCCGCGGAGGACCAGGATCCTCGCGACGAGGACGACCCGACCCGGCCGCTGCGTCAGCGTCTGCTCGGGTCGGCCACCCTGACGGTGCCTGTCATCGCGATGGCGATGATTCCGGCACTGCAGTTCACCAACTGGCAGTGGCTCTCACTGACCCTCGCAGCACCGGTCGTCGTGTGGGGGGCCTGGCCGTTCCACCGTGCCGCATGGCTCAACCTCCGCCACGGAACGTCCACGATGGACACCCTGATCTCGCTGGGCACCCTCGCAGCCCTGGGGTGGTCGGTCTACGCCCTGTTCTGGGGCACCGCCGGCACGCCCGGCATGACCCATCCGTTCGAGCTCACCGTCGAGCGCTCCGACGGGGCCGGGAACATCTACTTCGAGGCCGCGGCCGGGGTGACCACGTTCATTCTGGCCGGGCGGTACTTCGAGGTCCGCTCCAAGCGGCGGGCCGGCGCCGCGTTGCGCGCCTTGCTGGAGCTGGGCGCCAAGGACGTGGTGGTGCTCCGCGACGGACCTGACGGCCCGTCCGAGGAACGCATTCCCACCGAGCAGCTGGCCACCGGCATGCGGTTCGTCGTCCGCCCCGGCGAGAAGATCGCCACCGATGGAACGATCGAGGAAGGGATCTCGGCCGTCGACGCCTCGATGCTCACCGGGGAGTCCGTTCCCGTCGATGTGGGCCCGGGTGATCCCGTCGTCGGGGCAACGGTCAACGCGGGCGGCCGGATCATCGTCCGCGCCACGAAGGTCGGAACCGACACCCAGCTGGCCCAGATGGCCCGTCTGGTGGAGGACGCCCAGAACGGCAAGGCCGAGGCACAGCGTCTGGCCGACCGCATCTCCGGCATCTTCGTGCCCATCGTGATCGGCCTGTCGGTCGGCACCCTCGGGTTCTGGATTGGCAGCGAAGCCGGACTCGCGATGGCGTTCACCGCCGCGGTCGCGGTGCTGATCATCGCCTGCCCGTGCGCCCTCGGCCTGGCCACGCCGACCGCCCTGATGGTCGGCACCGGTCGCGGTGCCCAGCTCGGCATCCTGATCAAGGGGCCTGAGGTCCTCGAGTCCACCCGCCGGGTCGACACTGTCGTGCTCGACAAGACCGGCACCGTCACCACCGGCCAGATGACGTTGGGCGACGTCATCGCGGCCGACGGCGAGAACCCAGACGACGTGTTGCGGCTGGCCGGCGCCCTCGAGGACGCCTCCGAGCACCCGATCGCCCAGGCCGTCGCCACCGGCGCGCGCGAACGCCTCGGAACCCTGCCGCGGGTCGAGGACTTCGCCAACGTCGAAGGACTCGGCGTCCAGGGCATCGTCCACGACGTCGACACGTCGCACGTCGTCCTGGTGGGCCGACCGCGCCTGCTCCAGGACTGGTCCCAGCCGATGTCTCCTGACCTCGAGCAGGCCCTTGCCGACGCCCAGGCCACCGGCGGCACAGCCGTCGCCGTCGGCTGGGACGGCGCTGCTCGCGGCGTCATCGTGGTGGCCGATGACGTCAAACCCACCTCGGCCGAGGCCATCGGCCAGCTCCGGGACCTGGGCCTCCGCCCGGTGCTGCTGACCGGAGACAACGAGATCGTCGCCAGGACCGTGGCAGCAGAAGTGGGCATCGACGAGAACGACGTCATCGCCGACGTGTTGCCGGCCGACAAGGTCGATGTCGTGAAACGACTGCAGTCCGAGGGCAGCGTCGTCGCCATGGTCGGCGACGGCGTCAACGACGCGGCGGCACTCGCGCAGGCCGACCTCGGCCTTGCCATGGGCACCGGCACCGACGTGGCCATCGAGGCCAGCGACCTGACTCTGGTCAGGGGCGACTTGAGGGTCGCAGCGGACGCGATCCGGCTCTCCCGCCGCACCCTGAGCACGATCAAGGGCAACCTGTTCTGGGCGTTCGCCTACAACGTGGCGGCGCTGCCGTTGGCCGCGGCCGGGTTGCTCAACCCGATGCTTGCCGGGGCCGCGATGGCGTTCTCGTCGGTGTTCGTGGTCAGCAACAGCCTGCGGCTGCGCCGGTTCCGGCCGTTGACCGGCTCCGGCGACTAGCGGAGCACCATCTTCGCCGGAGTGCGAACCGAGTAGGGTCTTGAAATCATCCGCTGGGACGGGAAAGTGAAAGGACGCCATCGATGGTTGATGTGGACCAGGTGCTCGACGAGGCAGGCCTGAAGAATCCCCACGTACGTGAGTACGTCCGCCACTGGGCGGAGCACACGGGTGCCGAGCGCGTCGAGGTCGTCAGCGCAAGCGACGACGCCCGCCTGATCGAGGAGTCGCTCGCGGCCGGCGAGATCTTCCCCGCCGGCGAGGGACGCTACTACTCACGCAGCTTCCACAAGGACACCGCGCGCTCGGAGGAGCGCACCATCGTCGCCACCAGCAACCCCGACGATGCCGGCGTCTACAACAACTGGCGCCACGCCGACGAGATGAAGCCGATGCTCGAGGAACGCATGCGCGGCGCATCGGCCGGCAAGACGATGTACGTCATTCCCTATCTGATGGCGCCTCCCGGCTCTCCCCTGGAGAGGTATGCAGCGGGCGTCGAGCTCACCGACCACCGCACCGTGGTGCTGCACATGATCCGCATGGCCCGAGTCGGCGTGGAGCACATCGACAACCTCGCCGAACCGGACAGCTTCGTCCGAGCCGTGCACGTCACCGGCGATCTCGAGAACCTCGGCCAGGGCACCCCCGAGGACCAGCGGTACTTCGTCACGGTCGCCGACGAGCGCACCGTCCTGCACTTCGGTTCCTCCTACGGCGGCAACGCCCTCCTCGGCAAGATCGCGCACGGCTTGCGTCAGGCCTGCTACGACGGCTGGGCATCCCGCGAGTTCCTCGCCGAGCAGTTCATGCTCATCGGCATCGAGGACCGCGAGACCGGGCGCACGTACCACATCTGCGGCGGTTTCCCGAGCGCGTCGGGCAAGACGAACCTGGCCATGATGCTGGCGCCGGACGTGCTCGGCGACCGCTACCACGTCACGTTCTACGGCGACGACATCGCCTGGCTGTGGGTCGACCCCGACGACGGCAAGCTGTACGGGCTCAATCCCGAGTACGGCGTCTTCGGTGTGGCCAAGGACACCAACGCCTCGACCAACCCGGTGGCGCTCGACTCGATCGCCGAAGGCACCGGCACGCTGTTCACGAACGTCGCCTACAACACCGAGACGCAGGAGGTCTGGTGGGAGGGCAAGACGCCCGAGCCGCCATCCGACCTCTCCGGATGGCACGACTGGATGGGCAACGCGATCGCCGATCGGTCGGAGCGCGACGACTCGCCGTGGGCGCACCCGAACAGCCGCTTCACCACCACGCTCACCAACGTCCCGAACGTGGCCGACGACATCGATGACCCGAAGGGCGTCCCGATCGACGGCATCATCTTCGGTGGACGCACCCGCGATCGAGAACCGTTGATCCGGGCCATCAACGACGTCGCCGGGGGTGTCTACGACGGTCTCACCCTGGGAGCCGAGGCGACGTTCGCCGCCGAGGGTGTCGAGGGTCAGCTGCGCTACGACCCGATGTCCATGCGGCCTTTCATGGCCTACCCCGAGGGCAAGTACGCCGAGCACTGGCTGCGGATCATCGGGCAGGCCTCCGAGCAGCCGATCTTCGCGCACGTCAACTGGTTCCAGCGTGATCCCGAGGACGGCCACTTCCTGTGGCCGGGCTACCGCGACAACCTGCGGCCGCTGCTGTGGCTGATGCAGCTCAAGAACGGAGAGGTGTCCGGTCGTCAGACCGCCGTCGGCATCATCCCGACCGAGGACGAGCTCAACCTCGAGGACGTCCAGATCACCGCGGGTGATCTCGAGAAGATCCTGTCGATCGACGCCGACCGCTGGCACCAGGAGATGACCAACCGCGAGGAGCACCTGCACCTGTTCGACGCGCTGCCCGAGGACATCTGGGACGCGCACCGGAACATGGCCACTGCCGTCGAGGCCGAGACGGACTGACCTTCGGTCTGGTCGCGTCAGTGCCGCGGCCGGACGCTGAGCCGGCTGATGACCCCGGCCAGAGCCACACCGCCGGCGACGACCAGCAGGCCGAGGGCGACGAGGAGCGCACCCATCCACACGGCGAGCGCCTCGGCGACGCCCAGGAGGATCGCGACTCCGAGCACAGCAAGACCGTGCAGGAAGAGCGATCTCGCCGAGCCGAGGATCCGCGCGGACCGCTCGGCCGGGACGGTCGTGCCGAGCCCCTTGTCTCCAGGGAGCGGCATGGGGACGTGTGCCTGTACCGTCATCGCGCTGTCCCCCTGGATGGCCTCATGTGGTGATCATCTCCGACCGTCGCTGAACCCACCCTGAAGAAGATTCCCCCCTCAGGGCGCTCGCGAGCGATCAGTCGGCGAGCGTGCCAGCGGGCAGTTCGAACCAGCGGAGCTGGTCGAAGTCGGCGGTGAGGTGGTCGATCAGCGAACAGTCGGGCGCCGTGGCGTCCGCCATGATCTTCTGCGCCATCGCCATGTAGTCGGCGAGCACTGACACCGGAGCGGTGGTGTCGTGATGGGGGTAGTCCATGGCGCCGGCGTCGTCGTAGGACACGTCGTGCAGACGCATCGGTGGCTCGACCGCGCCGCCGCGGTGGCGCCACAAGCCGGTCTGGGGGTCGAAGCGGTAGTCGCCGAGCAACCGCCAACCGTCGCGAGCCACGAGCCGGACGGCCTCGACGATGTAGTCGAAGACCTCGTCGTCGATGAAGTAGTTGAAGTTGACCCGCACCCATCCGGGCTTGATGCCCTCGCAACCGGTCGCGATCTGGCGCTCGAACGCGTGGCTCCGATCGAGGTCGATGCCCAACAGCCGGTGGCCGTACGGACCGGCGCAGGAGCAGCCGCCTCGCGTCTGGATGCCGAAGAGGTCGTTGAGCAGGGCCACGACGAAGTTGTGGTGCAGGTAGTCG
Organism: uncultured Actinomycetota bacterium; assembly: GCA_963711615.1. Lineage (GTDB taxonomy): Bacteria > Actinomycetota > Actinomycetes > Propionibacteriales > Nocardioidaceae > Aeromicrobium. Next base: position 89,735 of record CAVQEY010000011.1, on the reverse strand, counting down.
CCGCTGGGCGCACGGACGACGAACGACACGATGGACATGCGCCGGGCCTCGAGGTTGCCGAGGATCTCGATCGTCGGTTCCTGCTTCCACGCGGCCACGGCCCGGCTCAGCAGGTCGCTCTCGTGCGCCTCGATCGTCTCGACGCCGACGGCTTCCTTGAGCTGGAACACCAGCCCGGCCCGGATCGACTCGACGATGGCGGGGGTGCCACCTTCCTCGCGGTGCTCGGCCTCGGTGAGGTAGCGGTGCTCGGTGGGGTTGACGTACATGACCGTTCCGCCACCGGGCACGTCCGGGACGCGGTTGGTGAGGAGATCGCGGCGCACGATGAGGACGCCGGGGGTTCCGGGTCCGCCGATGAACTTGTGCGGTGACAGGAAGATCGCGTCCTTGTACGCCAGGGGGTCCTGGTCTTCAGGCGCGGTCATGTTGATCCCGACGTAGGGCGCGCAGGCGGCGAAGTCCCAGAACGACAGCGCGTCGTGGCGGTGCAGCAGGGCGGCGATGCCGAACGTGTCCGTGACGATGCCGGTCACGTTGCTGGCGGCCGAGAACGATCCGATCTTGAGCGGCCGATCGGCGTAGCGCACGAGCTCCTCGGCGAGCTGGGCCTGGTCGATGTGCCCGTCCGCGTCCTCGTGGATCGTGACGACGTCGGCGATCGACTCGCGCCAGGGGAGCTCGTTGGAGTGGTGCTCGAAGGGTCCGATGAAGACCACCGGCCGCTCACCTGGCGGGATCTGCGACATCAGGTCGTACCGGTCGTCGAGCTCGGCCGGGACCCGCAGCCCGAGCATGCCGATCAACCGGTCGATGGCGCCCGTGCTGCCGGAGCCGGCGAAGATCACGGCGGTGGACTCGTCACCGTGGACGTGGTCGTGGATGAACCGGCGCGCGTCCTCGCGCAACCGTGTGGTCTGCAGTCCGGTGCCGCTGGCTTCAGTGTGGGTGTTCGCGTAGCGGGGCAGCACTTCGTGGCGGATGAAGTCCTCGATGAACGAGAGACTCCGCCCCGAGGCCGTGTAGTCGGCGTACGTCACGCGGCGCGGACCGTAGGGTCCCGGCATCACCTGGTCGTCGCCGATGACGGCCGCGCGGATGCGTTCCAGCAAGGGGGAACTCCCGAGGTTGGCCACGCGGCCACTCTAGGAGGAGGAAGGGGCAGGCGGTGGTGTTCCGGTCAATCGCCGCTGGCGAGGGCGTCGTAGGAGGCCGACACCTTCTTCGGGACGCACATCCGCCAGGCGTCGACGAGCAGCTCCTCGAGCTCGTCGACGTCGATCTCGGCGAGGCGCAGCCGCACCCACTGGTAGCGCAGGTCGGAGTCGGCCGGCATCAGGAACGTGATGGGGTTCGAGGCGACGAGCGCCTCGCGCTCCTCGCGGGGAAAGCCGAAGCCGAGCAGCGACTCGTCGGGCGAGACGGCCGCGAAGACGATGCTGCCGACGCGGAACTTGACGGAGTCGCGCACGATCGCCTCGTAGGCACGCGGCAGCCCGACGGCGATGCGACGAACGTCGTCGAGCCCCGCCGCCACGTCAGTTGAAGCCAGCGCCCGCACCTGGTGTCGGGGGCGGGTCGGTGGGTTCGGAGGAGTCGTCGCTCCGGACCTTGTCGGCCACCTTCGACCCGGCCGTGGACGCCGCGTCGGCGACCTTGGTGCCGGCGGCCGAGGCGGCGTGCTTGGCCACTTCCTCGGCCTCGTGCACCCCGTGCTGGACGGGCTCGGAATTCCACACCTTCGACGACTGACGCTTGATCTGCTCGTAGCGCTCGCGCCCTGCCTTGGTGCCGAGCACGTAGCCGGCAGCCGCGGCGCCGATCAACAGCAACTTCTTCACCTGGACCACTCCTTGGGTGCCTGAGGACGTCTGCTTTCGATCTTCACGCAGATCACCGAAAGTGTCACCTCGAGGAGCCGCCGCGGGCGCGTCGCTACGTCGGTTGCTCGAGAACCTCTCGCAACCTCACCGCGAACGCCTCCGGCTCGCCGGCGTAGCCGAACTCGCCTCCCATGAATCCGCCGTGGTGGCTGGGGAAGACGACGGCCTCCTGGCCCAGGGCCTCGGCGGTGGCCACCGCCGTGCGGCCGGTGAATACGTTCTGGGACTCGACGCCGACGGCGACCACGACCCGGGTGGGGGCGGCGTTCAGGGCGTCGACGTCGGGACGGTAGTCGGTGATGGGATTCGACGCGTCGGACAGGAGCGGGTCGCCGCGGGATCCGTCGTCGTCGGACGGCATGCCGAACTGGGCCGGATCGGGCGGCGACTGGGCGAGGAACTCGTCGGTGAATTCGCCCTGCCAGGACGACATGGCGATGAACGCGGCCATCCCGGCGCCCGAGCCCTTGGCGTTGTAGACGGACTGGAAGCCCCGCTGTGCGGCGCGGGCTTGCTCAGCGTCGGGGAGCACGTCGATCATCGGCGGCTCGTGCGCGACGAGGATCGTGACGTCGTCGGGGTGGGCCGCCACGAGCGCGAGGGCACTGACGGCGCCGCCGCTGCTCGCGAACAGCTCCACCGGCCCGGCGTCGAGCGCCTCGATGATGGCGTGGACGTCCTCGGCCTGCTGCTCAGGGTCGTTGTCGGTGCGGTCGTCGCTGCGGGTGCTGCGACCCAGGCCGCGGGGGTCGTACGTGACCACCGTGCGGTCGGGGAAGTGCGATCTGAGTGCGCCGAATCCGCTCGCGTCCATCGGTTGGCCGATCATCATCAAGGGAGGGCGACCGCCCTCGGGCGGCATGGGCCCGTGGACGTCGTAGGCCACGGTGGCGCCGGGCACGTCGATCGTGCGGTTCTCGGTCATGGCTTCCCCCGATTCAGAGTGCTTGATCACGAAGATAGCGGCCGAAGTGGGGCACGGTGAAGGCGATGCGGCCGCGTTCTCCGGAGTAGATGAGGCCCTTCTTCATCAGGGTGTCGCGGGCCGGTGAGAGCGACTGCGGCTTGCGGCCGAGCAGGGCGGCCACGGCGGCGGTGGGAACGGAATCGGCGTCCTCGTGCTGTTCGGCGGCGTCGGCCATCGCCCTGAGGTACTCGCGCTCGCCGGGCGTCGCGCGGTCGTAACGGGAGCCGAAGAAGCCGACGGCCAGCTCGTTCTGGGCAGCCGGGGCGGCGACGGCGACGTCGTCGGCGGTGACCGGGCTTCGCGGAGCCTGCTCCCACACCTCCTTGCCGTACGCCTGGATGAAGTACGGGTATCCGCCGGTGGCGTCGAACATCGCCTCGAGCGCGTCCGGGGTGAACTCGGCGCCCTCCTCCTTGGCCGGAGCGCTCAGCGCACGGTCGGCGGCGGTGCGGTCGAGGCGGTCGATGCGCTGGTAGTGGAACAGCCGCTCGCTGTACGACTTGCTGGCCGAGAGCACCGACGGCAGGTGCGGCAGGCCGGCTCCCACGACGATGACCGGCAGTGACGCCTGGCTGATCTCGTGGCAGGCCGCGCACAACGCCGAGACGTCGTCGGGCCCGAGGTCCTGCATCTCGTCGATGAAGACGGCGACGCCCTTACCGATGTCGGACGCCAGTCCACCGACGTCGCTGAGCAGCTCGACCAGGTCGATCTCGATGTCGCCGGAGTCGGCGCGCCCTCTGACCGCGGGTGCGTCGATGCCCGGGTTCCACCGGTCCCGCAGCTTCGCATCCGGTCCGGCATCGCGCTGGGCGAACGACTTGATGACCCCGAGCACATGGGCGACGTCGTCGGCCTTCGGGTGGCTGAGCTCGCGGACGGCGGTGTGCATCGCCGAGCTGAGCGGGCGGCGCAGGGGCTGGTCGGGCCGGGCCTCGAGCTTGCCGGTGCCCCAGCCGGCGCGCACCGCCGACGATCGCAGGGCGTTGAGCAGGACGGTCTTGCCCACCCCGCGGAGACCGGTGAGGATCAGCGACCGTTCGGGCCGCCGCTTGGCGACGCGTTCGAGGACGACCTCGAAGGCGTGCAGCTGTTCGTCGCGGCCGGCCAGCTCGGGCGGGCGCTGGCCGGCGCCGGGGGCGTAGGGGTTGCGGATCGGGTCCATTCTCGCAGCGTATGACGTTGTCTAGCCGATTCCCGATATTTCCCGATACATGCCGATCGTGTCGCAACTGGTGCCGAGGTTGACCTGCTCGGCCGCCATGTGTCGTCCCGAGGGCAAGTGCCAGCTCGGACGACCGTTCACATCGTGATCGGCGGTGACGATGCCAACGGTCTTCATGCGGTGATGTCGCCGGCAGAGTGACCACATGTTCTGGCCATTGGTGGGTCCGTGCGGCCACGGTGTTCGGTGGTCCTTGTCGCAGCGGTCGGCTGGGCGGGAGCAGGTGGGGAATTGGCAGACGCCGTCGCGGACGTTGAGTGCGAAGGCGAGATCGCCAGTCGCGAAGCGGCCGAGCCTGTTGACGTCCAGGATCCGGCCGAGCGGGTCGGTGACGACGCGGTGGAACACCGTCCCGGGCCGAGCTGCCAGGTCGCGGATCGTCTCGGCTGACAGGCAGAACCGGCCGTCCAGGCTGGTGCCCGGCTCATTCGAGAGGCCCGCAAGGGAGGTGACCGGGACGGTGATGGCCAGCTGGAGCTGCGTCGCTGGTTCGCCATCGACGTTGGTCAGGAGTCGTCTGGTGAGCTCGTCGGCCATGAACTGGTCGCTGGTACGGCCGTCATCGGAGGGCTTTGCCGTCAGCGTTTCGCCGAGCATCGTGTCGATCGCGGCAGCTTGGTGCGTCGGCAGGAGCGCCCAGAGCTCGGAGACCCCGTCGTCGCCGTGCTCGATGCGGACTCTCCGTTCGTCCAGGCGGGCGCGGGTGCGTTCGGACAGTCCGTCGGGTTCCAACCGCGCCACGAGCCGCTTCAACCACGATCGCAGCTCGGCCGGCGTGTGCGAAGACGCGTACTCGACCACCTTCGCGTCCACGGCGTCGTCCGACGCGGGATGACGAAGGAGGCCGAGAGCGCCACTGATGATCTGGATGCGGTAAGCGTCGATGCTGCCGTCCAGGAACGCCCTCCACGCCGACGGAGCCCGACCGCGCACCTCCCGTGCCTGGTGCAGACGGTTCTGCACGACGGTGACGCTCAGCTGCAGCTCGATGGCCAGCTCGTCCGCGATCGAGGAGAGCTCGAGGTCGTGGTGAGGCGAGGGACCAGCCGCTTCGTACTCGGCGCGACGAGCGTCGGCGAACTCCAGCATCGCCACCGTCGTCTGCGCCTCCGCCCGAGCTTGCTCGCGGGCGCGCACGCCGACCCGATCGAGCAGCTGGTCGGTCCGCGAAGTCATGCCTCAAATCTATGGAAGTCCGAAGCTGAAATCGTCCCTTGACCAGCACGTTGTGGAAAGGCCGAGACCACGACGACCTGTGGAGAACCATGCCCTTAACAGGCCCAAGAGGGCTCATTTGCGGCGGAATGACGCGCGAGGTAGGGCAACTGACGGCCAGCGAGATGGTGCTCTCGGTCAGCCTGTCATTCTGAGTTGGACTGGAGGTCGGATGACTCTTGCTGTGGCTCAGCTCGATGGGGATTCCATCGCGATCGTTTCCGATACCAAGGTGACGTATCGCGACGACGCCACGAGGACCAGACGTACTTTCGAGAACGCGGTGCCAAAGATCGTCCTGTTGACCCCCATGCTGGCGGTCGCGCTCGCTGGCAATATCGACGACAGGCTGCTGGCGACCGTGACATCGCTGCGAGGTCAGTCGACTGCCCAAGTCTTGAACGCCCTACATGCCATCGCGGCCGTGACGTTCTTGGTCGCTGATATCGAAGAGATGCGATTGTGGTCTGTTGGGGATGCGCATCTTGAGGAGCGCACTCAACTACGCCGAGCATGGGCCGGCTCCCCCGCCGCGTATGAAGTCTTCATTCGTAAGGAGGCCGAATGGCCACCGGACAGTCCGGTGCCCTTTCGTCTCACGACCTCGATGCAATTCCTGACGTCCTTCGACGTAGTAGAGGACGTTGGCGGTTACACCCTCACCGCAGTTGGCCACCGATCCCACGGGTACGCCTTCGTACCCATGCCGCAGACGACCTTTCCCGCGATGTTTGATGGATTCAAGTTCGACGCATCGGAAGTGGTCCAGCTCCATCAACTCGCCGGAACAGGAGACACGTTCGGCGCTCTGGGATTGTGGCTTGCCAACACGCATCGTGGACTGCTATTCACCCACGAGCAACCTTGGGCGCCGATCTCGATCGATGCGCCATCCGTGGAGGCCTTCGTTGAAAGTGCCGAAGCGTCCCATGGGCAATTGCTGACACCGTCCTAGTATCTCTACTCGGCCACGGGTATTGCTCGTTGTGCCGACTCGGCAAACGATTCGTAAATCTGGAGCGGTCTGACGCGGCGGAATGACGCGGCCAACAGGCAGATCGCACGTCTTGCAGGGGTCTAGTTGCCCGCTCAGAGCCGCTCAGTTCGAGTCTGCCTCGATGGCGGCGCCGACTGCGTTGATGATCTGCTGACCAAACTCGAGGCCAAGGTGAGCTAGCTCCATGGCTTCCGCCTTGGTGCGCGTTCTTCGGTGGCGGTCGCCAGGAGTGTCGACTTGGACCAAGTCAAGTTCATGCACGATCTCGTTCCGTGCCACGAACAGGGGCTTCAAGTCCTTGCATCGCCGACGAACATCGCGATCTTCGATGCCGAGGGCACTTAGGATCCGGTCGAGCTGCTCCACCGACTGAAGGCTGGAGCCCGTCAGGTCGAGCACGTATTCCTCGGTCAGAGTCTGTCGCGGACTCGTGCTTAAAAGGTAGTGCGCCAGGCGCTTCACGTTCGCACCTGTGGAAGGGTCGAGTCTCGCCTCAACGAAGTTGGCGAACTTGTCACTCGCCGCATCACTTCTCAAAATGATCGTCTCGAGTGTCTCTCGGACGAGTTGCTTCATGACGGCATCAACGCCCGCGCCCGCGAAGACGATCATGGATCGAAGCATGTCCTGAGCGGACTCCTGCGTTCGCTCGCCAAGTCCTGGGTCCTCTCGCTTGTCATCCTCCGCTAGCTCACTTGCTTGTTGGTGCCAGCCGAACAGGTCTTCCACCGAGTCAAAGGCACTCGCGAGGAACCGTTGCGCCGTCTCAGTCCCACGTGCCAGACCTGCGGCGGACAGCCCGGGAAACTCAATCCGTTTCTCGTACTCCATGGCGTGATGCTAGTGCGGCGGTATGACGCGCCCGTAAGATCGAGTGCCGCTTTCGTCGCCTCGATCCGCCTCGATACGTGCCCTGGTGAATGAAGGATTAGCTTGACGGAAGCATTGAGCTGAAATGCTCAGCATTGTGAGAGCCGTCAAGCCGTTCGCCAGTTATCGACACAACACCCCCGTCCGGGAGAGGGCCACGGACGTACACGGAGATCGCTGACCCACTAGTCCACTGCTCAAAACTCGCGTAGTACGACGATGCGGTAAACCGGACTGGCGGCTCATCAACAACATCATTGAGACGCGAGAATGTATTGACGCCCAGACTCGTCGGGCTGGAAGCGACATGGACTGACACTGCGCGCAGGTCGGGTCCATGGAGACCCATGTCGATTCGGATGACGCCATCAGGCATGCTCGTCGAGCTCAGTACTGTTGCGTAGGGCTCCGGTGTAGTGGCGGGGGCGAGGCGAAGCGCCTCCGCTAGACGATCCTTCGTTGTTCCCACCACCACTACGATTCTCGACTCCCGGCCTACAGACGTGTCAGCGCCGTACTCCTCAAGGAGTGCATTCCGAAACTCGCCAAGTGAACGCCGTTCCCAGGCGACATCTAAGACACCGAGTGTCCTGTGTGGTCCGCCAAGCATCCAGTTACGGATGAGGGCGTTGACGTGCGCGTCTCCGAATGAGTATCCAACAACGACCAAGTGGGTGGTGCGCCGCAGAACCTCCTCCGCGGCTTGCAGCAGCGCTAGAGTCGGCCCGTCTGTCGCAAGCTTCTCGCGCTCGCCTACCACAATCCACGGGCGCGGAGGGCTGCCGACCACTCCTGCATGTCCTTCGGCCCTAGACCGAACCACGATGCTTGGGGGAGATGCACCGCGACTGGGCCGATCTTGGATCCAGTCCAAGGATCCATGGAGTTTGAGCAGGTTGATGTTGCCGTCCAAGACCGGGAACTCAAGGACGGACCAGGGCTTCCAGGCAGGCACGCCGCGCTCGACGCTGACCCCGTAAGTGGCCGCGACTTCCTCGATCGCGAGATCGTAGTTGAGGGTGATGGCGTCTAGGCCGCCATCCTGAGCGTCGGCCAGTTCGATCAACGGATGAAGGTACTCAACACTCTGAAGGTCGCCGAGAATTTCCGAAAGCCCCTCTAAGACGTGCTCCTCCGCGATTCGAAAAACCTCGGGATTACCGCTTGTCGTGGCACTCCGAGCGATACCTGCAACGGCTTCCATCAGTGGCCCCTCGGCGAAGAACGCATCTTCCCTGATTGCCCGCTTTACGGCGTCTGCCATAGCTCGACCCATCGATCTATCGAGGTCGCCAACCCCAATGCCCAATGCTCCAGGCTTCCAGTTGGCTACGAAGGGCGCGACCTCGTGCTCCGCCGAGTTCTCCAACAGCCGGAGCGCGGATATCAGACGCTCAATATTCACAGCTTGGAGTGGGTCACCGCCGTCCTCGGCCTGATACCCGACCATCGCGCCGTAAACAAAGTTCAGAGTCGAGATCCAATCGGGTCGTCTTCTGCGAGGGTCGACGGTTGTGTTCGCTCGCTTCACAAGCCTTTCGGCCAGCTCAACCGTCAGGGGCAGCCCAGCATCAGCGCCAGCACCAGCACCCAAAAGCACGGAGACTCGATCGCCCATGGCTACATCATGCTTTGTCCTGGGTCTGATGGGCCCAACCCAACTGAGCCTATAGACGTCGAACCCGCCGCAGGGCTGGCAGCTGGCCGGGTGGCGATGCCGCCGCACGGGATCGTTGCCAGAGGAGGAGCCAGGCGTTTCTAGCCGGGAGGTTGCGCAACGGTCGGAATGCGCCCACATGTTGCGTGGACGGCAGTCTCGAGTCTCCTGAAGGCACAGAATGGATTCGCGAGTTCTCTGGTCCCGATACACAGAGCATGGGCGGCGTCATTCTGGGCGGTATGACGTGAGTCGTGACCGGCCTGACGGTCAGCGCCACCCCAGCTCCGGCGCGACGTACCTGACGATGCTGTCCAGCAGGTGCGCGTTGTAGTCGACGCCGAGCTGGTTCGGGACCGTCAGCAGCAGCGTGTCCGCGGCGGCGATCGCCTCGTCGTCGGCGAGGTCCTTGACGAGCTCGTCCGGCTCGCCTGCGTACGTCTTGCCGAACCGGGCCGTGCCACCGTCGATGAACCCGACCTGGTCCTTGCTCTGCGACTCCGAGCCGAAGTACGCGCGGTCGGTGCTGTTGACGATCGGGAAGATGCTGCGGCTGACCGACACCCGCGGCTCACGCTGGTGGCCGGCTTCCGCCCACGCGTCCCGGAACATCTGGATCTGCTCGGCCTGGAGCTGGTGGAACGGCACTCCGGTGTCCTCGGTGAGGAGCGTCGAGCTCATCAGGTTCATGCCCTGCTCCCCGGTCCAGACGGCCGTCTTGCGGGTGCCGGCGCCCCACCAGATCCGGTCGCGCAGGCCGGGCGACTGCGGCTCGATGCCCAGCAGGCCGGGCGGGTTGGGGAACATCGGCCGCGGGTTCGGCTCGGCGAATCGCTGTCCGTCGATCACCTCGAGGAACCTTCGGGCGTGCTCGCGCGCCATGTCAGCGTGGTCGTTGCCCTCGCCGGGGTCGTGGCCGAAGTACTTGTAACCCTCGATCACCTGCTCCGGTGACCCCCGGCTGATGCCGAGCTGCAGCCTGCCGCCGGCGATCAGGTCCGCGGCCCCGGCGTCCTCGGCCATGTAGAGCGGGTTCTCGTAGCGCATGTCGATCACGCCGGTGCCGAGCTCGATTCGACTGGTCCTCGCTGCTGCCGCCGCAAGGAGCGGGAACGGCGACGCGAGCTGCCGAGCGAAGTGGTGCACGCGGAAGTAGGCACCGTCCGCGCCGACCTCCTCGGCCGCAACGGCGAGGTCGATGGACTGCAGCAGCGCGTCCGACCCCGTCCGCGTCTGCGACTGCGGCGAGGGATTCCAGTGGCCGAAGGACAGGAAGCCGATCTTCTTCATGTCTCAACAACCGACATCGTCGGCACCCTGTTCCCCAGGTCGCTGATGCGGTGCTGGTCGTAGTAGTCCGCGTAGAAGTTCCATGACACCAAGGTGAGAGCCATCGAGGTCGCCGTCCACAGGATCGTCAGTGGTCTGCTCTTCTTTCGAGCCGCGAGGGCCGCGGCCATGAGTGCCGCGGAGTTCGCTGCGTTGATGGCGGCGATGCGATCGCGGGGGTGGTCTGTCAGCCAGAGTTCTTCACCGAGTACCGCTCGTGTGGCCCAGGCGGAGTCATCGGCCGGCGGTGGAGTGACGATGGGGTTGATGATCATCCAGGCGCCAATAGGCGCCAAGGTCGACCAGCGCCGGGTCCAGATCGGGACCAGAATCAGCGGCGTCGAGGCCAACCGGGACCATGCGCTGACAGGGTGAGCGTGGCGGGAGAACACCCACCGCCGGATCCGAGTGGCATCGGAACCCATGAGACTGTGTCAGTCCTGGGGCGGGGGGCGCATGGCCCAGCGGATGGCGGCGGTGACGAGCTTGCCGCTGGCTCGGACGGCGGTGGCCTCGGTGACCGGGAGATAAGGGAGGCGAAGCTCCCGGCGGGTCCAGCGGGGCATCATCCCGACGGCGGCGGCGGAGAGCATCGAGTAGGGCAGTCGCAGGGCGAGCGGCACCGGCGGGTGGACGAGGATGAAGCGTGCGGCCTGACGCGCAGCGGCTGTCGGCGTCAGCTCGGGCCGGTAGTCGGCCATCACCTCGTCGAGCTCGGCGACGGTCTCGGGCAGGTCGGTGGCTCCGAGAGCCCTGGCCACGACCGCGGACTGGGCGACGTACTCGTCGCGGCCGGCCGCGTCGAGCGGCTGGGCGCCGTAGCGGTCGTGGGCGCGCAGGAAGCTGTCGATCTCGGCGACATGCACCCAACGCAGCAGGTGCGGGTCGGAGGCCTCGTACGGTCGGCCGTCGGGTGCGGTTCCGCTGATGCGGCCGTGGACGGCCCGCACGACGCGGACTGCTCGGTCGGCGTCCTCGATCGTGCCGAACGTCGTCTCGGCCAGGAAGGTGCTGGTGCGCTGCAGGCGCCCCCACGGGTCGCCGCGGTAGCCGGAGTGCTGGTCGACGGCCGCCATCGCCAGCGGGTGCAGCGACTGCAGAAGCAGCGCCCGGATGCCGCCGGCGAACATCGACGCGTCGCCGTGCACGGCACAGATGGCGTCGCCGGGGCCGAACCGGCGCGGACCCTCGGCGAACAGGATGCGCTCACGCCGACGCGGCCCCTCGTCGCCGGCGATCCGGGAGAAGATGACCGCGCCCATCCGCCCGCGGACGCCGTCGATCGTGCTCATCGGCCCATGGTGACGGACCGACGTGCGCAGCGAGGAGCATCCGGCCGGGCCATCAGCTCAGCGGCAGGAGGACCCGGACCCGGGCGCCCCCTGTCGGAGATTCCGTGATCTCGATCTCGCCCTCATGGACTCGGACGATCTCGGCGACGATGGCCAGACCGAGTCCGGCTCCGCCGGTGCCCCGTTCGCGGGACTCATCGACCCGCACGAAGCGCTCGAGCACCCCTTCGCGCAGGCGCTCGGGAATGCCCGGCCCGTCGTCGTCGACCATGAGGATCGCGTGTCGGCCGTTGGCGTGCAGCGACACGTTGATCGACGAGTCGGCAAATCGCCCGGCGTTGTCGAGCAGGTTCGTCACGACGTGCTCGAGCAGCGCGGGCTGGCCCGCCACCTGCACCGGCTCGACGTCCTGGGTGGTGACCGGCATCGAAGCCGTCTCGACCGAGGCGATCGAGTCGAGCACGACCTCCTCGAGGTCGACCGGGACCTTGTGGGCGCTGATCGTGCCGGCGTCGCTCCTGGCCAGCAGCAGCAGGTGGTCGACCAGGCGGCCCATCCGCGTCGTCTCGCGCAGCAGGTCGTGGGTGATCCGCTCGTCGCCGTCCGTGCGAGGACTCAGCAGCTCGGTCTCCAACCGTGCCTGCAGGCTGGCGATCGGGCTGCGGAGCTCGTGCGCCGCGTCGGCGACGAACGCCTCCTGCCGCTTGGCGCTCTCCTCGAGCCGCCCGAGCATCGCGTTGATCGTCTGCGCGAGGTCGGCGATCTCGTCCTGATAGACCCCCTCGGGTACCCGCTGGTGCAGCTCGCTTCCGGTGATGGCCTCCGCGCGGTCGCGGATCGCCGTCACCGGCGCAAGGGTTCGTCCGATGACCACCCAGAGGACAGCGGCCAGCACGACGATCAGCGCGGCCAGCCCGAGACTGCCCAGCTTTTCGGCGACCGCGATGACCTCGGCGACGTCTTCGACGTCGACCGCCACGTAGACGGTCGCGTCACCGGTGGGGGTTTCAGTGCCGAGCGAGATGACCCGGAACGGGCCGTCTTCGTCGAACGGGAGCGTGGCCCGGTCGCTCAAGCGCATCTCGCCGGGTTTCAGCTCGCCAGCCAGGAAGGCCGGGGAGCCCACGGTGTTGGTGGTCGCACTGATCACCTCACCGCCCTTCACGACCTGGACGGCAGTGGCAATCTCCTCCGTCGCCGCCAGCACCGGAGGCAGGATTCCCTTCTGGGCCAGGTCGGCGACGCTGGTCGCCGTGTCCGTTCCGGCATCGTCCGCGGTGTCGATCAGCTCGGCGCGGAGCAGGGCGAGGAGCAGGACGCCTCCGACGGCCAGCACCACCGCCACTGCGGCGGACGAGATGATCAGCATGCGGGTGCGCAGCGAGAGCCGTTGGTACCACCGGGTCGCCGGGCGGTCCGTCACGACGTCACCAGCCGGTAACCCTGGCCGCGAACGGTCTGGAACATGTTCGTGCCGAACGGGGCGTCGAGCTTCTTGCGCAGGTAGCCGACATACACCTCGACGAGATTGGTGTCCCGGGCGTCGGGGTCGCCCCAGACGTCGCGCAGGATCGCCTCCTTCGAGCGGGTCTCGCCTCCGGCCCGCATGAGGTACTCGAGCAGGGCGGCCTCGCGACGGCTGAGCTCGATCTGGTCGTGGCCACGGCGCGCGACGCGGCGCCTGGGGTCGAACACCAGGTCGCCGACGATCAGCTCGGACCACCCCTCCGTGGTGCTGCCGCGGCGCAGCAGGGCATCGCACCGTGCGACCAGGACGCCGAAGGTGAACGGCTTGCGCAGGTAGTCGTCGGCTCCCAGCTCCAGCGCGTCGGTCTCGTCCGACGTTCCGTCCTTCGCGGTGAGGATCAGGACCGGGACCGCGACGTCCTCGGCCCTGAGCCGCTGGCACATCTCGACGCCGGACATGCCGGGCAGCATCCAGTCGAGAACGATGAGGTCGAACTCCGACTCCTTCGCGAGCCGGTAGCCCGAGAAGCCATCGTGCGTCACCTGCACGGAGTAGCCGTGCTCGTGCAGTCCGTCCTGCAACGACTGCGCGAGGCCGACCTCGTCTTCGACCACCAGTACACGAACCATGGTCGATAGTGTCCCATCCGGCCCGTCTGCAAGGGCCAGATCAGCTCACGTCGGTGAGCAGGTGTCCGCGCTCCGCGCGGCGGCGGCGCTGTTCCTCCGGATCGGGCACGGGCACCGCGGCGATGAGTCGCTGCGTGTACTCCTCGCGCGGCGAGCCGAGTACCTGCTCGCGTGGCCCGATCTCCACGAGCTTGCCGTTCTGCATCACGGCCACCCGGTTCGCGAGCGAGTCGACGACCGCGAGGTCGTGGCTGATGAACAGACACGCGAACTGCAGCCTGCTCTGCAGCTCGGTGAACAGCTCGAGCACCCGAGCTTGCACCGATACGTCGAGCGCCGAAGTCGGCTCGTCGGCGATCAGCAGGTCGGGGTCGAGCGCGAGGGCGCGGGCCAGGCTGACCCGCTGGCGCTGGCCGCCGGAGAGCTCGTGCGGGAAGCGCCCGGCGTATCCGGTGGTGAGCTCCACGCTCTCCAGCAGCTCGTTCACCTTGGCGTCGATCTCGCGGTCGCCCATCTTCGTCTGGACGTGCAGGGGCTCGCCGATGCAGTCGCCGATCGACATGCGCGGGTTGAGCGATGCGGCCGGGTCCTGGAACACGAACCCGAAGTGGGCCCGGTGCGGACGGAGCTTGGCCTCGCTCAGGCCGGAGATGGTCGTGCCGGACACCGTGATGGACCCGCTCGTCGGCTGCTGCAGCCCGACGGCGGCACGGCCGACGGTCGTCTTGCCCGAGCCGGACTCACCCACCAGGCCGAGCACTTCGCCCTTGCGCACCTCGAGCGACACGTGGTCGACGGCGGTGAACGACGGCTGACCGAGGCGGCCGGCGAACTCGACGACGAGGTCGTCGACGCTCAGCACGACCTCGGCGTCGTCGCCGACGAGCTGCGGGCCGTTCTCCTGGCCGAGGTGCGGGACGGCGTCGAGGAGCAGCTTCGTGTACGGGTGCCGCGGATCGGCGAACAGCTGTCCGGCCGGAGCCTCCTCGACGATCATGCCGCGGTACATCACCACGACCCGGTCGGCCATGTCGGCGACGACACCCATGTTGTGGGTGATCAGGATGATCGCCGTGCCCAGGCGATCGCGCAGCTCGAGCAGCAGCTCCAGGATCGCCGCCTGGACGGTGACGTCGAGGGCAGTGGTCGGCTCGTCGGCGATGATGACGTCGGGGTCGCACGAGATCGCCATCGCGATGACGACCCGCTGCTTCTGGCCGCCGGACAGCTGGTGCGGGTAGTAGTCGACGCGGTGCTCGGGGTCGGGCAGGCCGACCAGGTCGAGCAGCTCGATGGCCCGCGCCCGGGCGGCACTCTTGTTGATGTCCGAGTGCGCTCGCAGCCCCTCGATGATCTGCCACCCGACGGTGTAGACCGGGTTGAGCGCAGTGGACGGCTCCTGGAACACCATCGAGACCTGGTCGCCGCGGATCGGACGCAGGTCGTGCGCGGACTTGCCGAGCAGCTCGTCGTCACGAAGCAGTGCCGATCCGGTGACCGCCGCCGTGGGCGGCAGCAGGCCCAGCATCGCCCGCGAGCTCACCGACTTGCCGGACCCCGACTCGCCCACCACCGCGACGACCTCGCCCGGTGCGACGTCGAAGCTGATGCCGCGGACGGCATGGACCGTTCCGGCGTCGGTGCTGAAGTCGACGGTGAGGTCGCGCAGACTCAACGTCGCGACCCGGCGTTCGGCGCCGGGTTCGGCAGCCGCCACGACTGGAGCCTCCGATCCCTCGCCCTCCGCCTCGACGAGCTCGGCGAACTCGGTCTCGATCTCCTTCTCGTCCGCCGTGGTGACCCCGCCGCGGGTGCGGAGCAGGGGGTTGAGGATGTCGTTGAGGCTCTCGCCGATCAGAGTGGAGCCGAGCACGATCAGCACGATGGCGGTGCCGGGGAACACACCGGTCCACCAGATGCCGGACGACGCGTCTGGGAGCGCCTTGTTGAGGTCGTATCCCCATTCCGCGGCGGCCGACGGCTCGATGCCGAAGCCGAGGAACCCGAGCCCGGCGAGGGTCAGGATCGCCTCGGACGCGTTGAGCGTGGCGATGACTGGCAGCGAGGACGTGACGTTGGAGAAGATGTGCTTGGTCAGGATGCGGGGCGTGCGGGCACCCACCACGCGCGCCGCGTCGACGTACGGCTCGACCTTGACCGCGATGGTGGCGTTGCGGATGAGCCGGAAGTACTGCGGGATGAAGACGACGGTGATCGATATCGCCGCCGCCATGATGCCGCTGAACGCCCCACTGGTGCCGCCGGACAAGCACGATCGAGACGACGATCGCGAGCAGCAGGGACGGGAAGGAGTAGAGCGCGTCCATGACGAGGACGAGCACCCGGTCGATCCAGCCGCCGAGGTAGCCGGACACGAGTCCGAGCGGCACGCCGATGATTCCGGAGAGCACGACGGCGAGGAGGATGACCATCACCGCCGTGCGGGCGCCGTAGACCACACGCGACAGCACGTCGGTGCCTCCCACCGTGGTGCCGAACCAGTGGTCGGCTGACGGTCCCTGCTGGCGGCCGAACTCCTCGCCGTTCGCACTGGCGGCGTTGAAGTCGTACGGGGCGAGCCACGGCGCGAAGATCGCGATGAGCAGGAAGGCGACGACGAGGCCGAGGCCGAGCAGCAGCATGAACCGCTGGAGGCCGTGGCTGGAACGCAGGGTCGACAGCATCAGAACCTCACTCGCGGGTCGACGAAGGCGACGACGACGTCGATCAGGAAGCTCGCAGCGCCGACGATCAGCGCGATCAGCGTGACGATGCCCTGGACGGCGAGGAAGTCGCGCCGGATGAGGTACTCCGCCAGCTGGTAGCCGAGCCCCTTCCACTCGAAGGTCGTCTCGGTGAGGATCGCGCCGCCCAGGAGCAGCGCGATCTGCAGGCCCATCACGGTGACCACCGGCACGAGCGCGTTGCGGAACGCGTGCTTGCTCATCACCCGGCGTTCGCTCACCCCGCGGGCCCGGGCCGCCGTGACGTAGTCCATCCGCAGGGTCTGCAGCAGGTTGACGCGGATGAGTCGCAGGAAGACGCCGCCGGTGAGCAAGCCCAGCGCGATCGCCGGAAGCACCGCGTGCTGGAGGACGTCGATGATGTAGCCGGTGTCGCCGTACAGGATGGCGTCGACGATCATGATGTGGGTCTGCGGGCTGACGTCGGAGATGGCCAGCTCGGCGCCGGTCGAGGCGCGGCCCGACGACGGCCAGCCGAACGGCGTGAACGCCAGCTTGAGCAGCAGCCCCACGAAGAACACCGGTGCGGCGTACACGAGGATCGCGAAGAGCCGCAGGACGACGTCGGGGAACTGGTCGCGGTAGCGCGCGGCCATCGCGGCCCAGTGGCACGCCCACGCCGAAGCGCCACGATCAGCGACCAGAACGCGAGCTCGAAGGTGGCGGCGCCGTTCGTCACCAGGATCTCGCTCACCGCGCGGTTGTCGGTGAGCGTGCGGCCGAAGTCGCCCTGGACCAGGCCGCTCATGTACTCCCAGTACTGGGTGAGGATCGGCCGGTCGAGGCCGGCGGCCGCCTTCCGTTCGGCGATCTCCTCCGGTCCGAGCCGGCCACCGAGGGCCGCGGAGATCGGGTCGCCGATGACCCGCATCAGGACGAACACCATCGTGACGAGGATCCACAGCATCGGGATGATGAGGGCGAGCCGCACCAGCAGATAGCGGGTCAGGGGGCTGAGCCCGCCCGAGCGTTTCGCCCGGGCTTCCGGCTCCGGCGGCCCGGCGGGCGCGACGATGCTGTCAGTGGTGGCCATGAACTACCTCGACGTAGGGGGCGGACTCAGTGTGTCACTGAGTCCGCCCCACCTGAACTCACTCGGATCGGGTTCCGATCACTTCTTCGACAGCGAGGTGAACCGGAACTTGAACGACGCGTCGAGCGTCTTGTCGGCGCCGGTGACACCGTCGCGAGCGATCGCCACCTGAGGCCGGTGAGCAGCGGCAGGTAGGGCACCTGCTCAGCGAGACGCTGCTGGATCTCACCGAGTCTTCGCTCACGCACTGCCTTGTCGGGCTCGAGTCCGCTGCTCGTCGAGCAGCTTCGTCATCACCGGGATCCTCCAGGTTCTCCTTCGGGTCGTTGTAGTGGTTGTTGGTGAAGTTCCCTTCACCCTCGGACAGGAACGGCGACAGGTAGTTGTCGGCGTCCGGGAAGTCCGGGAACCAGCCGAGCTGGAACGCCGGGTAGGCGTCGGCCTTCGACTCCTCCTGGTAGGTGGTCCACTCCGTCGACTGCAGGTCGACCTTGAACAGTCCGGACTCCTCCAGCTGACGCTTGACGGCGTTGTACTCCTGGTCGGAGTTCGAGCCGTAGTGGTCGGGGTTGTACTGCAGCTTGATGGTCACCGGCGTATCGACACCGGCATCGGTGAGGAACTTCTCGGCCTTGGCCTTGTCGGGCGCCGCACCGTACAACGTCCTTGAACGGCTCGGTGGCGCCCTCCTGGCCCTGCGGGACCATCGAGTACGCCGGCGTGAACGTCTCCTTGTAGACGTCGGTCGACAGCGCCTCACGGTCGACCGACGCGGCCATCGCCTTGCGGATCGCGAGCTTCTGCTCCTCGTTGTCGCCCGGCATCGTCTTGAGGTTGAACGCGATGTAGCGCAGCTCGCCGCCCGCACCGGTGCAGACCTTGAGGCCGTCGGCCTTGTCGAGGTCCTCGATGTCGGTCGGGGTGAGCGAGCGGAACGCGACGTCGATGTCGCCGTTCTCGATGTCGAGCTTCAGGTTCTCGGCCTTGGCGTAGTACTTCATGGTCACGGCCTTCTCTGTCGGCGCGCCGTACGTGCCGTCGTAGTCGGGGTTGGCCTTGAACTCCGCCAGCTGGTTCTTGTCGTACTTGCCGATCGTGTACGGACCGGAGAACCCGTTCGCCTTGACGGCGGCATCGTCGTCGATCTTCTTGTCGGCGGGGTACGTCTCCTCGTCGACGATCGGTCCGGCCGAGGTGGCCAGAATCTGCGGCGAACGTCTGGTCGTTCTCAGCCTTGAGGGAGAAGACGACGGTCTTGTCGTCGGTGGCTTCGACCTTCTCCATGCCGCCGAGCAGGGACGCCACGCCACTGGAGTCGTTGATCTTGACGACGCGGTTGAAGGAGTGAGCGACGTCGGAAGCGGTGAGGTCGTGACCGTTGGCGAACTTCAGGCCATCCTTCATCGTGCAGGTGAACTCCTTCGGGCTTGGTGAAGTCGCAGCTTCTCCGCGGCATCCGGCGTGGGCTCGGTGCTGCCCTCGGCGAAGTTGAGCAGGTACTGGTACACCTGCGTCTGGACGTTGAGCGAGCCGTTGTCGTACGAACCGGCCGGATCGATGGAGACGACCTTGTCGGTCGTGCCGACGATGAGGGCTTCACTTCCCCCTCCACCGTCGTTGCCGGCACCACAGCCGGCGAGCGCGAGGCCGACGACGGCCGTGGCGGCGAGGACTGATGTGCCTCGTCGGAAGTTCTTCATTTTTTTCCTCCCCAACGGTGCCCGCATGCCGGACACAACTCTCGGCACGTTACACCGACCAGACGGTCGCGATCGGCCCGCGAACATTGCGATTTGGTGACACAGCCGACCGGATACCCTGAGGTCCATGGACCACAACCAGCACCTCGCCGAGTTCGACCCCGAGATCGCGCGGCTCCTCGACGCCGAGCTGAACCGCCAGCAGACGACACTCGAGATGATCGCGTCGGAGAACTTCGCACCGGTCGCGTCGCTCGAGGCCATGGGCAGTGTCCTCACCAACAAGTACGCCGAGGGCTACCCCGGCAAGCGCTACTACGGCGGCTGCGAGGTCGTCGACCAGGTCGAGCAGATCGCCATCGACCGGCTCAAGCAACTGTTCGACGCCGGGTACGCCAACGTCCAGCCGCACTCCGGCGCGACCGCCAACGCGGCGGCGTACCACGCGCTCGCCCAGGCCGGCGACACCGTGCTCGGCCTCGATCTCGCGAACGGCGGCCACCTCACGCACGGCATGAAGCTCAACTTCTCCGGCCGCCTCTACAACGTGGTTCCGTACAAGGTCGACGACCAGGGCTACGTCGACATGGACGAGCTCGCCAGCCTCGCCCGGGAGCACCAGCCGCGCATCATCCTTGCCGGATGGTCGGCCTACCCGCGCCAGCTCGACTTCCCCAAGTTCCGCGAGATCGCCGACGAGGTCGGCGCCTCGTTGTTCGTCGACATGGCGCACTTCGCCGGTCTCGTCGCCGCAGGCCTCCACCCCAGCCCGCTGCCACACGCGCACATCGTCACCACCACCACGCACAAGACGCTCGGCGGCCCGCGTGGCGGCGCCATCCTCACGAACGACGAGGAGGTCGCCAAGAAGATGCGGTCGGCGGTGTTCCCGGGCCAGCAAGGTGGCCCCCTCGAGCATGTCATCGCGGCCAAGGCGGTCGCGTTCAAGATGGCCCTCGAGCCCGAGTTCAAGGAGCGCCAGCAACGCACGCTCGACGGCGCCCGCATCCTCGCCGACCGGATGCTCGCCGACGACGCCCGCGCCGCCGGCATCCAGGTGGTCAGCGGCGGCACCGACGTCCATCTGGTGCTCGTCGACCTGCGCGAGAGCGAGCTCGACGGCAAGCAGGCCGAGGACCGCCTCGACGAGGTCGGCATCACGGTCAACCGCAACGCCGTTCCCAACGACCCGCGTCCACCGATGGTCACCTCCGGACTCCGCATCGGCACCCCGGCGCTGGCGACGCGTGGCTTCGGCGACGACGAGTTCCGTGAGGTGGCCGACGTCATCGTGGAGGCTCTCAAGCCCGGTGACGTCGACATCGAGAGCCTGCGCAAGCGGACCGCCGTCCTGGCCGAGCGCTTCCCGCTCTATCCGGACATCCCGCCGTTCGCCGGGTGAGGCACTGGCTGCGGCCCGGCCTGGTCGGGCTGCACGTGCTCGCCGCCGCGGCGGTCGCGTTCTGCGTCGGCATGGGGCTGTGGCAGCTCGGCATCTATGAGGGTCGTCAGGGCGATGCCCAGGACGGCGCTCGCCGGGAGGTGGTGCCGCTCGCGGACGTGTGGAGGCCGGGCGAGGCGTTCACGTCGGAGCTGAGGCACATGCGCGTCAGCCTCGAGGGCCGGTTCGCCTCCGACAACGTCAAGGTGATGCGTGACGACGGGGCGACCTGGTTGGTCACGCCGTTCGTGATCGGCGACCACGCGCTCCTCATCGTCCGGGGCGAAGGCGAGAGCGCTCCGGCGAGCGACGCGACCGAGCTCGACGTCGTGCTCGAACCCAGCGAGCCAGGTGGGCGGGCGCTTGACCCAGACCGCACCACTGATGCGATCTCGATACCGGCGCTGATCAACGACCTGCCCCAACGGTTGTACGGCGGGTACGGAATCGCGCTCACCGACACCGGGCTCCCGCTGGTGAAGCCGCCGGAACCGGAGGTCTCCTGGACGGTCGGCCTGCGCAACCTCGCCTACGCCCTGCAGTGGTGGGTGTTCGCCGCGTTCGCGTCTGTTCATGTGGTGGAACATGGCCAGCGAGAACGTCGCGATGCGTCGAGCCGAGGCCGAGGCGGGTTTCGACCCGCCGGTACCCTGACGCCGTGAGTCGAACCCTGCGCGCCTACCAGGTCGTGGCCACGCTCGTCGGCCTGAACCTGATCTTCGTGATCACCGCCGCAGTGGCTCAGCGAGTCACCGACGACTTCTCGTGGTGGAACCGCAACGAGGGCCTCATCTTCACGATCGACCAGGTGCACGGCCTGCTGTTCATGGTGCTGCTCGTGCTCATCGCGATGCTGCACTCCCGCGAGCGCTGGCAGCCGTGGTTCACCATCAGCACCATGCTGCTGGCCACGGTCCCGCTGGTCACGTTCTGGGCCGAGCGCCGCACAACTCACGCCGTCCTCGGGGAGAAGGCGCAGGCGGGCTAGTCCTCCTCGCCGGGGGCGTCGTCCTTGTCGTCGTCCTTGTCGTTGGGCCCGTCGTCAAGGTCGTCCTTCTCGTCGTCCTTGTCGTCGTCCTTGTCGTCGTCTTTGTCGTCGTCCTTGTCGCTGTCGTCGTCCTTGGCGCCAGGACCTTCGTCGTCGTCGGCCTCGCTGTTGTCGTCGCCGACATCGTCCTTGTCGTCGTCGTCGCGGTCGTCGGCTTCTTCCGCCTCGGCCACGCTTCCGGTCGGTGCTTCCTCGTCGGCGCTGGCCACTGCCATGCCGCCGGCTGTCAGTGCGGCAGCCGCGGCAACACCGACGGCGCCTGCAAGAGTGCGCTTCTTCATCCTGCCCACCTCTTCTGGTTACCGAGATCATGGCAGAGAGTGCTGAAGTCAACCTGAACGCGCAGGTCAGCGTCCTTCGAACGTCGCCTTCCCGGGCCCGTCGGCGAGGAACGACTCGATGCCGCGCTGCAAGTCGTCGGTGTCGTACAGCTCAGACGCGATGGCGGTGGTGTGGGCGAGAGCGTCCTGCAGGCCGCCGGCCTCGAGGTGACGCAGGATCTGCTTCGCCGCGCCGAACGCCTTCGTCGGCCCGACGGCGACCTGGTGCACGATCGCGGCGACGGCGTCGTCGAAGCCGTCGTCGGGCAGCACCCGGTTGACCACGTTCCAGCGTTCGAGGGTCGCCGCGTCGTAGAGCTCACCGGTGAAGACGAGCTCCTTGGCCCGCGCGACGCCCGCCCGGCTCGCCAGCCGCTGGGTGCCGCCCATCGTCGGCGTCAGGCCGATGACGCGCTCGACGAGTCCGAACTTCGCCTTCTCGGCCGCGAGGATGATGTCGCACGCGAGGGCCACTTCGAACGCCCACGTGAGCGTGAGCGCGTGCGCGGCGAAGAAGGTGGGCACGTCGAGGGCGGCGATCCGCTCGGGCAGCTCGAGCATGCGGTCGTAGAGGTCCTTGGAGTCGGCCTTCGACGTGGCGTCCTGGAACTGCGAGACGTCGACACCGCCCGAGACGATCTTTCCCTCGGCCCGCACGAGGAAGGCCCGCGGAGCGTCGGCCTCGACGTCGTCCAGTGCGGAGTCGAACGCGTCGTGCATCTGGAGCGAGTACAGGTTGACCGGCGGCTCGGCGAACGTCAGCACCGCGACGCCGTCGTCGTCGCGCTCGAGCCTCACACCCATGCGTCGACTCCGTCATGACCGCTCTCCGCGGCGGCGGGGTCGTAGCTGCCGCCGCGGTCGGCCGTGGCGTTGCGGACGACCACGACCACCCCGATCGCGAGCACCAGGAGCAGCAGCCGCCGGAGCGGATGCCCGGAACGTGTGGACATGCGCACACGGTAGCGGCCGACCGGACGTGGAACCCCCGCACCGCAACCGAGCCGGGGTTGTCCTGCCATGAAAAGATGAGGAAGACCTCGATCGAAAGGAACCGCCGCTGTGGCAGCGCCCCTGACCGCCACCCTCACCACCACGTTGGGTGACATCGTCATCCAGCTGTTCCCCGACCACGCGCCCAAGACCGTCGACAACTTCGTCGGTCTCGCCGACGGCACGAAGGAATGGCTGGACCCCGCCACGGGACAGGTCTCCGGGCAGCCGTTCTACGACGGTCTGACGTTCCATCGGGTCATCTCGAACTTCATGCTCCAGGGCGGCGATCCGCTGGGCACCGGCACCGGTGGCCCCGGCTACACCTTCGACGACGAGTTCCATCCCGACCTGCAGTTCGACCGGCCCTACCTGCTGGCCATGGCGAATGCCGGCCCGGGCACCAACGGCTCACAGTTCTTCATCACGCTGGCCCCCACCGACTGGCTCAACCGCAAGCACACCATCTTCGGCGAGGTCACCGACGCCGACAGCAAGGCCGTGATCGACGCCATCGGATCGGTCAAGACCGACAGGTTCGACCGTCCTGCCGAGCCCGTGGTCATCACCAAGGTCACGATCGAACGGGCCTGAGGGTGACCGAGTCGTCCGCGGTCGAGCAGCGCTGCTATCGACACGCCGACCGCGAGGCGTACATCAGCTGCCAGCGCTGTGAGCGGCTGATCTGCCCCGACTGCATGCGCGACGCCTCGGTCGGTTTCCAGTGCCCGGAGTGCATCGCCGAGGGACGCAAGTCGGTGCGCGCGCCCCGCACGATCACGGGCGGCGCGATCTCGATGCGCGCCGGTGCCGTGTCGATGGGGCTGCTCGGCATCAACGTCGTCGTCTTCCTCCTGCAGATGGCCACCGAGGGGAGCGTCAACTCGGTCTTCCAGCTTGGCGCCATGCAGGGCTTCGCGGTGGCCGACGGCGACTACTGGCGCCTCTTCACCGCCGCCTTCCTGCACGCCGGCATCCTGCACATCGCCTTCAACATGTACGCGCTCTACCTGTTCGGCCCGTTCGTCGAACGCTCCCTCGGCACGACCCGGTTCGTCGTCGCCTACGTGACGATGGCGGTGGCCTCGTCGGTGTTCGTCTACTGGCTCACCGAGCCGCAGGTCGCGACGATCGGCGCGTCCGGCGCGGTGTTCGGGTTGTTCGGTCTCGCGCTGGTGCTGCTGATCCGCACCCGCCAGGACGTGCGGGGGCTGCTCGTGCTGCTCGCCATCAACGCCTTCATCAGCCTGCAGGGCAACATCAGCTGGCAAGGTCACCTCGGCGGGTTCGTCACCGGTGTCCTGCTGGGGCTGGCGCTCGCCTACGCCCCGCGCGACCGGCGCTCGGCCTACCAGCTGGCGGCGTTCAGCTTCACCTGGGCCGCCATCGCTTTCGCGGTGGCGGCGCGCACCGCGCAGCTCGGCTGAGCCTCGGCCGCACCGCTGCACCGCGTCGCCGCCTAGTCTCGAGCCATGAGCGAACGAGACCTTCTCCGCCGGACCGCCGAGCTCGCGGCCGATCACCTCGACACTCTGGACACCCGGCCCGTGTATCCCCGTGCCGGGGTCGCCGAGCTCCGCGCGGCGCTCGACGGCCCGCTCCCCGAGGGCCCGTCGGACCCGCTCCAGGTGATCGAACGGCTCGCGGCCGACGTCGACCCGGGCGTCGTCGCGAGCCAGAGCGGGCGCTACTTCGGATTCGTGGTCGGCGGGACCCTGCCGGTCGCGCTCGCGGCGGACTGGCTGGTGTCGACGTGGGACCAGAACCTCGGCATGGTCGCGCTCGGCCCGTCCGCGGTCGTCGTCGAGAACATCGCCGGTGCGTGGACGAAGGAGCTGCTCGGGATCCCGGAGGACGCCTCGTTCGCCTTCGTCACGGGGTGCCAGACCGCCCATTTCACGTGTCTCGCCGCGGCCCGCCAGCACGTGCTCGCAGAGGCCGGCTGGGACCTTCTCGAACAGGGGCTCGCCGGATCACCACCGATCACCGTTCTCGTCGGTGCGATGCGTCACTCGACGGTCGACCGGGCCCTGCGCTACCTCGGCATCGGACGCGCTCAGATCCGCGTCGTCGATGCCTTGGCGGACGGCCGCATCGATCCGGACGCCCTTCGTGTGGCTCTCGCCGAGGGTGACGGCCCGACCATCGTCTGCGCCCAGTCCGGGGAAGTGAACACTGGCGTCTGCGACGACCTCACGGCGGTCGCCGATGCGGTCGACGGGACGGGAGCATGGCTGCACGTCGACGGCGCGTTCGGCCTGTGGGCCGCCGCCGCCCCGTCACTTCGGCATCTGGTCGCCGGCCACGAGCGGGCCGACTCCTGGGCGACGGACGCTCACAAGTGGCTCAACGTCCCGTACGACTGCGGAATCGCCTTCTGTGCACATCCCGACGCGCACCTGGCGGCGATGACCGTGCGCGCGGACTACTACATCCGCGACGCCGACGCGACGCGTGAACCCATGGACTGGACGCCGGAGCACTCCCGTCGCTCCCGGGCGGTTCCGGTCTATGCCGCCCTGCGGCAGCTCGGCCGTTCCGGTGTGGCCGAGCTCGTCGAGGGCTCCTGTGCGCACGCCCGACGCCTCGCCGACGGGCTGGCCGCGCTCCCGGGATGTGAGGTCCTGAACGATGTCGTCCTGAATCAGGTGCTGATCCGCTTCACCGACGACGACGCCACGGCACGGGTGCTGGCGTCGGTGCAGAGCAGCGGCGAGGCGTGGATGAGCGGGACCCGGTGGGACGGCCGCTCCGCGATACGCCTGTCCGTCTCCTCGTGGCGGACGTCCGACCAGGACGTCGATCGCGCCCTGGCTGCGTTCCTGCAGGCCACGGAAATAACACAGGTGTAGTTATACACAGCAGTGTGCACAGATGGGGATAAGCGACCTGTTCACGGTGGTTGAGTAGCGCCGAGGAACGAGGCGCGTATCGAAACCACCAAAACGTGAGCCTTCCGGCTTACGAGGTTTCGATACGGCGGACGCCTTCGGCGTGACCCACTCAACCTGGCCCGATGCTCGCTCGCTGCGCTCGCTCGATCGGGCTCATCACTCCCACTTCATCGCGAAGCCGAAGGCCGCGAGGATGAAGCCCATGCCGATGACGATGTTCCACTGGCCGAGGTCGGAGTAGAACGGAATGGTCGTGTTGGTGCCGCCGACCACGTAGAACACCACGATCCACAGCAGCCCGATGATGGCCGACGTCACCATGGCCGGGCCGGCCCAGCGGTTCATCACCGTGCCCGGCTCGCCGGGCCGTGGCGGGGGCCGGGTGCGGTCCGCGACCGACATCGCGGCGATGCCCAGCGCCGCGACGATCGCGTAGTTCCACCGGCCGATGCCGAACAGCACCGGGATCTCGCCGATCTTGGGGAAGTCGTTGGTGGTGGTGGCGAAGACGGTGGCCACGAACCAGCCGACGGCCAGCAGGAGCAGCACCAGGGCCAGGGGATGCTTCCACCCGCCGAGCGTTGCTCGTGTCGGCTCCTGCTGCTGCTTCTTGGGCTTCTTCTGGTTTCTCGCCACGACGACCTCTCTGCATGAATGGGCTCCAAGTAGCCTAGACGTCAGGTGAAACCGGAGGTGGGTCGGATGGTGAAGGTCGGCGCCCACGCACGCCAGCGGTGGCCGGTCGCCGTCCTCTCCATGTGCATTCTGGCCGGTGGCCTGTTCGCGGCCGCCGCGGTCACGTCGGATGGCTCCGACCTGCGTCCTGCCGGCGGTGACGTCGCGTCGCTGCTGCAGGAACGGGCCCTGCGAGTCGAGCGGCAACGCGCCGAGGCCCGCGAGCTGCAGGATGACATCGACAACCTCGCCGCAAGTGCTCCGGGTGGCTCGCTCGAAGCCTTGCTGGAGCGCGTTGCCCGGCTGCAGGAGGTCAGCGGACTCACGGCGTCGCGTGGCCCGGGCGTCCGGGTGACGCTGACCGACGCGCCGCGGAGCGTCGACGTCCCCGGCCTCGACCCGAACGTGCTCGTGGTGCACCAGCAGGACATCCAGGCCTTCGTCAACGCCCTGTGGACCGGCGGCGCCGAGGCGATCTCGCTGCAGGGCCAGCGGCTCATCTCCACCACCGGCATCAAGTGCGTCGGCAACACCGTCGTGCTCGACGGCGTGCCGTACTCGCCGCCCTACGTCATCGAGGCGATCGGCGCTCCGGCACGCCTGAACTCAGCGCTCGAGCTGTCACCGGAGGTCGTCACCTACCGCGACTACGTCAACAAGTACCAGCTCGGCCTCGAGACGAGGACGCTCACCGACATCGACATGAAGGCCTACGCCGGCACGGTCGGCCTCACCCATGCCCGGGCGCTGACGGACGACGAGGCTTGACCGCTAACCGGTACCCTCACCGCCGGTGTCGGTGCCGCCCTCGCCGCCACCATCGATGATTCCGCCGTCGCCGTCGCCGGGGCCGGAGGAGACCGTGAGCTCGATCGTGGTTCCACGTGGACGCTGCTGCCCCTGAGGCACCGACTGTGCGGTGACGACGCCCTCGGGCTGCGGCGACGGTTCCTCGGTGGTCGACGCCTTCAGTCCGGCGTCCTTGAGGGCGTCCTTGGCGTCCTTTTCGTCCAGGCCCACGAGGTTCGGCACCGTGGCCTGGCCGCCCGAGACCAGCAAGGTCACGGTGGAACCCTTGTCGACCTCGGTGCCTCCGGGCGGGTTGCTGTTGATGACCTCGTTCTCGGGCGCGCTGCTCTCCTGCTCGTCCTTTTTGACGTCGAGGCCGTACTTGTCGCTCTCCAGCAGCTGCTTGGCCTCGCTGTACGTGAAGCCTGTCAGCTGCGGGATGGTGACCTGACCCGCCCCGCTGGAGACGGTGAGCTCGACCTCCGAGCCTTCGTCGGCCTTGGTGCCGGCCTCGGGATTCTGGGAGATGACCTCGCCCTCCGGCACGTCCTCGCTGGTCTCCTCGACCGCCTCGGCGACCGTGAAGCCGTCGTTCTCCAGCGCCCGCTTTGCCACGTCGAACTCCTCGCCGACCACATCGGTCACCTCGACCTGAGGTGCCTCCTCGGGCTGGGTGAGCTGGTAGATGCCGAAGGCGAGGGCGCCGAGCAGGAGAATGCCGAGGATGGCGTAGGCCCACCACTTGCGGCTGTCGTCCTCGGATGGCTCGTCGTCGTCATCGCGATGACTACGTGGCTCGGCGACGCGGGTGCCGCCCACCTGGGTGGCACCGAGACCGCCGCCGAGCCCGGCGAGCGCTCCCATGCCGACCGCGGTGCCGCCACCTTGGGTGGCGGCTGCCGGGGCGTCGACCTGCTGGCCGGCGATCGCGCGCTCGATGTCGTGCCGCATGTCGGCCGCGCTCTGGTAGCGGTCGTCGGTGCGCTTGGCGAGCGACCTGGCGACGATGTTGTCGACGGTGCTGCTGACGTCGGGGTTCAGCTGCGACGGCGGCCGCGCCTCCTCGCGCACGTGCTGGTACGCCACCGACACGGGGCTCTCGCCCACGAACGGCGGGCGACCGGTGAGCAGCTCGTAGAGCAGGCAGCCGGTGGAGTAGATGTCGGAGCGGGCGTCGACGGTCTCGCCGCGCGCCTGCTCGGGGGAGAGGTACTGGGCCGTGCCGATGACGGCGGCGGTGGCGGTCATCGCCGAGGAGGAGTCGGCGATGGCGCGGGCGATGCCGAAGTCCATCACCTTGACCTGGCCCGACGGCGTCAGCATGACGTTGGCGGGCTTGATGTCGCGGTGGATGATGCCGCTGCGATGGCTGTAGTCGAGTGCGCTGAGGACGTCGGCGGTGATGGACAACGCCCGCTCGGGCAGGATCTTGCGGTCGTCGTTCAGGATCTCGCGCAGCGTCTGGCCCTCGACGTACTCCATGACGATGTACGGGATGTGGTTGCCGTGGACGTCCATGGCGTCGCCGGTGTCGTAGACCGCGACGATCGCGGGGTGGTTGAGCGCCGCCGCGGACTGCGCCTCGCGGCGGAACCTGGCCTGGAACGTGTCGTCGGAGGACAGGTCGGGCCGCAGCTGCTTGATGGCCACGGTGCGCCCGAGTCGCAGGTCTTGGCCGATGCGTACGTCGGCCATGCCTCCGCGACCCAGAAGGCCGCCGAGCTCATAGCGGTCCCCGAGGCGAATCGTGTCGTCGCCGCTTTCGGTCATGGTCTCAGTCTCCCAGAGGGTTGATCGACGGGTACTTGTCGGTGGTCAGGTTCACTTGCCCAGCACCGCTTCCATGACGGAGCGGGCGATCGGGCCGGAGAGGCGACCGCCGGCGATCTCGCTGCGGGCCGTGCTGCTGGACTCGACGACGACGGCGACGGCGACCTTCGGGTCGTCGGCCGGTGCCATCGAGACGAACCAGGCGTACGGCGGGCGGTCCGCGGTGGACTGCGCCGTACCGGTCTTGCCTCCGACGTCGACGCCCGGAATGCGTGCCGACGTCGCGGTGCCGCGCTCGACCGTGCTCACCATCATCGACGAGAGCTGGGCCGCGTTGGCCGAGCTCATCGCCTGGCTCAGTCGCTCCGGCTCGGTCTCCTCGAGGACACGGAGGTTGGGTGCGCGCAAGGTCTTGACGATGTGCGGACGCATCACGTTGCCTCCGTTGCCGATGCCGCCGGCGACCATCGCCATCTGCAGGGGCGTCGCGGCGACCTCGAACTGCCCGATGCCGGTCTGGGCGAGCTGCGGAGCCTCGAGGTCGGTGCCTTCGGCGGTGAAGCGGCTGGGGTTCGACGCGAGGCCCGCGAGGGTGTCGGACCCGAAGCCGAACTTGCGGGCCTGGGCGGCGAGGTCGTCCTGGCCGACCTTGCCCGCGAGCCAGCCGAAGCTGACGTTGCACGAGACGTTGAGGGCCTGCTCGAACGTGATCCTGTTGCCGCCGCAGTTGCTGTTGTCGTTGTTGGTGAGCTTGTACTGGATGCCGGGGAACGTCAGGCTGCTCCCGGCCTTGACCTGGTCGTTCGGGTTGAGGTCGAGGTTCTCCAGCGCGGCGGCGGCGGTGACCAGCTTGAACGTGGATCCCGGCGGCAGGATCTGCTGCGTGCCGCGGTTGAGCATCGGCTGGTTCTCGTCGGTGGTCAGGCGCCGCCAGTCGTCCTCGACGGCAGAGAAGTCGTGGCTCGCCAGGACGTTCGGGCTGTAGGACGGTTGCGTGACCATGGCCAGGATGGCGCCGGTGCTCGGATCGAGGGCGACCACGGCGCCCTTGGTGTCCTCGCCGAGGGCCTCGAGCCCACTGGCCGCCACCTTCTGCGCGAGCGGGTCGAGGGTCGTCTCGGCGCTGCCGCCCTTGGGCTGCTTGTTGGACAGCAGATCGACGACGCGGTTGACGAACAACCGGTTGTCGCTGCCGGACAGCACCCGGTTCTGTGAGTTCTCGAGGCCACCGCGTCCGAACACGTAGGAGAAGTACCCGGTGACCGGCGCGTAGAGCTTCGCGTCGGTGTAGCGGCGCTGGAACTTGAACTCGTCCTTGCTCTTGACGCTCTCGGCGACCGGGTCCTCGCCGACCAGGATGGCGCCACGGTCGCGCGAGAACTCCTCGTTGATGACGCGCTTGTTGCCGTTCTTGGCGTTGAGGCTGTCGGCCTGGACGAACTGGACGTAGTTGATGTTCGCGAGCAGGCCGACGAACATCACCAGGCAGGCGATGGCGAGGTAGCGGATCGGCCGGTTCACGTCAGCTTCACCACCTGGGTCTCCTCGTCACGATCGAAGGTGGAGATCTCGGGCGCGGGACGGCGGGTCTGGTCGCTGATGCGCAACAGCAGGGCGATGATCGCCCAGTTCATGACGACCGAGGACCCGCCTTGTGCCATGAACGGTGTGGTGAGTCCGGTGAGGGGGATGAGCCGGGTGACGCCGCCGACCACGACGAACACCTGCAGCGCGAACGAGAACGCGAGCCCGGCCGCGAGCAGCTTGCCGAACGCGTCGCGGCAGGTGAGGGCGATGCGCAGGCCGCGTTCGACGATGAGCCCGTAGATGAGCAGGATCGCCATCAGGCCGGTGAGGCCGAGCTCCTCGCCCATCGAGGCCGCGATGAAGTCGGAGAAGGAGTACGGGGTCAGCTGCGGGCTGCCGAGCCCCCACCCTCTTCCGAGGATGCCGCCGTGGGCCAGGCCGAACAGGCCGTTGATGATCTGGCCGTTGCGGTCGGGGTCGGCGAACGGTTCGAGCCAGGCGTCGAAGCGCACCTTCACGTGGGCGAAGGCGACGTAGCCGAACCACGCGCCGCCGGCGAACAGCACACCGCCGACCAGCAACCAGCCCGGACGCTCCGTGGCGACGTAGAGCATCACCACGAACAGTCCGAAGAACAGCAGCGAGGAGCCGAGGTCGCGCTGGAACACGAGGATGCCGATGCTGGCGACCCAGCCCGCGAGGATGGGGCCGAGGTCGCGCCCGCGCGGGAGGTCGACGCCGGCGAACCGTCGACCGGCCAAGGCAAGCGCGTCGCGCTTGACGACCAGATAGCCGGCGAAGAAGATCGCGAGGCAGATCTTGGCTGCCTCACCGGGCTGGAAGCTGAACGGACCCAGGTTGATCCAGATGCGCGCGCCGTTGATGGTGCGACCGATGACCGGCAGCAACGGAAGGATCAGCAGGACGAGGGCGACGAACCCGAACGTGTAGGTGAGGGTCTGCAGCCGGCGGTGGTCGCGCACGGCGAAGAGGACGCCGGCGAACGCGGCGATGCCGATGACCGTCCAGATCAGCTGGGAGTTGGCGAACTCCTGCCGGTTCGCGTCGAACTGGATGCGTCCGAGGTCGAGCCGGTAGATCATCGCCAGCCCGAGGCCGTTGAGGCAGATGACCAGCGGCAGCAGCACCGGATCGGCGTACGGGGCGACCCGGCGCACGATGAGGTGGGCGATGACGGCGAACACGATGAGCGCGCCGCCCAGCTTGGCGACGCCGGCCGGGATGGTGCCCTTGGTGCCGAGCCCGACGGCGCAGTAGGCCGCGATGCCGATGAGCACCGCGAGGATGGTGAGGAAGAACTCGGCACCACGTCGTTTGCGAGGCACCCAGGTCGGCTGACTGCTCATGCCGGCACCTCCGAAAGGAACCCACGAAACGAAGGTGCTGGCATGAGAGCTTGACGACTCGCTCGCTGGCGCTCGCTCATGTCGAGTCAGCCTTCTTGTCGTCCTTCGGCGAGGGCGACGGACTGGGTTCGGGCACCGACTCCTCGAGCTCGGCGACGATGCGGTCGGCGTCCGACCGGCTCGACGCCTCGATGCCGGCATCGACCTGCTGGCGGCGGAACTCCGGCAGCGAGTTCATCTCGATGTCGGTGGTCTCCTCGACGTGCTGCAACGTGACGCCGGGGATGTCGGCCATGACGCCGCGGTAGATGGTGACGTGACCCTGGTGGGCCGCGACGAAGAACTGGTCCTGAGTCCACCGGTAGCCGACGATGGCGCCGGCGGCGAGGATCGCCACCACCGCGACGACGGCGGTGATGCGTCGGAACCAGCGCCAGCCACTGGGCGGTCGCGGCGCGTAGCGCAGCTCCTCCGGGTCGACCGCGACGAGCTCGTTGTCGTGTGCAGTGTCAGGTCCGGCCTCGTGCCCGGTTCGAGGACGTGGTCCGCCGGCCGCGGCGCCGACCAGCTGTGGCTGTCCGTCAGCTGATGACAGGTGCGCGTCCGGCTCCTCGCTCGCGTCGACGAGCTCACCGATGACGACCGTGACGTTGTCGTAGCCGCCGCCCTCGAGGGCGAGCCGTACGAGCTCGGTGGCGGCCATGTCGATCGTCTCGGCACCGAGGGCCCGCGCGATCTGGGCGTCCTCGACCATGTCGGTGAGTCCGTCGCTGCACAGCAGGTAGCGGTCGCCGAGCTGCCCTTCGACGTGGTCGAGGTCGGGCTCGTTGTCGTCGCGGCCGAGCAGCACGCGCAGCAGCAGCGAGCGGTGCGGGTGTCCGCGAGCTTCGGCCGGAGTGAGCTTGCCCTCGTCGACGAGGCTCTGCACGAACGTGTGATCGCTGCTGATCTGGGTGAGCTCGCCGTCGCGCAGGCGGTAGGCGCGCGAGTCGCCGATGTGGGCGGTCGAGAAGCGCTGGCCGTCCCAGAGCATCACCTCCAGGGTCGTGCCCATGCCCTCGACGGCGGGGTCGTGCGCCACCAGCTCGCCGAGGTGGTGATTCGCGTTGCGCACCGCCTCTCCGAGGGCGGTGAGGGGGTCGACGTCGTCGAGCTCGCGGTCGAGCTGCCGGATGATGTTCATCGTCTCGGCGGAGGCGAGGTCACCAGCAGCCGCGCCACCCATGCCGTCGGCGACGGCGATCAGCCGGCTGCTGGCGTATCCGGAGTCCTGGTTGCTGGTCCGGCGCAGACCGGTGTCGGTCAGCGCGACATAGCGAAGGCTCAGGGAGGTCATCGATCACTTCCGCAGCTCGACGATGGTCTTGCCGAGCCGGACCTGGATGCCCAGGCCGACCGGCACGGGGCTGGTGATGCGCTGGCTGCCGAGGTAGGTGCCGTTCGTGCTGCCGACGTCCTCGACGAACCACTGCTCCCCGTTGGTGGCGAAGCGGGCGTGCCGGGTGGACACGTAGTCGTCGTCGAGTCGGATGCTGGCGTCGGTGCCGCGTCCGAGCAGGATCGGCTGGTCGCTGAGCGGGACGCTCTGACCTGCGTTGGGTCCGGAGACGACCTGAAGCTTGGTGGGAACACCGCGGGCGGGCTTGCGCGACTTGGGCTCGGGCTTCGACCGGCCCTTGTCCTTGGCCTTCTCCTTCGGGCGCGGCGCTGTGGCAGGAGCCTTGGTGCCGAAGACGTCGGAACGGATGACCGACACAGCCGACAGGACGAAGAGCCACAGCACGGCCAGGAAGCCGAGCTTGATCAACGTGAGCGTGAGCTCGGACATGTCAGGAATCCTCGGTCTGCTGATCGGGTGCTGCCGCCTGGGGGGTGATGCGGATGACGATGACAGTGTTGCCCAAGCGGATCTCCGAGCCGTCCTTCACCTGGGACGAGTCGACCGGCTGGCCGTCGAGGATGACCCCGTTGGTGGAGCCGAGGTCGGCGACGGTGACGATCGTGCCGCTCTCGGACTCCTTGAGCGAGATCTGGGCGTGACGGCGGGAGATGCCGGGGTCGTCGATGCGCAGGTCGGCCTCGTTGCTGCGGCCGACGACCAGCCCCGGCGGAGAGAGCGGGTGCCGCATGCCGTTGACCTCCATGAGGACCTCGGACGACCGGATCGCGGTCTCCGTCATCCGCTGGCCCGCCGCCGACGAGACCGCGGCGTTGGTGCGGCTGCGCACCCGGAACCGGCCGGTGCTGAGCTCCGCGGTCTCGGCGAACCCGATGCTGAGCGGCCCGGCGAGCGTGTACCGCTGCTCCCGGACGTGCTCCTCGACGAGCCTGGACAGCTCGGTGGACAGGGTCTCGCTGAACTGCGCGAGGCGGCCGTAGTCGGACGTCGACAGCTCGACGGTGAAGTCGTTGGGGACGAGCATCCGATCGCGGGAGAGGATGTGCGCGGAGTTGTCGACCTCGCGCTGAAGGGCAGCCGCGATCTCGACCGGCTGCACCGCGCTTCGGAACGCACGGGCGAACGCACCGGTCACCGCGCCCTCGAGGCGTTGCTCGAAT
The DNA here is from genome assembly GCA_963711615.1 of uncultured Actinomycetota bacterium. Taxonomy (GTDB): domain Bacteria; phylum Actinomycetota; class Actinomycetes; order Propionibacteriales; family Nocardioidaceae; genus Aeromicrobium. The sequence goes on along the minus strand of CAVQEY010000011.1, from coordinate 55,343 downwards.
CGCTGGATCACCCCGGCCATCGGTCCACCTTCCCCATCCCATCGACGTGGTCGTCTGCAGGTGTCCCTGCGATCGTATCGGGCGGCCATTCTGCGGGCATCCACGAGCGCCCGGCAGGTGGAATCTGCCACGCATCAGCCCTGTTAGACTCGTCCACCGGTCCCTCGAGGACCATGCGCGGGTGGCGGAATGGTAGACGCGCTGGCTTCAGGTGCCAGTGTCCGCAAGGGCGTGGGGGTTCGAATCCCCCCTCGCGCACAACGAGAACGAGCAGTCGTCAGGCAACCCCCAATTTCTTGCGCCGGTCCGCTGCCGTGCTATTGTCTAGTTATTCACTTGACTTAAGCGAGAAAGCGACCCCTCATGCGAAACCTCCTTGTCCTCGGCTTCGTCGGTCTGCTGGCCCAGCTGGTGGACGGCTCGCTCGGCATGGCCTACGGCGTCACGTCGTCGTCGCTGCTGCTCGCCGCCGGCATCGCTCCGGCCGCTGCATCCGCGGCTGTGCACCTGTCCGAGGTCGGCACGACGCTGGCGTCCGGTGCCGCGCACTGGCGCTTCGGCAACATCGACTGGCGCATCGTCCGCATCATGGCCATTCCCGGTGGGGTGTTCGCCTTCATCGGCGCCACGTTCCTCGTGAGCCTGCCCGGCGACACCGCGAAGCCATGGGTTGCGATCCTCCTGCTGTCCCTCGGCGTCTATGTCGTGTACCGCTTCCTTCGCCTGGGCGGCCGCCGGCCAACGTTCCGCGGTCGGGTCAAGGCGCGCTTCCTCGTCCCGCTCGCCGCCGTGGCCGGCGCCCTGGATGCCATCGGTGGCGGCGGATGGGGCCCGGTCGGCACCACCAGCCTGCTCGCGTCCGGGCGAATCGAGCCGCGCAAGGTCGTCGGATCGGTCGACACCGCAGAGTTCGTGGTCGCCGTCGGCGCCTCGCTCGGCTTCCTGGTCGGGCTCGGCTCGGCCGGAATCGACTTCGCGTGGGTCGGCGCGCTCCTCGTCGGCGGCGTTCTCGCCGCTCCCGTGGCGGCCTACCTGGTGCGCCATCTCCCGCCGCGCATCTTGGGCACCGCGGCCGGCGGCCTCATCATCGTCACCAACGTCAAGACGGTGCTCGAGAGCTCGCTCATCGGGCTGGAGAAGGACTCGACGACGGTCTGGTCGATCGTGGCCCTGCTCATCGTGGTGTGGCTGGCGTTGATCGGCACTGCCATCCAGGCCGAGCGCGCGGCCCGACGCACTGAGCCGGTCGTCACTCGGGTGTGAGGTGGTGGCCAAGGCGCCGGGCTCTGGGATACTCGGCGCCATGCGCGTCTCGACGAAGTCCGACTATGCCCTCCGGGCCTTGATCGAGATCACCCGTCGTGAAGACGTCGTCTCGGCCGAGCAGGTGGGCGCGAGCCAGGACATCCCGCACGGGTTCCTCCAGGCGATCCTCGCGGACCTCAGGCGGGCCGGCCTCGTGGCCAGTCAGCGGGGTCAGTCCGGCGGGTGGCGCATGGCCACCGACCCGGCGGACGTGAGCATTGCCGACGTCATTCGCGCCGTCGACGGACCTCTGCTCAGCGTCTACGGGGTCCGACCCGAGAGCGTCTCCTACAACGACTCGGCCAAGGTGTTGCAGACCGTGTGGGTGGCTGCGCGGCACAGCCTCCGCTCGGTCTTCGAGTCGGTGACGATCGCCGACTTGGCCTCCGGCTCACTACCGGCTGACGTGGTGGCCCGCACCGTCGACGAGGACGCCTGGAGCCCGCACTGATCTGCTGACGATCAGGCGGCGTGATGTCCGTGCAGCAGCTGCTGCCGCTCGGACTCGCTCAGGCCTCCCCAGACTCCGTAGGGCTCCTGGACGGCGAGCGCATGCTCGCGGCACTGCTCGATCACGGGGCAACGGGCGCAGAGGGCCTTGGCGGCTTCCTCGCGACGCTGGCGCCGCATGCCGCGCTCGGCCTCGGGTGAGAAAAACGCGTCGGGGTCGACCGTCCTGCAAGCTCCGTCGTACTGCCAGTCGTACGACTCCATGATGGGCATCGGTAGACGCTTGATATTGACCATGTCACTACTCCGTTCACACCGACTCAGGGTTCGAATCAGGGATTCCGGGAGCTGGCTGTTCAACCCCCCTGCAACACAACCTGTTCAGAACCTATCCATTATCTCGTCGCTGTGGCAAGACCTTGAACAGGTTTTAGACTGACGCCATGACCGAGCGGCGTAGGAGGGGTGCCGGCTCCGCGCCCAGGCCACGCTCGGACGGGGAGCCCACGGCGACGGAGCGTATGAAAGCACCATTCAGCGAGCCCGATGCCGGATCAGACCTGACCTGGGGAGTCGGCGCCGTCTCGTCCCGGCTGCGTGTCACGGCGTCCACGCTGCGCACCTGGGAACGCCGCTACGGTGTCGGCCCGAGCTTCCGCACCCAGGGTGGCCACCGCCGTTACACCGAGCAGGACATCCACCGGGTCGAGCTGATGAGCCGCCTGCTCTCTCGCGGTGTGTCCGCGCAGGACGCGGCGCGGGTGGCTCGATCGCTCGATCGCGAAGACCTGGAGCACGCGCTCAGTGACGGGTACCACGAGTCGGACGAGGTCGGTCACGCCGAGGAGGACTTCCTGGCCGCGGTGGTCTCTGGCGATCAGGCCGAGCTGAGCCGGCTGTTCGCCGGAGTCCTGCGGCAGACTCCGGTGACCACGGCCTGGCGGGACGTCCTGGCTCCGGCCTTGCGACGGATGACGATGGAGAGCGCGTCAGGTGCCGTGCCTGCCGATGCTGCCCTCGCGGCGTCGGAGATGCTGGTGCGCGAGCTGAACGCGATGGTGACGTTCGAACGGCTCCCCGACACGGGCCACACGCATGTCCTGTTCGCCCGCAGCCTTCCGGCCGTCGAGGCCATTCCCCTCCTCGTCCTCAAGGCAGCCCTCGTCCAGGCCGGCGTGGCCATCCACACCGTCGGGCCGGAGCTCGACGGACGAGCGGTCGCCGCTCTCGCCATGCGGCTGCGCCCCGACATCCTGTTCACCTGGGGACACCCCCCGACGCCGCCCCTGCGGCGGGCGATGACGGAGCTCGAGGGCGTCACGACCGTGATCCGCGCACTCCCGGCGTGGCCGAAGGAGATGAGTCTGCGGTTCGGCTTCGAGGGGCCCGTGCTGTCGACGGACGTGTCGGACGCCGTCGCGATCATCCTCGACCGCGTGTCCTGACCAGTTACCCGGCCGTAACCTAAGGCCATGACCGAACCGCGCGTACTCACCGAGATCGACGGTCCCATCGCCTACGTCTGGCTGAACCGGCCGGACAAGCTCAACGGCGTCGAGCTCGACATGCTGCAGGGGCTCCTGGACGCGGCCGCCGAGATCCGACGCAACCGTGACGTCCGGGTCGTGATCCTCCAGGGCAAGGGCGACTCGTTCTGCGCGGGACTCGACTTCGCCGCCGCCGGCCAGAGCAGCAAGGCGCGGCTCGCGCAGTTCTTCGTGTCGAACCCGCTGCGCGGCACCAACCGCTTCCAGCAGGCGCTCTGGGCGTGGCGCGAGCTGCCGATCCCGGTCCTCGCGGTCACCCGAGGGCACGTGTTCGGCGCAGGCATCCAGCTCGCCCTCGCCGCCGACTTCCGGTTCACGACGCCCGACTGCCAGTGGTCGGTCCTCGAGGCCAAGTGGGGCCTCGTCCCGGACATGAGCGGCACGGTTGCGCTGGCCGAGCTGACGACGGCGGACGTCGCCAAGCGCTTGGTGATGACGGCGGAGGTGTTCTCCGGCGAGCAGGCGGTCGAGTACGGGCTCGCCACCGGTGCGGCAGAGGACCCGATGAAGCCGGCGCTCGAGCTCGTCGACGCCCTGCTCGCGCGCTCGCCGGACTCGGTGTCGGCGTCCAAGAAGCTGCTCAACCGGTCGCGCCGAGGTGGCTTGCGTGGAGCGTTCCGGCGCGAGCGCCGGTACCAGCTCCAGATGCTCAGGTCGGCCAACGCGAAGATCGCCCGCAAGGCCGGCACGAGCCGGACGGAGCCCGAGTTCCGCCCCCGTTCGTTCGATTGACGCCGCGTTAGGGTGGCTGGGTGAGTGACGACAAGCCGGCCAAGAAGGTCGCCGACCAGTACGACCGTGGCTACGACTACACGAAGTACTGGGACAACCGCGACTACGAGCACGCGGCCGAGGAGATCGCCATCCGTCGTCTGCTCGGGGGCCGCCACTTCGGCGCTGCCGCCGACATCGGGGGTGGGTTCGGACGGCTGTGCCTCTTGCTGCGCGAGTTCGCCGACCACGTCACCCTCGGCGAGCCGAGTCGCACCCAGCTCGAGGCCGCCAAGACCGTCCTCGCCGGCACCGACATCGACCAGGTGCAGATGCAGGCCGACGACCTGCAGTTCGACGACGCGTCGCTCGACCTGGTCACCATGGTGCGCGTCATGCACCACCTTCCTGAACCCAGCGCCGAGTTCGCCGAGATCGCCCGCGTGCTCAAGCCCGGCGGCACGGCGCTCATCGAGGTCGCCAACTTCGGGCACTACAAGAACCGCCGCCGGTACAAGAAGGAGGGCAAGCCCCTGCCCACTCAGCCGGTCAGCATCCGCACCGTCGCGTCCGATCAGCCCGATGCCATCGCCTTCGTCAACCACAACGTCGACACCGTCGTCGGCCAGCTGGCGACCGCGGGGCTCAACCTCGTCGACAAGCTGTCCGTGTCGAACCTGCGCAGCCAGACGCTCAAGAAGGTGTTGCCCACCGGGTTGATGATCGCCGCCGAGAAGGCTGCCCAGCGACGCCTCGCCGCCAGCAACTTCGGTCCGAGCGTCTTCCTCGAGCTGCGCAAGGACTGAGCCGTGGACACGCTGGGGGAGCTCGTCGAGGCGCTGCCTGACGGCACCGTCCTCACCGATCCGGACATCGTCGAGGGCTACCGCTTCGACTGGTCGCGCGACCCGAACGCCGGCACCCCGATCGCGGTGGTGCGCGCCCAGGACGCGAGCGAGGTTCAGACGGTCATTCGGTGGGCGGCGGCCCACGATGTTCCAGTCGTCCCCAGGGGAGCGGGGAGCGGTCTGTCCGGTGGCTCGAGCGCCGTCGACGGCGGTGTCGTCCTCAGCCTCGAGCGGATGCGCGCCATCGAGATCGACACCGAGTGCCAAGTGGCCGTCGTCGAGCCAGGCGCGTTCAACCAGGAGGTGAAGGTCGCCGCCGCCGAGCACGGGCTCTGGTACCCGCCCGACCCGTCGTCCTTCGAGATCTGCTCGATCGGCGGCAACGTCGCCACCAACGCCGGGGGGCTCTGCTGCGTCAAGTACGGCGTCACCGTCGACTACGTGCTCGGCCTCGACGTGGTGCTCGCCGACGGCACGCTGGTGACGCTCGGCGGCAAACGCATCAAGGACGTCGCGGGGCTGAGCCTGCTCAAGCTGTTCGTCGGCAGCGAAGGCACCCTCGGCATCGTCACCCGCGCGATCCTGCGACTCGTCCCGGCACAGGCGCCGCGCTCGACGATGGTCGCCGTCTTCCCGGACGTCGACTCGGCGGCGCGCGCCGTCGTGTCCGTCCGGCAGGAGCTGCGGCCGTCCATGCTGGAGCTGATGGACCACGCCTCGATCAACGCGGTCGAGGACCATCGATCGATGGGGCTCGACCGCTCGGCGGGCGCGCTGCTCCTGGCACAGTCGGACGCTCCCTCGCCCGCGCGCGGCGAGGAGGTCGCCGCCATGCAGAAGGCGTGCGAGGCGTCCGGCGCCGTCGACGTCTTCGTCACCGACGACCCCGACGAGGGCGAGATGTTCGTGGAGGCCAGGCGACAGGCCTTCCCGGCCATCGGCGCCCGCGGCACCCTGATGCTCGAGGACGTCGGCGTCCCCATTCCCCAGCTGCCGGACCTGCTGGCCGCCATTGCCGCCATCGCCGCGGATCACAAGACGGAGATCCCGGTCGTCGCCCATGCCGGCGACGGCAACACGCACCCGCTCATCGTGTTCGACGAGAAGGACGCCGACGCGACTCGACGCGCCGGTGAGGCGTTCGACGCGATCATGCATGCCGCCATCGAGCTCGGCGGCACCATCAGCGGTGAGCACGGCGTCGGCCGGACGAAGAAAGGTGCGCTGCCCGACCAGCTCGGCCCTGACGTCATGGCCCTGACCCGCAAGGTGAAGGACGCCCTCGATCCGCAGGGCATCCTCAATCCCGGCGCGATTCTCTGACTCTGCGGCGGCTAGCTCCTGTCGCCGCGAGTGGCGCAAGTTTGTCACCTTCAGCACCCTGGAGCGACGAAACTGCGCCAGTCGGAGGACGATTTGCGCCAGTCGGCGGCACCTGATGGCGCGGCTGGCGATCGTCGGTGTCGATCGTTCCGATGGCCAACGAGTGGCGAGGCTCCGCACCGACACGACGGGCTACGGCTCGGTCGAGGCGTTCGGGTCGTGGTGGCTCCCCACTAACGGCGGCGTGGCGTGAGATCGCCGAACCGCTTGGTCAGGCGCTCGATCTCGATGCGGCTCCCGACGGCTTCCGTCGTCATCCCCGACACCACGGCGGAAATCCTACTGCTCGGGCGGGTCGGCTCAGAGCACGTCGAGGCGCCTGAGCACGTCGCGGACGTGCTTGAGCGCGTTCTTCTCGGCCAGGCCGGTGGTGTCGTCGAAGTAGAGGCCGTCGCCGATGAGCTGGATGGTGCGGGCCAGGGCCTCGTCGCCCAGGTGCTCGCGCAGCACGGCGAACCAGCCGTCGCGGAGGTCGGCCAGGGCCGCCGACGCGCGGGAGTCGTTCTCCTGGGCGATGCGTGCGGTGGCGACGAGGCCGCGGTCGAAGTCGCTGCCGGTGTCGACCGAGGTCTGGAGGTAGAACTCGACGGGCCCCTGCTTGGCCGTGCTCATGCGCTCGGCGTCCTCGGTGCCGCGCGTGCGAAGACGGTCGAGCATGCCCTCGACGAGCGCGTCCTTGCTGGGGAAGTGGTAGAGCAGACCACCCTTCGAGACGTCGGCCGCGGCGGCGACCGCGTCGAGCGTGGCGGCCCGGCTGCCGGCGGTGACGAGCAGCGTCTCGAACGCGTCGATCAGGCGATCGCGGGTCGATTGCTTGGTCGGCGGCATGGCCTCACCCTAGCGGCCGAGATCACACTCGGCGGGCTCGAAACTATACCGTCCAGCCGGTATAGTGACATGGCATGACGATGACGGATGTTCGGCTGCACAGGGCCGGCCCGCGCGAATGGCTCGCGCTGGCCGTCATCGTGCTGCCCGTACTCCTGATCTCCATCGACAACACCGTGCTGACCTTCGCGTTGCCGCAGGTCAGCGTCGCCCTCCGGCCGAGCGGTGAGCAGCTGATGTGGCTCGTCGACATCTACCCGCTGATGCTCGCGGGTCTGCTGATCGCGGCCGGCAGCCTCGGCGACCGGGTCGGCCGTCGGCGCCTGCTGCTCATCGGCGCTTTCGGCTTCGGCCTCGCCTCGGTGGGCGCTGCGTTCGCCCCGTCGGCCGAGGCCTTGATCGCCTGGCGCGCCCTGCTCGGCGTGTTCGGCGCGACGCTGATGCCGTCGACGCTCTCGCTCATCCGCACCGTGTTCGTGCACCGCGACGACCGTCGGCTCGCGATCGCCGTCTGGGCGGCGACGTTCGCCGGCGGCGCGGCGATGGGCCCGGTCATGGGCGGGTACCTGCTCGAGCACCTGTGGTGGGGCTCGGTGTTCCTGGTCAACGTGCCCATCATCGCCGTGCTCGTCGTCGCGGCACCCCTCCTCGTGCCCGAGTCGCGTGACCCCCACCCCGGTCGTCTCGACCTGAGCGGCATCGCGTGGTCGATGGTCGCGATGCTCCCGTTCGTCTACGGCATCAAGCAGCTCGCCGAGCATGGTTTGTCCGTGATGTCGCTCGGTGCGATGGCCCTCGGTGTCGTCGGTGGGCTGATGTTCGTGCGCCGACAAGTCACGGCGAGGCACCCGTTGATCGACGTCGGCCTGTTCTCCGACACGGTGTTCAGCGGTGCCATCAGCGCGAACCTGCTGAGCATGGTCGGCTACGCCGGATTCTTGTTCTTCGCGGCGCAGTTCCTCCAGCTCGTGGTCAGCCTGAGCCCGATGGCGGCGGCCACCGTCCTCATTCCCGGGCTCGTGGTGACGATCGTCGCGGGGTTCGCCGTCGTCCGGCTCGCCCGCACGGTGCCGGTGCACATCCTGGTGAGCCTGAGCTTCGCGCTCTCGGCGGCCGGGTACGCCATCGCCGCGTTCGCGGGCACGCCCACCACGTGGTCGATCATGATCGCCTTCGCGGTGCTCGGCCTGGGCATCGGCTTCGCCGAGACGCTCACGAACGACGTCATGCTCTCGCGCGTCCCCGCGCACCAGGCGGGCGCCGCCTCCGCGGCGTCCGAGACGGCCTACGAGATCGGTGCCGTGCTGGGCACCGCCGTGCTCGGCAGCGTGCTCACCGCGAGCTACCGCGCGAACCTCACGGTGCCGGCCGTCGCCCGGTTCGGTGAGCAGGACTCGGCCTTCGAGACGCTCGGCAGCACCATGGAGCAGGCGCGGTTCTTCCCCAACATCATCGGCGAGGAGCTCGTGCTCTCGGCCCATGCGGCCTTCGAGAACGCCGTGCAGCTGACGTCGGCCGTGGCGATCGTCCTCGCGCTCGGCGCGGCCTGGGTCAGCTGGCGCACGTTGAAGGGCGCGTCCCTCGACTGACATAAGGTCGAATGCATGCGTCTGGCGGTCCCGTTGCTGCTCGTCGCCGGTCTGCTGAGTGCCTGTGGCGGAGACGACACCGTGCCGGTGCCCCGTGGAGTGACGTTCCAGCTGGAGCAGACCAGGCAGGACCTCCAAGGACGCAGGTTCTCGGTGCAGGTCGTCAACAAGGGCCGCGAGGACATGACGGTCGATCGGGTCGAGCTCGAGTCAGGACGGCTCGACGAGCCGGCCAAGTACAAGGGGCCGACCACCGTCTTCGCCGGCACGGCCGTCAACCTGACGATGGAGATGCCGCGGGCGCGATGTGGCGACGGGACCGACGCACGGGTCCGCATCACCTACGCGCTCGCAGATGGTGAGACGGTGACCTCCACGGCGCGACCGAGCGATCACTTCGGCAGCGTCGAGCGGTTCATGAAGCGCGACTGCGCCGAACGCGCGGTCGGGCGCATCGACATCGATGGCCTGGAGGTACGCGGCCGAGGCGATGACGCCATCCTCGAGATCGGCGTGACGTTCACGCCACCCGGATCCGGCACGGCCGTGCATCTCGTCGAGGTTGGCGGATCGACGCTGCTGGCTCCGGCCGGCCAGGACGCGACCACCATCGATCGGACCCTGGAGCCGGGCGGACCGGCTGTCCGCGCGTCACTCACCTTCATCCCGAACCGGTGCGACGTGCACGTGGTCGCGGAGGACCGCACCGGTGGCATCCTCCCGCTCCGCGTCGAGTCGAAGGCGTTCGGCACCTCGCCGGTCTACCTGCGCTTCACCGAGCCGCAGAAGGCCCAGATCTTCGACTACCTCGCCGAGCGCTGCGGCTTCGGCACGCAGCAGGACCCAGTCAACGCTCCCTGAGAAACCGCTGTCGTGGCAACATCAGCACATGATCAGGTGGATCGCGGTGCTCGGTCTGATCCTCGCGGCCGCGCTGGCGACGTTCCTCGCGTTCGTCCATGCGGCCGGCTGGTGGTTCGTCGCCGGGCCGCTCATCTTCGTCGCGCTCGTCGGGTCGTCCGACCTCATCCAGCGCAGTCACAGCGTCCTGCGCAACTACCCTGTCCTCGGCCATTTCCGGTTCCTGTTCGAGGAGATCCGCCCGGAGATTCGCCAGTACTTCGTGGAGTCGAACACCGAGGGACGCCCGTACGACCGTGAGGTCCGCGACCTCGTCTACGACCGCGCGAAGGGCAACCACGGCGAGGAGCCGTTCGGCACCCAGCGCGACGTCAACGCCACCGGCTATGAGTTCGTGGCGCACTCGCTGCGGGCCAAGCCGAAGCCCGACGGCGTCATCCCGTCCGTTCGACTCGGCGGCCCGAAGTGCACCCAGCCCTACGACATCGCCCTGCTCAACATCTCCGCGATGAGCTTCGGCTCGATGTCCGGCAACGCGATCGAGGCGCTCAACGCCGGCGCCGCCAAGGGCGGGTTCGCCCACGACACCGGCGAGGGCTCGATCTCGGTGTACCACCGCAAGCACGGCGGCGACCTGATCTGGGAGATCGCCACGGCGTACTTCGGTTGCCGTACCCCCGACGGCCACTTCGACCCCGACAAGTTCAAGGAGCGCGCCTCCCTCGACCAGGTCAAGGCCATCTCGATCAAGATCTCCCAGGGCGCGAAGCCGGGGCTCGGCGGACTGCTGCCGGGCGCGAAGGTCAACGAGGAGGTCGCCGCGGCTCGTGGCGTGGAGGTCGGGCAGACGATCGTCTCGCCGCCGTCGCACAACGCCTTCGACTCACCGCTCGGCCTGATCGACTTCATCGACCAGCTGCGCGACCTCAGTGGTGGGAAACCCGTGGGCTTCAAGCTGTGCATCGGCTCGCGCCGGGAGTTCCTCGCCATCTGCAAGGCGATGATCGAGCGCAACTCCTGCCCGGACTTCATCATCGTCGACGGGTCCGAGGGCGGCACCGGTGCCGGGCCGGTCGAGTTCGAGGACAACGTGGGCATGCCGCTCACCGAGGGCCTGATGTTCGTGCACAACGCGCTCGTCGGGTCGGGGCTGCGCGACCAGGTCAAGATCGGGGCGAGCGGCAAGGTCGCCAGCGGTATCGACATCGTGAAGCGCATCTGCCAGGGCGCGGACTTCACGCTGGCGGCGCGGGCGATGATGTTCGCCGTCGGCTGCATCCAGGCCCAGAAGTGCCACACGAACCACTGCCCCGTCGGCGTCACCACTCAGGACCCGTGGCGCACTCGTGCGCTCAACGTCCCTGACAAGAGCGAGCGCGTCTACCAGTTCCAGAACAAGACCATCAACAGCGCGATGCAGATCGTGGCCTCGATGGGCCTGGACTCCTTCGACGACCTCACGCCGCGCAAGCTGTTTCGCCGCGTCGACCCGCAGGTCACGAAGACGTACCACGACCTGTTCCGCTGGCTGTCGCCTGGCGAGCTCCTGGACACACCGCCCGACGGCTGGCGACGAGACTGGGGTGCGGCCGCATCACACACCTTCGCGCCGGTCGAGTTCACCTCGACCGTCGAGTAGCTCAGCCCCCGACGAACTTGTTGGCCTCGCGGCCGGTGGCACCGAGGGTCGTACCGAGGCGCTCCAGAGCCTGGCCGACCGTGTCGAGCAGCCCGGAGATGTCCTTGAGGTCGCTGGCGAGCCCGTCGAGATTCGTCTTCGTGTCGGCGACCGCATGGGCCGCGGAGGCGAGCTGCCGGGACGGGCCACCCATCAACGGCACCTTCGAGATGTCGATCGCCGCGTCGCCGACCAGCCTCCCGACCGCGCTCAGGCTCGCCGCGATGTCGGCGAGTGCCTCCGCACTGTCGCCGACCCGACCGGTGGCACCTGACGCACCCGCGAGCGCCCCGCCGGCCTTGGAGGCATGCGCGCCGGCGTCAGCAAGTCCGGACGAGAGCAGGCGCAGCAGCGCCGGCAGGTCGCGGGCGATCTTCGCGCTGGCCTCGAGGTCGTCCCGATGATCGGCGATGAAGTCGATGACGTCCTGCAACCCGCCGATGTCGGCGCCGGCACCGAGGATCTTTCCGAGATCGACCATGAGAACCGCCTGATGAGAGCCGTGGTGGGACGACGGTCAGTCTAGGGCGCGTCGGGTCGATCCCAGGCCGATCAGTGAGCGGTGAGCCATCTCGTTGAGGAGCCCGCGCATCTCCGTCGGCTTGATGCGGGCACTGTGCGGGGTGGAGTTGAGCAGGCCGAAGGTCGCCTGAACGGCGGCTCGCGCCGTGGCCCGATCGTTGGTACTGCCGAGGTCGGGACGCAGGGCCAGCACGGTGTCGACCCAGATGTCGATGTAGCTCAGCTGGAGCGCCCGGACGTCGCGACGGGCCGCGGGGGCGAGATTCGTCCACTCCCGGTCCTGCACGACGATGAGGTCGGGATGACGCAGCGCGAACTCGACGTGCCAGTCGATGAGGGCGTCGAGCGCCTCGCTCGGCGACTCTTCTGCCGCTGCTCGGGCCGTGCCCTCCTTGAGCAAGGTCTCGCTGATGTCGGTGAGCGACGCGGCCAGCAGCTCGCCCTTGCCGTTGAAGTGCTTGTAGAGCGCCGGGCCGGATATGCCGCAGGCTGCACCGATGTCGTGGACCGACACACCGTGGAAGCCTCGCTCGGCGAACAGCTCCGCCGCGGTGTCGAGGATCTGCTGCCGCCGATCGGTCACGGGCCCAGTCTAGCCACAAAGTTAACGAACGTTAACCAATGGTGCTAGCCTGACGCCATGGAGGAGCTCGTCGCCGAGCTGCGTACGCGGCTCGCAGAAGTCCGGCAGGGCGGCACCGAGAAGTCCCGCGAACGGCATGTCTCGAGGGGCAAGCTGCTGCCCCGCGACCGGGTCGACCACGTGCTCGACCCGGGCTCGCCGTTCCTCGAGATCGCACCGCTGGCCGCCTACGGCATGTACGGGGGAGAGGTGCCGAGCGCCGGCATCATCACCGGGATCGGGCAGGTGTCCGGCCGGGAGTGCATGGTCGTCGCCAACGACGCGACCGTGAAGGGCGGCACCTACTACCCGCTCACGGTCAAGAAGCACCTGCGCGCCCAGACGATCGCCAAGCAGAACAACCTGCACTGCATCTACCTCGTCGACTCCGGCGGCGCATTCCTGCCGATGCAGGACGAGGTTTTCCCCGACCGCCACCACTTCGGCCGCATCTTCTTCAACCAGGCGCAGATGTCGGCCGCCGGCATCGGTCAGGTCGCCGCGGTGATGGGCTCGTGCACCGCCGGTGGCGCCTACGTGCCGGCGATGAGCGACGAGACGGTGATCGTCAAGAACCAGGGCACGATCTTCCTCGGCGGTCCGCCGCTGGTGAAGGCGGCCACAGGCGAGGAGGTCAGCGCCGAGGACCTCGGTGGTGGAGACGTCCACGCCCGCACGTCCGGCGTCGTCGACCACCTTGCCGACGACGACGACCATGCCCTGCAGATCGTGCGCTCGATCGTCGACACGTTCGAGCGCCCTCGCCCCCCGAGCATCACGACGTACCCGGTGGAGGAGCCGGCTGAAGACCCCGCGGGGCTGTACGACATCCCCACCGACCCGCGCACGCAGTACGACGTCCGCGACGTCATTCGTCGCGTGGTCGACGCGTCGCGACTGCACGAGTTCAAGCCGCTCTACGGCGAGACGCTCGTGTGCGGGTTCGCGCGCATCTGGGGCCATCCGGTCGCGATCATCGCCAACAACGGCATCCTCTTCAGCGAGTCGGCCCTGAAGGGCGCGCACTTCATCGAGCTCGCCAACCAGCGCGGCATCCCGCTGGTGTTCCTGCAGAACATCTCCGGATTCATGGTGGGCCGTGAGTACGAGAACCGCGGCATCGCCAAGGACGGCGCCAAGCTCGTCACGGCCGTCACGTCGTCCGTCGTGCCCAAGTTCACCGTGATCATCGGCGGGTCGTACGGGGCCGGCAACTACGGCATGTGCGGTCGCGCCTACGACCCGCGCTTCCTGTGGGCCTGGCCCAACGCGCGCATCTCGGTGATGGGCGGCGAGCAGGCGGCTTCGGTGCTCGCCACCGTGCGCCGTGACGCGATGGAGGCCCGCGGCGAGAGCTGGTCCGAGGAGGACGAGCAGGCGTTCCGCGACCCGATCCTGGCCCAGTACGAAGAGCAGGGATCGGCCTACTACTCCACCGCCCGGCTGTGGGATGACGGCCTGATCGACCCGATCGACACCCGGCGTGTGCTCGGGCTCGGCCTCGCCGCCGCGTCGCACGCCCCGATCCCGATGCCGCAGTTCGGCGTCTTCCGGATGTGACGATGGCCTTCTCAACCGTGCTGGTGGCCAACCGCGGCGAGATCGCTCGCCGGGTCGTCCGGGCGTGCCGCGAGCGGGGGCTGCGGAGCGTCGCGGTCTTCTCCGAGGCCGACGCCGACGCCACCTTCGTCCGCGAGGCCGACACGGCGGTGCTGCTCGGGCCGACCCCGCCGCGGGAGTCCTACCTCGACATCTCCCGGGTGCTCGCCGCGGCCAAGGAGTCCGGCGCGGACGCCGTGCACCCCGGGTACGGCTTCCTGTCCGAGCGGGCCGAGTTCGCCCGCGCCGTCACTGAGGCCGGCCTGGTGTTCATCGGGCCGTCGGCCGAGGTCATGGAGCTGATGGGCCGCAAGGACCGCGCTCGCGAGGTGGCCGAGCGGGCCGGGGTGCCCATCACTCCGCAGTTCGCACCGGATGCCGTTCCCGACGACGCCTACCCCGTGCTGGTCAAGGCCGCGGCGGGCGGCGGGGGCAAGGGCATGCACATCGTGGCTCGTCCGGCGGACCTCGACCAGGCCGTGGCCACCGCTCGCCGGGAGGCGGCCTCGGCGTTCGACGACGACACCCTCATCGTCGAGCCGTACATCGAGGGTGGACGCCATGTCGAGGTGCAGGTCTTCGGCGACGAGCACGGCAACGTCGTCCACCTCTTCGACCGCGACTGCTCGGCGCAGCGGCGTCACCAGAAGGTCGTCGAGGAGGCACCGGCGCCGTTCGTCTCCGACGCCGTCCGGACCCGCATCCACGAGGCGTCCGTCGCGCTCTGCCGCGAGGTCGGCTACACCAACGCCGGCACGGTCGAGTTCCTGGTCAGGGGTGATGAGGCGTTCTTCCTGGAGATGAACACCCGGCTGCAGGTCGAGCATCCCGTCACCGAGGAGGTCACTGGCCTCGACCTCGTGCAGTGGCAGCTCGACGTCGCCGCCGGGCTCCCTCTGCCGCGGACGCAGGACGAGATCACGGTGCGTGGGCACGCGATCGAGGTGCGGGCCTACGCCGAGGACCCGTACACCGACTTCCTCCCGCAGTCGGGAACCGTCGAGGAGCTCGTGTGGTCGCCCGACGCGCGCGTGGATGCAGCATTCGACGGACGGGGCGAGGTCACCACGGCGTACGACCCGATGATCGCGAAGGTCATCGTGCACGGCGCCGACCGCGAGGCCGCTCGGTTGCTGATGCTCGACGCCCTCGACGACTCGGCCATCTTCGGCGTCAAGACGAACCTGGGATTCGTGCGCCGCCTGGTGAGCTCGACGCAGTTCGCCGAAGGCGCCGTCGACACGGGGTGGCTCGACAGTGACGCGGCCGAAGGCCTGCTCACCGCGCCCGAGCTGCCGAGCGAAGCCCTCCTCGTCGGTGCCGACGTCCTCGCCAGCGCCCGCGTCGACCCGGCCGGGTCACCGTTCGCCATCGGCGACGGCTGGCGGCTCTCGGGCACCCCGGCACCGCGCAAGGTGCCTGTGATGGACGCCGACGGCGTCACCCACTGGGTCGAGGCGACGGGCAGTCTTCCCTCGGCCCTGTGGCACCGCAATGCCTCGGGCGGCGTGTCCGTGGCCTGGCAGGGTCAGCCGTGGTTGCTCATGGCGCCCGACCCCATGCGCGGTGGCCACCTTGCCACCGCGGGCGAGGCCGACGTCACTGCCCCCATGCCCGCCACCGTCCTGTCGATCGACGTCGCCGAGGGCGACGCGGTCACCGCCGGGCAACACCTGGGTGCGCTCGAGGCGATGAAGATGGAGCTCGCGCTCACTGCCCCGCACGACGGTGTCGTCACGCATGTCGGCGCGACAGCCGGCGAGCAGGTCAAGCAGGGCCACCTGCTGCTCACTGTCGAGGCCCCGACCGAGGACGCCGATGCCTGACCTGCCTGCCGTCGTGCCGGACCCGTCGCTTCCGTCGAGGGTGACGATCTACGAAGTCGGCCCCCGCGACGGGCTGCAGAACGAGAGCGCCATCGTTCCGCTCGACGTCAAGGCCGAGTTCGTGCACCGCCTCGTCGCAGCCGGACTGCCGATCGTCGAGGCCACCAGCTTCGTGCACCCGAAGTGGGTGCCGCAGCTCGCCGACGCCGAGGAGCTCGTGGCCCGGCTGCCTCTCGATGGCCCGGTGCCTTTGCCGGTCTTGGTGCCCAACGAGCGGGGGCTCGACCGCGCGCTCGCCGCCGGATGCACGCACGTCGCCATCTTCGGCAGCGCCACCGAGACGTTTGCGAAGAAGAACCTCAACAGCTCCCTCGACGGCCAGTACGCGATGTTCGAGCCGGTCGTCGCGCGGGCGCTGGACGCCGGGCTGAACGTTCGCGCCTACGTCTCGATGTGCTTCGGCGACCCGTGGGAGGGACAGGTGCCGATCGGCCAGGTCGTCGACGCCGGACGCCGACTGCTCGACCTCGGCGCCGCTCAGCTCTCACTCGGCGACACCATCGGCGTCGGGACGGCCGGACACGTCGGAACCCTGCTGGACGCGTTCGATGCGGCCGGCGTCGGCGTAGATCGTCTGGCCATGCACTTCCACGACACGTACGGACAGGCGCTCGCCAACGCGCTCGCCTCGCTGCGGCACGGCGTCACGACGTTCGATGCGTCCGCCGGCGGGCTGGGCGGCTGCCCCTACGCCGAGAGCGCCACCGGCAACCTCGCCACCGAGGACCTCGTCTGGATGCTCACCGGACTCGGCATCGAGCACGGCGTCGACCTCGACGCCTTGGTCGCCACGAGCACCTGGATGGCCGGCCACCTCGGCCGCCCGAGCCCGTCTGCCGTTGTTCGAGCCTTGGGCTGACCACGTCCCGGCGGTGCGATGATGGTCGCGGTCGAACGGAGTGGCAGTGGGTCAAGACTCCAAGCTCGAGGTCGGACGCCGGTTGTACGCGGAGGCGAGCTGGCGTGAGGCTCACGACGCCCTGACAGCGGCGGACACGGCATCGCCGCTCGGCCCCGACGATCTCGAGCTCATGGGCCGAGCGGCGTACATGCTCGGCCAGGACGGCCTCTACGCAGACGCGTTGGAGCGCGCCTTCCATGCCCACCTCGAAGGGGGCTCCCCGGAGCGGGCGGTGCCGTGCGCGTTCTGGCTCGGACACAACCTGCTGTTCCGGGGACAGCCGGCTACGGCGGTCGGCTGGTTCGCCCGCGCCGGTCGGTTGGTCGAGCAGGCGCAGATCGAGTCGGGCGCCCGTGGATATGCCGCGCTCGGCCGGTTGGTGGAGCACCTGATGAGCGGGAACACGGCCGGTGTCCTCCAGAGCGCGCCCGAGATCGTCGAGATCGGCCAGCGGTTCGACGACGCGGACCTGGTCTCGCTCGGGCTGATGGAACACGGCCACGCCCTGATCAGGTCGGGCCGGGCGGAGGACGGTGCGCGCCTGATCGATGAGTCGATGGTCGCGGTCACATCGGGGGAGCTGTCGCCGATCGTGGCCGGGATCGTCTACTGCAACACCATCGCGTTCTGCCGCGGCGTCTACGAGCTACGCCGTCTGCGGGAGTGGACCGACGCCTTGACCC
The DNA here is from genome assembly GCA_963711615.1 of uncultured Actinomycetota bacterium. Classification (GTDB taxonomy): domain Bacteria; phylum Actinomycetota; class Actinomycetes; order Propionibacteriales; family Nocardioidaceae; genus Aeromicrobium. The sequence goes on along the minus strand of CAVQEY010000011.1, from coordinate 37,930 downwards.
GATGGTGCGCCCGGCAACCCGACATGATCGCCCACCAGGGCGTCTGCCTCGTACATCGCGCCGAGATCATGACGATGAGCGGCGCCTGGGAAGAAGCGCTCGAGGAGCTACGTCGATGCGGCGAGCAGTTCACGGCCGGAGCGCTGAACCAGAGGGTGATCGGGGATGCTGCGTACCACGAGGGCGAGGTGTACCGGCTCCGAGGCGAGCACGAGCTCGCGGAGGAAGCCTTCGGTCGATCCAGCCGGCTCGGAAGAGATCCCCAACCCGGCCTGGCACTGATGCGCCTGGCCCAAGGGAAGCCGGACGCGGCGGCGGCCTCGATTCGGCGGGCGGTCGCGGAGACCGACCGTGGCCTGCCACGGGTGGCGCTCCTGCCTGCGTACGTCGAGATCATGCTGGCCACGGACGATCTCGACGCGGCCGCCGGCGCGGCTCGCGAGCTGGCAGAAACCGCGGACCGGCAAGGCAGTGACGCCATCGCCCCGATGGCGTGGCAGGCCACCGGGGCGGTGGCTCTGGCCAGGGGTGACGTGCAGAACGCCCTGGTGGACCTGAGGCGAGCTGCTCTCGCGTGGCAGGAGCTCGGGGCGGTGCACGCTTCGGCGCGAGTGCGAGTACTCGTGGCCCGGGCCTGCCAGGACATGGGCGACGACGACACCGCTGCGCTGGAGCTCCGTGGTGTTCGTGACATCTTCGGCGAGCTCGGCGCCCGGCCCGATCTGGCTGCGCTCGACGCCCTCATGCATCCAGATGATGCGGACGCGCACGGCCTGAGCCACCGTGAGCGAGAGGTCCTCCGACTCGTGGCGACCGGAAAGAGCAACCGCGAGATCGCGGCGGCGCTCGTCCTCAGCCAGCACACCGTCGCACGTCACCTGCAGAACATCTACGTCAAGCTTGGCGTCTCGACCCGAACGGCGGCGGGCGCGTTCGCCCACGAGCATCACCTGGTCTAACGCCGACCAATGGTCAATTCTCACCATCGGGCTCGATCACGGTTGGTGCATCCGGGCGATGCCGGCGCTGAGTCGCCCGGCCTAGCGTCATGCTCATCCACGACTCAACGAAAGAGGTAGCGCCATGTACGTCGTCGTCCACCACCACATCAAGAACGCCGAGACCTCGTTCCAGCGGGGCGAGCGACTCATGTACGGGGACGGAGCTCCCGATCAGGTCCACGTGCTCCAGTTCTACCCGAGCCAGGACTCCACCATCGTCACCTGCCTGTTCGAGGCCGACTCCGTCGAGTCCGTCCAGGGCTGGGTCGACGGGGTCCTCGGCGACTCCAGCGACAACCTCTGCTACCCGGTGGCCGAAGAGCCGGCGTTCGCGGAGCGCCCGCTGGGGCTGGCGGCCACCCCCAAGGTCCGCACCTGACGGCGATCAGCGCAGGTTGCGGTCGCGGAGCTCGCGGGCCGCGTACTGGCCGATCTGCCAGGTCATGAGCGCGTCGCTGCCGCCGCCCACGACGCCACCAAGCAGCGGCACCCGACGGCCGACCATCGTCACCGCGCGACGGCCGGCCGTCCGGGCCAGCAGGTCGGTGGTGACCTCCCGGGAGACCAGCTCGTCGAGCACGGGGTCGTGCACAGGCGAGGTGGCGATCCCCATCGGGGAGGACGGGAAGCTCGAGGTGCGCACCAGGTCGCGCACCTCGTCCTCGCCGAGCATGCAGGCGAGGATCGCGTTGCGGACGCGGGCGTCCTCGAGGTCGTAGCCGCGCAGGTGCGCGATACCGGCCACCAGGTGGCACTGCACGAGAGTGACGCCGACGACGTTGGCCGGCATGGCGACCGCGAGGGAGGCGACGCCGCCGAGGTTGGTGACGAAACCCTGGACCCCGGCGAGCCCGACGTGCAGACGCGTCAGCGCCTTCACCGCGTCCTCGACGTCACCGTTGGCGTCGACCAGGCGGGAGTCGGCGGATGCGGCGGCCGAGCGGAGCGGACCGACCCCGTCGATGGCCTTGTCGAGCATCGTGCGGACGTACCCGGAGGCGATCGAAGGTGCGACGCTCATCCCGGCCTTCTTCGCGACGTTCGACCGCACTCCCATGGCGCCAGCATAGAAGGGACGTTCACATGCCTACGCTGGGCGCATGGCTGTGCCGATCACCGGGCCGACGCCGCTGCCTCCGTCGCGGTACGACTTCGACCCGTCGGACTGGCCCGACGACGACTGCGTGGTCGCCGGTGCCGACCTGCAGCCGGCCACGATCATCGATGCCTACCGGCACGGCGCCTTCCCGATGCCGCAGGCGGGACGGTTGCTGTGGTGGTCTCCGGTGCGGCGCGGCGTGCTCGAACCCGCGTCCATGCAGGTCTCGCGGTCGATGCGCCGATCAGCCCGCCGCCTGCACGTCACCGTCGACACGGCGTTCGAGCAGGTCATCGAGGCCTGTGCCGACCCGTCCAGGCCGGGTGGCTGGATCGACGCGGACATCCGCGCGGCCTACGTCGAGCTGCACCGCCTCGGATGGGCGCACTCGGTCGAGACCCGCGACGACGAGGGGCGTCTCGTCGGCGGCTTGTACGGCCTCGGCATCGGCCGATTGTTCGCGGGGGAGTCGATGTTCCACCGCGAGCGGGACGCCTCGAAGGTCGCCTTGATGGGCCTGGTTGACGTCATGGGCGAGGCCGCGCTGGTGGACGTGCAGTGGCAGACCCCTCATCTGGCCTCACTCGGAGTCGTGGAGTGGCCACGCTCGGTCTACCTCGACGCGTTGCCCGAGCTCGTCGACGCCCCGTCGCCGTGGTGAGCGTGGACGCCGAGTGACCGCCGTTGCAGAACGCATCGAAAGGGGCGGGCGCGGCGCGTGGGATGTCAATCCTTAGACTGGCTGGGAGGAACACCAATCCGTCATTTTTAGGAGCATCAGTGGCACTCTCCCGCAGCGACCTCGTGGCAGCACTCGCCGAGAAGGCCGACACCAGCAAGACCAACGCCGACGCTGTGCTCTCGGCCTTCAGCGACATCCTCATCGATGCCGTGGGCAAGGGCGAGAAGATCTCGATCCCGGGCATCGTGTCCGTCGAGCGCGTCAAGCGGGCCGCCCGCACGGGCCGCAACCCGTCCACCGGCGAGACGATCCAGATCCCGGCCGGGTTCGGTGTGAAGGTCAGCGCAGGTTCGCGTCTCAAGTCCGCAGCCAAGTAGCACCAACACAACTGTCGATGCCCCGGGTCCGTCCGGGGCATCGTCGCGTCAGGGAACGACGACGGGACGCTGCGCACCCTCCCAGGCATCCATGCCACCGGCCAGGTTCGCGACGTCGTGACCCTGCTGGTGCAGCCAGGCCGTGGCGCGGGCCGACCGGGCGCCGACGTGGCACACCACGAGCGTCCGGTCGTGCGGGTCGAGCTCGTCGACGCGCGCAGGTAGGTCGGCGAGCGGGATGTGGAGGGCCCCTTCGATGTGCCCGGCGGCCCATTCGTGCGGCTCGCGCACGTCCAGGACGACCCAGTCGCCCGACGTGGGATCGCTCACGTCGTCGACGCTCACGGTGGGGACATTCATCGGTCAGGAGCCTCCTTCGGCGGAGAGAAGTGGTGTGACTTCCGTCCAAATGAGTAGTCAAGACCACATCACATGGTTACTTTGGACTATATGCAGGCCGTCGCGGACCATGTCGAGGTCACTCCTGCTCACGTGGGTGGGCAAGGGTGAACGCCGTGCGCGCTCGGGACTCCATCAGCCTGCCGTTCGCCACGTCGACGCCGAGCATCGCCCGCACGAAGCTGGCGGGCTTCCTCACCATCAACCGTGCGCCCGCTGCCGTCATCGACGACGCCCTCATCGTCATCAGCGAGATGATCGCCAACGCCGTCAGTCATGGCGTGCCCACGTCGGAGGGCACGGTCGAGATCTCCTGGTCCATCAACGGCGACCTTCTCGAGCTCAGCGTCCACGACGCCGGCGAGGGCGGCTCGCTGGAGCCGATCGACTTCGACGAGGACTCCCTGAGCGGACGCGGCCTCTCGATCATCAACCGTGTCGCCGACCGCTGGTGGGTCGACATGAGCAAGGGCACCCGGGTCAACGCCGAGCTCGCCCTGTCCAGCGACGCCTGACCGGGCGGGGGTGGCGGGCCACGGGCGGCCCGAGGGGCACTGTCACGTTTCCCGACGCCACGTCGTCTGAGTGGTGAGGCGGCCGACCGGCCGTCCCGCTCGAAGCACAGCCAGGAGTCGAGAACCATGTCGCGCATTCCCGCCATCGCGCCCGAGGACGCCAGTCCGCTCGTCCGCATCCTCTACAGCTTCGCCCGTCGCCGGCTGGGCGAGGTGCCCGAGCCCCTGGCCGTGACAGCCCACCACCGCAAGATCCTGATGGCCTATGCCAAGCACGAGCTCGCTGTCGAGCGGGCCGCGCCCGTCGTGCCCAAGGCGCTGCGCCAGCTCGCCGTGTATCGCACGGCGTGGACGGTCGGCTGCTCCTGGTGCGTCGACTTCGGCACGATGCTGATGCGGATGGACGGGCTGGACGTCGACCAGCTGAAGCACATCGCCGACTTCGAAACGTCCGACGCCTTCACTGAGGAGGAGCGCGACGTGATCCGGTACGCCGATGCCACGACCGCGACGCCGATGACCGTCACGGACGACCAGGTCGCCGCTCTCGTCGAGCGCTACGGTCACGACGGCGTGGTCGAGCTGAGCTATCACATCGCCCTCGAGAACCATCGCGCCCGTTTCAACCACGCTCTCGGCATCACCGACCAGGGGTTCTCGTCGGGCGATGCCTGCAGGGTTCCTTGGGACGTCAGCGAGACTGCGACGGCTCGAGCCTGACGCCACCCAGCTTCTCCGGGTTCGCGAAGTCGTAGGAGGCCGCCACCAGCCCGTCGCGCACCGTGAAGCCGCCGACCCGCTCGGGTGAGCTGGTTCGAGGATCGCCACCGTCCCAGCCGGAGGTCCAGACACCGAGCTGGCCGTTGACGAGGACCGGCTGCAACGTCTGCATGGCCTTGTCGCCGTAGCGCTCGAACAGTCCGAGGTAGAACCGCGCGAACTTGTCGGGCCCGTGGATGACGTTGATGGCCGTTCCGGTGGTGCCGTTGGAATCGCCGACGACGATGACGTCCGGGTGCAGCGTCGCCACGATTGCGTCGAGGTCGCCGGTGGCCATCGCGGTGAGGAACCGCTGGACGGCCTCCTCGTGCTCGGGATCGGGCGTGGGTTCCGGTGCGTCGGCCATCGCGCGGCGAGCCCGGGAGGCGTGCTGGCGGGCAGCGTCGGTGCCGATGCCGAGCACCTCGCTCACCTCGTCGAACGGCACGGAGAACACGTCGTGCAGCACGAACGCGACGCGTTGCGGCGGCGTGAGTGTGTCGAGCACGACCATCGCCCCGATGCGGGCGTCCTCGCCCTGCACGACGACGTCGAGGGGGTCGGGCTCGGGGGCGGGCCCGATCGGCCGGACGACCGGCTCGGGCAGCCACTGGCCGACATAGGTCTCACGGCGCTTGGCCGCCGAGCCGAGCCGGTCGAGGCACAGCCGGCTGACGACTCGGGTCAGCCAGGCCTGCAGGTTGGACGGCTCGTCCCCGTCCTTGGCTCCGTCAAGACGCAGCCACGCCTCTTGCACCGCGTCCTCGGCGTCGACGACGCTGCCGGTGAGCCGGTAGGCGACCCGAAGCAAGCGCGGACGCTCCGCCTCGAAGTCGTCGACCAGTGTCACGGTGCTGCCTTCATGGGGCGTCCCGTTCGATCGGGCAGGACATGCATCGCGGGCCGCCGCGACCCGAGCCCAGCTCGGAGCCGCTGATGGCCACGACCTCGATGCCGTGCTGCTCGAGGCGGGCGTTCGTCTGCTCGTTCCGTTCGTAGGCCACCGCCAGCCGTGGGGCGATGGCCAAGGTGTTGTTGCCGTCGTCCCACTGCTCGCGCTCGGCAGTGACGGGGTCGAGGCCGGTGTCGATCTGGTGCAGGGTGTCGATGCCCATGGCTTCGGCAGCGGCGGCGAAGAACGGCTGCTCCGGTGACGTCTTCAGGTCGTCACCCGCCCAGGTGACCGCATACGCGCGGAGATGGTCGGCGACGTTGGGGTAGATGACCACCGTGTCGACGTCGACCATCGTGACGATCGTGTCGAGGTGCATCGTGGCTCGCTCCTGGGCGATGGGCACGGCCAGCAGGGTGTGAGCGAGCTCGGCACCGAGCACCTGCCGCGCGAACGTCTCGAACCCGGCGGGTGTGGTGCGCTCGCCGACTCCGACGGCCATGACACCGGGAGCGAGCAGCAGCACGTCGCCGCCCTCGAGGTGCTCGAGGTGTGGGCCGTGGAGGCGTTCGACCCCGGCGAACCGCGGGTGGTGCTCGTAGACCAGGTTGGTCAGCTGGGTCTCACGCATGCGTGCCGGCATCGCCAGGCTGGTGACGGCGACCCGGCCCGGGAGCCAGACCGAGGAGTCGCGGGTGAACAGCAGGTTGGGCAGAGGGTCGACCAGGAAGTCGTCGGCGCGCAGCAGGCTCGTGACGATGCTGCGGTGCTCGATCTCGTCGTTGCGAAGCCCAGCCGTGACGACGGTGGCGAGGTCGGACGGCGCGAGGTCGACCATGGCGGCCGTCAGGTAGTCGCGGAGCGCGTCGCCCAGGTGCAGCGTCGCCGTGGTGCTCTCGATGATCTGCTCGCGCGCGGTGGGGTTCTCGAGCGTCTCGGTGAGCAGCTCGACGAGATAAAGCACCTCGACGTCGTGGTCGCGCAGGGCCTGGGCGAAGGCGTCGTGCTCGTCCTGCGCCCGGCCGACCCACGGGATGCCGTCGAAGAGCAGCGAGTCGTTGTTGCGCGGAGTCAGGCGTCCGAGCTCCGGACCCGGCCGGTGCAGCATCACCGTGCGTAGCCGACCGACCTCGCTGTTCGCGCCCGGATGGGTCATGGATCGAACGCTACGACACGAAGCACAGGTACGTCGCCCCGGCCGTGAGGAGAAGCATGCCCGTGGCGTTGACGAAGAGGTTCCGGCCGAAGTCGCGGGCGCGGATGTGTGCGTCTGATCGCGAGGAGGTAGTAGAGGACCAGCCCCAGGCAGGCGGCGAGGCCGATCTCGGGCACCCACGCGCCGACGATGAGACCGGCCGCGGCGGCGAGCTTGATGGGGGTGAAGACCCACCAGAACTCGCGGGGGACGTTGACGTCGTCGAAGCAGTCGGCGGCGAACCGCATCGGCTTGTAGCTGGCAACGGCGTCGCCCAGCTGGATCGCGGCGAGCACGAACAGGGGCCAGGTGGGGTCGGCGGGGTCCAAGGCGTCTCCTTCCGTCACTCCCTAGACGACGCAGCAGGTCGAAACGTGACAGCTGGTGCTGTGCCACGTGACTGGACGGACGGCAGTACCCGGTTCGGCCAAACGCGCCGTCGCGGGTTGGTAGATTCATGCCGTTCAAGACGATGCCAGGCGGACCGAAGGGTGGCCTCGTGATCCCCTCGACCGGGAAGGCCGAGATTGCCCGATGGGCAAACCCTGTGACCGGAAACCGCGTGGGCGGTCCGGCGGTCATCTACGTCACCGGATGGGGGCGATCCGGATCGACCGTCCTGAACCGGATCCTCTCCCTGCACGGAGCTGTGGGCCTGGGCGAGGCTCGCTGGCTCTGGCGCCGCGGGATCGGCGAGCGGCAGGACTGCAGCTGTGGCAGCCCGTGGGACGCTTGCGACGTCTGGAAACGAGTCGTCGCAGCCACCGCACGGGCCACCGGGAGTTCCCCCGAGGAGCTCGCCCGAGAGTTCGACCGGTCCGCGTTCTCGGCAGGGAGATTCGCGTCCGTACCCGGAGGGCTCCGGTGGAGCGTCGCCGGCAAGCGCTATGTCGAGGCATTGCGTGAGGTCTACCGATCGGCAGCGGAGGCGTCCGGCGCACCGATCGTGGTCGACTCGTCCAAGGACCCCATGCAGGCGCTGCTGGCACGGCAAACCGGACTCCCCGTCTCGGTCGTGCACTTGGTGCGCGACCCGCGCGCCGTGGTCTGGAGCCACCGTCGCAGCAAATCGCCCCCCTCGGGAGTGGCGGCGCGCGCAACACCCACCCGACCGGCCGTCTATGTGGCGGCGAGGTGGCTCGTCCGCAATGCATTCATCGACGCGCGGGTGCGGCCCGACCTGCGGCTCCGGTACGAGGATCTCATCAACGACCCGGACGAAGCCGTCCGCCGGATCCTCCTGTCGGTCGGACGTGAGCTGCCTGGCGGAGCGTCCGGGCTGGACCATGCGATAGCAGGAAATCCGAGCCGGTTCGAGCGGGGGGCCCTCCAGCTCAAGGTCGACGACGAGTGGAAGCGCAGCCAGCCGGACAGTCAGCGGCACCTGACGTCCGCCATCACGGCGCCTCTCCTGAGTCGATACGGCTACGCGTACCGGTTGCGGCGATGAGTCCCATGGCGGAGCTCGCGGACGCCGTTGCGGGCTACCGGGTGGCTGTCGTGCACGAGTGGGTGGATGCCTACGCCGGGTCCGAGCAGGTCTTCGAGGCGTTGGCTCAGCTCCTGCCGGGAGCCGACTTGTTCGCGCTTTCGGTCAAGCCCGGAATCGAGCTCGACGTCGGGGGTCGTGCCATCACGACGACCGTGCTCGACACCGACCGATGGCGGGACCGGCGCGGGCTCACCCTACCCGCCATGCCCTGGGCGTGGCAGCACCTGGGCCAGCGTGACTATGACGTCGTGATCACCTCCCATCACGCCTTCGCTCATGCCAACCGGCTCAAGCGGCCTGGCGGCACGCACTTGGCGTTCGTGCACACCCCAGCCCGGTACGTCTGGAATCCCGACATCGATGAACGTGGAAACGGCGTGGCCCTCGCCCCGGCACGGGCGCTGCTCAAGCGCGTGGATCGCAAGGCGTCACAGCGCGTGGATGCTTACGCGGTGAACAGCGTGGCCGTGGCCGAGCGAGTCCAGGGGTTCTGGGCCCGAGAATCCACCGTGATCAACCCGCCGGTCCGGGTGGACTACTTCGCCGCGGGTCGTGTGGACGAACCCCGTCGCGACTACATCCTCGGCGTGGGCCGCTGGATCCCGTACAAGAATCTCCACGTGGTGGTGGAGGCTGCCGATGTGCTCGGGCTGCCCGTCAAGATCGCCGGCCGTGGACCGGACCGGTCCCGGATCGAAGCCTCGGCCATTGCTGCGTCCGTCCCGGTCGAGCTCATCGAGTCGCCGAGCGACGAGGAGCTGCGCGACCTCTACGCCAACGCAGCCTGCCTGGTCTTCCCGACGGTCGAGGACTTCGGGATGGTGCCGGTCGAGGCTCAGGCCGCTGGCACACCCGTGGCGGCCTTGGCAGCCGGCGGTGCACTCGAGACAGTGGTCGACGGCGTGTCAGGCGCCTTCACCGTTGACCTCAGGCCCGACAGCGTCGCTGCGGCGGTGCGGCAAGCCATGGCCGTCGACCCCGATGGCCCCGGCAGGAGCGCCGAACGGTTTTCGAAGCAGGCGTTCGGGAATGCCGTGGCGGCGTGGATCGTCGACTCACTCGGGGCACGGTCGTGAGTACCCAGACGCGCCCAAGGGTGCGAGCCGGTGTCGCTGGATGGCTGGCGTCTGGCTTCGTCGTTGCCGTGGCATTCAGCCATTTTGAGGCGTTGTCCTTAGCCTTGATCGGTCTGCTCACACTTGTTGCAGGGGCGAACCTGTTCATCACACTGCATATCCACCGCTACGCCGTGCTGGCTGCCGCATTCGTCATCTTCGTGTTCCTCATCGGCGCCATGGTCGGCTCGATCCCGGAGACGCTCGCCAGGTGGCCCCAGTGGATCAGTCGCGATGGCCGTGTTCTCGTCGCCCTGCTCCCCTTGATCCTGCTCGGGACGGCGCAGATCCGAATCCCCGATCTCACCGTCACGGTGCGCACCATCGAAGCCGTGGTGCTCGTGAACCTGGCAGCGTTTATTGCCGGACTGGTAGGGGTCCCTGTCATTGACCAGATCGCGTTTTCACGGAACTCGTTCTCGGGCCTCACCTCGTCACACCACACGGCAGGCTTGGTCTTCTCGGGGGCAGTCATGATCCTGGCCGCGGCTCGACGCAGCCCGGACCTCGTGGCTCGGCCACCCACCGCGGTGGTCATCGGTGCGCTGGTGCTTTCTGTCGGCTCGGGATCGCGAACCTCCATCGTCGGGTTGGTGGCGGCAGCCTTTTGGCTGGCGTTCGAACGCAGAAGGCTGACCGATGTGGTCCGGGTTTCCCTTGTCGTGGCGGCGCTGGGCACCGTGGCACTCGTGCTCAGCGAAAAGCTTGCGGGTACGGTCACCGGCTTCTTGTCACCCGACCTGTGGATCGCAGCTTGGCAGCAGTTCACGATAGGTATGGAAAGCACGGAGAGCGTGCACTACGCCGGAGGAACTGCTGGCGTCGACGAGGGCTACATCGCCAACATCCTTGGCCGCTTCTTCTACTGGGGGATTGCCCTGGGCCTGTGGCTCCGAAGCCCGCTGGTGGGCATCGGGAGCTTCCGGTTCAACGACGTCGACATGAGTTTCACCGGAATCAACGGATTCGTCCAAGTCGCCACGTCGGGAGTCGACCGCAGCGACGATCTCATCGGAGCGCACAGCCAGTACCTCGGTGTTCTTGTCGAGAACGGCCTGCTCGGCCTCGTGCTGCTCCTCAGCATCTGGATCGTTCCCTACCGGCACATCGCGAGGCGGACCTCGCCTTCTGAGCGTGTACGCGAATCCGGGCGACAGATGGTGCCCTTTGGTCTCGCGACGGCACTGACCGGCTACACGCTGGTATCGCCGGCTCTCACGTTCGTGGCACTCACCTGGCTGACACTTGTGTGCTTATGTGACGAGGATCCGCCGTGACGACGGACGAGCCACGCGGTCCAGACCTGTTGCTGGCCGGGGCCGCGCGTAGCGCAACAACGCTGCTGGCCGCATCGATCGGAAGGCATCCCGATGTGGTGAACCCGTCGATCAAGGAACCGAACTTCTTCAGCACCCGCCGGGATCGCGGCCACGAGTGGTATGAGGGCCTCTTCGGCCAGCGGGACGGCACCTGGATTGATGCAAGCGCGCAATACTCCTACCCGAGTCATCTCGCCGCGTCAGCACGAGCCGTCGAGCTGAACCCGGAACTGCGGGTCGTCTACGTTGTCCGAGACCCTCTCCCGCGCACGTACTCACACTACTGTCACGAGGTCCTTTACATGGGCCACCACGACGGCGCTGACTTCGGTTCCGCCCTCCGTGCGAACGCCGACGTGCTCGGCGCCAGCGACTACGCTCGCATTATCGCAAGTCTAGAAGCGACAGTTTCGGAGGACCGCCTGCTAATCCTGCCCTTCGAGTACGTGGTCAGCCAACCTCAGCTCGCGGCCGAAAGGGTGTGGTCGTTCGCGGGATTACGTTCGGTAGCTGCAGAAGAGCTGACCGCTGTCGAGACTCACCTGTTCACTAACGAACGGGCGGCGTTCGTGAGCCCGGCCGTGCGGCGGGCATTCAGAGCCATTCGCACGACGCGGGTCTACCCCCACCTTCGCGCCGCCCTCGGTGCTGAGCGAATGCGCCGTGCACGTGCACGACTGACCAGTGACAAGGCCATCCCGTCACTGGAACAAGCGCTGGCAAGCTGCTCGCCCGAACAGCAAGCAGAGATAGCGGCTGTCACCTCACGCGCAGCCGACGCTGTGCGGGATCACCTGACGAGCCAGGACGCCCGGAACGGCGACGCCCTTGTCTCGTGGTGCTCGTGGCTCGAAGCCTCCAAGCCCTCCGACCCTCATCGGTGACCGAGTACTGACGTTCAGACGCCGAGTTCGAGTATGTCGAGAACCGGGCGGGTGTCACGAACGAATCGACCGTGTGTCAGACCAGATTGGCGGATTTCGGGCCCACGGGGGAGCGCGAAACGTTATATTTCCCGGGGGCGATTCGGAGTAGTCATGGGAACCGGGAAAGACCAACCCCCAGCCGATGCAGAGACCGACGACGACTCGAATGGCGGCGTCTCGCGACGGCGGATCTTGCAGGGCCTCGCCATCATCGCGGCGGCCGCCCCTGCGGTGAGGTCGGAAAAGGTCTCGGCCGACAGGTCACCTGCCGAGGCCGTTAAGGCATTGGACAGCATGTCCCACGACATGTCCCACGACATGTCGAGCATGTCGGAGGAGCGGGTGCGGTCAGCCCCCGTTCGAGTAGCCGCCGCAGGCGATCCGGCCGAGGTTGGCGAATGGTCTGCGCCGTTCACGCCGCACAACATCACCGCGGTTCACGCCGTGCTGCTCCACACCGGTGGTGTCCTGATACTCCGCGACACGAATGCGTACATCTGGGATCCGATCACCTCGGGCGCGACCGAGATCGACCTCATCGAGAACAACTTCTGCGCCGGGCAGGCCGTGACCGACAACGGAGACGTCCTGTTCGCCGGCGGCCTCCTCGACGAATTCGGGCACGGGCCGCGGTGGACCTACACCTTCCACCCGAAATCGAAAACCTGGACCAAGGGCCAGGACATGGCCAGAGGTCGGTGGTACCCGTCCGGCACCTCGCTGCACGACGGCCGGATCCTGCTCATCGGCGGCAAGCTCGAGGATGGCGGGATCAACGACGACATGGAGGTGTGGAACGACGGCACGATCACGAAGGTGGGCACGCGGTCCATGGCGACGTACCCGCACATGTTCCTCATGCCCAGCGGGAAGCTGCTCGTCGCCGGCACGGGCGTGGACGACAGCTTCTACATTCGGCCCTCCAAGGGCTTCAGCGTTCACGCGCTGCCCCGGTTGTGGGTGCGGGGGGTCAAGGGCCGTGCTCGTTCGGGCACGTTGCTGCCCGGCCCCCCGAGCGGCTGCACCCGAGTCATGATGGCTGGCGGCGCAGCGCAAACCGATGGCGGGTCGACCGTCGAGATCTTCGACACGGCGGCAGCCTCGCCAATGTGGGTCCGCAAGAACCCGCTCCCAGAGGATCGGCAGCACATGAACGTCGTCATCCTCCCGGACGGGCAGCTCCTGGGCATCGGCGGCGATAACGCGGCGGGGCCCACGAAGACGTCGCTCATGTACGACCAGGAGACCGACGTCTGGCGTCCACTGGCGGAGCAGTCGTTCCCGCGCGCGTATCACTCGACGGGGGTTCTCCTGCCGGACGGCAGGGTGATGTCCGGAGGCGACACCGCCGATGACGGTGGTGGCTCCTCCCTGGAGGTTTACTCACCGCCGTACCTGTTCAAGGGGCCACGCCCGACGATCACATCGGCCCCCAAGAAGGTCGGCTACGGCCAGCAGTTCGACGTCGTCACACCCGACATGATCGATCGTGTCGTGCTCATGAGGCCGAATGCGATCACTCACACGTGTGAGATGAACGCCCGGCACGTCGAGCTCGAGTTCACGCCCACCGCCGGCGGGGTCGAGGCCACGAGCCCGCCGAGCCGCCTGGTCGCGCCACCTGGCTACTACATGCTGTTCCTGCTGAACGAATCGGGCGTTCCCTCCGTGGCGACGTGGATTCGCCTTTGATCACTCGCCAACCGGAGGTCGGTTGCCGGTGCGCCTGGCCCGTCGTCGAGCCCCGATGCGCAGCATGAGGACGAAGAGGAGGGCAGCGGCAAGCGCAGGCACACCCCAGACCAGCCAGGAACTCTCGCCCTCCTCTGCGTCCGGCTGGTCAACGAGCGCAGCAGCGTTCGGGTGCGGTTCGATCTGCGTCGCGGTGTCGCCACCACTGCAGTCGATGCTGACCCACACCGTCCCGGGGCTGGCAACCTGGACAGTCAGCGGGTCGAGATCGACCCTCCGTCGAGGTCGGAAATCAGGCGACTTCCCGTCGATCGTCCGAACCGTTGCCGACGACGCGTCACAGGAGCCGGCAAGCTCCAGCCTGACATTGTGCGCAACGCTGCGCTGGTCCGCGTACGAGGAGAGCAGGAGATCGACCTGGTCCTCAGCGCGGGTGGCCCGGGCCCACAAGCCCCCCTGCGGGTCATCGCCGGACACGAGCAGGCGATCGCCGCCGAGCGAGCGCCACAACTGCATCGTCCACCAGCTCGGCCGCGGCTTGCCCTCGCCGGTGACGAGCCCGGCGTCAGACGGATTTGGGCCGAAGGAGACGGAGCGGTAAAAGGTCGCCTGCCCCACCCCTGCGCGTTCCATCTCGATGAGTGACGCAAGGTTGAATGCCGCTCCGGCAGCTGTGTTGCGCTCGTCGCCCTTGAGCCCGTAGTGGTTCCATTCGGTGATGGCGAGCGGCACACGCGCATCCGCGATCAGGTCGCGTACCTCGGAAACGTCCCGACGGTAATCGAGGGGGTTGCGCGTGTAGTTATGCCACGAGATGAAGTCCGGCGGTGTTCCCTGCTCGACGGCGGCTTCACGGTAGCGAGCCAGCAGGGGGCCTACCTCGCCCAGGGCCACCCCTCCCGCCGACAGGTCGACGCCGGTCTCATCCTCGACTCGCGCGATCGCCCGGTGCATGGCCATCACGGTGTCGATGAACACACTCTGGGAGTCCGCCCAGGACTTCTTGTTGTTCGGCTCATTCCACAGCTCGAAGGTCAAATCACGGTCATAGTGCTCGGCCAACCCTCTGACGACCTCCTCGATGAACTGCTCCCAGGCGGCCATGTCCTTGGGACCCATCGCGGTCGGCGGACAGGGCGTCTGGCCACGTCTGTCCTGTGTGCAATCCGGCGGGACTGACCGGGCCAGCCAGGACGGCATGCGGTTCAACAGAATGAGTGGGCGGGAACCCTCGCGGAGGATCGTGTCGACCCGCTCGAACAGCGGCTCAAGATCCAGGGCACCCTTCTGCCGGCTGACTTCGTCCAACTTCGCGTCGGTACGCACCAACGCCGGCTTCAAGGGCGAGATCAGGGACAAGTCGCCCGCGTTCCACGTGGCGCCGGCCAGGTCGGGATCGGCTGGCCCAGCCTGACCCTCGACGTTCACAGTCACCGTCGCCGAATCGTTCACGGCGGACGCTGCGGCTGTTACGACGGTCCCGAGAACAAGGACGATGGCCGCCGCGACCCGTGAGAGCATTCGGTGATTGTACCCAGACGGCCGATTGGCATCACGGAATCAGTCGACGCTAGGAGGAACCAAGTTGACGCTTCCAAACTTCTTGTTTCTCGGACCGGACAAGTGTGGGTCGACGTGGCTCCAGGATGTGCTGTCGACCCACCCCGAGGTCCACTTGACACCGGCAAAGGACACCTACTTCTTCAACCGCGAGTTCAGGCGCGGCCTGCGCTGGTACGAGCGTCAGTTCAGTGGCGCCACTGGCGAGCACCTGGTGGTCGGGGAGATCTGCCACGACTACTTGTTCGACGACAGGGCCGCCGATCGGATTGCCGAGGTCCTACCGAACGCGAAGCTGATGATCTGTCTGCGCGACCCGGCCGACCGCGCCTACTCCGCATACCTCAACCTCACCCGACACGGCCTGTACGACGGATGGTTCGAGGAGGCGCTGGACGCCGTCCCCGAGCTGGTGGATCACGGGCGTTACGGCGTGCACATCCGCCGGTACCTCGACCGCTTCGACCGGGAGCGGCTGTTCGTGGCCCATTTCGATGACCTGACGGCTGACCCCCAGCGCTTTCTCGACGGCGTCACCCGGTTCCTCGGGGTCAGCCGGCTCGTTCTCACCGCCGAGATGGCCAAACCAGCACGAGAAGCTGCGGCCGCGCGCTCTCCGTGGTTCGCCAAGGTCGTGAAGCAAGGCGCCATCGTCGCTCGCAGGGCGGGGTTGGTCGAGATCATCGGCAGAATCAAAGGGTCACCTACCGTGCGGCGGGCGCTCTATCGGGAACTGGGTGATGCGGCAGCGGGTCCGAGCGAATCCGCGATAGCGGCCGTACGGTCCCGACTGCGTGACGACATCGCTCGCGCCGGTCAGCTGCTGGACGAAGACCTGCTCACGCGCTGGCGGTGGTCGTGAGGACACAGCGTCGCGGCGGCATGGGAAGGCGCAGCGTCTGGGCAGCGGTGACCGAGAGTCTAGACTCGCTGGGCACGCTGGTCTTCGCGGTGTGGATGGCCAGGGAGGTGACCGCGACCGAGTTCGGCTCCTATGCACTCGGGTTCACCATCCTCCAGGTCGCCATAGGGCTCTCGACCGGCGCCGGCAGCCTGACGATGCTGACCCGGCTTGGCACGTCGGACCGACGCTTCACCAGAGTCGTCGCCGGCGACGTCACCGGCGTCGCTGCGGCGTCGGCCGTCGTACCGATAGTGGCCTTTCTGGGACTCGCAGCCGTCGGCAGCGCCCCACTCACCACCACGTCCTTGGCGTTCGCAGCCATCACCCCGGGGCTGCTGCTGCAAGCCTGCTGCATACACCTGTTCTACGCTCGCCAGCAGCAGACCAAGGCCCTCCTGAACAACGCCGTCTGGTTCGTGGTGCAAGTACTCCTGCTGCTCCTTCTCCCACCCTTGCTCGCTCCGCAGCAGGCATGGTCGTACCTGTTCTGCTGGGGGATGGCAGCATACGCGGCCGTGGCAGTCAGCCTGCTGCAGCTGGCCACCGTGCCACGGCTCGATCGAGTACCGGCCTGGATCCGGACATATCGCGGCACCATGGGCGACCTGATGCTCGAGAACACTGCGGCAAGGGTGGCGATGCAGAGCGGCGCCTGGATCCTCGGCGCGGTCGCCGGCCTGCGCGTTCTCGGCGGCTTTCGGGCGGCCCAGGTCTTCTTCGGCCCCACTCGCGTCTTCAATGTCGGATTGGCTCCCATGGTCCTCGCTGAGGGGATTGGCCTCTACGAGCGGTCGCCCTCCCGTCTTCTGTGGCTCGTCCGCGGGTGGATGGGGCTCAACGCCGCCATCTGCTTTGCGATCGGCGGCGTCCTCCTGGTCATGCCAGACGCAGCCGGTCGAGCGATTGCCGGCGACAGCTGGCGGTACGCCGAGCAGATCCTGGTGTGGGCAGTGGCGATCTCGGTCTCCAATGCGGTGCTGGTGCCGGCACAGACGGGGATGCGCTGCCTCGGGGCGACCAGACTCTCGGCCCTCCTCCAGACGATCATTGCTCCGCTGCCCGCACTGTGCACCCTCGTGGGCGGCCTGCTTGGTGGTGGGTACACGGCGATGATGGGTCTGGCCGTCGGTTCGATCCTGTCCACGGTGACCGTCGCGACGGCATTCGAGACGCGGTTCCGCACGGACACCCGGGAACCTGGTCCGGAGCAGTAGGCCGGGTCAGTACGCTCCAGCGCGACCGATGACCGCGCGGACGGTGCGCCAGAGGATGGCGATGTCCGCGATCATCGACCAGTTCTCGACGTAGTACGTGTCCAGGCGGACAGCGTCATCCCACGTCAGGTCAGATCGTCCTGAGATCTGCCAGAGACCTGTCATGCCAGGGCGGACGCGTAGGCGACGGTGAGCGACCTGATCGTAACGGGCGACTTCGAAGTCGCGCTGGGGCCGCGGGCCGACCAGGCTCATCTCGCCACGAATCACATTGAACAGCTGCGGCAGCTCGTCGATCGAGTACCGGCGGATGAAACGGCCGATCCGGGTGACCCGAGGATCATCCTTCACCTTCGGCAGCGGGCCGTCGCCCATCCCGGCCTTCTCGAGCAGGTCGCGCAGCTCGAGATCGGCGCCGGTCTTCATCGATCGGAACTTGATCATGTCGAACGTGTCGCCGTCCTTGCCGATCCGCTGTTGGCGGTAGAAGACGGGCCCCCGATCGGACAGCTTGACCCCGAGAGCTGTCACCGCCAGCAGCGGCAGTGCCGCAAACATGAGCAGCACGCCGACGAGTCGATCGAAGAGCACCTTCCGCCACGTCAGCGCCGCTGCGTATTGCGGCTCGCTCACGCTGAGGAACGGCAGCGACGCGACAGTGCTCAAAGCGATCCTCGACCCTGCCACGTCGAAGACGTTCGGCGAGATCATCAGGTCCACCCGGCTCTCCTCGAGATCCCAGGTGAGTTGCTTGAGGCCTTGGTGGCCGAGGTGCTCGGTGTCGGCCACGATGACCAGCTGCGCTCCCGAGGTGGCTAGGGCGCCATCCAGCTTGGCACGATCGCCTAGCATCGGCACTGACCGACTTCCGACGGCCATGACCTCTGAATCCCCGACATCGCCGTCCGGCACCCAGACCGCGCTGACGTGCAACCCAGTACCCGGGTGCAGCTCGAACCATCGAGTGATCTCCGATGCCGAGCGGACGCCTCCGATGAGCAGCACGTTGGTCGAAAGCCTGCCGGACGAGCGCACTGTGCGGAGCCGGCGGCGCCAAAGGATGCGGCCGGCCAGGAGTCCCATCAGCCCGAGCGGGAACGCCGCCGCAAGGTAACCCCGAGACATGTCGACTTTGAAGGCCAGCGAGAGTGCGCCGAGCATGCCGAAGGTGATCAGCGTGGCCTGGATGACCCGGCGATACTCCTCCGGGCCCTCTCCAAGGATGCGGGTGTCCCGAGCCCGGTAGAGGCCGAGGATCGCCAGCCAGCTGAGGGTCAACATCAGGCCGAGGACCTCGTAAGAGATGGAGATCGGCCCGTTGGTCGTCTTGTCAGTGCCGACCCCGAATCGGAACAAAAAGGCGACAGACACCGCGGCGTACACGACCAGGCTGTCGGTGATCAGCAGTAGGGCCGCCCAGGGGCGAAGCGCCCTCCCGGAGGCGCCAGCGGGTCGCGCAGGCGGGCGCAGCACCTGGGTGGCGCGGCCCTGTGCCATGACATCCATGTATCGCCCCAATCCCACCTTGATGGGGAACCGCATCAATCTAGCGCGATCTTCCGGCAGGTGGGAGATGAACAGGCGATTGCCTGGCCCATGACGGCATTTTCGAAGGGTAGGCGTACTGCGGGATATCGGACCCGACACCGGCGGGAGGCCTATAGACTGACGCGGCGCCCGCAGGGGAACTCCCAACCCCGGGGACCTCGGAGGACCGTCGCCGACGGTCACACGCCACAACGAATGGCCGGACCAGTGGACCTCAAGAACTTCTTGCGCATCATGCGCCGTCGGTGGTTGTTGCTGGCCGCGGCGTCGCTGGTCGCGGTCGCTGCTGCGGCCCTTTTCACCTTGAGCATGACCCCGCAGCACCAGTCCACGGCGCGGCTTTTCATCTCCACGCCTCAGTCCGACAGCACCGAGGCATTCCAAGGAAGCCGGTTCTCGCAGCAGCGCGTGAAATCGTATGCCGATCTGCTCACCGGAGATGAAATCTCTCGTCGTGTTGTCGAGCGCCTCAAGATCGACGACAGCCCCCGGTCGCTTGCCAGGCGGATCAAGTCCCGCGTCAAGCCCGACACCGTCGTGCTGTCGATCGCCGTCTCGGACCCGTCGCCCAAACAGGCCCAGAAGCTCACCCAGGCCGTGGCCGAGGAGTTCGTCGCCTACATCGCCGAGCTTGAAACCCCTGACGGCAAGTCGACGGCGCCGGTCAAGGCGTCCATCGTCGACAAAGCCAGCCTCCCGGTCGCCCCGTTCTCACCACAGCCAGAGCGAAACGTCGGCCTGGCGGCTGTTGTGGGCTTGCTGGTCGGTGCCGGCATGGCCCTCCTCCGCGAGACCTTGGACACCCGTATCAGGTCGGTCGAGGATCTCAGCTCGATTCTTCCCGACACGCCCGTCGTGGGCAACATCCACTTCGACAAGTCCGCCGTCGATGCTCCATTGATCTCCGGGCTGCCCCGGCACGCACCTCGGGTCGAGGCCTTCCGGGTGTTGCGCACAAATCTGCAGTTCATCAACACTGACACCCAGGGGGGCAAGGTCTTCGTCATCACCAGCGCTCAACCCTATGAAGGCAAGTCGACGACCGCATGCAATCTGGCGCTGTCGGTCGCCGAGACCGGGCAACGGGTCGTCCTCCTCGAGGGTGACCTCCGTCGTCCCAAGGCCACCTTGTACTTCGGGCTCGAGAACAGCGTGGGTGTCACAACCATCCTGATCGGTCGCGTGACCGTCGACGAGGCCATCCAGCACGTAGGCCCCGGTTGCGACCTCCTCGCCAGTGGTTCCACCCCGCCGAACCCAGCCGAGCTGCTGCAGTCAGACGGCATGAAGCGACTGACCGAGAAGCTCCGCGAGCGGTACGACACCGTGCTGATTGACGCACCACCGCTGCTGCCTGTCGCCGACGCTGCGCTGCTCGCGAGCCAGTCGGACGGTGCCATCCTTGTCGTCCATCACGGCGTCACCACGCGCGACCAGATTGAAGCGTGTGCCAAGCGGTTGGCCTCAGTCGAGGCCCGCTTGCTCGGCACGATCGTGAACATGACGCCTACCTCCAGGCGCGGTCCCATGGGTGACGGCTACGGCTACGGCTACGGGTACGGGTACGGATACCAGCCCGATACGGGCCGCTCCAAGGATCAGGCCCCCAAGGGTGGGCGACGCCGCGTCCCGACCGCCCGGGAGGTAGCCAAGCAGTCGCACGAGTTCCGGGCCGACCACCACAGTCACCATGAGCCGCCATCGAACGGTACCGGAACGAGCTCGCGATCGGGCAGCGGCGGCTCGCGAGAGCGCTGATCGGGTTCAAGGCTTCTCCCACGTCTTCCCCTCGTCTGTGCTGACCCGGACGTTCTCCGGACCGACAGCCACGAGCCGGCTGGGCGCCCCTGAGAGGACTGCGACCTCGATGTCCTCCACGCAACCGGCGGGCTGCCAGGTCTCGCCGCGATCCTCGGTGGAGTAGGACCGTGCGCACTCGCCGTCCTTTCCGATGGCGAAGCCAAGCCGAGAGCCGGTGAACAGTGCACCCTCGACGCTTCTGTTGAGGTCGCCCGACGTTGCCCAGGTAGCTCCCTCGTCGACCGTGGTCAGCACTCGGCCGCCAGCACACATCACGGTCGCTTCGGTGTCGGAGAACTGTGACAAGGATCGGATCGTCTCGCAGCCGACGTCCACGGACCGCTTCGGTGTGACGACGGCGTCTTCGCCGGAGTCGACGAACCATCCTTTGAACGACTCCTGCCGGTCCCACGAGTCGCCACCGTCGTCGGTGGTGTAACGGTGCGGCTTGCACTTCTCGTCGCCAGCAACGATGTCCAGCTTGTCCGCCGACTCGAAATCGACGGCAAGGATCGTGCGCACTGTTTTGCCGCGTGACCCGGGCTCGGTGGCGGCGGCTTCCTCGAGGACTGGAATGGATCGCTCCTTGAACGTCTTACCACCATCGTCGGAGATCTCGAGCATCGGACGGCCGTCGCCCGCGCAGCTACCACCCCACCAACGGAAGACCGTGTTCCCGCCCTTCGCGGCGGCCTGGACCTCTCCTTTTGGTTCGATCGCAGGCTCACTCTTCGAGCTCGTCGCCGTCGATCCATGCGCCTCGGGGTCCGCATGGTGCTCGCGGAGCATGTACGCAACCAGCAGCACGTCGACGATAACCAAGGCGGCGAAGATGGAGAGCTTCCAATGCTGCGCCATGGACGCCCCTTCCAGAAGGATTCGCGCCAGAGGTGTTCGGAAGCCCCCAGTTCTTCCGATCCACAGCCTCGGCCGCACGAGTTCTGCAGAGTCTATGGACTGTTCCCGGGCGCCGACGACGTTTTCAAAACTCCCCTTCATCTGAGCCACTCGTCGGTTCGCAGTCTCGACGGTCATTGTGTGCCTGGTCAGTGGGATGGTGGTTCCACGCGACCGGATCTGTGAGCAAGTTCGGGAAATGAGTGCAGACTTCCCCAGTTTCCGCTATTTTCTTCGACAGTGGGCACTCATCCGACGTGCCCCTTAAGCCGGAGTACTCGCATGTCCGCTCTCCGTTCGTTCATTGTGGCCCTTCTCGCGGGCCTCCTTTCTTTCGTCGCCTCGCCGGCGACCGCTCAGGACTACGGCCCGTTCGGCGTCTTCGGATCGCCTAGCGGAGCCGAGTACGAAGAGGGTGACGACATCAACGTGGTCTTCGAGGCGGTGGATCTGGACTGCGATTCCTGGACCGTGACGTCGGACAACACCGGCGAGGCTCCGGGCGGAGGGGGGAGCGGATCGGTGTTCTCGTTCACCGTCTCCCCGGATGCGGGTTCATACTCGATCACCGCCCAGTGCAACACCAACACCTCCTCGCTTGGAGCCGGTGGGTCCCGTGGTTCGCTCGGCACGGTCGTGGCGGGCGCCGGCGAGACCTTCGACACGGCCACCTTCAGGGTCGTCGAAGAGGGCAGCGACGACGACAATGGCGACGGCGATGGTGACGGTGACGGTGACGAAGACGGTGGCCTGCCAAACACCGGCGGAAGCGGCTTCATGCTGCTCGCTCTCGGCGGGATACTCGCGACGGTCGGAGCGGTGACCTTCATGTCGGCTCGCCGCCGTGGCACCATCTGAGCAGTCTCCCCTTAGCTGACCGAAGTCGCCCCCGACACCCCTGGTTGAACGACGACTTCGTCACGTCATTCCCGACCGAGGAGGAGCCGCGTGTCAGGACGCCGAGCCGATCGCCGCCGATGGTCGCTGCCGTTCGACCGCAGGTCATTGTTCATCGCTCTCGGTGTACTGGTGCTGGCCGCTGTCGTCTGGGTGGGACGCGAGGCCGTCCTGGCCCGCGATGCGCTGGTCGACGCGTCCGATCAGGCGCGCACCTTGCAACGCCAACTCAGCAAGGGTAAGGCCGATGCCGCTTCGAATACGCTGACGAGCCTGCAAGCGTCCACCGGCGAGGCCAAGAAGCACACCGACGGCCCGCTGTGGGCGGCGCTTACTGTCGTTCCGTTCGTGGGTGACAGCGCCGACGCCACCCGCGTGGTGTCGCGCAATCTCGACGACATCGCCCAGCACGCGTTGCCGCCGGTCGTCGAGGTCTCGTCGTCGCTCGACGCCGAGGTGTTCCGCCCCAGGAACGGTCGGTTCGACCTGGCGATTCTGCAGCAGTTGAGGTTGCCGGTCACGCGAGCCAGTACTGTCCTCGCTGAGAACGAGGCCGAGATCGCGGCCATCAGCACCGACGGCCTGATCGGACCGGTCCGCCGGCCGATCACAACCCTCAAAGCCAAGGCTGCGGAGGCGCAGTTCGCGGCCTCGTCGGCGGCGCGGGCGTTGCAGCTCGCCCCGGCGATGCTGGGCGGCGATGGCGAACGGAAGTATGTGCTGTTGTTCCAAAACAACGCCGAGGCCCGGTCCACCGGCGGGCTGCCAGGTGCGTACGCCATCCTCGTTGCCAATCGAGGCAGGATCACCTTCGGGCAGCAGGGCTCCGGCACAGACATCCGTCGATTCAGCCAGCCGGTCGTCGACCTGACCGAGGATGAGCTCGACATCTACGGCGAGCTGATGGCCACCGACTTCCGCGATGTGAACCTGACGCCGGAGTTCTCACGGACGGCCGAGATCGTCCGGGAGATGGTTCGGAAGGAACTCGACGTCGATGTCGACGGCGTGATCTCCGTCGATCCCGTCGCGCTCCAGTACATGCTGAAGGCCACCGGGCCGATCCGGGCCGCGGGAGGCACGAGGCTCACGAGCAAGAACGCCGTTGACGTCCTGCTCAGCGAGGTCTATTCACGATTCCCCAGCCCGCCCCTTCAGAACGCGTTCTTCGCCACGTCCGCACGGAGGATTTTTGACGCCGTCCTCGACGGCAAGGGAAATGCCCGAGCCAGTCTTCGTCAGCTCGCCAAGGCTTCGAAGGAGCATCGCATCCTGGTGTGGTCGTCAAACACCCAGGAGCAGGCCTCGCTGGCCGAGACCCGGGTGGCCGGGGCTTTTCGAAGATCGGCATCGACGCGTCCGCAGGTCGGCGTCTATCTCAACGAGTCGACGCAGTCGAAGATGTCGTACTACCTCGATGCGCGATCCTCTGCGCGAGCGGTCGGCTGCAGCTCGGACGGCGAGCAGACCATCCGGCTCACGACCACTTTCCGGTCGACTGCTCCGACCGACGTCGGTTCGCTGCCGAGGTATGTCACCGGGTTCGACAACGATGACACGCGTGGGACGATGGTGCTGGACACTCGATTCTTCGGTCCGGCCGACGGCAAGTTCACATCGTTCACGGTGAACGGCGTGGCGCGTCCGCTCAGCGGGCGTGAGTTCAAGGGTCGTCCGGTCAACATCGGCATCTTCCGGCTCGAGCCCGGTCAGTCCGCCAAGATCGTGGCCACGATGGTGACGCGACAGGGTGACAACGGTGACGCTGTCCTCAGTGTGACGCCGGGTGCCCGACCGACCGAGAACGGCACGCGGATCGCCAGCGTCTGCTGAACTACCGGCTCGCGTCCCCCAACACGTCGTACCGGGCGCAGGCAAACTCACCATTCTGGGCGAGCTCGACGAGCTCGAGCTCCTGGTGACGCGTGAACAGCGGTGCACCGGCGCCGAGGAACACCGGGGCGATGTAGACGATGACCTCGTCCAGCAGGCCGGCGTCGGCGAACTGGGCGGCAAGGTCGCCGCCGCCGACCACCCAGACGCCCTTGCCGTCGGCCGCGTCGACCATCGCGGCGTGGTGCTCGGTCACGTCGCCGCTCACGATCCGGATGTCGCCGTCGGCCTGGGGCACGTCATGGTTCGTGAACACCCAGGCCGGGAGTGCGTACGGCCACTTCCCGTTCTCGTGTCTGAGGACCCACTCGTACGTGGTGCGGCCCATCGCGACGGCTCCGATGTCGGCGATGAAGGCGTCGTAGTTCAGCGGGCCGTCGTGATTCTGCTTGCGGGTGAAGAGCCAGTCGAGTGAGTTCTCGGGACCGGCGATGAAGCCGTCGAGGCTGGTGGCGGTGTAGAAAGCGGTGCTGGTCATGTGGCTCAGTATCGCCTTGTTCGGTGACACTGCGGGTCTTCGCACGTGGCGCCCAGGACGGGCATACGCTCGTGTCGTGGACTGGAGCGACTACGACGCGGCGCTGTTCGACCTCGACGGCGTCATCACGCCGACGGCCGTCGTGCACATGCATGCCTGGGCGGAGATGTTCAGCGCCTTTCTCGCGGAGCAGGGGATCGACGAGCCGTACTCCGACGACGACTACTTCCAGTACGTCGACGGCAAGCCCCGATACGACGGGGTCCGCTCGTTCCTGGCGTCGCGCGGCATCGAGCTGCCCGAGGGCGATCCCACGGACGCACCCTCCGAGAAGACCGTCTCCGGACTCGGCAACCGCAAGAACGAGGTGTTCGAGGAGGTGCTGAGACGCGACGGAGTGAAGGCCTACCCGGGATCTCGGCGCCTCGTCGAGGCACTGGTGGAACGGGGGGTCGCGCTGGCGGTGGTGTCGAGCTCGCGCAACGCGCCGGACGTGTTGCGAGCCGCAGACATGATCGACTTCTTTCCCACCATCGTCGACGGTCGCGTGGCCACCGAACGCCATCTCGCCGGCAAGCCCGCGCCCGACACCTTCCTTTACGCCGCCGGGCAGCTCGGCGTCGAGCCGTCGCGCTCGGTGGTGCTCGAGGACGCGCTGAGCGGCGTCGCCGCGGGCAAGGCTGGTCATTTCGGACTCGTCGTGGGCGTCGATCGTGGTGTCGGCGCCGAGGCGCTCACCGAGAACGGTGCCGATCAGGTCGTCACCGACCTCGAGGAGCTCCTGTGAGTGACGCCGGTGGCGGGCTGAAGCCGCCCGGCGTGGAGGAGCAGCCGGCCGAGAACCCGGAGGAGAAGGGCCCGTCGCACGAGGCCCCGCCGGTCACCGACTTCCTCGACCGCGCGCGCTTCCCGGTCGATCCGTGGCGGCTGGTCGAGTCTGGCTTCAGCGACGACGACCTCGGCACCACCGAGAGTGTCTTCGCGGTCGGCAACGGCTACCTCGGCATGCGCGCGAACGTCGAGGAGGGCCGTGAGTCCCACTCGCACGGCACGTTCCTGAACGGCTTCCACGAGACGTGGCCGATCAGGCACGCCGAGGAGGCGTACGGGTTCGCGCGGGTGGGGCAGACGATCGTGAACGCCCCCGACGCCAAGCTCATCCGGCTCTACATCGACGACGAGCCACTGCTGCTGCCGGTGGCCGACCTGCTCGAGTACGAGCGGGTCCTGGACTTTCGCACCGGCGTGCACACCCGCGACGTGCTGTGGCGGACGCCGGCCGGCAAGCGCGTGCACCTGCGCACCACGCGCATGGTGTCGCTCACCGAGCGTCACCTCGCGGTGATGACGTTCGAGGTCACGATGCTCGACGACGCCGCACCGGTCGCGATCTCCTCCCAGATCCTCAACCGACAGGACGGCGAGGACGAGTACCACGTTCCCGACAAGGCGATGGGCGAGGGCGTCGACCCCCGCAAGGCCGAGCGGCTCATCCGCCGGGTGCTCACACCGGTGCTGCACAACGGCGACAAGGAGAACGGCCGGGTCGAGCTCGGCTACCGCTGCGCGGACAGCGGCATGACGCTCGGCGTCGTGGCCGACCACCAGTTCAGCACCGAAAACGTCTACACCGCCGACATCCACGTCTCCGAGGACCTCGCCAAGATGGTCTACCGCATCGACGCGGAGCCGGGCCAGACGATCAAGCTCACCAAGCTCGTCTCGTACCACACCTCCCGCGGAGTGCCGCCGCGCGAGCTGCTCGACCGCTGCCGCCGCACGCTCGACCGGGCCGCCGCCGAGGGCATCGAGAAGCTCCGGGACGACCAGCGCGGCTGGCTCGACGACTTCTGGGAGCGCTCGGACGTCGTGGTGGAGGGTGAGGACAAGATCCAGCAGGCGCTGCGCTGGAACCTCTTCCAGACCGCGCAGGCCTACGCCCGCGCCGAGGGCAGCGGCATCCCCGCCAAGGGCGTCACCGGGTCCGGTTACGGCGGCCACTACTTCTGGGACACCGAGATCTACGTGCTCCCGTTCCTCACCTACACCCGGCCACAGGCGGCCCGGGCCGCCCTGCGATTCCGCTACACGTTGCTCGACGCTGCGCGTCGTCGCGCCCACGAGCTGGCCCAGGCGGGCGCGCTGTTCCCGTGGCGCACCATCAACGGCGAGGAGGCCTCGGCCTATTACGCTGCCGGCACCGCGCAGTACCACATCAACGCGGACATCGCCTACGCGCTGGCGCAGTACGTCTCGGCCAGTGGCGATCAGGACTTCCTGGTGCGCGAGGGCATCGACGTGCTGGTCGAGACCGCACGTCTCTGGGCCGACCTCGGCTTCTGGTTCGACGACGACGGCGGCAGCTTCCACATCCACGGCGTCACGGGGCCCGACGAGTACACGACCGTCGTCAACGACAACCTGTTCACCAACGTCATGGCCCGCTTCAACCTGCGCCGAGCGGCCGAGGCGGTGCGCGAGCTCCGCGAGATCGACGGGCCGGAGTTCGACGCCCTGGTGGAGCGGCTCGAGCTCGAGGCCAGCGAGATCGACGAGTGGGAGCGGGCCGCCGAGGGCATGTCCATTCCCTACGACGAGCACCTGGGGGTCCACCCGCAGGACTTGCACTTCCTCGAGCGTGAGGTGTGGGACCTCGCCCACACACCGCTCGAACAGCGACCCCTGCTGCTGAACTACCACCCGCTGGTCATCTACCGGTTCCAGGTGCTCAAGCAGGCCGACGTCGTTCTGGCCCTGTTCCTGCAGGGTGAGCTGTTCACCGCCGAGCAGAAGCGCGCCGACTTCGAGTACTACGACCCCATCACCACGGGTGACTCGACGCTCTCGGGCGTCGTGCAGGCGATCATCGCCGCCGAGGTGGGTTACGACGAGCTGGCGCTCCGCTACTTCCTCGGCGCACTCTTCGTCGACCTCGCCGACCTGCACCACAACACCCCCGACGGCGTGCACGTCGCGTCGACGGGCGGCGTGTGGAGTGCGTTGGTCTACGGCTTCGGCGGGTTCCGCGACTATGGCGGCGAGTTCGCCCTCGATCCGCGACTCCCTGACACCTGGGCCTCGCTGACCTTCCGCCTGACGTTGCGCGGCAGCCGGGTGCGCGTCACGGTGCGCTCGGACGAGCTCGACCTCACCATCGAGGAGGGCGAGGAGGTGACGCTCGACGTCCGCGGCGAGTCGGTCACGGTCACCGCGGGCTCCCCGGCGACCATCCAGCTCAAGGGACAGGGGCCTCGGCTCGACGGCGAGCCGGAGCCTGTCGCAGGCCGTCGACGCGCCGACGGCAGCGTCATCGGGGCGATCGTCCCGGGCGCCTGAGCGCCTTCCCGATTCTCCGAACGGGGCCGTTCCAGCGCCCCTAGAATGACCGACGTGCTGATCGTCAGGTATCACTTGAGCTCCGGGGAGTCGGGCGAGGACGTCCTCGTCGGCGACGACAAGTGGTCCTTCGGGCGTCCGGGAGCCGATGAGCCGCCCACGGTCCACACCGACGACAGCCGCATCAGCCGCAACGCACTCGTCATCCGCGACAGCGGTCCGGGGCCCGTGGTGTTCCGCGGCCAGCGTGGCGACAACGCGCGCATCGGACTCATCTCCTCCGACGGGTCCACGGAGTGGTTGTCCGAGGCCAAGGCCGGGCACATGACCGACTCGGCGCGGCGGGTCGAGTTCCATCTCGGCGAGGAGCACATCATCACCGTGGAGGTCGACTTCGCCGACCGAGGCAGCGTCAAGCAGCGACAACGCCAGCAGGCGCTGGATGAGGCCGAAGCGGCTAGAGCGCGGGCGACCTCCGACCCCGATACTCTCTCTGGGTGACTTTCGTCGGGGATCTTCCGAAAGCGGAGCTGCACGTCCATCACGTGGGATCCGCATCGATCCGCACCGTGGCCGAGCTGGCGGCGCGGCACGAGGGTTCCACCTCGGTCCCGAGCGATCCCGACCGGCTTGCCCGCTACTTCGACTTCACCGACTTCGGGCACTTCATCCAGGTCTACGTCTCCGTCGTCGACCTCCTCCGCACCCCGGAGGACATCTGGACGCTGACGCACGACGTCGCCCACGACCTCGCCGCGCAGAACGTGCGCTACGCCGAGCTGACCCTGACGCCGTACACGTCCATCAAGGCCGGCATCGCGGCCGAGGCATTCTGCGAGGCGGTCGAGGACGCTCGACGCGCGGCCGAGGCCGAGCTCGATCTCACCCTGCGCTGGTGCTTCGACATCCCCGGTGAGTTCGGGCTGGTGGGAGCCGACGCCACGATCGACGTCGCCCTGAAGCAGCAACCGGCCGGCCTGGTGAGCTTCGGCCTCGGCGGCCCGGAAGTCGGCGTGCCGCGGCAACGGTTCGCCCCGCACTTCGCGCAGGCTCTCGCCGCCGGGCTGCACAGCGTCCCGCACGCGGGTGAGTCCACCGGCCCCGAGTCGATCTGGGACTCGCTCCGCCACCTCGGCGCCGAGCGCATCGGCCACGGCATCGCGGCCGCACAGGACGAGAAGCTGATGGAGTATCTCGCCGCCAGCGGTGTCGTGCTCGAGGTGTGCCCGACGTCCAACGTCCGCACCAGGTCGGTGCCGTCGCTCGCGGAGCACCCGCTGCCCGAGCTGGTCAAGGCCGGGATCACGGTCACCATCAACTCCGACGACCCGCCGATGTTCGACACGACGCTGAGTCAGGAGTACGAGGTCGCGCGCGACCTGCTCGGCCTCGACGACGTCGGCGTCGCCGACCTGGCGCGCACGGCGGTCCGGGCATCGTTCGCGGACGAGCCGATCAAGACCGCGATCCTGGCCGAGATCGACGCCTACGTCGGCACGTCGGCGTCGGCCAGCACGTCCGCGTAGATCGTCCGCCATTCGAGGTGACACCACTTCGCCGCGACTGAGGGAGCTTCCCGCGTCAGCCTTCGGCCGGCGCGGGGAGCACGGGCACGCGAACGAGCAGGACCCCGTGCTGGACCTCGATGGTGATCTCTGTTCCCGAACCGACCGGGTCGCCGTCGAGCTGCATGGGCATCGGCTTCTCCGCGCGGATGACGACCTTCTCGCCGGACAGCCGGTCGAGACGCTTGTTGGTGCGGCGCTGGCGGCCGATGACGCGGACGATGATCGCCAGCCAGCCGATGAACCGCTTCGGCGCGATCACCACGACGTCGAGCATGCCGTCGTCGATCTGGGCGTCGGGCAGCAGCGGGATGCCGCCTTGCAGGAAGCCGACGTTGCCGACCACCACGGTGCGCGCCCGGAACCTCTTGAACTCGCTGTCGTCGACGCTGATCTCGACCCGCATCGCCGGGAAGCGCAGGGCCTTGATGCCGGACACGAAGTAGGCGAACCAGCCGACCCGCTGCTTGAGCTGGTCGTCGACACCGGTCATGATCTCGGCGTCCATGCCGAGACCGGCCATCACCAGGAAAGAGGTGTCAGTGCGATCCGACTCGCGATCGGTGCTGGGTTCGCCTTCCGCCGGATCCTCCTCCAGTCTCGCGTTCGCCTTGAACGTGGCGAGGTCGATGGCCTTGTCCTGGCCGCCGAAGGCGACGTCGAGGGCATCGCGGATGTTGAGGGGCAGGCCGAGGTTGCGGGCCAGCAGGTTGCCGGTGCCGTGCGGCAGGATGCCGACGGCCACGCCCGTACGAGCGGCCTCCTCGCACACGGCGCGCACCGTGCCGTCGCCGCCCGCGGCGATGATCAGGTCGACGCCTTCCTCGAGGGCGGCCTGCGCCTGGCCCGGCCCGGGATCGTCGAGGGTCGTCTCGTACCAGAGCGGCTGCTTCCACCCTTCACGTGCGGCCACCGCGAGCACGCGGACCTTGAACTCGTGGACGTCACCGATCTTGGCGGGGTTGAGGATCACCGCGACCCGTTTGCGTCCGGTGCCGGTGAGCACCGCGAGCTCGTGCGGGATCCGTGACGCGTCGGGCACGAGCAGCACCCACACCGCGATCGTGAGGGCTGTACCCAGGCACAGGCCGGCGACCACGTCGGAGAGGTAGTGCACGCCGAGCACGATCCGGTCGGCACCGATCATGAGGCCGAGCAGCACCCAGGCGCCGATCAGCAGCCTACGTCGAATTCCACGGTGGCTGAGGATGATCGTCAGCAGGATCCCGACGGTCGCGAGCACGCCGGCACCAGCGGCGTGACCGCTCGGGAAGGAGAACCCGCCGATCTCGTAGATCGGTTCGTCCCACGACGGCCGCGGCCGGCGGAAGGCCAGCTTGATCAGGGCGTTGCCGACGATCACGAGCACGCCGCTGATGAGGACCCAGCCCGCGACCCGTCGCTCGCGGCGCCATCCGGCGAAGGCTGCGACGACGATGAGCAGCGCGCCGACGGTCCAGTTCGACGACGCGGCCGCAAACCAGGCGGCGAACGACTCGAGCGCGGCGGACCCGGCGCCGAGGTCGTAGCCCCATGACGCGACTCGGTCGTCCAGATCCTGCAGGGCCGAGTTCTCGGTGCCGACGAGGATCGCCAGGACCCCCCAGACGACCGCCGGGACGACCATCGCCCAGAAGTACCGGGCCCGGCGGGTGGGCTCGGCGCGGCGCAGGTCGAACGACAACGGACTCACTCACTCGGTCGGCGGCGGGGTCGATCCAGCGTAGGGGATCGTGCCGCGTCAGCCACCCCGGCGGTCGATAGGGTTGAGCAGTGATCGATCCACGACTCCTGCGCGACGACCCCGACGCGCTCCGTGCCGCCCAGCGGCGTCGCGGCGAACCCACCGAGCTGGTCGACGAGCTCGTCGCCGCCGACGAGCGCCGCCGGTCGTCCATCGCCGCGTTCGAGTCGGTGCGGTCGGAGCAGAAGAACGCCGGCAAGCTCATCGCCCAGGCTCAAGGTGACGAGAAGCAGTCCCTGCTCGCCCAGACCAAGGAGCTCAGTGCCCAGGTCAAGGCCGCCGAGGCTGCGCAGGTCGAGGCCGGGCAGGCGTTCGACGAGCTGTTGCGCGCCCTGCCCAATCCCGCGTCGGAGGAGGCGCCCGAGGGCGGCGAGGAGGAGTTCGAGGTTCTCGAGGTCGTCGGCACGCCCCGCGACTTCGCCGCCGAGGGCTTCGAGCCTCGCGACCACCTCGAGCTCGGGCAGATCCTCGGCGCCATCGACGTCGAGCGGGGCGCCAAGGTCAGCGGAGCACGCTTCTACTACCTCACCGGCGCCGGCGCCAGGCTGGAGCTGGCGCTCACCCAGCTGGCGATGAGCAGAGCGTCGGATTGGGGTTTCACGCCGATGATCCCGCCGGCCCTGGTCAAGCCGAGTGCCATGGAGGGCACGGGATTCCTCGGGCAGGCGGCCGACGACGTCTACTACCTCGAGAAGGACGACCTCTACCTCGTCGGCACGTCCGAAGTCGCCCTGGCGGCCTACCACTCCGACGAGATCCTCGAGGCCGAGTCACTACCGATCCGCTACGCGGGGTTCAGCCCCTGCTATCGCCGCGAGGCCGGCTCCTACGGCAAGGACACCCGCGGCATCTTCCGGGTGCACTGGTTCGACAAGGTCGAGATGTTCGTGTTCACCACGGCCGAGGAGTCGTACGACGAGCACGAGCGCATCCTGGCGTGGGAGCGCGCGTGGCTCGACGCACTCGAGCTGCCGTACCGCGTCATCGACGTCGCGGCCGGCGACCTCGGGCTCTCGGCTGTCCGCAAGTTCGACTGCGAGGCCTGGATCCCCTCCCAGGAGCGCTACCGCGAGGTGTCCTCTGCCTCCAACTGCACCCAGTTCCAGGCTCGCCGCCTCGACATCCGCACCCGTCAGGACGGATCCACCACGCCGGTGGCCACGCTCAACGGCACGCTCTGCGCCATGACCCGCACGATCATCGCGCTGCTCGAGAACGGTCAGCAGGCCGACGGCTCAGTCCGGCTCCCGGCCGTGCTGCACCCGCTCCTTGGCGGGGTGCTGGAGCCGATCGCGTGACGTTCGTCCCGAAGGTGGCGGCACTCGATGTCGACGGCACTCTGGTCGACGAGACCAACGCGCTCAGCCCGGCCGTCCGCGATGCCGTGCTCGCCCTGGCCGATGCCGGTGTCGCGATCGTCGTCGCCACCGGCCGTGCCATGCCCGGCACGATGGAGGTCGTCGACCGGCTCGGGCTCCAGGACGGCACCGCGGTCACGAGCAATGGCGCGATCGTGATCTCGTACCACCCGGTCGAGGTGCTGCACAGTGTCACGTTCGACGCGTCCGAGGCGGTGCGCCGGGTGCTCGAGCGCATCCCCGACGCGCTGGTCGCGGTCGAGGAGATCGGTGTCGGCTACCGCGTCAACCAACCCTTCCCCGAAGGAGAGGTGAGCGGGCAGATCACCGTCGAGCACGTCGACTCGCTGGTCGCCGAACCGGTCACACGTGTGGTCATCCGGGCGCCCGAGCACGATGCCAAGGAGTTCGCCGAGGTGGTCGAAGGACTCGGCCTCACCGAGACCAACTACTACATCGGCTTCACCTCGTGGCTCGACCTCGCGCCGCAAGGCGTCTCCAAGGCGTCCGGACTGGAGTTGGTGTGCGCGAAGCTCGACGTCGCTCAGGCCGACGTGCTCGCGGTCGGCGACGGATTCAACGACGTCGAGATGCTCCAGTGGGCCGGCCGCGGGGTGGCGATGGGTCAGGCCCCGGAGCACGTTCAGGCGGCGGCCGACGCCGTCACCGGCACCGTGGCCGACGACGGCCTCGCGGACGAGCTCGCGCGTTACCTCTGATGCTCAGGCGACCTTGGATGTCTCCAAGGCGTCGAACGCGTCGAGGACCTCCTCGATCGTGGGCACGTGCTCCACGGCGGCCGCGGCGGGCAGTGTCGCATCGGCTGCCCGCTGCTCGCGCTCGCGGCGGAGGTGGCGCTTGATGGTGGACGTCGAGCACCCGAGTCGCTCAGCGAGCTGCTGGCAGGTGTCCTTCGGATACGTCTGACGGGAGGTGAGCACGGCTTCGTGGCTCACCGGCCCTCCGCCGACGCGCGGCGCACCGTACGGGGTCAGCGTCGACCGCACGACCTCGATGCCGAGACGCTCACGGATGAGCACCCTCTCGGACTCGGTGGTGCAGGCGGCGTAGCCGGAGACGTCGACCTCGACGACCGCGCGGTACAGGCAGTCGACGAGCAACGGACATCCGGCGCACTGACGGTGGATGGTAGCTCTGGTGGCGTTGAGCTCGTCGCGTTCGGCGGCGCTCAGCGTCGTGCCGGAGGTCGCCTGCAGGGCGTCGTCCAGGTAGGCCTCGGGCGCATCAGCGCACGGCGGCAGGATCGTGTCATTCACGATGGTCATGGGCTCCCTCTTCCCGCTCACATCGCAGCCAACTTTAGAGGTACATGCCCCCGGACGCCGAATTTTCGCTCGAAGTAGTCGAATCGTCACTCTTGCGGTCGTTTGACGCCGGAAGAGCCAGTCTCATGTTCTGGAACTGCGACTGTGCCTGGACCTGCTGCGCGTAGAGGGCGGCCTGGATGCCGTGGAACAGACCTTCGAGCCAGCCGACGAGCTGGGCCTGGGCGATCCGGAGCTCACCCTCGCTCGGTGTGTCGTCTCCGAAGGGCAGGCTGAGCCGCTCCAGCTCGGCCACCAGCTCCGGCGCGAGACCGTCCTCGAGCTCGGAGATCGACTGCTCGTGGATCTCGCGGAGCCGGGCCCGGCTGGCTTCGTCGAGCGGTGCGGCCTTCACCTCCTCGAGCAGCTGGCGGACCATCCCGCCGATGCGCATGACCTTGGCGGGCTGCTCGACGAGATCGGTCAGCGAACCCTCGCGCTCAGTCGGCACCGGCACCTGGATCGGTTGACCGTCGGGGCCGATGACCGTGGCCGTGGCGTCGTCGGCTTCGGCCTCTTCGTTGTTGCCTTGAGTCATGCGCCCAGACTACTGATCGACGGTGAGCAGGACTTTCCCCACGTGTGAGGAGTCCTCGAGCACCTGGTGTGCCTGAGCGACGTCGGCCAGAGGGAAGGTCGCGTGCACGATCGGCCGTACCGTGCCGGCCGTGATCATCGGCCACACGTGCTCGACGGTCTGCGCCACGATCTCGGCCTTCTCCTCGACTGGACTCGACCGCAGCAGCGTCGCGGTGACCGAAGCCTTCCGCTGTCCCAGGGTGCGGATGTCGAGCTCGGCCTTGGTGCCGCCCTGCATCCCGATGATGACGAGCTGCCCGCCCCGGGCGAGGACGCCGATGTTGGAGGCGAGGTATTTCGCGCCGATGATGTCGAGCACGACGTCGGCGGGGTCGTCGTGCAGCGCGTCGGCGAAGTCCTGCTCGCGATAGTTGACGACGATGTCGGCTCCGAGCTCACGGCAGAACTCGGCCTTCTCCGGGCTGCCAACCGTGGTGGCGACCCGGGCACCGAGGGCCGTGGCGATCTGGATCGCGGTCGTGCCGATGCCGCTGCCGCCGCCGTGCACGAGCAGTCGCTGCCCGGCTTGCAGGCCACCGACCATCACGACGTTCGACCACACCGTGCACGTGGTCTCCATCATCCCGCCGGCCTCGACGAGATCGATGCCCTCGGGCACCGGCGCGACCAGGCCCGCAGGTACGGCCACCAGCTCGGCGTAGCCGCCGCCGGACAGGAGGGCGCAGACCGGGTCGCCGACCGAGAACGTCGTCACGTCGGCACCCACGGCCGCCACTTCGCCCGAGCACTCCAGCCCGAGCACGTCGGTCGCGCCCGGAGGCGGTTGGTAGAAACCTTGACGCTGGAGCAGGTCGGCGCGGTTCACCCCGGCCGACCGCACCCGGATGAGCACCTCACCGGGTCCGGCCTCGGGGTCCGGCCGCTCCACGACCTGCAGGGCGTCCACTCCACCGGGTTCATCGACGATGACAGCACGCATGGGTTCGAGGCTACGTCCCGACCATGGAAACCACATTTAGCGGGCTCTCAGCCGAGACCTGAAACAATGGCGGTTATGCGTGTTTCCCTCGTGCAGCTGGCGTCGAGCACGGACTCGGCGGCGAATCGAGCCCTCGTCGAGGCCCGGCTCGCCGACCTCGACGGTGCGTCCGACCTCGTGGTGCTGCCCGAGGGGACGATGCATGACTTCGGCTCCGCCGATCACGACCTCACCTCGGCCGCCGAGCCGCTGGACGGGCCCTTCGTCGCCATGCTCGCCGAGCAGGCCCGGCGCCTCGATGCGACCGTCATCGCCGGGATGTTCGAGCGAACGGACCAGCTGCCGTTCAACACGCTCGTCGTCGTCGCGCCGGACGGGTCTCTCGCGGCAACCTACCGCAAGATCCACCTGTACGACTCCTTCGGCTACCGCGAGTCCGAACGCCTCAGCGCCGGAGACATCGAGCCCGTCGTCGTCGACATCGCCGGGGTGCCCAGCGGCCTGATGACGTGTTATGACCTGCGGTTCCCCGAGATGGGTCGCGCCCTCGTCGACGCCGGCGCCGAGCTGTTGGTCGTGCCCGCCGCGTGGGTCGCGGGTGAGCACAAGCTGCATCACTGGCGGACGCTGCTCACCGCCCGTGCCATCGAGGACACGGTCGCCGTCGCGGCGGCCGCGCAGGGTGGCAAGCGTTACACCGGCCATTCCCTCGTCGTCGACGGGTGGGGCTCTATCGTGTCCGAGGCGGGTGACGGCGACGACGTCGTGCACGCCGACATCGATCCTGCCGTCGTCGCGCAGGCGCGCGATCTCAACCCCTCGTTGTCCAACCGGAGGATCCGAACCCCATGGTGAGCTTGGTTCCGGCATGACCAAGACCGCGGGGCGGCGACGGGCGGACTCGAAACCGCCCGAGTACGACCTGCCGACGCGTGAGCCGCGAATCGAGTCGCCGCGCACCGCACGACTGCTGATGTTCTGCGTGCTCGTCGCGTGGATCGTCGGCACGGTCGCCGCAGGCACGTCCGTGGTGGCGGTCGAAACCCCGTACGACGTCGAGCGACCCGGCGCCGGCCTCCTGCTGATCGTGTTCAGCGTCGGGCTCACCCACCGGGTCGGCGGCCACATGCGCATCTGGGCGAGCCTCGGAACCATCCTGAGCATCGCCGCCGTCGCGACCGAAGCCAACGTCCTCCTGGCCGCGGCCGCGGCGGCCACCGCCGTGCTCGCCTCGGTGTGGGCCGTGGTCATCACCCGCCCTGCCCTGACGATCCTGCAGGCCGTGCGTGAGTACGTGCTCGCGATCGTCGTCGCCCTCAGTGGCACCGTGGGGGTCGCTGCCTGGAACGCCCCGGTGAGCTACCAGCGGTTCAACCTGGTCGTCCTCACCGTCGCGCTCGGCCTCGCGATCACCGTGGTCTGGAATCTGGGCGCCGGCCTGCACGGGCTCGGCCGGCAGAACCTCGCCATCCTGGCCGGCATTGCGGCCCTGCTCGTGCTGGTGCTCGCCTACTCCAGCTTCGTGCGCACACACGGCTCGCAGATGATCACCGACACGATCAGCGACCTGGTGATCTTGATGCGGCAGTCGTTCGGGGGTGTGCCCCGGCCGGTCGAGGTCTTCATCGGGTTCCCGGCGCTGATCGTCGGCGTCTCGATGCGCTCGCGCAACCGCGAGGGCTGGTGGATCCTCGTGTTCGCCGTCATCGGCACCGGGGTGCTGTCGACGTCCCTGGTGTCTCCCGGCGCCTTCCCGTCGTACATCGGCTTGTCCACGCTCTACTCGAGCATTCTCGGCCTGGTCGTCGGCCTCGTCGCGCGAAGCATCGCCGTTCGCAACCCCTCATCACGGTCCTCGCGGGTCGTCGAGCCGGAGCGGCGCATCGAGCCTCCCCGCCTGGCCGCGCTCAAGTGATGCGAGAATCACACACGGCACGGTGCCGCGCGCGAGCGTGACACCGGCGCCTGGAGGGGTGCCGGAGTGGCCGATCGGAACCGCCTTGAAAGCGGTCGCTGGCAGCAATGTCAGCCGCGGGTTCGAATCCCGCCCCCTCTGCGTGAGCACCACCTATCGCCTCGACCGTGGCGTCGCGCTCGCGACGGTGGGCATCTGCCTCGTCGTGGCTGCCGTCACGACCTTCCTGGCCTTCGTCCTCATGCCGCTCGAATCCGCGGTGCGCTACGTCGGGTATGTCGCCGGTGTCGTCGCCGCGTTCGCCATCGTCCTGGCTTCGCGGCACGCCTTCCGTCCGCCCGTGGTGCTCACGCTGGACGACGACGGATACCGATCGCGCACGCGCACGACGCGTGGACTCTTCTCCGGGCGCTGGCTCGACGTCGAGGACGTCACGGTCGCCGACGACGCGCTGGTGTTCGGCCTCGTCGGCGGTGGTGAGCAGCGGATGTCGCTCGGGTACTTCGGGCGCGAC